>CAWFVS010000058.1:0-64581 GCA_963819255.1 uncultured Alphaproteobacteria bacterium
CTCGCCAGCCTGCGCAAGTTCGGCGTGCCGGTCGTGGTCGCCCTCAACCGCTTCGCCAGCGACACCGACGCCGAACTCGATTTCGTGAGGAGCGAGGCCGCGGCCGGGTCCAGCGTCAAGGCCGTCGTCTGCGACCATTGGGCCCGGGGCGGCGCTGGCTGCGAGGACCTGGCGCATGCGGTGGTCGCGCTCGCCGACAGCGGGACCGCCGACTTCCGGCCGCTCTATCCGGACGCGATGAGCCTGTCGGGAAGACGCGCAGGATCGCACGCGAAATCTACAGCGCCGACGACACGTGGCCACCGATTCCGCGCGTGCGCAGTTCCATGACCTCGAGACAGCCGGCTGGGGAGGGCTGCCGGTCTGCGTCGCCAAGACGCAATACTCGCTCTCCGACAATCCGGCCCTCCTCGGCACACCGAGCGGACACAAGACCGACGGTGCGCGAACTGCGCTTGCGCGCCGGCGCGGGCTTCGTCGTCGTGTTGATCGGCGACATCCGCACCATGCCCGGTCTGCCACGGACCCCCGCGGCGGAACGGATTTGCGTGGTCGACGGCGAAATCGTCGGCCTGTTCTAAGGCCCGACTTCAGTGCGGCGTCGGCGCGTCCGCGCGGATCAGCTTCTCGTCCTTGAGCGCCCGCCAAAGCGCGGGCGGAATCTTCGCGCTCATCATTTCCGCGTTGCGTTGGCCTCGCTCGCACGTTGCGCGCCGGGGATGACACTGATGACCGACGGATGGCCGAGCGGAAAACGCAGCGCCGCTTCCGCCAACTTGACCTTGAACGCCTTGCAGATCTGATGGATCCGGCGCACGCGCTCCTTCACCCCGTTCGGCGCCGGCCCATAATTGTAGTGCGAGTCGGCCTTGACGCCCGTTGCAAGGATCCCCGAGTTGAACGGGCAGCCAACGACGACGCCGATGCCTTTGTCCGCGCACATCGGCAGAAGGCTCGTCAGGGCGTCCTGGTCGAGCAGCGTGTAGCGCCCGGCGACCAGGAAGATGTCGAACTCGCCCAGACGCGCGAATTGTTCAGCCGCCTCCCAGTCGTTGACGCCGGCTCCGACCGCCTTGATCGCTCCGCCGGCCCGCAGTTTCTCGAGCGCCCGGTATCCGCTTTTCATGAGGTCGACCAGGCGCCCGTTGCGTGACTCCTTGCCGCCGTGGCCGGCGATGTCGTCGTCATGGACGAACACGATGTCGACGGTGTCCAGGCCGAGGCGCTCGAGCGAGAAATCGAGCGAACGCATTACGCCGTCGTAGGAATAATCGAAGCGTTCGCGACGCGACGGCGTTTCGAAGAAAGCGCTCTGCAAGAGCGCTCCTTGGGTTGGCAAGGCTCGAGCAGCCGGCCGACCTCGGTCGAGATCAAATAGGAATTGCGCGGCTTCGGACGCAGGAAACCGTTGAGCCGCGTTTCCGAGAGCCCGAGCCCGTAGAGCGGCGCAGTGTCGAAGTAGCGACAGCCGCAGGCCCATGTCGTCTCGAGCGTCAGGCGCGCCTCTTTCTCGGTCATCGGTCGATAAAGGTTGCCGAGCGGCCCGCCGCCGAACCCGAGTTCGGTGAAGCCCAACTGCGCCCCGCGGCGAGTCACGAACCTCCGGACGCGCGCGCTTCGCCCACTCGCGGTCGCCATCGAAAAGGCCCCTCCCCATCAAATAGGCGGCAGGACCGGCGGTCGAGCGGCTGCACCGCGGGCTGCCAGCGTACGCGCTTCAAGCCGCCGCTCGATGAGAGACGCGACCGCGTAGACGCGTTGTTTGCCGAATGGAGGAAATTGTTCTGCAGTCGCGGTAGCGTGTCAAGAGAGTTGCGCAGGGAGTTTTGATCGGCGCTCGCCGCTCGGAATATGCGCGTTCTCCGAGAGTTCGCGCGTATCAGCAGCATTTTGTGTCGCTGCCGCGGACATTCCATTCGTTCTCGCGCTGCGCGATGAATTGGCGCAGTCGCCCGAGGTTCGGGTGGCCGAGCGATCGCGCCTCGAGGTCAGCGAGGATTTTCTCCAGCGCCGCCCGCGACGCCGGCCAGTCATAAGAGCCGTCGTCCAGCATGCTCTGCGCGTGGACAATCACCCGATCTACGATTTCGACGATGATGTCGGTCATGGCGCGTCGCCTAATATCGCTCGCCCGCGCGAGTGTCGCGCAAGCGGCCGCAAACGCGGCGCCGTTGACGTCAAGCAAATCCGTTCCGATTTGGGTCAGGCGCCGTTACGGGAACTTCGCGACGGCGAGGACGGGCGCGCCACTCCGGGACGTCGCCCTTTGCCGCTTCCTTCAGCCTTGAGCGCGCTGGCTGTAGCCGAGCCGTTCGTTGAGTTGCTCGATCAGGCTTTGAGCAGCTTCGGCGATCATCGTCCCGGGCGGGAAGATCGCGTCGACGCCTGCTTCGCGAAGCGGCGCGAAATCCTGTTCCGGAATGACGCCGCCGACCGCGATCATCGTCTCGCCCAGTCCGACCTTGCCGAGCGCGCGTCTTCAGCGCCGGCGCGAGCGCGAGGTGCCCCGCCGCGAGCGATGAGACGCCAACGATATGGGCCTTGCTCTCCGCAGCGAGCGCAGCCACCTCCTCGGGCGTCGCGAACAGCGGCCCGATCCTGACGTCGAAGCCGAGGTCGGCGAAAGCGGAAGCGATGATTTTCTGGCCGCGATCGTGTCCGTCCTGCCCCATCTTGGCGACGAGGATGCGCGGGCGGCTTCCCTCGTTCTCGGCGAAGGCGCGGGTCATCGCGATGACGCGCTCGTTCGCCTCGGCCGCCGGGCCCGCCTCGGCGAGATAGACGCCGGAGATGGCGCGGATTTCCGCGACGTGGCGGCCGAACGCCTTCTCCATCGCGAGCGAGATTTCGCCGACCGTCGCCTTCGCTCGCGCCGCCTCGACAGACAGCTGGAGAAGGTTGGCCTTGCCGCGAGCGCCTTCGGTCAGCGCCGCGAGTACCGCCTGCGTTCTCGCCTCGTCGCGCTCGGCGCGCAGACGCTCGAGCTTTTCGATCTGCATCGCGCGCACACTCGCGGTGTCGACTTTGAGCACATTGAGCTCGCGTTCGACGGTCGGCGGAAAAGCATTGACCCCGATCACGGTCTGCCGCCCCGAGTTCGATGCGCGCCTGCGTGCGCGCCGCCGCCTCTTCGATGCGGCGCTTCGGCAGGCCCAGCTCGATCGCCTTGGCCATGCCGCCGAGAGTCTCGATCTCGTCGATGTGGCCCTGCGCCTTGGCCGCGAGCTCGGCGGTCAGGCGCTCGAGGTAGAAGGAGCCGCCCCAGGGGTCGATGATGCGCCTCGTGCCGCTCTCCTCGATGAGGAAGAGCTGGGTGTTGCGCGCGATGCGGGCGGAAAACGGAGTGGGCAGCGCCAGCGCCTCGTCGAGCGCGTTGGTGTGCAGCGACTGCGTATGTCCCTGGGTCGCCGCCATCGCCTCGATCTGGGTGCGGATGACGTTGTTGAACGGGTCCTGCGCGGTCAGCGACCAGCCCGACGTCTGGCAATGGGCGCGCAAGGGCAGCGACTTGTCCGACCGCGGACCGAAGCCTTTGACCAGTCCGGCCCACAGCTTGCGCGCCGCGCGCAGCTTGGCGACCTCCATGAAGAAGTTCATGCCGATCGCCCAGAAGAACGACAGGCGCGGGCCGAACTGGTCGACGCTCATTCCGGCGGCGACCCCGGCGCGCAGATATTCGAGCCCGTCGGCGAGCGTGTAGGCGAGCTCGAGATCCTGGGTCGCGCCCGCCTCCTGCATGTGGTAGCCGGAGATCGAGATCGAATTGAACTTCGGCATGTTCGCCGCGGTGAAGGCGAAAATGTCGGCGACGATGCGCATCGAGGCGGCGGGCGGATAGATATAGGTGTTGCGGACCATGAACTCCTTCAGAATGTCGTTCTGAATGGTCCCCGACAGCGCCGCCATCGGAACGCCCTGCTCTTCCGCCGCCACGATGAACAGCGCCATGACCGGCAGCACCGCGCCGTTCATCGTCATCGACACGCTCATCGAGTTCGAGCGGGATGCCGGAAAAAAGCGTGCGCATGTCATAGATCGAGTTCGATCGCGACGCCGGCCATGCCGACGTCGCCGGCCACCCGCGGATGATCGGAATCGTAGCCGCGATGGGTCGCCAGATCGAAAGCGACGGACAGCCCCTTCTGGCCGGCCGCGAGATTGGCGCGATAGAAGGCGTTCGACTCCTCGGCGGTCGAAAAGCCGGCGTACTGGCGCACCGTCCAGGGCTGGTTGATGTACATGGTGGGGTAGGGCCCGCGCAGATAGGGCGGAAGGCCCGGCCAGTCGTGCGAAAAATCCAGCCCGGCTCGATCCTCCGGGCCATAAAGCGATTTGACGTCGATGCCTTCGGGCGTCGTCCACACCCGCGTCTCGCCGGAGCGCGGCGAAGCCGACGAAACGGCGAAGGGCGTTCTGGAGAAATCGGGAATTTTGCTCATCGTTCTCTTCCCGCGCGCCTTCAGGCGCCGATGCGCCGATAGAGCTCCCCGAGCGACGCGATCGCGTCGCCGCCGGCGAAGATGAAGTCGTCGACCCCGGCCGCGCGCAGCTTAGCCTCCGCGTCCCCCGGACGTCCGGCGAGGCACAGCGCCTTGACCCCCGCCGTCCTGGCCGTCCTGGCGCAGGCCTCCGCCTGTGCGGCGTAAGCCTCGTCGTCGCCGCAGAGGCAGGCGATCGACGCGCCGCTCGACGTCATCCGGCGCACGGCGTCTTCGAGCGTCGCCGCCGCGCCGTCATGGATCGGCTCGATCCCGCCGGCTTCGAGCCATTCGCGCATGAAAGCGACGCGGCGCCGGTGCGAGGGCTCCGAGCCGAGCGCGAGGAGATAGGCCTTCGGCCGCACGCCGGTCTCCCGCACGAGGACGTCCGATCGGTCCCGCAGGCTTTCGAACGGCTCGGACAGCCGCATCGGCGCAAGCGCGCCCGCTGATGCGGCGATCCGTTCGCGCTCCGGCGCGCCCGGCGCGAGTTCGGCGGGCGTCTCGGCCAGGTCGGCGTGAGCGCTGACGCCGGTGATCGGCGTTTCGAGCCGCGCCACGCGGCGCCTCAGCGCCGCTGCGGCTTCGCCGACCTGCCGCTGGACAGCGCCGCTCGCGAGCGCGGCGGGCAAGCCGCCGAGCGCCTCGATCTCCTGAAAGCGCGCCCAGCCTTTCTCGCAGAGCGCGCCGGTCAACGCCTCGAACCGCCGGCTCCCGCCGCCGGATCCGCGACGAAGCCGAGATTGGACTCGCGCAACAGGATCAGCTGGCCGTTGCGGGCGAGACGCCTGGCGAGGCTGTCGGGCAGGCCGACGGCGAGGGTGTGCGGCAGAACGCAGACGCTGTCGGCGCCGCCGAGACCGGCCGCAAAGGCGGCGATCGTCCCGCGCATGACGTTCACGTAAGGATCGCCCGCGGTCATCATCCGCCACGCGCTATGCGCCTCGACACGCACCTTTTTCGGCTCGAGCCCGCAGGCCTCCTCGATCCGCGCCCAGGCGAGGCGAAGCGCGCGGAGCTTCGACAAGGTGACGAGCTCGTCCGCGTCGGCCGCGGCGCGGAAGGCGATCATGCCGCGCGCCTCGTCGAGGGGAACCTGCGCGGCTTCGAGCGCGCGCAGGAGGCTCACTCCGGCGGAGAGCGCGAAGGCGAGCTCCTGGCTCGGCGCCCCGCCCGCCGCATGTACGCTTCTCGCATCCGCTGCGACGAACGGGCCGGCATAGCCCCGCGCGCGGAGGGAAAGCGTCGCGTCGGCGTAGGGCTTGGCGTGCGCTTCCCAGTCGGCCGGAAACGGGCCGCGGGCCGCGGCGACGAAAGGATCGAGCCCGAACGACACGGCGCAGTCGGCGGGGCGCGCGCCCGATCGCTCGATCAGCGCGGCGAAGCTCAGCGCCTCGTCCGCGCCGTCCGGCCCGACGTCGAGTTCGAAGTGCGCTCCGGCGTCGAAGCGCACGGTCTCGAAAGCCGCGTGCAAGGTCGCGGAATCGCTCGCCCGCAAGCCGAAGCCGTGCGCGCCGACCGCGCCGGAGAAAACGACGGCGAGGCCGTCCGCGCCGCCAGCGAGATCGTCGAGCGCCTGCGCGTTGGCTTCACTCGGATCGGGATGGTCGAGCCTCGCAGTCACCCGCCATGGCCCTGCCGGGCCGGACGGCCGGGGGCCGTCCGCCGGCGCATAGAGCGGCTCGATGCGGATTCCCTCGGCGGTCGCCGACGCCAGGTTCTCCAGGCTCCTGCCCTTTAGCGTCGCCTCGGCGGCCTTGCGCCAGTCGGTTTCGCCCCAGGCGGGAAAGACCGCCGCTGCCGCGCCCAATGCCGCGACTCCCCCTAGATGAACTGCGACAGGCCCGGAAGCGAGGCGGTGATTTCGCCCACCGTCTCGTCGCCTGCGACTTCGCGCGCGTAGGCGAAGACCTCTTTGCCGCCCGCCTGGATCTGATCCAAGCTGAGACCGAGGCCCATGAGGTCCCCGCAGAGCGCCATCAGCCCGCTACCGTCCATCGCGCTGGCCGCGATGCCCATCAACCCGCCGCCGCCCATCGCGCCGGCCGCGATATCCATCAACCCGCCGCCGCCCATCGCGCCGCCCGCGATGCCCATCAGCCCCTTGAGAGAAAGCCCCATGCCCCTGCCGCCGGTCAACGCGCTCGAGGCAACGATTTCCTGGAGCTCCGGCGCTTTTTCAAACAAATCCTTGACGGCCTCCTCGGAGGCTTCGCGCTGGATGAAATCGGCGAGCAGGCCGACAGCCTTGCGCGCGACCTCCGGCGACAGATTTGTCGCGGTAGCGACGCGGGCGATCACGTTATCCATTTGGGCTCCTCCGGACGCGCAAGGTCGCCGCTCGCGCGGCGAAAATCAAGCGCACGCGGTATAGTAATTCCTCGGCGCGCGGAACGAAACGACGAAAGCGGCGGGGTCGCGGGCACTCGGCCCGCGCCATGAAAGATTAACATATCTAGGTCGGCCGGATGCAGTCGCCACGACAAGGCGCTGAGGCGGCGGCCGTTGGCGCGGACGCCGATCCAGGCCTGACCGCGCGACGTCCTTCCCTCGAGGATAAGCCATACCGCCGACCGCGCCGGCGAAAACGACGGCGAGGCCGCCCGCCCCGCCGGCGAGATCGTCGAGCGCCTGGGCGTTGGCTTCGCGCGAGTCGGGATCGTCGAGCCGCGCCATCACCCGCCAGGGCCCCGATGGGCCAAGCGGCCGGGGCCGTCCGCCGGCGATTAGAGCGGCTCGATGCGGATTCCCTCGGCGGTCGTGGACGGCAGGCTCTCCACGCTCCTGCCCTTCAGCGCCGCCTCGGCGGCCTTTGCGCCAATTGGCTTCGCTCCAGGCCGGGAAGACCGCCGCGTCCGCGCTCAATTCCGGAACTCCCCTCAGATGAACTGCGACAGGCCCGGAATTGAGGCGATGATCTCGCCGACCGTCTCATCGCCCGCGACCTCGCGCACGTAGCCGAACACTTCTCTGCCGACCGTATGAATTTGATCCATGTTGAGTCCGAGGCCCATCAGCTCGCCGCCGAGCGCCATGAGTTCGCCGCCGCCGCCGCCCATCGCGCCGGCCGCGATGCCCATCAGCCCCTTGAGTTCAAATCCCATGCCCTCGCCGCCAGTCGTCGAGCCCGAGGCGACGATCGCCTGCAACTCCGGCGCCTTTTCGAACAGAACCTTGACGGCGTCCTCGGAGGCCTGGCGCTGGAGGAAATCGGCCATCAGGGCAACGGCCTTGCGCGCGACTTCCGGCGGCAGGTTGGCCGCGGTGGCGACGCGGGCGATCAGGTTATCCATCTGGAGGGTCCTCCGGGCGCGCGCGAGTGCTCGCCGCTCGCGCGGCCGAAATCAAGCGCGCGCCATATTGTAATTCGTAGTCACGCGGAACGGAACGACCAAAACGGATGATCTCGCGGCCGGTCGGCGTCATGAGATATTCACATAACTACGGCCACTTGAACAATTTTGTATCCCATCGGGCTCGCACGGAAGCCCCGCAGGCGAGCGCCCTCAGGCGCCAGGACGCCGAGAAGTGAACTTTTGGCGAAATGAGTTATGCAAATGTTGCATTCCTGGCTCCTGCTCGGAGGCCTACCCCCGGCGTCCGTCGCAGTCCATGTTGCGGTGCAGCAAAAATGCTGATCGAAGGAGACTGACATGACGAGCCTCAAGAGCATTTCCGAGAAGCTCGCAGCCTGGCGCCGCTACCGCGACGCGGTCCGCGAGCTCAGCCAGCTCAGCGACCGCGAGCTCAGCGACATCGGCATCCGCCGGGGCGACATCGAGCAGGTCGTTCGCGAGTTGGTGATGAAGACAGCCTGATCGGGATCAGCATAATGTCGCGCGGGCGGCGTCGCAGAGGCGGCCCCTTCGGGGGCCGCTTTTGTCTTATGTTGGGAGGAAACCTTTGACCTTTTCCGGTCACGCCGCCTGGGCAGGTTCCTGCCGGATTTTCGCGGCCTCCTTCTGGCAAAAGGAGAGCGCGTCTTCCAAGGTCGTGACGAGCGCATCCGCTTCGACGAGCGCTGGAGACGAGGGCGGGGGCGGACCGCCAAAAACGAGGGCGCAGATCGGCGCCCTTGCGCCTCTCGCGCGCAGTCGGCGAACGGCATAGCGCAAAGGCGCCAAGGACTCGGCATTCAGATAAACGAGGCAGACGGCGTCGCAATCTTCAGCGGGCATGCTCAGAAAATCCGGCGCATGATTCGCCGGAGCTTCAGTCGCTCGCGTATGCACGTTCTGCTCCCGAAGGAGTTGCGCCAGGATCAGGGCAGCCGCGCTGTCGATCGCCGTCCTTCCAGCGATGCAAAGAACGGAAAAAGGCCGAGGCGAGGCCTCTCGCTGGCCGACATCGCCAACATTCCCCTCGTCATTGGCGACCGCGATTGCCGAGTTTGGAGGACCGGCAAGCTCGGATACGATCTTTTCGACGGTGGCGTAGACCTCGAGCTGCCGGTCGCGATCCAGGACGCCCCGCCCGGCATCCCTCTGCGCCATCGCAAGCGCCGGCAACGCGACGTCTTGAAAGTAGCGCAGCAATGGCATCCCTTTCAACAGCTCCTCCGCCTGATAGGCGACTTCATCGACGTCGGACGCGAGCGCCCGCTGATAAAAGCTCTGGACTGGCGTCAAGGCGGGCTTGTCTCCAAGCAGCAGCTCGATGAAGTTGAGGCTCTCGACATGTCGTCCGAGAACGACGAGGCAAGCCGTTATCGGGGTGGACAAAAGAAGCCCCGGCGGGCCCCACAACAGCGTCCAGAACGATGCAGCCACGATAATCGCCAGAGGCGACATGCCCGTCGTGTGCCCGAACAATCTCGGCTCGACGACCTGACCCATAAGGCCTTCCAGCGCCACGTAAAGCAGCGCGGTTTCAGCCATCATTTTCCATCCGGGGTCGACCGCTGCCGCGAGAGCCAGCGGAATCGCCATGGCTATGAGCGCGCCGACATACGGAACGAAACGCAAGACCGCGCCCACGATCCCCCAAAGCGCCGGGTTCGGCACGCCGATGAAATAAAGGCCGGCGCCGATCGCGACGCCGAAGGCGGCATTGATGCCCGTCAACGCCAGAAAATACTGACTCAAGCGGCGCGCGGCCTCATCAAGCGCTTCTGTGGTCCGGTGCAAATCATGGGATCCGACCAACCTGATCAGGCGGTCCCTGAGATCGCTTCGCTGCAACAGAATGAAAATGATGAAAACGACGACGACCGCGGCCGTCGCCAGAGGGGGAAACAACGCGCCGATAACGCTCTGCACAATTTGAACCGGATTCGGCGGAGGTTCGTGAACCTCCACCTGCATGAGTTTGGCGCCGGAAGCTTCATTCGGATGCGCGTTGTTCGCTTGAACCGTGGTTGTTTTCTCGAGGCCTTCGAGAGCGTCTGCAGCCTTTTGCACGACGTGAGCGCCCAGCGTCGAGCTGCGAAGCGTCTCGAGTTTGCGAGTGATGACCGCTTGATACGCAGGCAGTTGGTCCGTCAGTTGCGATACCTGCCGTCCGATGACACCGCCGAGCGCGACCAGCAGCAGAATCGCGAGGGCGACCGCCAATATTACGGACGCAGTGCGACCCACCCGCAATTTGATAAGGCGGTCCACCAATGGCGCAAGGACAAAACTGAGCAGCACAGCCAGCGCCATAGGCACGAGCGCATCTCGAGCGAAATAGAGTCCCGCGACGACGACGACTCCGATGATTGCCGTGTCGGTCGCTCTTGCCCGACGACCAAGGTCGGCCCTCGGGCCTGAGAATGGACTGCTGACTTCCATTCGACTGGTCAAATTCATTGTCGGGGCGTTCCTCGAAGGCGGACCAATGAAGACGAGGCTGGTGCTCGACTTGATCTTCACTTAGCCGGCTCACTGTGGCTAATTGGTGAATAGGGATATCCCTTGGATCACAGACATTTGTTTGATCGCAAAAGCACAGCGCTTCTCGCGGACCCTTCGTTCCTCGGCGTCGTTCACTGAGCCCGTCCCAACAGCGCTCTTGAACAATCGAGCGCTCGCTCTTTTTGCCTCCCGCTTGACGCTGCGGCCGGGCTTTGTGAAGAAGCTGCCCATGCGTCCCGTCCACGTCATTGGCGGCGGCCTCGCCGGCTCGGAGGCGGCGTGGCAGGCGGCGGAAGCCGGCGTTCCCGTGGCGCTCCATGAAATGCGCCCTTTGCGCGGAACGCCCGCCCATCGCACAGGCCGCCTCGCCGAGCTCGTCTGCTCGAATTCGTTCCGCTCCGACGACGCCGCGACCAACGCGGTCGGCGTGCTGCATCGCGAGATGCGGGCGCTGGGCTCGATCATCATGCGAAGCGCCGACGCCCATCAGGTGCCGGCCGGCGGCGCGCTCGCCGTCGACCGCGACGGTTTCGCCGCCGCGGTCGAGGCCGCCGTCCTCTCTCACCCGCTCGTCACCATCGAGCGCGGCGAGATCTCCGGCCTGCCGCCGCCCGAGGACTGGGACAGCGTCATCGTCGCGACCGGCCCGCTCACGTCGCCCGCGCTCGCGGAGGCGATCGGGACGCTCACCGGCGAAGGGTCCCTCGCCTTCTTCGACGCCATCGCCCCGATCGTGCACCGCGACTCGGTCGACATGGACGTCGCCTGGATGCAGTCGCGCTACGACAAGGAGGGCCCGGGCGGCGACGCCGCCGCCTATGTCAACTGCCCGATGAGCCGCGACGCCTACAAATCCTTCGTCGACGCCCTGCTTGCCGCGGAAAAGACCGAGTTTCGAGAGTTCGAGGGCACGCCCTACTTCGACGGCTGCCTGCCGATCGAGGTGATGGCCGAACGCGGCCGCGAGACGCTGCGCCACGGCCCGATGAAGCCTTTCGGCCTTACCAACGCGCATGCGCCCGAGGTCAAGCCCTACGCGGTCGTGCAGCTCAGGCAAGACAACACGCTCGGCACCCTGTTCAACATGGTCGGCTTTCAGACCAAGCTCAAATACGGCGAGCAGACCCGCATCTTCCGCATGATCCCGGGCCTCGAGCGCGGCGAGTTCGCGCAACTCGGCGGCATCCACCGCAACACCTACCTCAATTCGCCGAAACTGCTCGACGGGCGGCTGCGGTTAAAAGCCGCACCACGGTTGCGCTTCGCCGGGCAGATCACCGGCTGCGAAGGTTATGTGGAGAGCGCCGCGATCGGGCTGGTCGCCGGGCGCCTCGCCGCCGCCGAGCGACTCGGGCGGGCGCTTTCGCCGCCGCCGGCGACCACGGCGATCGGCGCGCTCCTCAACCACATCACCGGCGGTCACGTCGAAAGCATCGACGCCGGACCGCGCTCGTTCCAGCCGATGAACGTCAATTTTGGCCTCTTTCCTCCGATCGCAGAGGCAGGGATTCACGGGACGGGCGCGCGCCTGCGCGGGCCCGAGCGAGGCCTCGCGCGGAAGCGCGCGCTGTCGGCGCGGGCGGAGAAGGATCTGGCCGGGTGGATCGGCGCAGCTCCGTAGCCGGGGTCGAGTCCTTTGGGCGACGCGGCCGCCGTGTCGGCGCACCCCGCCGTCGCCGGAGAGTGAGGCTCGCCGCGGCCTATGCAACCCCGTTGGAGGCGCTCTTTAATTGGGGAATGTCAATCGCGCCCGACCGTCGGATCGGACGTCCGTGTCGCCTTGCGCGTAGCGGAGTTGTGTGCAAAAATTCGCATGCGGCCGCCGGGATAGATTGGCAGGCGCCGCCGAATTGACGGCGGTCGCCGGACTGGCGGAGCGGCGGCGGAAGTTGATGGCCGTTAAGAGCCGCGGATAAATGCCGCTCGGAAGAAGCGGGAGGTCGGCTTCGGAGGGGAAAAATGGTCCTGCGCGTCCCGCGAACCTGGCCGTTGATCCGGACTCCATTCCGCGGAGCCATTCGGCCGAAGGCCGAATTGCCGCAGGGGAGCCCGACCGGGCGCGTCCGATGTTGAAGTCGACATCCATCGGCCTGAAGCGGGCGTCGTCCGACCTCGGGCCCCGCCCAGGCCGGCGGAGGGTGTGGGCGGGGAGGCGAACGAGCAAAGGGCTTGCCGCCGTCGCCGCGATCGCAGGCTCGCTCATGATCTCGTCGACCGCGCCCGCGCTGCTCGAAGGCGGAGACCGGGCGGCGGACGTTCACGGCGCCGTCAACTCGGCCGCGGACGGCTACGGAAGGTTGTTTATCGGCGGCCGGTACGCCCACGTCTTCGCCTCCGTCGGCGCCGCATCCTCTCTGCCGACCGAGGCCGATCCGCGGGCGGATGGGCGCCTCTGCGACCCCTCGTCGGGAATCGACACGACCATGCCGTCGACCGCCGATCGTGCTCCGCGGCTCTCGGCCGCGCGCGAAGGAATCTGTTTCGGTCCGCATGACGCGATCGAATATTACGAGTTGCCCGGGAACGCGAAGCGGCGCCCGGTCGGCCCTGATGACGTCGACGTCCCTTGGGCGGTTCGAAGTCAGTTGGTCGATAGTCGGCTTTTCGAAGGTCGAGTGCCTGCCTCTCGCAAATCGCCCGCAAAACAATCCCGACCCGCGAGCGTGTCGGCGCGGGCCAAAGCGTCGAGGGCGTTCGCCTCGCGGGCGCCCGAGACACCCGCTTGGCGCCCGGCGGGCTGCTCGCGCTGCGCGGGACAAATCGACCGTTCATCGCCAAGGCGAGCAAAGTCGTTGGCATTTGTGTTCCCGCTAGATTTTCTCCGGCACGCTCGTTCCGTCCGGCGGGAACGCCTGCCGAGCGGAGTCGCGCGACAGAGAGAAGCTCCTGAGATGACGGCCTGGAGCATTCGACGGGGCTGGTGGAGCGCTTCGCTGCGCCGTTCGAAGGAGGACAATAGTTGAGGCGCGGCGGCGCCACGCGTGGTCCTCATGACCCATGTCGAAGCCGGCCCGATTCTCCCTTCCACCGATAGACCGCGACCGCGTTTATCCGGACGCGACGTTCATGAGGATCGCCGAACCGGGGAACCTGTCGTCTCCGACCTCAGCGCCGGGACCACGCATCCTCGTGGGCGGGGACTTCCAATTCCAAGACCGACGCGGCCAGAGAACGGGCGCCGCGACCGTGAGCTCGGAGGTCGCCCCTGGCGTTTCGACCAAGAGCGTGCGGCCATGAAAACTGCCGACTTCGTCGTCCTCAGACGGCCACGCCTTGCCGACATCCAGCCGCTTCCCTAAAGTGGAGTTCGCCGACTACGAGCGACGCCTCGTCGAGCATGCAGGAAACCTTCAACGCATCCAGCAGGCCTATCTGGGGACGGCCAATCGGGCTGTCGTCGTGCTCGAGGGCTGGGACACGGCGGGCAAGGGCGGCGTGGTCCGCCGGCTGGGCTGGGCGCTCGATCCGCGCAGCTTCAAGGTGCACACGATCGCGGCGCCGACCGAGCGGGAGAAGACGCTGCACTACCTCCAGCGCTTCTGGGAACGCTTGCCGCAACACGGCCAGATCGTCGTGTTCGACCGCTCCTGGTACGGCCGCGTGCTGGTCGAGCGCGTCGAGGGCTTCGCCACGCCCGTCGAATGGCAGCGGGCCTACGACGAGATCAACGATTTCGAGCGCATGCTGATCGCCGACGAGACGCGGCTGGTGAAGCTCTTCCTGCATATCACGGCGGATGAGCAGATGCGGCGGTTCCGCGACCGGCTCACCGATCCGCTGAAGCGGTGGAAGCTGTCCTACGAGGATTTCCGCAACCGGACCCGCTGGAAGGACTACGAGGACGGCGATCGAGGAGATGATGCGAGAAGACGTCGAACCGCCGTGCGCCCTGGCATCTCGTTCCGGCCAACGACAAGCCCTATGGTCGGCTGGCCGCGCTGCGCATCATCGCCGACCGCCTTTCCGAGAAGCGTCTCCCTGGATCCGCGCCCGCTGGACCCGAAGGTCCGCGAGGCGGCCGAACGCCTGCTCGGCATTGCCCTGCCCGCCGACGGCGCGCCGCCGAAAAAGAAGAAACCGTCTCCCGCCCGATGATGAGAAGCCTGCCTCCGACGGCCAAACCGCCGTATTTCCCCTCTTGCCTCTACGCAGAGTGGCGGGCGATCAAGCGGAATGACGTCAAGGCGCTGGCGGCCTTGGCCATGTGAAGGCATGACGGATCGGACGAACGGAGCGCAGCGTCCGCAATGCTGTCCGCCCCGCGAAAGACTTTTGCGGCGCGCCGACATCGACAAGCGCCTTAAACCCGACCGCCGCTCCCGGATTGAAGCGCGGCGAGCGCTTGCTGGGCCGCCCGCACCCCGCTGTCATGGGCCCCATGCGCGGTGGAGAAGTCCTGAGCATTGGTGGCTTCTCCGGCGAAGAACAATCGATCTTCGAAGGGAGCAGCGAGGCGGCGCCGCGCCGCCACGCCGCCGGGCAAGGCATAGCTGTAAGCCCCGCCGATGCCGGTCGTGCGGCTCCAGCACGAGGCGACGAGGGGCCGCAGGTTGCGTCGAGCCTCGGCCCCGAACAGGGCCGCGAGCTGGTCGGTCGCGTATTCGAAGCCGGCCGCCGGGCCGCTCTCCTCGATCATCTGCGCGCCTTCGCCGCCGAAGAAACACTCGATCGCCATTCGTCCAAACGGCCGGATGTAATAGGCGGCGGTCCGCGGATCCCTCGGATTTCCGAGAACCTGCGTCTCGGGCGCGAAGGGGCTCTGCCCGACCACCTCCAAAAACAGCTTCTCGTTGCGGCCGAGCGGCAGGGAGCCCGCCGCTTCGCGCCAGGCGTCCAGCGCGCTCGGCAGCTCGATGGCGCCGCTTGCGAGAACATCAGTCGAGACTGTCAGGATCGCGGTCCGCGCATGAACGTCCCCAAACCGCGTCTTGAGCGCTAAGCCTCGCGGTTCGAGCTCGATGGCCTCGACCGGAGTGGAGAGACGCAGGACGGTCCGAAATGGCAGACTGGCGACAATCAGGTCGCCGTACCCTTGCGGCGCGCGCCAGTTGGATCCTGTCGAGGCCTCGTCGTAGGCGAGGTAGTCGGCGACAGAAATGCGCTCGAGCGGGGCGCCGCTGATGAAGCCGCTGATCGCCTGGAGGTAGCTGTTCCATTCGCCGCTCGACGGCAGCGCATCGGCCGCGCAGTCGCTCGCCGGCGGGGCGAGAGACAGCCGCTCCCGCCAGGCGGCGAACGCTGCATGCGCCGCCCTCTGCTCGTCAGGCGAGAAACTGAGGTTCCGGTACTGGACGCCCCACGCGGGCCGGCGGCGGTCGACAGCGGCGCCCGCCTCTTCGGCGACGCGCGTCCAGGAATTGCGGTCGCCCGAATGCAGCCAACCGCACCCGAGATCGAGGCGCAGCCCTGCGATCTCCGCCGTCCAGGCGCGTCCGCCGAGGCGGGCGCTCGCCTCCAAAAGGAGCGTCGAGCGTCCGCTCGCCGCCAATGCGCGCGCGGCGCCGATCCCCGCGGCGCCGCCGCCAATGATCACGACGTCGAAGTCCGTGTCCATGGCCTTCTCGAATCACACCGCCGGCGTCTTGTCTTCGTAGAGGCAGAGGTCATTGAGGAGGCACGCGCCGCAGAGCGGGGTTCGCGCCCTGCAGATGTAGCGGCCATGCAGGATCAGCCAGTGGTGCGCGTGCCGCAGGAAGCGCTCGGGGACGATCCGCATGAGCTCGTCCTCGACCTCGCGCGGCGTCTTTCCCGGAGCGATGCCGAGCCGATTGGCGACGCGAAACACGTGCGTGTCCACCGCGATGGTCGGCGCGCCGAACGCCGTGTTCAAGACGACGTTCGCCGTCTTCCGGCCGACGCCGGGCAGCGACTCCAGGGCGGCCCGGTCTTTCGGCGTCTGGCCTCCGTACTCGTCCACGATCGTCCGCGACAGCGCGATGATGTGCCGCGCCTTGGCGCGGTAGAGGCCGATCGTCTTGATCCGCTCGGCGAGCTTCTCCTCGCCGAGGGCGACCATTTTTCCCGGCGTGTCGGCGACTGCAAAGAGCGCTTTCGTCGCCTTGTTGACGCCGGCGTCGGTCGCTTGCGCCGACAGCACCACCGCCACCAGAAGGGTGAATGGATTGACGTACGCGAGCTCTCCCTTGGGCTCGGAATTGGCCGCCGCCAGCCGCTCGAAGACGAGCTCCGCAAGCGCCGCTCGCTTTTGCCGGGAGGCTTTTCTCATGACCCCGCTTATAGAGAGCGCGCGACGCGCGCGCCATTCCTGAAAAAAGCCCGTGCGTCTTGCTTTGCGGCGCCGCAGCACGCTAGATGCCGCTTGTCAGTTGGGGCTTTCGGCGCCCGACGGTCGATACGCCGCCCCACAGGGAGGAGATCTCATGAAAATGTGCAAAGGCTTGTTGTTGGCGGCGGGAGCGCTCTGTGCTCTGCTGACGGCAAACGGGGCTTCCGCCGCCTCGAACAAGGTCGTCATCGGCGACATCGACGACATGTCTGGACCGTATGCCGACGTCCTCGGCGCGGGAGGCATCGAGGCGATCAAAATGGCCATCGCCGAATTCGGCGGCAAGGTCCTCGGCATGCCGATCGAAGTGCTGACGGCCGACCACCAGAACAAGCCCGACATCGCCGCGTCGAAGTTTCGCGAATGGGCGGATACCGACGGGCTGACGATGCTGCTCGGCGGCTCCAACACCGGAGTCAGCCTCGCCCTCTCGTCGGCCGACAAGGAAAAGAAGGTCCCGTTCTTCGCGATCGGTGCGGCGGGCGCCTCGCTGACCGGCAAGGACTGCACGCCCTACACAATCCATTACGGCTACGACACCACGGCGCTCGCCAACGGCACAGCGAAGACGATCCTCGAACAGGGCGGCAAGAGCTGGTTCTTCCTCACCGCCGACTACGCCTTCGGCACGCAGCTCGAGAATGGCGCGGCCAAAGTCGTGAAGGAGGGCGGCGGCACAGTCGTCGGCGACGTGCGGGTGCCGCTCGGGACCTCGGATTTCTCCTCCTTTCTGTTGCAGGCGCAGGGATCGGGCGCCCAGGTGCTGGGCCTCGCCAACGCCGGCGCCGACACGGTCAACTCCATGAAATCCGCCTCCGAATTCGGCCTCACCAAGACCATGCGGCCGGCGTCGCTGCTGCTCTTCCTGACCGACGTCCACGCCATGGGCCTCGACATCGCCCAGGGCCTCGTCCTGACCACCGCCTGGTACTGGGATCTCGACGACCGCACCCGCGCCTTCGCCAAGAAATTCTATGACAAGATGAAGCGGGAGCCGACCTTCCCGCAGGCGGCGTTCTATTCTGCGACGCTCACCTACCTCAACGCCGTCAAAGCCGCAGGAACGACCGACACCGACAAGGTGATGGACGAAGTCCACAAGATGAAGATCAACGACGCCTTCGTCCAGAACGCCACCATTCGCGCCGACGGCCTGCTCGAGCACGACATGTACATCGCGGAGGTGAAGAAGCCGTCGGAATCGAAGGGTCCGTGGGACTATTACAAGATCTTGAAGACGATGAAGGGCGACGAGGCCTTCGGCAAGCTCGCCGAGTCGGTCTGCCCGCTGGTCAAGAAGTAGCCCTCGTGCGCGAGGCCCATGGGCGGCGGTTTCGCCGTCCGGGCCTCGCGGGCTTTCTTTGTGCGGGCTTCTCTTGGATTTTTACAGATGCTTTTGCCAATTGGAACAAAAAGTGTACAAACGCCAAATTCTGTGGCATAATGCCCTTCCAGTCGGACCGGAGAAGAAAGCTTTGGTGAAAGGATTGCGCGACCGACCGGATGCGCCAGGGCGAGCAAGTCTCTTTCGGCATCGAGCAGGCCGAGCTGGCCGGCGCCGTCGAAGAGAACCTGCGGATGAACGAGGAGGCCGAACCGGCGCTCGAGCGCGGAGGCGGCCCCGCACATGGAAAGGCTCGACGAGCAGACCGTCGCCCGATAAGCTACAAACCAAACAAATGTCTCGACAGCGCCGCGAGCTTGTTCTATATTTGTTCCATTCCCTTCTTCAGTTGTTTTCGCCGAAGCCGTACCCACCGTTCGCGGCCAACTCACCCGGCTCGATTCGTGGATTTGGCAGACCACGGTCAAAGGGCCGGCGAAGCAAAGCTGGTCGTCGGCTTCCGACGCGTCGGCCGTCGGCCGGAAATGGCGCCGCAAACGATTGAAAACATTAAATCAGCGCCCGGAAAGGTTATGCGCTCGGAGCGCGTGCATCCGCAAGATGCGAGCGAGCGACGTGGATGGCCGCGGCGCAGCTATCTCCCGCACTGCATGCGGGCCGATCGAGTAGACCGGCTCGTCAAGCTCGTGCAAGCGGCTCGGAAATGGTGCCGCAACCCGTTGAAAAGGCTGGATTGGCGCCCGGAAATTGGATGGCTTCCGGCGCTGCTCCTCGATCGCCTTGCCCGCCGCCGTCCGCGACCACCGGCGCTTCATCGAGCGATCGGCAGCCGGCTTGCGCGTCAGTGCAGCGCCACCCGATAAGCCGCTTCGGTCTTGGCCGCGATTTCGTCGAGCGTGACCCCGGGGGCCAGTTCCACCAGAGCCATGCCGCGATAGCCGTGCTTGTCGATGGTGAAGACGCCGAGGTCGGTGATGACGAGGTCGACGACCTTCGCGCCGGTCAGCGGCAGCGTGCAGTGATGCAGGAGCTTCGGCCCGTCCTTGGCCGCGTGCTCCATCACCACGACGATGCGCTTGACGCCGGCGACGAGGTCCATCGCCCCGCCCATGCCCTTGACCATCTTGCCGGGAATCATCCAGTTGGCGAGATCGCCGTTCTCCGAGACCTGCATCGCGCCCAGGATGGCGAGGTCGATGTGGCCGCCGCGGATCATGGCGAAGGAATCGGCGCTGGAAAAGAAGCTCGTCGTCGGCAATTGGGTGACGGTCTGCTTGCCGGCGTTGATGAGGTCCGGGTCCTCCTCGCCCTCGTAAGGAAACGGCCCCATGCCGAGCATGCCGTTCTCGCTCTGCAGCTGAACGTGAACGCCCTTGGCAATGTGGTTCGACACCAGCGTGGGGATGCCGATGCCGAGATTGACGTAGAAGCCGTCCTTGAGCTCCCTGGCGGCGCGGGCCGCCATTTGGTCGCGGTTCCAGGGCATCATGCTCTCCTTCAGTTCAGCCGGCGTGGCGCTTGCGCGTCGTGCGCTGTTCGATGCGCTTCTCGGCGTTCGGCACGTGAACGATGCGGTGAACGAAAATGCCGGGCGTGACGATGTGGTCGGCTTCGATGTCGCCGGGCTGAACGAGGTGCTCGACCTCGGCTATTGTGAGCTTGCCTGCCGTCGCCATCAGCGGATTGAAGTTGCGCGCGGTCTTTCGGTAGACGAGATTGCCCTCGGTGTCGCCCATCCAGGCGTGGACAAGGGAAATGTCGGCGACGAGGCCGGACTCCATCAGGTAGGGCTCGTTGTTGAAGTCGCGGATCTCCTTGCCCTCGGCGACCATCGTGCCGACGCCGGTGCGGGTGAAGAAGGCCGGAATGCCGGCGCCGCCGGCGCGAATGCGTTCGGCCAGCGTGCCCTGCGGATTGAATTCGAGCTCGAGCTTGCCCGCAAGATAGAGCTGGGCGAAGATCTTGTTCTCGCCGACATAACTCGAGATCATCTTTTTGATCTGGCCGGTTTCGAGCAGGATGCCGAGGCCGATCCCGTCGACGCCAGCGTTGTTGGAGATGACGGTCAGGTCCTTGGCGCCCGACCTGTGCACCGCCTCGATCAGCGTCTCCGGGATGCCGCAGAGCCCGAAGCCGCCGGCCATGAGCGTCATGCCGTCCTTGATGCAGCCGGCAAGCGCCTCGTCCGCGGTAGCGTAGACTTTCTTCATCGCCGGGCATCCTCCAAAGCGCGGTCTAACTAGCCCTGGCGCAGGCGGCCTGCAAGCCTCGCTTCAAGAGCCCGGCGCCGACTTCAGGATGGCCTGCCGCCGCCGCGCGCCAGACGGCCGCTCTCCCGGAGCCACGCGGCGATCACCGCGCCGAGCAGCGCCGCCAATCCAAGAAAGCCCGTCGCGAGCGAGGTGGAGCTGGCGCCGATCAGCTCGGTCGAACCCGTCCGCTTGATCCCGATATAGTCGCTTCCGCCGTAGCTTGGCGCGGGATAGAGCGAAACGACTCGGGGCATCGTGACTGCGTCGCCGGCCCCGCCGGCGGCGATGCGACGAACGGTGCCTCCCGTCGCCTCGGCGAGCGGGCGCAGCTTTTCGGTCGTCGAGACGACGTCCTGCATCTCGAGAGGATTGCTTGGCCCGACGCTGACGAGCGCGACATGCTCGCCGTCTTCGGCGCGATAAAGTCCGTATTGCTCGACGGTCACATGCGCCCGGCTCAGCCCCGGCGCGACCGGCGTCAGCGTGAGCTTCGTCTTCGTCCCGGTCGGAGAGACGAGATCGGTCTCGCGCTCCCGATCGCTCACGCTCTGCCGCTCGACCGTGATATCCCGGCCCTTGGCGCTCGCGCGCAGCGCCTCTTCCTCGAGCTCCGGCTCCTTCATCAGCCAGTGCGCGAGGCGGCGCAGCAGATCGAGATAAGGCCCGCCGCCGTCGTAGTTGCGAGCCCAAAGCCACATCTGATCGCTCAAAAGCAACCCCACGCGCCCCTTGTCGACCCGCGAGAGCACCAGAAGAGGCTTGTCGCCGGGACCGGTCATCAGGGTCCGGCCGTTCGTCGTCTTGGCGCCGATCAGTCGGAACCAGTGGCCCCATGTGGGATCGCCTTGCGCGTGAAGCCCGGCGAGCCCGCGCGTCACCGGGTGGCGCAGACCGTCTTGCGATTCGCTTGGCCGAAATGGGGCCTCGAGATCGTCTCCCGTCGGCTCGGCGGGCGCGATTGCGCCCAGCGGCGAATAGAACAGGCCCTCCGGCGTCGAGAATTCTGGCCCCTCGGCCATCAACAGCGCGCCGCCCTCCCGGACGTAATTCGCGATGTTCTCGAGATAGACGTAGGGCAAAATCGACTGCTGGGCGTAGCGGTCGAGGATGATCAGATCGAAGTCCTTGATCTTCGGGCCAAACAGGTCCGCCACGGGGAAGGCGATCAGCGAAAGCTCGTTGATCGGAGTTCCGTCCCCGCCTTTTTCCGGCGGCCGCAAAATCGTGAAATGAACCAGGTCGACATTGGCGTCGGACTTCAGCAGGTTGCGCCACATGCGCTCGCCCGGATGCGGCTTTCCCGAGACGAGAAGGACGCGCAGCTTGTCCCGCACGCCATCGATATTGACGACCGCGCGATTGCTGCCGGTCGCCAACTCGTTCACGACCGGCGCGACCTCCAGTTCGATCACGTTGGGACCGGCATGGTCGATCCGAACCTTGATGTCGATCCTGTCGCCGATGCCCGCTTCGATGTCAGCGACCGTCTGTCCGTCGTGGCGAACCGTCAATCTGGCCGGCTCGCCTCGGTCTGCGCTGTCGAGCACCCGCGCGGCGATGACCTGATCCTTGCCGACAATGCCGTAGCGCGGCGCTTCGATGAGCTCGATCCGGCGCTGACGCTCGCCGTTGTGGCCGGTCACCATCACGTGCAACGGAGCGTTGAAGCCCAGCGCTGCGGGCAATTCAGGGATGTCGTGAACATCGCCGTCGGTGATCATGACGGCGCCGCCAACTCGTTCGGGGGGCGCGTCGGCGAGCGCCTCCCGGAGCGCGGCGAAGAGCTTGGTGCCTTCGGTTTCCGATTCCTCGCGCGAGGTTTCGACGACGCGCAAGTCGACGTCGCCCAACGCCTTCAGGCCGGTTTCGAGGCGATCGAGCGCCAAGTCCGTCTGGCGCGGCCTCTCGCCAATGGACTGGCTCGCGGAGCGATCGACCACGACCGCCACGATGTCCTTGAGCGGTCGGCGGTTCTCATGGACGAGGCTCGGATCGCACAGACCCACGAACAAAAGGGCGAAGGCGAGCGCCCGGAGCCAAGCGCCGGGCGCACGGCGCAGGACGAGCATGATCGAGGCGACGAGCGCCAGCATTCCCAAGGGCGCAAGCGCCCACAGGGGCAGCAGAGGAGAGAAGGCGATCGACCAAACGGTCAACGAGTCAGCCTTTCGATGATGTCCTTGGCGTGGACCTGGTCTGCTTTGTAATTACCAGTCAGCGTGTACATGACGAGATTGATGCCGCTCCGCAGGGCGAGCTCCCGCTGCCGGGCCCCTCCGGGGATGAGTGGGAAGAGCGGGCGACCCTCCGCGTCGCTCGCCCAGGCGGCGGCCAGATCGTCGGAAACGATGATGAGGGGGGAAACGCCGTCGCCGGCGCGAACCGGCCTGCGGACCCGGTCGTTCGGATCGGGCGGGGGCAGCGCCTCGACCCAGGTCTGGCCGATCTCGGTGCGGCCGACAATGCGGTCGAGCAGATAGAAGGTCTTGGTCAGCACGTGGTCCGGCGGCAGCGGCTCGAGTTCGGGCACGTCGACCCCCTCAAGCAGGGCGCGGAGCCACAAAGCCTCCTCCGTCGGGGCGCCGCCTGGGCGCTGGGTCAAGGCGTCCCGAGTGTCGAACACGACCGTGCCGCCGTATTTCATGTAGGCGGCCAGGCGGGTGCGCGCTTCTGATCGGGGTTGCGGCCGCCCGGCGACGATCGGCCAATAGATGAGCGGATAGAAGGCGAGTTCGTCGCGCGCCGGGTCGAGCGCGATCGGCTCAGCGAGCTCGGCGGACGTCCGGGCCGCAAGGACGCGCGTCAATGCAATAAGCCCCTCTTTGGACGTCTCATCCACTGTCGCGTCGCCCGTCGCGACATAGGCGAGGCGAGTCGACAGCGCCGCGTCCATGTCGCGCGCGCTGGGGCTGGAAATTTCGGCCGCGTGGTTCACGCTCGGAGCGAGCAGGGCGCCGAACATCGCAGCGACTGCGACGGCGACGAGAGCGCCCCGGCGACGAAGCCCGCCGCTGCCGGCCATCCACAGCGAAATGAAAGCGTCGATCGTGAGACCGATGAGGGCGGCGGGCAACAGAAACCGTCGCAGATCGATCGGGGGCGTGACGTCGAGGCCCCCCTCCCGCACTTTGAGCGCCCCGTAGTCCGCTCGGGAGATCGACTGCGCGGGCAAGAGCGCATTGACGGCTCTCGGCGACTCGGCCGGACCGTAGAATCCGGGCGGATGGATCGCGTCGCCCAGGCCGGCGAAATCGGAGGAGATCGGTTCCGCCTGGGCAGGCGGTGGGCCGAGCGCGCCAAAGCCGTTCAACGTGCGCCAGGGCGGGAAGGTCGCAGTGCGATCGACGGCGCCCGGCTTCGTCGCAGCCTGAACCGAGGGGCCGGCCAGGGCGACAACCCGGCGAAGCATGTCGACGAACAGGCCCGACAGGGGCAGGTTCGACCAGATCGTGTCCCCGGTTACGTGGAAGAGAACAATCAGCCCCTTGCCACGCCGGGCGGCGGTGACGAGCGGGGTCCCGTCGGCGAGCCGGGCCCAGGTCTTCTGGTCGATGCCGGCCGTCGGCTCGGCCAGCACCTGTCGCGTAATGGTCACCTCGTTAGGCGCGGCGAGGCCGAAGAACGGGCTGCCTTGAGCGAAAGGAGCGATGTGTTTCGGAGTTTCCCAGGACAGCGCTCCGCCGAGCTGGCGCCCGCCGCGCCGCAGATCGCACGGGATGAGGTCGTCGTCGCCGGCTGCCAATCGGCTGCCGGCAAATCGCAGAAGAACGCCGCCCTTGTCGAGAAAGTTGACGATCGCGTCGTGCTCTGGTCCCGGCGCAACGCTCATGTCGGCGAGCGCGAGAACCGAAGGCCCCTCCGCCAGCAGCGATACGATGGGGTCGCTCGCCGAATCGTGCGATTCACTGATGTCCGCAAAGGGCTCCAGCGCCCGCTTGAGGTAGTAGGTCGGGGAAAGCAGGGGCTGGTCGACGCTCGCGCCGGAAGCGATGGCGACGCGCCGTCGCCGTGAACGGTCGTCGACGAGCCAGGTCGCGCCGGCGGACCGTTCACCTTCGATCAGGACCTGCGTGGTTTCGTTGCGCAATTCGACCGGCAGTTCGAAACGGCTGGTGGTCACGAGCTTCGAGCCGAAGTCGAACGCAGCTCGGGCGATTTCGCGGCCGCGGGCGTCGAGCGCGCGGACAAGGCCCCTTGCCGGGGCGCGTTCGTCGGAGCGGACAAGGCGCGTCGCCAAGGCGCCGGCTTCGTTCTCGACGCCGGCGATGGCGCGCGCGCCGGCGCCGTCGGTCACGACCTCGACCGACCGGCGCAAAGATGCAACCCGCGCGGCGAAGCCGCTCGCGCCGCCGAGTTCGACGCCGTCGGCGATCCACAGAATGTCGGTTTTCGGTTCGCGCGCGAGAAACTGCTCGATCGCCGGTATCGAATCCGCGCGAGTCGGCGCGTAGGGCGCCGGCGCGAGCGCGCGCAACCGGCCCTCGATCCCGGCGGCGTCGAGCGGGGCGATCTCCCTTGCTCCTTCCGCGAGGGGTTTGATCGCGACGATTCGGCCTGCCCGGGCCGCCGCCTCCATACGCTGTCTGGCGAAGGCAACTCGTTTCTCGAATGTCGGCGCGCTCGCCCAGCCGTCGTCGATCAGGACCAGGAGCGGCCCCGCGCCGGCGAGGCCAGCGAGGCTGTTCCACAAGGGTTGCGCCATCGCCAGAATGATCAACGTCGCCACCGCCATGCGCAAAGCCAGGATAATCCAGGGCGTGCGCGCCGGCTCCGTCTCGTTCGAAGCGAGCCCGATGAGAAGGCGCAGCGGAGGGAACACTGTCCGGCGGGGCGCCGGCGGCGTCACGCGCAAGAGGAAATAGAGCACGCCGAGTCCGAGGAGCGTCACCAGGACGGCGGGGGCGGCGAAAATGAGCGGAATGCTGAACACCTGTCAGGCGGCCCCCTACGCGACTCCGAGGTCGGGAGCGGAAAGGCGCACGCGCAACGCCAACAAAATCTCCGCCGCCGAGACATCGGTGCGGCTCAGGCTCATGCCCCAGCCAAGGCTTGCGCAAATGGCCCGCAGCGCCTCCCGGTGCGCCGCCAGCTTCGCGAGATAGGCCTCGCGGATGTTCTGCGCCTTGGGTCGCAGGAGCCGAAGGCTTCTGTCCGGATGGAGAAACTCCACGTTGCCGGAGAATGGATATGTTTCTTCGATCGGATCGACGACGATCACGAGCTCGCCGATCGCGCCTTCGGCGCTGATCGCCCGGAGCGCCTGCTCGGTCTGTTCGGGTTCGCAAAGGAAATCGCCGATCAGCAGCGCCATCGATCGCGCCGCGGCGGGCGCCAAAGGCGGCGAAGCCGCGTCAGACGGGCCATGCAGCCGCTCGTCCGTCGCGATCGCCTCGGCGAAGCGCTCGATAACCCCCGGGTTCGCGGTCGGGCGCGTCAATCCGAGGAGCCCTGCGCGTTCGCCGCCGCGAACGCACAGGTCGGCGAAGGCGAGCGCGATCACCGCCGCGCGGTCGATTTTCGTCGCCAGGGCGAGACTCGATCCGAACCGCATCGACGCCGATCGGTCGAACCAGATCCAGACGGTATGCGCGGCCTCCCACTCCCGCTCCCGCACGAAGGCGTGCTCTTCGCGCGCCGAGCGGCGCCAATCGACCCTTGAGGAGGGTTCGCCGGAGATGAATGGCCTAAACTGCCAGAAGGTTTCGCCGGATCCGGCGCGGCGCCGTCCGTGAACGCCGTGCCGCACCGTCTGCGCCACATTGCGGGCGGCGATGACGAGGCTCGGCAGGCGCGACGTGAGCGCGGCGGCCTCCTGTCGGATCGAAGGGGAAAGGGTCATTTTGCGCTCGGCGGTCCGGTGAACTTTGTTCGGCTTAGCCTCGTCGCAAAATCTTCGCCACGAGCCGGTCGACCACGCCGGGCACCGTCTCTCCGTCGGCGCGCGCGGCGAACGTCAACGCCATGCGGTGTTTGAGGGTCGGCTCGGCGAGCGCCTCGACGTCCGTCAGCGACGGGGACAGGCGGCCGTCCACCAAGGCGCGGGCGCGGGCGGCGAGCATGAGCGCCTGCGCCGCCCGGGGACCCGGACCCCAGCCGATCCCCTTCGACAACTCCGGGTCGCCCTCGCCCGGCCGCGCGGCGCGCACGAGATCGAGGATGCCCTCGACGACGCGATCTCCGATCGGCGCGCGCCGCACGAGGCGCTGGGCGGCCGAAAGATCTTCGGCCGTCATGACCTGTCTCGGTCTCGTCTCGCGCTCCCCGGTCGTCTCGATCAGGATGCGGCGCTCGGCGGCCCTGTCTGGATAGCCGACGTCGATCTGCAGCAGGAATCGATCCAATTGCGCCTCCGGCAGCGGGTAGGCGCCCTCCTGCTCGAGCGGGTTCTGCGTCGCCAGAACATGAAACGGCCGCGGCAGATCATGCCGCACGCCGGCTACCGTGACATGATGCTCCTGCATCGCCTGCAGGAGGGCGGACTGCGTCCGCGGGCTCGCCCGGTTGATTTCATCCGCCATGAGCAGCTGGGCGAAAATCGGCCCCCGGATGAAGCGGAAGGCGCGTCTGCCGTCGAGCCCCTCCTCCATGACTTCGGAGCCGAGGATGTCGGAGGGCATCAGGTCGGGGGTGAATTGCACGCGCAAGGCGTCGAGCCCGACGACAATGCCGAGGGTCTCGACCAGCTTCGTCTTGGCGAGCCCCGGCACGCCGATGAGGAGCCCATGGCCTCCGGCGAGGAGGACCGTCAGCGCCAGGTCAATGACGCGCTCCTGGCCGAAGATGACGGAGCCGATTTCGGCGCGGGAGGCCGCAATGCGCTCGAGAGCGTGGTCGACCTCCCGGGTCAACACGCTCGTCTCGGCGGCGTTGGTCGCACTCATAACCTGTCTTCCTCGTCGTCACAAAACCACGAGCCGTTTCGCTTTGGCGCACGGCGCACTAGATTGGGCGGGTTTCCTTTAGGCCGATCCCCTTACCATGCCCACGACTAACTCGCCCACAAACAGGCGCCAGAATAAGGCGGAGATCGCTCGTTCTCCGGATGGCGCGATCAAGGGACTTGCCGAGGCCGCAGTCCGCAAGGCTCGCGGCCCGGCTCCCGTGCATCTGTGGAACCCGCCCGACTGCGGCGACATCGACATGCGCATCGCCGCCGACGGAACCTGGTTCTACTGCGGGTCGCCGATCGGCCGGCTGCCGTTGGTCCAACTCTTCTCGTCCATTCTCCGCAAGGACGGCGATCGGTATGTCCTCGTGACGCCGGTCGAGAAAGTCGGGATTAGGGTCGACGACGCGCCCTTTCTGGCGGTCGAGATGCGTGTCGAGGAGGCCGGCGGCAACTCCCGTCTGACCTTCCGCACCAACGTCGAGGATCACGTGACCGTCGATGAGCGACATCCGCTGCGGTTCGAGAGGGACGCGGCGGAAGGCCTGAAGCCCTACGTCCGGGTGCGGGGCGATCTCTTTGCGCTGGTGAAGCGCGCGCTCTACTACGATCTCGTGGATCTCGGGGTGACCGAGCGCCGAGGCGAGGAGGCGTGGTTCGGCGTGCGCTCGAGCGGAGCGTTCTTTCCGATGTGTCCGATGAGCGAGATCGAGGGGCTTTGAGCAATCCGGCGCTTCTCACTCCCGGTGCCTTGCGCGCGCTGGCGCGGCGCAAGCTCGCCCCGGCGCCGGCCGCCGAGGATCTGGGGGGCGCCTGGGCGCCGAAGGTCGGCGACTTCTCGCTCAACGGGGCGGCGCCGGCCGCCCTCGTCGTCGCGGGAGCCCGTCCGGCGGCCGTGCTCGCGCCGATCGTCGCGCGTCCGGACGGGCTCACCGTTCTTTTGACCCTGCGCGCGTCGGATTTGCGCGCCCATTCCGGCCAGGTCGCCTTTCCCGGCGGCAAGATCGACCCGGGAGAAACGCCCGAGGCCGCCGCATACCGCGAAGCGAGCGAGGAGATCGGCCTCGAAAAGCGCTTTATCGAGCCGCTCGGCTGGCTCGACCCCTACCTCACCGGAACCGGGTTTCGCATCGCCCCCCTCGTGGCGCTCATCGATCCCTTGTTTACCCTCGCGATCAACAGCCGCGAGGTCGACGAGGTGTTCGAGGCGCCCTTCGCGTTCCTGATGGATCCGGCGAATCACCGCCTTGACGAACGCGAATGGCGGGGCAAGTTGCGAAAATTTTACGCCATGCCGCATGGGGGGCGCTATATCTGGGGCGCCACCGCAGGCATGTTGCGCAACCTGTACGAGAAACTGTTTTCCTGATGGGACGGACCCTCCTCGAGCCGCTTGCGCTCTTCCTGAGTCCGTTCGCAGCCTACGCGGTTTATCTGATCCTGCGTGCGCGCTACCCTCTCGAGGTCGAGCATTGGACGAGCGGCCGGGTGTCCGTTCTCACCCTCATCGGTCTCGCCGCCGCGGTGCTCGGACTGGTCACGCTGGATCTTCTCGCGCCGCGCGGACACGGAACTTACGTACCCGCGCACGAGGAGAACGGCGTGCTGGTGCCGGGGCGGATCGAATGAGCCGCCTGCCGGGGCTGAAGGACGGGCGCCTTCGAGATCTTCGACCGCTGACGGGCGGTCGGCTCGCACGCGCGCTCGAGGCGCTCAACGGCGGAGGCGAGGAGACGCGCCTCGTCGGGGGTGCGGTGCGCGATCTCATCCTCGGCCTCGAGGCCGAGGACCTCGATCTGGCGACGACCGCGCTGCCGGACGAGGTGATCCGGCGCGCCGGCGCCGCGGGCTTCAGGGTCGCCGCGACGGGCCTCTCGCACGGCACGGTCACGCTGATCATGGACGGCCGGCCGATCGAGACGACGACGCTCAGGGAGGACGTCGAGACCGACGGGCGTCATGCCAAGGTCGCTTTCGGCCGCGACTTCGCGGCGGACGCCCACCGGCGCGACTTCACGATCAACGCGCTGTCGATCAGCCGCGACGGCATGGTGCACGATCCCGTCGGCGGGCTCGTCGATCTCGCTGCCGGGCGAGTGCGGTTCATCGGCGACGCGAACGCCCGTATTCGCGAGGACTATCTTCGCATCCTGCGCTTCTTTCGCTTCTCCGCGCGGTCCGGCGAGGGCGCCCTCGACGCGGAAGGACTCGCCGCCGCGATCCGCAACCGGCTCGCGACCGCGAGGCTGTCGCGCGAAAGGGTGCGCGCGGAAATGCTCAAGCTCGTCGTCGCGCCCCATGCGGGCCCGGTTCTTCAGACGATGGGCGAGAGCGGGATTCTCGATCCGGCGCTCGGCTTCGCCCGGACGGGACGCTTCAATCGCGCCGTCGCGATCGAGCGGGCGCGCGGCGCAAGGGCCGACGCCCTGCTTCGGCTCGCGGCGCTCGCCGCCCTGATTCCGGAAGACGCGGAGCGCCTCCGCGACAGGCTTCGCCTCGCCAACGCGGAATATGACCGCATCGCGCAAGCGGCGGAGGCCCTGACCGCCATGCACGGGATCCTGAGCCCGCCGCCGCAGGATCGTCTGCGCGTCCTCCTGTTTTCGGCGGGGCGCCAGGCCGCGCGCGACGCGCTCACACTCGCCCATGCCGATTCGGGCGCTCCTCCGGACGATCCCGCCTTCGCGAGCGCCGACCGCTTCCTCGGCGAGGCGCCGGCGCCCGAGCTTCCGATCAGCGGAAGCGACCTCATCGCCCGCGGCGTCGAAGCGGGTCCGCGGGTGGGAGAAGTCCTTCGCGCCTTCCGGGGGCTCTGGATCGAAGCCGGCTTTCCCGGCGACCGGGATGCGATCGACCGGCTGGCGGCGGCCGCGGTCGAGACGTCTCGCGCGCCTCGCGGCTTGGGACCCGAGCGAAGCTGAAGACCCGCAGCGGGCGTAAATCCAAGGAAGCCGGGAGCCTCGAGCGCGGCCGTTTTCCCTGGGTACGGGCTGCGCCCCGATGGCGGGCGTTGCTGGAACAGGTTCCGATCAAATGGAAGCGTCATCGATCGTTGGAACCATCGTCGCTCGCCATGACGGACCACGGCGCCCCTTGCGACGACCATTATTCGGAAACGCCTTCCGAAAGGCTCCGAAAATTTCCGTCAGGCCTTCCAAAGGTTTCCAAAAATCTAAGTTTCTTTCCAGTTCTTTCCGAAAATCTCACAAGTTAACTGAAGTTTATCGGAGGCTTACGGATGAAAGCAGGGGCTGATCGGCCCAAAGGCGCCTTCGTGGCACTGGGGCGGCTCGGTCCAGGCCTAATCGACATCTCAAAGGAGGTCTTCCTTCGAAGCGCAGCCCTCGAGACTGCGAGCAAGCAATTTCCGGGCGGGGTCGGGGCGGTTTCGAGGGGAGCGGACAAGAGCGTTCTCGATTGCAACGATGAGAACATAATAAGAACCTTGGGCTTGTTTGTCAAGAGAGTGCTGATGGTGCTTGCGCGCGCCTGTCGCGCCCGGCTTGACTTGCGCGCGCGTGAGGCACTGTCTGTGCGGGGCCTTCCGCGAGCAAGCTCGCCCATTTGAAAAATCGGATATTCGGAAAAAGCCACCACCATGACCTGGTGCGGAAACGAGGGCGGATTGCGGGCTCAGGGGCAGGCGTCCCAGAAGCCGTCCTGCTGGCTCGGATCGGTGTAAAACCAGCACAGGCCCGGCTGCGGGGGCGTCGCCCAGGTGGCGGTCGCGGCGGTGACGAACCCGAGCGCCACGCCCGCCGCGATCGCGCCGCCCGGGGTCCAGAGATACCAGTCCGGACGAGCCCAACCGCCGCCCACGACGGTTGGAGGCTTGTAGCCGGGAAGCCCGGGGCGATCGCCATCGAGGTGAACGTTGCGGTTCAGGTTGACCTCAGCGCTCGCATTCCGGTTCGCGTTCCCGCTCCGGTTCACGGCCGTGGCCCGCTTCGCAGGTGCGGCGCGTTTCGCGGGCGCGCTGCGGGCGCCGTGGAGGCGCGCTGCTTCGCCCGGCCGGATCTGTGCGACGGTCTGGATCAGACCGTCATCGATGCCGCTGGCCGGACTCGCGCCGACGATCGGCATCGCGCCGAGCCCTGTCGGCGCGGACGACAGAAGCGCGACCAGTGCGGCGCCTTTGGCGACGTTCGACCAGGTCATGCCTCAATCCTCCCGAGGAGCAAGACGTCCGCTCGTCCGGCCCATCGACGGGCGCGGCGACCGGCGCAGCCTCTTGCTTGGTTTCGCGGGGACGCGAAACCGCGGCCTTCTGCTGAATGAGCGGGACCAGCCCTTCCGCTGGAAGAGGGTCCCATTTTCGGGCCGGTTGCGCGCAATTCAATGCGTACCCGATCTAAGCTGCCCATTCCGACGAAGTCACGCGGACCTTCCGATGCGATGTCGCCCTGTGCTCCGACATCATGTCGACCGGTTCGGGCGTCTCACTGGCGGTTATTTGCATTCGTGCGGGGGACGGTCAATCCCGACGCCTTCACCGTGGGGAGCCTCGCAGGCTGTCGCCGGTGAAGCAGACGACCGACGTTTGGGCGTCGGGGCGGACCGTCACGCCGAAGCTAGAAGGTGATCCGTAAGGTGGCGACGAAATTGTTCTTGATGACCGGATTTGACGTCACCGCCACTTGGTATCCGGTGCCGAAGATCAGGTTGATCGGCCGGGTCGGGCTGTCCTGGCCGATCTTGAAGCGCCCCAATATGATGCCCGGCGTGAGCAGGACTTGGCTGAGGCCGCTGTGCTCCCCGTTCGGCCAGTACACGTAGTTGACCTCGAGCTCCGGCCAAAAGTACTGCATGAAATGATATTGGAAGGCGGTGTTCCAAAGGATGGGATCGCCGAAGTTTTTCATGTTCATTTCGGGCGTGTTGCCCTTTGAAGAGAGCGCGGCGACCGGAACCTGCACGCTGACCGTCGACTGAACATCAAAATCACCCCAGCCTTTGCCTACAGCGAGGGTCGGCTGCGCGGTGAGAACATTGTTTGAAATTTTTCCAGGCGTGCCCAACGGGTCCGACATCTGAAAGAAGCCGGTCACGATGTAATCGCCGGTGTCCTTGTTGGCGGAAAGGAAGCGGTACTTGACAAGAAAGGCTGGCCAGTCGCCCCAGCCTTGCGCGTCCCCCCTGGGGCCGCTGGCGGTCTCGTAAGGCGGAGACGCGACAATGACTTCCAAGTTCCAGGCAGGGATGAACTCGACCCGCGCGCCGCCCGGCCCCCCGTAATTGACGATGCGCTGGCCGTTCCCCTCGCTGCCGGTCCCGTTTTGCTGGTCATAGAAATCAAGCCGGAACTCCTGTTCGAGGCGCGGCGTGACTGTCACCAGCGGCGTCATCCAGGTCGGTTGCGCCGCTTGGGTGGCCGAAACCATGTTAAGCGAGGAGACGAAGGGATCGGAATATGGAGATCCGTTCGCCGGCAGCGCCACGGCCGGAAGTGGAAACGGCGGTTGCGCGGTCTGAGCCCAGGCGCCAAGAGGCGCTAGCGCGATCACCGCTCCAACCGCCGCCTCCAGCCATCGAATCTTCAATCGATCATAGCGATTTTGCGCGTCGCGTTTCATGTGCCCCGCCTGTCGCAGATGTCAGCGCCCCTAACGCTGTATTCCAATAAACATATCGATCCGTTGTCGGTTGGGCGTTGTCAATACGCTACTTGCGTTTTTCCACGGTCGCCGGAACGTGTGACATCGCGGCAACAGGCGCAGATGACGGCGATGCGGTTGACGAAGCCGCGAGCGCCGAATCAACCGCCGACGCTTATGCGCTCGCGGTTGAGATCGATGAAGGCGTCATGGGTGGCTTGGTAGAGCGCGGCGAGGTCGTAAAGGTCTAGTGGGCGAGCGAAAACCGATCCGCTATCATGCCGGCCCCTGCGGCGCTCGGCTCCTCGAAGAGGCATTGGACTGACGCTCATCGAGCGGGCGCCCATCTGTCCCGGCGCCATCCACGGGCGCATGCTTCCCCATACTGCGCCGTAGCCCGTCGGAAGACGTGCGTCCTTCGAGGCCCTATGGGCGTCCTCTTTCCCACCTTACGCGGACAGAGGGAGCCCGCGCTATTGCGCCCTCTGGTGCTCGGCCATCCCGATCGGCTTGAAGTCGTAGGTCGGATAGAACTCCGTGCGATAGGCGCCCCAGGCGGTGTCCTCGAGCACGCGGTTGACCTCTCTGAGCCGCGACGCCGGCAGGCGCAGCGTGATCACCTGGCCGATGCCCATCTCGACATACCAGCTCACCACCTCGACGCCCGGCGGAGGAAACGCCTTGAAGAATCCCTGTCTCGCCAGTTGAGCGTCCAGCTCGCCGAGCGGGCGGGACTGGTCGTGCCGCAGAAAGACGGTCAGAAGGATGGCGTTGTCGGGCGTCGCCTCCGCGTGGCCGACCGGCGGCGCACTCGTCTGGGCTGAGGCGGCGGCGGCGATGAGGGTCATGATAATCGCGGCGACGCCGGATTTGGCCACCGGGCGCGTCAGCGCTGCAAGGAACATCCTTATCTCCTTTCACGGTCGGTTTCGCCTTGACGATCCCAAAACCGAGCTGCCTCGGTCCTTCATCGTGGATCGCTTCGCTCACGCTCGCGATGACGGCGGCGACGACGCGACCCATGCGGCCGCCCGCTCAGACGATGGTGCGCGGCGACGGCGTCTCCGCATAAAGCTCCTCGACCATCTCCGCGCGACGGGCGAGCACGGCGCGCTGGTTGATGGAGCCCTTGTCGGTGAGCTCGCCAGTGTCGAGCGAGGGTGGATCATCCATCAGGATGAGGCGGGCGAAGCGGCCGGAGCTGCCGCCGGCGCTCCTGTTGAAGGCGGCGAGCAGGGCGGAGAACTTTTCCCGCACCTTCGGGTGGGCGAGCGCGTCCGTTTCGCTTGCGGCGCCGTCCAGCCCGGCGAGCTCGCGGCACGTCGCGAGGTTCGGCACGACGAGAGCCGTTGCGTCGTCGCGGTCGTGGCCGGCGACGACGACGTCCGTCACATAGGGCGCGCAATGGGCGACGAATTTGAGCCTGAGCGGGCCGACGCTGACCCAGGTGCCGGTCGCGAGCTTGAAATCCTCCGCCACGCGGCCGTCGAACAGGAAGCCGCGTTCGGGGTCGCTCTCGTCGAAGAAGCGCAGGGCGTCGCCGATCTTGTAATAGCCTTCCTCGTCGAAGGCCGCCCTGGTCAGCTCGGGCTCACGCCAGTAGCCGGGCGTGATGCTGGGGCTCTTGAGCCGCGCCTCGAGCTTGTCGCCGTTGGGCGCGAGTTTCACTTCGACGCCCGGATTGGGGACGCCGACGACGCCCGGCGCGCATGCTTTCTCCGTCACCGTCACCGCGGAGGGGCCTGTCTCGGTCGAGCCGTACGAGGTGAGCATCGGCGCGGCTTCGCCGATCGTCTCGCGCCCGAGGCGCTCGTATTCCTCGCGCACGTGGGGCGGCAGCGCCGCTCCCGCATAGACGAAGGACTGCAGTCTCGCGAACAGGCTTTTGCGCAAGCCTTCGTCCGCCGTGAGAAAGGGCAAGAGCATTTCGAAGCCCCTGGGCACGTTGTAGTAGACGGTCGGCGACACTTCCCGGAGGTTTTTGACCGTCGCCTCGATCGCGCCCGGCACGGGTCTGCCGTCGTCGATATAGTACGAGCCGCCGTTCGAGAGCACGAGGTTGAAATTGTTGTTGCCGCCGAACGTGTGGCTCCACGGCAGCCAGTCGAGCAGCATCGGCGGCTCGTCGCCGTAGCTCGGATTGACGGCGCGAACCATGGCCGCGTTCGAGGTCATCATCCTGTGGGTGTTGATGACGCCCTTGGGGCGCCGGTCGAGCCTGAGGTGAAGAGCAGTTTTGCGATCGTGTCCGGCCCGACCTTCGCTTGCGCCGCGTCGACCGCGGGACCCGCGGGCTTCGCCAGGAAGCTCTCGAGCGTCGTCGACGGCCGCGACGGGGGCGGGTTGACGGCGGCGACGATTTCGACGTCTTTCGGGACCGCGGCCTCGATCGCGGCGGCGAACGGCGCGCCGTCGCTGACGAAGACGAGGCCCGGGGCAAGGATCGCCATGATCGCCTTGAGCTTGGCGAAATCCCTGGCGACGAGCGAATAGGGGGGCGAAACCGGCGCATAGGGCGCGCCGGCGATCATCGCGCCGAGGCCGATCAGCGCATGATCGACGCTGTTGCCGGAGAGGATGGCGACCGGCCGCTTTTGGTTAAGCCCGTGGTCGATCAGCGCCTGCGCGACGCGGCGGGCCGCATCGCGCGCCTCGGCGTAAACGACCTTGCGCCATCCGTCGCCGCGCCGCTCGGCGAGAAAACTCTGTTCGGCGCGACTTTCGCCCAATGGTCGAGCCAGTCGGTCATCGCGTCGGGATGGGCCGGGAGCGGATTGGGCGAGCGGACGATCATCGCCCCGTCGGCGCGGCGCTCGACCGTCACCCCCGGCGGGCCGAAGGTCAGTTTGATCCGCGTCATCGTCTCCTTCCCCGATGGCCGTCGTTACCGCGCCGCTCTGAGAAATCCGCGTGGTGCGGCGGCCCGTAAATCACTTGGCTCGGATCCCCGCGCTGACGGGCAAATCGAGAATTTTCCCGGCAGCTATGAGCCTGTTGTCGAGGGTGTAGAACGCGGTGGCGTCGCGGTTGAAGGCGATCGCGAGATGCAGAGCCTCCGGCGCGCGCAAGCCGGTTTCGAATTTGCCGAGATATCGCTTGGCGAGGACGAAATCGCCGAAACTCGGAAGCAGTACGGCGAAGGACGCTTCCACCGTAGCCTCAACTCGCGCGGCCGCTCGGGCGGCGCCTTGTGCGTCCAGTTCGCGCGCGCGAACCTTCCGGGCGATCAGCGAGGAGAACTCGACCAAGGTCCAATGGCTCACCGCAAGCTCGCCGATCGGCAGCCTACCGACAAACGCCGTGATGCTGTTGCTGGTCGATTCTGGAATAGCGAGCGGCGCGAGAAAGCTCGTATCAAGATAGATCACTCGCTCCTCGCGCTAATACCCTTCGTCTCGCATCTTGCGGATCAACTCGGCGCTCGAGCCCCGTTGAGGGGGCAGCGTGGCGCGGAATGCGGCAAGCGCTTCGAGATCCAGCGGCTTCTTCGGGGAGGCGGCCTGCCGCATTTGCGCCACTGGCTTGCCGTGGCGGGTGATGACGACCTCTTCGCCCGCTTCCACCTTGTCCAGGAGCTCGCTCAAATGGGCCTTCGCATGAGCCAGGTTGACCGTAAGCATGACCGTTCGCCTCCTGACCAGAAATCTGGTCATATTCTACTCGCCGTCGGCGGCGGTGGCAAGGAAGGGTTGCGGCGCCGGCCGAAATCCCACCGCCCGGCAGCGAGAGCCTTTCGCTTCTCGCGGCGCCTCACTCTTGGCGCAGAACCTTGGCCGCGCGCTTTTCCAAAAAGTCCTTGAGCCGCCGCTGGGCGTCGGGGCTCATCTCGGCGATCGAGGCCATCAGCAATTCGGTCAGGAGCCCGCTCGCCGGATCGCTCTCGACGATGCGCGGCAGCGCGTGCAGGACGGCGAAATTGGTGGTCGGCGTGTTGGACGCGGCCCTGGCGGCGAGCTCCATCGCCTTCTCGAATCCTTTGCCGTCCTCGACCAGATATTGCGTGACGCCCGCCAGATGGCCCTCTTCGGCGCTGAGCGTCCGGCCGGTCAGCATCATATCCATGACCCGCGCGACGCCGATGAGGCGGGCGATGCGCACCGAGCCGCCGCCGCCGAGAAAGATGCCGCGCTGGCCCTCGGGCAGCCCGTAATAGGTCGAGCGCTCGGCGATGCGGATGTGGGTCGCGGCGGCCAATTCCAGGCCGCCCCCGACGACGGCGCCATGCATCGCCGCGATCACCGGCGTGCGGCCGAACTGGATCGCCTCGAACGCCCGATGCCACATGCGCGAATGCAAAACGCCTTCGAGCGGATCGCGCTCGCCGGCGACCTCGGAGAGGTCGAGCCCGGCCGAGAAGTGATCGCCTTCGCCGGTCAGCACGACCGCGCGGATCTCTTTCGGCAGGCGGGTGAAGAAGGTCTCGAGCCCCAGGACGGTGACGTCATCGAGCGCGTTGCGCTTTTCCGGGCGGGCGAGGCTGAGATGAGCGACGGCGCCGTTGCGCGTGGCCCTGAGGGACTTCGGCAGTTCGACGCCGATCGGCTCTTCGTCGGCTCGGGACGTCATTCATGCTCCTCGGCCCCTGTCGGCCCGACGGCGCGGAGGGGCTACGACCAACAATTGTCATTGAACACAACCTTTCCAGCTTGTCGATCTCGGCGACAAAATCGTCCGCTTGATCTCGAGCAATTCGCCGACCTGCGAAGGCTCTGCCCCGGCGTCGCTGCGGCCTATGAGTTCGGCGCCTGGTAAACAGTAGCCAGAACCACCTTGACGGTCAGCGCCGTGGGGATGGCGAGGATCACGCCGGGTATGCCGTAATGCAGCCCGCCGGCGAGGAAGCAGAAGATGATGAGCGTGGGGTGCACACGCCCGGCGCGGCTGAGCACGAGCGGCGCCATCAGCTCGTCGATCGAAAGGCGGAGAGCGACGGCGTAGATCACATAGGCCACGATGCTCCACGCGCTCTTGGCTTGCTCGACCGCGGCGAATCCCGCGATGATTCCGGACATCCACGGACCGATGACCGGCAGGATCTCGAGCAGTCCGGTTAGCCCGGCGAGCAGACCAGCGTGCTGGAGCTTGAGAAAAATTCCGAGGCCCAGATAGGCCGCGCAGCTGGCGTAGACGACAACCACGGCGATTCCGGCGAAGTAACGAAAGAGGATCGGATGGAGGCGCTCCAGGATGCGGGCCAAAGCCGGTCGCCAGCTCGGAGGAAAAAGCCCCATGGAGCCTCTCACCAGGCTGGCGCCTCCGACGAGGAAATAGGCGAACAGCGTCAGGGCCAGAAAGAAGCCGAACAGCCCGCCGAACGCCGCTTCGAGAAGCAAAGCGACGCTGCCGTTGCGCTCGAGGAACTTTCTCGCGGAGTTTACGACGGTCGCCGCGAGCCCGGAGGCGGAGAGGGAGTTCCCGAAAACGTCGACCCTCCCTTCGCCAAGAAGATCCTGGAGCAGTCGCTGGATGATGCTCTGCAAATGGCCGATCACCCCCATCGCTTCCTCGACAAGCGCCGGGCCGATCTCGTAGCCTGCAAATCCGACGACCCCTGCGAGAACAAAGAACAGGGTTAGCGCGACCGCGGTCCGCGGCGCCCTCGTCCTGCGCGCCGTCCAATCGACAACAGGAGTGAGCACCAAGGCCGACACGCCCGCCACGACGAACGGCAGCAGCACGAAGTGGATGAGATAGAAGAACAGCAGTGTGGTGAAGACGACGAGCAGAACCGCGACGGTATCGACGCCCTCGGCCGCGCCGCTCTCGCCTGGCTGTCCCTTTTAAGCGTCGCTCATCGATAAACAGGGAGCGCTGACTTGAGAAAGTGGTTCCCTCGCCTTGACGCCGTCTTTGGCGGCAAGGTCGGGCAGACGGCCTCGAACGAACAGCCGAGGGGTCCCGAGATCTGTCTTTTGGACGTCGCCATCAATCTGGCGCGGGATTGGAAGACTTTTGCTTTCGAAGCGGCCGCATCGCATGACAAGTGCACCGAATTCACGCGTCGCGGAGGGCGATGAAGCAAGCATTTCGGACGCTCACACTGCGCCGGAACTCCGCCCGATCAGCCGATACGACGCGATCCGGCTGCTTCGAACCAGGCGAGCAGCGCCTCGAGCCACGGCGCCTCGACGTGCAGCCGGAAGCCGGCGTCGGTTCGCGCAAGCAGGCAGCGCAGGCCGGCGAACAGGACGGCGGCGGAGGGCGAGCCCGCGGCGAGATCGGCGGACGTCCCCTGCGCGAGTGCCGACCGCGCGTCGGGACCCTCGACGTCGACCGCGACCCATCCGTCGTCGACGCTGGTCGCGAACCAGCCGTCGCGCCCGTCGATGGCGCCGAGCGGCGCCGCGGTCACGAGAAGCGCACGGTCGCGTGCGATGCTGAGCGCATGGGCGCCTTCAGGCGACGGCGCGTAGAGGCCCAGGAGCGGCGCGCCCGGGGTGAGCGCCGCGATGGCCGCCGCAAGGTCGCCGGAGATCAGCGCATGCCCGCGCGGGCGAAGCGCCCGCGCCGTGAGCCGGGGCCGCTCGATCAGCAAGCCTTCCGCGCGCCGCGCCGGCGCCCAGGCCGTCTCACGCATGAAGGCGCTTCCTTTCCGGATCGAGCGCGACGGCGGAAGCGATCGAAGCCCTCCGCTCCGCGCCAAGATGGTAGACTTGAACCGTCTCTCCCATGCGCGAAAGCCCCTCCTCCACGAGGCCGAGCGCGACCGGGCGGCCGAGGGTCGGGCTCATACAGCTCGAGGTGACGTAGCCGAGCGAGCGGCGCGCCCGGCCCACGCCTTCGACCACATGCGCGCCGGTCGGCAACGGCGCCTCGCCGCTCCGAACGCTCAGGCCCACGAGCTGCTTGCGCGCCTTGTCTTCCGCGGCCGGCGTGAAAAGCGACCGCTTGCCGACGTATTCGTCCTTGCGCTGCTCGCGCGGGCCGGCGACGTCGAGATCATGCGGCATGGTCGTTCCGTCGGTGTCCTTGCCGACGACGACATAGCCCTTCTCGGCCCGCAGGATCATGAGGCCCTCGAGGCCCAGAAGGCCGCCGCTGAAGGCGGGCAGTTTTTCGACAATTCGCGCCCGCAGGGGCCGGCGCGCGTCCCGCCGGAACGGAAAGTTCGTAAGACCGGTCGCCGGTGAAGCTCACCCGCGCGATCCTGAGCGGCCCTCCCTCGAAGGCGCCGGTCAGAAAAGCCATATGCGGCAGGCTCTCGTCGTCGAGCGCGACGTCGAGGTCGAGGGCGGCGACGAGATCGCGGGCGCGCGGGCCGGTGAGGGTCAACGTCGCCCAATGGGCGGTCGCATCGTGAACGACGACGCGGCGCGAATCGAAGCGGTCCTGCCGCCAGAGTTCGAGGCGCATGACAACCGCCTCGGTATGTCCCGACGAGCAGGAGACGAGGAAGCGGTCGTCGGCGAGGCGCAGGGTCACCCCGTCGTCGAACACGACCCCGGTCTCCGACAGAAGCAAACCGTAGCGGATTTTTCCGGGCTTGAGGTTGGAGAGCCGGTTGTAGCTGTTGAAGTCCGCGAGCTTCGCCGCGTCGGGGCCTATGATCTCGATCTTGCCGAGCGAAGAGCCGTCGAACAACCCGACCGCATCGCGCGCGCGCTTGGCCTCATGTTGGATCGTGCGCTCCGGATCCCCGGTCCCGTACCAGGCGGGCCTGAGCCACCCGCCGTATTCACGCATCTGGGCGCCGTCGGCGCGATGCTCCGCCTCGATCGGCAGGCGCTTCAGCGGGTTGATCAGCGCGCCGCGCCTTCGTCCGCCGACGAGGCTCATCGGCACGGGGACGAAGGGCGGGCGATAGGTGGTGGTTCCCGTCTCGTCGATCGTGCGTCCGGTCAGCGCGGCCATCGCGGCGAGGCCGTTGACGTTGGCGGTCTTGCCCTGGTCGGTCGCCATGCCGAGGGTGGTGTAGCGCTTCAAGTGCTCGACCGAGACGTAGCCCTCGCGTGAGGCGAGCGCGACGTCCTTCAGCGTGACGTCGCTCTGGAAGTCGATCCAGCGCCGGCCTGCCGCGTCGGGTTTCGGCCAATGGGCGGCGACGCGATAGAGGCCGGCCGGCGCGTTCGGCGCGGCGCCTTGGCCGCCGCCGGCCGCATGGCCCTGCTGCAAGGCCTCGTCGAGCGTGAAGGCCCCGTTGGCCGCGCCCGCGACCGTGACGCCGCCGACTTCAGCGCCCGGAACGAGCGCTGCGAGCGCCTCGTCGTAGCGCAGTTTTCCGCGGGCCTGGGCATAGAGGTGCACGGTCGGCGTCCAGCCGCCGGAGAGCAGCAGGGCGTCGGCGGGGCGCGTGCGGCCGCCGATCCGGACGGCCGCGACGCCGAGGACCCGGCGACGCCTTCCACCTCCGCCGCGCGGGTGACCCTGAGCTTCGTCTCGGGGACCTCCGTACGCGTATCGAAGACTTCGACCTCCGCGCCCGCTTCGCTCAGCGCCTCGGCCACCGCGTAAACGCTGTCGTTGTTGGTCGCGATGGCGACTCGCTCGCCGACCATGACGCCGAAGCGGCGGAAATATACGAGCGCAGCGTCGGCCGACATCACGCCCGGGCGATCGTTGTCGGGAACGACGAGCGGCCGCTCGATTGCGCCGGCGGCGACGACGATCCTCTTCGGCCGGACGCGCCAGAGGGCGCCAGATCGGCCCGCGCGCCGCTCCCAGGCGCAGACGAGATTATGGTCGTAGACGCCGTACGCGGTCGTCGACGTCATGACGCGTCCGCCGGCCAATTCGATCGCGGCGCCGACGCTTGCGGCCCACGCACGCCAGTCGCCGCCTTCGATCGTTCCGCCGCGATGGACGAGCTGGCCGCCGATCTCTGCGTGATCGTCCATGAGGAACACGACTTCGCCGCCCCTGGCGGCCGGCCGGCGGCGGCGAGGCCCGCCGGGCCGCCGCCGACCACGAGCACGTCGCAGCGCGCGTTGATCTGCGGGCTGTCGGCTGGCGGGTGGTTGTCAGGGTCGAGGCGGCCCAAGCCGGCAAAAGCGCGGATCGCCGGCTCAAAAGTCTCCCAGCGCGGCCAGAGGAATGTCTTGTAGTAGAAGCCCGCGGGCATGAAGGCGGAAAACCTGTCGAGGAGCGCGGCGCGATCGTAATCGGCGGCCGGCCGCGCGTTGACGGAGCGCACGGCGCAATCGTTCTCGAGGGCTTCCGTGGTGGCGCGAATATTCGGCGTCGTGCGCCCCGAGCGCGTCACGTCGACGATGGCATTCGGCTCCTCGGTCCAGGCGCCCCAGATCCCGCGCGGCCGGTGATATTTGAAGCTGCGGCCGACGACGCGGACCCCGCCCGCGAGCAGCGCCGAGGCGACGCTGTCGCCGCTGAAGCCCGAATAGGGCTTGCCGTCGAAGGTGAAGGCGAATTTCTGCCCGCGATCGACGGCCCCGCCTTCGGGGAGACGGAAGGCGGTCACGGCGCCGGCCTCAGGGGCTCGCTGCCGAGGACGGCGTGGGTCGCCGTGTCGCGGGTCATGGCGAAGGATTCGAGGCAGGTCAGGTGCAGCCAGATCTCGCGGGCGACGCCTTTCGGGTTGGCGTTGAAATAGAGGTATTCCGCCCACGCTTCGTCGCCGACCGCGTCCTCCGGCTCCGGCCGCGCCTTGGGCTCGCCGACATAGTGGAACTCGGTCTCGTCGCGCAGGCCGCAGAACGGGCAAGGAAAGACTTGCATCGGGATCCAGTCCGAAGGGCTCGGCAATTCTCGCATCATATCAGGGGTTGGGGGCCCTCACGCCCTCAGCGCCTTGTTGCCGGGATCGTAGGGGCTGTCGGGGATGACGACGGCCTTCAGCTGCTCGCCGAGCACGCGGATCTCGACTTCCGTTCCCGGCGCGGCGTATTCGGGGCGAACCATCGCGAGCGCCAGCGACTTGCCGGTGCGCCAGCCGAAACCGCCCGAGGTGGTGCGGCCGACCGTCACGCCATCCTTCGTTACCGGCTCGGAGCCGCGCGCGTCGGCCTCCGTGACGCCGAGGACCTCCAGCGTGACCAGCGCGTTCTCGAAGCCCTACCGGTCCAGGTGACGAGCGCGTCGCGGCCGACGAACGGGCCCTTCTTGAAATCGACGAAGCGGTCGAGACCGGATTCGAGCGCGGCGTATTCGATCGAGAGCTCGCGCCCGATAAGCGGTAGGATTTTTCGAGCCTGGAGCAAATCCATCGCGCGGATGCCGAACGGCTTGACGCCATAGGGCGGCCCGCCTCCATCAGCGCGATCGAAGATGTAGTTCTGCGATTTCGATCGGATGGTGCAGCTCGTAGCCGAGCTCGCCGACGAAATTGACCCGCAGTGCAAGAGTCCGCGCGGCGCCGACGCTGATCCGCTGCCGGCGAGCCAAGGGAACGCCGCGGTTGGAGACGTCGATGTCGGCGACCTTCTGTAGGAGATCGCGCGAGCGCGGGCCGGCGAGCACGAGCACGCCGCTCTGCGGTCGTCACGTTGTCGAGCTGGACGCTGCCGTCGGCCGGGCAAGAGCTTCGTCAGTAGTCGAAGTCGTGCCTCTCGAGCGCGCCCGCGGAGACCAGATAGAACCGCTCCGGCCCGCCGCGGTAGCGGTGAACTCCGAGCGCACGCCGCCGAGCTTGGTCAGCAGATAGGTGAGCGCGATCCGGCCCGTCGCCTTCGGGGACGCGGTTCGGCAGGATGAGTCGAGCCAGGCCTCGGCGCCGGGCCCGGTGACCTCGAACTTGGAGAAGGCGGTCATGTCGAGGAGGCCGACGTTCTCGTGCACGTGCCGGCACTCGCGGCCGACGTGCTCGAAATCGTTGGAGCGGCGGAAACTCCATTTTTCGCGCGGCGCTCGCCCGCGGTCGCCGGCGCGTGGTTCTCGTTCAAAAGCACGTCCGGCTTGGCGAGCTCGGCTTCGCTGAGCCGTAGCCCGCGGGCGCGAACCAGTTCGGCCGCTCCCAGCCGTAGACGCTGCCGAACACCGCGCCGAGCGCCTTCATGCGCTCATAGCAGGGCGATTGCTTCAGGGGCCGTGCCCCGGCCGCTCCTCGTCGGGGTAGTGCACGGTGAAGACCTTGGCGTAGGCCTCCTCGTTCTTCTCCTTGAGATAGCCGCGCGAGGCATAAGGGCCGAAGCGGCGGGGATCGACGCCCATCATGTCGATGCTGGGCTCGCCCTCGACGATCCACTCCGCGAGCTGCCAGCCGGCGCCGCCGGCCGCGGTGACGCCGAAGACGTGGCCCTCGTTGAGCCAGAAATTTCTCACACCCCAGGCCGGGCCGATGATCGGGCTGCCGTCCGGCGTATAGGCGATGGCGCCGTTGTAGACCTTCTTGACGCCGACCTCGCCGAAGGCCGGCACGCGCGCGATCGCCGCCTCGATATGCGGCGCGAGGCGATCGAGGTCCTCCGGGAAGAGCTCGTATTCGGAATCCGCCGCGGGCCCGTCGAGATAGCAGGCGGGCGCGCCGACCTCGTAGGGCCCGAGCAGGAGGCCGCCCGTCTCCTCGCGCATGTAACAGGAGGCATCGAACTCGCGGAGCACCCCCATCTCCGGCAGGCCCTTGCGGTGGCGCTCCTGGATCGCCGGATGCGGCTCGGTGACGAGGTACTGGTGCTGCACCGGCAGCACCGGCACGTCGAGCCCGACCATGCGCGCCGGTCTGGCGCGCGAAATTGCCGGTGGCGGACACGACGTGCTCGCAGACGATGTCGCCCTTGTCGGTCTGACGACCACCCATTCGCCGCTCGGACGCCGGCGATGCCGGTGACAGTGGTGTTGCGATTGATCTCGGCGCCGCCGGCGCGCGCGCCCTTGGCGAGCGCCTGGGTCAGATCGGCGGGCTGGATGTAGCCGTCCTCGGGATGCTGGATCGCGCCGATGATGCCGGCGGGATTGTAGAGCGGCCAGATCTCCTTGACCTCGGCGGCCGTCAGGAACCGCACGTCGACGCCGATGGTGGCGGCGACGCCGGCGTAATACCGGTACTCGTCCATGCGGTCGGCGGTGCAGGCAAGCCGGATGTTGGAGACTTTCTTGAATCCGACATGATGCCCGTCTCGCGCTCCAGCGTCTGGTAGAGCTTCACCGAGTATTTGTGGATCTGGCCGACGGAGTAGCTGAGGTTGAACAGCGGCAGCAGGCCGGCCGCATGCCAGGTCGAGCCGGAGGTGAGCTCCTTGCGCTCGATCAGCACCACGTCGGACCAGCCCTTTTTGCAGAGGTGATAGAGCGTGCTGACGCCCACCACGCCGCCGCCGATCACCACCACGCGCGCATGCGTTCTCATGCTTAATAGCTCCTGCGTTCCCCCTCTCCCGCGTGCGGGAGAGGGTCGGGGTGATGTTCGATCTGGTTAGATCGCTGACAGATTGGACCGGATACATCGTTGACAGGTCTATTGCACCGCGAGGAGGGCCCCGCCGATGCCTTGGAGCGAGACCTGCGCGATGGACAGAGAATGCGGTTTGTGGATCGCGGCGAGCGACGATGAGGCGGTGATGAGCGAGATCTACGCCGAGTTCGGAATCAGTCGGCAGACTGGCTACAAATGGCTTGAGCGTTATCGGTGTGAAGGCGCAGGAGGGACTGAAGGAGCGCAGCCGGGCGCCGAATCATCCGTCATGGTCGGGAGCATGATGAGGAGTTGGTCGAGGCGGCGCTCGCGCTGCGCGAGCGTCATCCCACCTGGGGTCCCAAGAAGCTGCGCCGGAAGCTTTTGCGAGCGTTTTCCCGAGGAGGCGGCGCCGGCGCGGAGCACGATCGGCGACTGGCTGCGCAAGGAGGGGCTGACGCAACCGCGGCGGCCGCGCCGGCGCTGTCCGCCGTTTTCTTCGCCGTTCCAGGCGGTCGACGCGCCCAACGCGGCATGGTGCGCCGATTTCAAGGGCTGGTTTCGCACTGGCGACGGAGAGCGCTGCGATCCACTGACGCTCAGCGACGGGATGAGCCGTTTTCTGTTGCGCTGCGAGGCGGTGGATGAGCCCGACGGGGCGCATGTGCGGCCGGCCTTCGACGCGGCGTTCTGCGAGTTCGGGCTGCCGCTGTCAATTCGCTCGGATAACGGACCGCCGTTCGCCTCAGTCGGCGACGGCGGGCTGTCGCAGCTTGCGGTGTGGTGGATCAAGCTCGGCATCAAACCGGAGCGGATCGAACCGGGCAAGCCGCAGCAGAACGGCCGCCTCGAGCGCCTGCACCGCACGCTCAAGGCGGAAACGGCCAATCCTCCGGCGGCGACGCTCGCCGAGCGGCGGCGCCGCTTCGACGACTTCCGCGCCATCTATAACTACGAGCGTCCGCACGAGGCCCTGGATTTCGCCACGCCGGCTTCGCTCTATCGCGGCTCCAATCGCGCCTATCCGCGCCCTTTGCGCGAGCCCGACTATCCGGACGGGGCCGCCGTGCGCAAGAGTTCGATCGAACGGCGTGATCAAATGGGCCGGCGACCTGGTTTTCGTCAGCGAGACGCTGATCGGCGAGCCGGTGGCGGTCGAAGAGACGGAGGAGGGCGAATGGCTCGTGCGCTACGCCCACGTCGAGCTCGGGTTCATCGACCCGAGCGGCCGGTGCGCCGGCGCAAACTGTCGAAGCCTCGGCGCACCTGTGGACTTGTGGACAACGCGGATGCATTGCCCACAGGGTCCACAGGACCCGAAAACAACAGCAACAACCGGCCACGTAAGTGGCCAAAAGTGTCAACCATGTATCCGGTCCAAAGTGTCAACGATCATTCCCGGTTGCACAGTGAGGGGCAGGGCCGGACCGCCGCCATTCGCCTAGCCCCTCATCCGACCGCGCCTTCGGCGCGTCCACCTTCTCCCGCAAGCGGGAGAAGGGATTCAATAACTCATGTCCGGCATCGACGCCTTGCGCTCCTCGATGAAGGCGCGAATCGCTTCGTTCTTGGCCGAGTCGAGCGGCGGGGCCTGGTATTCCCCGAGCATCGTCTTCCACAGGGCGTTGGCGCGCGTCGCGGCGTCCTTCGAGCCTTCCTCCATCCACTGCTCTACCGAATTGTTGTCGGCGATGGTCGAGCGGTAGAAGGCCGTCTCGAAATTCGCCTGCGTGTGCGCGCAGCCGAGGAAATGCCCGCCCGGCTCGACCTGCCGGAACGCCTCCATCGCCTGCCCGTTCGAGCTGAAGTCGACGCCTCTGGCGAGCACGTGCATGGCGCCGAGCTGGTCGAAATCCATGACGAATTTCTCATAGGAAGCCGTGAGCCCGCCCTCGAGCCAGCCGGCGGCGTGCAGAACGAAATTGGCGCCTGCGAGCACCGTCGGAACCAGCGTCTGCGCGCTCTCGTAGGCCGCCTGGGCGTCCGGGATCTTCGAGGCGCAGAGCGAGCCCCCGGTGCGGAAGGGCATGTTCATCCGTCGCGCCAGCTGCGCGGCGCCAAAGATCGCGAGCGCCGCCTCCGGCGTGCCGAAGGTCGGCGCGCCCGACTGCATGGAGAGCGTCGAGACGAAAGTCCCGAACACGACGGGCGCGCCGGGGCGGGTGAGCTGGCAAAAGGCGGTCCCCGCCATCACTTCCGCCAGCACCTGCGTCAGCGTGCCGGCGACGGTCACCGGGCTCATGGCGCCGGAAAGGATGAACGGCGTGATGACGCAGGCCTGGTTGGCCTGCGCGTAGACCTCAGCCGCGCCGATCATGGTCGAGTCCCAGACGAGCGGCGAATTGGCGTTGATGAGGCTCGTCAGCACGGTGTTGTCGCGGACGAAATCCTCGCCGAACAGAAGCTCGCAGATGCGCACGCTGTCCTCGGCCCGCTCGGGCTTGGTGACCGAGCCCATGAACGGCTTGTCGGAATATTTGAGATGTGCGTAGACCATCTCGAGATGGCGCTTGTTGACCGGCAGGTCGACCGGCTCGCAAAGCGTGCCGCCGGAATGGTGGATGAAGGAGCTCGCGTAGGCGAGCTTGACGAAGTTTTGGAAATCCGCGATCGTCCCGTAGCGGCGGCCCTTGTCGAGGTCGTGCACGAAGGGCGAGCCGTAGTTCGGCGCGAACACCATCGCGTCCCCGCCGATCAGCACATTGCGTTCCGGGTTGCGCGCGTGCTGCACGTAGCTCGACGGGGCCGTTGCGCAGAGCTTGCGCGCAAGGCCCTTCGGGAAGCGCACTCGCGCGCCTTTGACGTCGCAGCCTGCGCCCCGAAAGACGTCGAGTGCGCGTGGAAAATCGCGGAACTCGACGCCGATCTCCTCGAGGAGCGAGTCCGCATTGCGCTCGATGATCTCGAGCCCCTCCTCGCTGAGGATCTCGGTCAGCGGGATTTTTCGCGTGATGTAGGGCGCGGCCACAGACGCGGCTCTTGCGCGCTGGGCCCGGCGCGCCTCGCGGCCACGGCGCGGCTCGCGGGCCGGGGCGACGGCAGGTTCCGGCATGATGCTCCTCGGGCGGGGTTGGCTTTGCCAGCTACATTGCGACGGCGCGCGCCGCATTTCCACACAGAAAATTGAGCCCCGGCATGCGGCGCGGGCGAGCCGCCATGCCGTCGCGATTAAACAGTTTGCGCGATCGGTTCACGTCGGAGGGCCAAGTGGCTGACATCCCCGACAACGTCACGTCGGAGGGGCTCGCGCCCCATCTGGTCGAGTTCCGCCAGGAGACGCGAACTCGGCTGGACGGGCTGGAGCGCAACCTGCGATAGCTGGATGACGATTTCAGCATCTCGGCCGCGATGCTGCGGCGCATTGACCACGGCCAGGACGCCTATCGCGAGGACATCCGTACGCTGTTCGAGGCGCTTGGCGGCATGCGCAGCCGGCTCGACGCCATCGAGCGCCAGCCGCGCGACTAATCGAAGTCAACCATCATCGCAATTGCCGCCCCTGCCAGGGACCACGTCGCCATCACGAAATGAACTCCCTTATCTCCCTTATTACACCATCAAAATCTTCAACCGCGCCAGGGCTCGCGTACGCCGTGCCGAATATGAATTATTCGCACTTCGTTCGTCTCCACAGTCCAATAGACGAGATAAGGATAGCGAGCGACTGGCGCTCCGCGGATCCCGGCCCTCCCGACCGGACGTCCGATGGCCGGATTCTGGGCTATGGCTTCGATCGCGCGTCTGATCGCCAGCTTGACGTTCAGCGCGCCGCGCGGGCTCCGCTCGTCAAGATCAGTCGAGGATTCTCGAAAGATCGTTCAACGCCCGCCGCGTATAGCGGACGATCATAGGCCATGCCGCTTCCAGACATCGGCGATTTCCGCGTCCGTCGCGAACTCGCCGCGCCTCGCCTGCGCGAGACCTTCCTCGATCGCGGCGATGGTCTCGTCATCGAGCGGAGTTGATCCGGTGCGCGTCTCGATCGCCCAAAGCAGCATTTCCGCGGCTTCGTCCTGGTCTGCCGGCGGCAGCTTGCGGACCTCCGCGATCGCCAGTTCGAGAAGCTTCGTCATGGCGCCAAGCTATCATAGCTGAGCCGATGCCGCCAAGATTGTCATGCCCGTGAAAACGGGCATCCAGGACGCTGCGGCAGAAATCGCCCCTTCGCCCCGCTTGCAGGGCGGGTGAGGGCGAGGGATTCCCCGCCTATCGCCGAGCCCTCCCGAATCAACCTCTGCCGCGTCTCCCAATCCTTCGCGACATAAAAGGGCGCGTTGGAAGCTGGCAGCGGCTCGCGCCCGCGGATCAGATCCGCCGCCTTCTCGGCGATCATGATGGTGGGGGCGTTGAGATTGCCGTTGGTGATCGAGGGCATGATCGAGGAATCGACCACGCGCAGGCCCTCGACGCCGATCACCCGCGTTTCCGGATCGACGACGGCGAGGCGGTCGCCGGCCGAGCCCATCTTGCAGGCGCCGCACGGGTGGTAGGCGCTTTCGGCGCGCTCGCGCACGAAGGCGTCGATCTCTTCGTCGCTCACGCAGTCCGAGCCCGGCGATATTTCGCGCCCGCGATAAGGATCGAATGCCTTTTGCGCAAAGATTTCGCGCGTGAGCCTTACGCAGGCGCGCATCTCCCCCCAGTCGTCGGGATGGCTCATGTAATTGAACCGGATTTTTGGCGGCTCCGCCGGATCGGGGGAAGCGAGCTTGACCGAACCGCGGCTCTTCGACCGCATCGGTCCGACATGGGCCTGAAAGCCATGCTCCCTTGCGAACGAGGACCCGTCATAGGCGACCGCCATCGGCAGGAAATGGAACTGGATGTCGGGGTAGCGCACCCCCGCGCGCGAGCGGGCGAAGCCGCCGGCCTCGAAATGATTGGTGGCGCCGAGCCCGCGGCCGCGCGCCAGCCAGCGAAGGCCAATGAGGCCGCGCCCGATGAGCCCGCTATGGGCGTAAAGCGTGATCGGCCTCTTGGAGGCGACCTGGAAATAGAGCTCGAGATGGTCCTGCAAATTCTCGCCGACCCCCGTCCGGTCGGCGACGACCTCAATTCCGAGCGCGCTGAGCTCGGCCGCAGGGCCAATTCCGGAAAGCTTGAGGAGTTGCGGGGAGTTGATCGCGCCGCCGCAAAGGATCACCTCCCGCCCGGCCTTGGCCAAAAAGTCGCGCCCGCCGCGGCGGTAGCGGACGCCGGTCGCCCGGCGGCCGTCGAAGGCGATGCGGGTCGCGAGCGCGCCGGTGAGCACGGTGAGGTTCGGCCGCTTCATCGCCGGCCGTAAGTAGGCGTTGGCGGTCGACCAGCGGACGCCGTCCTTCACCGTCATGTCGAGGAAGCCGAACCCCTCCTGCCGCTCGCCATTGAAGTCGGCGCTGACCGCATAGCCGGCCTGTCGGCCGGCTTCGATGAAGGCCTCGTACAGAGGATTGTGCTTAAGGCCGCGCGATGTCGCGAGCGGGCCGTCGCCCCCCCGGTAGGCGTCCCCGCCGCCGCGAAAGCTTTCCGCATGGCGGAAATAGGGCAGCACGCTCGCATAGCCCCAGCCCTTGGCGCCTTCCGCCTCCCAATGCTCGAAATCGAGCGGGTTGCCGCGCACGTAGACGAGGCCGTTGATCGACGACGAGCCGCCGAGCACTTTTCCGCGCGGGCAGTTGAGCCGGCGGCCGCCGAGATGCGGCTCAGGCTCGCTGCGGTAGCCCCAGTTGTAGGCGCTGGAGTTCATCGGCAACGCCAGCGCGGCCGGCATCTGGATGATCCACGCCCGGTCGGAGCCGCCGTATTCGAGCGCGAGCACGGTCGAGCGGCCGTCCTCGGTCAGGCGGTCGGCGAGCACGGCGCCGGCCGAGCCGGCGCCGACGATGACGTAATCGTAAGCCGGCTCGGTCATCGCTGATCACAATCTTGCATCGATTTGCGCCGCGACATGAGGTGAGGGCAAGGGATATGTTGTGCGAAGCGATCGTCGTCCGGATTGGTCCGGATTCGGGCATGCCAGCACAGGAGTTTCTTATGGGAAAAGCTGAGCTTCAGACAAGACCGGCTAAATCCGGGCAAAAGTCGAAGCCGAGACCCTCAGGCCGAACGAAGCGACCGAAGCAGAAGTTCACTGTCAGCCACCACCGCGAAGCAGACTTCGCTCAGGGACTGCGAAGATATGCGGCGTACCGCGACCTGGGGATCGCGTCGGCGACCGACGGCATGGTGCGCGCCCACGTCATCCGCTTCAATCCGCCATTTCAGCCGGAGGAGGCGTCGACGCCGCATTATCACGAGGTCGACTTCCAAATGATCTACGTGCTCAAGGGCTGGTATAAGACCGAATTCGAGGGCGAAGGCGTGCAGACCTTCGAGGCCGGCAGCTGCTGGATCCAGCCCTCGCACATCAAGCACGCGGTGCGCGGGTACTCCGACGATTGCGAATTGCTCGAGATTGTCCTGCCCGCCGACTTCAAGACGGTCGCGCTGGATACGCTGTAGTCAGCAGGGCAGGTCTCGCCAACGGCTTCGACCTGACAGCCTGAGATCGCTCGCCCCTCAGATCGGATCCGGGCTGCGTAAAACAAGCCGACGATCCGGTTTCGCGGACCGAACCCGCGTCTCGGCGCTTGTCGCGCCGCACCGAGGCAGGCAAAAATCCGATTCGCGCGGGGCCGCCCCGAAGGCGGGACAAGGAAAGGTTGCGACTTGAGGCTTCTCGTTCAGCTCGTTCGGCGCCTGCTGGTTCTCGGCCTCGGGATCCTCGCCGTCTGGCTCATCGCTTTCGTCTTTCGGATCACCGATCACCGGCTTCCGACGATCCTCGCGCTGGCCCTCACCTACGGCCTCGCGGCCTATGTCGTGCTGCCGCGCATCGTCCGCACGAGCCTCAAGATCATGCAGCGCAAGAGCGTGCCGAGCTTCACCCTGACCGGCGACGGTTTTCCGGGGGACCCGGTCAATTTGGCGCTCGTCGGCACCCTCGCCCAGTTGCGGGCCGCGTTCGCCGTCGCGGGATGGACGGAGGCGGACCCGCTCGGCCTGAAAAGCTCGTGGGCGATGGCCGTCGCCTTCGTCCTCGATCGGCCCTATCCCGCCGCCCCGTTCTCCACGCTTTACCTGTTCGGGCGCGGGCAGGACGTCGGTTTTCAGAAGGCGGTCGGCGGCAGCCCGCGCAAGCGCCACCACATCCGCTTCTGGGCGCTGAGCCTCGAGTGGGCCGAGGAGAACCTCAACACCGCCGCCTTCTGGCTCAACGCCGACCGTCCGCCCCCGCAGGAGACCGTGCTGTGGGTCGGCGCCGGCACGCGGGACACCGGCTTCTCGCTGACGAAATTCACCCTCCAGGTCACCCACGCGACCGACAGCGACGCCAACGCCGAGCGCGATTTCATCATCGCCGAGCTGAAGCGGTCCGGCGCCGTCGAGCAAGTCAGATGGCATCAGGAAGGCGAGCGCCTGAGCCTGGGGAAGGTCAACCATTATGTCGCCGACGGCGAAGTGGCCGTCGCAAGACTGGCATGATCCAGAGTCGTTTCAATGCTATGGACGACCGCAAGCAGTCCCGATCGTTTCCGGCAAGCCCTCGTTAGCCATGCCGGTCGAATCTGGTGGGTAAGCTTAATCTCCGCTCAGAATCTTAGGCGCGATCGGCGAGTATCGAGTATGAGGCGCTTGCCTGAACAACTCGACACAGACCGGATGATCGCAATGACCGAGATTGCCGTGGCGCTGCTCTCCGCCAATGAATTCGAGATTGCGCGTCGCTTCATTCCCGAGCTTTTGGAATATCGGGATTACGACGATTGGGTGGACTGCCGATACGGGCGATTGATGGGATGCTCGCTCGGCGGACTCGACGCGGAGTTGGTCAGCGTTGGTCTCGAAGACTTTCTAAGCTGGTGCCGCAACCATCAAATTGCTCCGAGCGAGCCTGCGCTCGACCAATTCAGTCGTCATGCCGAGAGGTCGGCGGAGCAAGTCGGTCTGGCTGCATAGAGGGAGTCGTCCGGGCCTGAGCGGAACCTGCGGCCGGCGAAACCGTTCCAGGACGAGCTTCAGCCCATGTCCCCGCCCAACGATCGTTCATTTGTACTTGTCGTCGAGGACGAGGGCCTGATTCGCCTGGTTCTCAGCGAGGCCTTGATGGGCGCCGGCTTTCCGATCATCGAGGCCGACAGCGCCGAAGAGGCCCTGCGGGCGCTTTCCGGGGGACGGAAGATCGCCGCCGTCGTCACGGACATCCGCATGCCCGGCTCCATGGACGGAATCGGACTTTGCCGCTGGATGCGTGAACATACGCCCGACACGCCAATCATCGCCACGACCGGCTTCGCCGAACTGGAGGAAGCGAAAAGGGTCAATCCCGCCGTGATCGAGGTCGTCGCCAAGCCCTATCCGCCCGAGGAGCTGGCGGAGCGGGTCGCAAAACTTTTGCGCGGGATTTTGCCCTGAGGCTGGTCCTGGCCCGGGGCAAGGCTCGTCAATCCCCAAGCTGCCGCAGGCAGCGAAGGCTAACTCTTCCGCCCTGGATTGATCTCAGGGGCGACGTGCGCGGCGTCACTCCCAGCGGCCGTGGCGCATGGTCATGACCTCGATCCGGCCGTGCGGCGGACCGACCCAGCCCGACATGACCCAGCTCGTCACGCTGACAATGATCGAGGCGAGGATCGCCGACCCCAGGCCGGCGACGACGAAGCCGGGGAGGAAATAGGCCACAAGCTCGATCATCAGCCCGTTGATCACCAGCAGGAAGAGCCCGAGAGAAAGCAGCGTGATCGGAAAGGTGAGGATCACCAGGATCGGCCGGATGACCGCGTTGACGATGCCGAGCAGCAGCGCCGCCGCGATCAGACTGCCGGGGGTCAGAATATGGATGCCGGGAACGATCTGCGACGCGAGCCAAAGCCCGATCGCGACCACTATTGCGCGAATGAGAAAGCCAGCCATGTGAACTCCTGGCTCATGATGTAGGGACGCGACTGGCGATCCGCCAGATAGCGCCGCCGTTTCCCGCTGACGCCGGCGCGTCGCGCGATTGGCATGGCCCTCATGCATCGAACCCGCGGCGTCGCGCCTGGCTTCGGTTTCCGATTTTGGCGCGGCCGATTGACGGGTCGGCCGTTCGATCTGCGAGCAGCCAATGCGTCCGCCGAAGGCGGTCGCCGGCGGATCCATGATGTTCCGGTTCTTCATCGGCCCGGCTTTCCGGCTTCCTCTCCGACCGGTTTGGCGCTCGGCTCTTCGCGACCGGAGAGATGCTGGCGCCCGCGGCCTGCTTCCTCGCACCCGTCCGCTTCGATGCCGACTTCCGTTATCCGCCCTTCGCCGCCAAGGCTGGGCTGAACGTGCAACATAAAGGATGTCATTAATAGTAAAGATAGGACCTCCGGTAAGCCAACAATTCCTACTAGTCCTAAGCAGACATTCCTTGACCGGCCAACGGTTTGAAACGGTTCACCACAAAGAGCACCAAGAATGCACCAAGCTCACCAGCCGACCGTGTCCTTCGTGCAAACTTCGTGCCCTTAGTGGTGAAAATACGCCTTACACCGTTCATGGTCAGAAACATCATTCGTGGATCTGCCCAAGCAAGTCTGCTTAGTGCAGGCGTTCGCCAGTCCAGCAATTCCGTCCCGCCCAGAACGGGCAAGCCGGACAGGTGGCGCCCTCGTAATCGATGCCTTCTTCATGGGGGCAGCCGATAATCCGGTCGGTCATGACAACCGACTTGGCTCCGGCCTCGGTGATGAACGCCAGCACTTCTTCCGCCACCCGGGTGTCGTCGCGGATGTCGGTCTGCTCCTTCGAGAACCAGCGTCGAAGGTCGGTCGCCTCTGCGTTCTCGGCCGGCATAATGCCGACCGCGAGCTTGGTCGCCATGCGATCGTCCGGACCATAGAGCGCGACCGTTGCGACCGGCCAGCCGCGAAATCCTTTCTTGGCCCTCTTGCTCAATCTCTTTCGGGCGCGTTCGATCATTGCCGCCATCCGGTATGGTGAGGATCACGCGCCGCCCTTTCCCACTTCGGGTTGAGCCTTTCAAGGGCGTCTAGCGGGTGCTTGTCGTTGCGCATGATGCAGGACGTAATCATGCGCAAGATTTCCCGAAAGGGGGCGCCTCGGTGTCATTTTGATCATTAAGTGGCGTAGCTTTTTGCTGATTAATTCAGCAAGAGATTTATTACCGTACCTGCTACGGTAAGGCTCAAATTTACATGCAATTGAATTAACCCTAGAAGCATAAGCAGCCATTCGTAGTGCGTCAAACATTATACTTTGCCCCTTTTTCAACCACGCGAGCTAAAGGCAGGTTATCTTCCAGGTGGGGACGAAGTGCTTGGTATCGATCCAGCGCTCGACGCCGGATCGGCTCAGGCAATTCGGTCAGGGCCGGGCAGGTTCCGAGGGCTTCGGGCTCGCTTGGCATGCCCCAGGTTAAGCCAGATACTGCGCAAGAATTTACGCCAGGAGGTTCCATGCCCCGCGCTCACACCGAGAACGGCCGCGTCGAATTGCGGCTTCGGCCCAAAGACAAGGCGACGCTCACGCGCGCCGCCGCGATCAAGCGCCTCGATCTAACCGGCTACATTCTCGGCGCCGCGCTGCCGAAGGCCGAAGCGGATATCGCCGAGGCCGAACGGCTCACGCTTTCCGAACGCAATTCCTTGCGCGTCCTCGCGTTGCTGGAAAATCCGCCCACCGCTCCTGACCGCCTGGTGCGCGCCGCTAAGGCTGGCTTCACGCTGCCATGACGGCGCTCGTCTGGAACGAAGCGCCGATCGCCAAGCAACATGACCGCGCCGCGTTCGATTGCGGCGACGCCGACCTCAATCTCCATCTGCAAAAATTTGCGCGGCAGAACTACGAAAGCGGTGGGGCGAAATGCTTCGTCGCCGCCCCGTCCGACGCGCCGGCGCGCGTCCTCGGCTTCTACACGCTGAGCCCCGCGTCGCTCGATTATGCGCGAACGCCGGCGCTCGCAAAGAAGGGCCTGGCGCGTTACGACGTGCCTGTGTTCCGGCTCGGCCGCCTCGCCGTCGATAAGACGATGCAAGGGCGCGCTCTCGGCGGCGCTCTCCTGCTGCGGGCCGCGCATCGCTGCATCCGTGTCGCTGAGGAGGTCGGCGGCGTGGCTCTGCTCATCGACGCCAAAGACGACCGCGCTGCGCGCTGGTGCGAAAGCTATGGAGCGCTCCGCCTCGAAGACGCGCCGCTCTCCCTCGTGCTGCCGCTCGCTGTTGCCGCCGATGCCCTCAGGCGCGGAATTTAGCGCGACTTTTGCACCTATCTTTTGCACCAAAAAAGCCCTTTGGGATCAACGCTCCATTTTTCGTGCAAAAGTCTGGATGCCGCACTACTCGGATATTGTTGGGCTATTCGCCATCCGCGCGGCGGGCATGTAGCGATAGAGCGTCGCGGGCGACACACCAAGCCGGTCGGCAACGTCGGCAACCCTGATATCGGGATTGGCGAGCAACGTCCTCGCCGCGTCAAGGTCGTCGTCGGAGAGTTTCGGCGGGCGTCCCCCTGTGCGGCCGACGCGCCGCGCGGCGGCAAGTCCCGCTCGGGTGCGCTCGCGGATAAGCGCGCGCTCAAATTCCGCAAGTGCGCTGAACATATGAAACACCAAGATGCCCTGCGCGGTCGTCGTGTCGATAGCCCGGTGAGACTGCGAAATCCGATGTTCCGTAGCCGCAACTGCTCCACGGTTTCGATAAGCTGCTTCATGGATCGCGCCAAGCGGTCGAGCTTCCACACAATGAGGGTGTCACCGCTGCGGGCATAGTCGAGCGCCTCGCGTAGGGCAGGGCGGTCTGTGACCGCGCCGGACATCTGCTCGATGAATACTTTCTCGCATCCCGCCTCGGCGAGCGCGTCGCGCTGCAAAGAAAGGTTTTGGTCGAGCGTCGAAACGCGCGCATAGCCTAGCCGCATGCCCTCGCGATAAATCTCCCCGCCCTTCCTCGTCCACGGATTCCGTTTTGGCTTTGTCGTTGGGGAAGCTTTGCGTCTCTTGCGGGGTGCTGTGCGAGGCTGTTTCGCCGTTTTGGTCGCCATGCTCCATCTCTCCAAGCTCGTCCGTACAATGAGCTTTTGAGAGACGGGAATTAAGAATGAGTTTTGAGAGACCGCGCGGCGGATTGTTTCATCGACCGGCGCGATCCTTTGCTCATCGAGCATTCCGTCGCGAATCTGGTGGGGCAGCGGATTTTCGGTCTGGCGCTGGGCTACGAGGATCTCGACGACCACCGGTTTGATGAGCGGCTTGTGTCAAGAAGACGCGAAAGCGTCATGCTGTACGAGAGATGAAGGAGGACCCTTCGAAGTCGCTTTGTAGGAGGAGGCTTCAAACCGCCATGAGCTGCTTCGGTCAAAAGCCGCGGTGGTGAACGTCATGGTCAAAAGGCGTGGCAGTGATCACGTCAGGTAGGGATGAGAGAGACGAGCGCAAGCGAACCTCTGACGACGCATCGAAACAAATTGGACGACATCGAAACCGGGGTTGCCGCTCGCCCCGGGATTAGCATGGGGGATGCCTGCTCACTGCCCATGTGGTGTCCGGTGTTCAGGAGGCGTGACTCTCATCTGGGCTTTCGTACGGAACTTGAGACCCTGCGTGGCCATGCCAAGGGAAAAGGCACAAGCGGTGGACCCGCGAGGCTGAAAGTACCGATGGGCCAGGCAGGCGCGGACCGCCCCATAGTAGTGACGAAGCGGGGTAATGCCCGTGGAGCGAAGGGGGTGGGTCACTCACGGCGTTTGTTGGGTCAACGGGAAACCGGAGGAACCTAGCTGTCTCGCCGGAAGGCGCCAGCCTTCGTTGAGTGGCACGAGCCGGATGAGGCGAGAGTTCTCACGTCCGGTTCTGTGAGAGGCTCGGGGTGAAATTCCCCGGGCCTACTCGGCGAAGGGAAACGGGGTGATTGGCCATGCCTCAAGCCACCGCGCCCTTCCTCGACTCTACAATTGGCTCCCTAACTGTCCAATGGCTACTTAAATGGCTACTTATAAGGACGGTTACCGCCAACAAACGAAGCGTGGGCATCTCTCGGAGAACAACGACATTCTCCTTCACTCCCAAAAGCCTGGTGTTCGCTGTTCGATCGGACCACCCAACCTCACCGGTGCGATGCATGTGGCAAGACCTGTGGCTGGATCGGTTTCGACAGCGACACCGCACATTGACGCCGCGCCCTCTGCTGGCAGGAACCGTCCGAACGTCACGCCCGTGGCGAAACGCCGGACCGGCTCTTCTTTCTGCATCCCGACGACGGAGTTGTAATCGCCCGTCATGCCGACGTCGGTGATGTAGGCCGTGCCGCCGGCAAGGACGCGGTGATCAGCACTGGGCGTGTGCGTGTGCGTACCCACGACGAGACTGACGCGTCCGTCGCAGAAATGTCCCATCGCCTGTTTTTCTCCCGTTGCTTCGCAATGGAAGTCCACGATGATCGCGTCGACATCCCGTCCGAGCTTGTGGGCCTGCAATAGACGGTCGATCGCACCGAACGGGTCGTCGGTCGGCTCCATGAACAGGCGCCCTAGAGCGTTCAGCACCAGCACGCGCTTGCCGCCGACGGTCTCGACACGGACAAAGCCCTGTCCTGGCGTGCCCGGCACGTAGTTCAGTGGCCGCACCAGGCGCGGCTCGGTCCCGATGAAGCTCAAGGCTTCCTTGCGATTCCAGGAGTGATTGCCCAGCGTAACCACGTCGGCCCCAGCGCCGCGAATGCCCTGATACGTATCCTCGGTAATCCCAAATCCGGTGCCCGCGGAGTTCTCGCCGTTCACCACCGCGAGGTCGACCTCCCAACGCGAGATCGCATCCGGAAGCATCGATTTCACTGCGGTCATTCCCGCTGCGCCGACCACGTCGCCGATGAACAAAATCCGCAACTAACCCTCCCTCGCCTGCTTGGTACCGACGGTCTACCGCATCGCAGGACGGAGGCGATCCTGCAAACGGGTGCTCAGAGCGCCTCCACCTCGCCACCGTCCATACGGAGCGACGCTCTGCAAAGGGAATTGGTGAACAGGCGCTGATCCCGGTATCGCCAAAAGTGGCTCGGTACCGCGCAATCGTGAAGTGCGGATTGAGCGCCAAGATTACGGTGACACGCCCGTCTTTACCAATTTGCCTCGACGTCTGCCACATGGCCCCTTGGGCTTGCGCCCCTGCTTGCGGGGGGTGACGACGCGGTTGAGGCGGGTCATAGGACAACATCGCATGGCGCACAGAAAAGGGCAAAGGAGGGCGTGTCACCGTAATACGCGCGTCGTTGCGCTGGCTACACGGGGACTCGATCTCGGCGCGCAATAAGCGTCTGCGCCCCACCTATAATTACAGTGAAAGCCCGTCTTTAACAAATCAATGTCACCCTCCGCCTTGAGGGGCGCCGGCAACGCCGAGGCCAATTCGGTATTAACGGGCCTGTCACCGTAACTCCGGGCTTGTCCCGGCCATCCACGCCGAAACCCCGCCAAAGCCGGCCCCGGTTTTCCGCTGACCAGGCAAAAGAACTTGAGACCGTTGACGCGGAACCGCGCGGGTGGCCGGGACAAGCCCCGCCAAGACGGCATTTAGGGAAATATGCAAGTTGTCACCGTAATGCGGTAATGCGGCTGGGCTGGCATCTGTCGGGCGGGCTCGTCGTTCGCTACTCACCACGGGTGGCGAATGCCATTTGATTGCCCGGAATTGCGGGCCCCTTCATTTAATCCCGATGTTGACTTATGCGATAACTTATAGTAAACGACAAGCGTTGGGAGCGCAGTGCGTGTGTGGCGGGGTCCTACTTGGCTGGGCTCGCTTGCGAGAGGCACGGGAGAAGTTTGGCGCGTCTTTCGGAGCGACGGCGGATCAAGAACTTATGTGTTGATGTCGGTTAGTGCGCCGAGTGACGAGTTATACTTCTCACAACCTATTGCCTTCTCACAACCTATTGCCTTCTCACAACCTATTGCCTTCTCACAACCTATTGCCTTCTCACAACCTATTGCCTTCTCACAACCTATTGCCTTCTCACAACATGTTGCTTTATGTTGCTTTGTTTTCAGCTGTACGGCAGTGTCAATAAGTTTTGATGAGAGCGATATTGCGGACAAAATCGAAGAAATTCGCGTCGAGCCTAGGTCAATTCAGGGGCGAATTAGGCGAATTAAGTATCAAGGCGCTATGGACGTAACCTGAATATAATGAGCTTAATTTGAGTTCGTCGTACTATGAACTTACTAACCGATGAAAGCTCTCTCGAAGAGATAGACGGCTTAGCCTCGCTCTGGGAAGAGACACTTGGTGATCCGGAAATTTGCATCGCGGTTCTTGACGGACCGGTCGACAATTCGCATCCGTGCTTCAAGGGCGCACGACTTAGACATCTTCCGACTATCGCACCGGGTGCTGTCGGCAGTGGTGCCATGTCGGCGCACGGTACCCATGTCGCCAGCGTGATATTTGGTCAGCCCGGAAGCCCCGTTCATGGAATCGCTCCCCGATGTCAGGGCCTAATCGTTCCAGTCTTTCGAGACGGACAGGGCAGGCTCTCCCAGCTCGACCTCGCGCGGGCAGTTGAACAGGCTGTTCAGCACGGAGCGCAAGTCATAAACATCAGCGGAGGCCAGCGCTCTTCGACAGATGAAGCAGATGACCTGCTAGCGCGAGCAATTCGCCTTTGCGAAGAAAACCGGGTGCTAATCGTTTCAGCCGCCGGAAACGACGGTTGCGAGTGTCTTCACGTCCCAGCTGCCGTCGGATCGGTTTTGGCCGTTGGTGCCATGGACAAAAGCCGGCGACCTCTTAAGATCAGCAACTGGGGAGAAGAGTATCAGCGAAATGGTGTGCTCGCGCCTGGAGAGAACATTCTGGGTGCGGTACCTGGGGGCGGTACAACCCTGCGCACCGGCACCAGCTTCGCTGCGCCCATAGTCGCGGGCGCGGTTGGCCTTCTCCTCAGTGTTCAACTACGTGACGGAAAAAATCCCGACGCTCGTACCGTTGGTGACGCGATCCTCGCCAGCGCGCTCCCGTGCGATCCCAAGATCACCTCGGATCAACGTCGCTGTTTGGCTGGAATACTGAACGTTCCAGGAGCCTATGCTCTTATTGCAGAAGCAAAAGGAGAGGAAATGACTAATTCCCAGGCAGGCGTCGAGCCACTCGCGCCCGTTGGCATTCCTCCGCAAGCGACTGCCGAGGGAGTAGAGGAAACAAGGATGCCTCCCCCCAACAGGCAACCAGTTAGGCCACCACGTCCTGTAATACCGCAGCTCGAAGTAAGTACCCCGAATGCCACTGATGAGATGTTACCCAGTGGCATCGGCTCGTTGGCGGGTTGCAGCTGCTCTGGGCGAAGCAGATCCTATGTATTCGGCATAGGTACCATCGGATACGACTTTGGTACCGAAGCACGAAGGGATCCGTTTCGCCAGCTGATGCCCGTGCATCATGACAGGCCTGCTAACCCGTACGACACTGAACAGATGATCAGATATCTGGAACACAATCCGTCTAAATCAACGAATCTCATTTGGACTTTCAATCTTGAACTGACCCCGATCTATGCCATCGAAGCTGACGGCCCTTACGCACGGGAAGTCTATGACTTTCTTCGCAAGGCGCTGAGCGGCCAAATCCAGAACGAGGGGAGTGCCGATTATATCTCCAGGGTTTCACTGCCTGGAATTCTGTGGGACAGGACGGTGCAACTGTTTTCTGGCCAAGTCGTGCCAGTAGTGATGACGCAGTACCGCGGCCTCTGGAGTTGGAATGTCAACACGCTTGTTGATGCGGTAATTTCTCGATTTGATCACGAGAGGCACGAGAGTATCCGGCGGGTTCTCAAGAATTTTCTAGATAAAGTCTATTACGAGCTGCGGATCTTGGCCAGACCTCGCCAGACCGCGCTCTCAATTATAGCGCGACAAACGCCTTTCAAGCCAGCGAGGCAATGTCCCGCGCGCTCTATCCTCTCGAAGGTATACCTGGCGCGGGTCTTTATATGCTCGACGATATCGTCGTTTCGAAAAGTCCTTTCTGCCGCATGGATTCGGACTGCTGGGATGTCAAGCTTCGGTTCTTCGACCCAGAGAACGAACGCCGCGCCCGGACGGTTATGCAATTCACAGTGGATGTCAGCGACGAGCTGCCAGTTACTCTGGGTCCAGTTCGTAATTGGACTAAATCAGCACGTTCATAGGGACACTCCGCGGTCAGAACCTCTCTCCGCGGAATGAGGCGCTGCCGGACGCGCCTTGGCTGCAGCCAATATATAGCTCCGGCTACTTATGATCATGAAACAGGAGGTCAAAATGCAAAACGAAATGCAGAATGAAAGAAGGGAGTTAACACCGGAAACCACGCTTCGTCTGCCGTTGCAGGCTGAGCCAATCGTGCGAACGGTGGTCAGCTCTATCGTCTCGGGCGATGCGGGTGTAGAGGCCAGTGACTACAATGACCCTGTGTATTTTTTCCTGAACTGGCCCGCATCGGTCTAGACAATTCTGCCGTGGCGTGGGGCCTTCGAGAACCCTGGTTCTCGTTGAAACCTACAAAGGATACCCGGACTCTTCCGCCTGGTTCTGACCACTAGCATCGGACAGGAGAATACATCATGATCTCAACTGAAGACGGTGAGAAGGACGCTGCGACAGTGGAAGTCGTTCAGCGGTTGCCTTTACAGGTCGAGCCAGTAATTCGCACTGCAGTTGGCAGGTCCATCTGCGGCGATGCTGGCGTGGAGGCTAGTAGCGACTATAACGATCCCGAGTACTTTTTCCTAAACTGGCCCGCGTCGGTGTAGACAAGGGTAACACGCGCTCGCTAAAACAGTCGCCAGCGCGTTTTCAGGGTCGGATAGTTGGCGCAAAGCAGACCTTTCGAATTTAGAAAAGGAGCATACGCTATGAACCCAAGAGAAGAGGATGCTGACGCAGTAGAATTCAGCTCAACGGATTCCTTTGCAGGCAGAGCCTGTAATACGCACTATGGTTGGCGCATCCGTATCCAGCGATGTTGGCGTGGAGGCCAACGGCGATTATAATGACCCCGTCTATTTCTTCCTGAACTGGCCTGCCGCCGTCTAACTTGTGTCACCGGCGCTGAAGCGCCGCGTTAGCAGCGTGGTTGCGTGCTGATGCGGCGCATTTTCAGCAATTTTGATTGAGCTGTCGTTCCTCGCGCGATGCCCTGTCTTCAGACGCGGGCTTTCCACCGTCCTCGGAAGGAGAAGAAGCAATGAGACGCCCTAACCAGGGGACACGCCGCCCCGGCCACCGAACCGACGAGGGAGTCACCACCAGGGGTGAGGCAATGGGCCCCCCAAATCAGACCACCCGCCGCTCCCCCCAGAAACGGGACGACGAAGCCATTCCTAAGGATGAACCGATCAGGCCGCCGAGCGAAGCTGCACTGCGCTCCCGACTGCCAGGAGACAACACAGTAACCCCCGAAGATGAACTAATGAGACCTCCTACCCAGGCGGCACCAATCAAGCGGCCGGAGATCCTGGAACCGTCAGTTGATCCCAAGCTGATGATCGTAATCGGTGCTGAACCGAACGACCCCGCCCCTTTTTTGGCTTGAACCTAGTCTAAGTGCGAAAGAAAGTGACGCTGGCGGCCGCTTCGTCCTCCGCGGCGTCCAGGAGGTCGGCAATACGGGTTACGGTGACAGGTGGTGCGCCAGGCGAAGCTGGTGCGATCCAGCAGGTGGAAGTCCGGCCCGAGTAAGCCGTAGCGGGCGCTCGGTAGCGAGTGTTGCGGGGCGGAAGGCGACGACCGTCGCGAAGCGTACACAGCGATTGCGTGGGGTGGGCTATTGAGCCTCGAAAAACCGTAATCCGTAGAGGCCGAGGCTGTCACTGTAGCCGAAGGCAAAATGTGCGGCGCCGCTATGCGAGGCGTTGACGCTCTACCGTGGTCGAAGACCCCATCACGCACAAAGGGATCGCGTCGGAATTGGGAAACCTCGTCTGGTCCGCAGCGACAGCAAGCAAAAAAGCGCAATCTGTCGGGGAACAGGCGAGGAGTTGGACGCGCTCGTAGTACCGATGAAGCACCCGAACAAAGCCGGATTTACGGTGACAGTGCGCCGGGAGGCCGGCGAGGAGTAGGTGGTGCAAGTCCACTACGATGAAGGAATAGCGAACCGCATCGGCCCCGAGCCGTGCGTCGTCGGCCGCGAGGCCGGGGGCGAAGCGTCGGCAGGGGTGCGTATAGGCCAGCCATTGAGCCGCGAAAGAATCAATCGGGACGCCGACGCCGTTGTCACAGCGGAAGGCGAAACGGGGATGCGCGTCAACGCGAGCGCACGACCGGTCCTGCGTGGTCGAAGACCCTGGCATGTGCGTAAGCTCCTCGACCGGAAACCGGGAGACCTCGACCTTGGCCGCGCGTGAGGTGAGCGGTCCGCATCGGGAAGGCGACGAGCCGAAGCCGATGATGCACGGGGACGAGGGGTCAGGCCCCGCCATAGTAGCTGTGAAGCGAGCGAACGAGGCCGGGCGACCGGCGGAGGAGTTCGTGGAGCCAAGGGCGGGGGCCAAGGAGAACGCGTGACAGGGCGGCACGCCCCGGACACCGGGCCGGCAAGGCGCGTCCCACGGCCTGGACCGTACGGCAGACCGCGAGGCTGAAGAAGGAGGA
>CAWFVS010000059.1:0-83997 GCA_963819255.1 uncultured Alphaproteobacteria bacterium
TCGATCCAAGACCCCGAGAGCATCCGTGGAGCGCGCCCGCGCCCGCGACGCCGAGGCGGCGCGACCGCCGATGCGCTCGGAGCCGCGGGAGCTGTTGTGATTCGACGATGGGGCGCCAGGTTGCTGGAGTATTTCAGCGCCCCTGGCTTCCGGTTTGGAGCAGGGTTTGTGAGATTCCGAGTCGGAGTTAATGAGACAGGAGAGACCGGAGTCTTAAGACTCGCGCCGGGGTTCTTGAGATTGGCCGGCGCGCGAAGGCTGATGGCGCCGCCCCTCCCGCACGAGCGCACGCTTTCTCCGCCGCAAAGGCGCGAAATCGGGCATAGACCCGACGCCGGAGCCCGGCCGGCCAAGCCTCGAGCGCCGCGCGCAAGCGTTCGCGCCCCTGTTCGTCGCCGGCCGCCAGGGCCGCTGCCGCGTAATCGACCGGCGCCAGGGTCAGCCGGGCGAGCGCGGCCGCCAGCGCGAAATTTTGCGCTAGCGAGCCGTCCGCCAGCCCCTGCAGGCCCGCCCTGACCGCCTTGGCGAGCGGCGGCGCGATCCGGTCGTATTTCGGGAACAACGACCAAGAGCGCCTGGCGGGCGATCAGGAACTCGAGGAAGCCGCGATAAGCCGGGCGCGCCTGGAGCGACAGGCGCGGCTGCTCGTGCAGTTCAGGCGGCGAGGGCCATCGATGCGCCGCGGTCGCGAACGAGAGGAGATCGGGAACCGACGGCGCGCCGCATCATCCCGCCCGGCGGCCCAGTCGCCAAGGCGGCGCGCGCCCCGGCTCAAGCTCGGCCAGCGCGGCGCTGCTGAACAGGGACTCGATCGCTTCGCCGCCAAGCGGCCGGCGGCGCAGACCATGAACGGCGCACCAGAAGCCCCAAGGCAAGGCGGAGTCCCTGCGTCTGACCGTGGGATTGTTGGCGCAGAGCGGGCAGATCCCGCGGTCGCCGCGGGCGATCAGGCTGTGCGCCGCGCGGCGAGGCCGAGAAACGTCATCGCCTCGATCGCTTCGGGACCAAGGCCGGTCCGCTCGCCCAGCAAAGCCCCCTCCCCTGCCCCGAGGCCCTTTTCGAGAGCGAAGGGATCGGCCCCGGCAAGGCCGCAATGGGCGAGCAGCGCGCCGACGGCACTTCGTAAAGCACTGCGATAGCATGCCGGGCTTTGTCTCGCCGAGCAGGCGCAGCGCTGCGCTTTCGAGCTGGCCGAGCGTCGGGCGGCGGCTTGAGCGCGCCGATCGCCGCCAGAAGACGCTTGTATAATAGAAGCGCGCCTCGTCCGGTCGATGAGCGGCGGCGGCGCAAGATGGGCGCGCCGCGCCATCTGGCGGCGGGCCGCCTTGCTCGCCGCTCCCGCCGCGTCGACCAGCGCGCGTTGGGCGAGAATGGAGGAATAAATCAGGTCTTCGTCGACCGCCCGACGCCCGGCCGCGCGCAGCTCGGCCACCTCGGCGCGATGTTCCCAGAGCGCGATCGCGGGGCGGGTGACGTCGGCCGGCCGAGCCTCGACATAGCCATCCTCAACTCGCGCGAAGATCCGCGAGAGATCGCGAGGGTCGTATTTGGTCGTATTTGACCGTAACCTTTTGGTCATCGACGAGGTCCGTAGCCTCCAGGTCGGCACGGTGCGCGAGCAGGCGCGGTTTCTGAACATGCTGCGCTTTCTCGGCAACGAATTGCGGATTCCACTCGTCTGCGTCGGCACGCAAGCCGCGCGCAACGCTTTGCGCGGCGACGACCAGCTCGTCCGACGCTTCGAGGCCTTCGCCTTGCCGCCGTGGCGCAGCGACGACGATTTCGCCGCGCTCATCGGCAGCCTCATCCGTTCGTTGCCGCTCAGGCGCGAAAGCATCTTCGGCGATCGCGCCCGCCAGCGCCTGATCGAGGCGACCGGCGTGCCTTGGATCTCCGCGCCGTCGATCCGCTCCTCGCCGCTCACGATCGCCGCGACGGCGAGGCGAGTGACGACGGGTGAAAATCAGGGCGGTGACCCCTCCGGCCGACCAGGAGCTCAGGCGTTCGTCGCTCTGGGCCGCGGCGCGACCGGCAGCAGGCGCGTAAACGCGAGCTCGGTCAAACCGGCTCTCCGATCAGCGCCAAAGCCGCCCGTTTAGCCGATTTTTCTGGCGACGCCCGGAACCCTGCGAGCGGAGGCTCGGACTTTCCCTTTCGATCTCGCCGGCGCAACAGCTCCGCCTGGTCCTGCCCGGCTAACCACCGACCAAGCCGGCGAGATGGCGGCCTCAGCCCCGCTCGGCGACAATCGGCCGCGACCTCGCGCCATAGGCGCGTCCGCGTCGGACGCCGCCGCGTCGCGTAGAAATCCTAAAAATGGCGCGCTCGACCACCGCCAGAACCTCGGGCGGAAGCGGGTCCATGCCCTGCGACGGGCCGCGCCGCCGCGGCAGCAGGGCGCTGGTCCGACCCGTCTTGCGATACCGCTTCAGCCAGCGAAACAACGTCACTCGGCTGACGCCGAGTGTCGCGCAAACCGCCCGGACCTCCGCCTCCATCGGCTGCTGGGCAGCTTGGCCAGGACCGCGGCTCGACGCTCAGCCGCGGCCCAAACCTCCCGGCCGGCGCGCGAAGGCCGGCGCCCCATCCCTCTCGCGCCGGCGCTCGCCCTCTCCGCCACAAGGACGCGCAACCGGGCGGTGATCCGCCGCCTGAGGCCGCGTCGGCCAAGCGTCAAGCGCCGCGCGAGGCGTTCACGCCCCTCTTCGTCGCCGCCCGCCAGCGCCACCGTGTGGTCGATCTGCGCCTAGCCCGCCCTGCGGCGGGCCGCGTCGCCGCGGCGGCTAGGCGCTGGTCCGACCCGTCTCGCGATATCGCTTCAGCCAGCGAAACAGGGTCGCTCGCCTCACGCCGAGGTCGCGCAAGCCGTCTGGACCTCCGCCTTCGTTGGCCGCTCGACACCTTGACCAAGGACGCTCAACCACGGCCCAAACCTCCCGATCGGGGCGTTCATGGCCCATCGACAAGTCCGCCGTTTGACTGCAAGTCGGTTGCAGCAGTCGCGAATCAGTCAGCCAGATCGTCTCACCACCTCGAGCCGGCCGCATCCTTCTTGACGGCGGCAACCTGTTGAAGCTCCATGGATCCGAATCTCCAAAACCCCGCGGCGCCGACAGGCGGCCCCCCTTCGACCTCACCTCGTTGGTCCTCATTGGCCCGAGGGTCTTGACACTATTGCCGCGCGTCTATAGCTAGACAGTCTAGCTAGATACGATAGGAGCCAGCGATGGATTGGCCTTTGCAGGACGCCAAGAACCGCTTCAGCGAGGTCGTTCAGCGCGCCCGCCGCCAAGGCCCGCAGACTGTCACCTTGCGCGGCGAACGCGCGGCCATCGTCCTCTCGGCGTCCGACTACGACGCCCTGACCGCCAACCGCCCGTCCCTGGTCGACGACCTGTTGGCCGGGCCGGCCTGGGACGACGAGCTCGAGCCGACGGCGACCGGGCCAAGTCGCCGAGCCGCGATCTCGATTTCTAGATGTATCTCGTCGACACCAACGTGGTGTCCGAGGCCCGCCGCGGGCGCCGCGAGGCCGTGGCCTGGCTGCGCTCGGTCGACCCCCGCGCCGTCTATCTCAGCGCGCTGACGTGGGCGAGATCATGCGCGGCGCGGGTTAAAGCCGAAAACTGATCCGGCGACGGCGGCGCGCCTCGGGCCGAATGGCTGCAGGCGCCCCGCCTGACCATGCCGACCGCTTCCGCCTCACTGACCGATCGCCTTGGAAATGGGGCCGGATCGCCGGGCTGCGCCCCCGCGGCGCCTTCGACGGCCTGATCGCCGCCACCGGCGTCGTCCATGACCTGATCCTCGTCAGCCGCGATGTCGGCGACTTCGACGACAGCGCGCTCTCGATCCTCATCCCTCGGACGTCCGATGAAGCCTCGACGGATCCGGCCCTCGTCCGGGCTCCGGCCACCGATCGCGGCAACCCCGGCCGCCCTGCCCTGCCCTCGCATACCATGGGCTTGACCGAGACGGCGCGCGCCTACGCCCGCGCTTCGGCCATCAACCCTGACTTTGCGCCGATCCGACGGACCAACAGCCATGACCGGAAACCCCCCTGCCCTGCCAGAGGCGGAACCAACCGGGCGAGGCCCCCCTCCCCTCCAAGACTCGAGCCGCTCGTCGAGACCGCCCGGGCCTACGCCCGCGCGGCGACGTCGAGGAACACCAACCGCGCCTACGCCGCCGACTGGCGCGACTATTTGCGCTGGCGCGCCCGCCAGGGCCTCGAGGCGCGGCCGCTCGCCGACCCCGAATGCGTCGGCCTCTATCTCGCCGCGCTCGCCTCCGGCGGGCAGGGCGCGGACGGCAGGCCGCGCACCGTCGCCACGATCGAGCGGCGCCTCTCGGCGCTCGCCTGGAATTTCGCCCAGAGGTCCCTGCCCTTCGACCGCAAGGACCGCCATGTCGCGACCGTGCTCGCCGGCGTCCGCCGCGCCCACGGCCGGCCGCCCGTCCAGAAGGAGGCGCTCCTGCCGGAGCACGTCATCGCGATGCTCGACGCCCTGCCCCCCTCGGATCTCCGCAACCTGCGCGACCGGGCGATCCTGCTCATCGGCTTCGCCGGCGGCCTGCGCCGCTCGGAGATCGTCGGCCTCGTCATGAGCCGGGAGACTCGCTCGAGGGCTCCGGCTGGCCGGAGTTCTTCGACGGCGGCGTGCTCCTCACGCTGCGCGGCAAGACCGGCTGGCGCGAGGTCGAGATCGGCCGCGGCTCGAGCGAGCGCACCTGCCCGGTCGCCGCGCTCGAGGCCTGGCTGAAATTCGCGCGCATCGCCCGAGGGCCCGCTCTTCCGGGCGGTGGTCGGCCGCGAGGTCGGATCCGAGCCGCTCAACGACCGCCATGTCGCGCGTCTGGTCAAGCGCCTGGCGCTCGCCGCCGGGGTGCGCGGCGACCTCTCCGAGCGCGAGCGGGAGGAGAAATTCGCCGGGCACTCGCTGCGCGCCGGGCTCGCCTCGTCGGCCGAGATCGACGAACGCTACGTCCAGAAGCACCTCGGCCACGCCTCGGCGGAAATGACCCGCCGCTACCAGCGCCGCCGCGACCGCTTCCGGGTCAACCTGACCAAGGCTGCGGGCCTGTAGATCGCCCGAATCCCAACGCGCCGTCTGAGACGGCTCGGAGAGGGCGGGGCGGCAGCCCGGCCCAATCGGCCGCAGCGCCCAGGTTCGCGGTCGCGGCGGACAACTGCGGTAGCGGCCGCGATCGCCGGTCTTGCCAGCCGTTCCTCAACATGCGGCTACGAGGGGGCTCGCGATTCATCGGCGCTCCTCCGAGCCCGCGATTTCAGATTGGCTTTGAGCTGCGCGATCACCAACGGGCCCGTGGCGAACGCCCCCTGCCGGGCCTTTGCGGTCAACGCCCTCAGATAGCCGCCGGGGCTGGAAATGCTGTCGACGCGCTGCAGGATCGCGGCCATCGCGATCGCCGCATCGCCCCTCCCCATCGCGTCGACCGCCGCGCGCCACGCGTCCGGCGACACGCCGAGCATGGGCCGAACGGCTTCCGCCGCCGCCACGAAGTCCACGGGCCGCCGAATGCCGTTTGGCGCATAGTCCTGGATGCTCGGAAACGCTGAGAGCAGGGTGGGAAGAGGGAAGGGGGCTCGCGCTGGTTCCGGCTGCGCTGTTGGTTCCGGAGAGGTTGCGCGGGTCGCCCCGGCCTCATCGGCGGCCGGTTCAAGATCATTTTTATCTGGGTTTTGAATCTGTATGTGTCGCCCATTCTGGGAGTCTTTGCCGCTCATTTCTCTTTCTTCGACTTTCACATCGAGCGCCAACTCCACCTCGGTGGCCAAGTCTTCCAGATCGCGCGCCAGCGGCCCTAGATCGGCGGCGGTCGCATTGCGAACCTTTGCCGCCGCCAGCGGCCTCAGCCGCAGCGTAAGCGCCTCCCAGTCATGCTCCGGCTTGGTCTCCATCCCGGTGGCGATCAGCGCGGCCGCGTCGCGACGCAGGATCGAAATCTTCTCGCGGAGGAGGGCGCGCTCACGAAGCTCGGCGCGCCGCTCCGCTGCGCGCGCCTCGATTTCGGCCGCCCGTGCGACCAGAGGCGCGAGATCAAAGCCGAAGGCTTCGTCGATTTCGCCCTCCGAGGTCTTGCGCGCGTAGCGCTTGCCATTGGGGCTGTCGCGCCGGACGATCAGACCCGCGGCGACCAAAGACGCGAGGTGACGGCGAAGCGTCGACGGCGGCATGCCATTCGCGCGGATCTCGAGCTCGCGGCTCGATGGAAAAACCACGATCGTCGGGCTGTCCGCCTCGAGCGACAGCGCCGTCTCGGGGTGAAAGGTGAGGAGGGCGTGCAGGACGGTCAGCGAGCGATCGCCGAGGCCATAGAAGCGGCACGTTTCCGAGAGAGCTCGGAAGACGCGCCATTTGTGCACGGGCTCTTTGTCTCCCCCGGACTTCTCGGCGAAGGCGCGGGTCTCGATCTGGGTTGCGATCAGGCCAAGCGAGGTCGATCGCCGCCCGAAGGGCGTCGTTGAGCGTGTCGTCATCGGTGCGGGTCCTTTGAGGCAAAGGAAATTTGCCCGCCGGAACGGCGCGACTCTTGACAGGGATTCGTGGAAGTGGTTCTGTCTGTCTGCTACAACACAACAGAGGCTTCCGGAGCGGCGACGTTTCGGGGGCCTTTTCTTTTGCGGGTTCTCCGTGGTTTGGGGTTTGACGCGGGTTAAGCGTAGGGGAGAGGACGTCTCAAGTTCTGCGGCTATGGGTGGCCCGCACTAGTCGCCACTCAGATATTCCTCCCTGAGCGATTGCAACCGTTTGTCCATCCAGTCAGCGAAGGAAAGGCCGTCGGATCGCGCAACCTTCCCGGCAGGGATAACCACGTTTAGTTCTCCCTTTCGAGACCTCCTGACTGACGCGAAAGCGCCATGCTCGTCCTTAAGGAGACGAGGCTCTGCAGAGCGGGCGGCTTTGATCGAGAGACCGTCCAAAATCCGCTGAAAGCGCGTAGTGCTGGGAAGCGCGGCAAAACCGGGCTCGGATGCCACATTACGCCAACCGTCCCTAGAAGAGCCTGACTGTAGGGACGAGATCAGCGCTTGCCAGCGCGGACGCCCGATATTGGGGGCCGGTCCGATTGCAAGGATTAGGTCTTCTGGAATGCCTTCCGCGATACCCATCATCACTGACGATAAAGACGGGTGGACCGCCAAGGCGCTCGCGATTTGAAAATTCGTCAGCTTTGCATCCCGTAAGCGCCGGGCGAATAGGCATCGCTCGATGAAGGACGTGTTTTTGCGCTCGTTGTTTTCCTGCCCCTGCGCCACCAAAGCGTCCGCCTCCGAAATGTCAGCGATAATCGCGCGAACCTTGCAGCCGTTTGCAATAGCTGCAGCAAGGCGCCGGTGGCCGAACACCACGACGAAGCGATCGGGTGAGTTTGGGCTTGGTCGCACGAGGATCGGAATGCGTTGGCCGCTTTCCGCAATGCTAGCGTTCAACCTGGCCTGTTCATCAGAGGTTTCATCATCGATCCGATCGCGTATCGGAGAGGGGTCCACAACCTCCGGGTCGAGGTCCACCACGTGGTCACCGTCGAGAAATCCGCGCTGCATTTCCTCAAGGCGCTGGGCGTCTCTTTGTACCGTGTGGAGCATCCGACCAAGCGCCCCGACGGCGGCCACTCGCTGAGCGGGCACGCTCGTCACCGCCTCGACCTCAGAATTCTGCAGGCGAAGAAGCCTCCACGTTTGGAGCGGAGGGCGTGAGACGAGAGAAGACGTTTTTCCGGCTCACGGGCACCCCCGATCGCGAGCGAGAACCAAGCATTTACAGCTGTAAATTCTAAACGGTCTCGATCTGTGATAAGAGGTCATTGCCGCCCCCAAGCTGCGCGAATGCTCTCAAGAATTTCGGCATTGACGGCGTTGACGCTTTCCAGGGCACGATCATAAGTCGAGCGCGTGAACATCGTTCGGTCCACCTCATAGATTGTCTGGCTAGTAAGCCCGGCGTCAGAAATCGCCGTCGACTTAAGGGTGGGATTTTGAAGAACGAACCGTCCGAAGAACGTTCGAAGGAACGCCGCCATTTGCGTTTGCGGACCGTCTGTAGGCTCGAACCGTGTGATCAAGTAGTTGAGCCAATCATAGGCGATGGTGTTACTCCCCGTTGCCCGCACAACTACGTCAAGTAGGTCAGCCAGCATCGTGAGAAACTGGTTCATACTCATCACGTCGAGCATTTGAGGATGCACTGTGACAAGTAGAGACGTGGACGCGATCAGTGCCGAAAGCGAGAGATATCCGAGCTGTGGCGGACAATCGATCACAACGATGTCATAGTCCGGCTCAACTTCGGAAAGCGCGCAGGCGATGCGGTCGAAAAAGGTACCTCGGGAGCGCTTGCTGCTCATCAAAGCGCGCGGCGTTTCATGCTCGAACTCCATGAGCTCGAGCGCGCCAGGAATAATGTCGAGCCAAGGGATGTATGTTCGACGTATTACTGCTCTGATCGGAACCGAGTTTTCGTAGCGAATGGCGCCATAAAGGCTTTCATTAGGTTTGACACCGGCCTCTGGCGCTATCCCGAAGAGCGTCGTGAGGCTTGCTTGCGGGTCAAGATCGATCGCAAGGGTCCGATAGCCATGCAGGGCGAGGTACTGCGATAGATTCGCTGCGGTCGTCGTCTTCGCCGATCCTCCCTTGAAGTTCATTATGGAGATACATTGCAGATGTTCGCCTTCGCGCCTCGTGGGAAGATATTTCCCGGGCGTGCGGCCGCGGGCATCCATTTCCCGACGCAGCTGGGCGAGGTCTTCAAGCGTGTAAGATCGGCGGGACTGACCCGGCTCCGTCGGGCCATAGATCTCGGAAGCGACTTGGCGAAGATAGCTTTCGGTCACTCCGAGAAATCGGATCGCTTCTGCCGGCGTGAGCCGCCGAAAGGTCTTAGCCGCTGTCGGGGGAAAGACACTCAAACGATGATGCGAAAGCTGTTCCGTGAGTTCGCGCGCCTGCGCTCGAATGAGCGTGTTAAGAGACAGGCGCTGCGCTTCGACAATTTTGTTCATCGGCGGCTCCAACGCGAAAGGAGGCTCACAAGCGCCTTTACCCTGATCGGCTGATTCTGCCGAGGCGCGCAAGGGTCTTTTGGTTAACGAAGGCAGAATCCCGTGTCGTATTCGAGGTCGGCGAGCGGTCGGGCGCCCGGTGCAAGTAGTGCCGCCGTTCGGTGGCGTAGGCGCGGTTGGTGTTCCTCGACGCCGCCGCGCGGGCGTAGCCCCGGGCGGTCTCCACCAGCGGCTCGAGCCTCGAGTGCAGGGGGCGTCGCCGACTGGGTCGGCCTCGGGCAGGGCAGGGGGGCCGTTTGAGATCATGAGCGCAATCTCGGCGGTCGGCGCGCAGCCGCCGCCAGGTTGCAGCAGAGCGGAAGGGCTTCGCCTGTCGCCTTGGCGAGTGCGTAGGAAAAACAGTCGCCGAGGTTCAGGCCCACCTTGTGGCGGCCCTTGCCGAAGTCGAGAAAGCCTGGCTCGCGAGTCCGTCCTCGATGGTCACCGGCTCCACGACGCTGGCGCGGCGGAGGAAGGCGTCGGCCTGGCGCGCGCCGTCCGAGCCGAGCTGGCTCTCGACCGCCATCGAGAGCTCGATGTAGTTTGTCGCGCTGCGCTTAAAGGTGAGATGCGCGACTAAATGTTTTTAAGTGCTTCGTTTTGCACTTAAATTGAGAGGCTGTAGGTAAATATACCCTGACTCATTGAGAAAGCGGGGCAAGGGGGGTTGCCGTGGATCGAAATTCGGATTCTTGTTTCGTTCATGATTCGCGGGGGTTACCTTTCTGCGGAAGACCGGGCCGATCTGATCGCGCTGGCGCGAGACGGGTCGGCGGCGCATCGTCTGGCGCGGCGGGCGAACGCGTTGGTCCTTCTCGACGACGGCTGGAGCTGTGAGCGTGTCGCCGCGGCGCTGTTCGTCGATGACGAAACCGTCCGGCGCTGGCATCAGCTGTTCCTGGAGGACGGGCTCGAGGGGTTGACGCGCTTTGACGAGCGGCGGCTCCTGCCCGCGCCTGGCGGAAGATCAAGAAGCGAAGTTGAAGTCGTGGATCGCTGCGACCTTGCCGCGTTCGACGCGCGACGTCGGCGCGTATATCGAGAGGGAATTCGGCGTCGTTTATGAGAGCCGTTCTGGGCTGGTGGCGATGCTGCATCGGCTCGGGCTCGAATACCACAAGCCCGAGACGATCGGACGCAAGCTCGACCCGGAAAAGCAGCAGGCGTTCATCGAAACCTACGAGAACGTGCTGAATTCGCTGGGGCCGGACGAGGCTGTGCTGTTCGTGGACGCCGTGCATCCGACCCATGCGGCGCGCCCCGTCGGCTGTTGGGCGCCGGCGAAGGAACATCTGGCGATCGAGCAGACCAGCGGACGCCAGCGCCTGAACATTCACGGCGCCATCGATCTCGAAACCGGCAAGACGGCGATGATCGACGTCGAGACCGTCGACGCCGTCTCAACCATCCGGCTGCTGCAAGCGATCGAGGCGATGTATCCGCTGCTGGCGCTGATCCACGTGTTTCTGGACAATGCGCGCTATCATCATGCCGCTCTTGTGCGAGAGTGGCTGGCGCAGCCCGGCAGACGCATCAAGCTGCATTTCATCCCCGCCTACTGCCCGCATCTGAACCCGATCGAGCGGTTGTGGGGCGTGATGCACAAGTCTCTGACCCACAACAGGACCTATCCCACCTATCGCGAATTCGCCGACGCGATGCTCCACTTCCTGCGCGCCGAAGTCCCCAGTCGATGGGGAGAAATCGCCAATTCGATCACAGACAATTTCCGCATAATCCGCCCCGCCAATTTTCGCATCTTGGCGTGAGCGGAGTATAGTATGCGGCGATGGTGGACTGGAGCCGATGCCCCGACGTTGAAAGTAAGTCGGACGTGATGTCCGGGGCTTACATCGTGCGCGGCACGCGCATCCCGGCACAGGCTGTCGTGGACAACGCCGAGGACGGCTATACCGCGGAGCAGATCGTGGCGGAGATCTATCCGTCGCTGCCGCTCGAATCGGCGAAGCGCATCATAGCCTTTGCCCTGGGGCAGCATGCCGCGCCGCATCCTGCTTGACGAAAGCGTTCCTGCCGGTCTGCGCCGCTTCATGACAGGTCTTGAGGTGAAAACAGCCCCCGAGATGGGCTGGGCCGGGATGAGCAACGGGCGGTTGCTGGACGAAGCCGAGCGGGCCGGGTTCGAGGTCATGGTGACCGCCGATTCTAACATTCAGGCACAGCAGCGGTTGGCCGGCCGCAGGATCGCCCTGGTTGTCCTGAGCACGAACCACTGGGACACGATCAGGGCCGATCCGTCCGGAGTTGTGGCAGCCTGCGCCGGGGCAGGGCAGGGGAGTTATACGGTCGTCCCGTTCTCGTCGCCGCCACGCCGGCGGCGCCCAGCCCCGGGTTCCCCGTGATTGCCATGCATGTTCGCCAGCCGTTCCGGATGAGTCATAGCCAACGCGCTTCCGAACAGATCGCGGTGACGACCCGACCCCCTCGCGACGTTGGCGCGCGACGCCGGGCTCCGCGCTTGAACAGCCCGGATCCAGGCGGGAAGGGAAGCGGCGTAGCCTGGGCCGCGGATGCCAATGGCGTTTTTTTCTTGCAACGGAACGCCTGTCACTCAGCATCTTGGGCGGCACTGTCACGTTGCCATGCGAAGAGCGCGAGCGGTCTACGCCTTACGGATTTTCAAGCCGCCGCGACGGCCTCGCGCCACGTGGTCATCGCCGCGGCGCGTAGCACGCGGTGTGATTTGGCTGACGTGAGATGGCGTTGGACGTTGAATGTGTTGTAGGCGGCGGCGTGGGTTGAGAGGAACTTCTGGGCTGAGCCCGCGCTCTTGAAGCGTTGCATCTTGCGCTCCCGCCGTCGGGTCGGCTGATGTGAATTCTCGGCCCGATTGTTCTTCCATCGCCCGCGGTCATGCAGGTGGTCGATGCCGAGATCGAGGGTGGCTGCGCGGTAGGACCGCAAATCATCCGTGACCAATCGCTCAGGAGCGACGGCGTATTTCCTTAGAAGTTTGCGCATCAGTTTCAACGCGGCGTGCTTGTTGCGCTTGGACTGGACCAGCACATCCAGAACCTCGCCCTCGGCGTCGACGGCGCGCCACAGATAAACCATGCGCCCATCGATTTTCAGATAAACCTCGTCCAGATGCCAGATCGAATGCGGTTTGGGACGGCGCTTGCGCAATTCCGCCGCTATGATCGGCCCGAAATAATTCACCCAGCGTCGGATTGTTTCGTACGAAATTGCAATTCCGCGCTCCGCGAGCAAATCTTCGACGTCACGAAAGCTGAGCGTGAACCGGAGATAGAGCCAGATCGCCTGGTGAATGATCTCCGGAGGGAACCGATATCCGGAGTAGCTGATTTTCGTCATGCCCTTCGGCTACGCCGCATTCAATGCGCTAGCAAGCTGCCAACGCCGTGACAACGCCTTGCCGGGGGCGCTTCGTGGTGAGGGCGGCTGAAGCGGCCACCTGAGTAAATTCCAATTCTTGCATGCCCCAATTCATGGCGCCTCAATGGGCTCAGCCATGGCGCAGGACAGGAGGTGTTCATGAACTGGGATCAAATCCAAGTGAGTTGGAAGCAGCTCAAAGAGAAATTCGTCTTGCAGTGGTTCAGGGTGACTGATGACTACGGCAAGAGTTTGGAACTGATCGGCGCGGAGATGTCGCGGGACGGCCAAAGCGACGCGCAACCGACGGCTTTTCACCCCGACGACCGCGGAAAGCGGAGCGAGTTTTCGCTGCACATTGGCTGCTAAATTGCCGCGCAGCAGCGGGCTACTTGTTGACGTCGTCGCACGGCCCGGCTCGACGGACGGCCTGATTTGTGCCGTCCGGTTTCGTCCTCATGTTTCCGGACAAACTCTCAAAGATCCAGTTGATCGCCTTGGTGGGCAGAGTGCTGACCGAAAAGGATGAGGATGCAATCGGCCCCGTCGCGAAAAGTTATCGCGAAAGGTTCGGCAGCGGTGCAACAGAAGCTTAACTTTGGTACGAAGCCTGCTTCGACGAGCCTGGACTTGCCGATTCCCGGCTCGCCGCCGATCAGTACGAACTGTCCTTCGCCCGCGCGGACGCGCTCCCAGCGCCGGGCGAGAACGTCGAGGTCCCCCTCGCGCCCGACGAAGGGGGTGGGAACCCGGGTGCCCATCCTGCGGCGTCCGCCGCTTATGCGCAGGATGCGATAGAGCGTCATTGGCGCTGGCCCCCAGCCAAAGGATCAGATCAATCTGACCGACGAGGAGTCGGTGAGCATCCCGCCGTTTGAACCGACCAGGTGCGGCGGGCCGCCGAAGCGCCAAGACCGCGGTTTTTCCAGGAAATCCGCCAAGGCGAGTTTGCCGAGATCGAGCTGGACCCCGTCGGCGTCGCCGCGGCGGCCCTGGGAAAGATCCGATGAAATTCGCGTGCGAGGGAGGACTCCTCGCGGGCTCGGCGATCGCGCGCTTGTTTGCGCAGCAGACGCACACCAGGTCCGATTTCAGCCGGCGGCGCCGCTCGATTTCGGCGTTGCGCTGGAGGGCCTGAATTCGCTGCGTCGACACGGGCTCGCCGCAGTCAAAACAGGGCTGGCCGAAGCGCGCACGGATCAATACGCCCATGGGCTTTCGGCCTCTCTCGCTTGGCACTGCTACCGCGAGAGCGGTTTAGATTCCACGGGCGGATACCGCCCCTACGGTCGTCGCCCATGGAACGACCGCAATCGACGCAGCGCGGTCGTTTGCGGTGTTCGGACTGAACCTACGTCGCCGGCCGTTCGGCGCGCAATTTCCAAGAAGCCCCGCGCGGGCCCTGATCGTCGGCGATCTCGGGCGTCGCCACAAAGCCTTCGAGCGCCGGAGTGAAGAAAAGGCGCTGGGATCGGCCGTTCTTGCCCCGTCCCTGGCCAGCGCCGACCGGCGCAAGCCGTCGGTTTTCTGATCGACGAACTATCCGGGTCGAGCAGGATCGTGGTAGATCGCAGTGATGAAACGGCGGATCGCAACGATCTTGGTCGCCGACATCGTCGGCTATTCCGCCATGATGGAAGCCGACGAGGAGAAGACGGCTGAGCGGCTTGCCGCTTGCCGCGAATTGGTCGACGCTGAAATCGCTAAGTGCGACGGCCGTGTGTTCAAAGCGATGGGCGATGCGTTCCTCGCGGAGGTTGCCAGCCCGATCAACGCCGTACGGTGCGCGGTCAATATCCGCTCAGGGCTCGCCGTGTCCGAGCAAGCCGAGGAGGCTCCGTTGCGCATGCGCTTCGGCTTGCACCTCGCCGACGTCATGGTCGACAAGGACGACCTGATCGGCGATGGAGTCAATCTCGCCGCGCGTATTCAGCAATCGGCCGACCCGGACGCGATCGACATCAGCGGCGCGCTGTTCGAACAGATTCGGCGCAACTCGCGATACGTGTTCAACGACTGCGGCAAACGCACTTTTCGCAACTTTAGCGAGCCGGTCCGTGTCTATCGGCTGCGCGGCGAGATGGAACGCTATGTCTTTCAGGTCGCACCCACTCAGCAAGCGCCGATTCTGGCGAGGCGCCCCCATTCGATTGTCGTGCTGCCAATCGAGGTCGAGGCGGGAGACGAGGAGCGAAGATATCTGGCCGACGGCCTTACCGAGGAGGTGATCCTCGAACTGAGCCGGTTCAAGAAATTGTTTGTGATTTCACGGTCGGCGGTGCGGGCACTTGATCCTAACGATCGCGAGCCTCGCGTCGTCGGCGACCGATTTGGCGTTCGCTACATGCTGTCCGGCACCATCCGACAAATTGGACCGCGGATTGTTTGAGCCTGTCGCTCTGCGAGACCGAGACAGGCGGAATGGTGTGGAGCGATCGGCTGAGCGAAAACCTTCAAAATCTGATCGAGCGAATGGACGATGTGGTCGCGCGCGTTGCGTCGACCGTCCTTGGCCGCGTTGAAGACAGCGACATCGCCGCTGCGCGAAGGGCCAAGCCGGAGTTGATGACTGCGTATGATTATTATCTGCGCGGTCTCGCTTACCATCGCCTGGGCGGAGTCGTCGACGAAAACCTGCGGCAGGCGCTCCACTGGTTTGAGCGTTCGATCGAGGCCGACCCCGAGTTCGGACGCCCGGTCTCAATGTGGGTCTGCGCTCGCGCAGGCCTTCCGCCGTTCGACTTGAGCGATTGCGAACGACGCATCCACCATGCCCTCGAGCTCGATCCGAACGACCCGGAGGCCAACCGGATCATGGGCTCGATCCAGATGCACCTGGGCAAGATTCGACGCCGCCAGGAGGTATCATGAGAAGGCGATGGGTCTCAGCCCTTCAGACGCCTACATCAAGGGCCGCTCGGCCGCGTTCTACAATTTCGTCGGCGAGCCGCAACGTGCGCTTGAGCTGTTGGACGAGGCCGCGGAGCTGGACCCCTTCCTCCACGTCTGGTGCGTTGAGGAGCGCGTGGCGACACTATATGCCCTCAATCAGTACCGCGAGGCGATCGCTTCGGCGGTCCGTCTGACCATCCAGACCCGGCGGTCGCGCCTGTACCGCGCCGCTTCGCATGCGGCGCTTGGGGAGGATATGCAGGCGCGCGACGTGATCGCTGAGGCGGTCGCCATTTCACCCGATCTGACGGGCGACTACGTCCTCGCGGAGGAAACCTACCGAAACTCCACGATCACCCAGACACTGGTCGAACGCCTGATCTGCGCCGGGTTGCCCGCGCCGAAGGGCGACCCTTGCGCCGCAGCCGATACGCGCCGTCTCGGGCCGACCACCCGCGACGACGCTATGGCAGGGCTGAACCTCGGCGCGGAACCGGCCCCGCCGCCGGTCGCCTGAAGCAGACCGCCACCCTTCGCTTTGCGCATTCCCGCCTTTCATCGGTAGGAATTTGAACGGCAGCAACGGGTGTGCGCCGTGAAAGGCGCCGCTTTTCGACGGCCACATTCGCGTTTACTTTCATTACGGCCCGGCGGCTCGTCGTCTCCCCGAGGGAGACGTTGTCGATAGACAGAACGGATGTCCTGAAAAAGGTCGCGATGACGGGCGCTGACCTCATCGACAAGGGAGTGATATGGCCATGCCTCAACGCGGACGTCGCGTTGAGCCGCCCGATCTTGCGATCACAGAACTCAATGAGGGCATCGCGTTGAAAGTACGCTAAACAACGCTAAGTGAGAACAAAGCGAGATTTTGGCTCAAACGGTGCGACGAATGCCCAGCCGCCTCATTTCCCGATAGATTGTGGACCGGCCGAGGCCGAGTTGTCTGGCGGCTTCGGCGGGTGAGGTTTTCGCCTCGACCAGTTTTATTGCGGCCTCGACCTTTTTCATGTCGAGCGGTTGCCGCCCGGGTCGCTTTCCTTTTGCTCTCGCGGCCGCCACTCCGTCTTTCGTCCGCTCCGAGATCAGGCGCCGTTCGAAATGAGCGATGGCGCCGAACACATGGAAGACCAGCTCGCCGGCGGCCGAGGATGTGTCGATCTTCTCCTCCAGGCTGAGCAAAGCGATCTGCCGCTCCCGCAGCATGTTCACCGTTGCCAGCAGTTCCGCCAGTGATCGGCCGAGGCGGTCAAGACGGACGACAGCGAGCGTGTCGTCAGGACGGGCATAGGCGAGAAGGTCGGTGAGGCCCGGCCGGTCCATGCTCTTTCCCGATCTAACGTCGGTAAATACCCTCATTGCGCCGGCCTGTTCGAGACGCAAGGTTTGGCCTGCGACATCCTGATCGCCGGTCGAGACTCGGGCGTAGCCGAGAATATGCGCCATTTTCGGATCTCCCAAACGGACGTTCTGTGGACGAGTGCTATTGGATCTGTCGAATGATCCGGAATCCGTCCACAGAATATGTCTCTATTACCCGGTCTTGTCCACGGACTGGATCGGCCTTTTGTGGACAGCGGAAGGGACATTAAATGCCCAAACACGAACTGCTGAGTGATGCGGAGCGGGAGCAGTTGTTGGGAATCCCGACGGAGCGGGATGACCTCGCCCGGCTTTACACCTTTGAGCCAATGGATATCGACCTAATCCGTCTCCGGCGGGAGGATCGGAATCGTCTTGGCATCGGCCTGCAACTGGCCCTGTTTCGTCACCCCGGCACGACGCTGGCGCAGCTTCTCAATCGCGTCACGGGGCTACCTGAAGAACTGCTGTCCTTTATTGCTGAGCAACTTGGCATGCCGGCCGAAGCGATTGAGGATTATGCGGCCCGTGAGCAGACGATGACGGATCATGCCCGCGAGCTCGCCGCGGCTTTTGGCCTACGCGGTCTGGCCAGGACCGACATTCCCTTCATGATCGAGATGGCGACCAACGCCGCGTGGCCAACCGACAAGGGCGTCGTGATCGCCGCCGGTGTGATCGACGCCTTGCGCCAGGCGAAAATCCTTCTGCCATCAATATCGACGATTGAACGCGCCGGCATAGCCGGTCGGGCGCGGGCCCGGAAGCAGGCCACGCACGCCGTTTTGTCCAGTCTGGGGCCGGATCAGCTGGCGAAGCTCGATGCGCTGTTCGTCACCGATTCGGTCATGGACATCACCCCGCTCGCCTGGTTGAAAGCCATACCTGCTGCGGCAAAGCCGGATCATATCCGGGAGATTCTCGACCGGCTGCGATTTGTGCGGGAGATCGGCATCCCTGCAAAAGCCGGTGCTACGATCCATCCCGATCGCTATCGCCAGTTCGTGCGCGAGGGCCGGGCATCGCCTGCTTATCTGATCGAGCGCTATACCGGGTCGCGCCGCCGCGCCACTCTGGTCGCTCTCCTGATCGACCTCGAAGAGCGGCTGACAGATGCCGCGATCGAAATGGCTGACAAGCTGATCGGCAGCGTGTTCGCCCGGGCGAAGAACACGCAGGCCCGGAAGTACGTCGCGACGTCGAAAGACGTATCGCGACTGATGCGGCTGTTTCGCGGCACGATCGATGCGCTTTCAGCGGCGCTCGAAAATGATGCCGATCCCATTGAGGCGATCGACGAATCCGTCGGATGGGCGACCTTGCTCAAGGTCAGGAACGAGGTCGCAGCAATTGCCGAAACGGCCGACGAGGATCCGCTCATAGTGGCGGTTGACCGTTACGCGACGCTCAGGAAGTTCGCTCCGGCGCTGATCGAGGCGCTTGAATTCAAGGCCGGGCGCGGCAGCGCACGCACGATCGCAGCGATCCGTGTCCTTCGCGAATTGAACAGATCGGGCAAGCGTGATGTTCCGTCCGATGCGCCCATGCCGTTCAAAAAGGAGTGGCGCAAGCTGGTGATCGGAGCAGACGGCAAGATCAATCGCCGCCTCTATGAGACGGCAATCCTGGCCCATCTTCGCAACAAGCTGCGCTCGGGCGATGTCTGGGTCGAGCGGTCTTCCGCCTACCGTCGCTTCGACAGCTATCTGTTGCCGGAAACGACCGCCGCTCCGATCGCGTCGGCATTGGGATTGCCGACAGCCGCCGATGAGTGGCTCGATCAGCGTGGAAGGGAACTCGACTGGCGGCTGAAACGCTTCTCGCAACGCCTCAAGCGGAACCAGCTCGAGGGTGTCAGCTTCATCGACGGTCGCTTACAGGTTACACCGGTCAGGGCCGTCGCGCCCGCCGAGGCGGAGGCACTCGCCGATCGGCTCGACGCCATGATGCCACGTATCCGAGTCACCGAGCTGCTGCATGAGGTTGCCCGCGAAACCGGGTTCACGGCGGCGTTCACGAATCTGCGCACCGGGGAGAAATGCCCCAACGAAAACGCGTTGCTGGCGGCGATCCTGGCCGACGCCACCAATCTCGGCCTTTCCCGAATGGCCGCCGCCAGTCAGGGCGTCACTCGCGATCAGCTCGTCTGGACCCAGGACGCCTATATCCGCGAGGACACGTATAACGCTGCCCTCTCGGCCATCATCAATGCCCATCACCGTCTGCCGATCGCCGAAGTCTGGGGCGACGGCACGACCTCAAGTTCGGATGGGCAGTTCTTCCGCGGCGGGAAACGCGCCGCCCCAGGCGGCGATATCAATGCTCGCTATGGCGTTGATCCTGGGTTCAGCTTCTATACCCATGTCTCTGATCAGCATGGCCCCTATCACGTCAAGGTCATCTCCGCGGCGACGCATGAAGCGCCCTACGTTCTCGACGGCCTGCTACACCATGGCAGCAATCTCAGCATCGCGGAGCACTACACCGACACCGGCGGTGCGACCGATCACGTCTTCGCGCTCTGCGTCATGCTCGGATTCCGCTTCTGCCCCAGATTGCGGGACTTCCCGGATCGGCGGCTTATCCCCATCGATCTTCCTGCCGCCTATCCTGGTATCGCACCGCTTCTAGGAAAACGAGTTCGCACCGATGTCATTCGCGAGCATTGGAATGAAGTGGTTCGTCTCGTCGCATCGCTGAAAGCCGGCCATGTCGCGCCATCAATGATGCTGCGCAAACTCGCCGCCTACGAACGGCAGAACCAGGTCGATATCGCCCTTCAGGAAATCGGCAAGATCGAGCGGACGCTGTTCATGCTCGACTGGCTGGAGAACCCCTCGCTTCGACGCCGTTGCCAGGCCGGTCTCAACAAGAGCGAACAGCGTCACGCACTCACCCAGGCCATATGCACATTCCGGCAAGGCCGCATCATCGATCGCAGCCACGAAGCCCAGCAATACCGCGCTTCCGGACTGAACCTGGTCATTGCCGCGATCGTTTACTGGAACTCGACCTATATGGCCGATGCCGTAGCCCATCTGCGATCGGCGGGCGAATCCGTCCCGGATGACCTCATGGTCCACACGTCGCCGGTCGGATGGGAGCACATCGCCTTCTCGGGCGACTTCCTCTGGGATCGCGCCGCACAGGCGACAAGCCGCAAACTGCTCAACCTGTCGCCCAAAAGGCAGGCGGCATGATGACGTTCTCCTCCCGTTCTCCCTTAGCGTTGTTTAGCGTACTTTCAACGCGATGCCCTCAAGGACGAACCGCGGCCGAACCCGGAGCCGACGCGTCTCGAGCGGCAGGTCACGCAGAACCTCGGCCAGATGCTCGCCGACCTGCCCACCGCCTGCGACGTCGGCTGCAAGAAAAACAGCAAGGGCTACAAAGAGACCTGGACCGGGTACAAACTCCACATCGACGTGGCCTGCGGCCAAATCCCGGTCTCCTGCGTGCTGACCTCGGCCTCCGTCCACGACAGCCAGGTCGCCATTCCCTTGATGACCATGACGAGCGCCCGCGTCTCTTATCTCTACGATCTCATGGACTCAGCCTACGACGCCGCCGCGATCCACGACCAGAGCCGGGCGCTCGGCCACGCCCCCATCGTCGACCGCAACTTTCGCGCCGACCACCAAGGGAAGGCCGAATGGGGCCGCGAGGTCGAGCGCCTCAAGCTCATCCACATGCCCGACTTCGACGACCGGATCTACGATTTCCGCACCATGGCCGAACGCGTCAACGCCCGGTTGAAAGACGAGTTCGGCGCCAGATTCTCCGCGTCCGCGGCGCGCTCAAGGTCAAATGCCATCTCATGTTCGGCATCGTCGCGCTCGCCGTCGATCAGATCATCCGCGTCGTCGACTTAAGGACCGCCCATGCCTGACCAAGCCGCGCCTACCCGGCGCGGCAGGAAAAAATCGCTTCGGTCAGCCTTTCTGCAAGAGGCTCAGCAAAGAGACACATCTGATGACGGACGAGGCCGGGCAGTACATCAGCATAGGCAAGCGCTTTGCCAAGCATAGCTCTGCCGATCACAGCCGTGAGGAGTACGCTTATATAGACCGCAAGACTGGCGTGATCATCAGCATTAACACCGCTGAGGGCTACTTCTCAATTTTCAAACGTGGAATGTATGGGATTTATCAGCACTGCGGCGAGCAGCACCTTCACCGCTATCTGGCGGAATTTGATTTCCGCTACAGCAACCGCATAAAGCTTGGCATTGACGACGAAGAGCGCACAATCCGCGCTATATTAAGGGTGGCCACGGAAAGAGGCTGACCTATAAACCAACTCGTCCAGCGCAATCGCTATCTGAGGGGCCTCGCTAAGCTTCGCAAGATCATCGCTCTTTTGGGGGGTTCTTAGAGCCTTCCTCTCGTTTTTTCTGACAAGATCACACTGCGGCTTGTGCGGTGTGGTTAAGGCTCGACGCAACGCCTCAGTTGCGCCGGCGTTCAGTCTCCTGATCTGAATATGACCCATTTTCGTCTTTATCTGTCTCTTTTACACCCATAGCGCACCTAAAAATGAAGCTTGGATTGCAAGCCCAAACCGATCGCCGGTAATGGTCGTTTGTATATTGCCTGAAATAAAGCGTTTAATCCATCTAATATCGATAATATTGCCTGTTGGACTTCCGATTTTGTCAGTACCTGTACGTTTTTGGGGTGGCTTATTCGATGTCGCAAAGTGAGAGCGCTTTTTAGATTAGACCACCATTGTACCGAGCGGTCCAACGGCCGGCCAGAAATCGTTGATACAGAAATAGTAGTCTCTCATCTACAGGATACAATTTGAGGCCGCCTAACTTAAATTCTCCAAACTCCAATCTGGCTTCCTTCTCAAGCATAACCGATCTATCATGAAGGGTTACGTCCGACCGCGGCTCAAATTCCTCTACGATTGAGTTAATATGCGCCTCTAAGCCACAAAACGCAAGCAGCATTGCAGCGTGCAAAAAGGCGGTTTGCGCATCGCTGTCATCCGTTAAATCGGCCTTTTCTAAGAACCGCTTCGCCTCTTCGAGAAAGAGGCTCGCAAACGCGTCAATTTCTGCCACTTACGCGCCCTTCGCTTGTGCTTTTAAAACCTCCAGTTTGGCTTGCTCAGCATGGTACTTTTTGATAATCGCGATGTCGACGGACGATGTAGTTATCCCCTTGCCATCTTCCGCTTGAACGAAAAACAATTCGACAAGGCGTCCGCGCTCTTTCGGATCGGTCCGATAACCAAGACCCCCGGTAGCTCTCAAGATCGCTTTTGTAACCGCCCCTTTGCGAGCTGCGGCATTAAGTGGATCGCGCCCAGTTGTGTCCGCGAGCGCGTAATGTCTATCTAAACGAACAGTGTTGGATTGGAGTATTCCGTGCCTATCCGGTCAACGCACACATGCGCTATATCTAGTAGGTGTCAGATTGTGATCCCGAGAAATTAGGGCTTTAAGGAATTGTAGAGCTGGAGCGCTGGATTATTCACAAATAACTCTGGAAATTGGAATTCAAGATAGCTCAATACGTCATATGGAGCGCGAGGATTGCTAATCACACTCTTTCGTGTCGCTTCGTCTTCGCTGCGACTCAGTTCGCGCAATAGACTGATGGGTGAGGACGGGTTCTTCCAACTATTCGCGCCAGTGCATGGCTCTTTTCTGCGAGTGCCGTCACTCGCTTAGGCGATGTCAATTTATCAGCTGCTTCCCGTCTAGGTGTGAGATTAATCGCTTTTTGCTGGGTCGTCATCGGTGTGGCCCCTGATGCCCCATATGTGACGTCAATTGAACCGTGTCTCGATCCTTAGCATAAATCAGAAATCAGTCAGTCCGAAACCAAAAATTGCTTGCGGGTGCTCTTGCCTTGCCATCCTATATCCAGTGGATGTATGTGTTAACCGGATAGGCACGAGTATTCCAGCAACGTAGGCCCAAGCAGCCAATACTGCGGCGTTCATCGCCTTTTCAGGGTAATCGGGCGGCACCTTTGGCCTACGCTCTAAGAACGCCGCGCGCTGTGCAGAAGCGAGACGAATAAACTCCCTAGCGGCGCGCAGCAACGATGTATCTTTCCACGGGTTTTTATTGGCTGCGATTAGACGATCCCATTCTTCGTCAAATTGACCGGTTGGACACAAAATTTGGGTTGTATCTTTTTCTTCAAATGTCTCGGTCCGTATTCCTTTACCCAAATAGAAGTTACTTATGAAGGATCTTGCTATTTGAACGCTTATTGGTCCGCTTCGCAAGCGCCTGTCGGCAAAATCTTGCCCTACCTCTAAGAACCCAACTTCTTGGCACCAATCGCGCAATTGCGGCCCTTTGACCGTCTCATGCATCCGGTCAAATAGATCGCTGGAGATAGCAATTGCCGTGTTAGATATCAGTTGCACGTCGAGCCTCTGTTCCGTATCTAGACTGAGGTACACTTTTACGCCATGGGGCTCGTCAACGCCTTTATACAAGAGCCAATTTAATTGCTTCAAATCTATGCTGTCCACCTATTATTTTTAACGGATGTGTCACATCAAACGCTGTGTTGTATTCGGCCACAATATTACTAAACGTTCTTCCCTTCAAGGCGTCATCCTTCATCTTTGCGAACGCCGGCGCGTTTTCAACTATTTCTCTGTTCGCACGATAGGGAGCTTGCTCATCAGGATCAAGCGGGACATCGATAGTTGCCAGAGGGATAAGTTTACTAGCGCGGATGTGACATTCGCAATAGCAGGCGGCCTGTCCTTTGATCTACTGTGTAGACAAATGGATGCTTGGCCTCATAAGGCTCAAAAACCGTAGCGAACTCATTGAAGGCATTCACAACCATTTTTTGGTTCAGTTTTGTTTTCTTCTCCGCCATCGCCCGCGCTCCCCATATGGCCCGAAAGCAGGCGATCTTCGTTGTTATATTGCGAGAAATCAAACACCATTCGCTTAACGAACTGTGTGGGTGCGTGCAATGAGCACGCCTTCCCCGAGTCGCCGGCCTGTCACAGCTGAAGCCATAGCAGTTGCTTTGCCTATGCGAAAGGGATAATCGCCATTTTCCGGCTCGAATCCAGCTTTTTCAAGGGGTTGCAGCGCAATTTCCCGGCCGCTCGGCCGCTTGCACGAGCTTGACGAACAGGGCACTCACTCGGCCCGCCATTCCATGCGGGACTCGCCGAAGCCCTCCGCGCCGCTCGCGCCCATCTTCCGAATGCAAGCGCGTGCCGAGCGCATGCCCATTTCCGGGCGCTGATTGAATGTTTCCAAGGCTTTACGGCGCCATTTCCGGCCGATGGGCGATGGGCGATGCGTCGGAAGAGCGACGACAGCTTCGCTGCGCCGGCCTTTGACGCGTGCGCGCCCCGATCGATGCGCCGCGGACGGCGGGAACGGCTTCGGCGAAAGCGAACAACTTGGCGGTCTCCTTGCAGGCGTATCGAACAAATAACATTAAAGTGACCGTATATTGTTTGATTTGCATAGGCCGAAAGAGCCGGCACAGACGAGCACCCAGCTTGGGAGTTACAAAAATGCTGCCCCAAGCGCCAACGGCGACAGAACCTTTGCACAGGTCGTATGACCTCCGTTTGACCGCAATGCGTTCTTTCTTTGTACCATACAGTTCAATGATCGGCAAGAGAAGGCCGCAGAAAATTTCGTTGGCAAGCGCATGATCCGACCGGCGGCGCCGGCGTCCCGGCAACAGGGCGCAACCGCCGTATTGCGAGGCGGCCAAGCCTAGTTGGAGGAAGAAAAAGGGGAAGGGGCCGAACTTCGAAATAGGGAATTTTTCCAACCAACAAGGATTTCATTCCAAAGAACAAGGCGTTTACGGTGACGCTTGCTTTAATTCCCAATCTTCTTCCATGCAAAGACTGTCGCGAACATGCGCTTGGCTACACGGGTTCCCACCGCCACTTCCGATGCGAGCGGCCAATCGCGCGGATCACCCGCTGATGGCCAGGGCCGATGAAGCGCTTGTAGGGCGGATGGGCTCAATCCATCAGCGCCGTGTTGATCCCCTGGTCCTCGACCGGCTCCTTAGTGGGCGGCCCGATGCCTTGACAAGCCCTGTGCATCCCGCCGATGCGCCGCGATGTTTTGTCGCAGGTAAGATGTCCGCACGGCTCAAGTCAACGCGCAACAGACGCTCGCCACAATGCTGTGTCGTATAGTTGGAAAATTCAATTGGCGGCAATTCGAGGGAACGCCGATGAGCACGCGGAAGGCGTCTTCCGAGCGGCTCCTGGAGATGACAGCAGTCTGCACCAGCTTTTCGATCTTTGCCCGCCTGCGGAACCTTTGCTGCGCGTCCGGGCGGGAAGCGTTTCACGCCCTCGTGGGCGATCGTTCAACTGAGGAAGCCACCCATGCAGAATCGCTGTGATCGACCAGCCGCCGGCGTCGGCTATCGCGGCGCCTCAAGAAGACGCTTTCTGTCGCTCATGGCCGGCGCTGTTGCGATAGGCGCGGCAGGCTCGGTAGGCGCAGCGCGAGCAGCATCGAAGACGATTGTTTTTATTCCGAAATCTACCGATGTCACCTATTGGCTGTTTCTGCGAAAAGGCGCCGCCGATAAGGCCAAGGAGTTGGGATACACTTTGCAGTATCAGGGGGTTTCCCGCGAATTGGACGTCACCGGTGAGGTTAACCTCCTGCGTAACGTGATCTCTTCTCAACCGGCGGGGATTCTCTGCGCGGCCACGGATGCCCAAGCCTTAGTACCGCCCGTGGAAGAAGGGATCAAAGCTGGCGTGCCGATCATCATGGTCGACTCAGGCGTCAACTCCGACGCCCCAGACGCCAGCATTACGACGGATAACTACCAACGGCGGCTATGAGTTGGGTAAGAAGCTCGCCGAGCTTATCGACGGAAAAGGGAAAGTCATCAACCTCGGAATCACCGCAGGCTCCCAGACCGGGAAGGAAAGGGATCAGGGTTTTTTCGCGGCGATGAAGGAGTACCCCAATATCAAAGTCCTGCCGACTCAATGGACATCGGCTCAAGCAGCGACCGCGCTGAACGACACGACCGACCTTCTGAACGCGAACCCCGATGTTAACGGGGTCTATTCGGCGGCAGCGCCGATGGCGGTCGGCGCGGCCCAGGCGCTTAAGGCGAGAGCGTTGGCCAAGACAGGTAAAGTTGGTGACCTTCGATCCCAGCCCGGAGGTGATTCCGCTGTTCGAAGACGGAACCATCCAGGCAATTGCGGCGCAAAACCCTTATCAGATGGGCTATGAGGGGGTGACCATGCTTGACACCATCATCAAGGGCGGCAAGATTCCGCCGGGCAAGAAGAAGATCCAGATCCCTGTCGTCATCATAACTCCGGAAAACTTTAAGCAGCCGGATGTGCAGAAGCTCATCCAAACGCCCGGCAGTTTTTAGGGCCGCTCTGAGATCCTCGGGTTCCCCCGGCTGTGCCCACCATAATCACATCTCTCTTGGTGGGCGCGCTCCCCTTCTCGCTCTCGGCGCTCTGGGAGAAGGTTGCCAGCGCCCCCGGATCGGAGGCGGCGGATGGGGGTGCGCGCGGCGGTTCCTTCGTGTTCTTAGTGGCTTCTTCGCGCCCTTCGTGTCTGATTTTTCAACACGAAGGCCGCCAAGGTCGCGCCAAGGTCCCTATCGCAATCAGGTTGCCGCCTGATCGCCGAGGACGAGAGCCAGACCAAGGGTCTGGAGCTTCGGAATTCGGGCCTGATGTGCTTGCTCGGCGTTTAGGGGGCAAATCGTGAACGGTACTGCGAACTGCTCGAACGGCGAGCCCTTGAACCCGTCAGAGACGGAAACCGTTTTATCCATGGAGGGCATTACCAAGTCCTTTCTCGGAGTGCCCGTGCTGAAGGGAGTCGATTTCGACTTGAAGCGGGGCGAGGTCGCACGTGCTCATCGGAGAGAACGGAGCCGGCAAGTCGACGTTGATGAAAATCCTGTCCGGCGCTTACAGCCGGGACTCGGGAACCATCCTGATCGACGGCGCGAAACTGGCCACCCATACGCCTCGGACTGCCGAGGACGCCGGGATCGTCAGCATCTACCAGAATTTCCACTTGTTTCCTCACCTCAGTGTCGCAGAAAACCTGGCGATCTCGCGGTTCGCCCGGGAACGCGGGCTCATCCGGTGGAAAGAAATGTTCGCGCACGCAAAGGAGGCACTCGCTCGAATTGGTTTTGATATAGATCTCAAGGCCAGGGTAGGCGATCTCCCGGTGGCGCAGAAACAAATGCTGGAAATCGCCCTGGCTCTTTCCAAAAACGCGAAAGTCCTCATCATGGACGAGCCGACGGCCGCGTTGAGCAGCCGCGAAACGGAGACCCTGTTCAGGACGATCGCGGACCTCAAGAAAAGAGGGGTTGGCGTTATCTACATCTCGCACCGGTTGGAGGAGATCAAGCAAATCGGAGACCGGGTTACGGTGCTTCGCGATGGCGTCAATGTGGGCACGCTTCCCGTCAGCGGCGCTGATCTTTCGACCGTCATCCGGCTGATGATCGGTCAGGAGTTGCGTCCCACCGCAAGGGACCTGGGAGCCAGCGAAGGCGGGCCTGGAGTTCTCGAGCTCCGTAACCTGAGCTGCCCAGGATGCTTTCGCGAAATTTCCCTAACCTTGTTGCAAGGTCAAGTCTTGGGGCTGACCGGCCTCGTTGGCGCGGGGAAGACGGAGGTGGCGCAGGTTCTCTTCGGCGTGCGCCAAGCCGCGCAGGGTGAGATCCTGATCGATGGAAAAGAGGTTTTCATCGATTCTCCGCGGACCGCCAGTCGTTTCGGGTTAGGTTATTTGCCCGAGGATCGGGATGCGCGCGGTCTCTGCCTCAACATGGGAGTGCAAGAAAACATTACCCTGGCTTCATTATCCCAGCGCGCCCACGGATTTCTCAGTCGTCGCTCGGAAAGGCGGACAGCAGAAAGCGCGGTGTCTTCCCTGAACATCAGGACGCCCGGCCTCGCTCAGCAAGTCAAGTATCTAAGCGGCGGGAACAAGCAGAAGGTGATGTTCGCAAAGTGTTGAGCGCGCGATGCCGCATCCTGATCCTGGATGAGCCGACCTTCGGCATCGATGCGGGCGCTCGAGCGGAAATCTATAGTCTGATTGACGACTTCGCTCACACACAGGAGCCTCTTGCAGAAAGGCTGACCGAAGCGATTTTTTCCTGCCGCGCCGGGTAGGCGCGGCTTGGTCAGGCATGGGCGGTCCTTAAGTCGACGACGCGGATGATCTGATCGACGGCGAGCGCGACGATGCCGAACATGAGATGGCATTTGACCTTGAGCGCGCCGCGGACGCGGAGAAATCTGGCGCCGAACTCGTCTTTCAACCGGGCGTTGACGCGTTCGGCCATGGTGCGGAAATCGTAGATCCGGTCGTCGAAGTCGGGCATGTGGATGAGCTTGAGGCGCTCGACCTCGCGGCCCCATTCGGCCTTCCCTTCGTGGTCGGCGCGAAAGTTGCGGTCGACGATGGGGGCGTGGCCGAGCGCCCGGCTCTGGTCGTGGATCGCGGCGGCGTCGTAGGCTGAGTCCATGAGATCGTAGAGATAAGAGACGCGGGCGCTCGTCATGGTCATCAAGGGAATGGCGACCTGGCTGTCGTGGACGGAGGCCGAGGTCAGCACGCAGGAGACCGGGATTTGGCCGCAGGCCACGTCGATGTGGAGTTTGTACCCGGTCCAGGTCTCTTTGTAGCCCTTGCTGTTTTTCTTGCAGCCGACGTCGCAGGCGGTGGGCAGGTCGGCGAGCATCTGGCCGAGGTTCTGCGTGACCTGCCGCTCGAGACGCGTCGGCTCCGGGTTCGGCCGCGGTTCGTCCTTGCGCGGACGTCCGCGCTTGCGCGGCGGCGGGGGATGATCGGGCGCCGGGGGATTGTCTTGGCCGTCGTTGGCCTTCATCTCAACCGGCTTCTCGCGCGCTTCGATCTCGGTGGCGTCGCGCGCGATCGCCCCGATGATGCGTCCCCCGAGCGCACGCTCGATCAGCGCCGCGTGGATCTTGTCTGGCAGCTCGCCCTGCGCGAATTCGGCGAACGCCCGAGAAAACGTGGCCTCGGACGGAACTTGCGCGCGTCGCTCCCAGCCGAGGATGCGACGCAGCGACCTGTCGACGGCGAGGCGCTCGATCAGGGCGCTGGTGGTGGGAACGCCCAGGACCGCCTTGGCCACGAAAGCTCGGGCGAGGGCGCGACGGTCTTCGGGCGGCCGGCCCGGCCCCCTGGGCGGCTCGGGCACGAAGGCTTCGAGGCCGATCACGTCGAGCGTGGTGACGAGACGACCCAGCGCTTCGGTGACCGGATCGTTGTCCTCACGCATCCAAGGGAACAAATGGCCCTGCAAATAGCCCTGGATGTGGCTCCAGCGCGCCTTTATCGCGTCGAGAGGGTCGTCAGTCATGTCTACAGCTAAGGCTGAAGCGAATTGTTTTCTATGATAACGACGCGGTACCTGAATTGCAATCTGAATATATTTCTATGCAGCACTTGCAACCGATCCCAATATCTATAAATATTATCGCCTTACTAGACCGGCTTCATCACTCTTTTTGCAAGAGGCTCACAGAAAAAGGCCGTCCTGTTCATATCCAGCGACATCGACGAGGTGCTCGCCGTGAGCGACAGGATTCACGTCATGGCGGGCGGGATGCTGATTGCGCAGTTGTCACCTCGGCAAACGAGCAAACGGGAAATCCTTCGGATGTGTATGCAGGAGAGCAGAAACCGAGGAGGGTGAAAACGTGGAGGAGGCGAGCGTCACCAAAGCCCGGTCAATCAGCCAAAAGGTCGGGACGGTCAGGGGCCTGGGGACGAACCAGGTCTTGTCGATGTTACTTATCTTGATCCTGACCTGGATCGTCCTCGCTTTTCTTTCGCCCTATTTTTTCACGGTCCGGAACCTCTTTGAGATCACGCTTCAAACTTCGGTCTTCGCGATTATCGCCGCCGGGGAAACTTTCGTGATTTTTTCCGGAGGGATCGATCTGTCCGTCGGTTCGGTGTTTGCGTTTTCCGCTATCGTCGGCGGCATCTTCTTTAGCGCGACAGGCAGCGTCTTTCTTGCCGTGGTTACCTGTCTCGGCACGGGCATCGCCGCAGGAATCGTCAACGGCCTTTTTATCTCACGCCTGAGGGTGCCGCCATTTGTCGCCACGCTTGGGATGATGGGGATCGCCCGCGGGAGCCGCTCTCATCGCGGTCAATGGAATTCCAATCTACGGTCTTTCGCCGACCTTCATGTGGATCGGCCAAGGCCAAGTGGCGGGTCTTATCCCCGTGCCCACAATCATCATGGCGGTGATCTTTGTGTTGGCCTACCTGGTGCTCAATTACACCCGGTTCGGCCAATTCACTTATGCAATCGGCAGCAACCGGGAATCGGCGCTCCTTTCCGGCGTGAACGTGGCCGGCGTCACGGTTGGCATCTATGCCGTGTCCGGGATGGCGACCGCCCTGGCGGGCATCATCGAGTCCGCGCAACTCGGGACGGTCCAGCCGGCGGGCGGCGACGGTTATGAGCTCCTGGCCATCGGCGCGGTCGTCATCGGAGGAACCAGCCTCTTTGGAGGGGAGGGCAACATCATTGGCACCCTCATCGGAGCGCTACTGGTTACGACAATTCGTAACGGCCTCAATATCTTGGGAGTCAACGCGTTTTGGCAATACATTGTGAATGGACTGATCATTGTCCTGGCGGTCGCAGTCGACCAGATTAAAAGAAGGTAATTGCTCGCCCTGTGTCTGGGGAGGCATAAAGAAACTTCTCTCATGTTTTGCGCAGCGCTCGATGTTGATGCGCAAGGAGGATGAACCTGCGTGAGTGCGATCAATTCAACCAAAAATTGAGGAGGTTACTGTGGCTGCGCCGGCTAAGATCAGAGACGCGTTCGAGAAGGGGGAGGGGGTGCTGCGTCTCGCCCCGGTGTTCGTGCCCCGCCGCTTCTCGTCGGCCGGCCAGCGCCTGCGCCTGCATCCCGACGACTATTACGCGCTGGGCACCGCGCGCGGCTCGATCAAGGAGCGCTGGTTCTCGTCGGTCATCGCGGCCATGAACGGCCCGCTGGCGCCGCCCGACGAGGGCATGAGCTACGTCGATGCCGACAGAGCGCACGCGAGGACAAGTTCCTGTTCAAGGACGCGGTCGACGAGCTGGGCGCCGACATCATCGGCGCGGAGCTGAAGGAGAAGTACGGCACCTGGCCGATGTACTCGAAGTTCTTCGACTACAAGGCGCCCGCTGTTCCACCACCTGCACCTGGCGACGAGGACGCCGCGGCGGGTGGGCCGCATCGGCAAGCCGGAGGCCTATTACTTCCCGCCGCAGCTCAACAATCACCTCGGCACGTTCCCGGTCACCTATTTCGGCTTCGACCCGGACGTGACCAAGGAGAAGGTGCGGGCGCGCCTGCTGCCTACGAGAGCGGCGACAACCGCATCACCGAGCTCTCGCCGCGCCTACCGCATCGAGCTGGGCACCGGCTGGTACACGCCGCCGGGCGTCGTGCATGCGCCGGGCTCGCTACCTCACCTACGAGCCGCAGTGGAACAGCGACGTCAACTCGCGTCTACGAGAACATCGCCGCCGGCGAGGTCTATCCCTACGAGTTCCTGGTCGAGAACTGCCCGGACGAGCAGAAGCGCGACGTCGATTACGTCATGAGCCTGATGGACTGGGAGAAGAACGTCGACCCGCACTACGGAAGCACTATTTCCGCCCGCCGCTGGTCGCCTCGCCAGAGCGAGCAGCACGTCGAGAAGTGGATCGCCTACGCCAACGACTACATCGCCGCCAAGGAGCTGACCGTCATCCCGGGCCAGACGGTGACGGTCCAGGACCCCGTCGCCTATCGGCTGCATCCTCATCCAGGGCCACGGCAAGTTCGGCGCCTACGACGCGGAAGCCGGCGACCATGCTGCGCTTCGGCCAGATCAGCGCCGACGAGTATTTCGTCAGCGAGCGGCGGCGCAAGGCCGGCGTCACCATCGCCAACCGCAGCAGATGCGAGCCGCTGGTGATGCTCAAGCACTTCGGCCCGAACGCCGGCGACCCCAAGATCGGCTGACCGGTCCCGCCGGCCGGGTTTGTTCTGCGGTCTCGAACGGAACGGGACGGCGGGCTTTGTCCTGGGCAATCGTCGCCGGTCTCTAGCGCGTCGATCGGCCCGGTTCAGGCGATCGCAAAGCCTCCGTCGGCGCGCAAGGTCGCGCCCGTCACCGCCGAGGCGCGATCCAAAAGCAGGAAGGCGACGGCTTCGGCGACCTCCGAGGGCTCGAGAAAGCGCCCGATCGGCATGCGCGCCAGACGAGGCGCGGAGCGAGCCGGATCGCCCCAGGCGAGCCGGGCCATATCGGTCAGGGTGATGTTCGGATTGACGCAATTGACCCGAATGCCGTGTTTGCCAAGCTCGTTGGCCATGACGCGCGTCACCGCGTCGAGCGCGGCCTTCGACGCGCAGTACGCGGCATGGTCGATGACGCCCAGGAACGACGCGTCGCTAGAGACGTTCACGATCGATCCCGGCCGTTTCGCCGCGACCCGTTCACGTGCATATTCCTGCGCCACCACGATCGGCGCCTTGGCGTTGACCGTCATGACCCGGTCGAAGGTCTCGAGCGTGAGATCGAGGAAAGGCTGCAAGGCGGTGGTTCCCGCGCAATTGACCAGAAGGTCGAACGGCAGATGGGCGCGCACCGCAGCGCGCGTCGCCTCGAGATCGGCGAGATCGACCGCGAGGGTTCGGCATGCGATCTCCTCTCTTGAGGGAGGCGAGCTCGTCGCTGGAACGGCCGAGCGCCAGAACGGAAGCGCCCCGGCGCGCGAGCAGTTTTGCGGTCGTGCGGCCGATTCCCTTGGTGGCCCCGGTCACGAGAACCGTTTTGCCAGCGAATTCGAGGGGCTCGTCGCTCATGATGGTCCTTCACTTCAGGTTTGCTCTACGAGGCCGTCCTCGTGGAAACGATGAATCGGTCGATTGATCCGAGTGTAAGTCGAACTGAGAATTCGTCCAGAGCCTGTTTCAAAAGCCCACCGCCCTCAATTTGCCCGCGCCGTTTCGTCGTCCATGCCTCGCGGATTTGCGTGACTTCCGCGCCGCGAAAACAAATATTTCACAATCCGTCCGATTTGGAATATTCATTCCAATGCGAAGCTCGCGGCCCAAGCGGGCGCGAGCGGACGCGGGGCAGAACATGAGCGAGCAGGCGACCGCTGAGCCGCCGGAGACTTTCGAGGCGCTGAAGGACCGGCTGATCGAGATCGAGCCCTCCTTGCCCAAGAGGCTGCGCCAGGCGGCGGCCTATGCGCTCGAACATCCGGACGAATTCGCCCTCGGCACCGCTTCGGCGTCGCCCGCAGCGCCGAGGTGCAGGCCTCGACGCTGGTGCGCTTCGCCCAGACGCTGGGCTTCGGCGGCTTCTCCGACCTGCAGGAGGTGTTCCGCTCCCGGCTGCGCAACCGCTGGCCCGACTATTCCGAGCGGCTCAAGGCCCTGCACGAGACCGCCCGCGACAGCGGCGATCCGACCAATCTCTTGATCGGCTTCACCGACTCGGCCGCCTCCTCGATCGCCCGCCTGCGCGAAGCCGTCGACAGGCGCGACCTCGACCGGGCGATCGATCTGCTGGCGCGAGCGAAGGCCATCTATTGTCTCGGCCAGCGGCGTTCCTTCGGCGTCGCGCATTACCTGAGCTATGCGCTGGCGCAGCTCGGCCTCTCCGCCTGCCTGATCGACAACGTCGGCGGGCTCGGGCCGGAGCAGATCGGCCGCGCCGGGCCCATGGACGCGCTGATCGCGATCAGCTTCGCCCCCTATTCGCCCTTCACCGTCGACCTCGCCAAGCGCGCCAGCCGGGCGAAAACCCCGACCGTCGTCGTCACCGACAGCGCGCTCTCCCCGCTCGCGGGCCTCGCCGACGTCCGCTTCGAGATCGTCGAGAGCGACTTCGGCTCGTTCCGCTCGCTCGCCGCCACCTTCTGCCTGGCGATGACGCTCGCGGTGGCGACAGCCGAGCGGCGGGCGGAGGGGGGGTAGCCGCCTGCCGCGGCGGGACTGTTTATCGGATAGGTTGATTGGCGCGTTGCGCGGCCGCTAGCGTGCAAGTCCCTCTCCACCATGCCGTCGAACGTGGCGGCGTCAGGCTCGGCGGGGCTGTCGGTCTGACGCATAAGCAACGAACGACCGGCTGCCGCAAAAAAATCATCCGGCATTGGGCTTGCGTGACCGTCGGCCCCCTGTCACGGTCCGGTTTGCATCGCTTCGGGGATCTGCGCCTGCATGCTCACCCAACCTCCTTCTTCCGCCGGTGGGGGCGGACGCGCCACTTTGGTCTTCCTGGCGATGATTTCCGCGCTCGCCCTATCGGCCTGCAACGCCTCGAAGAACGCCTATGTTCCTCCGCCGCCGCCGAAAGTGGTGGTCGCTCAGCCGATGCAGCAGCCCGTGACCCTCTATTTCGAGCTGACCGGCAACACGCAGGCGATCAACTCCGTCGATCTCGTCGCGCGCGTGGAGGGTTATCTGCGAATCGATCGATTACAAGGACGGCTCGTTCGTAACCAAGGGGACGCAGCTGTTCGGCATCGAGCGCGACAACTATCAGCGCAGCTCGACCAGGCGAATGCGACGCTCGCCGCCAATCGGGCCACGCTGGAATACAACACGGCCGAATATCAGCGGCAGTCGACGCTCGGGAAGAAGGATTTCGCGAGCCGGGCGACGGTGCAGCAATGGAAGGCCAATCAGGACTCGGCGGCGGCGCAGTCTTGAGCGCCAAGGCCCAATCGAGCTCGCCAAGATCAACCTCGGCTATACCAACGTGCTCGCGCCCTTCGACGGCGTCGTGACCAACCATCTCGTCGATATCGGCGCGTTGGTCGGCGCCGGAAGCGCGACCAAGCTCGCGACCATCGTCCAGATCGACCCGATGTACGTCTATTTCACGATGAGCGAGCGTCAGGTCCTGACGATCAAGGGGAACAACGCCAAGGCGGGCCTTCCCTTCAGGACCACGGACCTCGGCGGCATTCCGGTCGAGATCGGCCTGCAGGGCGAGCACGGCTATCCGCACAAAGGGCACATGGATTACGCCTCGCCGCAGGTCGACCAGTCGACCGGCACGCTCACCGTGCGCGCCCTGTTCGACAACAAGGACAGGGCGCTCCTGCCCGGCCTGTTCGTCCGAGTTCGGACGCCGGTCAGCCATCTCGACAACGCGCTGCTGACGCGAAACGACGCGATCGGGACGAGCCAGGAAGGCCCTTACGTGCTGGTGGTCGGCCCGACAATGTCGTTCAGCGCAAGGTCGTGAAGACCGGCGACCGGCAGGGCCAGCTGAGGATCATCGAATCGGGGCTCGAGCCCGTGCGACTGGGTGGTGACCGAGGGGATCCAGCGCGCTTTCCCCGGCGCGAAGGTCGAGCCGCAGCGGACCACGCTCGCCGCCGACGCGCCGGATCGTCCGGCGCCGGCAAGCCGGGCGCTGCTGACCGGCGGCCAAATGACGCTGCGCGAGAACGATCCCCCGGGGAGACGACGCATGAGGCTGCGGGGCGCGCGGGCGCGATTTCGCGCTTCTTCATCAAGCGGCCTGTGCTCTCCAACGTCATCGCGTTGGTCGTCGTGCTCATCGGCCTCGTCGCGCTTATTCAATCTGCCCAACTCGCAATATCCTAACGTCGTCCCGCCGACCGTGCAGGTCACGACGCGCTATCCCGGCGCGAGCGCCCGGACCCTCGTCGACTCCGTCGCTTTGCCGATCGAGCAGCAGGTCAACGGCGTCGCAGGACATGATCTACATGCAGTCGACGAGCGCCGACGACGGCACCTACACCTTGGCGGTCACCTTCGCCATCGGCACAAACCCCGATTTGGCGCAGGTCCTCGTCCAGAACCGGGTGGCCATCGCCTTTTCGTCGCTGCCGCAGGAAGTGCAGCTCCAGGGCGTGACGACCAAGAAGCAATCGACCTCGATCCTCGAATTCGTCAACCTTAGCTCTCCCGACAGCCGCTTCGACAGTTTGTTCCTGTCGAACTACGCCGTCATCAACGTGCAGGACGAACTTCGTCGCCTCAACGGAGTGGGCGACGTGACGGTGCTCGGCGCCGGGCAGTACGCGATGCGCATCTGGCTCAACCCCGACCTGCTTCAGGCGCGGGGCCTGACGCCGCAGGACGTCATCAACGTCATCCAGCAGCAGAGCCAGGAGGTCACCGCCGGTCAAGTGGGCGCGCCTCCCGCTCCGAAAGGCCAGGATTTTCAATATACCCTGAACCTCATGGGCCGGCTCGACGATCCCGACGCAGTTCGAGAACATCATCGTCAAGGTCGATCCGGCGGCGAACGGCGGACGGATCACCCGTATCCGCGACATCGGCCACGCCGAACTCGGCGCCCAGACCTACAGCGAGTCGTTCAACCTCGACGGCCGGCCGGCCGCCGGCATCGCCGTCTCCTTGCTGCCGGACGCAAACGCCATCGCGGTCTCCAACGAGGTCAAGGCAAAAATGGACGAGCTCGCCAAGAGCTTCCCGGAGGGCCTCGTCTACGGCATCCCGTACGACACCACGAAATTCGTCAGGGCCGCGATCGCCGAGGTCTATCGCACGCTGATCGAAGCCGCCATCCTGGTGCTGATCGTCATTCTCCTGTTCCTTCAGGACTGGCGCGCGATGCTGGTGCCGGCCACGACCGTGCCGGTGACGCTCATCGGCGCCTTCGCCGCGATGGCGGCGCTCGGCTTCTCGGTCAATCTGCCGACGCTGTTCGCCCTCGTGCTGGCGATCGGGATCGTGGTCGACGACGCGATCGTGATCGTCGAAGGCGTCGCGCGCTATATCGAGCAAGGGTTGCCCGGCCGCGAGGCGGCGGAGCGGGCGATGGACGACCTCACCGGCCCGGTCCTCGGCATCACGCTGGTCTTGATGTCGGTCTTCATTCCCGCCGCTTTCGTTCCGGGGCTCACAGGGCAGCTTTACCGGCAATTCGCGCTGGTCATCGCCGCCACCGCCTTCATCAGCGCCATCAACGCCTTGACCTTGAAGCCGACGCAATCCGCGTTGTGGCTCAGGCCGCCGAAGCCGCCCGAGCAGCGCAACTTTTTCACCCGCGGCTTCGACGCCGTCTACGGCAGGGCGGAGGGCGGTTATGCACGGCTCGTCGGCGCGATGACTCGCCGCGCCGGCGTCATGGTGGTCTTCGCGCTCGCGCTCGTCGGGGTCGCAGTCTACGGGCTTGCGCGGGTGCCGAGCGCGTTCCTGCCGACCGAGGACCAGGGCTATCTGATCGTCCCCGCGCAACTTCCCGACGGCGCTTCGAAGGAGCGCACCGATGCGGTCCTGCAAAAGATCGAGGGGATCGCCAGCAAAATCCCCGGCGTCGAGCATGTGGTCACGGTCAGCGGCATCTCCATCCTCGACAACCGGGCGAGCCTCGCCAACGCCGGCGTCGCCTTCGTCGTTCTCAAGGACTGGGACGTGCGCCTCAAGCAGCCGGGACAGGACGCCCGCTCGATCGCCTTGCGGCTCAACGGGGCCCTGCAAGGCGTGCCCGAAGCGATCGCCTTCGCGCTTCCCCCGCCTCCGATTCAAGGGATCGGCAACGTCGGCGGCTTCACCATGCAGGTCGAGCTCAAGAACGGCAATTTCGACTACGCCCTGCTTCAGAACCTGACCAACGCCGTCGTCGCCGATAGCAACGCCCAATCCTCGCTGCAGAGGGTCGCCACCACATTCCGGGCGGGCGCACCGCAGTTCTTCGTGAAGGTCGACCGGATCAAGGCCGAGAGGATCGGCGTGACGGTCGGCCAGGTGTTCTCCGCCCTCGCGGGCTACGTCGGATCGAGCTATGTCGCCGAATTCAACAAGTTCGGCCACGTGTTCCAGATCTACACGCAATCGGAGGCCAAGTACCGCGCGACCGCCGACGACATCCGCAACCTCAAGGTGAAGGCCGGAGACGGAACCATGACGCCGATCGGCACCGTGGTCGAGGTTGACGAGGTCCAGGGCCCTTCGCTCATCAGCCTCTATAATCTCTATCCGTCGTCCACCGTCGTCGGCAGTCCGGCGCCCGGCTTCAGCTCGGGCCAGGCGCTCGACATCATGGACCAGATCGGCAAGCAGGCCCTGCCGTCCGGAACGGGCTACGAATGGACCGCGATGTCCTTCCAGGAAAAGGAGGTCGGCAACCAGATCTATTACGTCTTCGGCCTGGCGCTGCTGCTCGTCTATTTCGTTCTGGCCGGACAGTACGAGAGCTGGATCCTGCCGCTCGCGGTGATCCTCGGCGTGCCGCTGGCCCTTATCGGGACGGTCGCCGCGCTGACCTATTTGGGCGCCACCAACGTGGCAGCCAGCCAGGCCGGCGTCGCCGCCACCAATCTCTACACGCAGATCGGCCTCATCCTCCTGATCGCGCTCGGGGCCAAGAACGCGATCCTCATCGTCGAATACGCGCGCCAGAGGCGGGAGGAAGGCATGGACATCGTCAAGGCTGCGGTCGAGGGCGCGCGGCTCAGGTTCCGCCCGATCATCATGACCTCTTTCGCCTTCATCCTGGGCGTTTTCCCGCTCGTATCCGCCACCGGAGCGGGCGCCTCGGCGCGCATATCGATCGGGATCGCGGTCTTCTACGGCATGATCTCCTCGACCTGCCTCGTCGTCGTGTTCGTTCCGTCCTTCTATGTGGTGATGCAGCGCTTCGAGGAGCGGCGGACGCGGAAGAAGGCGCCGGCGTCCATCGAGCCCAAACCGGCCGCGTCGAGGTAGTAATCAGAATCGGATACTTGGCGCCCAGTCGGATCGGCCGCTGGACGGCGGGAATCTTCACCGTTGCTGCCGTTCAAATTCCTACCGATGAATGGCGGTAATGCGCACATAGCGGTCATCCCATGAAGGAATTGTTGCGCCGCGATACGACGACGGCGGGGTCGCGGCTAGGTGCCGGCGCTTCATCTCCCTGCGGGGACGCGTCCCCGAACCAGGAAATACGGGGACGATGTCGCGAGCACGTCGGGATCGGCTAGATGGCGCTCATAGGCTCTCAAATCTTGTTCGAGCTCGTCGCGAGAAATGAAACCACCGTCGATCAGCTTGTCCCGCACGTTGTTGATGAAATCGCGGTAGATCGGGCGTCGGCTGTGGCCGAGAGGGTGAACGCGGACGGAAACCTCAACGTCGATGTCCGTCAATCCCGCTTCGCGGAACATACGGTGCGTCCGTCGGCCGACGAACAGATCGATTGACTGTGACTCGGCAAGCGCGCGGTAGGCGGCGAATAGGCGATCCCACTCTGGCGACGGCGGATCCAATGGGACTGCAGCCAGATCCGCTTCGCAACTTGCGACCCATCCACCCGGACGCACTAGCGAGACAAGTTCGCGGACAATCGACTCTGGTTTCGGCACGTTGACGAGCACGAGGCGCATGTGGCCGCCGTCGAATGATCCGCGCGGCAGTCCGGTATTATAGGCGTCGCCTTCCTGAACTTCGACCTGCGTCAGTCCGAGATCAACAGCGAACCGCCTCGCCAGATCGACAAAATGAGCGCTGCGGTCGATCCCAAGGACCCAACCGGACGGCCCCACATGCTTGCCCAAAAGGTGTAGGACGCCGCCGGGACCGCAACCCAGATCGACGACCCTTTCGCCGGGCCGAATTCCGATCTTCACTAGTTGTGCGTCTGAAACGGGGGCGAGATCGGCGATTTGCCGCTTGAGGCGCTCCTCCTCGCCCGGGCCGCGCCCAAGCAGGTAGATGTCTGGCTGCGTCATAGTTCGCTCGTCCCGCGCGGAAGCAGCACATCACTACAGCTCGGTTTCGGCTCCCAGCCGGACGACCTCACGTTCGATAAAGCCCGGCCAATTTCGCCCGCGGGCCCGGCGGATTTGTGGCGTTCTGGTGCCGGTCCCGGAAGCTCGTGTCTAGCGCCGCCGCAAATACCGCGCTCTTGCTTGTGAATGCGGCGCTGCCGACGTCTGCCGTCGAGTTCTGGAATGGCCCCTTGACCTCGTGAGCGGCAGCGAGGAGGTGGCGACGGGTGAAAATCGACCCGAAGCGGTCTATCGAAAATGTTGCCCTGGACATGCGTCCTGACCTCGACGATCATCACCGGGCGCTGTTTGGAGTGCGGCAATGGATATCGGGGCGTGGCTGCGAAGCCTCGGCCTCAGTCGATATGAGACCGCGTTTAGCGATAACTCGATCGACGCCGACGTTCTGGCTGATCTGACCGACGGAGATTTGGCTCAGCTGGGCGTCAATCTGGGGGATCGCAAGCGTCTGCTCAAGGCGATCGCTAGTCTGGGCGCGACCAACCTAGCAGCGAAGCCGACGACACGTGCGCCCTTATCTTCGTGTATGGACGCTGCCGAGCGTCGGCCGATGACGGTCATGTTCTGCGACCTGGTCGGCTCGACAAGCCTTGCGGCGAAACTTGACGCGGAAGACTGGCGCAATCTCGTCGGGGCCTATCTCGACGAGGCTTCCGCCGCGGTGACGGGGCTCGGCGGCCATGTGCTGAAGAAACTCGGCGACGGCCTGATGGCCTTGTTCGGCTACCCGCAGGCGCAGGAGAACGACGCCGAACGCGCGGTGCGGGCCGCGCTCGCCATCCAGCGCGCGCTCGCGGAGCTCAACGCCAGGAACGGCGGCAGAGACGCGCCGCAATTGGCCGCGCGCGTCGGGATCGAATCCGGGCAGGTGGTGGTGGACGCGACCGGGGAAGTGTTCGGCGAGGCGCCCAGTGTCGCCGCGCGAGTCCAGACCGTGGCCGAGCCGGGAACGGTGCTCGTGACGGCGACCGTGCAACGCCAGGTCGCCGGGCTGTTCGTCGCCGAAGACAAGGGCGCGCATGACCTCAAGGGCGTGCCGGCCCCGGTCGCGCTCTATCGCATCGTGCGCGCGAGCGGCGGCAGCCGGCGCGGCGGGGCGCGCGCCCTGACGCCGCTCGTCGGGCGCGAGGACGAGCTCTCCCTTCTCATGCGTCGCTGGTCGCGCGCGCTCGAAGGCGAGGGTCAGTTCATCCAGATCGTCGGCGAGCCAGGCATCGGCAAGTCGCGTCTGATCGAGGAATTTCGCGCGAAACTCGCCGAGACGCCGCACACTTGGGTCGAATGGGCCGCCTCTCAGCTCCTGCAGAACACGCCCCTGCACCCGCTCGCCGAATGGGGCAGACTGCGCTTTGGCGTCGCCGACGCGAGTGACGAGGGGCGTCTCGCCGACCTCGAGAACACTTTGAGGCTGATCGGCCTGGACGCGGCCGAATACGCGCCCCTGCTCGCGCCGCTGGTCGACGTCCCACTGCCCGAGGACCGCCGGGCGAAATTCGCGCCGGAGGAATTGCGGCGCCGGCAACTGGCGGCGATGACGGGCTGGGTGATAGCGGGCGCGCGTTCGCAGCCGGCCGTCATCGCCTTCGAGGACTTGCACTGGGCCGATCCGACCTCGCTCGATCTCCTGCGCGCGCTCGCCGAGCGCGGCGCGCAATCCCCCTTGTTGGTCGTGGCCACCACGCGGCCGGAATTCCGAGCGCCCTGGGCCATGCGCTCGCACCACGGCGTCGTTTCGCTCGCGCCGCTCGACCGCGCGCAGGTGCGCCGCATGGTGGGCGAGATCGCAAGCAGGCATGCGCTCTCCGACGAGATGATCGACGGAGTGGGCGAGCGAACAGGCGGCGTCCCGCTGTTCGTCGAGGAGGTGACGCGACTCCTGCTCGAGCGCGACGCGCAGGGCGGCGCACAGGCGATCCCGCCGACCTTGCAGCAATCGCTCGCCGCGCGACTCGACCGGCTTGGGGAAGCGCGCGAAGTCGCGCAGATCGGCGCGGTGCTGGGGCGCGATTTTTCATACCGGCTGCTCAGCGACGTGTCGTCATCAGCCGCCGGATTCGACAAGCCGCGCCTGCAAGCAGCGCTAGATCGGCTCACCGAAGCCGACCTCCTGTTCGTCGACGGCGCTCCTCCGACCGCCGCCTATCGTTTCAAGCACGCGCTGATCCAGGACGCGGCCTATGAGAGCCTGCTCAGGAGCCGCCGTCAGGCGCTGCACCGCCGCGCCGCGGAGGCCTTGCGCGAGGCGAACGCCGAGCCCGAAGCGATCGCCCACCATTTCACCGAGGCCGGTCTCGACGATCTCGCCATCGAGTGGTGGGGCAAGGCGGGCGACCAGGCGCTGCGCCGCTCGGCCTTCCAGGAGGCGATCGCCCATCTCGGCAAGGCGATCGCGAAGGCGGACCGTGCGGGCGAGACGGCGCGGCGGGCGGCGGGCGGCTCGGCCGCTCCCAACCAGCGATTGACGCAATTGCACGTCGCCCGCGGCGTCGCGCTATTCGCGGCGCGCGGAGGCGGCGCGCCGGAAACGACCGAAGCGTTCGCTAGAGCCCGCGAGCGGACATTCGGCGACGAGGGCGCGCCGGAGCGATTTGTAGCCGATTTCGGCCTATGGGCCGGCAGCTATGTGCGAGGCGAGTTGCCGTCGATGCGGACGCACGCGGCGGCCTTCCTCAGCGACGTCGCGGCGAAACCCGATTCGCCTGAAGCCGGCGTCGCCCACCGCACCGCCGGGATCACCTGCTGGTTCGCCGGCGAGTATCGCGAGGCTCGGGATCACCTGGAACGCGCGCTGGCCTTGTTCCAACCCGGCCGCGACGACGATCTCACTTTTCGCTTCGGACTGGACCCCGGCATCGCCACGATGGTCAATCTGGCGAACGCCTCATGGCCTCTCGGCGAGGTCGATCGCGCGATTTCGCTCATTGACCGGGCGGAGCTTCGCAGCGCGGACTTCACTCATGCCGGCCTGCGCGCGTTTGCAAGAATGCATTCGGCCCTGTTCGATTTGATGCGCCGAGACCATGCGCGCGCCGTGCCGAGGGCGTCCGAACTCGCCCGCATCACACGCGAGCACGAACTGACCATGTACGGCGCATTTGGCGCGTTTCTCGAAGGTTGGGCAACCGCCGCGGGCGGCGCGCCCGGCGACGGGCTCGCTGATATGCGCCGGGCCATCGATGAGCTGCGCGAACAAAACGTCCTGCTGTTCGACGGCCTCTTGAAGATCGCGCTGGCCGAGGCTGAAGCTCAGGCGGGCGATCCCGACCGCGCCATCGCGATCCTCGACGAAGCGCTGGCGACCGTCGATCGCGCCGGCTATCGCGCATTCGAAGCGGAACTGCATCGGACGCGCGGCGAAATCCTGCTGAAACGCGACCCCGCCAACCCCGCGCCCGCGGAAAAGGCCTTCCTGACCGCCATCGCGGTCGCAAAGCAGCAAGCCACGCGCAGTTTTGAACTGCGCGCGGCGCTGTCGCTCGCCAAGCTCTATCAGTCGACTGGCCGCCCCGCCGACGCGCACGCCGTTCTCGCGCCGGCGCTCGAACGCTTTTCGCCGACGGCAGAAATGCCCGAGATCGCCGAAGCGCAGGCGCTGTTCGACGCGCTGTCGCAAACCGACGCGGTCAAGACGGCAGCCGCGCAACGGCAGCGACTGACGCAATTGCAGGTCGCTTACGGCAATGCGCTGATCGCGGCACGCGGATTCGGCGCGCCGGAAACGACGGAAGCCTTCGCGCGAGCCCGCCAGTCGGCGTTCGGCGAACAGGATGCGCCCGAACGCCTGGCGGCTGACTTCGGCCTGTGGGCCGGCAGCTACACGCGGGGCGAATTGCCGTCGATGAGGGCGCAGGCGGCAGCTTTTCTCGCCGACGTCGAGGCGCGACCCGATTCGCCGGAGGCCGGCGTCGCGCATCGAGTGCAAGGCATCACCCACTGGTTCGCGGGAGAATTTGTCGAAGCGCGTGATCATCTCGGGCGCGCGCTCGCCCTCTTCGAGCCTGGCCGCGACAACGATTTGACCTATCGCTTCGGGATGGACCCCGGCATCCCCGCTATGGCCTATCTGGCATTCGTATTGTGGTCGTTCGGCGAGATCGATTGCGCGCTATCGCTGGCTGAGCGCATGAGAGAGCGGACCGCGGGCCTCACGCACGCCAACACGCTGGCGCTCGGCACGATGCACGCGACGGCATTTGAATTGATGCGCGGCGACCGTCCGCGCATCCGAACGAGCGCCCTCGAACTCGCCCGCATCGCGCGCGAGCACGATCTGCGCTTGTTCCGCGCGTTCGACGAGTTTTTTGGGGGCTGGATGGCCGCCGACGACGGCGCGCTCGCCGACGGAATCGAACACATGCGCCGCGGCGCCGAAAACCTGCGCGCACAGAACGCCTTGGTGTTCGACGGGCTCATCAAGATCGCGCTGGCCGAGGCCGAAGCCCGAGCGGGCGATTGCGACCGCGCCGTCGCGATCCTCGACGAAGCGCTGGCGACGGCTGAGCGCACCGGCTATCGCGCGTTCGAAGCGGAACTGCATCGGGCGCGCGGGGAAATACTGCTGAGGCGCGATCCCGCCAAGCCCGCGCCTGCGGAAGACGCCTTCCTGACCGCCATCGCGGTCGCCAAGCAGCAAGGCACGCGCAGTTTTGAACTGCGCGCGGCTCTTTCGCTCGCAAAGCTCTATCAATCGACCACCCGCGTGGTCGAAGCCCACGCCGTCCTCACCCCCGCGCTCGAAGGCTTTGCGCCGACGCCCGAAATGCCGGAGATCGCCGAGGCGCAGGCGCTGCTAGCGAGCTGACGCAAGCCAGCGAGGTCAAAGCGCAAGCCTCCCGGCGGCAGCGACTGACGCAATTGCAATTGGCCTACGGCAATGCGCTCTTCTTGGCGCACGGTTCCGGCGTCGTTGGTTTTCCCAACCTCGTCGTCCCCGGTTGCGATCCGCTATGACCGCTTCACGTCGATTGCGGGCGTTCCATAGGCGACGACCGTAGGGTCGCTATCCGCCCATTCGCGCTTTCCTCACCTCGGCGCCAAGCATCAGAGCAGGTCCCGTTCGGTTGGAATCGTCATCGCGAGGAGCTATGGACCCTCGCAATGCGGGCGTGCAGTCGGTCTCCGAGCTCCTGCGCCTGCGAGGCTGGCGTCCCGTATTGCGCGCCGGCGACAATTTCTGTCGCACGAAAGCTGTCGATAGAAAGCTTGACTTGAACACAACGAGAACATATGATGTTCGCCGAAGCGGGCGCACACGCCCCTGGCATGCTTTTGAACCAAGAAAACGGCAGTTGGCCGATCTGAGGTTTTGGCGGTCCTCGATTTTTCGCGTTTGGGTTGCATCAGCTTGGCGCGAGGCGGGGCGGGGCGCGCAGGAGGCGGCCATTGAGGAACGCCTGGAAGGCGCCGAGAGGATCGCACGCATATTTCCAGGCGGGTCAACTGCTCCGCTTTTTGGCTAGCCTCTCAGGAACGCGGCGACGGCCGCAAGCGCCTTGGCGGCGGGCTTGGCCTTGGCGTGAGAACTGGTCACGCGGATCGTCGTTTGCCGTGCATGCCGCGTGCGCGTGGCGATCGCCGAGAGGAACAGCGGCCGGCTGGTGACCGCCTCGCGGTGGAGACTGGGATCGGCGAGACGGACGAAGATGTTCCACCAGTTGTAAAACAGCGCAAGCAGCCGGGCCGCGAGCCGACAACGGGCGAGATGTGCGTGGTGTAGCCGCCCAGCCCCATTGGTTCTTCATCTCGTCGAAAATATTCTCTCCGTCGCCGGTCGCGGTAGAGCTGACCAAACGACTCCGTGTCTTGATTGAGCGAAGTGACCAGAACCGATGTTCGTAGACTTCCCCCGCTTCGCCGATCTCGACGAACGAAAGCTGGGGCGCGTCGTCATCGTCGCTCAGCGAAGGCCCCGCGGCGTCCCCGAGGCGCCTGCGCAGCACGATCACGCGCCGCGTTCGGCTCCAACCCACAAGCCGAACCGCGCTCTCCTTCGCCTCGAAGCCTTGCCCGGCGTCGACCCATTCGCGGGCTGGAGCGAGCTTCTCGATCATGCGTTTGACGTTGGCGGTCAGCCGCAGCTTGAAGAGAAACGGAGCTCCCGCGCCTCCGCCTGCGCATGATCCCCTCGTTGCCGCAGCCGCAATCGCCGCGCAACAGCGCCGGCCACAGGTCGCGCGGCAAACCGTCGATCAGCCCCCAGAGGCTTGGCGCGGCATGCTTGGACGCATGTTCGTCGCCGGGACAAACGTCGACATCGAGTACAAGACGCGTCGAGGCCATCGAATAGGTGTGGTAACAATGGCTCGGACGCCCCGGCTTCTTGGGATTGTAGCCCAGGGCCGCCCCTTCCTGATGGCCATAGAGCGGCTTGATCGTCGTATCGACGTCGAGAATCGAGGGCTCGGCCAGAAGCGGCTCCACGCAATCGTGAAGGCGCCGGCGCAACCAAACGGCGCCTTCCCTCTCGTCGATCGCCTTGAAGGCGCGCCTGATCGCGTCCTCGCTGACGGTTCTCTTCATCCCCAGAAGCTCCGGCAGCACGGCGTCGCAGCGCAGCGCCGCGATATGCGCGTAGCGCCTGTGACCGGCGAGCATCGAGAGCATCGCCGTTCCCAGAACGTCGCGCTTCGGGGGCGCGTTCGGACTCACGGTAGCGCAGCGGACAGTCGGCGACCAAGGCGTCGAACAACCCGCTCGCCTTGAGAAAATGAATGAAGAACGGCAGCTGCCCAAACGGCGTCAACGCCGCGTTGTGGTCCCACTCCACACGCACCGGACCGAAGAAACTGTCGAGATCGACGCCTCCCAAAGGCTCCCTCTCGACAACCATGGATTGTCCACCCGACAGGTGAGGCAAACGTCGTGACGAATCGCGCTTCATGCCCTTGAGAATGCGCGACTTCCGCCCCAGCGCAAAACCTCAACTGCCGTTTTTGTTTGAAAGCTCAATCCGTTGCGCGGCCTTGGATCTCTCCGCTCCGCCCAAGAGTGGCGTCCGGGGACAAGGGCTGCGAGTGGGCTGGAAACGCCGTGACAAGGGATCGAGCCTATCGAATGGGCGGGCGGACCCCTCGCAGGGAGGATGGATCGGGCCGCGAGCGCGAGCGGAATCCGGGGACGCGAATTTTTTCTGTTCGATCCGCTGCAAGCCTTTGATTGACGCCTGCGGAACGTCAAGCGAAGGAAATGGCCATCAAGGAGGTTTTATGAGATGTGGTCCCGCGACGGCAGGCGCGATGGAAATGGCGCCGCAAGCCCTTGGAAAGATTCATTCGGGCGATGGAAATGGCGTGGTCGGAGGTGGGCGGACGTCAAATGAAGGGACTGCGGGATCGACGCGACAAAGGGACAGGTTTTGGCGCCCAACGCGTTGAGAGGCAAGGATCGCGGACAGGACTGCACGGCGGCGCAAGGAAGGAGGCGGCGGGGTCTGGAGCGGGCGCCGATCGGTTGGAATTGTCATGTCGAGCCCCGGGCGTCTCCGACCCCCTGGGTGCGGTTCCAACTGATCGGGACCTGCTCTAGGTTTCGACCACCAGTTTGCTGCTACTCCGCCGGGGCGCGCCTCGCCGCGAAGACGACCTTCGGCACCAGCGCCGCGGTCAGCGCGACCAGCGCGGCGACGACGAACATCGAGGCGAAGGTGGTGTGGAGGGACGCTTCGAGCGCCCTTCTCAACGACGCGTCGGCCGCGGCCGCTCCGCCTTCGAGAAGGCGCCGAAGCTCGTCCGAGGTCGCCGCGCCGAGACCCGAACGCATCAGGCCCATGTTGAGCACCGCGCCGAACACGGTCGCGCCGAACGCGCTGCCGAGGGTGCGGGCGAAGAGGTAGGAGGCGGTGACGCTGCCGCGCTCCGACCACTCGACGATCTCCTGGATCAGCACGATCGAAGCGCTGCTCGAAAGACCCATGCCGAAGCCGACCAGGGCGGAGCCGGCGCCGGCGACGACCGGCGGGGTGTCGGGCTTCAGGAAGACGAAGACGACCGCGCCGAGCGGGATCAGGCCAGCGCCCGCGCGCAGGATCGTCCGCAAGCCGAGGCGCGCCCAGAGCCGAGGCGAGAGCGTCGCGCCGATCGGCCAGCCGAGCACCATGGCCGAGAGCGCGAAGCCTGCGGTGAGCGGCGGCCTCTGCATGACGCCCTGGACGAAGACCGGCAGGAAGGTCGTGAGCCCGATGATCACCATGCCGGCGAACAGGGACGCGGCGTTGACCGCGGCGATCGGCCGCCTGCCCCAGAGCTCGAGCGAGATCATCGGCTCGGGCGAGCGCCGCTCCTGGACGACGAAGGCGACGACGGCGGCGGCGGCGATGGCGGTGATGAGGGCGGTCTCGGCCCGGCTCGCGGTCGAGAGCGCAGTCAAGTCCGCCATCACGGCGGCGATGGCGATGGTGAACACGCCGGCGCTCAGATGGTCGATCCGGCCCCGCGCGACGGACTTCTTCTCGTGCAGAAAGAACCAGAAGCCGGCCGAGGAGAGGAGGCCGATCGGCAGGTTCAGCCAGAAGATCCAGGACCAGGACCAGAACTCGATGATGAGGCCGCCGACGAGCGGGCCGATGACCGCCGAGAGCGCCCACACGCTGGCGAGCCAGCCCTGGATCTTGCCCCGTTCGTGGACGGAATAGAGGTCGCCGACGATGGTCATGGCGACCGGCTGAACGGCGCCTGCGCCGATCCCCTGCACCAGGCGGAAGACGATCAGCGACGGCATCGACCAGGCGAACCCGCAAAGGATCGAGCCGATAATAAAGATCCCGATGCCGGCCAACATGACCGACTTGCGGCCCCTGAGGTCGGACAGCTTGCCGAACACGACGGTGGTGGCCGTCTGGGTCAGAAGGAACGCGGCGAACACCCAGCTGTAGAGCTCGAGGCCGCCGAGCTGGGCGACGATCTGCGGCATGGCGGTCGAGACGATGGTCGCCTCGATGGCGATCATGAAATTCCCCGCGATCACCGAAGCGAGCACGAGCGGGCGATGGGTTGTTAGCGCTGTCATCGGCGTCGCTATAGGCGAGCGGGAGCCGCCGCGCCAATCACGATAGGGCGAATGGGAGAAGGCGACGGAGCTATTCTCTCTCTCACGGCTGGACGCCGCCGCCTTTCGGCTGGCTGCGACCCCAGTCCAACTGCCTGAGAAAGACGTACGTAAGACGGTGGATCGCACAAAGGACTTTCCAAAGTCACGATCCCATAGGCGTCGCCCTTCGCCAAAGACCCGCTCAGCGCGCCAGAGAAGCGCCGAAGACAAGGACGCGGCGGCGCAATGTCTTTCGAGATCGACATTGGACGTCCTGTGTCGGTTTGTCAGCGCCGCATCGGCAGAGGCCTCAACAACGGCGTGGATTGAGTTGACAACGTTTGTGCACAGGGAGGCTGGATCGTTTTCAGGCTGAGGCGAAACCGAGCTGGGAACCAGCGAGCCCCGCCGTTGTTCTGCTGTCGGCGGAACAGTGACTCTCTAAGGACGACTGGCGTTTGATCAATGGAAAAACCAAAACCAGTCGATAAGACGAACGCGAACCGCGCCGGGTTGGATCAGAAGGTTCTGGACGCGATCGGCAAAGCGCTCAAAGCGCATTACGACGCTCTCGTCGACGCCCCGCTTCCGAAGAAGATTTTCAACCTCTTGGATCAGCTCGAGAAAGAGGAACGGCAGGAATAGGCAGGAGGACCCTGACGCCTGCTTCGAGGACGACCTGCTCGCCGAGATTTTCGAGCCTGCTCGCCGTACACGGGGTCAGCGGCGGCGCGATGCTCCGGCGGCTTTGCCGCCGACTTCTTCGGCAAACGGAGAAAGGCCTCGCTCCGCTCCCAGGGCAATAGGCTGGCCGTGCGGCGTCGCGGCGGCGGCCGCGAGCCAAGCTTGGGTGAGCGCGGGCAATTCGCCCTCGCGCGCGACCGCCTTGTCGACCAGCAGTCCCTCGAGCGTTGTGAGCCAGGCGCGGAAATAGGCGTCGGCGCCCCCTCCACCCACGCGTTTCAGCTCGGCGCCGAAGGCCTCGGTCCATTCCTTCCACGAGAACAGGCCACGCTCGCTGAGGGTCACCGCCATGGCGAAGACCTGCGCCTGCCAGGGCTCGTCGAAGGCCGGCGCTTCAGGCCGGATCAAGATAAGGCTCCCATGCGTCGATCGACACCTGCGTGTTCGGCTTGGCGTCGGCCCCCCACAATTCAGCGCCGTCGAAACGGACCGTGTAGAGCCAGCGCGGATCTTCGCCGCGACCGTGGGCGTTGGAATCGGGAAACACGAACACGCCGCGCACGGCTTCGACGACGCCCCGCTTGCCGCGAGCATAGCGCGGCAGTCGCGTATGCGTCGTCGGGTTGATGACGCGCGTCTTGACTTTGTCGCCAACGGCGAAGCCGGCGGGCGTGAGAGCGGGTCGATCGGTCGGCGCGCCTTCCGCCAGACCGCGCGCGACATCCTCCGCGCGCAGTTTGTTGCGAACCGCGCGGGGCGGCCGCGACATTCGGCCCGTCGCGATCTCGTCTGCGCTCGCAAGGCCGCGCCGTTCGGCCAATTTGGCCAAAGCCGTGATCCAGATGTCGTAATAGCTCTTGCTCAGATATTGCGTGGGCGGCAGCGACTCGCGCGCATGGCGGCTTTCATCGAGCGTCCATAGTCCGCAAGCGCCGGCGGCGAGGGTCACGGCGAAGGCGCGCCGTTCCCAGTCATGGTGAAACACGGGCTCGTTCGGCTCGGGCGCTACGAGCCCGAAGCCCATCATGCCGCCGAGATCCTGGGCGCCGTTCATGGCGCCGCCTCAAGACTTTCCGGCGCCAGCGCGAAGCCGGCGCCGATCATGCTGTCGCGCGTGACCAGCGCGGCGAGGCGCTCCTCGCTCCAGCCGTCCGTCCCGGCAGGCCGTTCGGGAATGACCAGATAGCGGATTTCCGCGGTCGAATCCCAGACGCGGATCTCCGCCTCCGCCGGCAGCTCGACGCCGAACTCGGCCAGCACGCCGCGCGGATCGATCACCGCGCGTGAGCGGTAGGGCGGCGACTTGTACCAGACCGGCGGCAGACCGAGCACCGACCAGGGGTAGCAGGAGCACAGCGTGCAGACGACGAGGTTGTGGCGTCCGGGGCTGTTCTCGACCGCGACGATGTGTTCGCCCTGGCGGCCGGAATAGCCGAGCTCGGCGATCGCGGCCGTCGCGTCGGCCAGGAGGCGCTCGCGATAGCCCGGATCGCTCCAGGTCTTCGCGACCACGCGCGCGCCGTTGCGCGGGCCGATGCGGGTCTCGTAGGTTTCGATGAGCGCGTCGAGCGCTGCCGGATCGATGTAGCCCTTCTCGACAAGCAGGGTTTCGAGCGCACGCACGCGGGCCTCGACGTCCGACATTTCCGAGCCGTCGTGACCGTGGTCGTGATCGCTCATGAGAACGCTCGCCTTGTCCAGCCGCGCTCTCGCGCCCGCGCCCGCCGGACGCCGCGCCGCGGCCGAAAGCGCAGGGACCGACATCTGCAGGATCGCCCGCGCTTTCGACCGCATGGTGCCAGAAGCCAACTCTTCGGACAATGCGGAAGGATGGCCGATCACCGTTCGATTTCGCGCTGCGAGAGACATCCAGCCGTCGCCGTGGAGACCTTCAGGTCTCGTCGACGCTTGATCTTTGTTGCACCCGGTTGCCTGGGGCGGTCGAGGTAGCATCGACCGATCGCTGCGCAAAGTCGTTCCTGGCGGACCACTGTGCGAGCGCCGCCAGCAACTCCTCCGCCTCTGTGTTTTCCGGCATTTCCGGCGTTGGCGCAAAGCCTTCGAGCGCGGGCGCGAGGACGGCGTGGGCGTCGGCGGGGCGGCCGGTCGATTGGTAGAGCCTCGCGAGCGACAGCGCCGAGCGCAGCTCGAAGCTGCGCGTGGCTTGTGTCTTCGCGACGGCGATTGCGGTCAGGAGGGCTTCTTCGGCGGGCTCCGGGTTCGTGGGATCGCGCTTGAGCAGCATTTCGCCGCGGACGCGATGCAGCTCTGCGTCGAAGGCGCGATGGCCAATGCGTTCGGACGTCGCCAGCGCTTCTTCGAGGACGGCGAGGGCGCAGTCGACGTCGCCGGCTTTGGCTTCGGCTTCGGCGAGTGCAATCTTGATGAGCCCGTCGTTGAGCAGATTGTTCTGCTCGCGCAGAAGTTCAGCGCCGCGTCGCATGACCTCGAGTCCGCCGCCCGCGCCGCTCACAGCCTGCCCCAAGCCCTCGAGAAAGACCCCCCACGCTCTCCACAGTGGCAGATCGTACTCACGTGCGAGGCGGGAAAGTTCAGCCCCATTCGACGCGGCGCGCGAGATGTCACCGCGCATGATCTCAAACATTGCCGCGTGCATGTTCCCCTGCGCGCGCCCGTTGACATGGCCAAGACCCGCGATCCGCGCCTTGGCGTCGCCGGACACGGAGACCGCCCGCCCGATGTCGCCCATCGCCCACAATACAAGCGCGAGATAGAGCATCGCGGCGACGCCCCAGTCGTGTCCAAAGCGGAACGCCAATTCGTCGTCGCGTCCGGGTTGAAACAGGGCGACGGCGCGTTCCAGCTGCTCTCGCGCCTCGGCGTACTCTCCAGCGAACCAATGCGTGCTTCCAGCTGCGCGGTAAGCAACTCCGGCCCCGGGGGAATCGAGATTGGCCTCGACGTCGCCGAGAAAAGTCTCGGCATGGGACCGCATCGCCGAAAGCTCGCCCCGCACTATGCTACCCACCCACACGCCGAAGTCGGCCGCCAGCCGTTCGGGCGCATCCTTTTCGCGCAATGCCAACTCGCGGGCTCTCGCAAAGGCTTCGGTGGTCTCCATCGCGCCGAAGCCTCGCGCCGCGATCAGCGCGTTGCCGTAGGCGACCTGCAAACGCCGCCGCTCGCCGGAAACGCCCGCCGCTGTTTCGCCCGTCGTCTTGTCCGCCATGGCGATCGCCTTGCCGAGATGGGCGATCGCCTCCAGGAAGGCCGAGCGGCGCAACGCCTGGTCGCCCGCCTTGCCCCACCATTCGATAGCGAGATCGTCCAGCCCGGCCTGCGTGAAATGATGGGCGATGACTTCCGGCTCGGCCGCGGCGCGCTCGGGCTGGTCGCGCAGGACTTCTGCGGCGCGGCGATGCAGCGCCTGCCGTCGGCTCTTGAGCAGACTCTCGTAGGCAGCGTCCTGGATCAGCGCATGTTTGAAACGATAGTTCGCCTCGTGGCCCGCGCCCTCGGCGATGAGGAGGTCCGCGCCGGCGAGCCTGTCGAGCGCATACTGGAGGGCGGAGTCCTCGACCTCGCCGACAGCGCGCAACAGCGCGTAGGTGAAATCGCGCCCCAGCACCGCGCCGATCTGCGCGACTTCGCGCGCTTCGCCTAGGCGGTCGAGCCGCGCGGCGAGCGACTGCTGAAGCGTCGGCGGGATCGCCTGCAGGCCGCCGGCCTCGCCTCGCTCGAGCAGAAGTCGCGTGACTTCCTCGACGAACAGCGGCACCCCGCCGGTGCGCTCGCTCACGCCATCGACCACTTCTCGAACTCAGTGCGTGGCGAGCGGCGAGTTCGCCGACCATGAGCGCGACGTCGGCGCGATCGAGGGGGCTGAGTGCAATGACGCTATGGTGGGAGCGCAGGCTCCAGGGCGGGTGGAACTCGGGCCGCGCGGTCGCCAGGATGAGCAGCGGCGCCTGCGCGCCGCGCTCCGCGAGGGTCTGCATCAGGTCGAGCGAAGTCGGGTCGGCCCAGTGTAGGTCCTCGAACGCGAGCGCGACCGGCTGGGACCGCGCCCCGGCGAGAAACCATGTCGTCAGCGCCGCGAGTTGCCGGCGTCGCAATTCCTCCGGCGCAAGCCTCGCCGCGCGCTCCTCCGGCAGCGGAATGTCGACCAGCGGCGCGATCAACGGCGCATATTCAGAGGCATCGAGGCCGATGAGCCGAAGCGTGTTCTCGAGATCGGCCAGGCGCCGCTCGGCAGGCTCGTCCGCGCCGAAGCGCTGGCGGCCCCATTCGGCGATTGGATGCAAAGGCGTATTCTGCAACAGTTGCGACGACGAAAATTCGACAAAGGTGTGGGGCGCCTCGCCAAGCGTCGCGCGAAACTCCTCAACGAGGCGAGACTTGCCGATGCCGGGTTCGCCGACAATGAGTGCAAGCTGGCCCGCGCCATTGCGCGCCCGCTCCCAGCGCCGGCGCAAGAGTTCGAGCTCCTCCTTGCGCCCGACGTGGAGCGTGACAGAGCGCGCGCCAGCGCGCCTCCCGCCGCTCGCTCGCACGATGCGGTAAAGCGTCGCCGGCGCCGGCACGCCCTTGAGCTCGTGGGCGCCGCAGTCTTCAGCGACGAACAGCCCGGCAGTCTGGTGCTGCACATTCGCGGTCACGAGCACCGCGCCAGGCTCGGCCAAGCCTTGAACGCGCGCCGCGATATTGGGCGCTTCGCCGAACACTTCGCCCGTCGCTTCGACCACCACTGGGCCCAACTCGAGCCCGACGCGCGCGGACAGCTGTGGCGCGCCCTTGGCGGCGTTCCTTGCATTCATCTCTCCAAGAGCGCGCTGGATCGCGAGCGCCGCCCGCACCGCGCGTTCGGCGTCGTTCTCTTGCGCGTGAGGATAGCCGAACAAGGCCATTAATCCGTCGCCGAGCCTCTTCAGCACATGGCCTCCCAAGCGCGTCACCGCGGCGGAGGCTTCGTCGAGATAGGCGTTGACGAGGCTGCGCCAATCTTCCGCGTCAAGCCGCGACGCGAGAGCCGTCGAACCGACGAGATCGCAGAACATGACCGTGATCGGCCGGCGCTCGGCGTCTGGGCGGAACGTTCTCGGGGGCGGCGAAAGGGCGGCGGGCGGCCGCGAGTGCTCACGAGCCGTCCAAAGCGGTCCTGGAGACGGCCGAGATTCTGGCGGCCTAACATTGGCGATTGCCTTCATCAGGCGCTTGCGAGCCCCGAGGGGCAAGCCGATCTTCTCGAGGTCGGCTTCGGTCACGTCCGGCAAGACGTCGACGTCAATATCGTGCGCGCGGAAGATCGCTTCGTATTGACCGAGGCCGACCCCCTTCAGCCACTCGCCGACGTCCATGGCCGCGCTCCACATGGCTTGTCAGAATAGTCTATTAGCCGCGGCGTCTTGTCCAGGAGTTCGGCCGAGACCGGATTGGGCTCGAAGGCTGTCCGGGGCGATTGAGCCACTGCCTTGAGCGGCGCATCCTGTTCGTGGCGCCTACGGCCGCTTTCTCACCCTTCCTGCCCGTTCATAGGGCGCGATTTTGAACGCGTGCTTCGGGTCGAACTGTCGCGTTCGCACCGCGTTTGCGGGTCGGTCGGTTGGCGCATTCCGCCCGTACTGGGGTCAAAAGGAACGCGCGCTTCGGATCGATTCCCCGTACCGGCGCCGACAAGGCCACGCGCCTGTGCGCCGAGACGGGCGACGATACAAACGGGTTCATCTTGCTGCCGGCAGCGGGCTCCGCTCGCCCGTGACCTCGCTAGATCACCGCTTGCTGCTCAGCCCGCCGGTGACGCCCCGTCGACCGCCCGGGCTTCGCCTTTAAGGCAGCGTTTCGACGTCCGTCGCGCGGAGGAGACGATCCAGCGTCAGCAGCAATTCGTCGGACGCTTTCGCGTAGGCGTAGTGGAAGCAGTCGAAGTTGCTAAGCGCCCGCTTGCCGACGCCATGTTTCTCCGCGACCGACACCGCGTGGGCGAGGGTTTGTCGCGGCGAAGGCGGATCACGCAAGGCGATGTCGCGCGCCTCGAGCCATTCGACGACGGCGCCCGCAGCCTCCGAGAACCGGCAATTCAGTTGGTCCGGGCGAGAAAGAACCAGGATGGCCTCCCAGGCCGCGAGGGCGGAGGTCCAAGCCCCGGTTGTCCCCGCCAGTACATCCGCGTATGCGCCGGCTGTGTCCTCGCCCGCAATCATCGACACGATCGCGCAGGCGTCGATGAACACTCAGAGCCCGTCCGGGAAGTTAACGAATCGTTGGAATCGCTTATGATTCAAGAGGCGACCCGAATCAAATTGAGGGGTCGTCGATGTGGACCAACGAAAATCGCGCTCGCTACGACCGCAGTCGACTGCGTTATCCGAGCGATTTGACCGAAGCGGAATGGGCGCATGTCGAGCCGCTCATTCCGCCGGCCAAACGCGGCGGCAACCGCCGTCATGTCAATGAGCGCGAGGTCGTCAACGGCCTAATGTACGTCCTCAGCACCGGCTGCCAATGGCGCGCCGTCCCGAAGGACCTGCCGCCGCGTTCGACGCTTTACGATTACCTCGACCGCTGGAGTCGCGACGGCACGCTCGATCGCATCCACGACATGCTCTACGCCAAGTGTCGCCAAGCCGCCGCTCGCGAGGCGAGCCCCACTGCCGCAATCATCGACAGCCAGAGCGTCAAGAGCGCAGAAAAAGATCCTATGCGGGTGGACGGCGGCCGGACTTGCTAGGCTGAGCTTCCACACCAGCATGGAGGCAACGATGCATACGGTCACCTCAGCAACCGTTGTCGCGACCACTGCCCGCGCGAATGATATCACGCTGTTCGCCTCGCTCGAACTGAGCAAATCGAAATGGGTCGTGACGATTAACAGTCCGGGCAGCGCGAAGTTTTCTAAGCATGTGGTCGAGGGCGGAGACGGCGCCGGCCTGGTCGACCTTCTTTCGCGGTCGAGCGCGAAGGCCGAGCAGCGTTTTGGCGTGCGGGTCAAAGCGGTCGTCATTCAGGAGGCGGGATTGGAGGGCTTTTGAATTCACCGCCTGCTGATCGCCAACGGGATCGAGAGCCACGTGGTCGATGCGGCTTCGATCGCGGTTCCCCGGCGGCATCGGCGGGCCAAGACCGAATTCGATCGACGGCGAGACGCTGCTGCGGACGCTGATGGCCTGGGCGCGCGGCGAACGGCGGGTCTGCTCCATGGTTCGCGCGCCGAGCGCGGAAGACGAGGATCGCCGTCGCCTGACGCGCGAGCGCGGCACGTTGCTCAAGGAACGCATTCAGCACACCAATCGGATCAAAGGCCTGCTTAGCGGCCAAGGGATCCGGGATTACAATCCGCTTCGCCGCGATCGCTTTGAGCGGCTCGAGGGGCTGCGAACCGGCGACGGTCGCGATCTGCCGTCGATGCTGAAGGCGGAAATCCGCCGGGAGCTCGAGCGGATCGCGGTGGTGACGACGCAACTGGCTGCGGTCGAACGGGCGCGCGACGCGCTCATCCGCACGGACGCCGAGGAGCCGAACAACCCCGCCGGCATGCTCCTCAAGCTCAAGGGCCTGGGCCCCGAGTTCGCCTCGCTCCTTTGGCTGGAATTGTTGTTCCGCAGCTTCGCCAATCGACGCCAGGTGGCGGCCTACGGCGGCCTGGCGCCCAGCCCCTGGCAGAGCGGCGGCGTCGAACGGGATCAGGGCATCTCGAAGTCAGGCAACCGCCGCCTGCGCAAGACCATGATCGAGCTGGCCTGGTTCTGGCTGCGCCACCAGCCGGAATTCGGCGTTGAGCCGCTGGTTTCGGGCGCGGGTCGGCGCCGCGAAGGGACGGGTCCGCCGGATCGCCATCGTGGCGCTGGCCCGCAAACTGCTCGTCGCCTTGTGGCGCTTTGTCACCCAGGGCGTCGTTCCCGAGGGCGCGGTGTTCAAGGCGGCCTGACCCCATGGCTCGATCCCACGCCAACGCTCCAACGATGGCCTGATGGCTCGATGGCTTGATGGCTTAACCCCATTCCAGCGAAGCTGAACGCGACGGCTTCGCCGGATCCGGGCGGGCGGCGACCGCGGATCGACCCCCCTGGCTGAAACACGCCGTGAAAAAGGATGGTCCCGCCAACCCGAGCCCGACGCCCTCGAGCATGAGGGATTATGGTGCGAGCGACAAAGCTCGACCGGATGTGAGGTGATGCGGCCGGCAGGGCTGCATGCGCAAGACCGGGCTCACGCTTCGGATCCGATCGGCAAAAGGAGATGCGCAAATGTCAAAATGAATGAGCGCGGCAAGGACCGCAAAGGCCGCCGGGAGCGCGCAAGGGCGCGCTCCCTCGCGACAGTGTATCCGGCCGCTGGCGTGTCAAGGTCGCTTCGCTCCCTGCTCCGCTGCGCTTCGCCCCGCTTCGCGGGTGACACGCCAGCGGCCGGCGCAAAGAATGAGCTTGACTGGAAACACCCCATGTGAGGGGGGCCTGCATCGATCCTCCGGGTTACGACGCCGGCAGAAGATCATGGGCAAAAAGCGCCACATTCTCGTCGATACGCAGGGCCTGCTGATGCATGCGATCGTTCACGCCGCCGACATCCAGGACCGTGACGGGGGCGCGATGCTGATCGCGACCTTGTTCGGCGCCTTTCCGTTCCCGACCAGGCTCTTTGCCGACGGCGGCTATCAGGGATCACGGTTCCGGAGCGCCATCGCACGCATTCTGCCGCGGGTGACGGTCGAGATCGTCAAGCGGTCGGATCAGGCCAAGGGCTTCGCCGTCCTGCCCAAGCGCTGGATCGTCGAACGCAGTCTCGCCTGGTTCGGCCGCTGTCGCAGACTGGCCAAGGATTGGGAATGCCTTAACCGCAGGGCGCTCACCTTCCTGCGCCTCGCCTCCATCCGCCTCATGCTGCGAAAACTCTGCAATCCAACATGATGTTCCGGAAATCTCAGTCCTCGCCGATGAGGTCGTGATCGAATTCGTGGTAGGCCTCGGGAGGCGCGGGGCGGCGCCCTGGGACGAAGGCGAGCCCTCGCCGCGCCAGAATTTTTCGCGCGGTCTCTTGCGGCGTCTCTTCCTTCATACGCGCCGCAATGGCTTCGCGGAGGGCGACGATGACCGCCTGAGTGACTGTGCCGCCTTCGAGCTTGGCCAACCGTTTGGCGAGCAGGTCGGCTTCCGGATTACGGATGCTGAGCGTCATGTGTGGCTCCGCCTGTACAGACATGATAGACCATACGTTTCACTGCCGCAACACGAAGCGAGTCCGGGAGCTCTGGCATGGACCGCGCGCCAAGGATCGTGCGGGCCGCAGCTCCGCCGCGCCCTTCCTGGAGGTCCGAAGCGGGCTGTGGAATGAACCATGGACTATGATCGAATCCGATCGGGATAAAAGCCCCGCACAAAGAAGACGCCGCCGATTTGAGCAGCTCAGCCGCTCACGCCCCGATGGCGAACCGATATTGCCGGCCGTGCTTCTCGCCGAAACGCGCAATGCGCTCATCGTAGTTGACCCGCGGACAATCGAGCTCGATCGCCGTCGCGATCAGAAGGCGATCGGCCGGGTCGCGGTGCTCGAGATGGTGCAACCCATAGCTGCGGCAGGCGACCCGATGGCTGAGCGAGCGTCCTCTCTTCGCGGTTCGTGCTGCGTGCGGCGAGGATCGCAATTGCTCTAGCCCCCGTTCCGCCCAGCGCAATTTCACGTTAACCTGCTCGCAACCGCGGGGACCCCCATGCAGCTTCGCCGTCTCGGCCGAACCGACCTCATGATCGCGCCGATGGTTCTGGGCGGCAACGTGTTCGGCTGGACGGCCGACAAGGCGACGGCGTTCGCGGTGCTCGACCGCTTCGCCGCGGCCGGCCTCAACGCGATCGACACGGCCGACGCCTATTCGACCTGGGTCCCCGGCAACAAGGGCGGCGAATCCGAGACGATCATCGGCGAGTGGATGAAGGCGCGCGGAAACCGCAGCCGGATGATCGTCGTGACCAAAGTCGGATCGCCGATGGGCAAGGGCAAGGAGGGCCTTTCGGCCCGCTATATCGAGGAGGCGGTCGAGGCGTCGCTCAAGCGCCTCAAGACCGACGTCATCGATCTCTACCTGTCGCATTTCCCCGACATGGCGACGCCGTTTTCCGAGACCCTCGGCGCCTATGCGCGGCTGATCGAGAAAGGCAAGATCCGCTGGTGCGGCGCCTCGAACCTCACCGTCGCGCTGCTCGAAGCCGCGATCGCGGTGGCGAAGGCGCACGGCCTGCCGCGCTACGAAGCGCTGCAGCCGGAATACAATCTCGTCGACCGGGCGGGCTTCGAGGGCGGCCTGGCCGGCATCTGCCGGCGCGAGGAGATCGGCGTCATCACCTATTTCAGCCTAGCGAAGGGCTTTCTGTCGGGCAAATACCGAAGCGCGGCGGACCTCGACAAGAGCAAGCGCGGCGGCGCCGTCAAGGACTACCTGAACCCGCGAGGCATCCGCATTCTCGACGCTCTCGAGGCGGTCGCTTCGCGCCACGAGGCGAGGCCCGCCGAGGTCGCGCTCGCGTGGATCGTCGCGCGGCGCGGCGTCACCGCGCCGATCGCCAGCGCGACGTCGGCCGAGCAGGCCGACAGCCTCGTCCGGGCGACCGAGCTGTCGCTCTCGGAGGCGGACATGGCGGCGCTGACCGAGGCGAGCGCGGCGTAAGCGGCGCTGCCGAACCGGACGCCCCTATTGCTGCTGTATAACGGATGTTCCCCTTTGTCGGGGTAGAGACGGGTCCGGATAAAAGACTGAGACTATTTCGCTTTTCGGCGTTGTGGGAGTTTTTGGTTGGTGGCTACGCGGGCCGGGCCGAGGGGGAGCGCGGTGGGGATGGCGACGTCGGCGGCTTCGAACAATCGGCGCACGTCGTCGCGCGGCGTCGGGACTTGATTGTAGGAGGGTCGGCCGCCGATGATCACTTCGATGACGCAGAGGCTGGCGAGCCGGTCGAGACCTTCCTGCACGGTCAGATCGATGTCGCGCCAGCGCTGGCGCAGCGCCTGCGTCATGAGATAAGCCAGCATGACCACGAGGGCGTGGCCGCGGGTGCGGTTCTCGTCGCGCAGATAGACCGGCCGCATCTCGAGCTGTACGGTTTTCGAGTCGCGGAACGCCCATTCGACTCGGGCGAGGTCCTTGTAGCGGTCGTGCACGATCTGCTTGTCGACGACGGTCTTTGGCAGATCAGTGCGTAGCGCGTAGCAACCGTCGAGGCGCACCGCCTCGGCCGATCCGGCCTCGTCCACCGTGACGACGACGCGCCGCTCCTGTTCGGCGACTGCGACGAACTTGTCGAGATGGAGCGTCTTGGACTTGGCCTTCAGCCTGGCCAGTTGCGTCTTCGCCGCCGCTCTCGGATGTTCGTTCAAATAGGCGTTGGCCGCTTCGGCGGCGGTCCGCAGGGCTTTGAGCTTGTCGGCTCGCGAGGCCGCCAATTCCTCGGCGCGCGCCGGATTGCGGCGCAACACATACCGCTCGCCATCCAAGCCTTCGACCTCGGCCAGCGTCTCCTCGAACAGGTCCATCTGCACCACGCCGGCTGCGATGAGCGCGTCGATCTGCGCTTTGGTGATGGCGGTGATGTAATGGAAGCCGGCAACGCCGATTTCCGCGCGCTGCGGGGCTTTGATCATGCCGCGGTCGCCGACGAAGGTCACCCGCTCGGCCCCGAAACGGCTGGCCGCCTTGCTCAATTGCGAGGAGAACGTTTTGACGTCGGACGTATTGCCTTGGAAGACTTCGATCGACAGCGGACGTCCGTCGGCGTCGGCGAGCAGGCCGATCACGATCTGGCGTTTGCCCGACTTGCGATCGCGGTTGTAGCCGAACTCGGCGAAGGCGTTGTGCTCGCCTTCGAGATAGGTGCTGGTCACGTCGTAGAGGAAGACGTCGGGCGCCGAGGCCGCTTCTCTCCGGGCGAACAACCGGCTCTCGATGTTGGCTTGATTATCCGCCAGCCAATCGAGATTGGCGTAGAGGTCGTCTTCGTCGAAGCCGACCATGCCGAGCGCCGCGCCGACGGCATGGCCGCCCGCGAGCCGCACCGCCGACAGCCGCGAGCCCTGATCGAGCACGCGGGCGATGACCTGCCAGAGCGCCAGCTTGCCCTGTCGGTCCGAGCCCAGCGCCGCGACGAGGCCGAGTTCGCGCGCTAACTGGGAAAGAAGCCAAACCGCCCCCACCGATAGACCCTGCTTCAGCTCCGGGCCGCCCTCGACGGCGGACGCCAGGATGCGGCCCAAGTCGCCCTTGTATTTGAGCGCCAGCCGGATCGCCTCCACCTCCTCCGGCTTACAGTGGGTGAGATTGGCCAGCGTTCGATGCTTGACCTTGCCGTCCTCGCGATACGTCTCGCGCAGCAGGTGGCGGGGGTAGGTCTTGCCGTTGAGGCGGGTGATCGAGCTGTCGATGAACATTATGGCTACCAATATAAGCCAAATGCTCAGTAAACGCAGGGGTAATATTATCAATATTAGTGGCTACACATGAAGCGAGCCAAATCGCCGTCAACCCATTGATGCACATCTACAAAAACCCGTTAGCCGGCCGACGACCAGGGGGAACATCCGGTATATGGAAAACCATACTGCAAGGATATCAAAGATCTAATGTTAGCTCCTTACAGCGACCAGGGACCCCATCCCTCGCCCTACGGCTGGAGTTTCTCGCGCAGCTCGCGCAGCTCGCGGCGCAAGATCTTGCCGACCGGCGTGCGCGGCAGGGTGTCGCGGAACTCGACATGGCGCGGCGTCTTGTAGCCGGTCAGGTACTTGCGGCAGTGGGCGATGATCTCGGTGTCGGTCAGCGATTCGTCCTTGCGCACGACGACGATCTTCACCGCCTCGCCCGATTTCGCGTCGGGCACGCCGACCGCGCCGACCTCGTGCACGCCGGGGTGGGTCATCACCACGTCTTCGATCTCGTTCGGATAGACGTTGAAGCCGGAGACGAGGATCATGTCCTTCTGCCGGTCGACGATGAACACGTAGCCGCGCTCGTCGACGCGGGCGATGTCGCCGGTGCGCAGATAGCCGTCGTCGGTCATCACCTTGGCCGTCTCGTCGGGCTTGTTCCAGTAGCCGGCCATCACCTGCGGCCCTTTGACGCAGAGCTCGCCCGGCTCGCCGAGGGCGACATCGCGCCCGTCCTCGTCGCGGATGGCGATGTCGGTCGAGGGGATCGGCAAGCCGATCGCGCCGGTGTAATCCTCGATGGTCAGCGGATTGCACGCGACGATCGGCGAGGTCTCGGTCAGCCCGTAGCCTTCGATGAGCGGCTTGCCGGTCACCGCCTTCCAGCGCTCGGCGACCGCCCGCTGCACCGCCATGCCGCCGCCGATCGCAAGATGGAGGCGCGAGAAGTCGAGCCGGAGGAAGTCGGCGTCGGCAAGCAGCGCATTGAACAGGGTGTTGACGCCGGTGATCACGGTGAACGGCGTCCGCTGCAAGGTCTTGACGAAGCCCTTGACGTCGCGCGGATTGGGAATGAGCAGATTGTTCGCGCCGACCATCAGCGGCACGAAGCAGTTCACCGTCAGCGCGAACACATGATAGAGCGGCAGCGCCGTCACGAAGATTTCCCTCGCCGCTCCGAGCGACGCGCCGACCCAGGCGAGCACCTGCTGAAGGTTGGCGATCATGTTGCGGTGGGTCAGCATCGCGCCCTTGGGCACGCCGGTGGTGCCGCCGGTGTACTGCAGGAACGCGAGGTCGTCGGGCGCGACCGGCGGGAACTCGACCGTCTGGAGCCGGCCGAGCGCCAGCGCCCGGTTGAAGCGCACCGCCTGCGGCAGACGCCACGGCGGGACGGCGCGGCGGACATGGCGCAGCACGAAGTTGATCAGGAGGCCGCGAGGGCCGCCGAGAAGATCGCCGACGCGCCGGTGACCACGACGACGCGCAGCCGGGTTCCGTCGATCGCCTTCTCCAGCGTCTGGGCGAAGTTCTCCAGGACCACGATCGCTTCGGCGCCGGAATCTGTCGAGCTGATGATGCAGCTCGCGCGGCGAGTAGAGCGGGTTGCAGTTGACGACCACGTAGCCCGCGCGCAGCGCGCCGAACAGCGCGACCGGATATTGCAACAGGTTCGGCATCATCAGCGCGACGCGCGCGCCGCGCGGCAAGGCGCGCGACATTCTGCAGATAGCTCGCGAACGCCCGCGACAGGCGGTCGAGCTCGCCGTAGGTCATCGTCCGGCCCATGCAGACATAGGCGGTCCGGTCGCGATAGCGGTCGACATTGGCGGCGAAGAAGTCGCCGATCGAGGCATAGGCGGTCGGATTGATGTCGGCCGGGACGCCCTCAGGGTAGGACTTCAGCCAGATCCGTTCCATCCATGACATCCTCTCTTCGCGCATCACAGGTGCATGCCTCTGAGCAGTTGGCTGAACGCGATCTGGTCGGCGGTCAGGGCGACTTCGCCTTCCTTGCCGCCGGTTGCGGCCGCGCTCTCCGGGAACATGCGGAACGTGGTATTGAGCACGATCCGCCCGAAATTCGGCGCGACCGCGCGCACGATCTGGCCGAACCGGCCGAGCCGGGTCGCCACCCGCGCCGGACGGTGGATGATCGCCTCGACGACCAGACCGGCCGCCTCGTCCGGATCGAGCAGCGGCACATGCTCGTAGAACTTGGTCGGCGCGGTCATACCCGTGCGAACCAGCGGCATATTGACGTTGGTGAAAGCGACGCCGCGATCGAGGAACTCGCTCGCCGCACAATCCGACCACGCCTCGAGCGCGGACTTCGAGGCGACGTAGGCCGAGAAGCGCGGCTGGGTCGACAGCGCGGCGATCGATGAGATATTGACGACGTGGCCGGAGCGCCGCTCGGCCATTCCGGGCAGGAAGCCCATCGTGACTTGCACGGCCGCGAGATAGTTCGAGCCGCATCAGCCGCTCGAAGTCGTGCAGGCGGTCGTAAGAGTTCTCGATCGCGCGACGGATCGAGCGCCCCGCGTTGTTGACCAGAATGTCGATCCCGCCGTGCTCGCCGATGATCCGCTCAATGAACGCGGCGCATTGCTCCGGATCCGAGATGTCGGCGCTGTAGGTCTCGACCTCGAGGCCCTGCGCGGAGAATTCCTTGCGCGTCAGATCGAGCTTTTCCTGGTCTCGCGCCACGATCAGCGTTTTCGCTCCGGCTTGGGCGAGCCTGAGCGCGATCGCCTTGCCGATGCCGGCCGAGCCGCCCGTCACCAGGACGCGCTTGCCCGCGACCGCGCCGCGCAGCGAGCGGTCGACGAACAGATCCGGGTCGAGATGCCGCTCCCAGTAGTCCCATAGCCGCCAGGCATAATCCTCGAACGGGGGGACCATGATGCCGGCCGGGCGCAAGAGCTTGTGCGTCTCGCGGCTGTCGAAGCGCGTCGGGTAGTTCACGAGCATGAAGATGTCGTCCGGCAGCCCGAGTTCCTTCATCATCATGTTGCGCATGCGGCGGAACGGGGTCAGCGCCATGATGCTGCGGGTCAGCGCCGGCGGCGCAAGCCCGAACAGCCCCATATTGACCCGGACGGTGATGAAGGCGGGCATGGGCCGCCCGCGCCAGCACGTTCAGCATGTCGCCGACGCGCAGCGGATTGGGGTCGGTCAGGTGGAAGGTTCGGCCGTCGAGCCCGTCGAGATGGGCGAGATGGTCCATCGCCGCGACGAGGAAATCGACCGGCACGACATTGATCCGCCCGCCCTCGAGTCCGACCATCGGGAACCATGACGGCACGAAGTCGCGAATCTTCTGGATGAGCTTGAAAAAGTAGTAGGGGCCGTCGATCTTGTCGATTTCGCCGGTCCGCGAGTCGCCCACGCAGATCGCCGGACGGTAGATGCGCCAGGGGATTTGCGTCTCCGCCCGCACCAGGCCCTCGCCCTTGTGCTTCGAGCCGTAATAGGGATGCTCGAGACCGCGCGCCTCCTCGAACATGTCCTCGCGGAATACGCCGTCGTAAAGGCCGGCGGCGGCGATCGAGCTCACGTGATGGAAGCGGCCCGCCTTGATCGACTTGGCGAAGGTGAGCGCGTTTGCGACGCCGGCGATGTTGGCGTTCATCACCTGCTCCGGCGGCGCTCTGAGGTCGTAGATCGCCGCGAGATGGAAGAAATGATCGATTCTGCCCTCGAGCTTGCCGGCGTCGCTCGCCGAGACGCCGAAATCGGGCTTGGAGATGTCGCCTCCGATCAGGGTCACACGCTCGGCGCCGCCGCCCCAGAACTCCTTGAGGCCGGCGACGAACTCGGGCGTCAGCTGAGGCGGATAGACCAGCACGTAGACGGGCTCCTCGTCGCGCTCGAGAAGCCGCCTGACGAGGCGCTTGCCGATAAATCCCGCTCCCCCCGTGACGAACGCGCTCATGAGCCTTCCCTCCGTCAGCCTGTCCGTTTAGCCGATAAGTTTAGAATGATCCGCCTAGAACTTTGGGCGGCGAATTCTAAAATCCTATGCTTTGATGCGCGCCATGGAAAGGCGGGTTGGCCGCCGAGAGAAAAAGAGGATGGTCATGCCAAAGAGACTGAAGGAACTCGCCGATGAAGCGACGGAAAACCAGGTCCTTGCGCAGGCGCGAGACTTGGCAGTGAAAATCAGGGACTTGGCCAATCAGATCTGGCTCGCCGGCCTTGGAGCGTTCTCCAAAGCCCAGCAGGAAGGCGTCAAGATGTTCGAAGCGCTCGTCGCCGAAGGCGAGAAGGTTCAGGAGCGGACGAAAACTGCCGCCGACGAGCGGGTGGCTGGAATGAAAGACAAGGCGACCGAGACCTGGAACAAGCTCGACAAGGTGTTCGAGGACCGGGTGGGGCGCGCTCTGCACGCCTTGAACGTTCCGAGCCGGCAACGATATCGACGTGCTGTCGAAGCGGGTCCACGAACTGACGGCGATCACCAAGAAACTGTCGGCGGAGGAGGAAGAGAACCACGGCCGCGGCCGCGCACACAGGGTAAAGGCCGAGTAAGTTCGCCGCGACCGCTCGAGCTGACCGGAGGAGGGCTTGCGCTCGAGGAGTGGTTCCATGAGCGGACGGCGACGCAATGGAAGATGGGGATCGCCCTCGCTGGGGGCGGTCCCCTGGGCGGCATTTATGAGATCGGCGCGCTGGTCGCGCTGGAGAGGGCGTTGCGAGGCGTGGCGCTGACTGATCTCGATGCCTATGTCGGGGTCAGCTCCGGCGCGTTCGTGGCGGCCGCTCTCGCCAACGGGATCTCGCCCAGCGAAATGCATGCGATGTTCATACTCGATCGGTCGCACCACGACCCGTTCGAGCCTGATCTTTTGTTGCGTCCGGCATTCGGCGAGTTCGCGCGGCGATTGATGGGCATGCCCGAACTTATCCAGGCGGCCGCGTTCGCCTATTTCGGGACGTCGCTTACGCCGCGGCTTCGTCAAATCGTTCATGCGGCTGACCCGTGGCCTGCCGAACGGCCTGTTCGACAACGACGCGATTGCCTCCTATTCACGCGCCTCTTCTGCCAGCCGGGGCGGACGAACGACTTCCGCAAGCTCCCGCACAAGCTGTTCATCGTCGCCACGGATCTCGACAGCGGAAAGTCCGTCCCGTTCGGCGCGCCGGGGTTGGATCATGTGCCGATCTCGGAGGCGGTGAAGGCGAGCGCCGCATTGCCGGGCCTTTATCCGCCCGCTCGCATCGGCGGCCGCGACTATGTCGACGGCGCGCTGAAGAAGACGCTGCATGCGTCCGTCGCGCTGAAGGAAGGCGCGAAGCTGCTCATCTGCATCAATCCGCTCGTGCCCTACGACGCCGACCGCGCCGCGAGCGCCGGCGCCAAGCCGGTCCGCCTCGCCGATCGGGGCCTCGTCACCGTTCTCTCCCAGACCTTCCGCGCTCTCATCCACTCGCGCATGCGGGTCGGGATGGGTCGCTACGCCAAGGAATTCCCGGACGCCGACGTCGTGCTGTTCGAGCCGGCCCAGGACGACGAGGTGATCTTCTTCGCCAACATATTCAGCTACGCTAGCCGGCGCAGGCTGGCCGAGCACGCCTATCGCCATACGCTTTCCGAGCTCAGGCGCGCGCGCGAGAACTCGGGCCTGATCTTCGCGAGACACGGCGTGGAGCTCGACCACTCCGCTCTGCAGGGCACGGAGGGCGCGCCGACGGAGCCTAGCCAGACCGGCAAATTGTGGGATAGCGTGCAACCGCTCGACAAAACGTTGGGCGAGCTCGAAAGGGCGCTGAACCACAAACCTCGTTCCGACGCTGTGAAACGCGATGCCGCCAAAACCGCCCCGTCGGACGCGTGAACGGATCCTCGAAACCGCTCTGGCGATGTTCAACCAGTTCGGCGAGCCGACGGTGGCGACGACGTCGATCGCCTTCGAGATGGGCATCAGCCCGGGCAACCTCTACTACCACTACCATTCGAAGGAAGCGATCGTCGCCGACCTGTTCGCAGAATTCCGCCGCGAGATCGAGACGACGCTGGCGGCGCCGGAACGGCGTCTGCCCAACGCCGAGGACGTTTGGCTCTTCCTGCACCTGGTGTTCGAAGCGATCTGGAAGTACCGGTTCATCTATCGCGACGTCAACGATCTCGTCGCCCGCTATCACGAGATCGAGGTTCAGTTCCGCCGTATCCTCGCTCACAAGATTCGCGTCGCCGAGCAAATTCTCGCCGGCCTCGTCAAAGCCGGACAAATGCGGGCCGAGCCGACCGAGATTTCCACTCTGGCCGAGACCATGACGCTGGTGGCGAGCTACTGGATGTCGTTCGAATTCGCCCGCGATCCGAAAGCGACCCAGGACGACCAGACGCTCGCGCGCGGCGCCTTTCACGTCATTGCGCTCGCCGCGCCCTATCTCGCGCCGCGCGAGCGGGAACTGTTCAATCAACTGGCGAAGCATTACATCGCCTGAAGGAGGACGCGTGGACGGCGCGGTCGCCGACCGCGGTTAGAAAAGGAGGACGCCATGACGGCAATCCAATGGAGGGCCTTCCCTTACGAAGCGAAGGACTATGGCTACGAGGGCGCGGCGCTCGGGAAGGCGTGGAATGAATTGCACCGCGGCCACTGCGAGCCCTTCCCCGACGCGGCGTTCGTCGCCCGCGCCTTCGCCCGCCATCCGAAACTCGAGGGCAAGCTCGACGCCGAGAGAACGGCGGCGGCGCTGCAATCGGCGTGGCGCGCTTATCACCGCGGCGATTTCGCCGTTGCGGTCGCGGAAGGAACCGCGCTCGGCCCGATCGGCGCCAACGCCGCCAACAAGGCGGCGAACATCTACGCGACCTATCTCGAGACCGACCGCGAGCGGAAGCGCGAAATCCTTCTGCAGTCGGCCGACCGCGCCGAAGCGCTTCAGGCGGCGGCGCCCGATTTCGTCAACGCCTTCTATTTCCACGCCCAGGCGCTCGGCCGCTATTCGCAGGAGATATCCATCATGAAGGCGCTCGCGCAAGGGATCGGACACAAGGTGAAGGCGAGCCTCGAGAGAGCCATCAAGCTCGAGCCCAACCATGCGGAGGCCCATCTCGCGCTCGGCGCCTATCACGCCGAGGTCGTCAGCAAGGTCGGGCGGAATGCTCGCGAGCCTCACCTACGGGGCGAGCAAGGAGGAGGCGGTGCAAGCATTTCGCCCTCGCCCGCAAGCTTTTGCCCAAGTCGGCGATCGCCCGCATCGAGGAGGCGAACGGCCTCGTCATGCTGTTCGGCAAGGCCAAGCTCAAGGAAGCCGAGAAGCTTTACGAGGAAGCCGCGAAATGCAAGCCCGCCGACGCAATGCAGAAACTCGACGCAGAGCATGCGCGCGAGGAGGCCGAGGGGTGATTCTCCCTCTCCCGCGATGGTGCGAGGCCGGGAGGGCGACGGTTGATCGGAGCGGCGCCGAACGCCAACGGGCCTGCCCGGAAGCCAGCCGGGGTTGCCCGCCCATGCGCTTCCCGGCCAGCCGACCCAAAGCCGCCGCCGCTGCGTCTGATCCAGTACCGCAATGTCGAAGGACGTACGCGGCGGCTGGTTCTCGGTCAATGCGGGGTCCTCACACCGGAAATCGCGCGCGCCATGGCGCGGAAGAAACTGGCTGCGGTCGCCGAGGGGCCGATCCGTCCGCAGACCGACACGCCATTCGTGACGGCATGACGGTGGCGGAAGTCTGCGACTGGGTATCTGGAGCAGGCGAGGGCGGGACGACTTCTCGGCCGCAACCGCCGGCCCATCAAGGCCTCGAGCGTCGCCATGGACCGAAGCCGGATCGAGATCCACATCAAGCCGCTGTTGGGCGCGCGCCTGGTCAGCAACCTGACACTCCGCGACATCGAGGCGATGCAGGCCGACATCGCCGCCGGCAAGTCGGCGCGCGGCAAGAAAGCAGAGGGGCGCGGCGGGCGCTCAACGGGCGGACCCGGTGTGGCGGGCCGCGCCATCAGCACCTTGCGGGCGCTGATGGGACATGCCGCGCGGCTGGGCCTCATCGAGAAGAATCCGGCATTGGGCGTGCGCCAAATGGCCGTGCGAAAGGCGAAGCGCCGGCTGAGCGCGGACGAGATTCGCCATCTCCGCAAGGTCATGCGGCAAGCGATGGCGGATGGCGAGCACCCCACTGGGTTGGGTGCCATCCGGCTGATGCTGCTCACGGGCTTCCGGCGGATGGAGGCGCTCAGCCTCCATGCGCGCTTGGCTCGAGCCGAAGGATCATGCCGTCCACTTTCCCGACACTAAGAGCGGAGAACAGATCCGCGTGATCGGCGGGACGGCGATACATTGCATCGGGAGCCAGCCCGTTCGCGAAGATTCGCCCTATCTGTTTCCCTCCGATGTTGGCGACGGCCACTTCATCGGCGTCGTCCGGGTGCTGAATCGCCTCTGCGCGAAGGCAAAGATCGCAGGTGTGACCCCTCACGTTCTGCGACACACCTTCGCTAGGGTCGCCGGCGACCTTGGTTTTTCCGAGTTGACGATCGCCGGGTTGCTCGGTCACGCGGCTCGCGGCGTCACCCAAGGCTACGTCCATCTGGACGCGGCGCTCGTCGTTGCGGCTGACCAAGTCGCGGATTGGCAGCGGTCCCAGCGGGACATACCCTTGCAGAGCAGCCAATCGTCAACTGGGACGCTCTGCGCAGCGAGATCATCCTTGTGCAGGGATGGGAGGAGATCAGACGGCTCGCGAGTTGTACGCATCCTTTCTCAGTGAGGGCGCGATGTTCCGATCGCATGCTGCTAGCAAGCAATCCGTCCTCGCGCTCGTCGGTGCGGGTTTTGGCATCACTTTCGCCACCGCCAGCCAATCCAAGACCGCGTTTCCGGGGGTGGTGTTCAAGCCGATCGATGACCCGAACGCATCAATTCAAATCGTGTTGACGTGGCTTCCGGAGTTGGAGGACGCAACGGTCGGCCGATTTGTCGCGTTCCTGCGCGACGAAGCGCGGTCACGACGACTCATCTCTGCCAGGCTGACTGGCGGCCCTTAGAGGCCCGTGATCCAGAACATCGCCGCGAGCTACGGGCTACGGGCAGGACCTCACGGATAAATGTGGCTTACTCCCGCACGAGCGTGGACGCGTCCGCGCCCAGCCTTTCAGTAGGGGGTGAATTATCGAACGCAAATGCTCAGTGTCAGCCCGAAAGCCGTCGAAGCCGCGATGGAAACATTGCGCCATCACCGGGCATTGGTTGAGCACTATCTTCGTCGCCTAAGTTCACACCTTTTGGCCGTCTCGCCGTGGTGCTGGATTTGAATTCCGTTTGTCGGCGCGACCAACGCCACGATCAAATTGCCTCGGGGTGCAAAATTTGTTGCAATTACGCGCAGATGACGGATGATGATTCCGCCAACGACGCTGAAAACGAACTCCGCCTCCATTGGCCGGCGTTCGCGCACGCGTCAGTCGCAAGTCCGGTGAGCTCAGTGATGCTGCAATCGACGACGCCGACCGATTACGAGGAGTTGATCCGCGTTATCCATGAGCGATACGAGGAAATGAGCAAGTCGTATCAGAAGATAGCGCTCTACCTGACCCAGAATCCAAACGACGTCGCGGTGCTGTCGGTCGGCGCCATTGCCGAGCGGTGCGGGGTGCATGCGTCGAATGTCGTCCGATTTGCCCAGGCGCTTGGCTACGACGGCTTCAAGGGGCTCCAGAGCCTGTTCCAGAAGCGTCTGTCCACAGCCGCGCCTGGCTTCGAAGCGCGCATCAAAGCGCTTGAAAGCGAACTGGGCGCTCGAAAGGGCCACACCGAACGCGCCTTCCTTCATGACCTGGTCGTTCGCGACATCGCCTCGCTGCAAAATCTACTTGTCGAAATCTCCGAAGTCGAATCTCAGGAAGGCTGTGACCCTGCTCGAGAAGGCCGAAGTCATCTACCTGATCGGTCAACTCCGCTCTTCGCCTGTCGCCGACCTGTTGCGGTATATCCTGACCATGCTCGGCAAGCGTTGCGTGCTGCTCGATCCCAGCGGAGGCTTGGCGACGCACATGGCGAGAGCGATCCGTAAGACGGATGTGTTGTTCGCAATCTCGTTCCGGTTTTATGCGAACGAAGTCGTCAATATCGTCGATGAAGCGGGCAAGCGGAAGGTTCCCGTGATCGCGATTTCGGACAGCACCCTTTCGCCTCTCGCGAAGGCGGCCACCGTCCTGTTTGCCGTCCCGGAACACGAATACACGTTCTCGCGATCCCTGGCGGCGCCGATGTGTCTTGCCCAGGCGCTAACAGTCGCCTTAGCCGCGCGGCTCCAGGGAAACTCAAAAACTCCCCGGATACCGATCGTCACCGAAACAGTGAGGTAGCCTACTGGTTCGGGCGCCCAGCACGAGCAATCAGGCTCCGCGCGCGCCACAAGTTTCAGCGAACGTTCTTCCAGACGCCTTCGCGGCTGGAACTCTGGATCGTTTCGACCAGCGTCTGGATGCGCAGGCCGGCGCGAAAGTTGAACGGCTCCGGCCGGCGTCCCGCGACGGCGTCGAGAAAGCCGGCGACCTCGATCGCCTTGAGGTCGTTGAAGCCGAGCTGGTGGCCGGGCGCGACGCAGAAGAGGCCGTAGGGCGGATGATCGGGGCCGGCCTCGATGCGACGGAAGCCCTGGCGTCCGCGCCGGTCGTCGGTCGAGAAGAAGTTGAGTTCGTTGAAGCGCTCTTGGGTGAAGGCGAGCGCGCCCTTCGTCCCATAGACCTCGAAGTCGTGCTGCATTTTCCGCCCGGTCGCGATCCAGTTGCCTTCGATGGAGCCGGTTGCTCCGCTAGCGAAACGCAGGAAGGCGCGGCCGACGTCGTCGACATCCACGCGACGCTGGCCGCCTTGGCCGTCCGGACGTTCGGCGATCACCGTGACGCAATCGCCCATGACCTTGGTGATCGGCCCGGCGGCCGGCGCAAGCAGGAATTCGGCGGTGGCGAGCGCATGGCTTCCGATGTCGGCGAGCGCGCCACCGCCGGCGGGATCATGCCGGAAGGTGAAAGGAGCTGTCGCGTCCGCCATGTAGTCCTCGGCGTGAACGCCGCGATAGCCCCTGATCTCGCCCAGTTCGCCCGCCTCGATCATTTCGCGCGCCAGGCGCAGCATCGGGTTGCAGAGATAGTTGAAACCGACCTGCGTCTTGACGCCGGCGCCTTCCGCGGCCTCAGCCATTTCCCGGGCGTCCGCAGCGAGCGGGGCCAGAGGCTTTTCGCAATAGACGTGCTTGCCTGCCGCAATCGCCGCCAGCGCCATCTCCTTGTGCAGCGCGTTCGGCGCGGTGATGTTGACGACATCGATGTCGGGATTGGCCACGAGCGCGCGCCAGTCGGATGTGGCGTGGGCGAAGCCGAGCGACGCCGCGGCCTTTGCGGCCGCCTCGTCGTTGATGTCGGCGAGCGTATCGAGTTCCAGGTCGTAGGGAAGGTCAAAAACTTGGGCAGCCGCCGAATAGCCGAAAGCGTGCGCCTTGCCCATGAAGCCGCTGCCGATGAGGCCGATGCGGAGCTTCGGTTTGGTCATGTCAAAAATCCCTGTTCACGATGAGGTCGGGGTCGAGGCGACCGGCAAAGAAGTCGATGACGTTCTGGACGGACGACACGGCCATTCGCTCCGCCGCCTGCTGGGTCAGCCCGGCGATATGCGGCGACAGCACGACCTGGTCGAAGCCGAGGAGCGGGTGGTCCTTCGCGGGCGGCTCATCGTCGAAGACGTCGAGGCCGGCGGCGGCGACCCGCCCGTCCGCCAAGGCGGAAGCCAATGCGGCCTCGTCCATGATGCCGCCGCGGGCGGTGTTGACGACGATGGCGCCGGGTTTGATGCGGGAAAACTCGTCTGCTCCGAGGATCGGTCGGCCGGACTTCGGCACGTGCACCGACACCACGTCGGCCAAGGCGAGCCCGTCCAACAGCGAGGCGACAGCTGAAACACGTCCATCAGGCCAGCCTCGTTCGACGAGAAGCGGATCGTAGGCGCATATTTCCATTCGAAAACCTTCAGCCATCTCAGCCAGTTGGCGTCCGCTGCGCCCGTAGCCAATGATGAGCAGGCGCTTGCCCGAAATCTCGCCCGCCTCAAGGGCGTTGCGCCATCCCCAGGGACCCGTCCGCACAGCGCGGTCGGCGCGGATCGCCTGCTTTGCGCAGGCGAGGATCAGCATCATCGCGTGTTCGGCGACCGAGAGCGAATTGACGTCGCCCACGATGCAGAGCGGGATCCGCCGCTTGTTCAGCGCTGCGACGTCCACCGAATCGTAGCCCACGCCATGACGAGAAACGATCTTGAGGCGCGCGGCGTCGGCGATCGTCGTCGCCGACAACGGTTGGGTGCGGATGACGAGACCATCCGCTTTGCCGATGAAGGGCGCGTAGCTGGGCTCCGACACCTCTTCCACGTAGTCGAAAGTGACTCCGTCCGCCCGGTCGAGCAGCGCAAGCCCCGCGGGATGCAGCTTTCCCGCGATCAGGAGATGCGGCATCAATATGCTCCCTTCTCGGCCTTTGCGCCGATCTGTCCGACGAGTTGCCGGAATTTTGCGACGCTCGCGCCCGCCGCGCTGGCGAGAAGCCGGGAGTCGCCCGATACCGTCGTCATGTCGAAGCCCCACTCGATGGCCCTCGCCGCGTACTCGGGCGTGCCGCAGTGGAGCGCGGCGCGAATGCCGTTGGCCTTGCAGGCCGCCACGATCTCCTTCAACGCCGCAATCATCTCCGGCTCCTCGCGGTCGAAGCCCGGCGCAAGCCGGCCTTGCGCGAGGCCGAGTGTGAGATCAGCGGGCCCGACATAGATGCCGTCGAGGCCGGGGGTCGCCGCGATCGACGCGAGATTCGCCATGCCCTCGGCCGTCTCGATCATGGCGAGGGCGAGCATTTCGTCGTTGGCGTGCGCGCCGTAATCGGCGCCGGCGGCAAACGAGACGCGGGTCGGGCCGAAGCTGCGCTGCCCCAGTGGGGGGTAGCGGAGATAGCTCACGAACGCCGCCGCCTGGCGGGCGTCGTTCACCATCGGACAGATGATTCCGTAGGCGCCGGCGTCGAGCGCCTTCATGATGATGCCCGGCTCGAGCCACGGCACGCGCGCCATCGGGACCACGCCGGACGCTCGCATCGCCTGCAGCATCGGCAGCAGGCTCGCATAGTCGAGAGCGCCGTGCTGTACGTCGACAGTGATCGATTCATAGCCCTGAGCGGCCATGATCTCCGCGGTGAAGGCGTTGCCGATCGAGCACCAGCCGTTGAGCGTGGGCTTGCCCTGGGCCCAGAGCTGTTTGAGCTTGTTGGGGATCATGTTCAGTACACCACTTGCGCGAGCTTCACGTCGAGATAATCGCGGATGCCCTCGACGCCGCCTTCGCGTCCCATGCCGGAGAAATTCGTGCCGCCGAAGGGGGCTTCCGACGCCGCGAGGGCGAAAGAGTTGATCCCGACCATCCCGGACTTCAGCTCCGCGACAATGCGCCGCGCTCGCTTCGGCGAGCGCGTGAACGCGTAAGCCGAAAGACCCATGTCGCAGGCGTTGGCGCGCGCGATCGCCTCGTCGTCGGTCCGGAACCGGGTGATCGCGGCGATCGGTCCGAAGTTCTCCTCGGCCATGACCTTCATGTCGTCAGTCACGTCGGTCAGGACGGTCGGTTCGAAGAAGTGGCCGGCGTTGAAGCCGGGAGCCCGGCCGCCGCCGGCGACGACTCTCGCGCCGGCCTTGACCGCGCCGGCGACGATGCCTTCAATTTCCGCGAGGCGAGATGCGCTGATCAGCGGTCCCATTCCGACCGACGGGTCGAGGCCATCACCGAGCTTGATTGCTTTCGCGCGGGTCGCAAAGCCCTCCACGAAGGCGTCGTGCAAGCTCTCCTGCACATAGAACCTGTCCGGCGTGACGCAGACCTGACCGGCGTTGGCGTATTTCGTCGGAACTGCGACATTCAAGGCGAGTTCGAGGTCGGCGTCCTCGTAAACGATCAAGGGCGCGTTGCCGCCGAGCTCCATCGACACTTTTTTCATCGTGTCTGCCGCGTCGCGGATCATTTGCTGGCCCACGCGCGTCGAACCGGTCAGCGAAACCTTTCGCACCGCCTTGGACGCCATGATCGGCGCGTAGGTCGCGCCGGTCGGACCGACAACGAGGTTGACTACGCCCGCTGGCAGATTTCCCGCGCGGCAGCAATCGACGATCACCATTGCGGTTCCCGGCGTCTGCGACGACGGGCGTACGATGACCGAGCAGCCCGGCCGCGAGCGCCGGCGCGACCTTGCGCGCGATGAGGGCCGCCGGGAAATTCCAGGCCGTGAACGCGGCGGCGACGCCGACAGGCTCATGGCTGACCTCGAACCGTCCTCCCGGCACCCGGCTTTCGACGATCCGGCCATAGATTCGACGGGCCTCCTCGGCGTACCAGCGAAACTGGTCGGCGGTCAGCGCCCATTCCCGCTGCGCCTGCGCGAGCGGCTTGCCGGTCTCGCTGGAGATCATGCGAGCCGCTTCATCTGCGCGCCGAACCATTTCGTTTGCGATCGCATGGATGGCGTCGGCGCGCGTGAAGGCCGGAGTCGCGCGCCAGGCTTTCAGCCCCGCCTCGGCGGCGTGGAGCGCTTCTTCGGTATCAGCGACGCTGGCGACCGGGGCCTCGCCCAGCGTCGCCTCGGTCACCGGGCTGAGCACCGCCGCCGTGGCGCCATTCGCGGCCTGCCGCCACTCGCCGCCTATGAAAAGTCCGAACCGTCCGTACATGTCAAAGAACCTCCGAAACCTTTACGGCGCGGCTTTCCGCGACCGATTTCAGCGCGGCTTCCGAGAGCGCCAGGGCGCGCCGCCCGTCCTCGAACCCGACGACCGGCGGCCTTTGCCGCTCGACAGCTTCGACGAAGGCGTCGATTTCGGCGTCGAACGCCTCCCGGTAGCGCTCGATGAAGAAGTGCAGAAGCGGCGCCGCGTGATTGCTGAACCCCTTGCCGGAAAGTTGCATCTGATGCGGCCGGCGGTTTTCCGACACCGCCATTCCCTTCGAGCCGAACGCTTCGACCCGCTGATCGTAGCCGTAGACGGCCTCGCGCGAGTTCGTGATCATGGCCTGCTTGCCGGACGCCGTCGTCAGGACGACGGTGACCGTGTCGTAGTCGCCGAGTTTTTCCATGAGCGCCGGCGCCACGAGCCGCGATCCGGTCGCAAAGACAACCTCCGGCTCTTCGCCGAGAACGAAGCGCGCCATGTCGAAATCGTGGATCGTCATGTCGCGGAAGATTCCGCCCGACACCTTCAGATAGGCTTCCGGCGCAAGACCGGGGTCGCGCGAGGTGATCGCCACCTGGTGCAGATCGCCGATCTCGCCTGCGGACACAGCGTCGCGAACGGCCTTGTGGCCGGGATCGAAACGACGCACGAAGCCGAGCTGGATCGGCGTCGCCGATCCCCGGATCGTCGCCGCGCAACGGTTCACCCGGTCGAGGCTGAGGTCGATCGGCTTCTCGCAGAGCACCGGTTTTCCAACCGCAACCGCCTGTTCCAGGAGATCGGCGTGCGTGTCTGTAGCCGTCGCGATCAGGACGGCGTCCACGTCCGGCGACGAAAAGATGTCCGCCGCCGTCCGCATCACCCGTGCGCCCGTCGAGGCGGCGACGGCCTCGGCCGCCGCGCTGTTGATGTCCTGGACCGCCGCGAGGCGGGCGCGTGAGTGGGCGGCGATATTGGCGGCGTGCATGGCGCCGATGCGGCCGCAGCCGAGCACAGCGATCCGGATCATCGGGGTTCCTCCCTCGTGGTGTTTGCAATTCTTGTTGCATTTCACCACGAATGTCAATATACGATGCATTTGAAGTCGCTCGACGCGCCGAAGGAGGAAACAGCATGACCAACTCGACAATCCGTCTCACAACGGCCCAGGCCCTGGCCCGCTGGCTGACGCAGCAGTTCACCGAGATCGAGGGCGTTCGCGTCCCCCTGTTCGCGGGCGTGTTCGCCATCTTCGGGCACGGCAACGTCACATGCTTCTCCGAGGCGCTGGAGGCGGTGCAGGATCGTCTGCCGACCTGGCGCGGTCAGAACGAGCAGTCGATGGCGCTCGCAGCCGTCGCCTTCGCCAAGGCAAAGCGGCGTCGTCAAATCATGATCGCGACGACGTCGATCGGCCCCGGCGCCCTCAACATGGTGACGGCCGCGGGCACGGCGCACGCCAACCGGCTGCCGGTGCTGCTGGTCTCCGGCGACAGCTTCACCAACCGACTGCCGGACCCGGTTATGCAGCAGGTCGAGCATTTCGGCGACCCCACCATCACGGTCAATGACGCCTTCAAAGCCGGTGACGCGCTACTGGGACCGCATCACGCATCCCGCGCAAATCATCTCGTCGCTGCCGCAAGCTGTCGCCGCGATGCTCGATCCGGCGGACTGCGGACCGGCGTTCCTGGCGTTGCCCCAGGACACGCAGGAGCTCGCCTTCGATTATCCTGAGGCCTTCTTCGAGGCGCGGCTGTGGACCATCCCGCGGCCGCGTCCGGATCGGTCCAAGCTCCTCGAAGCGGCGGCGTTGCTGAAGACCGCGAAGAAGCCGCTTCTGATCGCCGGCGGCGGCGTGCGCTATTCCCTGGCCGAGAAGGTTGTCGGCGACTTCGCGGTCAAGCATGGCGTCCCGATCGTGGAGACGATTGCGGGCAAGGGCGGCCTAACCCACGGCCACCCGGCGCACGCGGGCCCGATCGGCATCATCGGGTCGACCTCGGCGAACGCGCTGGCGAGCGAGGCTGATGTGATCCTCGCCGTCGGCACGCGGCTGATGGACTTCACCACAGGCTCGTGGACATCGTTCAAACCGGATGCGCGTTTCATCTCGATCAACGCCGCCCAATTCGACGCCGTGAAGCATCGCGCGACCGCGGTGGTGGGCGACGCCCGGGAGACCATCACGGAACTCGACGGAGAGCTGGGTGCGTGGCGCGCCAATCCGGAGCATCTGACGCACGCCAAGGCCCTGTTCAAGGAATGGGACGCCTTGCTCGACGCGCATCATGCTCCGAACAACGCGCCCGTCCCGACCTACGCCCAAGTCGTCCGGGCCGTGAACGACGCGGCGGGCGAAAAAGACACCGTGATCACGGCGGCCGGCGGCCTTCCGGGAGAGGTCACCAAGAGCTGGCGCGTCAAGGACCCGAACACCTTCGACGTCGAGTTCGGCTTCTCCTGCATGGGCTACGAGATCGCTGCCGGCTGGGGTCATGCGATGGCCAACTCCGGACCCGGCGGCCTCGGTGGCACGCCGATCGTCATGGTCGGCGACGGCACTTACATGATGATGAATTCGGACATCTATTCGTCGGTTCTCAGCGGCCACAAGATGATCGTCGTGGTCTGCGACAACGGCGGGTACGCCGTGATCAATCGCCTGCAGCAGGCCAAGGGCGTGCCCGGCTTCAACAACCTGCTCGTCGACTGCCGGGTGGTGAACCGCGAGGCGCCGCTCCACGTCGATTTCGCCAGGCACGCCGAGGCCATGGGCGCGGCCGCGCGGCATTGCGAGAGCCTCGCAGACTTCGAAGCGGCCCTCGAATGGGCGAAGGCCAATGACCGGACGACCGTCCTGTCGATTGCCTCCGACGCCTGGGCCTGGGTCCCCGGCGATGCCGACTGGGACGTCGGCGTGCCGCAGGTCTCGACGCGGGAATCCGTGCAGAAAGCGCGCAAGGAACAGGATCAGATCCGCTCGAAGCAGCGCGTAGGAGTGTGACGCGATGAAAGCCAAACTCGGAATCGCCCCCATTGCGTGGTGGAACGACGATCTCGCCGAACTCTCCGACGACGTCAGCCTCGAGGAGTGCCTCAGACAAGCGAGCGTCGCAGGCTTCACCGGAATGGAGACCGGCCGCCGCTTCCCGATGAACATGGACGAGCTCGGCCCCATCCTCGCCCGCTACGGCGTCTCGGTCTGCGGCGGCTGGTTCTCCGGCCTGTTGCTCGACGGCGACATCGAGCGCGAGAAAGATCGCATCCGCGAGCAGATGACTTTCTTCGTCGCCGCGAAAGCGCCCTGCATCGTCTACGGCGAGACGGCGCGCTCGATCCAGGGCGTGCGCTCGGCGCCGCTTGCGACCAAGCCGAAGCTCACCGGAGACGAGATCAAGGCCTACGGGCGCAAGATGACGGTCTTCGCGGAGTGGTGCGCCAGCGAGGGCATGCCGATCGCCTACCATCACCACATGGCCGCGGCGATCGAGACCGAGCCGGAACTCGATCTCCTGATGGCGAATTCGGGCGAGGCGCTGCCGCTCCTGTTCGACGCGGGCCACATGGCCTTCGCGGGCGGCGACGTGCTGCGCGTCATTGACAAGCACCACAAGCGCATCAGCCACGTGCACACCAAGGACGTCCGCCGCAGCGTGATCGACGCGCTCGACCGAACGCGCGAGAGCTTCCTCGACGCGGTCGTCAAGGGCGCCTTCACCGTGCCGGGCGACGGTTCGCTCGACTTCGCGGCCATCGTCTCGCGCTTGGCTTCCCATGGCTACGAGGGCTGGTTCGTCGTCGAAGCCGAGCAGGACCCGAAGGTCAGTCCGCCCCTCGACATGGCGAAGAAAGGACACAAGGAACTCACGCGCGTGATGGCCCTGGCCGGCTACGAGGTCGTCTCGTGAACCGGATGGATGGCAAGGTCTGTGTGGTCACGGGGGCCACGCAGGGCCTGGGCGCGGCGATCGCGCGGCGGTTGGCTGCGGCCGGCGCCGCGGGAATCGTCGTCACCGGCCGGAACAAGGAGCGCGGGAGCGCGGTGGCGGCCGAGATCACGGCGACTTCAGCCATTCCGGCCCACTTCGTGCGCGCCGATTTCGCATCGGTGGACGATTGCCGAAGGATCATCGCGGAAACCGACGGGCGTTTCGGCCGGCTGCACGTGTTGGTGAACGCCGGCGCGTCGACCGAACGCGGGACGATCCTCGACACTTCTCCGGAGCTCTTCGACCGGATCTTCGCGACCAACGTGCGTGGGCCGTTCTTCCTGATGCAAGAGGCCATCAAGCTGATGATCCGCGACGGCGTCGAGGGCGCGATCTGCAACATCGGCTCGATCTCCGCGCTCGCCGGACAGCCCTTCATCAACCCCTATTGCGCCTCCAAGGGCGCGCTGACGACGCTCACCGCGAACACGGCCTTCTCGGTGATGCGCAACCGCATCCGCGTCAACCAGCTCAACGTCGGCTGGATGGCTTCGGACAACGAGAGACGAGTGCAGGCGTCCGAAAGCGGCGACCCGGACTGGATGGAAAAGGCGGCGGGCCAGCTTCCCTTCGGCCGTCTCGTCGATCCCGAGGAGGCCGCTCGGGCGGTTAACTTCCTCGTTTCCGACGACGCCGGTCTGATGACGGGTGCAATCGTCAATTTCGATCAGTCGGTGTGGGGCGCTGTCGCGGCGGGAATGCCTGTTCCAGACGCCCCGATGCAACTTGCCCGGTGACGCCAGGTTCGCAGCTTTCGCTGTTCGGCGTGGGGTCAGGCCCTTAACGCAACAGAAGCTTCCGATCGGCATTGCAGCCGGGAGCCTAGGAGGAGCTTGCGCAATATGGAACGGAGCATCGGCGTCGGCGTCATCGGAACCGGCGTGATGGGCGCCGAACATGCGCGCCTGATCAGGCGCGAAACGCCCGGCGCGCATCTCGCGGGCGTGTTCGACGCTGACGCCGGCCGCGCTCGAGCCGCTGCAGACGGCGCCACGACTTTTTCCGGCCCGCAGGCCCTGATCGCATCGGACCATATCGAAGCGGTGATTATCGCGTCGCCGGACGCGACCCACGCCGAACTGACGCTCGCTTGCCTCAAGGCGGGCAAACCGGTCTTGTGCGAGAAACCGCTGGCGCCTTCCGCGGCGGACGCCCTGCGCGTCGTGGAGGCGGAGGAGGCCTTGAACCGCAGGTTGATCCAGGTCGGCTACATGCGTCGGTTCGATCCTGGCTATCAGGAGATGAACCGGATCAAGGACGCCGGCGTCGTGGGCGCAACCGTACTGCTTCACAACGTGCACCGAAACGTTCGCGCTCCGGAGTGGTTTACCGGCGCGATGGCGGTGACGAACGCCTTCGTGCACGAGATCGACGTCAGCCGATGGTTGACTGGGTCGGAGATGGTCTCGGCGCATATCACCGCCGGACCCGGCGGCGATCCGATGATCATCGCCATGCGGACCGACCGGGACGAAATTGTATCGACCGAGGTCTTTATGAACGCCGCCTACGGCTACCACGTCCACGCGGAACTGGTTGGGCGTTCGGGTACGGTCGCTTTGGCCCCGCCTTCGCCAATCCTCCAGAATAGCAACCGGATCGGCGGCCTCACCTACCCCGAGAACTGGGTGCCGAGGTTCGCGGACGCCTATCGCCGGCAACTGGCGGAATGGATCGGCGCGTTAGGACAGGAAAGCCGGTCGGGGCCAGCGCCTGGGACGGCTACATCGCCTCGGCCATCGCCGAGGAGATCGCCGCTGCGCTCACCGAAAATCGCGCAGCCACGCTGAAATTTCCGCAGCGTCCGTCGCTGTACGCCTGAGCCGGAGCCTCGCGGGCTCAGGCGATCTATCCCCCATCGGAACGCCAACGGCGAAGCAGGGAGAGAAGTCATGATCAATTACGCCGTCGTAGGCGCAGGCTGGATTTCGCAGATCGCGTTCCTGCCGGGCGTCGCCCAGTCTGGGAACTCGCGGGTGGCCGCCATCGTGACCGGCGACCGCGCCAAGGCGGCGCAACTTGCGGAGTTCCACGGCGTCGGCACGATCGTCGGATATGACGGCTACGACGCTCTGCTAGCAAGCCCCGGGATCGATGCGGTCTACATTGCTCTCCCGAATGACATGCATGCTGATTTCACTATACGGGCGGCGCGCGCCGGCAAGCATATCATGGTCGAGAAGCCGCTCGCCGCAAATGAAGACGAATCGCTCGCGATGATCGCCGCGGCGCGCGACGCCAATGTGTTTCTGATGACCGCGTACCGGCTGCACAATGAACCGGGAACTGTGGCCGTTCTCGAACACATCCGCGCCGGGGCCATCGGCCGACCGCTGTTCTTTCAATCGGTGTTCAGTTTCCAGACGGAGTTGAGCAACCATCGCCTGAAAGCGAAGGCCTGGGGCGGGCCGCTTCAGGACGTCGGCGTCTACTGCATCAATGCCGCCAGGCACATTTTCGCGGAAGAGCCTATCGAGGCCACCGCGATGGCGCATCGGCCGGACGACGACCCGCGCTTTCGCGAAGTGGACGCCACGGTCGCCGCGACGCTGCGATTTCCCTCGGGCGGGCTCGCACAATTTGTTGCCAGCTTCGGGGCGGCGCCCGTCGACAGCTACAGGGTCGTTGGAACGCTTGGCGATCTAGAACTGGATCCGGGCTTCAAGTTCGAGACGGCTACGAAACTGCGTTTGCGGCGCGACGGAAAGATCATCGAGACCCTGTTTCCGGAGATCGACCATTTCGGCGCCCAGATCGCCTACTTCTCCGACTGCATTGCGGCCGGAACGCCGCCGGAGGCCGACGGTGAAGAGGGACTGGCGGACATCCGCACCCTGATAGCGATCGAACGCGCCGCATCGACCGGACGACCCCAGCAGATCTCCTCACCGCCGCGCGTCGGCCACCCGACGCCCGACATGGTCCGTCTCGCACCACCGACGGAAAGACGTCTCCTACTCTGACGGATGCGCCGGGAGGCCGATTGAACCGAAAATTGCCATACGACAATTCTTGCAATTTTTTGTGCGGCTGTTAAAGTGGCTCCAGAACGGTCGGGAGGAGCGACAGCATGGCGAACGCCGTCCATACAGAAGCCCGGCTTCTTGAGGCGCGCGGCATATACAAATATTTCGGCGCGATCACCGCCTTGAACAACGTAAGCTTTCACGTTGACCGGGGCGAGGTCTTGGGCGTTGTCGGCGACAACGGCGCCGGCAAGTCCACGCTGATGAAAATTCTTTCGGGTCTCGTTCCGCAGTCCGACGAACTATTCGTGGCGCTGATGCTCAAGGGGCGGTTGCAATGAGCGATCGTGCTTTGGAGTGCTATGGGCGGGAGTTGCGTGTGTCGGAGGGTCGGCGCATGGACTCGACCCATGGACGGCAAGATAAAAGCGCCGCCGTCTGGCGGGCGCAAATGGTTGGTCGGGTTGAGATTTTTCGGCATCCGCGACGAACCGCCGGATGGCGGCCCAGGCGCTTTTCCCAACATTTACAATGGCCCAACCGCCATCCGCCGGGTTTCTCAAGGGCGCTGCGTCAATGACTGCCGGCGACGACGACATCCAGATTCGGCCGGGTCGGATCCGTCACGGCAATCGCGGCGGCACGGTGCATCGTCTTGATGATGTCGCCGCGGACGCCGAGATCGCGCAGGGCCGGCTCGAGCCCCGGCTTCAGTGCCCATTGAGCAGGGCCGACACGCTCAGCCAGACCAAGACGCTCCAGCTTTGCCGCAACGGCGGGTTACGGCTTGAAAAGT
>CAWFVS010000060.1:0-125690 GCA_963819255.1 uncultured Alphaproteobacteria bacterium
GCTCGATGCGTCCGCCCCGGCCGCCAACGCGCTAAGGCGCGAACTCGTCGGCTGGGCATGGCTCGCCGTCGGCGCGCTTGCGGTCGCGGGCGTCTTCGCTCTGCTGCTGGCGCTGTCGCGGGTGCCGGGTATGGAAAGCGCCGTTCTGGCCGATCGGGTTCTTCTACAAGGGCCTCGTCATCCACGTCGTGTTCTCGCTGGTCATCTGGCTCATGGGCGTGTTCGCCTTCCTGGTCACGGTCGGCGACGCGGAGGGCGAGCGGCGACAGTCCGCGCGCCGCGCCGCTCGGCCGGATCGGGCAGGGGATCGCGCTGGTCGCGTTTCCGTGCCTGTTTGCGCCGGCGTTCTTCGACGCGACCCAGCCGGAGCTCACCAATTACATCCCGCTCATCCGCCATCCGGCCTACGATCTCGGGCTGCTACTGCTGGCGGTGGGCGTACTCGCGCCAGTCATCCGCCTCTTTCTCAATCTGCCCGGACGAGGCGACCGCTGCCGGCGCTGACGCTCGCGATGTCGATCGGCGGTTTCGTCTATCTCATGGCGCTGGTGTCCTTCGCCGTAGCCGGAATCCTGCTCGACCGCCGGGGCGACCTCGATGTTCTCGCGCGAACTCCTGTTCTGGGGCGGCGGGCATCTGATGCAGTTCGTCTATGCGATCGTGCTTCTGACCAACTGGCGGATCCTCGCCCGACGGAGCCTCGGCGAGAAAGCGGTCGACGAGCGCCTTCTTTGCGCCGCGGTCGCGATCATCGGCGCGCTGGCGATCGCCGGGCCGGTCTTCTACGCGGCCTTCGAGCCCTTCTCGCCAGGCGCAGCACGAGGCGTTCCGCCTGCTTCAGTTCGGCGTCGCGATTCCGACCCTCCTGTTCGCCGTCCGGCTGCTTGCCGGCGCCCGGGCGCTCGGGCCGCCGGGCGCGATGGCCGTGGCGCGATCCGGCGTTCTTCACGCTGGCGACGTCGATCGCGCTTTTCGCGCTCGGCGGCGCTGATGGGCCTCCTGATCACGGGCTCGGACACCCGCACGCCCGCCCACTACCACGCGGTCATCACGGCAGTCAGCGTGTCGAGCGCGGGCATGCTGCTCACCTTCGGCCTCGACGAGCTCGGCCTCGCGCCGGCCCGCGCGCGGACGACGCGGATGCTGATCAGCCTCTACGGCGGCGGGCAGTTCGTCGCTTCGATCGGCATGTTCGTCGCCGGCGGCTATGGCGCGGCGCGCAAGACGCCGACCGGGGTCGGCTCGCTCGACGCGGTCGCCGCCGCCGGCATGGCGGTGCACGGGATCGCCTCGATCTTCACCATTCTCGGCGGGGCGGCCTTCGTCGTCGTCGCCATCCGGGCGCTCCTGCTGCGGCCGAAAGTCGTCGGGCGAACGGTGGCCCGCATGGCCGCCGCCTCCGGCAGGGCGACAAACGGGGCGGTCGTGCTCGGCCTCGCCGCCATCGGTCTCGTCGCCATCGCCGCTCTGCAGATGCGACGTCCTGCGCCGAGCCCCGGCATGGTCGAACTCCTGAACAGGGCGCCGGCGAGGCTCAGCCCCGTCTTTGACAAGGCCGGCAAGGCGTCCCAATCGAATCGTTCCGCGGCAAGACCGTGATCCTCAATCTCTGGGCGCCATGGTGCGTGCCCTTGCCTCAAGGAGATGCCGGCGCTCGACCGACTGGCGGCGCGGCTGCCGGAGAAGGACTTCGCCGTCATCGCGGTGACCAAGAATTGTCGGCTCCTCGCCGGCGAAGGCCGCCTTCGACAAAATGGCGCTGAAGCGCCTGAACTCTATCTCGACCCCGACGGCAAGCTCGCGCCGGAGGTGGGGGCGCGCGGCTTCCCGACGACCCTGATCCTCGGCGCGCGACGGCGCGCCGCTCGCCTACCGGGAGGGCGCGGCGGACTGGGACAGCGACGCCATGGTCGCGAATTCAACGAGCTCGCGGAGCCGGTCGTCGCGTCAAAGACGCGACAGGACGGGCAGTCTCGGCGCAATCGCATAGTTGATCTGGATCAGGATGATCAGCACGGTCCCGAGCGGAACGCTGATCATCCCGACGAGCGCGCCGGCCGCATAGAGCGACTGGGCGATGACGATGCGGCGCCGGATGGCCCACGAGACTTCGGCATGCGCGTCCTCGCGAACCAGGTCCGCCCGTTCAGCGTACGCCCAGGTCGCATAGACGCTGACGCCGAGCATGAGAATGTTCGCCCAGTAAATGAGGAACGCCGCCCGATAGGTGAAGAAATCGGCGAGCAGGCGCGTCGAGAACGGCAGCGCGGTGACGAAGGCGAGGAAAAGGAAGTGCAGCCAGGTGAGGTCGCGGTTCGAGCGGGCGAGCCGGCTGAGCTGGGTCTGCTGGCCGAGCCAGAAGATCCCGAGCGTGAGCAGGCTGAGCAGCCAGGGCAGCAGCCGCGGCGCCGAGGCGGCGAGCGCGCCGAGCAATTCCGCCTCCGTGTGGATGCCGGCGGGGTCCGGACTGTGAAAGTCGAGCACGAGCACGGTTGCGGCGAAGGCGAAGACGCCGTCGCTCAGCGCTTCGATCCGGCCGACGTCGCCGCCGGCGATGCGGTTGTAGTGCATGTGCATGGGGCGGAGCTTCAGGCCGGGCGCTCGGGCGCGTCAATCCCGCTTGCATTTCATCATCGGTTCTGCAGCGCAGATCCGGAGGGACTGCGCCAGAGTATCGGATCCTCGATCGGCGCGTTTGACGCCTGACCGCCAGCGGGTGGTAATATCTCTCGGTCGGTCGACACGGCCGTCGCTTTCCAACCCGCCATGGACCCGACAACGCAAACTGACGGCCGCGCGCTGGACGAGGCGGGCGCCCTTCTCGGCTGTGCCGCCGAGCTGCTCTACGTCAACGGTCAAACCACGCGCACCGTGATCGAGCGTGTGGAGCGCCTCGGCCATGCCCTCGGCTGCTCGGCCGAACTCTTCCGCATTGGGGCGAGATCATGATCCGCATCGCCCGGCTGGGCGAACCGAATGCGCAGAAGATCGTGCTCGTCGCCGGCGCCCCCGTGGGCGTCGACATGAACAAGGTCATGAAGACGCTCAAAGTGCTCGATGCGGTCTCCGCAGGCTCGCTCGACGTCGCGGAAGCGAGCGCCGCGCTGCACGATGTGGCGCGTCTCGGGCCGGCCTCGACCCTGCGCTTTGTGGCCTTCGCCGGGATCGGGGCGGCCGCGCTCGGGCTGATTTTCGGCGCCGAGCGTCTCTTGGACCTCGTTCTGATCGGCGTCAGCGCAGCCGCCGGCGCGCTGCTCCGGCGGCTCATCGCCGCGCAGGGGGGCGGACCTCTCATTCAGATCTTGTGCGCGGGACTGCTGGCCGGCCTCGTGGCCGCCCTGACCTTGGGCTTCGCGCCGACGGCGGACGCCTATCTTGTCGCGCTCTGCCCCTGCATGGTGCTGATGCCGGGCGCCCACCTGCTCAACGCCGCGCTCGACTTCGCCCATTTGCGCATGACGCTCGGACTGGCGCGCTTAAGTTTCGCGATGCTGCTGACGCTGCTCATCTGCGTGGGGCTCATCGCCGGCCTGTCGGTCGCCCGGCAAAGCCTGCCGGCGCCGGCGCCGGTCGCCCCGACGCCGCTCGCCTTCGACGTGCTGGCGGCCGGACTTGCCGTCGCGGCCTATGGCGCTTTCTTCTCCATGCCCTGGCGCGCGCTGCCGATCCCCGTTCTGATCGGCATGTTCGCTCACGCCTGCCGCTGGTTCGTGCTGAGCGCAGGCGCAACGGCCTCGCTCGGCGCCCTGATCGCTTGCGCCATCGTGGGCGTGCTGGTGACGCCGATCGCGAACCGCCTGCATCTGCCGTTCGCGGCCTTCGCCTTCGCTTCCGTCGTCTCGCTCATCCCCGGCGCCTATCTCTTCCGTTTGGCGGCGGAGTCGGTGGCGGTGATGAACGCAGGCGCCAGCGGAAACGTGCAGCTCCTCATGGCGCCGTTCCAGGACGGAGTGACGGCGGCCGCCATCCTGCTCGCCATGGGGCTGGGCCTCAGTCTTCCGAAGCTCCTGATGGAAGGCTTGTTTCCGCGGCTCGCGGGGTTAGCGCGAGGTCCGGGACGATAGAGCGATCTGTCCAACGCTTTGGCGGTCGGATATAAGCGCCCGTTCTCCCCCTGCGGAAGGTGTCGTCGAAGGCGACCGATGAAGGTCCAAAGATCCAAGCCGCAAGGGCTTGGATCACCGATCACAAGCCGCTGGGGGGTTGCGAAATCCTACGCTCGGCACCCCGCCAGCTGGTCACTGAACAGCCGGAATCGACCCCTTCCGGACATTCGGCGGGTCATGCGACTTGAGAAACGGCCCCGGTGATGTGTTTTACCCTTTACTAACCTTTTCACTTAGGCTTAGGGACTACCTCTACAGTGATACTTGCCTGAGAATCGAGTCCACGAGGTAGTCTGGTAAGCTCAATGCCAGGCCACCAAAGGCGCAGGTCTTTAAGCTTCTCTTCCGAGAGTCCGATAGAGTTTAATTTCTCCCGCTGTCGCCCGGTGATACTTATAATCTTGCGGTAATAGTTGACTAGGCCAATTCCCAGCTCCGTCGCTCTCACCACATCAATGCGGTGAAAACCTATTGTGCCGAACCGGCACCCGAATTCATACTTGTTCGACTCGGCTATCTGACGCAATCCCTCAAACTGAGGCCACCACTGCCCTAAATCGTTGGTCATGAAGAGGAACACATCTGGACCAGGCGGTGTAATAAATTCGCACGTAATTTTTGATATCCGGCGGTCTTGTAAGTGTGGAGTTGCGCGTTAGGCTTCGGGTCGATAAAGCGCACGCCGAGTGTCTGCTGAGCACGTACAAATTTCTCATTCAACAACCGAATCTTTTGTGCTAGATCTTGGGGGAATAATTCCACCTCGATCCCATGCTTCTGTAATTCCAACAAACCTTTCCCACAAACACCCTGGTTTGGGTCGAGGATACCAATTACAACCTTCTTCACGCGCGCATCGCGAAGCAAGCTTGTACATGACTTTTCGGGTTTGCTGCGGACACCCGGTGTGCATGGCTCTAAAGTGGTGTAAACCGTCGCGTCTTGGAGTCGGAGCTTGTCCGAAACGTTGCTGAGCGCCTCCATTTCCGCATGTATATCTTCCCCGCGATACCCGGTTCCCAAAATTTCCCCATTGTGCTCGACGATGGCCCCGACCATAGGAATGCGCTCAGGGTCCCTGGGTTTGCAAGACATAGCCTTTTGAATGGCCTGTTCCATGAGGTATCGCTCTGCCATTGTTTTTCAGCCTATGACACTGCCGTTCTATCCTTTGCTTTGCAGGGTTACCGGCACTCGTTCGGCGGGGCAACGAGTTTCTCGTTTGATGGAAGCGGCTCGGGTGCAGGATGCGTCCGAGGGCCATTGCCCTCTTTAGAGGCCGCATGCTGCTAAGTAGCGTCAGAACATGGTACCGACTCCGAAGCTGGTAGACCTCGGGTAGTGTCCATGTCAACGTGCGGTTCGTGAGGTCAGCGTTAACTGCAAAAGACAGCTCACCTCTCCTTGTCACATAGTCTGCTTTCCGCCCTTCAGAGACATCGCGTACCAAGCGTTTGGTTTGGACCGCTAGCGGGCCCGACTGCGCCCAGTTCGATCAGATGTTGTCGATCTTGAGCACCGGCGCCGTCTCCGCTCGGATCCGAGTGCAGGCTTCCGCGTCCTCGATGAGATTGACGCCGAAGGTGGGGATGATCTCCTTCAGCTTCGGCAGCCAGGCGCTTTCGGTGAGCTGCTCAGGGAAGCATTTCTTCAGGACGCCGAGCGCGATGAACGTCGCCGTCGAGGCGCCCGGCGAGGCGCCGAGCAGCGCGACGATCGATCGATCCTCGGACGCCACGAGCTCGGTCCCGAATTCGAGCTCGCCTTCGTGCGCCGCGTCGGGTTTGATGATCTGCACCCGCTCCCCCGCCACTGCGAGGCTCCAGTCGTCCCGATCCGCGGTCGGATAGAAGTTCTGCAACATGGCGAACTGATGCCGCTTGCTCTGCAGCACCTGGCCGACGAGGTACTCGACGAGGTCCACGTTGTCTCTTCGCGACAGCGAGCATGGGCAGGATGTTGCCGGGCTCGATCGAGCGGACAAGGTCGGTGAGGGAGCCGTGCTTCAGGAACCGCGTGGTGAAGCCGGCGTAAGGGCCGAACAGCAGCCACCTCTTGCCGCCGATGATGCGCGTGTCGAGATGGGGCACGGACATGGGCGGCGACCCTTCCGCGGCCTTGCCGTAGACCTTGGCCTCATGCCGGTCGACGACCGCCGGGGTTTCGCATCGGAGCCAGATGCCGCTGACCGGGAAACCGCCGTAGCCATGGCCCTCGGGAATGCCCGACTTTTGCAAGAGCTCGAGCGCGCCCCCGCCGGCGCCGATGAAGACGAACTTCGCCGAGACCTCTTTGACCGAATGGTCGGCGACGTCCTCCACCTCGACGAGCCATCGCCCGCCGTCGAGGCGCTTCAGGCTCCGCACATGATGCCGGTAGTCGAGGCTAACGCCCGGCTGTTTGGCGAGGTGAGCCGATCAGCAAGTGCGTGAGCGCGCCATAATCGACGTCGGTCCCGGTGATGATGCGGGTCGCGGCGACCGGCTGGTCCGCCGGGCGACTTTCCATCGTGAGCGGCGCCCACTTCCCGATCTTTGCGTGGCTCTCGGAATAGTCCATGCCGTGATAGCAGTGGTGCGCGGACATGGCCTTGAAGCGCGCCTGCAGGAAGGCGACGTTGGCGTCGCCCCAAACGAAACTCATATGCGGACAGGGGTGGATGAAATCCCTCGGGTCGGCGATGGCGCCCTTCTTGACGAGATAAGCCCAAAGCTGGCGGGAGAGGTCGAACTCCGTGTTGACCTCGAGCGCCTTGGAGATGTCGACGCTCGCCGTCGGGACGCTGGGGCGTGTAGTTCAGCTCGCAATTGGCGGCGTGGCCCGTCCCGGCGTTGTTCCACGACCCGGAGCTCTCGAGCGCGCAGTCGGACAGGGTCTCGAAGATGGAGATCGTGAGCGAAGGCTCGAGCTCCTTGAGAAACGTGCCGAGCGTGGCGCTCATGATCCCGGCGCCGATCAGGACGGCGTCGACAGCGGCTTCAGTCATGGAGGCTCTCCCGTCGGCAGGTCAGCCCGCCGGGTTCGCGGCGGTGAAGGGGACTTTGACGCCCGGCGCCAGGATCACATAGGCGCGACGCCAAGGCTCGTCGTCGAGGAGCCGCCAGCTGTGGCCGGTGCCGGTCGTGTCCTCGGCGAGCAGCACGTCGCCGGGACGGAGGGTGAAGCGGTCGCCGTCCCGGGTTATGAATTCCAGCGTGCCGCTGAGGGTCAGCACGAACTGGCGGACCGGCGCGTCATGCCAGGCGAAAGAGCCGCCGGCTTTGGTCTCCCGGAACGAGATGCTGGTCGAGGCCGCGACCTCGCTCAGGATATCGCCTCTCGCCCCGCCGGAGAGGTCGATATGGCCTTCTTCGGAGCGCGAGTTGCCGTCCTCGGCGGTCCAGATGCGAACGCAGCGGATCATGGAGCTCCCTCTTCATTCGATCGATGCAGATGAACGAGTCAGCCGACTTCAGGCGCCCGCGAGCCCCTTTCCGACCATGTTGAGGGGCACGATCGTCTTGTCGAACAGCTCCTCGGTCACTTTGCCGGAGGCGAGCGCCGCCTCTTTCAGAGTCGTGCCGTCGGCCATGGCCTTTTCCGCGATATGGGCGGCGTTCTGGTAGCCAATCACCGGCGAGAGGGCGGTGACCAGCATGACGCTGCCTTCGACATATTGCTGGATGCGCTCGCGATTGATCTCGGTTCCCTCGACCGAATATTCGCGGAACTTCTCGCATCCGTCCGCCAGGATGCGGACTGAGTGCAGGAAATTGTTGATGATGACCGGGCGCATGACGTTGAGTTCGAAATTGCCCTGCGAGCCCGCGAAGGCGACCGTCGCGTCGTTGCCCAGCACCTGGATGGCGATCATCACGATCGCCTCGCATTGGGTCGGATTGACCTTGCCCGGCATGATGGACGACCCGGGCTCGTTGTCGGGCAGCTTGAGCTCGCCGAAGCCGCAACGCGGCCCGGAGGCGAGCCAGCGCATGTCGTTGGCGATCTTCATCAGCGCGACCGCGAGGCCGCGCAGGGCCGCGTGCGCGCGCACGATCGCGTCGAGCGAGCCCTGCGCGGCGAACTTGTTCGGCGCCGTGACGAAAGGCTTGCCGGTGAGCGCGGCGATCTTCGCCGCGACGTCCTTGGAGAATCCGGGAGGCGCGTTGAGGCCGGTGCCGACCGCGGTGCCGCCGACCGCGAGCTCGTAAAGACCGGCGCGGCTCGCCTCGATTTCGGCGAGCGCGGCGCGGATCTGGCCCGCCCAACCGTACCATTCCTGTCCGACCGTCAGAGGAACGGCGTCTTCCAGATGGGTGCGGCCGATCTTGACCACGTCCATCCAGCTTTTCGCCTTGCGCTCGATGGTGTCGCAGAGGGCGCCGACCTTGGGCAGAAGTTCGCCGTCGAGCGCGAAGACGGCCGCAATGTGCATCGCGGTCGGAAAGGTGTCGTTGGACGACTGACCCATGTTGACGTCGTCGTTCGGGCCCACCGGATGTTGAGACCCCAGCACGCCGCCGAGGAGCTGGATCGCCCGGTTGGAAATCACCTCGTTGACGTTCATGTTGGACTGTGTGCCCGAACCGGTCTGCCAGACGTACAGCGGGTAGTTGTCGTCCAGCTTTCCCGAGATGGTCTCGTCCGCCGCGCGGACGATGGCGTCCTTCTTCCACGCGGGCAGGCGGCCCGCCTCGTGCATTGACCAGGGCGCAGGCCTTTTTGACGTAGCCATAGGCGTGATAGACGGGCTTCGGCATGCGGTCGTCGCCGATCGAAAAATGCTGCAGCGACCGCTGGGTCTGTGCGCCCCAATAGCGGTCGGCCGGCACCTTGACCTTGCCCATGCTGTCGAATTCTTCGCGTTCGCCGGTAGCGGCAACGCCGATGGGAAGATCCTTCACAGTCGGCGTGGGATTGGCGTCCAAGGCGACCTCCATGGCGGGGCGGGGAACTCAGAACATCGGCTACGATACCCGCCTGAGCGCGGGCCCGTCATCCTCGGTGTCCTGGAGGGCCGCGGACTCGACGTCCGCTGAACACCGCGAATGCCTCGACCGAATGGATGATGGTCGAGTTGGCGCTCGAAAGCAACCCGGCGCGACGAGGGGTAGCGCCCCAGTTTGAAGTTGCGATTTCGACTTTTTGCCGACCTTCAAGGTCGGTGTTATGAACGGGCGCGAAGCGCGCGAAAGCGGTCTTCGGCTGAGGGGGCGGTCAACACACCTCATGCAATATACCCGGCGGGGAGAAACAGTCCGAAGGAGCGAGGGGTCCCGCGGGATTTAAGAATTCTTTTTGAGAAAGCGCAGCGCCGCCCCGACCTAAGCAGACATTCCTTGACCGGCCAACGGATTGAAACTGTTCACCACAAAGAGCACCAAGGATGCACAAAGCACACCAGCCGACCGTGTCCTTCGTGCAAACTTCGTGTCCTTAGTGGTAAAAATACGCCTGGCGCCGTTCATGGTTAGAAGCAACATGAGCGGATCTGGTCCAAGCAAGTCTGCTTAGGCGTTCGTAGACCCGAACTCGAGGCCGGGAGCCCATGGCGGCGGCGATCAGGTAGTCTGAGTATCGACCGCGGGGCTTGGTAAAGAGTTCCGGCACGCAAAGCGCACCCCACACAATCGTCGACACGAGGAGAGACCCATGGATACGACCAAGGCCGCCGCGCCAGCAAACGCCGCCATTCGTCCATTTCGTGTGAATTTCTCGGAAACCGAATTGACCGAATTGCGCAGGCGCATAAGCGCGACCCGGTGGCCTGACCGGGAAACGGTCACAGATCAGTCACAAGGCCCCCAGCTCGCGACGATGCAGAAACTCGCGCGCTATTGGGCGACAGAGTACGACTGGCGCAAGGTCGAGGCGCGACTGAACGGCCTGCCGAATTTCATAACCGAGATCGATGGGCTGGACATCCACTTCATTCACGTTCGTTCGAAACACAAGAGCGCGTTGCCGCTCATCGTCACGCACGGCTGGCCTGGCTCGATCGTCGAGCAGCTGAAGATTGTTGATCCGCTCACCAATCCCACGGCCCACGGCGCGAGCGCATCGGACGCCTTCGACCTGGTGGTTCCCTCGATGCCGGGCTACGGGTTTTCGGGGAAGCCGACCGACACCGGTTGGGATCCCGCCCGCACCGCACAAGCCTGGGTCGTGCTCATGAAGCGCCTTGGATACACGAAGTTCGTGGCGCAAGGGGGCGATTGGGGCGCGATCATCACGGACGTGATGGCTGCACAGGGGCATCCCGAACTGCTCGGCATTCATTCCAACATGCCCGGCGTGTTTCCAGCCGACATTGACAGGGCCGCCGTAGCGGGCGCTCCGGCGCCGCCCGGCCTCTCCGTGGACGAGAAACTCGCATACGAGCAGCTGGTGCTCGAATATGCGAAGGGCATCGGTTACGGCTACCAGATGGGGTTGCGCCCGCAGGCCCTTTACGGAATTGCAGATTCCCCCGTCGGCATCGCCGGTTATTTCCTCGATCACGACGCGCGCAGTCTGGCAATGATCTCACGTGTCTTTGACGGGCAGCCCGAAGGCCTTACGCGAGATGATGTCCTCGACAACGTCACGCTTACCTGGTTGACGAACTCCGTGATTTCCGGGGCGCGCCTCTATTGGGAGGCATTCGAGAACAAAGTTTCCTTCTTCGGAGTCAAAGGCGTCTCGATCCCGGTTGCGGTGAGCGTCTTCCCGGACGAGCTGTACCAGGCTCCCCGAAGTTGGGCGGAGCGCGCGTATCCCAAACTCATCTACTACAACAAGCTCGACAAAGGCGGACATTTTGCGGCCTGGGAACAGCCGAAACTCTTTTCGGAAGAAGTTCGCGCGGGCTTCAGGTCGCTGCGCGAGAAGATCTGAAACAGGTGGTGCGCAAGAAGATCTGAACGGATGGGAAGGCGGAAGCCGTTCCTTCGCGGCCGGCAGAAACGCCAAGAGAGGGATCAGCTCAGCCTAAAAGACGATTGAGCCCGCGCCGTCGATGTTCGATGCTCATTCGGAGCAAAGCCTTGCGCATCGTGGGCGCGATCGCGCTTTTGCTGTGGGGCGTCCACATGGCGCAAAGCGGGATCCAGCGCGCCTTCGGCCCGGAGTAGACGATTCTCGCCAAGGCGCTTGGCAATCCCATCAAGGCGGCCGCCGCTGGCCTCGGCGTCACCGCCGTCCTTCAGAGCAGCACCGCAACCGGCCTGATGGTCGCCTCTTTCGCGAGCGCGGGGTTTGTCGCGCTCGTTCCGCCGAATCGCCGAAGACGGCGAGGGTGGACCAGCCTGACGGGCGCGCGGTCGCTTCGTCAGGAAACGGACTTGCTCGCCGCGGTCGCGACGCGCTTGGCGAAGGCCGCGACAAGCTTCTTGAGCTCCGGCTCCTTGATCAGCGACACCGCCTTGCCTGGTTCGACCCATTGAACCGTCCGCTGGTCGACCTCGGGCCAGACCTCGCTTTGTCGCGTGACCAGCAAAGGAAAAACTCTGCACTTCGCAAACCGCCCGGAACTCCCAATTCGTCGAGCAGCTTGTCGTAGGCGAAGACTCCCAAGGACTTCCCGCCAACCTTCCCCCGGACGCCGGCCTCTTCGAACGCCTCGCGGGCAGCCGACTTCGCCGGCTTCAGCCCTTTGATGGGCCACCCCTTCGGAATGATCCATTGTTTCGTCTGCCGCGTGGTGACGATGAGGACTTCGAGCGCCGCATCCTGCGTGAACCGGTAGGGAAGCGCGCCATATTGCACGCGGACAGCGTGTCGGGCCTTTTGTTTGGGCTTGCCCGCTCCGGTCCTTGGCTTGGCTTTGCCCGCTCCCGCCCTTCGCTTGGGTTTGCGAGGAATTTGCGCCCTCCCAATTCAACGCGCTGAGACGCCTCCGACGAAAAGCCGCCACGACGGGTTCTCAGGCTGAACAATTCGCTCGCCATTTGGAAGACCCCCTCTGTACGTGAGATGTGGGTGAGGCGGCGTCCGGCGGACCCCGTTGGGCGGTGAAGCGTACTCCGCGCTCGCCGATGGAATAGCAGCAACCCCGAGGACTCTGGTCGTTCCCGAGGAGCCGCCGTCGCCAGCGGTTTGTCGCCCGGCCGGTCATCAGCGCGTCGAAGGATTGTCTTCGCCTTGAGCTTGCGCCAAGGTCTTCAGGTCAGGCGGGGGGCCTCACACTCAAGGAGCGGCCAAGATGTCAGGCAAGGTTGCAAATCTGCTCGTCGAAGTCCTCAAGGCCGCCGGCGTCAGCCGGGTCTACGGCGTGGCCGGCAACTCGTTGAATGGCGTCACCGAGGCGTTGCGCGCCGATCGAACGATCGAGTGGATTCACACGCGCCATGAGGAGACCGCCGCCTTCGCCGCCGGAGCGGAAGCGCAGCTCACCGGACAACTTGCCGTCTGCGCCGGCAGCTGCGGGCCGGGCAACACGCATTTGATCAACGGCCTGTTCGACGCCCATCGTTCGGGCGCGCCGGTGCTTGCGATCGCTGCGCAAATTCCGACAAGCGAGATCGGTCGCGGTTATTTTCAGGAGACCCATCCGCAAAACCTGTTCCGCGAGTGCAGCCGCTACTGCGAGCTCATCAGCAATCCGGCGCAATTGCCCGCGGTGTTCGAAACCGCCATTCGGGTCGCTGTCGGCGAGGGCGGCGTTTCCGTCATCGTTCTGCCGGGCGACGTCGCTCTCCTTCCGACGCCCGCGCATGCGGCCGTCTCGAAATCGCTGCCGCCGGCAAAGCCCACTGTCCGGCCGCGCGACGCCGAGCTCGATCTGCTCGCCGCCATGCTGAACGAAGCGCCGAGGATCACGCTTCTCTGCGGGCGCGGGTGTCGTGGCGCGCATGCCGAGCTGATGAGCCTCGCCGACGCGCTGAAAGCGCCAATCGTGCATGCGTTCGGCGGCAAGGACGCGGTCGAATACGATAACCCCTTCGATGTCGGAATGACCGGGCTCATCGGATTCAGCTCGGGCTACGAGGCGATGGAGGACTGCGATCTCCTGCTCATGCTCGGCACGGACTTCCCCTACCGCCAGTTCTATCCGGCGAAGGCGAAAGTCGCGCAGGTGGACCTTCGCGCTGAACATCTCGGCCGTCGCCGCAGCCTCGACCTCGAACTCATCGGCGACGTGCGCGACACCATCGAGGCCCTCCTGCCCCGCCTCCAGGCCAAATCGGATCGTTCGTGGCTCGACGACAGCCTCGCCCGATACCGCAAGGCGCGCGAGGGGCTGGACGAGCTCGCAATAGGCCGGCCCGGGCACAAACCGATCCACCCCCAATTCCTTGCCAACACGATCAGCGACGTTGCGGACGAGGACGCGGTCTTCACTTTCGACGTCGGCACGCCGTCCATCTGGGCGGCGCGCTACCTTAAGATGAACGGCAAGCGTCGTCTCATCGGTTCGCTCGTGCACGGGTCGATGGCGAACGCCATGCCCCAGGCGATCGGGGCGCAAGCCGCGTTCCCAAAGCGTCAGATCGTCTCCCTCTCGGGCGATGGCGGGTTCGCGATGTTGATGGGCGACTTCCTGACGCTTCTGCAGCACAAGCTTCCGGTCAAGATCGTCGTCTTCAACAACGGAACGCTCGGGTTCGTCGAACTGGAAATGAAGGCTGCGGGGTTCCTCGACGTCGACGTCGCGCTGACCAATCCCGACTTCGCCGCCATGGCCAGGGCCGCCGGCGTTCACGCCGCGCGGATCGAAGACCCGGCCGATCTCAAGCAGGCCATAAGCGAGGCCTTCGCGCATGACGGCCCTGCCCTTCTCGACGTCGTGACCGCCCGCCAGGAGCTCGCCATGCCCCCGAGGACGGAATTCTCACAAGCCGAGGGCTTCAGCTTGTGGGTCCTGAAAGCCGTCCTGAGCGGCCGCGCCGACGAAGTCATCGATCTCGCCCGCACCAATCTCGAGCGATAATTCTGGTGGCCGGGGATAGAGCTTGCGCCAAGATTTCCGCCCTTATCGCCAACGAGTATACGCTCGGAAGGGCGGGCGCCGAGGGTTAAAGGTCGACGACCCGTGCTACCCGGATCGCCTCCCTTCGCTCGTCGCCGCCTCGCGCCGCGCTCCCCGCTCGGCGAGCAGCCGCGCGATATGCGCCCTGAGCTCCGCGATCCCCTCGCCGCTGCGCGCCGAGGTGAACAGGACCTCGGGGAAGGCGGCGACGTGCTTGCGCAAGGCCTCGAGCGTCGCCGCGACCTGCGCGGCCTGCTCGGCCGCCTTCACCTCGTCGCGCTTGGTCAGCACCACCGCGTAGGAGACGGCCGCGGCGTCGAGCAGCCGCATCGTCTCGCGGTCGCTCTCCTTGAGCCCGTGCCGTCCGTCGACGAGCAGGAAGACCCTGAGCAGGGTCGGTCGGCCGCGCAGATAGTCGCGCGCGAGACGGCCCCACGCGGCGGACTTCGCCTTGGAGACGGCGGCGTAGCCGTAGCCTGGCATGTCGACCAGCGTGGCCTTGCCGTGGAGATCGAAGAAGATGAGCTCCTGCGTGCGCCCGGGCGTATGCGAGGTGCGGGCGAGGCCGTTGCGGCCGGTCGAGCGCATTGATGAGCGAGGACTTGCCGACGTTCGAGCGGCCGGCGAAGGCGACCTCCGGCTTGTCCGCAGGCGGCAGGCCGTCCGGGCGCGCCGCGGCGAATGCAAATTCGCAGGGGCCGGCGAACAGCTTTCGCCCAGCCTCCGCCCAGTCCGGCGCGGCGGCCGCCTCGTTCATTCGCCGGGCGTCTTGGCCGCGGGTCTCGGGAACATCTTGACGAGGTTGTCCCACAGCTCGACCTTCACCCCGGCCTTTCGCATGATGAAGGATTGCTGGATGACCGTCAGCGTGTTGTTCCAGGTCCAGTAGATGACAAGGCCGGCGGGGAACGTGCCGAGCATGAAGGTGAAGATCACCGGCATCCAGGCGAACATCGTTTTCTGAACCGGATCGGCGGGCTCCGGATTCATCTTCATCTGGAAGAACATCGACACGCCCATGATGAGCGGCCAAATTCCGAGATGGAGGAAATGGCCGATACCCATACCCAGCACGGCGGTCGGCTCCCAGGGGATGAGCCCGAACAGCGTGAACACGTTGGTCGGGTCGGGCGCCGACAGGTCCTGGATCCAGCCGAAGAACGGAGCGTGCCGCATCTCGATGGTGATGAAGAGCACTTTGTAGAGCGCGAAGAACACCGGGATCTGGATCACCATCGGCAGGCAGCCGGCGACGGGATTCACTCCCTCCCGTTTGAAGAGCGCCATCTGCTCCTGCTGCTGCTTCACCTTGTCGTCGGGGTACATCTCCTTGAGCGCCGCGATCTGCGGCTGGATCTTCTTCATCTTCGCCATCGACTGATAGGAGCGGTTGGCGAGCGGGAAGAAGACGGCCTTGACCAGGACGGTCACGATCAGGATCGCGACGCCGAAATTGCCGACGAACTTGTAGATCGTGTCGATCAGGAGGAACATCGGCTTGGTGATGAAATAGAACCAGCCCCAGTCGATCATCAGATCGAACTTCTTGATCCCGAGCCGCTCTGGTAACGGTCGATCGTGCTGACTTCCTTGGCGCCGGCGAAGACGCGCGTCGTCGTCTCGACCGTTGCGCCCGGCGCAACGGTCTGGTCGGGGCCGACGAAATCGGCTTGGTAGTCTTCCGGCTGGACGTTTCCGCTGGCCGTGTAACGGGCCTCGATCGACTCCGTCTGGGAAGGGATGACGGCCGAGCCCCAGTATTTGTCGGTGAACCCGAGCCAGCCCCCGACGCCCTTGTATGTCTCAGCCTTGCCGGTGGCCTTGTCGATCGAAGCGTACGTGGGCGCGTGCTCCTGGTCGCCGATCACCCCTTCAAATCCCTCGTGCAGCACCGAATAGCCGGCGACCTTCGGCATGCCGTGGCGCAGCACGAGCGCGTAGGGCCTCACCGTCGCGGCGGCATCCCCCTCATTGGCGACGGAGTCGGTGATGGTGAACATGTACTTGTCGTCGACCGCGATGACCCGCTTGAAGACGAGGCCCTCGCCGTTGTTCCAGGTCAGCGTCACCGGGTGTTCGGGCGTCAGCGTCTTTTCGTCGGCGCTCCACACCGTGTCGAGAGTGGGCGTCTTGACCCCGGGCGCGGCGCCGATAAAGCCCGCGGTGGCCCAATAGGCGTCCGGCGCGCCGCTCGGCGAGAAGAGTCGGATCAGCGGACTCTCTTTGCTGATCGTCTCGTGATAATCCTTGAGCACGAGGTCGTCGAGCTTGCCGCCCTTGAGGTTGATCGATCCGCCGAGGCTCGGCGTGTCGATGGCGACGCGCGGGCTCGCGGCGAGCGCTTGCGGAACGCTCTCCGTCGCGACCGCGCCGGGCGCGCCCACGCCGGCTGGAGCGGGCGCGCCCGGCTCACGCGGGCTGAGCGGCTGCTGCTGGGTTGGCGTCGTGACCTGGGTTTGGGTCTGCGCCGGGTGCTGGCGCTGGGACATCGGCCCCGCAAAGAAATACTGCCACCCGGCCATCACCAGGACCGACAGGGCTATGGCGAGAAAGAGGTTTCTCGTGTCCTCGGAGTTCATGGTCGCCTGTTTCTGCCCTTGGCCGATATTTCAGCCGCCCGGCGGCTGTCTCGCGGGTTGCGCTTTATGGCGCGGAACGCCTCGCGCACGTCCTCGACGAGCGCGGCGAAGGAACGCCCGAGCGCCTCGCGCCGGGCGATCAGCACGTAATCGTGATCGGCCTCGGCCTCAAGTGGGCGCGCAACGCGTAGCGCCTCCCTCAGCCGGCGGCGGATGCGGTTGCGCACGACCGCGTTGCCGATTTTCCTGGTCACGGTGAAGCCGACGCGCGCGCCCGCCGGGCCGTCGCTGTGTCGTTCGCGCCTGGCCGCCTGCAGGGTGAACGCTTCGACGGCTCGTCGCAGCCCGCGCGAAACGCGCTGAAACTCGGCGCGCCGCCTCAGGCGGCCAAAGGCCGCAGCCGCGCGGGGCGTCGTCGCGTCCTCGTCCAGGAGTTCAGGCTCCATCCGCGCCGTCGCCTCGGGAGCGCGATTGCACAGCTGCTTGCGCCGCCGGTTGGCCCCCGAGATCAGGCGGAAAGCTTCTTGCGGCCGCGGGCGCGGCGCGCTGTTCAACACCTTGCGGCCGCCGACCGTCGCCATGCGGGCGCGAAAACCGTGCCGCCGTTTGCGAACGAGCTTGCTGGGTTGATAGGTCCGTTTCACGGGTCGGTCTCCAGGTCTTCGCGGCGCTTAAACGCGCACGCCCGGCCTTCGTCGCGACGGATCGGGCGGCGAGCCGGGGAAAATATTGCGGCGCTTTCGCGCCACGCGGGAAGCGCGGCTTATGCCGCGCAAGGCAGGGGAAGTCAATCGAGGGTTCCCCGACTGCCTCCCGACCGCCGACCAACCGAACCGTCTACACGCCGGGCGATCGCCGTCTCGGCTTCGACCAGCCGGCGGCGTCGGCGCGTTGCGGCGCAGAGCCCACTCGCCCGCGGCCTCACTTGGGCGGGCTCACGATCTCCACGCAATTGCGCCGGCCCTCGGCGAGGCAGGTTCTGCAGCTTCCGCATGCGCTCGATCGCGGTGAACGCCCAATAGGCGAGCAGCGCAAGGACCACGATCGCGATCAGGGCGGCGACATTCGCCCGGTTTCGTCCCCCGTCTCCGCCGCTGTCCTCGGGCGGCTCATCGCTCACGCAATCGAGACTCGACGGCTCGTCGGCGACGGCGCCGAGCGCGGCGATCGCCTTGGCGACGATGCCCTTCGCGTCGAGCCCGGCGGCGGCGTACATCCGTTCGGGCTTGTCCTGTTCCTGATAGGCGTCTGGCAGGGTCATGGTGCGGACCTTGAGCCCGTTGTCCAGCGCGCCCTCGCTGCTGAGCAGAGTCAGCACATGGGCGCCGAATCCGCCCGTCGCGCCCTCCTCGACGGTGATCAGCACCTCGTGCTCCGCGGCGAGGCGCAGGATCAGTTCGCAGTCGAGCGGCTTGGCGAAGCGCGCGTCCGCCACGGTGGTCGAAAGACCGCGCGCCGACAGCTCCTCGGCCGCCTTCAGCCCCTCGGCAAGACGGGCGCCGAGGGTCAGAATGGCGATTCGCGAGCCAACGCGAAGAATCCGCCCCTTGCCGATCAGCAACGGCTCGCCGCGCTGCGGCAGCTCGACGCCGACGCCTTCGCCGCGCGGATAGCGCAGCGCGATCGGGCCCTCGTCGTGCGCGACCGCGGTCGCGACCATGTGGATGAGTTCCGCTTCGTCGGCCGCCGCCATCACCACCATGTTCGGCAGGCAGGCGAGAGCGGCGACGTCGAAGGCGCCCGCGTGCGTCGGGCCGTCGGCGCCGACCAGGCCGGCGCGGTCGACGGCGAAGCGGACGGGCAGATTCTGGATCGCCACGTCGTGCACGACCTGATCGTAGGCGCGCTGCAGGAAGGTCGAATAGATGGCGCAGAAGGGCTTGAAACCTTCGCTCGCGAGCCCGGCCGCGAAAGTCACCGCATGCTGCTCGGCGATGCCGACGTCAAAAACGCGCTCGGGAAAGACCTCCTGCATCCGGTCGACGCCGGTCCCCTGGGGCATGGCGGCGGTGACGGCGACGACCTTGTCGTCGCGCCGCGCCGCTTCGAGCAGCGCCTCGCCGAACACTCGCGTATAGGCGGGGGCGTTGCTCTTGGGCTTGGCCTGCGCGCCGGTGATGACGTCGAAGGCCGTGACGCCGTGATACTTGTCGTCGGCGGCCTCGGCCGGCGGATAGCCCTTGCCCTTCTTCGTCACGACATGCACCAGCACCGGTCCGCCGTGCATGTCCCGCACGTTCTTGAGGACCGGCAGGAGGTGGTCGAGCTTGTGGCCGTCGATCGGCCCCACGTAATAGAAGCCCAGTTCCTCGAACAGCGTCCCGCCCGTCCAGAAGCCGCGGCCATATTCCTCGGTGCGCTTGGCCTTGTCGTAGAAAAATTTCGGCAGATGGCGGGCGAGATGCTTGGCCACGTCGCGAAAGGAGCGATAGGTGTGGCTGGTGACCAGCCGCGCCAGATAGGCCGACATCGCCCCGGTCGGCGGCGCGATCGACATGTCGTTGTCGTTGAGGACGACGATGAGGCGCGAGCCCATCGCGCCGGCGTTGTTCATCGCCTCATAGGCCATGCCCGCCGACATGGCGCCGTCGCCGATGACGGCCACGACATTGTTCGTTCCGTGGGAGAGATCGCGCGCGACGGCCATGCCGAGGGCGGCGGAGATCGAGGTCGAGGAATGGCCGGCGCCGAAGGCGTCGTATTCGCTTTCCGACCGCTTGGCGAATCCCGACAGGCCGCCGGCCTGGCGCAGCGTGCGGATGCGCGAGCGCCGCCCGGTCAGGATCTTGTGGGGATAGGCCTGATGGCCGACGTCCCAGACGATGCGGTCGGCGGGCGTGTTGAACACGTAGTGCAGCGCCACCGTCAGCTCGATGACGCCCAGCCCCGCGCCGAGATGACCGCCGGTCACCGAAACCGCGCTGACCGTCTCGGCGCGCAGCTCTTCGGCGAGCCTCACGAGCTCGCCATCGTTCAGCCTGCGCAAGTCGGCGGGCGAGGCGATTTGATCCAATAACGGCGTTGCAGGCTTCGTCACGTATTCCCCCGACGCGCGGCGCCCTTTTGCCCCTTCGCCGCGAAAGTTTAGCCCTACACCAATCCACGCGCTCGCGGCAATCGCGTTCGATCAGCGTGGATCAGCTTGGAAGCGCCCGACGCGACAGGGAAGCGGCACGGTTCCACAAGTTCTGTCTTTCGCGCCGTCCTCCCGCCGGGCAATGCAGAAAACAGCGGCGGAAGAAAGGCGGAACCAAATCCCGCAATGCTTGTTGTCTAGGATCGCGCGCACTGACCCGCTTTTGTCCGCGCGAGGTTCGGGAGCGCTGTCGCGGCCAAAAGAAAGCATTGTTGGTCGGGCATAAACTCGTGCGACTGAAAAGGGGTAAGTGCGATGCCGCGTTTGACTTCTGTCCCATTTCGTGATCTGCCTCGCGGTCGGGTCGGCTGCGTTCTTTGCTGCGGTCAACAACGTCCCGCAGACAATCTGGAATGACGACTTGTCGCATATGACCAGCGTCATCGCCTTGCTGTTCATCGGCGCTTCGATCTACCTCGGGCGGCAGGCATGGATCGCCGATGAGGCTTCCTCCGCTGGCCTCCATCCTCCCTCGGCCGATTTCGGCCACCTCGCCGAGCGTCTGAGCGTCATGGCCGGCTTCGTCGGCACCGCGATCGGTCTTTCCTTGCAGGCCAAGGCGCTCGCCGGCGGCTCGGCCAGTTTTACCGCGCTCGCGACGTCGCTGTTCACGACCGCGTGCGGCGGCGCCTCGGCTGCCCTTCTCGCCATCATGACATTCAACCTCGAAGCGGGGATTCGGAGGGCCGGGATGGCGAAGCGACGCGCCCTGAACTGGACGGCCCACGCGCCTTCAGGCTCCTGAGCCAAATCGAGACCTTCATGCGGGATCGCTCTTCCATCTGGATCGGCCTAGCCGACCTCCTGCTCTGCGTTCTCAGCGTTGTGATCGTCGCGGTCGCGCCGAAAGCGAAAGCGCTGACCGGGGTGCCGGAAAAGGCCGAGTATATCCTGTCGGCGGAGTGGAGCGTCGACGTCGACGCCGACGTCGACATCTGGCTCCTCACCCCCAGCAAAAAGCCGGTGTTCTACGGCTCCCGGGACGTCGGCTGCGCCAAGCTCGACACGGACTATCGCGGCTTCATGGATGAATGGATCCGTCTGGCGGACGGCTCCAGGGTGAAGGTCGACGCGGCGAAGGAGAACATCGCCCTGCGTTGCATCGAGCCGGGCCACTACGATCTCGGCGTGAACCTGTACGCGTTCCGCCAGAACGGCCTGGGCTTGAACCGCGCACGGTCGGCGCCGGGCGTGAAAGTTCACGTCGAAATCGTCCAGATCAACCCCAAGGTGCGTGTCCTCTTCGCCAAGGACGTGACGCTCGACCGGGTCGGCCAGACGATCAACGTCGAAAGCTTCGACCTCGCGCGGCAGGGCTCGATGGACTTGGCCGAGCCGCCGCTCGAACTGGTGACCGCCAAGGCTTACAGAAGGGCAGGCGTCCCGTGACATTCTTTTCGACATTCGTCCTCACCTACGGCCTCATGCTGGCGGGAATGACCGTCATGGCGTCGTGGCTGTTCCGCTCCTCGAACGCGCCGATGTGGGCGAAAATCGGCCTGCCGATCCTCATCGTCGCGCTCGCCTGCGTGACGCCGCTCGAGGTCAACCCGATGATGGGGCTTCCGGTCACCGTGTCCATGATGGCTCTGCCCGACCACGCCGAGCTCGTCGCCTTCGTGCCGCACGACGATGCGAAACTGGTCGATCTGTGGCTGCGCTGCAACCAGGGGCCGCCGCGAGCGTTCGAGACTCAGCTCGACGAGCGGATGAAGAAGACGTTGCGCGAGGCGCGACAGGAAATGGACAACGGCCGCCCGGCGGTGCTGGCGAAGCGCAAGGGGCCCGCGGGCCTCACCAACGGCCTTCCCGACGACCAAGTCCAGTACGTCTTGGACGATTCCGTCCGGTCCGCGCTGCCGCCGAAGGAATAGGGGGCGCCGGGCTCCCCCTCCGGATTCCCCATCCTAAGCCGCGCTCCGCTAGGGAAGAGCCTCTGGGGCGCGCGACGAGGGTCGCATCGGCTGCCCAGACCGCGAGCTCCTGACGGCAGGCCATCTCCGCTTCGTCCGCCCGCCCCTAGCGCCACGCCGCGCGCGCGCTTGATTGTGTGCGCGACGTCGGTCGTCGGGCCCGGACCGAAGGTCATGCAAAGGTCACGCAACAGCGTTACTCTGGATCCCTTCTGTCTGGCGCCGTGCGTGAGACAAACTGCGGCCGCAACGAGCGTCCGGAACCGCCGAGCGTCCAGATTCTTGACACGGAACGCCGCGGCTGTAGGGTTGACAATAACGTCCTTCCGGAAGGGGACGAAGATCGTGGCACATCGGCTTCGCAGCGGGGCGCGGCCGGACGGCCGTGAGTTCGGAGAGGCGCCTGCGTGGGAGCTGCGCTCCCCGAGAACATCGCAGCATGAGGGCCTGGGCGCTGCCGGCGCCGCGTCAGGCGCTGGGAACGCCCGTTCGGGCTACGACGATGCGCCCCGGCCGATCGGTTCCGCCGACGATCCGAGCCTGATTCATGACGACGGCAAGGGCGCACCGGGCCGGCCGGGCTACTCGAACGCGCGCACGATCGCGAGCTACACCAACACGAAGACGGTTCACGGCGGAAAGGGCGGGTTCGGCTACACCGGCGGCCCGGGGGCCGAGAATTCCGGCACGATCGGGACGCTGACCAACGCCGGGAAAATCCGAGGCGGAAACGGCGGCTCGGGCTTTTACGGCGGGGCGGGCGGCGCGGGAGTCGAGAATTTCGGCACGATCAGGACGCTGAGCAACGGCGGGACCATTCGCGGCGGAAACGGCGGCTCGGCGGCCGTCACCGGCGGCGCGGGCGGCGCGGGGGTCGCCAATTCCCGCACGATCGGAACTCTGGCCAACAGCGGCGCGATCAGCGGCGGCGTTGGCGGCTCCAGTCCGGGTTTTGGCGGCGCGGGCGGTGCGGGCTTGTCCAACGCCAAGGGCGCGAGGATCGGCTCGCTCAGCAATGCGGCGGGCGCGACGATCGGCGGCGGCGCCGGCGCCTACGGCCATACGACCGGCAAGGGCGGCGCGGGCGGGGCGGGAATTGCGAATTCCGGCACGATCGAGACGCTGAGCAACGGAGGGACGATCAGCGGCGGAAAAGGCGGCGCGGGGATGACCGGAGGAACCGGCGGCGCAGGGGTCGCGAATTCCGGCGCGATCAAGACGCTGACCAATACGGGGACGATCAGCGGCGGAAACGGCGGCCGCTCCCCTAATGACCTTGGCGGCGGCGGATCCGGGGGCGCGGGCGTGTGGAACGCCTCGGCCGCGACGATGGGCTCGCTCATCAACGCGGCTGGCGCGATAATCGCTGGCGCCGGGACGATCAGGGGCGGAAACGGCGGCTCCGGCTTCACGGGCGGCGCGGGCGGCGCGGGCGGCGCGGGCGTGTCGAACTCGGGCACGATCACGGCGCTGACCAACAAGGGGACGATCCGCGGCGGAGCGGGCGGCGACGCCCCCTTCGGAAGCGCGGGAGGCGTGGGCGGCGCTGGGGTCGCGAATTCCGGCACGGTGAAGGCGCTCACCAATAGCGGGACGATCAGCGGCGGCGTCGGCGGCTCCGGCGCCGGCGCGGCGGGCGGCGCGGGCGTGTCGAACGCCGGGACGATCGCGACGCTCAGCAACAGCGGCCTGATCGCCGGCGGGAACGGCGGCAACGGCTTCTTTGCCGGCGGCTCGGGCGCCGCAGGCGTTTCGAACGTCGGGACGATTGCGTCCCTCACCAACAGCGGCAAGATCATTGGCGGCGGCGGCGGCGGCGGCAATACGACCGGCGCGGTCGGCTTTGGCGGCTCGGGGATCACGAATTCCGGCACGATCACGACCCTGACGAACACAGGGACGATCAGCGGCGGACACGGCGGCTCCACTCTTGCCGGCGGCGCGGGCGGCGCGGGGGTCGCGAATTCCGGCACGGTCAACACGCTGACCAACAGCGGTATGATCGCAGGCGGTGGCGGAGGATCCGGCGGGAACGGCGCCGGCGGCGCGGGCGTGTGGAACGCCAAGGGCGCGACGATCGGCTCGATCAGCAACGCCAAGGGCGCGACGATCAGCGGCGGAAGCGGGGGGCCGGGCTTCACCGGCGGCACAGGGGGGTCGGGAATCGGAAATTCGGGCGCGATTACGACGTTGACCAACAAAGGGACAATCAGCGGCGGACGGGGCGGCCGCAGCAGCATCGCCGGCGTGGCCGGAGGGGGCGCGGGCGGCGCGGGCGTGTCGAACGCCGGGACGATCGCCTCGCTCGCCAACAGCGGCGTGATCGGCGGCGGAGACGGTGGCGCGAGCGGAGACTTTTTGGGCATCCTCACGCTTGCCGGCACGGGTGGCGCAGGCATCGCGAATTCCGGGGCGATCTCGACGCTGACCAATAAGGGGACGATCCTGGGCGGAAGCGGTGGAAGCGCCACTTCTATTCGCGGCTGGGCGGGCGGCGCGGGCGTGTCGAACGCGGGTACGATTGGCACGCTGACCAACAGCGGGACGGTCGGCGGTGGAAACGGAGGCGCCGGCGTGCCGGGCGGCGCCGGCGTGCCGGGCGGCGCCGGCGTGTGGAACGCAAAGGGAGCGTCGATCGGGTCGCTCGTTAATGAGGCGACCGGAACGATCAGCGGCGGCAATGGCGGCCCCGGCTACGCCGAGGGCGCGGGCGGCGCGGGCGTCTCAAATTCCGGCGCGATCACGACGCTGACCAACAAGGGGACGATTGACGGCGGAACGGGCGGCGGCGTCAACCTTACGAGCGTCGGAGGCGTAGCCGGCGCGGGGGTTGCGAATTCCGGCACGGTCGGGACGCTGACCAACAGCGGGACGATCGCCGGCGGCGCCGGCGGTTTCGGCTCCATCGTCGGCGGGGCGGGCGGCGCGGGCGTGTCGAATTCCGGGACGCTCACAACGCTCGCCAACAGCGGCGTGATCGCCGGCGGAATCGGCGGCAGCGCGTTCTTTGGCGGCGGTCTGGGCGGCGTGGGCGTCTCGAACGCCGGGACGATCACCGCGCTCGACAACAGCGGCAAGATCACTGGCGGCGTCGGCGGAGGCGGCGAGACGTCCGGCGCGGTCGCCGCGGGCGGCTCGGGGATCGCGAATTCCGGCACGATCACGACGCTCTCCAACAACGGGGATGATCAGCGGCGGCAAGGGCGGCTCCACCTTCGTCGGCGGCGCGGGCGGCGCGGGGGTCGCGAATTCCGGCGCCGTCAAGACGCTGACCAACAGCGGGACGATCAGCGGCGGCGATGGCGGCGCCGGCAGCCCCGCCGGTTCAGGCGGCGCGGGGATCGCGAATTCCGGCATGATCACGACGCTGACGAACAGCGGGGCGATCAGCGGCGGAACCGGCGGCGCCGACGGAGGCGCGGGCGGCGGGGGCATACAGAACGCCTTGGGCGGCGCGATCGGCTCGCTAAGCAACGCGAAGGACGCGACGATCAGCGGCGGAAACGGCAGCTCAGGCTTCTCTGGCTGCGCGGGCGGCGCGGGGATCGCAAATTCCGGTGCGATCGTGACGCTGAGCAACCAGGGGACGATCGGCGGCGGAAATGGCGGCGCCGGCTCTTTGGCGGGCGGCGCCGGCGGCGCGGGGATCGCTAACTCCGCCACGATCACGACGCTGACCAACGAGGGGACGATCAGCGGTGGAAATGGCGGCGCGAGCACCCTTCCGCCCGGAGCGGGCGGCACGGGCCTATGGAACGCAAAGGGAGCGACAATCTCCTCTCTCATCAATGGCGGCACGATCATCGGCGGCGCCGGGGGCCTTGCCGATCAGTATGACAGCACGGAGGGTCCAGGCGGCGCGGGGATCGCCAACTCCGGCACGATCACCACTCTGACCAACAGCGGAACCGTTCGTGGCGGAAAAGGCGGAGGCGGTTTTCTCGGCGGCTCGGGCGGCGCAGGGGTCGCGAATTCCGGCACGATCATAACGCTGAGCAACCTGGGGACGCTTCGCGGCGGCGACGGCGGCGCCTCGACTTCCGTCGGAGCCGGGCCGGGCGGCGCCGGCGTCATGAACAAGGGGACGATCGCGAGCCTGAGCAGTAGCGGCGCAATCGTCGGCGGCGATGGCGGTAACGGCTTCTTTGGCGCCGGCGCGGGCGGAACGGGCGTTTGGAACGAGGGGGTGATCAGGTCGCTCGCCAACAGCGGCAAGATTATTGGTGGCGCGGGCGGCGGCGGCGAAACCTCTGGCGCGGTTGCGGCGGGCGGCTCGGCGATCATTAACTCGGGCACGATTACGACGCTCACCAATAATGGGATGATCCGCGGCGGAAAGGGCGGCTCCAGCCTGTCCGGCGGAGCGGGCGGCGCGGGGATCGCGAATTCAGGCACGGTGAAGACGCTGACCAACAGCGGGACGATCGCCGGCGGCGTGGGCGGCGGCGTAGATGTCAATATCGGCGGGTGGGGCGGCGCGGCCGTGTCGAACGCCTCGGGCGCGAGGATCGGCTCGCTCGGCAACGCGAAGGGCGCGACGATCCGCGGCGGAAACGGCGGCTCGGGCTACACGGGCGGCGCGGGCGGCGCGGGGGTCGGGAATGCCGGCGCGATCACATCGCTGACCAACAGCGGAATAGTCCGCGGCGGAAACGGCGGCGCCGGCAGCTTCAGCGGCGGCAGCGGGCGGCGCGGGCGTGTTGAATGAAAAGGGAGCGACGATCAGGTCGCTCGACAATGCCGGAACGATCGGCGGCGGAAACGGCGGCGCCGGTGTCTCCGGCGCTGCGGGGGGCGCAGGCGGCGCGGGGGTCGAGAATTCGGGAACGATCACGACGCTGACCAACAGCGGCTTGATCAGCGGTGGAAACGGCGGCTCGGGCTCCCGGGGCGGGGCAGGCGGCGCGGGATCGCGAATACCGGGACGATCACGGACCTGGACAACACCGGGAAGATCAGGCACGGCGCACGGGGGCAGACGCGATCTTGAGCGCGGGCGCGGACGCCTCGATCGGAATCCTGACCAACAGCGGCCAAATCGACGGTGCGGTCGAGCTTCTCGGCCGGTCGGGGGACACGCTCGACAACCTCGGTCAGATCTCCGGCAACGTCGCGCTCGCCGGCGGCGACCTGCTCATGAATCAGGGGCAGGTCTATGGCGACGTGACGCTGGGCGCCTCGGACACCCTGACCGACACGGGGGTCATCCACGGCGACGTGACGCTGGGCGCGTCGGACACATTCGACGCGAGCTCGGGCGAGGTCGCCGGGGCGATCACGGCCTCGAGCGGCGATCTGCTCGAATTCAGCGGCAACTTCGGTCACGAGACGATCGACAATTTCACCGCCGGGACCGGCGCCGCCCACGACACGCTCGAGCTTGGCCTGGGCGGCGGCTACCCGGCGCTCTCGAGCTCGATGTCGCAGGTCGGGTCCAACGTGGTGATCAGGCTCGGCGTGACGGATTCGGTCACGATCGACAACGTGACGTTGTCGAGCCTCGTCTCCGCGAATTTCAAGTTCGTTTAGGCCGCTTCGTGGGCAGCGCCCGCGATCTGACGATGCTCCAGCGTCTGCCCCTACGGACAACGCGAGCAGAGCAGAGCCTGCGCCTCGGCGATCTTGGGCATTTCCGGGGTCGGTGAAAAGCCTTCGAACGCGGGGGCGCGGACGGCGTGGGCTTCGGCGGCGCGCAGTCCCAAAATCTGATTAAAACAGTAATAATATGTAAATATTGCTCGAGAAACAGATGGATGGACCTCGCCTCGCCGCGGCGTCAGGCGCGATGCGCGATGGAAATGGCGCCGCAAGCTCTTGGAAACATTGATTGTGCGCCACAGGCAAGCTGGCGCGATCCAGCCGGTGGAAGTCCGGCGCAGGTAAGGGGTAGCGCCCGCCTGCTAGCGAGTGTTGCGCGTCTGTCGGCGACGGCAGGGGCGAAGCGTACACAGCAATCGTGTGGGGTGTGGGATTGAGCCACGAAACCTTTTACGTCGCAGGGGCCGAGCCGGTAATCAACGTCGAAGGCAACATGTGCGGCGCCGTCATGCGAGGCGCTGTCGCCCTGCCGGGGTCGAAGGCCACATCACGTACGAAAGGATCACGTCGGAACCTGGGAGGTCTCATGCCCGACCACAGGCCAACGGCCGTCCTGGTCCGCATGCGGAAGGCGAAGAGCCGAAGCGCATGACGAACGGGCGTGAGAAGTCGGACCCCGCCATAGTAGCGGCGAAGCAGGCGAACAAGGCCGGGGAACCGGCGGCGGAGCCCGTGGAGCGAAGGGCGGGGGCCAAGGGGAACGCGGGACAGGAACGCACGCTCCGAACGCAGGGTCGGGAGGGCGCGCCACAGGGTCTGGACCGCGTACGGCAAGCCGCAAGGCAGAGGTTTGCCGTCAAACACCCGAGGCAGGAGCCGTATGCGGGAAAGCCGCTCGTACGGATCTGTGCGGGGGGCGCGCAGTAATGCGCGTCCCTACCGCGACGGCGCGATGGAAATGGTGCGATCCGAGGTCGGCGAGGGACCACCGGGATCGGCGCGACGAAGGGACAGGCGCTCGCAAAGACGGCATCGATTCCGCCCAAACGAGACACGCTCTAGCGCCGAAATAGGAGCGGGTCCGTCACGCACGCGCTTTCCTGTCTCCTCGGCGAGCGTCAGCCCGGCGTGCGCTGAGGCCTCGCCGTTCGGACCCCTGAGCCGGCCGCATCGTTCCCGCCCGGGCACGACGGGTCATGCATCGCTCAAAAAACGCTGAGAGCGGCCCGCGCCGGGCAGGCGCGAAGCGGGAACCAGGAATTGCCGGCCGAGCCCTTTCGGCGAATTGGCGCCGAGAAGGCCGAGCGCCTCTTCCGCTTCGCGCCTCAAAATTCCGAGCGCATGCTCGGCGCCCCGCTCGCCATAGGCGCAGAGGCCATAGAGAGGCGCGCGGCCGGCGAGGACGGCGTCGGCGCCGAGCGCCATCGCCTTCAAGAGATCGGTGCCGCGGCGAACGCCGCCCGCGACATAGAGTTGCATCCGCTCGCCGATCACCTCGCGCGCAGCCGGAACGAGGTCCAGCGGCGAAATCGTCCAGTCGAGCTGCCGCCCGCCGTGGCTGCTCAGCACGATGCCGTCGACGCCGCTGTCGACGGCGCGAAGTCACGTCCTCGACGCTGAGGATGCCCTTGATGATGAACGGCTTCTTCCAGCGCTCGCGGATCTTGGCGACCGTATCCCATGAGAGCGAGGTCGGCTGCTGGCTGCGAATCCAGTGCGCGCTCTCGAACATGCCGCGCTTGTCCTTGGGCACGAACTCGATGACGTTCTTGAATTCCGGCAGCCCCCCTTGCGCGAGCACCGTCGTGGCAAACCAGCGCAGATGAAGCGCCGCGTCGAGCGCGGCCGGCAGCGTCGGCAGCAGGCTCGTCGCACGGGTGCGCTTGTCCCATTCGCGATTGCCGTAAATCTGCGTGTTGGTGGAGCCTCTTGCAGAAAGGCTGACCGAAGCGATTTTTTCTTGCCGCGCCGGGTAGGCGCGGCTTGGTCAGGCAGGGGCGGTCCTTAAGTCGACGACGCGGATGATCTGATCGGCGGCGAGCGCGACGATGCCGAACATGAGATGGCATTTGACCTTGAGCGCGCCGCGGACGCGGAGAAATCTGCCGACGAACTCGTCTTTCAACCGGGCGTTGACGCGTTCGGCCATGGTGCGGAAATCGTAGATCCGGTCGTCGAAGTCGGGCATGTGGATGAGCTTGAGGCGCTCGACCTCGCGGCCCCGTTCGGCCTTGCCTTCGTGGTCGGCGCGAAAGTTGCGGTCGACGATGGGGGCGTGGCCGAGCGCCCGGCTCTGGTCGCAGATTGCGGCGGCGTCGTAGGCTGAGTCCATGAGATCGTAGAGATAAGAGACGCGGGCGCTTGTCATGGTCATCAAGGGAATGGCGACCTGGCTGTCGTGGACGGAGGCCGAGGTCAGTACGCAGGAGACCGGGATTTGGCCGCAGGCCACGTCGATGTGGAGTTTGTACCCGGTCCAGGTCTCTTTGTAGCCCTTGCTGTTTTTCTTGCAGCCGACGTCGCAGGCGGTGGGCAGGTCGGCGAGCATCTGGCCGAGGTTCTGCGTGACCTGCCGCTCGAGACGCGTCGGCTCCGGCTTCGGCCGCGGTTCGTCCTTGCGCGGACGTCCGCGCTTGCGCGGCGGCGGGGGATGATCGGGCGCCGGGGGATTGTCTTGGTTGGCCTTCATCTCAACCGGCTTCTCGCGCGCTTCGATCTCGGTGGCGTCGCGCGCGATCGCCCCGATGATGCGTCCCCCGAGCGCCCGCTCGATCAGCGCCGCGTGGATCTTGTCTGGCAGCGCGCCCTGCGCGAATTCGGCGAACGCCCGGGAAAAGGTGGCCTCGGACGGAACTTGCGCGCGTCGCTCCCAGCCGAGGATGCGACGCAGCGACCTGTCGACGGCGAGGCGCTCGATCAGGGCGCTGGTGGTGGGAACGCCCAGGACCGCCTTGGCCACGAAAGCTCGGGCGAGGGCGCGACGGTCCTCGGGCGGCCGACCCGGTCCCCTGGGCGGTTCGGGAACGAAGGCTTCGAGGCCGATCACGTCGAGCGTGGTGATGAGACGACCCAGCGCTTCGGTGACCGGATCGTTGTCCTCACGCATCCAAGGGAACAAATGGCCCTGCAAATAGCCCTGGATGTGGCTCCAGCGCGCCTTTATCGCGTCGAGAGGGTCGTCAGTCATGTCTACAGCCAAGGCTGAAGCGAATTGTTTTCTATAATAACGGCGCGGTACCTAAATCGCAATCTGAATATATTTCTATGCAGCACTTGCAACCGATCCCAATATCTATAAATATTAGGGCCTTACTAGACTGGTTTCATCACTCTTTTTGCAAGAGGCTCGGTGGTCAGAACCAGCGCCTCGCAGCCCGCGCGGTCGACGCGTTCGAGCAATTGGCGCCATACCTCCTCGCCGCCGAAAACGTAAAGCTGCCACCAATGGCGCAGCCCCTTCACCTTGGCGACCTCCTCGACCGCGTCATTCGACATGGTGCTTTGGACGAAGGGCACGCCCGCCTTGGCGGCCGCTCGAGCCAGAGCGAGGTCGGCGTGATGCGTGAAGAGCCCGTTGAGGCCAGTCGGGGCCACGATCAGCGGCATCGCCGCCGGCTTTCCCAGAAGCTGCAACTCGAGAGAGCGATGCGAAACGTCGACCAGCGTTCGCGGCATGAAGCGCCAATCGGCGAAGGCGCTGCGCTCACGCATCATGGTCGCTTCGTCCTCGGCGCCGGCTTCGAGATATTCGAGCGCGATCCGTGGCATCAGCTCGTGCGTACGGGCGCGCAAATCGGCGATTGCCACGGCGCGCGACGGAAAGGCGCCGGCGTAATAGCGCCGCCGCGGCGTGCCATCCATCTGGGCAAGGCGCGTATGGCGATTCGGCTCGCCGCTCGGCGGCCGCTTCCCACGCGTCAGCGCCCCGACGGCGAGGCCGGCGAGGCCGAGCAGCATCAAGGCGCGCAGATCGCCATCCCGGCGAATACCGGCGCGGCGATCGCGTCCCCGTCCAGCAAGCATGATCGGAAGCTCCGTTGTGGACAGCTGACGGAAAACCCGCCGAGGCGGGCACAGTTCCTTGATCCGATCGCACGACCGGCTTCCGAGCGGTTTTTCCGAGAATCGCCCGAATTACGAGAAGTCGCGAACCGCTCGCGCCTAGACGCCCAGCACTTTGGCGAGCTCGGCGCGCATCACCGCCGGATCGGCGTCGACCCCGGTCCAATATTTGATTCCGATCACGCCCTGGTTGACCAGCATGCCGAGGCCGTCCAGCGTCCGGTAGCCGCGTTCCGCCGCGCTGCGCAGGAAGAGGGTCCGAGGCGGGTTCGGGATGAGGTCGGCCGCGACCATCGAGGGGGCGAGCGAGTCGACGTCGAGATCGAGCCGCCCGTCGATGTCCGGATAGAGGCCGATCGAGGTCGCATTGATGACGATGCCGGCGTCCTTCGGCACGCGAAACGCCGAGGGCCATTGCGTGAATTCGGCCTTCGCCTTCGTTTTGCCGTTGAGAAGCTCGACCAGCGGCTCCGCCCGCTCGCGGCCGCGGTTGACCACGAGGATGCGGCTCGCGCCGGCGAGCGCCAGCTCGACCGCGACCGCGCGCGCCGCGCCGCCCGCATCACGACCCTGGCGCCGGCCGGGTCGGCGACCGTGCGCAGCGCCGCGACAAATCCTCGGCCGTCGGTGTTCTCGCCGACGAGCTTGTCGCCGCGCCGCACGACCGTGTTGACCGCTCCGATCAGCGCTGCCAATTCGCCGAGCCCGTGCAAATAGTCGATGACCGCCACCTTGTGCGGAAGCGAACAGTTGAACCCGACCCAACCCATCGCGCGGGCGCCGCGGACCGCGTCGCCGAGCAGCTCCGGCGGCACCTCGCAATTGATGTAGCGCGCCTCGATATGATGGCGGCGGTAGGCCGCTTCGACCATCGCGACCGTCGGATTTTCGGCCGCGGGCATGGCGAAACAGCCGGTCAGCATCGGCAGGAAATTGACGGTCAAACGAGCCTCCCAATCGCGCGGACAGCCGCTAATGCAAACCCCTTATAGAGCGGAGAGCGGAGTTGCGACCTGCTCGAGCGGTTTCCGCTCCGCCGACACGGCGAACCGGACCGCGACGAAGGACGCGGCGAGCATCAGCGCGCCGGCGAAGAGATAGCCGCCGAAGACGCTCTCTCTCGACCCGCTCTCGATGAGGCGGCCGAAGACGTAGGGCGCGGCGACGCCGCCGAGGCCCGTCCCCAGGGCGTAGAAGACGGCGATCGTCAGCGCCCGGATTTCGAGGGGGAAGGTTTCGCTGACCGTGAGATAGGCCGCGCTGGCGGCGGGCGAGGCGACGAAAAAGACGATCATCCAGCCGACGGTCTGGGCGGCGGCCGACAGAAGATCGCGTTCGAACAGCGCGCCGACCGCGATCAACAGGACGCCGGAGAGCGCATAGGTCAGGGAGATCATCAGCCGGCGTCCGAGCGTGTCGAACAGTTTTCCGAGCGTGACGGGTCCGAGGAAATTGCCGGCGGCGAACGGCAGGATGTACCACCCGACGTCGTCTGCGCCGACCCCGTAGAACCGGGTCAGCACGAGCGCGTAGGTGAAGAAGATCGCGTTGTAGAAGAAGGCCTGCGCCGCCATCAGCGTGAAGCCGACGAAGGTCCGCAACCGGAAGCGGTTGAGGAGGGTGTCGAACACTTCCGAAAGCGGCGTATGCGTGCGCGAACGCAGCCGGATCGCCGCGCTCTCGGGGACCGGAAGGAGCTGGACGCCGGCGTCGCGGAACCGCTGTTCAATTCCGGCGACGACCGCCTCGCCCTCGGCCTCCCGCCCGTGGATGGCGAGCCACCGCGGACTTTCCGGAATCCACATGCGCATGGCGAAGACGACGATCCCGAGGACGGCGCCGGTGAGGAAGGCGAGCCTCCAGCCGAAATCGGGGCTGAACAGGGCGGGGTTCAGGAGGGCCACCGCGACCAGCGCGCCGAGCGCCGCCCCGATCCAGAAGCTGCCGTTGATCATGAGGTCCAGCCGGCCGCGGAAGCGGGCCGGGATGAGCTCCTGGATCGTGGAGTTGATCGCGGCGTATTCGCCGCCGATGCCGGCGCCAGTGAGGAAGCGGAACAGGAAGAACGAAAATCCGTCCCAGGCCAGCCCCGTCGCCGCGGTCGCCGTCAGGTAGACGGCGATCGTGGTGAAGAACAGCTTTTTTCGTCCGAGCCGGTCGGTCAGCCAGCCGAAGAACAGCGCGCCGGCGACCGCGCCGATCAGATAGGCGCTGCCGGCGAAGCCGACCTCGGCGTCGGAGAAATGGAGCGCGGGCGTGAGCTTCAGCGCGCCGGCGACCGAGCCCGCCAGCGTGACCTCGAGCCCGTCGAGGATCCAGGTGATGCCGAGCGCGGCGACTACGAGGACGTGGAAGCGGCCCCAGGGCAGGCGCTCGAGGCGCGCGGGGATCAGCGTCGTCACGACGCCCGCGTCGGAATGGGGGCCTTCGGCAGGCGACGAATTCTCGATCGAAGCCGGACGCGACATCGCAGCCGGCTTAGGATCTCGGCCGAGGCGCGATCCGCCCACCGCGGGTCTCGGCGCTAGAATTGCGAGCCGCCCGGCCAACGTGCGCCATGTCGCGTCTCTCCTCCCGCTCGATGACCATATTCGCTCAGAATTCTCCCGCTCGATGACCATATTCGCTCAGAATTCGGTAGAATTTCAAGCGTGTCCAGCTCTAGACGCGGGAACATGGACGCGCGTTCCGCGTTGACACGCGACCGCCGAGGGACCGGTCGCCATGCGGCAGGCTTTGGGCCGTGGGCGCACGTCCCGGGGAGGCCTCTCTGTCAGACAACCGAGGCGTTCGGTTGTGGTTGAAGCTATCGGAGAACATGACATGAAATACCCATTAACGGCGCTGCTTTCCGCCGCCTCGATCTGCGCCTTCGCCTGGGCCGTCCCGGCCGAAGCGCAGACCGTCGCCGTGGCTCCGGCTCCCGTGTATACGGCTCCAGCGTACGGGTACGGCTACGCGACGCCGTGGCCCTACCCGGTCCAGTCGACATACGCCGGGGCCCACCCCACTGTTCCCTCGCACACTGGCACGCCGGCCTACAGTTGGCATCGCGCCGGGCCTTGGCCTGCAGCCACCGGGGACTGCCAGATTATCTCCGGGAACCGCATCTGCTTTGGCGCTCCGGCGTACGCGTACGGGTATGGCTATCCGTACAGCTATGGCGCTCCGTTTGGGCCGATTGGGGCGGCGGTCGCCGCACCGTTCAACGTGGCCGGCGCGCTCGTGACCGCGCCCGTAGCCGCCACCCGCGCGCTCGTGACCGCGCCCGTAGCCGCCACCCGCGCGCTCGTGACCGCGCCCGTAGCCGCCACCGGCGCGCTGGTCGGGGCAACGGTCGCCACGCCGGCGCCAGCACCATTCGCTGCGCCTGCGCCGGGCTACACTGTCGCGGCGACCACGGGCACGCCGGCGTACAGTTACGGTAGCCATGTCCCGCCGCAGTCCGGCGTCGTCGGAGGCTGCGACATCGTGGCGGGCAACCGCGTGTGCACCGCTGGGCCAATACCGTAAACACTTGCCTGTCGAGCCGCTCTTAGAGCGGAAACTGCTATACGATCGCGGGCGGCGGACAGCCGCCGCCCGTCCTCGGAAGCCGGTCATAGAGGTGCTTCCGTTCTCGACGCCAGGCGACGCCATCGAGCGAAGGGCGCCAACCGGCGGAACGAACAATCCCCGAACACGTTGCTTCGCCAGATGGGTCAGGCCCTAGGTTCGACCGGCTGTGTCGACGAAATCCGCCATGTATCGGACTTCGGACCCCGTCCGCGGGTTCCTCACGGTTGGACAAGCGCGGGCGCCCCACTTGCGAGCACAATCGATTGGAGATCACAACAATGAAGCACACACTGACGGCGGTGCTTTCCGCCGCTTCCATCTGCGCCTTCGCCAGCGCCGTTCCCGCGGCCGCATGGGCCATGGGGGGCGGCGATGCGAATGCGGAGGCGGACCAGGCGCAACTTCACCCGTGGTCGCCAAACCAGACGCCCGGCTGGATTCCAAACGGCGTTCCGATGGGCGAGGTCTATGCCGGCGTTCCGGCGTACGCCTATGTCCCGCCGGCAGTCGCGTATGTCTCACCACCGGCGGTCGTGTATGTCTCACCGCCGGCTGTAGCCCCGGTGATTGTCCCGATTACGCCCTGATCCCCGGCGCCCGCGCCCGTACCCACTTTGGCGGCGGCGAGGTCACGGGATCAACGCCGCGCAACACAGGTCCTTGAACGAGCGCCGCCATAGCCCGCGGCGGAAGACCGCCCGGGCCGTGAGGTTGCGGATGCTTTTGGGCGCTGTTCATTACGCGCGCAGAAAAGAGGCCGTGGAACGAAAAACCCTCGAAGCCCGTTACTTCTTAGAGACGCGCCGGTCGCGGTGCGTCTTCATGGTGTTTAGTCGCTTTGCTTGCGCTTGGCGCAGCCCCGAGAGGAGGGCATGATGAGATTGGCGGTCTTGTTCAGCGCGGCCCTTTCGACCGCGTTGCTTTCGGCGTCTTGCGCCAATGCGCAAAGCGCCGGCGTTTTCGAAAAGTGGCTCAGCGCGGACTCGCCGGAATGCGTGCCGGTGTCGGAGTTCAAGGCGGTGTCGACGGTGACCGAGCTCACTCCGGCGCAGTTCCAGTTTGTGCGTGCGCTATACGTCGCGCTGCCGCCGCTCTCACGCAAATTGCCGCCCGGCGACCACGCCGTCATGGCGACCTCCGGAAGGGCGGTGATGCTGGCGCTCGTCGACGGCGTCGAGGCTTGCGCACGCTTCCTTGCCCCCGACTTCATTCAGGCGATGCTGATCCAGGTCGGCGAGGGGCAGAACATACACGTCGGCACGCCTGCGAGATGGCTGGTCCCGCTCAACTGATTTTTGCCCAAGGGCGCCGCGTTCGACCTCGAGGGCGAGCAGGCGTCGCAAAAAAGTCGTTGCGCTCGGAAGTATGGAACGTCGTTTGATCCGTGGCACTCATGATTTCATGATGGCCCAGGTCTGTGCGGCAGGCGGGAGAGCGCAATGATCACCAAATTCCTCCTGGACCTTCTTCGGCCGCCGGAAGAGGCCGGTCGCACACTTGAACCATGTCCGTCTGCGGCGGCGGCGTGACCTCCGTCTGCTGCCGCGTCGGCGTGACCGCTGCGGCGTGTCTGGCCGTTCTGGCGAGCTCCGCCGCGGCCGAGCCGTGCGAGGATCCGACCAGCGGCGCGCCCGCGCGCGCCAAGGCCGTGCTCGAGCGAATGACCCAGTCCGAGAAGCTGTCCCTCGTGAATGGCGTCATCGGCGCGCCATGGGGCCATCGGCCGAAACCGGAGGGTGCGATCGGCTCCGCGGGCTACGTTCCCGGCATCTTGCGCCTCGGCATTCCAGCGCTGCAGGAGACCGACGCCGAGCTCGGCGTCGCCAATCCGGGGAACGTCCGGCGAGGCGACACCGCGACCGCTATGCCCTCCGATCTCGCGCTGGCTTCCACCTGGGACCTGTCGCTCGCGCGCCGGCAAGGCGAGGCGGTCGGCGCCGAGGCCAGGGCCAAGGGATTCAATGTCCTGCTTGGAGGAACGGCGAACCTGATCCGGGACCCGCGCGGCGGGCGCATCTTCGAGTATTTTTCCGAGGACCCGTTGGTCACGGGCCTGATGGCGGGGTCGGCGATCGCCGGAGTGCAGAGCAATCACATCATCTCGACGACCAAGCACTATGCCTTCAACGACCAGGAGACGGACCGGGTCGTGCTCGACGTCCGGATCGACCCCGCGGCGGCCCGAGAGTCTGATCTCTTGGCCTTCGAGATCGGCATCGAACGAGGGCGCCCGGGCGCTGTCATGTGCGCCTACAATCAGGTCAATGGAGTCTATTCCTGCGAGAACGACTGGCTTCTGAGCCAGGTCCTGAAGGGCGACTGGCGCTATCCGGGGTTCGTCATGTCCGACTGGGGCGCCGTTCACTCGACGGTTCGCTCCGCTCTCGCTGGCCTCGATCAAGAGTCCGGCGAGCAGCTCGACACGCAAAACTTCTTTGACGCTCCGCTGGCGCTCGCCATCAAGGAGGGCAAAGTTCCGGAGGCGCGGCTCGACGACATGGTTCTTCGAATTCTGACGTCGATGTTCGCATGTGGCCTCGCAGACCATGCATCGGCCTCGGATCCAACCGACCTTCGCGAAGGCGACGCCGCCGCGCTCGCAATCGAGCGCGAAGGCGCGGTCCTGCTGCGCAACGACGGCATGCTGCCGCTCTCGGCGGCTACGCATCGCATCCTTGTCGTCGATGCGCACGCCGACCGCGGCGTCCCATCCGGGGGCGGCTCTTCGCAGGTCGTCCCCACCGGCGGATTCGCGTTCAAGCAGCCCGAGGGAAAAAACCGGGCGATGATGTTCGATCCTTCGCCTCCGCTTGAGGCGATCCGCCGGCAATTTCCGCAGGCACGCGTCGATTACGCCGATGGCTCGCACCCTGCTGAGGCGGCGAAGGCCGCCGCCGGAGCGGACGCTGTCGTGATCTTTGCCGATCAGTATCTGACGGAAGGCGCCGACGCGCCGAATTTGAATTTGCCCAACGGACAGGACGCGCTGATCGAAAGCGTGGCTCGAGCCAATCGGCGCACGGTGGTCGTGCTCGAGACCGGGGGGCCCGTCCTCATGCCGTGGCTCAACCTGACGGCGGCGGTCATCGAGGCCTGGTACCCCGGCCAGAAGGGCGGCGAAGCAATCGGTGAAATTCTCTCTGGGGACATCAACCCGTCGGGAAGGCTGACGGTCACGTTTCCCGCCAGCGAAGCCCAGCTCCCCCATCCGCGCATGCAGGGCGATCCGCGCGGCGCTCCGCAGGGCCCGGTCGGGCGAGGCGGGCGCTACGGCCGGGTCTTCACTGCGGACTACTTCGAAGGCGCCCTCGTCGGCTACAAATGGTTCTTCGTACGCGGCGAACGGCCGCTTTTCCCGTTTGGCTACGGCCTGTCCTACACGACGTTCGGCCTGAGCGATCTCAAGGTGAGCGTGGACGGCGGCAGAGTGACGGCGAGGGTAACCGTCCGGAACGTCGGCTCGCGGTCCGGGGCCGCGATCCCGCAACTCTATCTCTCCGGACCCCAGGCCGACAGGATTCCATTGCGGCTTGCGGGCTGGAGCCGGATCGATCTTGGGCCCGGCGAGCAGCGCGAAGCGACGATCTCGATCGATCCGCGCCTTCTTGCGACATTCGACGAGGCTGCGCAACGCTGGCGCATCGAAGCGGGCTCTTACCGGCTGACCGCCGGCTTCGACGTCGATCACCGCGACCTGGCGGCGAGCGTCTCGCTTAGCTCGGCTGAGCTGCCGCCTTGATCCGCTACCAAGCCGCGAATGCGCGGCTCACGCGTCTCAGGAACGCCGTGCGGCGGGGCCGGGAGGAAGCGTCCATGCCGTAAAGGGCGAGATATTCGAAGCGGCCTTTCGGGTCGATCAGCACGCCGATGTTGTCCCGGACGAAGCGCCTGGGTGGATCGTGCTTCTTGGCCACGGCGACGCGTTCCTCGCCGTAGGCGCAGACCGCGGCCATTCGCTTGAGGTTCCGCAGATTGGGGTGAAACAGCCCCTGCTCGTCGATGATCGTCGCGACGCCGGGCAGAAAGACCCGCTGGAAATAACCGTGCAGGATCGCCGGAAGACCGTCGAACCAAACCGGATAGACCAGGGCCAGCGCCTCGGCGACGCGCAGGCGCGCAACGTAGGTCTCAATTCCCCGAGTGTTGAGATTGACGTCGACGTAGGATTTCATCTGCTCGGGCGACAGGACCGGATCGAATTTTTCGGCGTAGAGATCGAGATCGTCGACCGCATGCCCGCTGTCCCGCAGCGCCTCGACGACCCGGAGGTGGGCGGCGGACACGAAACTCGCCTCGAGCGGATGGGCGTAGACGACAAGAACGCGCAAAGCCTCACGCTCCTGCCGTCGCGTCCCGCCACCGGGTTCGCAAGGGCCGACGCTCGGCGGCGACAAGGAACTCGATGTGGGGCGGCCCGATCAGCATCTTGCTGATTTCGTCTTCGAGCATGCGGTCTTCGTTGGTGACGCGTTCGCGCAGATGCATGAGCTCCAGCCAGGATTCGATCAGGTAACCCTCCTCGAAGCGCCCGAACTCCGCCAAGTCCTCGAAGATGCCCCAGGCGAAGGCGCCGTCTCGCTTCCGCTCGTGGCCAAGCTCGTCAATCGCGCGGAGGAAGCGCTCCCGATCCTTGGGGTCGATCTGGTATTCGATCTTGACCAGGACCGGGCCGCGGTTGTCCGCAATGTCCAGAGCGGACTCCGGACGCCTCCAGTGGAGCGAAGGCGACAGGTCGACAGCCTCGCCTCGCTGCAGTTTCCACGGCCAGGAGAGCGGAATGGCCGCGAGAATGCCGGCGGCGGACAGAAGCAAAGCTTCGCGGAGCCCGATCGCTTCGGCGATCTCACCCCACGCCGCGCTGCTGACGGTCACCGCGCCGAAGATCACCGTCAGAAAGACGGCGAGCCCGCGTCCGCGCACCCAGTCGGGCAAAACGTTCTGGGCAGACATGTAGAGGCTCGTCAGAATGACGACCCAGGCGACCCCGGCGCAAAAGCAGGCGGCGAGCACCACTGCGAATTCATGGGTCCAGCCAAACAGGCCGAGCGCCCCTGCAGTGCCGGCGGTTCCAAGGACGACCATCCAGTCGAGATTGATCCTGTCGTACAGGAACCGCTGTCCGAACGAGCCGACAACCGCCCCCGCGCTGATTGCGCTCAGCAACACGCCATAAAATTCGGCCCCTTGGCCGGTTTCGCGCGCAATCAGCGGAAGAAGACCCCAATAAGCGGCTGCGAAGGGGTAGACCGCCAAAGCGCGCACCAGCGTCGCTCGCAACAGGCGGTTGTTGGCGGCGTGCCTGAGGCCGACGCGGACGGCGCTGTTGAGGCGCTCCGCCGGCAGGGACGCTGGTTCCTTTTCCGGCGCTCTCAGCCAGAAGAGCGCCGCGATCACCCCGAAATTGGCCGCGACGAACGCCCAGAATGGAGTCGACATCCCGAAATTGACGATCGCGAAGCCGCCGAGGGCGGGGCCTACCGTGCGGCTCAGGTTGTAGGCCACCCCGTTGGCGGCGATTGCCTCGGGCAGGTCGGATTTCGGGACCAGGCTTGGCAGGATGGACAACCAGGCCGGCAAGTTCAGCGCCCAGGCGGCGCTGAGCAGGAAGGTCGTCAGGAGCAACAAGAGAGGCGTGGCGAGGTCGATCGACACCAGTGCGGCGAAAACCGCGACCAAGGCTGCGATCACGCACGACACCGTCAGGATCAGCCGCCGGGGGTCGACAATGTCCGCAATAGCCCCGGCGGGAAGGGTGAACAGGAACATTGGCAGGTTAATCGCAGCGTGCACCAGCGATACGTCGAACGGATTGGGGTCGAGCGTGGTCATCAGCCAGCCCGACGCGGTGTCGTACATGGCGATGCCGATCAAGGCGAAGGTGCTCGCCGCCAACACGACCGCGAAGGCCGGGTGGGCGAAAGCGCCCAACCAGGTGTTTCGGTTCGGCGCCGAGGTTTGCGGTGAAGGTTGCTCCATGCCCTCTTTGCCGCTTCGTGGTCAGCGCGACGCCAGGACGCAACGGCGCATGCGGGAGAGAAGATCCCGGGTATCGCCGAACGCCCATTCGTGCAGTCGGCCGCGGCTGAAAGCGCCCGCGACAACCAGGTCGGTTCGCAAGTCCTCGGCCATTGCCGTCAAGCGGGCGCACTCGGACCCGCGAGAGACCTCGGCCGAACAATTCGCCTCCACGCCGTGTCGCGCGAGCCAAGCGCCGACATCCCCGAGACGTCGCCGGGAATCCTCGATCGCCGAGGCCTCGACGAATTCAACGACGTCGACGCGCTTCATCGCCTTCAAGAGCGGCAGCGCGTCCGCCACAGCCCGGCGCGTCTCCCGCGCTTCCTTCCAAAAGACGAGCGCCTGATCAAACGCGAGGCCAATCGCTTCGGAAGGCGCCGCGAGCACGGGCCGACCGACGGATTTGAGGAGGTCGCCGATCTCGGCCTGGCCGGACGGCGCGAAGAATTCGTCGTGGCCATCGATGGTCGCGATGACGAGGTCTGCAACGCGCGCTTCTTTGGCGATGTGCTCGTATGCCGGGCCAAAGGTCATCTGCGTGCGAAACTCGAGCTTGTCGACGCTCGCCAAGGCCTTGCGAAATTCGTCTTCGGCGGCCGCGGCATGCTCTGCGAATTTGCGCAGATCATGCTGATGGGGCTCGCAGGGCCCAGCGCCCCTGATGGCGGCCGCGTGCGAGAAGACCTGCTTGGCGGCGATTCCGATGACTGCTGAGCCGAAGCGCGCGGCGACGTCCCGGGCGACCGCCAGGAGGCCTTCGTTCGAGCGATCCACCCGCATGCACACCATCAGTGTGGCGAACGACAAGCATTCCTCCGCGAAAGCGAAACCATGACGTGCGGCTACCGCGATCCTTTCTCCTGCAACGCCCGAAAAGCGGAAAGAATTTTATCTCGCAGGTTCGCGTCCTGAACATAGATGTCGGTTCTGACGCTCAGCGAAGGCTCTCCGTCCCAAACAGCGTGGATGCAGGCCGCGCCGACGCACTGGAACAAGACGCCTTGCGCCTTTCCGCCTTTTTCGGATTCGTCGTCGGCCGTTTCGAGGGAGATCGTGACGTCGTCGATCGCGAACCTGGCTTGGTGCGTTCCCTGAGAGACGAGAGCGCCGTCGCGATAGTCCTCGAATGTTTCGTCGATCGATACTATGACGCCTCCTCCTTCGGCTCGCGGGAACGTGATCGACTTGATCAGCCAGCGCCTGTCGTAGTCTGTGCCGGGCGTGCGATACTTGGGATTGGCGGCGGTCGCTGCGGGAAGAGCGTTCGACAGAAACGCTTCCGCATCCGCCCGGGACACGAAAGTCGGAGCAGAGCTGTCGGCCATTTGCACCTCCATAGTCGCCTCGGCCGCTGAAGGCGTCGAAAGCCTTGCGGCTAGACTCGCCGCGAACGTTATAGCGATCATCGCCTTCACGCGCATGGGCCCCGCCTCCCCACAACCGGCCTTCGGGACGGCGCCCGCCGGCGCATCGCCCCGGCACAAAGGCCGGTCGCTCGCCCCATATAGATAGCGATGCTTCCGTGCGCTGCCTATGCAAACATTCCTCGACCGGCCAACGGATCGAATCGTTCACCACAAGGAGCACCACGGATGCACAAAGCGCACCAACCGACCGTGCTCTTCGTGCAAACTTCGTGCTCTTAGTGGTGAAAATACGCCTTGCACCGCTTACGGTGAGAAGCACCTTGAGCGGATCTGCCCAAGCAAATCTGCGTAGGGTGGGCACAGAGGCCGCCCCTGCGCTCTTGACGAAGACCGCCTTGAATCTCATGGCCTCATCCGCCATCTACCGTTGCGAGCGTCGCCCGCGCGGCGGCCCCGCGGAGCCCACGTGTCGAGCGACTCCATCCTGAGGTCGGACCCGTCCGCGAGCGCGGGATCGCGCTGGGGCGTCTTCGGAAATCCGGCCTTCACCGTCATCCTGATTGCGAGCTCGGTGTCGAACGTCGGCATTGCGATGTTCGACACCTCGACCAGCTGGCTGATGACGAGCCTCAATCCCGACCCGATGATGGTGTCGGCGGTCCAGATCGCGACCTCCTTGCCGATGTTCCTGCTGACTGTGCCCGCCGGCGCCCTGGCGGACATCGTGGATGCGCGGCGCCTGCTTCTGGGCGCGCAGGTCGCGGTCAGCGCCATCGCCGTCGCGTTCGCGACAATTGTGTCCCTGCACTTGGCGACGCCCGCCGGCCTTCTCGCGACAACCTTTGGTCTGGGCGCGGCCAGCGCGCTCGCCGCGCCCGTATGGTTGCTCGTCACGCCGATGCTGGTGGCGAAGGACGACCTCGACAGCGCCATCGCCATCAACAACACCAGCTTCAACCTCAGCCGCGCGATCGGTCCGGCGCTCGGAGGACTCACGATCGCCGCAATCAGCATCGATTTTCCCTTCTGGTGCTATTGCTTCGGCAACCTCGCGCTCGCGGCTGCGGTGCTGTGGTGGCGCGCGCCGCGCCGGATCCAGGAGACGCTTCCGGCCGAACGTCTCGCGAGCGCCGTGGGGACCGGGCTCCGCTACGTTCGCCACAACCGCGCGATGGACGCGACGCTGATCCGCGCCGTCGCCTTCTTTCTTTTCGCTAGCGCGTACTGGGCCCTTCTCCCGCTGGTCGCGCGCACGCAGATGCGCAACGGACCGACGATCTACGGCGTGCTTCTCGGCATGATCGGCTTGGGATCGATCATCGGGTCGTTCTGGCTCAATTGGCTCAAGGAGCGTCTCGGTCCGGATCGGCTCGCAATTCTCGCAAGCGCCGGCACGGTCGCCGCGCTCGCGATGTACGGAGCGGCGAGGCAGCCCGTTCTGGCTACGGCAGCCAGCGTCGTCGCAGGAGCGAGTTGGATCGTGATGATGACGACGCTGTTCGTTTCGGCGCAGGTCGCGCTTCCGGAGTGGGTGCGGGGGCGTGGCCTCGCAATCTTTCTGACGGCCTATTTCGGCGCGATGACTGTCGGCAGCGCCATTTGGGGCCAGATTGCGAGCGTCGAAGGGCTGGCGACAACTCTTTACACCGCCGCCGCCGGGGCGTTCCTCGGCATGATTGTCACTTGGCGCTGGAAGCTGCAGACCGCAGCGGCACTCGACCTCTCTCCCTCCTTGCACTGGCGGACGCCGGTCTTCGCCCAGCGGGTCGACGACGATCAGGGGCCCATATTGGTCACCGTCGAATACAGGGTCGACCCTGAGGACACGGCGCCGTTCCTTGCCGCAATGCGGGAGATCGGCCTGGAGCGGAAGCGCGACGGCGCCTACGCCTGGAACGTCTTCGAGGACACGGCGGACATCGGCAGAATTGTGGAAGTCTTCCTGATCCAAACGTTTCTCGAACTGAGACATCTGCGCGCCCGCGTGACGAATGCCGACCGAATGATCGAGCAGGCGGCGCACCATTATTTGAAGGAGCCGCCGAAGGTGACATTCTCCGTCGCGCCGAAACGCATCCGCCAGCGGCGACGCAAGCTGGCGCAGCCGGCCGGCGCGACCGGCGGCGGAGTAAGCTCAAGCTCGTCCGTTCCTTGCGGACGCGTTGGCGGGCTCTTCGTAGGCGGCGATTTGGCTGGCCATCAGGCGGCGGACTTCGTCCTCGTCGGCAATGCGGCTGAAGCGATCAATCGCACCGACTTGCCGGAAGCATGCGTGGAGGTAGGAGCCGGCAGGCGGGCAAATGTCGAGATCATAGCCGGTCCACCGGATCGCCTCGCTCCAAAGGTGGAGAAGCGTCGCGCCGTCGAGCGCCTCCTCCACCTGCTCACGATAGCTCGGCAGGAATGGCTTCCAGAACTGCTCGGGCTCGATCGGATAGCAGACGCGCGGATCGAGCGCCTTGTCGTAGAGTCCATGCTTTTGGAGGATGGGCGTCAGCAGGAACGGGCCGAGCGCGCCCCATTTCTGGTCCACGTCGATCACGCTTTCGGCGATCGCGACGAGCTCCGCTAGCGCCGGGTCGGAGGGGGGCAGCCGCAGAACCGCGTTGTTGACGAGCAGCGTGCTGACCGCGTCGGCCTGACGGCAGAAGACGTAGGGCTCGTTGGTGAACGTGGGCTTCGTCAGGCAGACGAAGTCGGCGTCGACCCAGCAGCAGCCGGTTTCCCGGATCATCCGGTAGCGAAACAGGTCCGCGAAGGTCGCGGCCGAAGGCCTGCCGTCGACGATGTAGCGACGAACGTGCGATTTATCAGAGGAGACGGTTCGGGCGTCCTCGAGGCGGACGCCGGGCGGAACTTCGAGGCGATCGTCATAGCTGTAAAGCCGAATATCCGCGCCCACCTGGGGAAACGAGGCCAGGCAGGCATAGGCGAACGGATTGAGCGGGCCCCCGTGCCAGAAGGAGGCGAATTCGCACCTCGTGTTCACAAAGGACGCCTTCACCGCTCAAGAGGCTGTGCCAAAAGCCCATTACCATCATCCTGAAGCGCCCCGAAGGGGCTCGAAGGATGAGGTCAATGACTTTTGAAACAGACGCTAAAAGGCCTCGTTCATTCGATTCGCGCCAGAACGTTGCGTCCGGCTTCCTCCCAGTCGCCGAAAAACGTCTCGGTGGTCAAATCCCCGCGCGCGACGAACTCGCAGTAGATGTCGAAGATCCAACTCGCGTGGACGTCGTCGAGCAAAAGATGCCGGCCCTTCAGGCCTCGGCCCATCCGGACTGCGTAGGTCATGTCCGAAAGACAGACTTCGCTCGTATGGCCGCCGTCGACGTGGATCAGATCGAAACTCACTTCGCCGCGCCGCTCCGCCAGCCACGGCAGAACCTCGCGCGAGTCGCCGGGGAAGAGATGCACCCTTCCCGGGAATTCGCCCTTGAGGAAGTCGACGCAGTCGACGGTGTAGCGGTGGGTCAGGATGTCGACCCCGTAATACTCGAGCCTGGGGTTCGACGAGAGGGCGAGCAAGGCGCCGTGTCCCGCGTTGACCCCGACCTCGAGCATGCGGTCCTTGAAGCGAACCGCGCGCCAGACGTTTCGGCGCGCCGGCGCGAGATCCTCCGCCGGCGGGTTTCCCGAAAAGCGCTCATCTAAATCCGTATAGAAAACGTTGCCTTCCAAACGCTCGCCGGTTTCACGGACGATGTCGTTGATGCGCTTCAGCCGCTCCCGAAAGGAGTTGAGAGGATCTCGACGAGCGTGTCGCGGCGGATGGTGTAGTCGGGGATTTCCGACTCCGGCACAGGCTTGCCCGGAATCATCCTGCGGCCGTTCATGATGCTCAGCGCCTCGGCGTTCGTACGTCGGAAGGGCCCCGACTTACGCCAAATCGCGCTTCATGAACACCGCGGGAGTGCGACGCCCGCCGCCGAGCCGTGCGGGCGCGAGAGAGGCGCCGGCTATCGGCTCGTCAGACGAACTTGACGAACGTGCCGCCGTGACCGTCGTTGGACAAACCGAAGTCGCTGGTGACGTAGCTTCCGAGCAACGTCAGGCTCGCCGACTTGACGCCGTCGACGACGTTGAGCGTTCCGCTGGTCAGGCTTGCGGCCTCGGTGAAAGACCACGTTTCGCTGGCGCTGTAGGCGAAGCCGCCGAGATCGAACTTGTCGCCGCTCGAGAAGCCGCCGATGGTCGCGTGGAACGCCGCCAAGTCGTAGAGCGCCAAGTCGCCGGCGCCGGTGAAGCTGACGACCTGCCCGCTCGCGACCGTGCCGGAAATGTTGGCCGTTCCGCCGGAAATGGTAAGGCCGCCCGTCACGTGGCCGCCCAAGGAGACTGTCAAAGTCCCACCATCGACCGCGCCGCCAGTGAACGCGCCGCCCGAGGAGACGAATTCCTCGCCGGCTCTGATTGTCGTATTGGAAGCCACGCCGCCGCTTTCGACGACCTGCAAGCCGCCGCCGTCGACGGTGGTGGCGGCCGCTGCGCCGTAGACGAGCTGCTCGCCGCCGGAGAAGATCGTCGCCGAAACATCCGAGCCGCCGGCGCTGACCGTCTCCGTTCCGCCCGAATTGACCGTCGTGCCGCTCGCCGCGCCGAGGCTTTCGACGATTTGCACGCCGCCCTTGTCGACCGTCGTGGACGTCGCCGAGCCGTAGACCTCCTGCTCGCCGCCGGAGAGCGTCGCGGATTGGGCCAAGCCGCCGGGCCCGAGGCCGGAGCCGTTCGCGATGACTTGAATGCCTCCGGCGAACACCGTCGCTCCGTTATCCAAGCCTCCGCCGACGAAGCTGGGAAAATTGGCGCCCGCAAAGATCTCCTCCATCCCGCCGGAGCTGACGACGGCGCCGCTCGCCGCGCCGCCGCTTTGGATTTCGAGAGTCGCGCCGGCGCCGACCTTAAAACCGGTCACAGTGGCGCCGGAGCCGACCTCCAGAAAGCCGCCCGAGTTGATGGTCAAAGAGGAAAAGGAGCCGCCGCGGTAGAGCGCCATCGCGCCGCCGAAATTGACCGTCGTGCCCGTCGCCCTGCCGCCGCTTTCGACAATCTGCACCCCGCCGCTGCCGACTGCTGCGCCGACCGCCGTGCCATAAACTGCCTGCGCGCCGCCATTGTCGATCGTCGTGTCCGTCGCCGTGCCGCCGCCGTAAACATACATTACGCCGTTGTCGATCGTCGTGCTCGCAGCGCCGCCGCTCGAAACATTCAGCACGCCGCCAGGATCGATCGTCGTGCCGCTCGCCTCGCCGCCGCTCAGGATATCGAGGTTCGCGCCTCCGCCGACCGCGAAGCCCGTCAATTGATAGCCGGCGCCGATCTCAAGCGCGCCGCCGCTGTTGATCGTCAACGACGAATAGGAGGCGCCGCCGAGGAGCTCCATCGCGCCGCCGTCGTTGATCGTCGTGCCCCTCGCCGAGCCGCCGCTTCCGACAACCTGCAGGCCGCCGCTGTCGATGGTCGTGCTCGTCGCCTTGCCGAAAGCTTCGATGACCTGCTTCCCGCCGCTGTCGATGGTCGTGCTCGTGGTCGCGCCACCGCTGTCGACTGCCTGCAGGCCGCCGCTGTCGACCATCGTGCTGGTCGCGCTGCCGTAAACGTCCTGCTCGCCGCCGCTCAAGGTCGCGCCGCCCGCGAAGCCGGAGTTCGCTTGCAGGCCGCCGGCATTGACTGTCGCCGAGGCGTCCGAACCCCCAGCGATGACCGTCTCCGTTCCGCCGGAATTGACGGTCGTGCTCGTCGCGGCGCCTCCGCTGGAAACATACAGGAGACCGCCGCTGTCGATCGTCGCGCCGTTCGCCGCGCCGCCGAAGGAAACGTACAGCACGCCGCCGCCGCTGACCGTCGTCCCCGTCGCCGCGCCGCGGCTCTCGACGATTTGCTCGCCGCCGTCGATCGTCGTGCGCCCGGCCGCGCCGCCGCTTTCGACGACCTGCCGGCCGCGGACGTCGACGGTCGTGCTCGTGGCCGTGCCGTAAACGTCCTGCTCGCCGCCGCTCAAGGTCGCGTCGCTGGCGGAGCCGTAGTCCGTCTGCACGCCGCCGGCGTTGACCGTCGCCGAACGATCCGAACCCCCGGCGCTCACCGTCTCCGTCCCGCCGGAGTTGACGATCGCGCCGCTCGCCGCGCCGCCGCCGGAAACCATCAGAAAGCCGCCGCTGTCGACCGTCGTCGCGCCCGCCGCGCCGCCGCTGGAAACAAACAGGAAGCCGCCGCTGATCGTCGTGGCGCTCGCCGCGCCGCCGGCCAAAACCTCCTGCAAGCCTTCGCTGTTGATCGTCGCGCCGCTCGCCACGCCGCCGCTTTCGACGAACTGCAGGCCGCCGCCGTCGACCGTCGCGCTCGTCGCCGAACCGTACACGAGCTCCTCGCCACTGATCGTCGCGCTTATGGCCGAGCCAGAGTTGAACTGAAAGCCGCCGCGATTGATCGTCGCCGAGCTGTCCGAGCCGCCGGCGCTGACCGTCTCCACGCCCCCGGAATTGACGATCGTTCCGCTCGCTGCGCCGCCAGCGCTGACCAGCTCCTTCCCGCCGAAATTGATCGTCGTGCCGGTTGCCGCGCCGCCGCTTTCGACCACCTGCAGGCCGCCGTTGTCGACGGTCGTCCTGGTCGCCGAGCCGTAAACGTCCTGCTCGCCGCCGGTGAGCGTCGCGTTGCTCGCCGAGCCGGAGTTGGTCTGAAGGCCGCCGGCCTTGACCGTCGCCGAGGCGTCCGAACCGCCGGCGCTCACCGTCTCCGTCCCGCCGGAACTGACAATCGTGCTCCTCGCTGCGCCTCCGCGGGAAACATACAGCGAGCCGCCGTTGTCGATCGTCGTGGCGCTCGCCGCGCCGCCGCTTTGGATAAACTGCACGCCGCTGTCGATCGTCGCGCTCGCCACGCCGCCGCTTTGGATCTCCTGCTGGCCGCCGCCGTCGATCGTCGTGCTTGCGGCTGTCCCGCCGTCGACCAGTTGCAACCCGCCGCTAGCGACCGTCGCACTGACCGCAAAGCCCTCGACATCCTGCTGGCCGCTCAGGATCGCGCCACTCGCCGAGCCGCCGCCGAAGACGTCCTGCAAGCCGCCTTGGTCGATCGTCGTGCCGGCGGCCGCGCCGCCGTTCAGGACATCCATGCGACCACCGCTGTCGATCGTCGCGCCCGTCGCCGCGCCCGCGGATTGTATGTCCAGTTCCACGCCGGCGCCGACCACGAACCCGGTCAGGTCAAAGCCGGCGCCGATATCGAGCATTCCGCCGGAATTGATCGTCAAGGACGAATAAGACGCGCCGCCGAGGAGCTCCATCGCGCCGCCGCTGTTGACCGTCGTGCCGATGGCGGAGCCGCCGCTTGCGACAGCCTGCAAGCCGAACGCGCCGATGGTCGTGCTGGTCGCAGCGCCGTAGACCAATTGCTCGCCGTAAAAGTTGGCTACCCCGCGGACCGTTGCGCCGCTCGCCGCGCCAGAGACAATCTGAAGGCCGCCGGCGGTAACCGTCGCGAACGCATCCGAGCCGCCGGCGGTGATCGTCTCCTCGCCCCCCGCATGGACGGTCGTGCTCGTCGCGCTGCCGCCGCTTTCGACCACCTGCGAGCCGCTGCTGTCGACGGTCGTTCGGGTCGCCGAGCCGTACACAAACTCTTCGCCGCCGCTGCTCACCGTCGTGCCGAACGCGTGCCCGCCCGCCGAAACGAGGTCCGCGCCGCCGCTGTCGGTCGTGGCGCGGATGACGCCGCCGGCGACAACCTCCAAGAGGCCGTCGCTATTGATCGTCGCGCCGCTTGCCACGCCGCCGCGCTCGACGACCTGCAGGCCACCGCTGTCGACTGTCGTGCCGCTCGCCAAGCCGAAGACCCGCTCCTGGCCACCGCTGAACACCGTCGTGCCGAACGCCTTCCCGCCCGCGGAAATGATGTCCTGGCCGCCGCTGTCGATCGTGGCGCTGATCACGCCGCCCGAGAGAACCTCGACCGTGCCTCCGCCGTCGACAATCAATCCGGAGCTCGTGACTCCGGAGGAAACGATCAGCGTTTGTCCGCTGCTAACGGTCGTCATGACGATTCCTCCCCAGCGTTATCCCAAAGACCTCGACTTCACGATCGTCGGCTGCACGCAGGCCTTGTCATCCAAGAAGAGGCCCATCCGGTAGGTCGCATAGTGGCGCTCCGGCTTGACCTCCTCGGGGGTCATGACCGCGATGTCCGGATAGGCGTCGCGGATGAGCGGGATGAGCTTGTCGCTCATCGCGCAGGCGACTTGGCGCTTATGGAGGTTGCCCGGCGGCGAGGATTCTGCCGACGCGGACTTGTCGATCGACGCAGATCGAGTAGAAGGCGAGGCATCGGACAGGACGCCGTCGCGCGAGGCCGCGCCCGCGGCCTGGCGCGGCTCAACGGCAACGTTCACGACCACATCCCTCCCCAAGAGCCCGCCTAAACTGCATCAAATTGACGCACAATCGGCAGAGACAGTCAAGTGCGGTGACGACCCGGACAACGGATTCCGAGAATTGCAGATTGTCGGCCGTTCACAACCCGTCAATAACCGACAAGCAGCCGATCGAACTGTTCGTTCGAGCCGTCTGAACGGATCGACCAAAAAGCCTGACGCCCATCGGATTTCTGCTTGCTAACGGGCCTCAACACTTCGATTGGTCGGCGCAACACGGGCGTCGGCGAGGCTGCAGCTGTGGGAAAAGCGCCCATCGACACTTGCGTTAAGCCTCGGGGCCAGGAATGTGGCGTCCTTTGAACTTCGAGGCTGTCCTTGGACTTCTCCGTCGCCACCTGGAACATCAATTCGGTTCGGCTCAGGATCGACCTCGTGCTGCGCTATCTCGCGGAGCACGAGCCGGACGTCCTTTGCCTGCAGGAGACCAAGTGCCCTGACGCCAACTTCCCAGCGGGCGCGTTCCGCGACGCGGGCTACCCGCACATCGCGATCAGCGGGCAGAAGGGCTACCACGGCGTGGCGATCGTCTCGCGGATCCCCTTCGCCCATTCGTCGGTGCGCGACTTCTGCTCCAAGGGCGACGCCCGGCACCTCCGCGTCGTGCTCGACGGCGCGGCGAGGGACGTCGAATTGCACAATTTCTACGTCCCGGCCGGCGGCGACGAGCCGGATCCGGAGCTCAACCCTAAATTCGCCCACAAGCTCGCCTTTGTCGACGAAATGGCCGAGTGGGCGGAGGGCGACAAGGCGGCGGCCGGGCCGGCGATCCTGGTCGGCGACCTCAACATCGCGCCGCTCGAGCACGACGTCTGGAGCCACAAGGCGCTCCTCAAAGTGGTCAGCCACACGCCGGTCGAGGTCGAGAAGCTCAACCGCGCGCAGGCCGCCGGCCCCTGGGTGGATGCGTTGCGCAAGTTTGTCCCAGACGACCAGAAGCTCTACACTTGGTGGAGCTACCGCTCGCCCGACTGGTCCAACGCGAACAAGGGGCGGCGGCTCGACCACGTCTGGGTGAGCCCGGCGCTCGCGCCTTCGCTGCGGTCGATGGCGGTTCTGCGCGAAGCCCGAGGCTGGGAGCGGCCCTCCGACCACGCGCCGGTCAAGGCGATGTTCTTCCTATAGCGCGCGTGGCCGGTCGCCTTTCGCCCATCTCGATCACGGATTGTCTAAATTTCGGGTTTCGACCCGTTGCTGCTCTCCCGGAAGGGGCCGAGAGGGCAAGAAGGCGGCCGTAGGAGCAACGGGCAAGATGCGCCAGGTGCGGGTGTTCCTGAAAGAGCTTCGAACGGGGCCGGCTGGACCGGGCGCGCAACATTCGTTCCAAGCAATCGACAGTCGCGAATCGACGTGAAGCGGACGTTGCGGATCGCGTACGTGGACATCGCAGTTGGGGACCTTTGCATCAGCCAACCCGACGACCGACCTGCGTATCCCGCAGGCGTTTCAGCGGTCGAACCAGCGATACTGAAGGGTGATGCCGATCCTGTCGAAAGCGCTGCCGTTGCGTGCGGTGAGGAAGCTTCCCAGGATGCCTTGGCCGAAAAGCCCTGTCCGGGCGGCATCGAAAACGCGAGGCAGTATCTCAATGCCAACTCGTAATTATTTCCCGGCGACCCCGTCCACACTCGTCCTGCCCCCCAAATACCGGTTCGCGTCCGCCTAAAGTCAAAAATTGGGACCAAAATTGTAACCTACATGTGCCTGGAAGGTCCAAAGGAAGTCTTCGCCGCGAAGATGGCCACCGCAGAAATCGGTGTTAGGGTGTAAATCCAGACGCCTGCAGAACCCTCCACGAACCAGTTCCCGATTAGTTGAGACGCGCCGATCTCGGGTCCGAATACCCAGCGATGGGAGAGCGTCACGACGACATTTGCGCTTCGACAGCTGAGTTGAACGTCGATCGCCGGCAACAGCCGTGTGAAAGTATCGATGATCCTCGCACGCAGTTTTAGCGCCCATCGAAGACCTTGTCGTTGGACAAGACCCGTTGCCGATGCTTGATCCGGCAGAGCAGAGAGTTTCAGCGCCTCGGCGCAATCAGTTGGCGGTTTCGACCGGCTTCCGTGGCCCCTGCGAGCGATTCCATCTTGCCGAGGACCCTCGAAGGGGTGATGATGACCTTGCAACTGCCAGGCATCCGGAGAATGTCCGGAAAATAGGTTCCGCCGTTGAAGCGGCGGGGGAGGACGATGGATCCGTTTATTTTGGTTGTAGACGACAACGACGACAACCGCTTTACGTTGTCGCTGCGCCTGGAAACCTGCGGCTATTCCAATCTCGTCACTGCCGAGAACGGCCGCGACGCGCTCGAAAAGATGCGGTCGGGGCTAATCGATCTGGTTCTCCTCGACATTATGATGCCGGAGCTCGACGGCTACGGGGTGCTTGCAGAAATGCGCGCCGATACGGCGCTGCGCGACATTCCGGTGGTGATGATCTCGGCCGTCGAGGACATCAGCAGCGTGGTGCGCTGCATCGAGCTCGGCGCCGCCGACTATCTGACCAAGCCGTTCGATCCGGTGCTGTTGAAGGCGCGAGTCGACAATTGCGTCGATAAGTCGCGCCACCGGGCGCTGGAGGCCGCCTATCTCAAACGTATCGAAGGGGAGAGGCGGCGCGCCGACGAACTCCTCGCAACCGTCCTGCCGCGATCGATCGTCCGGGCGCTGAAGCGTGGCGGCCGGCTCGCGCCGCAACGATACGATGACGTGGCGGTACTGTTCTGCGACGTCGTCGGTTTCACTGCCTACTCCGAAAAGAACACGCCAGAAACGGTATTCGCCGAGCTTGAGATGCTGACCGACCGCTTCGAGGAGATCGCGGCAAAGCACGGGCTCGACAAGATCAAGACGGTGGGCGACGCCTTCATGGCGACGGCGAACCTGCTGTCGCCCCTCGACGAGCCGGTGCTTGCCGCCGTCGCCTGCGCGCTCGACATGGTCGCGGCGACGCAGCTGGTTTGCCCCGGTTGGGCGGTGCGGATCGGCATCGATAACGGGCCGGTCGCGGCTGGCATTATGGGCAAGACGCAGTTCCAGTTCGACGTGTGGGGCGACACGGTGAACACTGCGGCGCGGATCGAGGAATACGGCCGGCCGGGCAGCGTCAGTCTCAGCGGCCGTGCCTGGCTCCATCTGCGCAATCAGGCGCAGGGCCGTTCGCTCGGTTTTGTCGACCTAAAGGGCAAGGAAAAGATCGAGGTGATCGAGTGCACCGGGCTGCGGCGATGACGTTGGCGACTGCCAAACCGACACCAAACCCGCGTCGTCTCTCGCCGAATTGTTGCTCGAATTAACGATCACATGCCAGTTTAGCTGGGGATAGGGAGGATCGGAGAATGGTCGAAACCGGATCGGCCGGGAAGCGCCTTTTCTCGTCGCCTGACTTCGCGCGGGGGTTCACCATGATCGCCCGATGGAGCGGCAGGGCCGCCGCGTTGATCCTCCTAATAGCCGCGATCCTCATGTCGCCTTCTGCCTCTCGCGCCGAGCCGGGCGTCTTTGCTGATCGGATCGTGTTCGGCCAGTCGGCCGCCTTCGAAGGGCCCACAGCAGCTCTAGGCCTCGGAATGCGCCAAGGTATTCTCGCGGCCTTCAAAGAAGCCAACACGGCCGGCGGGGTCGACGGGCGCAGACTCGACCTCATATCCTATGACGACGGTTACGAGCCGGATAAGGCGATCGAGAATACCAATCGCTTGATCAACGAGGATAAGGTCTTCGCTCTGGTTGGCGAGGTCGGCACCCCGACGTCACACGCGGCCCAACCGATCGCAACAGCAGCGCACGTGCCCTTTATCGGGCCCTTTACCGGCGCCGCCTTCTTGCGCAATCCGTCCCTCGACAACGTGATCAACGTTCGCGCGTCCTACGATCAAGAAACGGAGGCGTGGATCGAACATCTGACCAAGGATCTTGGGCTGACGCGCATCGCCATTTTGTACCAGGACGATTCCTACGGTCGCGCCGGCCGCTCCGGCATGGTCGAGGCGCTGGCCAAGCGCGGGATGAAACTGGTCGGCGAGGGCACTTACATGCGCAATACGACCGCCGTGAAGACCGCCTTGCTGGCGATCCGCAAAGCCAACCCGCAGGCGGTGGGCATGGTCGGCGCCTACGCGCCGTGCGCCGAGTTCATCAGGCTGGCCCGCGAGATAGGATCCGAGTGGGTATTCGTCAACATCTCCTTCGTCGGCCCCGACGCTCTTGCCAAAGAGCTCGGGAAAGACGGTCAGGGGGTCGTGATCACAACGGTCGTCCCATTCCCGAAGGACACCAAGATACCTCTCGTCGCCCAATACCAGAAAGCATTGAGAGCGGCCGACCCGGGGGCGGCGCCCGGCTTTGTCTCGCTGGAGGGCTACATGGTCGGGCGGCTGGTGGTGCAAGCGTTGGAAGGGGAGGGCAAGCAAGTGACGCGCGCCGGTTTGCTCGCAACCATCAAGAAAGTAGGCGCCTTCGACCTTGGCGGGGTCACCCTGCACTATAGCGCGACCAACAACCAGGGCATGCAGCAAGTTTTCCTCACCGAGATCCAGGCGGATGGCAGCATCAAGCCCGTCGCTCGGCTTGAGGATCTGAAGTTTCTGGAAGACCGGCAATGAGCGTGGCCCCAGGATGTCCCGGGGCAGCATGAGCGGCGTCGAATCGCTGAGCCCGCAGGCGAAGGTTGGCCGCCCCGCCGCGGCAGGTCGCGTTTTCGGCGTCAAGGCCAAGCTGTTCCTCGCCTTCTGCGGGATGGCTGCGCTCGCCGCCATCGCCAGCGCAGTGGCTTGGTACGCTTTTGTCGACATCGACCGATCGGTGACGCACATCACCGCGACCAGCATGCCCGAGATGAGGGACTCGCTGCGCCTGGCCGAGAGGAGCGCTGAAATCTCTGCGACCGCGCCCGTGCTGGCGGCGAGCGCCAGCCAAAACGATCGAATGCAGGTGTGGGCCAAACTGCAGGAGCAGGCAAAAACGCTCCGCGACCTGACGCAAGCTCTCGCGGTCCGCGGTCTCGACCGAGACAAAATCGATACCCTCGCGGCCGTCGAGCGGCAAATGGCGGCGGGGCTCGAACAGCTCAACGCCGCCGTCGAGCAACGTCTGACAGTCAAAGCGCGCAGGGAGAACGCGGCCGCCGCTCTCGACAAAGCGCACTTCCGCTTCCTGGAGAAGATCGCGCCGCTTGCGGACGACGCGTACTTCAACGTGGTCGTGCGCAGCGAACATCTGACCCTGGCCGGCGGGAAAGCGGTCGCTGAGCCGATCGGTGGCGACGTCGATGCGCTGCGTATCCTCCTCGACTTGCGCGCCGAGGGCAACCTCGCGGTCGGGCTGCTCAGCGAGGCGACGGGCCTGCAGGATGCGAGTTCGCTGGAGCCGCTGCGAGAGCGGTTTGTGGCCGCAGTCGGCCATATCGATGAATTGCTCGCCCAGCTTTCGGAAACGGCGAAGGCGAGCGGCCTCGGGGCGGCCGTGGAGGCGCTCGTCGCCTTCGGTCGCGACGAAAGCGGCATCTTCGCCCTGCGCGCAGAAGAATTGCGCCAAGACGCGGCGGCGCAGCATTCGCTCGGGGACAACCGGTTGCTCGCCGCCCGCCTCGAACAGGAAGTAGCACGGCTGGTTACCGCCGCGCAGAGCGCTTCCGACGCCGCCGCGCTCCGCTCGGCGGAGGCAATCAGGATCGGCAAGCTGCTGCTGCTGATCATCACTGCGCTCGGCATTGTCGGCGCCGTGATCCTGCTGCAATACGTCCTGGCTCGAATTCGTGCGGCCGATTGAGAGCATCACTGCAGCAATGACCGGACTAGCAGCGGGGAACACCGGGATCGCTATCCCTGGTCGCGATCGCCATGACGAGGTCGGCCGGATGGCCGAGGCGCTCGCCGTGTTCCGCGACACGGCGGTCGAGATCGAGGAGAAGAACCTCCGCGAGGTCGCGACGGCGCGGGAACGGTTGATCGACGCGATCGAGAGCATTTCCGACGGCTTCGCTCTGTGGGATCGGGACGACCGCTTGGTGATGTTCAACACGCGGTCGCAAGAAATCCTGAACTTGCCGGATCTTTTCGTCGTCGGCGTCCGCTTCGAGGATTTGATCCGGCCGCTCCTCAACCGCGATTACTTCGATCCCGCGATCGGCGATCTCAGCGCGTGGTTCGAACGACGGGTGGCCCTGCACCGCAATGCGCCGACGGTGCATGAGCAGAACCTCGCCAGCGGCGCCTGGCTGCGGATCGGAGAGCATCGCACCCGGGAAGGCGGGACGGTCACCACCTGGACCGACATCACGACGCTCAAACAGCACGAGGCGGAGCTCGCCGATCTGGTGCGGCGCCTCGAAGTCGCCCGCGACGAGGCGATGGAGGCGAGCCGCATCAAATCGAGCTTCCTCGCCAACATGAGCCATGAGCTGCGGACGCCGCTCAATGCGATCATCGGGCTGACGGAACTGATGTGCGATAACGCCGCCCGCTTCGGCACGGAGAAGGCCCTCGAACCGCTGCGCCGGGTGCTGCGCGCCGGGCGGCACCTACTTCAACTGATCAACGACATCCTCGACCTCTCCAAGATCGAGGCCGGGAAAATGGATTTGACTCTCGAGACAGTGGCCATCCGACCCGTCGTCGAGGAGGTGCTCGGCACCGCGCGGCCGCTCGCCGAGCAGAACAAGAACGCGCTCGAGCTCGATTGCGCCGACGGGATCGGCTCCGTCTACGCCGACAACATGCGGTTGCGCCAGATCCTGCTCAATCTGCTGAGCAACGCCTGCAAGTTCACCAAGGGCGGCACGGTGCGGTTGAGCGTCACCCGCACCGAAGAGGATGGTCAGGATTGGGTCGATTTCGCCCTCTCCGACACCGGTATCGGCATGACCGAGCAGCAGCTCGGCCGGCTGTTCCAGGAATTCGCGCAGGCCGACGCCTCGATCACGCGCCAATTTGGCGGCACCGGGCTCGGTCTCGCGATCAGCCGCAGGCTGTGCCGGTTGATGGGCGGCGATGTGACAGTGACGAGCGCGCCGGGCAAGGGGTCGATCTTCACGGTGCGCCTGCCGGCGGGGGCTGCTGCGCTGACGCCGACGGTGGAGACGAGCGCAGCCGAGACCGGTCCGGCGGCAAGCCAGGGCTCGCGCGGCACCGTTTTGGTGATCGACGACGACGCGACCGCGCGCGAGCTGATCGCGACACATCTCGCCGGCAACGGCTTTGCCGTCGAGACCGCGGCGAACGGAGTCGACGGGCTGAAGCGCGCACGCGAGTTGCGGCCCGCGGCGATCACCCTCGACATCGTGATGCCCAATATCGATGGCTGGACCATCCTCTCTGCGCTGAAACGCGACCCGGCGTTGGCTGACATCCCGGTGGTGGTCGTCACGATCGTCGACGAGCAGCGCCGCGGCATCGCGCTCGGCGCCGCCGGCTATCTGACCAAACCGTTCGATCACGAACGGCTGGTCGAGATCCTGTCGCGCTATCGTTCCCCCAGCGTGCCGAGCGAGGTTCTCGTGGTCGACGACGACGAGGAGCAGCGGGCGCTCGTCAAGGCCATTCTCGGCGCCCAGGGCTGGGTGGTTCGGGAGGCGGCCAACGGGCGGCTCGCCCTCGATTCGCTTGAGGCCAAGGCGCCCGATATCATGATCCTCGATTTGATGATGCCGGAGATGGATGGGTTCCAGGTCGTGGCGGCTCTCCAAGCAAACCCGGAATGGCGGGATATCCCGGTCGTCGTCGTGAGCGCGCTCGATCTGACCGCAGAGGACCGCCGGCGGCTCAGTGGCGGGGTCGCGCAGGTGCTCTCCAAGAATGCTTTCGCCCCCGCCGAACTGATGGCGCGCGTCGGGACGCTGCTGCGAGAGGTTCAAAAGCAGGCCCGGCGCTAAACTCGGGGGCGATGGTGCGAAAGCTTCTCTACGTCGAAGACAACGATGACAACCTCTACATGCTTACCTTGTGGTTCGACGTGGCCGGCGGCTACGAGATCGTCAGCGCCCCCGATGGGGCCGCCGGCATCGCGATGGCGACGGCCGAGCGTCCCGATCTGATTCTGATGGACCTCAACCTGCCGGAGATCGACGGTTGGGAGGCGACGCGGCGCCTGAAGGCCGACCCCGCGACCCGCGACATTCCGATCATCGCGCTGACCGCGCACGCGATGGCTGGCGAACGCGAGAAGGCGCTCGCCACCGGTTGCGACGAATTCGAGACAAAACCGATCGATTTCGACCGTCTGCTCCCCAAGGTCGAGCGGCTGATCGACGCGAAGGAAGGCGGGCCGGCCGCTTGAACCCGAGGCCGCACTGTAGCCTTTCATTATGTTCACGTCGTCTTTCTGATCGAAGGAGATCTGGCCTCTGGCGTTGTTCACGAACATCTTCGCCACGGTGGCGCCTTCGCCGCCGCAAGCCCGCCCATGCCTGCGCCTATCACGACGGCTTCGCGACCGATTGTGGCTTGCCACCCGATCGGCCTTGCCTCGAGCGTCGTCGGCGCTTCCGGCAAGGCCGAAGCGAAATTTCTCTTGCCAACAGAAAAAACTAAGATGGAAATCCGCGTGCTGACATTTTTCGAACCCACTCCGCCAAACACGCGGGAGAGCGAGGCAAGCATGGATGAAAACAGGGAGCCAACCGTCAAGGACGTCTCGACGCGATGCTGCAGCTGGCGCGCCTCGAGCCGGCGCTGAGACTTGCCGCCGGCGCGCTCGCCGAGGGCGACGTCGGGGCGATCTCGGCCTATCTCAAGCTTCTCGACCGGCTCGACCGGTACCAGAAGCCCTTGGCGGCCGTCGTCGTCTACGACGACAAGGGGCGCGAAAGACTGCTCGCCAAGATGAACCGCATCCTCGCCCGCATCCATGCCGAAAAGGCCAGGAAGGCCGCAAAGGCGGCGAACATGGACGCGGCCCGGCTGCCGGCGGTCAGCGTCGGCGGCCACGCCGCGGACGAGACAGAAGGCAAATGCGCAAGCCAGACGGGAAACGATTTGGATTCCGGCCTAAGTTGTTGAAAAGCGCCGAATTCCTGGAAGACTTTTGCTTGGCTGCGGCTTTCCTCGGCTTTGCTCCGGTTTTCCCGGACTTTGGCGGAATGTCATCTGTCTTGGACCGTCTTCGGGGGCTGTCGTTCTCGAGGCGTAAGGAATGCCGTCGAGGGCGAGCTCAGTCCAGTGCGGCGCCAGGCGGTGGACTCCGGGGACGGAAGCGGGTTCATTGTCCGGCGCTTTCTGTTGGCGGAGGTTGGATGGCGAGGCGTCTGGTCTGGGGAGCAATCCGCCTTGTCGTCGCGCTCGCGGCGGTCGCGGCGCTCGCCGGCGCCTACCTCTTCTGGCGCGCCATGCCGACCTATCTCCGGCTCGGCGAGGCTTCCGGGCCTGTCGGCGGAAGTCCATGTCTGGCGCGACAGCTACGGCGTGCCGCACATTTTCGCCGCCTCGATGGACGACGCCGCGCGGGCGCTCGGCTATGTGCACGCCAGCGAGCGGCTCTTCCAGATGGAGTTGCAGCGCCGCGTCGGACAGGGGCGCCTGGCCGAGATCTTTGGCGCCGATCGGCTCGAGGTCGACGAGTTCATCCGCACGCTCGGCCTCTACCGCGAGGCGGAGAGCAGCTTCGCCGCGCTGTCTCCCTGGGCGCAGAAGCGGTTCGAGGCCTACGCGGAAGGCGTCAACGCCTTCCTCGACAGCCATAGGAGCGCTCTGCCGCCCGAGTTCCTGGTCGTCGGAGACGCGCCCGAGCCCTGGAAGCCTGCCGACTCCCTGGTCTGGGGCAAGCTGATGGCGCTTCAGTTGTCGCACAACTACGAGATCGAGGCGCTGCGCGCCCGCCTCCGCAAAAAGCTCGGCCCGGAGAAGGCGAAGTGGCTGCTGCCGGGCGCGAAGCCGGGCGATCCGATAACGACGCTGCCGGCGCTCAACTCGACCCATGCGAGCGGCGAGAGCGTCGAGGATGAGATCGGCGCCCTGACCGGCCTCGGCCGCGGCGCCTCGAACGAGTGGGTGGTTTCGGGAGCGCGCACGGCGACGGGAAAGCCGGTGCTCGCCAACGATCCGCACCTCGGTCTCGGCGCGCCGATCCTCTGGTATCTGGTCCGCATCGTCACGCCGGAAGGGAGCGTCAAGGGCGCTTCCGTGCCCGGCGCGCCGGGCGTCCTGCTGGGAGAGAACGACAGGATCGCGTGGGGTTTCACGACCGCGGACACCGATGTGCAGGACCTCTTCGTCGAGACCGTCGATCCCTCTGACGCCGCGAAATACCTCACCCCCGACGGCCCGAAGCCGTTCGAGACGCGCAAGGAGGCGATCCGCGTCAAGAATGCGCCGGACGTCAAGTTGACGATCCGTTCGACCCGCCATGGCCCCGTCCTGTCTGACGTGAGCAAGGACCTGCGCGGGCTCGTTGGCCCGGACAAGGCGATCGCGCTCGCCTTCACCGGCCTTGGCGACCGCGACACGACCGGAGAAGCGATCCTGCGCCTCGATGTCGCGCAAAACTGGAACGAGTTCCTCGAAGCGATGCGCGCCTACCAGACGCCGACGCAGAACATCGTCTACGCCGACGTGTCCGGCGACATCGGCTTCTTCAGCCCCGGCCTGGTGCCCTTGCGCAAGTCGGGCGACGGGCTCGCGCCCGTCGACGGGGCGTCCGGCGCATTCGACTGGATTGGCGTTATCCCGTTCGAGCAGTTGCCGCAACTCCACGATCCGGCGACCTGCTTCGCCTTCAACGCCAACAACGCCAACGTCGAGGACGACCACCAGCCGACTTTCGGGCGGGACTGGGAGGAGCCCTTCCGCGCCCGCCGCATCCAGCAGTTCTTCGATGCGATCGACAAGCACAGTCTCGCGACCTCGGCCGCCATGCAGGCCGACCACCTGTCGCTGGCCGCCAAGGAATTGCAGCCTTTCATCGCAATGATCGCGCCGTCGGACGAGCGGGCGCGGCAGGCTCAGGCGATGCTCGCGAAATGGAACGCGGAAATGGACAAGGACCGTCCCGAGCCGCTGATCTTCACCGCGTTCCTCGGCTCCCTGCACCGGATCCTGCTCGAGGAGAAGACAGGGCTCAGAATGGAGGAGGAAGGTCCCTTCGCCGCCTCCACCCTCGTCTCTCTGATGCGCGACCATCCCGCCTGGTGCGACGCGCCCGACAAGCCTGACGCCGACTGCCACAAGGCGCTGGGGCGCGCGCTCGACGAGGGCCTCGCTCTGCTCGTCAAGCGGGACGGGCCGGACATGAGCCAATGGCGCTGGGCGCCGAGCATATGAGCCTGCTGAAGCATAGGGTCTACAGCCATCTGCCGCTGCTCGACCGGATCAGCGACCTCAGCGTCCCGTCCGGTGGGGGCTTCTATACGCTCGATCGCGGCGGCGGATTCAAAGCGCCGCAGAAGGCGCCGTTCGCCCGGACGCAGGGCGCCGGATTCCGCGGCCTTTATGATCTCGCGGAGCCGGAGAGGTCCCGCTTCATGATCACGACAGGCGAGTCCGGCCACATTTTTTCGCCCCATTACCGCGACCTGGTCCCACTTTGGAACAACGTGAAGTCGATCACTCTGGCGGGATCGGAAGAGGATCTCAGGAAAGCGGGCGCGCGCGAGCTGATTCTCTCGCCGTAGATCCTCCGAAAGTATGGGCGCCCGAAAGTACCGTTGCCGCAACGGCCTGCCTCCGCAGATACAACGACAACGCCGCCTCGACCCGTGCTCAGGATCGCAGCCGGGAGGCCACGCGTTCGATGGAGGAAACCGATGTTTCAGGCAGCGATTGACAAGGTTGCGGCGCGCGGGCTGATCCGCGACCGCTACGACAATTTCATCGGCGGCAAATGGGTCGCCCCGGTCGAGGGACGCTACTTCGACAACCCGAGCCCGATTACCGGCAAGCGTCTGTGCTCGATCCCGCGCTCTTCCGCGGCTGACGTCGATCTGGCGCTCGACGCGGCTCACAAGGCCAAGGACGCCTGGGGCAGAACCTCGGCGGCCGAGCGCTCCCTGACCCTGCTCAAGATCGCCGACCGCATGGAGCAAAATCTCGACCTTCTCGCGCTTGTCGAGACGCTCGACAACGGCAAGCCGATCCGCGAGACGACCCACGCCGACCTGCCGCTCTGCGTCGACCATTGGCGTTATTTCGCCGGCGCCCTGCGCGCTCAGGAAGGCACGCTCGGAGAGCTCGACCACGATACGGTCGCCTATCACTACCACGAGCCGCTCGGCGTCGTCGGCCAGATCATCCCCTGGAACTTCCCGATGCTCATGGCGACATGGAAGCTCGCCCCCGCCCTCGCCGCCGGCAACTGCGTCGTCCTGAAGCCCGCCGAACAGACGCCGCTCGGCATCCTGGCGCTGATGGAGCTGATCGGCGATCTGCTGCCCGCCGGCGTCCTCAACGTCGTCAACGGGTTCGGCATCGAGGCGGGCAAGCCGCTCGCGCAGAGCAAGCGCATCGCCAAGATCGCGTTCACCGGCGAGACGACCACCGGCCGGCTCATCATGCAGTATGCGTCGGAGAACCTGATCCCGGTCACGCTCGAGCTCGGCGGCAAGTCGCCGAACATCTTCTTCGCCGACGTGATGGAGGCCGACGACGAGTTCTTCGACAAGGCTCTCGAAGGCTTTGCGATGTTCGCGCTCAACCAGGGCGAGGTCTGCACGTGCCCGAGCCGCGCGCTGGTCCAGGAATCGATCTACGACAAGTTCATGGAGCGCGCGGTCGACCGCGTGAAGAAGGTCAAGCAGGGCCATCCCCTCGATCCGACGACGATGATCGGCGCCCAGGCTTCGACCGACCAACTCGAGAAGATCCTCTCCTATATGGACATCGGCCGCGGCGAAGGCGCGCAAGTGCTGACCGGCGGCCACCGCGCGAAGCTCGAGGGCGAGCTCGAGGGCGGCTATTACGTCGAGCCGACCGTATTCGCCGGCAACAACAAGATGCGCATCTTCCAGGAGGAGATCTTTGGGCCGGTCGTCTCGGTGACCAAGTTCAAGGACGAAGAGGAAGCGCTCGCCATCGCCAACGACACGCTTTACGGCCTCGGCGCCGGCGTGTGGACGCGCTCCGGATTGCGCTACTATCGCATGGGCCGCGGCATACACGCTGGTCGGGTGTGGATAAACTGCTATCACGCCTATCCCGCGCATGCGGCGTTCGGCGGCTACAAGCAGTCGGGCATCGGCCGCGAGACCCACAAGATGATGCTCGACCATTATCAGCAGACCAAGAACCTGCTGATCAGCTACTCGAACAAGGCGCTGGGCTTCTTCTGAGCCCTCGCTGGCGCGGCGCTCCCCTCCAAAATGGGCGCGGCCGGCTGCGGTCGACGCCGGCCCTACAAAATACACGGAGGCTACGCCGATGGTTGCGCGCGTGCTCATCACCGACGCTGCGGCGGCGATGGTGGAAAAGCTTAAAGTCCAGCATGGACCGTTGATGTTCCATCAGTCGGGGGGCTGCTGTGACGGCTCGGCGCCGATGTGCTACCCGGCCGACGAATTTAAGGTAGGAGGGCAGGACGTGCTGCTCGGCGAGATCGCCGGCTGCCCGTTCTATATCGGCGCCGCGCAGTTCGAATACTGGCGCCACACCCAGCTCATCATTGACGTCGTGCCTGGGCGTGGCGCCGGCTTCACGGTGGAAGCGCCCGAGGGCGTCCGCTTCCTCACTCGCAGCCGGGTGTTCACGGATAAAGAGGCGGACGAGCTTCGGGCCGCCGGCGAACCGCCGCGCGCCCCCTGAACCCGAGCTCATCGCATCGATTGAGACGGTCGGACAGTCGCAAGCTCGCCACATTCCCAGACTAGCGGCATAAGCGCGTACCCGTTAGACTGGCGTCATGACCCAAGCGCGGCGAATACTGATCGTTGACGATGACGTCGACTTGCGGAACGCGCTCGTCGAGCAGCTTGCTCTGCATCCGGAGTTTCAGGTCGAGGCGGTCGATACGGCGGAGGCGGCGCTCAAATCCGTGTCCGAATTCGCCGCCCGATCTCGTGATCATGGACGTGGGTCTGCCGGACCTTGACGGACGCGAGGCGGTCAGGCGGCTGCGACGCGACGGCTATCGCAAGCCGATCATCGTGCTCACCGCGCACGACTTCGGACGCCGACGCCGTGCTCGGACTGGATTCCGGCGCCAACGACTACGTCGGCAAACCGTTCCGCTTCGTCGTCCTGCTTGCGCGCATCCGCTCGCAACTGCGCCAATACGAAGCCAGCGAGGACGCCGAGTTCCAGGTTGGTCCCTATACTTTCCGCCCGACGTCCAAGAACCTTGTCAACGCGCACGGCGTGAAACTCCGCCTGACGGAAAAGGAAGCCGCGATCCTGCGCTATCTGCACCGCGCCGATCAGCAACCGGTGCCCCGCGAAACGCTGCTGAAAAACGTTTGGGGCTACAACGCCAACGTCACCACGCACACGCTCGAGACCCACATCTATCGCCTGCGGCAGAAGATCGAGGACAATCCGGCCGAGGCGCAACTCCTCGTCACGGAAGGGGGCGGCTATAAGCTCGTGGCGAGCGGGGCGGCAGGGGGGCGCTCGGCGTGACGCTCGAGAGCAACGTCGCCCGGCTCGCCCGAATCCGTCCCTTCAACCTCCTGCCGCGCGAGGCCGTTCAGCTCATCGCGTTCTCCTGCGGGAAACGTCGCCTCAAGGCGGGAGAGGTTCTGTTTCACGCCGACGAGCCCGGCGACGAGGGGTACTTCCTCCATTCCGGCGCGGTCGTGCTGTCCAAAAGGGGCGTTGGGACCGACGACGAAAGGCGCGTGACCGCCGGCGCGCTCATCGGAGAGAGCGCGCTTTACGCTCCCGTGATGCGCCAGGTCGAGGCGCGCGTCGCCGAAGACGCGGTCGTCACCGCCGTGCCGCGGGAGACATTCCGGCGCGTGCTGACGGAATTTCCGGCGGCCGCGGACAGGGTTCGAGCCGCGCTCGCCGAGCGCTCGCGGCGCCTCGTCGAGGGGCTCGACGCATCGCGGGCGAGGTCGCTCGACGCGGTCCGCCGCAACGTCAAGGCCGCGCCGTGACCGGCAGGCCGTCAGACGAGCTTGGCGGGCTTCGCGCGCCCACGCTCTCGGACATCGAGGCGCTGGCCGACGAGGCTTACACGCAGCTTCCGGCCCGGTTTCGCAACCTCTGCGAGGGGCTCGTCATTCAGGTCGTCGACTTCCCCGACGACGAGACCTTGGACGAAATGGAAGCCGAGACCGAATTCGACCTGCTTGGCCTCTTCCGCGGCCGGGGCCTCCCCCAACGCGGCGCCGTGGCGGAGACGGGCGAATTGCCCAACATGATCTGGCTCTACCGCCGCCCCCTGCTCGATTACTGGTGCGAAGGGGAGGATACGCTTTCGGCCGTCGTCACCCACGTGCTCGTGCACGAGATCGGCCACCACTTCGGCCTCTCGGACGCCGACATGGAGGCGATCGAGCACGAGGCGCGCTGACCGAATTGGCCGGCGCAGCGTCGCAGCCCGCTGCGAGGGTCCCGAAACGCCGGATTTCGGAGCCTTCACAAGGACGTCACGCTAGCTGTAGAGTAATGCGGCGGCCGGAATTGCTTCGGCCAACGTCAGGGTGCGGAGGAACGGAGCGTGTCCTTGTGACGGTTCATGTTCAGGCAGTCACGCCCGGCAATTGCCCGGCGCTCGTGTTGAACGCGGACTTCCGCCCGCTGAGCTATTATCCCCTCTCGATCTGGTGCTGGCAGGACGCGATCAAGGCCGTGTTCCTCGACCGGGTCAACATCCTCTCCGAATACGAGACGCTGGTCAGGAGTCCCTCCTTCGAGATGCGGCTGCCCTCGGTCGTGTCCTTGAAGAGCTACGTCAAGCCGACCCGCTTTCCCGCCTTCACCCGGTTCAACGTCTTCTTACGCGACCGCTTCACCTGCCAATATTGCGGCACACGCGAGGAGCTCACCTTCGACCACGTCGTTCCCCGCTCCAAGGGCGGGGTGACCACATGGGACGAACGTGGTCGCCGCCTGCTCCGCCTGCAATCTGAAGAAGGCCGACATGCTGCCCGCGGCGGCAAAGATGTGGCCGGCGAAGAAGCCGTACCAGCCGACGGTGCACGACCTCCACCAGAACGGCCGCCTGTTCCCGCCCAACTACCTCCACGAGAGCTGGATGGACTATCTCTACTGGGACAGCGAACTGGAAGCCTGAATCCGCCGGCCTTTTCCCTTCCCCGGCTCAGGCCACGGTCCGGCGAACCCAAAGCTTCGCCGCGCGTTGAGCCGCGGCGCGGGCGCTTGCTTGCGGCGAAAGCGGCGATGACGTTCCAACCCGGCTTTCTGGTCTCGATCGTGGTCATTCTGCTCGCTGCGCGCCTCCTCGGCGAGGCCGCGCAGCGTCTCGGCCAGCCGCCGGTGCTCGGCCAACTTGTCGCAGGAATTCTGCTCGGACCCTCGCTTCTCGGGGCCGTCTTGCCGCACCTCGAGCAGGCGCTCTTTCCTCCCGACCCGGCCCAGAAGGCGGCGCTCCAGGCGTTCGGAGAGTTCGGCATTCTCCTTCTGCTCGTGCTGACCGGCATGGAGAGCGACCTCAGGCTGATGCAGAGGCTGGGCTGGCCGGCGGTCAGCATCCCCCTGGCGGGGGTCGCGGTTCCGTTCCTGTGCGGAGCGGCGCTCGGACTGGCGCTGCCCTCCGCGCTCGTCCCGGACGAGAGCCGCCGATTGGCGACCGCGCTCTTTCTTGGGGTCGCGTTGTCGATTTCCTCGATCAAGATCGTGGCGAGCGTGGTGCGCGACATGAACTTCGAGAGACGCGACCTCGGCCAGATCATCGTCGCCTCATCGATCGTCGAGGACTTGCTCGGCTGGATCATGATCGCGGCGATCCTGGGAATTGTCCGCAAGGGCGCTGTCGACGTCGGGCGCATCGGCTGGACGGTCGGCGGGCTTGCGCTTCTCCTCGCCGCGAGCCTGACGCTGGGCCGCCGCCTGGTCGCGAACGCCGTCCGCATCGTCAACGACCACTTCCTCGCCGAATACATGCCGCTCACGCTCGTCCTGATTATCATGGGCGCGGCCGCGCTCGCCACCCAGGCGCTCGGCGTTCAGACCGTGCTCGGCGCGCTGATCGCCGGCGTCCTCATCGGCGAGTCCCCCATTCTGACCAAGGCCATCTCGGCGCAGCTGCGCGCGATGGTCGCAGCGCTTTTCGCGCCCGTTTTCTTTGCCCTCGCCGGCCTGAACGCCGATCTGACCGCCCTGATGTCTCGCGATGTTTTGGCCATGACGGCGGCGCTCGTGCTCGTCGCGAGTCTCGGCAAGCTTCTCGGCGCTTTCCTCGGCGGCGCCCTGGCGCGCCTGTCGGGCGGCCGAGTTGCTCGCCATTGCCGTTGGCATGAACGCGCGCGGATCGACCGAGGTGATCGTGGCGAGCGTCGGCCTGTCGACCGGCACGCTGACCTCGAACCTTTATGCCATGATCGTCACGATGGCGGCACTGACGACCTGCGCGATGCCGCCGGCGCTGCGCTGGGCGCTCGCTCGAACGCCGCTGAGACCGGGGGAGAAGGAGCGGCTCGAGAAGGAAGCCTTCGAGGCCAACGGGTTCGTCGCCAACATGGACCGCTTTCTCCTCGCCGCAGGCGATCATCCGAACGGCCGCTTCGGCTCGCGCCTGGTCGGCCTTCTCGCCGGAGCCCGGGGCAAGCCGACGACCGTGCTGCAGGTCCAGTCGCAATCGACCGGGGGCGGCCGGAGCGGAGCCGAGAGCGAAATCGCCTCCGACCTGAGGAGCGCCGCCGATCAAGCGCGCGAATTGCGCGCTTCCGAGGCGCCGGAAACGCCGAGCGTCGCGGTGAAGGCCCGAGCGAGCACACTCGCCGCCGAACAGGCGCTGTCCGAGGAAGCGCTGAAGGGCTACGATTTCCTGGTGGTCGGGCTCGATCCCGCGCAAATGCCGGCCGGCGGCTTCAATCCCGAGATTGCCGCCTCCGCCCGCTCCTTCGATGGGCCTGTCGCGGTCGCCGTCGCGCGCGGCGCTCATGGGCGCGACCCAGCCGGAGCGCCTCTGCGGATTCTCGCGCCGGTCACCGGCGCCCCGACCACCCGCCGCGCGGCCGAGGTCGCCATCGAGCTGGCCCACGCTTCCGCTTCGGACCTCGAAGTGCTGTTCATCTCGTCGCCGTCCGGCGCGTCGCCCCATCGACAGCGGCGGCGCGCGCTTGCCAGCAGCCAAGAGGAGGCCGCGCTGAAGGAAGTCGTCGAGATCGCTGAGCGGCGCAATCAGCCCATTCGCGTGCGGAGCCGCCCTTCGGCCGACTGGCAGGAGGCGATTTTCTCCGAGGCCGCGAAAGCCGGCGCAACGCTGATCGTTTTCGGCGTCACCATTCGCCCGAGCGATGCGATGCTGTTTGGCGAAACCGCCAACCATCTGCTCGAGACGAGCCCGCGCTCGCTGCTGTTTGTGGCGAGCTAGCCAGCGACTGCGCGGGATCGCGCGGCCTCGATCCCCTCGCCGCTAATAGCCGTCGGCGGAACCGTCCGCGTAAGCGGCGGCCAAGTTGATGGTGACCCCGGCGGCGACGCCGCAGGCGAGCGTAACCGCGACGAGCAAGGCCAGGAGCTTGTTCAGATCGCCCCCCTTCGATTCTCCGACGATCGGCGGATCAATCCGGATCTGTACGCCGGACGATAAGCTCAAATCTACCGGAACGCGCCGCAATGCGCCGGCCGCGCCCCTCGACGAAGGCTCCCGCCCCTGCTCGATCATCCGCCCTGTTTCTCCCGCCCGGCTGGGCCCAGTAAACAACGTCGACCTCAGGCCGGGCGTTCCAACGATTCGGCGTCGACCGTCAAGGCGTCCAACGGGTAAATCGCATGCGCGCGATGTCAGGCTTGACGGCCGTAATGATTTTCCTTGCCTCTTAGCCTACATGGTGCGTCCGGATGATCACCAGCAAACTCACCAGCAAGGCTCAGACAACCATTCCGCTCCCCGTTCGAAGTGCGCTCGGTGTCGGGCCGGGCGACGAGATCGCTTACGCCATTGAAGACGGACGCGTCGTGTTGACCAAGGCGACTCCGGCCAAGCTCCGCCGCGGCGCGCCGTTCGAGGATCCGTTCGCCGCCTTCTGGGAATGGAAGACGCCGGAGACGAAGCTTTCCGCGATCTGTGATGAGCGCCGCCGACTTCGAAGGGCGCCATTGCTCCGTGGGATATTGTCCGTGTCGACTTTCCCTTTGCCGATCAGGCTGCGATGCGGCGCCGGCCCGCACTGGTCATTGCGACGCCCGCGGTGACTGACGCGTTTGCCATTTTGTGGGTGTTGATGATCACGAGCGCCGCGCACGAGGGATGGCCGCTGGACGTCCCCATTTCCGATCTCGACGCCGGCGGCCTATCGCATGCGTGCGTCGTCCGGGTCAGCAAGATGACGTCGCTCGATGCGCGCCTCGCAACGCGGATCACGAACTCTCGGCGGTGGACCGGGTCAAGGTCGCCGCCAGTCTCCGAAGCTGTTAGTTTAGGCCCCGTGCTCCATGTCATTCATGATGCGGCGCGCTCACGTAATCCGGCGCGCGCACGCTCACGCTCGATCTGCGTCGCCTGCCAATGCCATACGGCGAGGCCGAACAGGACGAGCGCGGTCGCCTGATGGGCGAGGGCGAGGGGGATCGGCACGGTGAGCACCAGCGTCGCCACGCCGAGGCCGACCTGAAGAACCGCCACGCCGGCGAGAAGCATGGCGCGACGCGCGAGCGCCCACGGTTCCGAGCGCAGGGCCGCGACCGCCTGGACGAGCGCGAAGACGAGGATGGCGTAGGCGACCATTCGGTGATCGAACTGCGCGGTCGCCGGATCGTCGAGCATCGAGCGCCACGAGCCGAAGGCCTCGCCGGGAATGAAGCCCGAGCCCATCAGCGGCCAGGTGTTGTAGATGAGGCCTGCGCGGAGGCCGGCCACCAGGGCGCCGAGGCCGAGCTGGACATAGACGAGAGCGGCGAAGCCGGCCGCCGACAGGGAAAAGGCGCGCGAGGCGGGCGCGCCTGGTCGCTCGCTTAGACCCGTCGCGGCGTAGATCAGCGCGCCGAAGGTCGCGGCGGCGATCATCAGGTGCAGCGCCAGGCGCTCCTGCGCGACCTCGGTGCGCTCGCTCAAGCCCGAGCTCACCATCCACCAGCCGACGATCGGCTCGAGCGCCAGGAGGGCGGTCGCGACCGCGACCTGGCGTCCGAGGGCGCCCTTGAAGGCGCCGCGCATCCAGAACCAGAGCGCCGGCAGAATGAACGCCAAGCCGACGATGCGCGCCAGCAGCCGGTGGCTCCATTCCCACCAGAAGATGGTCTTGAAGCCCGCGAGCGTCATGTCGGGATTGAGCCGGGCGTATTGCGGGATCTGCTTGTAGCGCTCGAACTCCGCCTGCCAGTCCGCCGCGTTCAATGGCGGCACGACCCCGGTGACCGGCTTCCACTGGGTGATCGAGAGGCCCGATTCGGTCAGGCGCGTCGCTCCGCCGACCAGCACCATGGCGAAGACGAGCGCGGCGACGGCGGCGAGCCAGACGCGGACGCTGGCGCGGGCGCCGAGCCGCAAGGGGGAGCGCTGGCGCGCAAAAGGTTGATCGAGGCCATCGGGTTCCTCTACCCTTCTCCGCCTGGCCGGGAAAGGGGCTCGAACGACCGGGTCGGCGTGCAGAGCTGGGTTCGCGGTGACGTTGATCCGAACTGATTGGTCGAGACGAGGGCGTCGAGCCGTGCGGGCTCCACTTGCGCAAGGACAGGTTCGCGCTAATCTGAAACCCAAGTCCCCGATTGGGGACGGCGAATGAAATAAATCGAGGAGGAACGATCCCTATGACGGTGCGTCCCGACCCTACCTTCCACGCGACGGCGAAGCTGGCGATGCAGGCTCCGCCTGAGAAGCTTGCCTACACGCTGATGCTGAGCCCGGATTTCTCGCAGCCCGACGCGCTGGCAGTCGTCGACGTCGATCCCGGCTCGAATTCCTGGGGCAAGATCGTTCATACGGTGATCATGCCATACAAAGGCGACGAATTTCACCATTTCGGCTGGAACGCATGCTCGTCGGCGCTCTATCCGCTAGCAAGCCACGCTTTCCTCGAGCGGCGTTACCTGATCATTATGGGTACCCGGACCTCGCGCATCTACGTGATCGACACCAAGCCCGATCCGAAAAGGGCGAGCATTCACAAGATCATCGAGCCGGAGGAGGTCTTCGCCAAGACCGGTTATTCGCGGCCGCACACCATCCATTGCGGGCCCGAAGGCATTTATGTTTCGACGCTCGGGGGCGGGGGCAAGGACGGCATGGAGGGCCCTCCCGGCATCTTCATCATGGACTGCGAAACCTTCGACGTGATCGGCCGTTACGAATTGGACCGCGGCGCGCAGGACAAACACTACGACTTCTGGTGGAACCTGCCGCGCGACTACATGGTTTCGAGCGAATGGGGCCTGCCGCCACAGTTCGAGAACGGCCTCGTGCCGGAGGACCTGTTGTCCAACAAGTATGGACACCGGCTGCACTTCTGGAACTTGCGCGAGCGGAGGAATGTGCAGACCATTGATCTCGGCGCCAATCATCAGATGCCGCTCGAGGTCCGTCCCGCCCATGACCCGATCAAGGAATACGGTTTCGTCGGGGTGGTCGTCGACACGACGAATCTGGAGGCCTCGATCTGGACGTGGTGGCGCGAAGGCGGCGAGTTCCATTGCCGGAAGACCGCGACCATTTCGCCCGAGCCGGCCTCGAAAGACCGGCTGCCGCCGCTGTTGCAGGGTTTTGAAGCCGTGCCGCCGCTCCTGACCGACATCGACCTCTCGCTTGACGACCGCTTCCTTTATGCGTCCTGCTGGGGCACGGGCGAGATGCGCCAATACGACGTGTCCGACCCGATGGCGCCGAAGCTCGCCGGCTCCGTCCATATCGGGGGGATCACGCGCAAGACGCCTCACCCCGGCAGCGTCAATTATCGCGGCGGTCCGCAAATGGTCGAGATCAGCCGCGACGGCAAACGCGTCTACTGGACCAACTCGCTCTACTCGACCTGGGACAACCAGTTCTATCCGGACGGGGTTCCCGCCGCGATGGTGAAGGCCGACGTCGGCGACAACGGCGGCCTCACACTGGACAGGAGCTTCTATGTCGAGTTCCCGAACGGCTACCGGTCCCACCAGATCCGTCTCGACGGCGGCGACTGCTCGTCGGACTCGTTCTGCTATCCATCGGTGTGAGCGCGCCGTCCGCCGAGTGGACTGAGACCGGCCTTTGGCTGGCGGTCGTCGCCAGCGGCGTCTATCACGGGCTCAATCCCGGGATGGGCTGGCCGCTGGCGGTCTCCGCCGGGCTGATGGGTCGAGGACGGCGCGACCTGATCGCCGCGCTCGCGCCGCTCGGCGCCGGCCACTTCCTGGCGATGGCCGGCATCCTCTTGCCCTTCGCGGCGATGACGGCGCTGATCGCCTGGCAACGGCAGATCCGCTTCGGCGCCGGGCTCCTGGTCATTGCGGGCGGCGTCGCTCTCCTGATAACCCGCCGCCATCCGCGGTTTCTCACGCGAATCAAGCCCACCCAGCTCGCGCTGTGGTCATTCGCGGTCGCGACCGCGCATGGCGCGGGCCTGATGCTGCTGCCGATCTATCTCGGCCTCTGCAGCGCGCGCGAACAGGACATCGGCCATCAGGCGGCGGCCGCGCTGATGCGCGGAAGCCTGGCGACGGCGCTCGCCGTCTCGCTCGTCCATGCGGCGGCGATGATCGTGAGCGGCGGCGCCGTCGCGCTCGCCGTGCACGGATGGCTCGGATTGCAATTCATCTCGAAGAGCTGGTTCAACCTCGACGTCGTCTGGGCGGTGAGCCTCATTCTCGTCGGCGCCGTCGGCGTGACGAGCGCGGCGCTCGCCGGCGCCTGACCGGCGGTCTCCTGAAGGCCGCGATGGCTTCGTCGCTTCGCTCCGCAGCGATCCGCAACTTGATCCGCGTCAATGCGCCGGCTCCGGCCCGAGGCGAAAATACGAGTTCGGATGAGGAGGCAAAACCATGGATGCCGAGCGCAACACTTCGGAGGTCCGGGAGGCTGTCGGCGTCTTTGCCGACGCGAACGCTTTCCAGGACGCGATAGACGATCTCCTGAGCTCCGGCTTCGACCGTGCTGAATTGAGCTTGCTCGCGGCAAAACGCACGGTGGTCGAAAAGCTCGGCCACCAGTACAAGACGGTTGCCGAACTCGAAGATAATCCGGCCGTCCCCCGCTGCAGCTACATTTCGACGGAGGACATCGGCGACGCCGAAGGAGGCCTGATCGGCGGCCTTCTTTACGTCGGGGCCGCCGCGGGCTCCTTCATCGCTTCCGGCGGCGCCCTGGTCCTCGCAATCGCTGCAGCAGCCGTTGGCGGCGGCGTTGGCGGCCTCATCGGCTCCGTCCTCGCCAAGCTGGTCGGCGACCGCCATGCGCGCCATCTTCAGGAGCAATTGGACCAGGGCGGTTTGCTGCTCTGGGTGCGCACCCGGGACGCCGATCGGGAGAAGCGCGCCGTCGAGATTCTCGCCAAACACTCGGGGCGTGACGTTCATGTCCATGCGCTGCCCGGCGTGCAGCCTGAAGTGGCGCTACCGAGCTGGGCGGACGACTGGGCCGTGACCTGGGCTGCAGTTCGCTTAACCGGCCGGGCTTAGCAGGAGCATCATCATGGTGATGGTGACGTAAAGACCGTCGCGGGGTTAGTGAATCGCTCGAAGAAGAATACAAATCGCCGATCGGCGAGACGTGGCGGTCGGGCCCGACCCAAGAGGTGATCGAATCGGTCCGCGAGTTCGAGCAAGCCGCCCTCAGTCTATTGGCCGGTGAATGGGCACGCGAGCGTAATCGGGAGCTGCGGTCTACTCGCTAAAGCAGGTCCCGATCAGTTGGAACCGCACAAGCCAGTGCGAGCGACCTGAAACACTCCCGAAGTCAAATTCGGAGCCCGGCGCCGTGCAGTCCTGTCCGCGATCTCGGCTTTTCAATGCATTGGGCGTCAAAACCTGTCCCTTCGTCGCTTCGATCCGCTAGTCCTTTTATTCGACGTCCGCCGACTAGGATCGCGCCATTTCCATCGCCGAAAGCAATCTTTCCAAGGGCTTGCGGCGCCATTTCCATCGCGTCATCGCGTCTGCCTCCGCAGGACCAACCTCCTTGATGATGATTTTCCTTAACCTATCAAGGACTTGCAGCCGATCGAGCAGAAAAAATTCGCGCTCCCAGCTCGCGCTCGCGGCCCGACCCTCCCTGCAGAGTCCGCCCATTCGATTAGTTCTAGGCGATCAGCACGGCGGCAACCACGCAGTGGACGCCAGGAATCTGCATCAGGAGAGTGTGCGGCGCGCAATAGGGCTCGAGCGGCTCGTAGATGCGCAGGTAGAGCGCTGCGATGTCGGTCTCGATGGCTTAGAGCTGGCGCAGTTGCATAGTCAGGAGGAAGCGGTGATGCTCCTCGAGGCGCGCGTAGAGCGCCAGGATCAGATCGGCGCGCTTGCGGCGCAACGGCCCCTGGCGAGATCGGATATCGCCTCGGGGGAGGCCTCGCACGCAATCAGCTCACTGAGCATCGCGCGGCCGGACACGCCAAAAACGTCGGAAGCGACGCTCGCGAGCTTGATGTTGGCGGTCTCCAGGAGCTTCAGGAGCGGGTTGCGTTCAGCGGCTTGGCTCTCCACCAGCTTGCGGCGGTAGCGCAGCAACTCGCGCAGCTCACGCAGCGGCCGGGGCGGCACGAAGCTCTTGGCGATCAGGCAGTGCAGAACCAGATCGGCGATAAAATAGGAAAGAGAAGAAAGAAATAAAATAAAATGGGGAGGGGGTAACTGCCATGAAAATAGCCGGGCCACATCGGCAGGGCTAAGACCAAACGCTGAATGTTTTTCATTCAGAATGGCGCGCCGTCGGCGCTGATTGGCTGCTCAGCCTTTGCCACGGCATTTCCAGCCCGCTCGCAGGCCTTGCCCCGGACGCAACGCTCGGGCGAGCGGGGATCCAAGGCCACGCAACGATTAGCTTTCAAACAGCATGCTAGGGGTGTGTGACCCGCTCCTCCGAACATTCTATGTTCTGCTTATGTTCGAGTCAAGCGTTCGTGCGACAGAAATTGTCGCAATGCGGGACGTCAGCCCCGCAGGTCCAGAGGCTTGGAGCCGGACCCCCGCGTTCGCGTTGCGAGCGCTGTAGGCGATGACGATTCCATTTAAACGGGATCTGCTCTAAGAGCCCCGCGCGGGCGGCGCGCTGATGTTTGCGGCGACGAACGTAATCGGGATTCAGTTCGCGTTCTCCGTGGTTTTCTGGAATCGGCGGCTATTGTCAGTTCGCGCAGATCCGAGATCAGGGAGTGAGCGCCTTCCTGCGTCGAACGACGCCGAGTTTCGCGCTTCTCGCCGCGCTCGCCGTCCTGCTCGGCCTGCGGCTTCATGCCGCAGTCTCGCGATCGCTTTACGAGAGCAAGGTTGGGGCCGCCTTGCGCCAAAGTTTCGAGCCCATTCCCGGCTACTATCTCGCTTCCGTTCGTTTCGGAGCGCCGGGGGCGTCCGATGCGTCGTCGCGCTGGTGCGCGGTCCGGTTCCGGTGGCGGCCGAAGAGGTCGCCACCGCGGAGCGCAGGGTGCCGCCGCCCCCGGACGGGCGAATCCCACACCTGCGCGTCCGTTTCGTGCGCGCCCTCGTGATGACGCCACGAGTGGCGATTGACGACAAGGAGAGCGTCGAATGACCACCGAAGTTCGATCCGGCGCCCGAAATGCGTCGCAGCCCGCTACCGCTGAAAGAACGACGGCGGCCTCCGAGACTGCGGGTCTCACCGAAGCCGAAGCTCAGCGCCGGCTTCAGCAGTACGGCGAGAATGCGCTGGCCGAGCATCACGTGAGCGTGGTGGAGCGGCTCGCCCATTTCTTCTGGGGCCCGATCCCCTGGATGATCGAGATCGCCGCGGTGCTTTCCGGCCTGCTGCGCCACTGGGACGACCTTTCGATCATTCTCGTCATGCTGTTCATCAACGCCGGCGTCGGCTTCTGGCAGGAGTTCAAGGCCGACAACGCCATCGCGCTCTTGAAGCAGCGGCTGGCGCTGAAAGCGCGCGTCAAGCGCGACGGCGCCTGGAAGGACGTCGAGGCGCGGCTCATCGTGCCCGGCGACATTGTGCTGGTCGGCCTCGGCAACATCGTTCCAGCCGACATGAAACTCATCGAGGGCGACTACCTCAGCGTCGACCAGTCGGCGCTGACCGGGGAGTCGCTGCCCGTCGACAAGAAGATCGGCGACGAGGCCTATTCCGGCTCGATCGCCAAGCAGGGCGAGATGACCGGCCTCGTCACCGCGACCGGCATGAACACCTATTTCGGCAAGACCGCGCATCTCGTCGAGCAGGCGAAGACGGTGTCGCATTTCCAGCGCGCGGTGCTGAAAATCGGCAACTTCCTCATTCTGACGACGATCGGGCTGGTGCTCTTGATCGGCGTCGCCGCGCTCTTCCGCCACGACCCGCTGCTCGAGACGGTGCAGTTCGCGCTCATTCTCACCGTCGCCTCGATTCCGGTCGCGCTGCCCGCGGTGCTGTCGGTGACCATGGCGGTCGGCGCCGAAAAACTCGCGCGGATGAAGGCGATCGTGTCGCGGCTCGTCTCCATCGAGGAGATGGCGGGCATGGACATCCTGTGCAGCGACAAGACAGGCACGCTGACCAAGAACCAGCTGACCCTCGGCGAGGCGCAGCCGGCGCACGGGGCGACGCTCGACGAGCTGATGCTCGCCGCCGAGCTTTCATCTCGCCGCGATGCGCCCGACGCCATCGACGCCGCGATCCTCGGCGCCGAACCGCCCGGGTTGAAGCTCGAGTCCTACGCCGTGCGCGCGTTCCGGCCGTTCGATCCGGTGGCGAAACGCGCGGAGGCGGACGTCGAGGCGAAGGGCGCCCGCTTCACCGTCGCCAAGGGCGCGCCGCAGGTGATCCTCGACCTGTGCAAGCCCGACGCCCCCGAGCGAAAGGCGATCGAGGCGCTGGTCGAGGCGGACGCCGCCAAGGGCTATCGCACTCTCGGCGTCGCTCGCGCTGAAACGCCAGGAAACTGGTGGTTTCTCGGCCTCCTGCCGCTCTTCGACCCCCCGCGCGACGACAGCGCCGAGACGATCGCCGCGACGCGCGCGATGGGCGTCGACGTCAAGATGGTGACCGGCGACCACGAGGCGATCGCCGCGGAGACCGCCGGAAAACTGGGCCTCGGCCGAAAGATAATGGTGGCGGCGGACGCCTTCGCCGAAGGACGCCCCGATCCGGACGCCGCGCGCATCGTCGCCGCGGACGGCTTCGCCCGCGTCTTCCCCGAGCACAAGTTCAAGATCGTCAAGATCCTCCAGGGCGCCGGCCACATCGTCGGCATGACCGGCGACGGCGTCAACGATGCGCCGGCGCTGAAACAGGCCGACATCGGCATCGCCGTCAGCGGCGCGACCGACGCGGCGCGCGCCGCCGCCGACCTCGTGCTGACCGCGCCCGGGCCTCTCCGTCATCACACTCGCGATCGAGGAGGCGCGCCGCATCTTCGAGCGCATGACGAGCTACGCCGTCTACCGCATCGCCGAGACCATGCGGCTCCTGCTGTTCATGACGGCGAGCATCCTGATCTTCAATTTCTATCCGGTCACCGCGATCATGGTCGTGCTGCTGGCGCTGCTCAACGATCTGCCGATCATGATGATCGCCTACGACAATGCGCCGGTCGCCGAGGCGCCGGTGCGCTGGGACATGGGGCGCGTGCTCACCATCGCCACGGCGCTCGGCGTCTACGGCGTGATCGAGAGCTTCGTGCTCTACTGGATCGTCCGCGACTATCTCGGGCTCGCGCGGCCGGTCGTCCAGGCGCTGATTTTCCTCAAGCTGCTCGTCTCGGGCCACATGACGATCTACCTCACCCGCAACACCGGCCCGGTGTGGGAGCGGCCTTGGCCGAGCTGGAAGCTCGTCGTGCCGGCCGAAGCGACGCAGGTCGTCGGCACGCTCGTCGTCGTCTACGGCTTCTTCATGTCGCCGACCGGATGGCCGCTTGCGCTGATGGTCTGGGCCTATGCGCTCGTCTCGTTCTTCGTCGCGAGCGCGGTCAAGATCGGCGTCTACGGCATGATCGCTCATCGCCCCGGAAGGCAGGCGCGCCATCTTGCCCGCGTCGAGGGCTGGCTGTTCAATCACTTCCATCACATCTGGGCGAGCAAGAGGGCCGAACAATGAAACGGCGAATTCTGGTTGCGACCGACGGGTCGGAAGCCGCGGACCGCGCGGTCGATTATGCCGCGGGCCTGGCCAAGCGCGAAGGGGCCGACCTCCTCATCGCCAACGTGATCGGCGGCTACGGCCTGCCCGACGGCGTCTTCACCCGCCTGATCGACGCCAAGCAGGCTTCGGTGAAGGAAATGCTCGAAGTCGATATCAGCCGAAACCCTGACGCAGGCGCGAGAGCGGGCGCGAGCCGCCGGCGCGGATTCGATCCAGCTCGAATCGCGCATGGGCGAGGTCGCCGAGACGGTCATCGACATCGCGAAGGAGAAGGCGGTCAACGCCATCGTCGTGGGCAAGCGCGGCGCGGGGCCGCTCGAGCAGCTCCTGCTCGGCAGCGTGTCGCGCAAGCTCGCCAGCCTCGCTCCTGTGCCGGTGATCGTCGTTCCATAAACAGCGTCCCGCGCGGCACACGCTTCACCTTCATGTTGCTCAAACGAAGAGCGCCAACGAACACGCGAAATTCGCGTCGACTGACGGCTGAAGGGAGTGGATCGGCGATCCGCTCCTCCTACTCCTCATCAGAGCCTGATCGAGACTCTGCTCGCGAACGGCGTTGGGTATGTCGCGTTGACCGACTGGAAGTCGGCGACCGACGACATGAAGGATTTCGACATCGACAACTACCTCGCCGAGCTCATCGTCGCCATCGACGACCTTGGCGGACGCGTCAATCTCGTCGGGCTCTGCCAGGGAGGCTGGATGTCGGCGATGGCGGCGGCGCGGTTCCCCGACAAGGTCAACAGGCTCGTTCTCGCCGGCGCGCCGATCGACACGGACGCCGGCGACGGGCCGATCAAGCGCATGGTCCATCAATCGCCGCTGTCGTTTTACGAGGAGCTCATCCAACTCGGCGGCGGCCTGATGAAGGGCAGGTTCATGCTCCAGGGGTGGAAGAACATGCATCCCGAGCAGCATTATTTCGAGGAGCACGTCGATCTCTACGAGCACATCGACGATCCGGTCTATGTCGCCAAGCGCGAGACGTTCGAGAACTGGTACGAGAACCCGCTCGACCTGCCCGGACGCTGGTACCTTCAGGCGATCCGTCAGCTTTTCATGGAGAACCGATTGGCCAAGGGCGCGTTCGTCGGTCTCGGCCGCCGCCTGGACCTCAAATCGATCGCATGCCCGGTCTATCTGCTGGCCGGCTCGGAGGACGACATCACCGCCAGGGAGCAGGTGTTCGAAGCCGAGCGCCTTCTCGGAACTCCGAAAGACCAGATCATCAAGACGCTCGTGCCCGGCGGCCACATCGGCCTGTTCATGGGGGCCAGGACGCTGAGAGAAGCGTGGCCCGCGATTGCGCAGTGGCTGACGCCGCGGAGATTGAACTCTTGCAGCGGGGACCCTCTTCAGCTTGCCGGGGGCGCGAAGCGCCGGATGGGGTGTGGGCCGCTTCTCCGGCCTAGATCGGATAGCGCGGACGTCGCCGCAAACCCCGCCGCACTTGGCGGAGCGGCGTTCAGTTTTCGCGCAGCGGCGCACAAATGGGCTCCATGATGACTGAAACGCGGCGGCTCGCCCATCCTGTCTCCCTATCACAAGCACCTCTTCCCCGCTGCTCCCACTCCGGAAGGCGAAAGCGCTGGACGGCGTATCGTTCGCTATCGGAACCAGGAGTCGCATTGCACGATCGTCGCCGCAAGTCTTGGTCGACGGATTCCTGCACTCCACACTCATCCGGCGCATAGCCCCTCGATATCATTTCCGCTGGGTGTCATTCCCGGGGAAAGATCGCCGAGACTGTCAAAGGCGCACTCTTCTCAGCCCGGGTCCTCGAGCAGGGCAAGGGCATGGGATGGATTGCCAGGGACTTTGCGCGTCCCGAGGCAATGCGCCACTCCGTCTTGACCGCGAGCGCCAACTCTTGAGAGGGTGGCGTCAGGTCGGGTCGTCGGCGGACTTCGGCATGGCTCGAATTCGTGGAAGGTTAGGCGGAGCGGGTCGGATTGCGGCCCTCGCCGCGATCGTGACGGCGATCCTCTGCGGCTCGGCCCTTGCCTCGTCGCCGACGCTCGAGGCCGTGAAGGCGCGCGGCGCCCTCGTCTGTGGGGTCAACGAGGGCCTGCCGGGCTTTTCGTTCGTCGACGAACGCGGCGCATGGACCGGGTTCGACGTCGACTTCTGCCGCGCCCTCGCGGCCGCCATTTTCGGCAATCCGAACAAGGTCAAGCTCGTTCCGCTATCGGCCGACGCCCGCTTTCAGGCGCTCGCCGACGGCAAGATCGACGTTCTGTCCCGCAATTCGACCTGGACGATGGGCCGCGAGACCGAGTTCGGGCTGACCTTCGTCGGCATATCGTATTACGACGGGCAGGGATTCATGGTTCCGCGCGCCCTGCGCGTCACGTCGGCGCTCGAGCTCGACGGAGCGAGAGTGTGCGCGCAAAGCGGGACGACAACCATCGACAACCTCGCCGATTTCTTCGGCGCCAATCATATGGCGCTGCAAACGGTGGCGACGTCCTCGACCGACGACTCGATCAAGAAATATGAGGCCGGCCAGTGTTCGGTGCTGACCAGCGATCTCTCCCAGCTCTATGCATTGCGCCTTCGCCTGTCGAGGCCCAGGGATCATGTGATCCTCCCGGACGTGATCTCGAAAGAGCCGCTCGGACCGGTGGTGCGACAGAACGATTTGAAGTGGATCAAGGTCGTCCGCTGGGTCCTGTTCGCCATGGTCAACGGCGAGGAGCTCGGCGTCAGCTCGAAGACGATCGGCCAGGCGCTCCGCTCGCAGAAGCCCGAGGTGATGCGCCTCGTCGGCACGTCAGGAAATTTCGGCGAGGAGATCGGGCTCACCAACGCCTGGGCGGCGAACGTCATCCGGACGGTCGGCAATTATGGCGAGGTGTTCGAGCGCAACCTCGGCGCCAGGACGCCTCTCGCCATCCCGCGTGGGTTGAACCAGCTGTGGAACGAAGGCGGCATCCAGTACGCGCCGCCGATAAGGTGAGGGCGGTCCGGAGGGCGGCGCCGTCAATCAATAAACGGGTCATTGAGCCGTTGAATGAGGTAGTGGAGGCGGCGCTCGATGATGGGAGTGCGTTCCCCTCCCTGGCTGGAGGAGACCCTGCGAGCAACTCTCAAACGAGAGCGAGTGTTCAGGTCGCCGGGAATCCATGCTGAACCGTGGGCCGAACCACGTCATTGCCAAAGTAAAGTGTCGGCGTCGTGTAGGCTCGTGGGTCTCGGCGAGGTCCTTGCGCGCGTCGTTGCAGGCGACGAAGCGGCGGCTCGACCGAGAGCTTCGCCCACATCGCGCTCAAGCGATCAGCGCCGGTTCGTACAGCTCCGCCGGCGGAACTCTGGCGCACAACGCGCGTTTTTAGCCCCGGATCCCTTACAGCATTGCCCCAAGTTCGGGTTCCTCCTGTCGGTGGATGGTCCAGCTGCAACTGGCGCAAATGGAGGGCCGAGGCGTGAGAGCAATCGGGACGGCTTTAGGCATTACGGCCGGGGCGATGACCCTTGTAGTCGCCACGGCGCTTGCGTGTAGCTTTGCTTGCGTTGTTTCGATCGCAGCCAGGTCCTGACTTGGGCAGAGGCAGCCTGTCAGATCGGAACCCGAAGGTCGATTGCATCACCGTCCACTCATCAACTCGTCGGGCCGCGCCGATGAGATCCAGGTCGGCGGCCTCGCGCAAATGGTCCTCGCTGGCGTCTCGACTGCCTTGGCGACCGCCATGACCTCGCCGAGCATGCGCCGCCCGGCCGCGGGACGCAGGTCGTCTGGGCGCGATTTGGCTCTGCGCCGTCCATCGTCTGCCCGCACCGCCTTTCGCCGGCGCTCACTTCTTAGCCTTTTGTCGCGACCGCCACCTTCGACGCGATCGAAACAAACTCAATCCGTTGGCAGGTCCAGGAAGTAATGCAAAGTTGAACTTTTCGCAAGGCATGTGCCACGGCGTCTTGAGAGCGGCCAATTGGGCTCTCGCCGGTCCAATGGCATGCCCCTCAACCTACGTATTTGTACGTAGTGGTACGTATTTGTACGTAGCAGAATGTGGTTGACCACCAAACGATCCGTTCTTACACCCTGTTCACATGGCTGCCGGCGCTGCCGCAGGGAATCCCTCCCTACCTGCGTTGGCGTTTCCTCCGCGCCCAAGCGCCGGCAGTCTTACTTTGCCGCCGCCAAGAGCGGCAGCGTGGCGGGACACCCCAAAGAACACCAAGGATGCACAAAGGGCGCCAACTGACCGTGCCCTTTCTGCAAACTTCGTGCCCTTGGTGGTGAAAATATGCCTGGCGTCAGTTCAGACTTATTCCACACCGAGCCAACGGCCGGCCGGCGGCAAGCCCTCGCTGGCCTTGTGGGCCTTGAGCGAGGGCGCCGGAGCCGTCGAAATCGCCAAAAATCAAGCGTGACGCTAAACAGGGTCGCAAGTCTTTGAAAAAGAAGAGGCTCGACGCTAAACTGGCGCTAAACGGCGTAAAGCGCGATAGCCGCCGGAGGGTCAGACCGAGAAGCTGACCCCGCAGCCGCACGAGGCGGTCGCGTTCGGGTTTTTCACCCGGAACGACTGGCCCATCAGGTCGTCGACGAAGTCGAGCTCGGCCCCCCTCATCATTTCGAGCGAGACGGGGTCGACGACGACGGTCGCCCCGTCGCGGGTGGCGACGAAGTCGTCCTCGGCGCGGGTCTTGTCGACGTCGAAGGCGTATTGGAAGCCCGAGCAGCCGCCGCCCTTGACCGAGATGCGCAACGCCGCGCCTTCTTCGGCCCTGAGGATGGCGTTCAGCCGCTTGGCGGCGCTCGGCGCTGATCGAGACGGCGTCGGCGGTCGAGGCGGCTTCGCTCATGAACGATTGACCCTCTGTGATGGCCGCCGGGAAGGCGCGCCTTCAAGAAATTGCCTGACTAAGATATGGACGCGGCGGGCGAAAGCGCAACATTGGGGTTGGCCGATGGCGGACGGGACGGGGCGCGCGCACTATGCGGCGGATCCTGCGCGGGCCCCTGCGCGCCTCATTCCCGAGCCCCCGTCCAAGACGCGGACCGAGTTCCAGCGCGACCGCGACCGGATCGTCCATTCGACCGCCTTCCGCCGCCTTGCGCACAAGGCGCAGGTCTTCGTCCATGACGAAGGCGACCATTTCCGGTCCCGCCTGACGCACACGATCGAGGTCGCGCAGATCGCTCGGGCGCTGGCCCGCGCCCTCAAGCTCGACGACGATCTCGCCGAGGCGGTCGCGCTCGCCCACGACCTCGGGCACACGCCGTTCGGCCACACGGGCGAGGACGCGCTCGACGCGTGCATGGCCGACCACGGCGGCTTCGACCACAACAGCCATGCGCTGCGCATCGTCACCGAGCTCGAGCGGCGCTACGCGGAATTCGACGGCCTCAACCTGACCCAGCCGACGCTCGCCGGGCTCGTCAAGCACAACGGGCCGCTCCTCGACGCGTCGGGCGCGCCGACCGAGCGTTACCGGAAACGCGGGGTCCCGGCGGCGGTTCTGCGCTACGACCGTCTTCAGCCCCTCGACCTCAGCCTCCATGCGAGCCTCGAGGCGCAAGCCGCGGCGCTCGCAGACGACATCGCCTATGACGCTCACGACATCGACGACGGCCTACGCGCCGGTCTCTTCGCGCTCGTCGACATCCGCGCCGCCGCGCCTTTCATCGCCGAACTCCTGCGCGAGATCGACGATCGCTACCCCGCCCTGGAAGAGGCGCGGGTCGTCCATGAGCTGACCCGCCGGGTGATCACCCGCTTCATCGAGGATGCGATCGACGAGAGCAGCCGGCGCATCGCCGAGGCGCACGCGGCGAGCCCGGAGGCGGTCGCGACCGCCGGGCGGGCGCTGGTCGGACATTCGGAGACGATCGTCGCGGCCGACCGCGACATGAAGGCGTTTCTGTTCGCTCGCATGTACCGCCATCCCTCGGTGAGGGCGGTGCGCGACAAGGCCGACGCGATCGTGCGGCGGCTGTTCGCCGCCTTCATGGCCGATCCGTCCGCCATGCCGCCCGACTGGGCGGCGAAGGCGGAGCAGGGGGAACGCGCGCGTGCGGTCGCCGATTACATCGCGGGAATGACCGACCGTTTCGCAGTCCACGAGAATGCCCGCCTTTTTGACGGCCCGTTGGACTTGCGTTAGACGCGCGGCTCTTCCAGCGCGGCGAAAACCATGAACATTTTTGCGGATTTCCAGGCGCGCGTGGCGGCGCTGATCGAAAAGCGGATCGCAGCCGGCGAGCTGCCGGGCGGCCTCGATCTCGGGCGCTTCCTGGTCGAGCCGCCGCGCGATCCGACTCATGGCGATCTGTCGACCAACGCGGCGATGGTTTTCGCCCGCGAAGCGAAGGCGGCAGGCTCAAGTCCGCGCGCGCTCGCCGAAGGGCTGGCGGCCGATCTCGCGCGGGAGCCGGACGTCCTCGAGGCGAAGGCCGCAGGGCCCGGCTTCATCAATATCGTGCTGCGCCCAGAGGTATACGAGCAAGTCTTGAGGGCCATTCTTCTCGAAGGCGCAGCCTTCGGCGCGGGCGCTCCAAGCGCCGCAGGACCGGTGAACGTCGAGTATGTCAGCGCCAACCCGACCGGGCCGATGCATGTCGGCCACGCCCGTGGCGCCGTGTTCGGCGATGCGCTCGCCAGCCTTTTGATCTTCGCCGGCCGCGCGGCGACGCGAGAATATTACATTAACGATGCGGGCGCCCAGGTGGATGTGCTGGCCCGCTCGGCTTTCCTTCGCTACCGCGAAGCGCTCGGAGAAGAGATCGGGCCGATTCCCGACGGGCTCTATCCCGGAGATTACCTCAAAGGCGTCGGAGAGAAGCTGGCATGCGAGTTCGGCGCCGCGCTGAGGGGCAGGTCCGAGTCGGAATGGCTGCCCCTCGTGCGCAAACGTGCGGTCGAGGCCATGATGGCGACGATTCGCGCCGATCTGGCGGCGCTCAACATCACGCACGAGGTCTTCGCCTCAGAGCGGGAGCTGACCGGCGCGGATGGAGGGCCGGACCGTGTCCGGGAGGCGATCAACTCGTTGCGGGCGAAGGGCCTCATCTACGAGGGCCGCCTGCCGCCGCCCAAGGGCGCGCCCGCCGACGATTGGGAGGATCGCGAGCAGACGCTGTTCCGCTCCACCCGGTTCGGCGACGACGTCGACCGTCCGCTGGTCAAGTCGGACGGCTCCTACACCTATTTCGCCAGCGACATCGCCTATCACAACACCAAGATCGACCGCGGCTTTCTCGACCTCGTCGACGTCTGGGGCGCGGATCACGCGGGCTATGTCAGGCGCATGCAGGCGGCGGTGGCCGCCCTCTCCGACAACAAGGCCAAGCTCGAGGTGCGCCTCTGCCAACTCGTCCGCCTCATGCGGGAGGGCGAGTTGGTCAAAATGTCGAAACGGTCCGGGGACTTCGTGACGCTTCGGGAAGTGGTGGACGAAGTGGGCTCTGACGCCGTCCGCTTCATCATGCTGATGCGCAGGAACGACGCTCCGCTCGACTTCGACTTGGCGAGAGTGATCGAGCAGAGCCAGGACAATCCGGTTTTCTATGTTCAGTACGCCCACGCTCGGGTCCGCAGCGTTCTCAGGCAGGGCAAGGCGGCCTTTCCCGACTTCGACCTCGATTTGCGCGCGCTTGCCGCCACCGACGCGACGCTGCTGACCGACCAGAGCGAGAGGGACCTGATTCGCACCATGGCGCAATTTCCTCGAGTCGTTCTTCAGGCTGCCGAGGTCCACGAGCCGCACAGGATCGCGTTTTATGCTCATGACCTCGCAACGCGGTTCCACGCCCACTGGAATCGGGGAAAAGACTTGCGCGATTTGCGTTTCGTTAACGAAATGAATCGAAACTTGTCGTACGCGCGCCTGGGTTTGGTGGCCGCGGTCGGCCTCGTTTTGGCCTCCGCGCTGACAATTTTGGGGGTTAGCGCCCCCGAAGAAATGCGTTAGCGAATCGCGGCAGTGGAATTTGACGCGCGTCAGGCGCGTCAAGCGGCGGCTCGCGTATGAAGAGGGCGATATGAGCGTTTCCGGATCTCGAGCGGCTGCAGATCTCAACCTTGAGGAATTCGAGCGCCGCTTGCGCGCGGCCGGCTCCTCCCCAACGGTCGCCGAGGATCCGTTGCTCGAGTTGGCGCGCCTGGTTGAGTTCGGCGAAGTCGGAGCCCCCGGTCCGCACGGCCGCTGAGCCGACCAATGCGGCCCAGCCCGGGTCTCTCGAAGAGGGGGTCCTCAGACCGGCGTTGGAGGACGCGGAGTTCCATGAGGAGACGGCCGCCAGCGAGGAGGCTATGGAAGCGCCGCCCTATGACGATTATGAAGTCGCCGATCACACCCCTATGGAACGGCCGGCGAAGGGACGCACGTTCGGCTGGACGGCGAGAATTTCGGCTCTGGCCGTCGCCGGCGTCGCCATGATCGGTGCGGTCCTGGCGCTCAAGGGCGCGGTGCATGTGCCCGGCGTGCCCAGGCAAGCGCCGTTCATCGCCGCGGCTCAGGGCCCGGTCAAGGTGGCGCCGCCGAGCGACGAGGCCGTCTCGGCTCCGAATGAAGCCGGCGTGAGCTTGTCGAAGGACAACACCCAATCCGCTCACGTCAAGGTGGTCGCGTCCCAGGAACAGCCTGTCGACCTGAACACGCTGGCGTCCACAGCGCCGTCTGCGCCCGCCACGACGGCTCCGGCTGCGGCCGACGCCTCGAGCGGGACCGCAGTCCAGGGGACGGTCGACACGCCAGTCGTCGTGGCCGCCCCGGCGCCTCCGCCGGCCCCGCCTTCGCAGTTTCCAGATCCAAAGCCGGTGAGGACGGTGTCGCTGAGGCCTGACGGCACGCTGATTCCGACGCCGGTCGCGACGTCGGCCGACGCGAGCCAAGCCGCGCAGGCGGCCGACGCGAGCCAAGCCGCGCCGCCGGCCGAGCCGCCGAAGCCGCCCGCGAAGCCCGCGGCCAAGGCGGCGAGCGACGCCGCCGCTGCGCAACCCTCGACGCCGCGGCTCGAATTGCCGACCAAGCTTTCCGGAAAGTCGTCTGCGCGCGTGGCCGTCGCGAAGACGGATACGACGGCGCCGGCCTCGGTCGCCGAAGCGGCGAACGAACCGCTTCAACTCGGACCGAAGCTGGCGAGGACGGGGAAGGGCTCGAAGGCTCAGGTCGCCGAAGCCGAGCCGGCGGCGCCCTCGACGCCAACGCAGGCGGTTGATCCCGTCCCCGCGACGAAGTCGAGCGGTTGGGTTGTCCAGTTTGCCGCTCCGAACTCGGAAGCCCAGGCCAACAGCGAGGTCGAGCACCTCAACGCCAAATATGAGTTGGCCCTCAACGGCTCGACCATCGGCGTGCACAAGGCGACGGTAAAAGGCGGGACGATCTATCGTTTGCGTGTCGTTGACCTGTCGAAAGCCGACGCGGCCGCATTGTGCGCGCGTGTGAAGGGCGACGGAGGAAGCTGCTTCATCGCGAGGTGAGCGAACGCCGATCCGCAAGCCCAGGTCGACCGGAGAGTATCGATGCCGAAGGCCTTCATCTGCGGCTGTTCGGCTCTGGCGCTCACTCCGGAAGAGCGGTCCTTTCTCCGGGAAAACCAGCCCTGGGGCCTCATCCTGTTCAAGCGCAACGTCGGCGACCGCGATCAGCTTCAAGCGCTGATCCAAGCGTTTCGCGCGTGCGTCGGGCGGCCGGACGCTCCTGTCCTCATCGACCAGGAAGGGGGGAGGGTTCAGCGGATGGGGCCGCCGCACTGGCGAGCCTACCCCGGGGCGGCCGCTGTTGAAGCGGGTCTGCCGCCGGCTGAGGCGGAGACGGCCGCCCGGCTGATTGCGCGTCTGATCGCGGACGATCTCGGCGAAGCGGGGATTTCGGTCGACTGCGCGCCCGTGCTCGACGTCGCGGAGGCGGGGACGCACGCCGCCATCGGGTCCCGGGCCTATTCGGAGGACCCGGTGCGCGTGGCCGCGATGGGCAGGGCTTTCGCCGCGGGGCTTCTCGCCGGCGGGATCCTTCCGGTCATCAAGCATATGCCGGGGCACGGCCGGGCGCGCTCGGACAGCCACCACGAGCTCCCCGTGGTGCGGGCCTCTCGGGAAGATCTGAAGCGCGATTTCGCTCCCTTCGCGGCGCTGAGAGACTTGCCGATGGCGATGACGGCGCATGTCGTCTACAGCGCGCTCGACCCGGAGCGGCCGGCGACGACGGCGCCTGTCGTCGTCCGCGACATCATGCGGGGCGAGATCGGTTACGACGGCCTGATCATGAGCGACGACGTGTCAATGAAAGCCTTGCACGGCTCCTATGAGGAGCGGAGCCGGGAGATCTTCGAGGCCGGCCTCGATCTGGTTCTCCACTGCAACGGCAATCTCGAGGAGGCGCGGGCGGTCTCCTCGGCAGCGCCGGAGCTTGCCGGCGAGCCTCTGCGCCGCGCCGAGGCGGCTCTCGCCGCGCGCGGAGAGCCCGAACCGTTCGATCGCGGCGAGGCCGAGGCGAAGTTCGCCGCGATATTGGATCATCTTTCCGCCGGCTGAGCCGGCGCTTCCGCTCGCCGCGATTGTTCTCCTCGCCTAGCGCGGCAGGTCGCCCGCATCTGTCGCTGCTCAAGCGATCTCAAGGGCTTCGACGCCAAACTCTTAAAAGCAGCAATTTTGTAACTCGCAAGGCGGCGGTACGACCAAGGGGCCTAGGTTCGGTGGCCATCCAATTTCCGGCCGCCAACCGAGCCTTTTCAACGGGTTGCGGCGCCATTTCCAGCCGACCTGGGTCGCTTGCACGAGCTTGACGAGCAGGGCGATTCGTTCGGCCCGCCCTGCCGTGCGGGATTGGGCTTCTCGTCGCTCGCCGACATCTTGCGGATGCAAGCGTTCCGAGCGCAGACCATTTCCGGGCGCTGATTCACTTATCTTCCTCTGTTTGTTCCAAAAAAATCGTAAAAGTCATCTCCGCGGATGACATACTCGCCGCTCATTTCGTGCTTCGATGGGGTCAATTGCTGCCCGATCGGACGAAAGGCGGCGCCATGCCGCAAGGCGGGAAGGTCACGGCAGAAAAAAGAAGGCGCGGCCCCTTGCCTAAAGCGGGTTTCAACGACATTTGGCCCTTGTCGAATCTCGCACTGGCCGCGTTCTCGGCCGCCCTTAAGTTATCACGCAAAGTATGTGGACAATGACAAAGTCGAAATTCACCGCCATCATCCTTTCTGCGCTTACCGCGTCCATGGCGGGCGTTGCGGCTCATGCCCGACAGGATGGTGGTCTTGTCGCCCCGGAGCTCAGCAGGCCTGCGCCAGGGCATCTTCTGAATCATGACCATCTGACGGGCACGGGCGCGACCGTCCCGCGGCCCGGCGCCTCGCAAGCGGCGGGACCGACGCCGCTCGATCGCTCCATCGAGCAGCAGGACAACCGGATCGACAACAGCATTTGCACGAATTGCTGAGGACCGGAAGTCGGCCGCTTGATCGTCATAAGACGCGCAGAGGCGCGCGGAAGCGGCGCTTCCTCGACCTTGATGCGCCCTGGCTTTGCTCGTGGGCCTCCAACCTTCTCCGCGCGAGCGGGGAGAAGGGACACTATGCGCGGCCGAGGAAATGGTCGATCGTCTCGAAAAACCGGGCGACCGAGATGGGTTTCGACAGATAGGCCTCGCAGCCGCCCTGCAAGATCTTCTCCTCGTCGCCTTTCATGGCGAAGGCGGTGATCGCGACGACGGGAATGGCGCGCAGCTCTTCGTCGTCCTTCAGCCACTGCGTGACCTCGAGGCCGGACACCTCCGGCAGCTGGATGTCCATGAGAATGAGGTCCGGCCGGTATTTTCGCGCGAGCTCCACGGCCTCGATGCCGCTCCGGGTCTGCACGATCCGATGGCCGCGGCTCTCGACGAGGTCGTTGAAGAGCTTCATGTTGAGCTCGTTGTCCTCGACGATCAGCACTGTCTTGTGCATTGGCTCCTCCCTCCGCGCCAGGGCAGAATTGGTTTGGCCCGGACACTAACGCTAAGACCTTGACGAAGGGAGAATCGATACAATGCGCCGTCCGTCGAAAGCACCTTTATCCACAGACCGCTCGGACGGCGAATCGATGGCGATCTCCGCCCTTACGTTTCTGGCTGAGGACGCCGGCCGGATCGAAAGGTTTCTTTCCGTCACCGGGCTCGGGCCCGGCACCTTGAGAGCGGCGGCGGCGGACCCCGGCTTCCATGGCAGCGTCCTCGGATATCTGGTGGCCAACGAGCCGCTTCTCGTCCAGTTCGCGGCCGAGGCGGGTGTCGATCCCGCCGAGGTCGTCCGGGCGCTGGAGCGCCTTGAAGGCCCTCTTCCTCTCGGGGAGTTTTGACGCCCCGCGCAGCGCAGGGCCGCCGCTTCTTGGAGCCTCACGCTATTTTGCGCACGCCGACGTCGGCAGGATTTCCAGCTTCCGGAGGCGAGCGCGCAGCGCGAAGTTTCCGTAATCGAGCTTCAAGCTGCCGGACACGCCGTTTTCATAGAGGTCGAAGGACAGAGTGTATTCCGGCGAGGAATCCTTGGAGGACTCGTCGAAGTAGGAGACGACCACCGGCCAGCGTCGCACCCCTTTCAAATCCGTGGCGGCCTCGGCGTCATCGCTCGGCTTGGCCGCTTCCTTTCCGACCACCGCCATCGTCGCATAGATCTTCGCCCCGGTGTCGGAGCCGTCGTACACCCTCGCCTGGATCGCGCCGCCGCCGTGCTTGGCGGCTTCGATCAGCTTTTCGATGTGCTGGGTCGGAAACAGCACGTCATGGCCGAAATCGAGCGCCTTCGGCGCGGGCTTGGTCAGGACGACGCGCATGTCGTCATCCGCGCTGCGGGTCGCCGTCCCGGCGATCGGCGGGCTCTCCTGCACGCCCTTCGAATCGACCTGGAAACGCATGGACTTGCCATCCGCAGCCTCGAACGACGTGGCGCGGACGTCCATCGAAACAGGCTCGCCCTCGTTGCGCTCCATCTGGGTCATCTGGCGGAAAGAGGACGTGTAGCCCTCGCAGGCCGAACCGTGGAACTCGTAGGCGATCAAACCGCTGGCGGCGACCGGGGTCTGCGCGGAGCTTGCCGCCGGCGACGCGGGCTCCACGAGAGAGAGTTCGTATGCGGCGCGATGCGAGACAAGAGGAACGATCGCCGAAGGGCCGGCGAACGCTCCCGTCGGAAGCAGAAGGAGGCCGAGCGCGCTCAAGCCGAACTTGAAGACCATGTTCTCTCCGTGTCTCGAAAGCCGCGCCGAATGCCTTCCGTTTTCGGCGCTTTCGTGACGGGGCTCGTCCGTCCGCCGCTAGGGCTGGTCATCCGGCGATACCGGTCCCCAGACCTGCTCGAGCGGCTCGGGCGCATCGAGCGGATCCTCATCCGCCCGCAGCGCGGGCTCGTCGTTCGGCTGAGGAACGCCGTAGCCTGCCGGCAGCTTGCCGTCGAACAGGCCCGCCGCCTGCAATTCGTCGAGACCGGGCAGGTCGCTGATCGCGTCGAGGCCGAACTGAATGAGGAATTCGGTCGTCGTGCCGTAGGTGATGGGCCGGCCGGGCGCCTTGCGCCGACCGCGCATGCGGACCCAGCCCGCCTCCATCAGGACGTCCAGTGCGCCTTTCGACACGGCGACGCCACGGATTTCTTCGATGTCGGCGCGCGTCACCGGCTGATGATAGGCGACGATGGCCAGCGTCTCGAGGGCGGCGCGGGACAGCTTGCGCTTTTCTTCCCCTTCGCGCGCCAGGAGCCAGGAAAGGTCATCGGTGGTGCGAAACGTCCAGCGCCGGGCGACCCGCACCAGATTGACGCCGCGTCCCGCGTAGAGCTGCCTCAACTCCTCCATGACCGCCCCGACGTCCGCTCCGTCGGAGAGTCGCGCGGCGATCGCCGATTCCTCGAGCGGCTCCGCAGAGGCGAACACCATCGCTTCGGCGATCCGCAGGTCCTCCGCGCTCGGGCGCGGCGCGATCGCGTCGAACAATTGGGCGATGTTGGTCCCTACCGTCATCCGGCCCATGGCTCACCTCGTTTGGCGCTCGGAAAGAGAGGGATCACGCGGCGACGCCTTCGGGCTGCGACGCGGCGCGGATGAAGATCGGCGCAAAGGTCTTCTCCTGGCGAAGCTCGATCTTGCCTTCGCGCACCAATTCGAGCGACGCCGAGAAGGTGGAGGCTCGTGCGCTGCGACGCATTCCGGGATCGAGACAGACCTCGAGAAGCCATTCGTCGAACGCAGTCCAGTCGCGATTGCCGCCGGTCAGCCGCGCCAAAGCCTCTCGCGCGTCGGCGAGCGACCAGACCTCGCGCGCCTTGAAGCGCACCCGGGCGCGGGCGTGCTTTTGCGCCTGGCGGGCGTAGGCCGCGAGGAGATCGTAAAGGTTCGCCTCGTATCGGGAACGGCGGGCGATCTCCACCGTCTCGGGCGCGCCCCGGGCGAAAAAGTCGCGTCCGAGGCGCGGACGGTTGACAAGGTGCCCCGCCGCCTTGCGGATGGCTTCGAGCTTGCGCAGACGCTGCGCCAGCGCGTCCGCGAGCTCGGACGCGTCGGGCTCCGCCGCTCGAGAGGGAGCGGGAAGCAGCAGGCGGGACTTCAGAAAGGCCAGCCAGGCGGCCATCACCAGGTAGTCGGCCGCGAGCTCCAGCCTCAGCTTGCGCGCGGCCTCGATGAAAAGCAGGTATTGCTCGGCGAGTGCGAGAACCGAAATCCGCGCGAGATCCACCTTCTGCCGCCGGGCGAGCTCGAGAAGCAAATCGAGCGGCCCCTCGAAACCGTCGAGGTCCACGGTGAAGGCCGGTTCGCCGGAAGCTCGGTCGAGGTCGAAATCGCTACGAAATTCCAGTGCTCCCGGCACGAATCACCTCGTCTCGGTCACCGTCCTGTCTGGCGCCGCCCCAAAGACGGGGCAAGGGGCGGCGGGTCGGCGCCGACAGGCCAGCGATCCGGCTCGCCCATAAGCAAACGGAGTTAACGTCCAATGAAGCCCTCCGCGGGCCCATGCGGCTCTACCGACGACGCTCGCCCTCCGCGCGCTCGACAGCTTTTGTCCAGACGAGGTGTCAGAAGTAAGGACAATGAAATCATTTGAGGATGCAATAGCAGCTCGGCCGGGGCCGGGGACCCCCGGCCGTAGAACGCCTCGTGGGGCTCGGTTTCGCCGCACCTCCGGAGCGCCCGCGAGGCGGGCCGGCGTGAGCGACGGCGCGGATCTTCCGCGCCGCGTTCCGCCGGCCGCTTTCGCGGATCGCTCAGTAGCGCCTGAAAAGGCTGACCATCTTGCCTTGCACCTTGACCCGGTCCGGCCCGAAGATCCGCGTCTCATAGGCCGGGTTGGCCGCCTCGAGGGCGATCGAGGCGCCGCGCTTTCGCAGGCGCTTGAGCGTCGCCTCTTCGTCGTCGATCAGGGCGACGACGATATCGCCGGTCTCGGCGGTGTCCTGCTTGTGGATGATCACCATGTCGTTTTCGATGATCCCGGCGTCGATCATCGAATCGCCGCGAATCTCGAGGGCGAAATGCTCGCCGCTTCCAAGATAATTCGGCGGCATGGCGATGGTGTCCATCGGCGTCTGGATCGCCGAGATCGGCGTACCGGCGGCGATGCGGCCCATCAGCGGGACCATGACCGGAGGCTCGGCCCCGCCCTCGCGGGCAGGCGCAGGCGCCGGAGGGGGCGTCCGCAGCCGCCCGAGATTGCCGTTGATGACGCTCGGGGAGAATTTCTGCGGCCGCGGCGCAGCCACCGTCGCCGATTCCGGCAGCCTCAACACCTCGATTGCGCGAGCGCGGTTCGGCAGGCGCCGGATGAAGCCGCGTTCCTCGAGCGCCATGATGAGCCGGTGAATGCCCGACTTCGAGCGCAGATCCAGCGCCTCTTTCATCTCCTCGAAGGAAGGGGGAACGCCTTCCTCCTGCAGGCGCTCATGAATGAAGCGCAACAACTCGCTTTGTTTTCTCGTCAACATTATCGATCTCCGGGCGACCGCCGATTCGGATCCATCCTGGCCGACCGACGTCAAAATCACCGGCCGCCCTAAACAAATCACGAACGCAAACTAGCCGTTCACGCTGTGTTCGGCAAGAGGAATCTTTGGCGGCGGCGCTGCGACGAATCTGGTCCCCACCGCCGTTGGCGGTCGGCTGATTGTGCGGCGCAACAAATCTCTTGTGCAATGCAACATAGTTCGGTATGGTGCTACAGGCCAGTCGCAGGAGCAAATCGCGCGGAGCGCCCGAGTTGGCGGAGGCCCTATGCAACTTTCTGATTTATGTAGAGATCACTTGAACGGTGACGCGAAGCCTGGAACACGTCCGACGATCCGGTGCTCGGGCCGCAACTCCTTCGACGCGCCATCAAGCCAGGCTTTCACCTCATCGATTGGGGCGGCCGACTTGGGATTGTCGCCCGCAACGGGGCCGGAAGCCACGCCCTGCCGATATTCGATCAGACAACTCTATGCGACCCGCAGGATTCTCAAGGCGCGATTCACGTTTGGGGGATTGGAAGTGAAACATTCTTCGCCTCATCACATCGTCATCGTCGGCGGGGGCGCCGGCGGCCTCGAGCTCGCGACCAAGCTGGGCGATGGCCTGGGCCGGTCGGGAACAGCGCAGATCATGTTGGTCGACAGCAACCGAACCCATATCTGGAAGCCTCTGCTCCATTCGATCGCGGCGGGCAGTCTCCGGCGCTCGCAGCACGAGCTCAACTACATGGCGCAGGCGCATTGGCGTCACTTCCGCTATCGCCATGGCGAGATGATCGGCCTCGACCGCGCCAACAAGACCATCACGTTGGACGCCTTGACGGACGAAGACGGGCGCGAGATCAGTCCGCGATCGAGCCTGTCCTATGATACGCTGGTCGTCGCGGTCGGCAGCGTCACCAATGATTTCGGCACTCCGGGCGCGAAGCAGTTCTCCGTGCCGCTGGAAACGCCGGAACAGGCGAGCCGCTTCAATCGTCGCCTGGTCAACGCCTGCCTGCGGGCGCAACATCAGAGCGAGCCGATCCGCCGGGGCCAACTGCATGTGGCGATCATCGGCGCGGGGGCGACCGGCACGGAGCTCGCCGCCGAGCTCCATCATACGGCGCGCCAGATCATCGCCTACGAACTCGACAAAATAGACCCCGAGCGCGACCTGCGCATCATCCTGATCGAAGCCGCGGACCGCATCCTCGCGGCGCTGCCCGAGCGCATTTCGGTTTCCACCAGCGACCTCCTGACGAAACTCGGCGTGAAGGTGCGCACGGGGGCGCGCGTCGCCGAGGTCATGCCCGACGGGGTGAAGCTCGAAGACGGCGAGATCATTCCCTCCGAATTGGTCGTCTGGTGCGCAGGCGTGAAGGGGCCGGCCTTTCTGGCCGACATCGACGGATTGGAGACTAACCGCGCCAACCAGCTCGTGGTGCGCCCGACCCTTCAGACGACGCGAGACGATCACGTGTTCGCCATCGGCGATTGTGCGTCCTGCCCGCGACCGGGGTCTGCGCAACCCGTCCCGCCCCGCGCGCAAGCAGCCCACCAAATGGCGGAATTCATGGTCAGGCAATTGAACGACCGCATTGCCGGCCGCTCCTTGCGGGCATTCGCCTATCGGGACTTCGGCTCTCTGGTCTCGCTGGGCAAGTTCAGCACGGTCGGCAGCTTGATGGGTTTCCTGGTCGGTCGCAGCTTTTTCGTCGAGGGATACTTCGCCCGCTTGATGTATCGATCTCTGTACAAGATGCATGAAGCCGCCCTGTACGGCGGCGGCCGGGCCCTTTTGGGCCTCCTCGGGCGCAACGCCCGTCCGGCGCCGACCGTGAAACTGCATTGAACGCTGCTCTGCAGGACCCCGGCTAGGAGGGGCGCCGGGGACCTGACTGGCCGGCGTTCATCCGCCTGACGCCTTCGCCGCCGCCAGAAAGGCGCGGCGGGAGTCGGGCAGCGGCTCGCCACGCGTCGCGAAGAGGTCGCGCAAGAGAAAGAAGCCGGTCGTGCGGAACGCGTCGACGATTTCCTCGGCGCTCGGCGGGGCCTCGAGCGGCGCGCCCGCGCGCAGGAAGGCCGGCAGCGGCAGGAGACGGTCGCGCCATGGCGCGCCGGCGGCGAGGCTCACCGCGCGGCCCGAGCGCGGCGACACATAGGCGAGGCCCTCGCTCGCTCCGGTCGCCGCGCAGCGGGAAAGGTCGAGCCGAAAGCCGCACTCGGCCAGGACCTGCGCCTCGAACCGGGCGACGAGCGGCGGCGCGGTCGCGGCGTCGTCGAGCCGATCGGCGATCAGGGTCAGCGCTTCGTAGACGGCTTCGTGCGGCTCGCGCTCGGGCAGGAGCCGCGCCAGCGCCGCGAGATAATTGACGCCGGCGAGTGCGAGCGCACTCTCCATCAGCCGCCCTGCCCTCTGAGTTCAGGGGCTCGACCGCATAGGCGCCGAGATGCTCGTCGAGCCGGGCGCGCCAGACGAGACCGAGCGAATTGCCTGGGCTGCAGCGTCGCGGCGAGGCGCTTCGAGCGTCCGCCGCGCACGAGCCCGTAGTGGCGGCCGTGCGACCGGGTGATCGCCTCGACGATCGCCGAATGCTCGCCGTGCCTGCGCACGCCGATGACGAGCCCTTCGTCGCGCCATTCCATCTCGAGCCCGAGCTCCTATTTCGGCTTCAGATGGGCCGGCGGCGGAACGCGCGCAAGCCCGCAGCGCGACGAGAAGGGCGAGCGCGGCGAGCGATCCGACGAAGGCGGCGACGCCGGGCCAGCCGGCGCGGGCGAGGACAAAGCCGCCGAGCCAGCCCGCCAGGCTCGAGCCGAGGTAGTAGAAGAAGAGATAGAGCGCGCTCGCCTGCGCCCTGGCGTGCTCCGCCCGCAAGCCCACCCAGCTCGAGGCGATCGAGTGGCCGCCGAAGAATCCCGCGGTCACCAGGCCGACGCCGAAAATCGTCAGCCACAGGGTGTCCGACAGGGTAGCGAGCGCGCCGAGCGGCATCAGCACGATAGCGAAGCCGATGACGGGGCGCCGGCCGTAGCGGCCGGCGAGCTCGCCGAAGGTCGGCGCGGCGACCGCCCCGACGAGGTAGATGACGAAGACGAGGCCGATCGACGCCTGGCTCAGCGAAAACGGCGGCGCCGTCAGGCGAAAGCCGATGTAATTGTAGGTGGTGACGAAGGCGCCCATCACCAGAAAGGCGAGCGCGTAAAGAGAGCGCAGGCCCTGGTCGCCGAGATGCCTGCGGATCGCCGGAAGGATCGCGGTCGCCTGGGCCTTGGCCGCCGGACGCGCTCGGTCGGCAGCGACCAAGCGAAGGCGGCCGAGCAGAGAAGCGAGAAGCGCCGATCGTCCCCACTCCGACGCGCCAGCCGGCGAGGTCGGCGATGCCGGCGACCGCGAGGCGCCCGCCCATGCCGCCGAGGGTCGAGCCCGCGATGGAGAGGCCCATGGCGAGGCCGATCGCCGAGCGATCCATGTCCTCGGCGAGATAGGCCATGGCGACCGCGGGAACGCCGGAGAGCGCGAGCCCGGCCAGCGCCCGCAACGCGATCAGCGCCGGCCAGTTCGGCGCGAAGGCCGTGGCCAGGGTCGCCGCGGCCGCGGCGGCGAGCGAGGCGGCCATCACGGATCTTTGCCCCAAGGCGTCCGACAGCGCCCCCGCCCCGAACATGGCGACCGCCAGCACCGCCGTCGTCGCCGACACCGAGAGGCTCGCAGCGGCCGGCGAAACGGAAAAGGCGTCGACGAAGGCGGGCAGCAGCGGCTGCACGCAATAGAGCAGCGCGAAGGTGGCGAAGCCGCCGATGAAGAGGGCGATCGCGATGCGCCGGAAACGCGCCTCGCCGCGCCGTGTCGGCGGCGGATCGGCGCCTCTCGCCAGCAATTCTAAAAGTGCCCTGCAGCTGGATTGCTATTCGAGTTTTTGGGTTGTGAGGAGGTGGGGCGGGATTGTGAAGGTAGTGAGGGCTTGGAGGAGATCGGACCAGGCGGGGAAGACCGCAAGGCTCGTCAGGGCTGCGAGATAAGCAAAGAAGCTCATTCGCTTTTCCGCTGCCTCTCTGGCTTTTTGCCAGGGCGGCTCCAGAAGGTCGAGAACCGTGTGCCAGGCGAAAGCGAGCAGGTTGAGCGCGGCGAGCGTCATGGCCAGATAGCTCTCGCCATGGCCGAAGTTGTGTTCAAGCTCGTAGCCGTTGTTTTTCAGGACGTTGAAGCCTTCGTTCTCGATCTTCCACCTTGCGCGGCCGCAGACGGCGATCTCGGCGGCGTTGCTCTTGGCGACCGGCAGCGAGGTGACGAAGGCCGTCCTGTATGTGACCTCGCCCTTGGCGTTGAGACTCTCGAAGCCGATCCAGTTGACCAGCACGGCGTCCTTGCCGTCGCGCAGAGGAACCTTCTCGACGAACCGGTAGCGATGCGTTTGGCGCGTCTTGCCTTTGCGGACTTGGACCTCATGACGCGCGAGTTCGGCCCCATCGATGAAGTCGTAAAGCGCCTTGTGCGAGGTCTCCTTGCAGGTGAAGATGAAATCGTCGCCGTTGGCCTGAAGCCGCTCGACCACGCTCTGACAGGCGAAGAGATCGTCGGCCAGATACACCGGACGCAGGGGCTTCAGGCGCGCCCCGTGCTTGTCGAGCCAGCGCTTGACGGCGTTGCGCTCGCAGTCCTGCTTCTCGGCGCCGTCCTGTTTGACGATGAACTCCGGTGCGAGCGGGACGACCTTGGAATGTCCCGGTGCGACAACCGTCGCGCACAGCAGGGAATGATAGCTCTCGACCTTGCCGTTGCTACGCTTGCGCGTCTGGCAATGCGGGCAGGCGATCTTCTGGCTGCAGAAATACTCGGTCCCGTCGAGGGCGATGAGCGTTCTGTCGCCGAGCCGGCCGAACGCCTCGCGCATCGCGGGCTCAAGGAGCAGTTGCTCCGTGCGTTGAAAGCAGGGCGCGAGCAGCGCGGGGTCCGCGCCGTCGAGCATGTCCCTGATATAATTGTCGGAAGGGATCTTCTCGATCCCGAACAGGGTTTGGCAGTTCGACCGTCCCTGGCCCTTCTCCAGCTTCCGCTGAAAGGACAGAAAAGACGCGCTCTGCATGAAAAACATGGCGAAGGCCGACAGACCGAAATCCGCCATGGCGATGTTACCGATCCGGCCCTTGCGAGGGTCCGGAAACGCCGCGCAAACCGCCCTAAGGCCCGACAAAAGCGACGCCAAAATCTCCATCCCCAGCGTAAATCATGTTTCCGTTAATTCGTAAATCCCCCCACGAAAAAAAATCCCTCGCAACTCTTTTAGAATTGCTGGCCTCTCGAGGCGAGGTTTGCGGTCACGGTCGGAATCGGCATGGCCCGCCCGAAACCTTCCGCCGAAGACGACGAAAGGCAAGGCAAATCCCGCCAAGCGCGCGCCGATCGACCCCGCCGCGGGCCAGTTCCGCTGGTAGGCGCTATTACCTCCTCGGCGTCTTGCGCAAGAAGCTCACCTACCCCGAGCTCAAGCGCGCCGCCCATGAGCAGAACGCGCTCCACCGCCCGCAAATGATCCTCATCGAGGACCGCGCCTCGGGGACGCAGCTCATTCAGGACCTGATCCACGAGGGCGTTTCCCGCGCGTCGCGCGCTATGCCCCCGACGGCGACAAGACCATGCGCCTGCATGCGCAGACGGCCGTGATGGAGAACGGCTTCGTCCACCTGCCGGACGACGCGCCCTGGCTCGCCGACTACCTCGCCGAGCTCACCGTGTTTCCGGCCGGCCGCCACGACGACCAGGTCAACTCGACCTCGCAGTTCCTCGCCTGGGCGAACGACAGCCGCCTTCCGCAATCCTTCGTGACATGATGGAGCTTTACGGGGGCCCGGGCTGGAGGAGGAGTGGGAGCAGCGGCGGAACCGCGAGGCCGAGGACGCTTTCAGCGAGCCGGCGAGGCGGACGGATGTATCTACCCAGGTTTCCTACCTCGCCGGCCTGCAGCAGCGTTGAGCGGGCAGGTCGATCCCTAGGCGCCGTCGAGGTTTTTTCGTTGCGGTCATTCCCGATCAGCTTGGGATGGGCAGTGGACCTCAGAAAGCCGCCGTAGGCGGAACGCAACAGGCGGCGCCAAAACCGACGGTTTCAGAAGTGATATTAAGTCTACGACGAGCAGGGCGTCATCGGCCAGGCGACGCAGTCGCTTCTGGTGAGGACGCGGACGCGAGACAGCGCTCAAAGGTGTTACCGTTCGCCACATTGGTGCCGCAATAAAGACAAGATTTTTAACCAAAGTAGCCGTTTGTGAAGTGTTTAGGGCGAGCTGAATTCCACATCAGTCTTACGGTAGCGCAGCGGGCGAAGATAGTAGCGTCTAACAACTTTATTCTTTCAATTGATTTAGATCGAGTTCCTGTCGCTCAGGAGATTCGAATATGTCAGATAGAAATTGGGGCAACACGAGCCTCTTGCAAAAAGAGTGATGAAGCCGGTCTAGTAAGGCGCTAATATTTATAGATATTGGGATCGGTTGCAAGTGCTGCATAGAAATATATTCAGATTGCAATTCAGGTACCGCGCCGTTATCATGGAAAACGATTCGCTTCAGCCTTGGCTGTAGACATGACTGACGACCCTCTCGACGCGATAAAGGCGCGCTGGAGCCACATCCAGGGCTATTTGCAGGGCCATTTGTTCCCTTGGATGCGTGAGGACAACGATCCGGTCACCGAAGCGCTGGGTCATCTCATCACCACGCTCGACGTGATCGGTCTCGAAGCCTTCGTGCCCGACCCGCCCAGGGGGCCGGGCCGGCCGCCCGAAGACCGTCGCGCCCTCGCCCGAGCTTTCGTGGCCAAGGCGGTCCTGGGCGTTCCCACCACCAGCGCCCTGATCGAGCGCCTCGCCGTCGACAGGTCGCTGCGTCGCATCCTCGGCTGGGAGCGACGCGCGCAAGTTCCGTCCGAGGCCACCTTTTCCCGGGCGTTCGCCGAATTCGCGCAGGGCGAGCTGCCGGACAAGATCCACGCGGCGCTGATCGAGCGGGCGCTCGGGGGACGCATCATCGGGGCGATCGCGCGCGACGCCACCGAGATCGAAGCGCGCGAGAAGCCGGTTGAGATGAAGGCCAACGACGGCCAAGACAATCCCCCGGCGCCCGATCATCCCCCGCCGCCGCGCAAGCGCGGACGTCCGCGCAAGGACGAACCGCGGCCGAAGCCGGAGCCGACGCGTCTCGAGCGGCAGGTCACGCAGAACCTCGGCCAGATGCTCGCCGACCTGCCCACCGCCTGCGACGTCGGCTGCAAGAAAAACAGCAAGGGCTACAAAGAGACCTGGACCGGATACAAACTCCACATCGACGTGGCCTGCGGCCAAATCCCGGTCTCCTGCGTGCTGACCTCGGCCTCCGTCCACGACAGCCAGGTCGCCATTCCCTTGATGACCATGACGAGCGCCCGCGTCTCCTATCTCTACGATCTCATGGACTCAGCCTACGACGCCGCCGCAATCTGCGACCAGAGCCGGGCGCTCGGCCACGCCCCCATCGTCGACCGCAACTTTCGCGCCGACCACGAAGGCAAGGCCGAATGGGGCCGCGAGGTCGAGCGCCTCAAGCTCATCCACATGCCCGACTTCGACGACCGGATCTACGATTTCCGCACCATGGCCGAACGCGTCAACGCCCGGTTGAAAGACGAGTTCGGCGCCAGATTTCTGCGCGTCCGCGGCGCGCTCAAGGTCAAATGCCATCTCATGTTCGGCATCGTCGCGCTCGCCGTCGATCAGATCATCCGCGTCGTCGACTTAAGGACCGCCCCTGCCTGACCAAGCCGCGCCTACCCGGCGCGGCAGGAAAAAATCGCTTCGGTCAGCCTTTCTGCAAGAGGCTCACACTAAAACCAATTATCTCATCTGGATAACTACGGGAACCACTCTACTTGCGATGCCTGCAATTGCAGGAATCGGAATGACCATGCCGGTTAATCCGCCACCAGAAAGCTGTACTTTGAATATTTCAGGCGGCGATACTGCGTATTCAATGATTCCGCTGCTGCCCCTTGGCGGTTACAACCCTGCGGGAAACAGCGGGACCATCAGCCCGCTGAATAGCGCAGACGTAGTTTCGACAACATACAAAACCAGCTGGGCCAGCTGTCCTTCCTCTGGTAGTATTAATGAGCAGGACGGCCGATTGAATAGCTATTTGCGAGGTTACGCAGCTTCTCAAGATTCGAAATACATTTTGGTTAGCGCAGTGTGGACGACAGCTGGGCCTGGCTGTGCCAGGCAATCCGAGTATCTCGACCTGTGGCGGTTTTATCTCCGGAGCTGGGTCTAACGCCAATTGCGCGGCGGCGATGGCGCAATTGGCAGTTACAGGGCGCCACGCATTCAATTCCTTCGCGAGCTGGAGCTCCCCAGCTTCGAGCACTTCTGGCCCTCAGGTGGCCGGGCTCGACGACCTCATCCAGAGCGGCTACACGGCAGCTTCCCCGCAACTTCTTCCTGCGGGTTTCACTGCGATGATCCCGCCGATTAGCGCCGCCCCCCTCAGCATCGCGCCAGCTGCGTTGGCGGCGGCGGAGAATACTGTCCTTCAACAAGCCTACACGGCCCTTTGGGCGATAAGAGCGAATGATCCAACTTGGCGCCAGTATCGCCAAGGCGCCGGGTGGATCGCGGTCTCCGGGGAAGACGATACTCCCCATCGACCTGTCAATGTGCCCACGGCGCCGTTTCGGCAATTCGATATCCCGGTTCCGGTAACCGTGAACGGACAGTCGTTCACCTTAACAACTCGCTACTCATTGATGTCGTCGTTTACGGAGCTAGCGCAACTGAGCCTTTGCTCGTCGGGCTGCCTCACCCAGAGCCCCCCTTCCATCCCCCCACCTTTAATTCCCACTGAGACTGTGTTCCCGTGCCCTGTTATTAACGGCCACCCAAACTGTGTTGTTCTTTTTGTGTTACCTCCGCAAAATCCGACTTTCACCACTGGAAGATTCCACGCCTGAGTTTCTCCTTTATATTCACGGGGGCGGATCGCGTCTCGAAGAGGCCGACAGCCTTGCGACCCAATTGATCCTGCGCGCGGGGGGGACAGTGGCTCCTGTTATTGTGTCCTTTGATCTTCCAGACAGCGCATATGCGGATACAGACCTTGTCCCTGTTGGGGGTCCGGCGTCTGCTTCACCCGTGCCGCTCGACGCGAGTTCGGCCTTGTTTGAGAATGGCCCGAACGGTTCCGCGCCCGCCAATATCGGATCCTTCCCGGTTCTTAATTTTGAAATTAATTTTATAAACGCCTTTGTTATGGCTTTGCAACAGAACAATATTATAGATACCAGCAAGCTGGTTGCGGTGATGGGCGGGAGTTTGGGAGGAAACGCCTCTCTAATACTGCAAATGCGCCCGTTGCCCTCGCCCTTCAGCTTAACAAGTCCATTTTCCATCCCCCCTAGCGCCGCAACGATCGCGTGGTCGCCCACAAGCATGGTGCAGCAGGGATCTTCCGCCGACACTCTGATTATCGAGGCGAATACGTGTTGTCTGCCTTTGAGTGGTGCGGGGCCAACTTGGCAGGCCGAAGGTGCACCAACATCACCAACACGGTCTCAGTATTTTCAGAATTCCAGAATTTTTATTTTACGCCGACGACCGTGTTAGGCGGGCTGCCTCCTGATCCGGAAATGTGGTATCGAAACGACTGGGCGGACGCCAACGGGGCGAATGATTGCAAAGCCTGGTAACTGCCCAGCTTTGTCGAGCAGGCTATGCGAATCGGAGGCGGGCGACCAACTCGATGGGGGTGGCCATCAAGGTCTCGATGAGGTTCCAGCCTTGTTTTCGGGCGGTTGATATGACGGAGCGAAGGGTGGCGAAATCGGCGGCCCCGTCGGGGGTTCGGAACCCGCCGGAGATTTTCTGCTTCACCTTCATCATTCGGCCATCCCGCTCGGCCTCGTTGTTGGTGAAGGGGACGGCGGGGTCGTGAAGGAAGCGCAAAGTGTCTTCCTTGCGGATTTGCAAGCGTAAGAGGAGATTGTGGCCGGTTCGGCGGGGTTTTCGTCCGCGCCGCTCGCCGCCGCTCTTCTTCGGCGCTCGCGCGACCGGGTTTTGCGCCTCGTGAAAGGCCAGTCCTTGAGCGACGACGGCGTCGTATCGGCGTTCGATGAGCGCGATCAATCGGGGTTCGAGAGGAAGGCAGCGTTCGCGCGCCAGGCGGGCGGCGTGACAGGCGCGACGCAGCAAGCGCTGCATCTGGCGCGCCCAATCCTCTTTCTCGATTTCGACCAGAGCCTTGAGTTCGCGCAGGTGGTGGGCGTTGCAAAGCGCATGCAACACGCCCTGCATCGTATAGTAGGGCTTCCAGTGATCGTGGACGACGACGCCGACGACATTGGCCAACATCTCGCCGCGCTTGGCGCAAGTGCGATAGAACGTCAGCAAGGTGGTGCAGGCGACATGCAGCCATTGCGTCTTGCCGCCGATGCGGAAGCCGGTTTCGTCCATATGTTTGACCGGCGCTTTGGCGACGAGGTCGCGCAGCGCTTCGGCGAAGCTGCGCAGACGGCCCGCGCAATTGCGGCTCATGGCGGCGATCGTGCCGGCGGCGAGCTTCACGCCGAACAGATCGGCCATCAGTTCGACGAGCCGATCCTCGGGCAACAGTTGATAGTGCAGGAGATAGACCGCGAAGGCGGCGATCCTGACGCCATATTGCGCCGGCGCTCTGACGTCCTCGGGAAACGCCGCCCGCGTCGTCGCCCCGCAAGCCTCGCATCGGCACGAAAACGCCCGGTGCTCGGTGACCACGAGAGGTCGCGGTTCGGGCAGATCGAACACCTGACGCGCGGCGTATTCCCCGGACGCGCCGGGCGCCAGCGGCTCCCCGCATCCCGAGCAGACCGGTGGGTGATGCTCGATCACATGGTCGGGTTTGGCGACTTGGCGGAGAGTCTCGCCGTCGTGACCGGGTTGAGCGCCCGACGTCTTGCCCGAACGCTCGCGCAGGCTGCTGACCCGCGCCGGCTTCTTCAAACCATCGCTCGACGGCGGCTTGGAACTGTTCGAGCTGTTCAACCCGAGCCGACGCTCCAACTCGGCGATCCGCGCCTTCAAAGCCGCGTTCTCCGCTGAAAGCGTTTGAATCAGTGCAACAAGCTCTTCCCGAGAGGGCTCGATCAGTGATTCGCGAGTTATCCGATTCTTGAATCGGAACCCGAGTCCCCCTGAGCCTCTTGCAAAAAGAGTGATGAAGCCGGTCTAGTAAGGCGCTAATATTTATAGATATTGGGATCGGTTGCAAGTGCTGCATAGAAATATATTCAGATTGCGATTCAGGTACCGCGCCGTTATCATGGAAAACGATTCGCTTCAGCCTTGGCTGTAGACATGACTGACGACCCTCTCGACGCGATAAAGGCGCGCTGGAGCCACATCCAGGGCTATTTGCAGGGCCATTTGTTCCCTTGGATGCGTGAGGACAACGATCCGGTCACCGAAGCGCTGGGTCATCTCATCACCACGCTCGACGTGATCGGTCTCGAAGCCTTCGTGCCCGACCCGCCCAGGGGGCCGGGCCGGCCGCCCGAAGACCGTCGCGCCCTCGCCCGAGCTTTCGTGGCCAAGGCGGTCCTGGGCGTTCCCACCACCAGCGCCCTGATCGAGCGCCTTGCCGTCGACAGGTCGCTGCGTCGCATCCTCGGCTGGGAGCGACGCGCGCAAGTTCCGTCCGAGGCCACCTTTTCCCGGGCGTTCGCCGAATTCGCGCAGGGCGAGCTGCCGGACAAGATCCACGCGGCGCTGATCGAGCGGGCGCTCGGGGGACGCATCATCGGGGCGATCGCGCGCGACGCCACCGAGATCGAAGCGCGCGAGAAGCCGGTTGAGATGAAGGCCAACGACGGCCAGACAATCCCCCGGCGCCCGATCATCCCCCGCCGCCGCGCAAGCGCGGACGTCCGCGCAAGGACGAACCGCGGCCGAAGCCGGAGCCGACGCGTCTCGAGCGGCAGGTCACGCAGAACCTCGGCCAGATGCTCGCCGACCTGCCCACCGCCTGCGACGTCGGCTGCAAGAAAAACAGCAAGGGCTACAAAGAGACCTGGACCGGATACAAACTCCACATCGACGTGGCCTGCGGCCAAATCCCGGTCTCCTGCGTGCTGACCTCGGCCTCCGTCCACGACAGCCAGGTCGCCATTCCCTTGATGACCATGACGAGCGCCCGCGTCTCCTATCTCTACGATCTCATGGACTCAGCCTACGACGCCGCCGCAATCTGCGACCAGAGCCGGGCGCTCGGCCACGCCCCCATCGTCGACCGCAACTTTCGCGCCGACCACGAAGGCAAGGCCGAATGGGGCCGCGAGGTCGAGCGCCTCAAGCTCATCCACATGCCCGACTTCGACGACCGGATCTACGATTTCCGCACCATGGCCGAACGCGTCAACGCCCGCTTGAAAGACGAGTTCGGCGCCAGATTTCTGCGCGTCCGCGGCGCGCTCAAGGTCAAATGCCATCTCATGTTCGGCATCGTCGCGCTCGCCGTCGATCAGATCATCCGCGTCGTCGACTGAAGGACCGCCCCTGCCTGACCAAGCCGCGCCTACCCGGCGCGGCACGAAAAAATCGCTTCGGTCAGCCTTTCTGCAAGAGGCTCCCCTGTCGAGAAAAATCTCCCGCAACCAAAAATCGGATCAAAACCGAGCGACCTGGGCAGTTACAAAGCCTCTTACATTGTGCAGTCCAGGTTCGATAAGTACGAGATTTATTCACCGCTGGCGAGACTTCTGGAATACAGCGCTGGACACCGAGCAGGCGGTGTTCAGCTTCCAGACCAACACCGATGTAACGGGTAAGACGTGGTCACCCTTTTATGGTCTGTTTTCAGGAAGGATTTGCTGGCTGCTGGCGCCTGTGATGACTACGACAACGAAACTAGTGGACCGACATTCTCCCCTGGTTCGCCTGCACCAATAGGATATTTTTCCAATATCTTGCTGAGTCCGGTACCGTTTATGTCCATGGGTACATGCAATAATCAGCAAATTGGGAATACGGGCGCGAATGTTTCGACACACCAAGACATATACGGGTTCACCCATGACGTTGCAAATGATCTACAAATGGCAACAGGGAGGACTCTGTTTATTAATGATACAGGGCATTCTATCCATGACGAGCGGCCAGCCTACTTCGCGCAGCAAATTCTTGATTTTTTGTCGACGCCCGACAATAATATAGAAATTACCCTGCTAACTGGCGGTGACGATGCAAGAGAGAACAGTGAGGTCCATGCGTTTCTTGGATCCTTTTCTGATTCTTCAAATCAATTTTCTTCATCAACAATAGCGTGGTCTTTGGACATCCCGTTAAACTATTGGTTCCACCCATGGCCCGCAGGATCAACGAATGCGTTTTCATATCTCTTGCAACCGCTAGGGGACCCTGATAACCCGTGCAGTTTCCCAACCGGTGACTGCACCAAGATCAATGCTTTCGACTTACGCAACAAATCGACACATAACTTTACGATTGCGCTTCCAGATGCAGCATCCTCTGCACCGTTAAATCTGTTTCAATTGGAATTCTTCTCGGGCTGGAATATATTTCCTCCTGGCGTGATAGGCTACGGCAACGACAAGTGGGACCTCCAATCTATTTCGGCCTGCCTCCCCGGGGCGACGGGGTCGTTTGTAAACGACAGCTTCGCCGGCAGCGGACACCCCATCCAGGCGAAGAACTACGGCCCGCCGGGCGTGTTTTACACGCCCAATTCGTTCTCATCATCACTAGGAACAGCAAACGTCATCACCCCGAACACCTGTCAGCACACCCTCTCCAACTTCCCGCCGAATTCACAAGCGCCCGGCCTGCCGTAGCTGGTTCGTGATATCTGATCCGATTGTCAGTGCGAAAACCACACACTGTCAGGGGTAGATCGGATAAATTTGCCCGAGGGAGGAACCTGATGCTCGGAACGCGTGTGAGACAGCGACTACTGTCTGTACCTGTCCTGATGACATTAGCTGTCCTGATAGCGTTGGCGGCGGTCCCCATCGCTGGTTATGGGCAGAACACTGGCGGGTGTGTGCCTAATCCAACAGGCCTATGCAGCGGTACGTGCTCCATTGGCGGCGCGCAGGGGACGTGCATCACCGGAGAAAACGCCTGCGTGTGCGCTCTGGCGCCTTACACTCTGACCCTCGCACCATTCTCGCCCGCTACGGTGAATCGGGGGAGAAGGCGACCTCAACGGTTACGATCTCTCCGTCAGGAAACGGCGCGGTCGGCAGTGTCCTGCTTTCTATATTGAACTGTCCAAGTTCAGTGATTTGCACTCTTGACCCATATACAGTGCCGTCTGCGCCGGGTACTTCGCAACTGACGGTCACAGTTCCAGTGACGTTTCGGGGAGCACAAGTCACCATCACGGTTACCGGAGCAGCCACATACGGTTTTGGCGGGGGTCCGTCAAACGGTCCGCAATCCGTAACGCTGAATATCGCGGGACTTTCCATGGTGTCGGTGGTCACGCAGCGGTATAACGCCCAACGCACGGGGGCAAATCTGCAAGAACATATCTTGAATGTAGCGGCCGTTTCCAGCCCAGAATTTCAGAAGCTGTATACCACTCCGACCATTGGGCAGGTATATGCTCAACCTTTGCTTGTACTTCAAGTGCCGTTTCCAGACGGAACACTGAAAAACGTTTTAATCGTCGCCACTATGCTCAATGCGGTGCAGGCGTTTCAGGTTGATGATGCATTGCACCCGGCTTTTGCGCCAATTCCACTGTGGTCCACGACAATAGGCTCACCCGGGACGCCGCTGCCGGCCAACTTCATGGCGATGGCAGGCACGGGCTGTTACTACGTGTTCGGCTTTTGCAATACGCCCGGCGGCATTCCTTCTACGCCGCCGCCCTTGCCTCCCATTCCGAGCAGTCCGCACTTTATCGTTTCCAATCATTTGGGTCTCTACAACATCAACCCCTCGATCGGCATCGTTAGCACGCCCGTAATCGATCCCGCGAGTCTCGCTATTTTCGTGGTCGGCAAGGTTTGGGAGGGAAGCCTGCCTACTGTGAAGAATATTCTGGTGAAGATCGATTTGGTAAGCGGCAGTATCCTCGCGAGCACTGTAATCGGCGCCAATGCCTCGATACCGAACTCGGGGGCGGCCGACGCAGTGAACGGCGTCCTTTCGTTCGAGCAAACCCATCACATGCAGCGTCCGGCGCTCCTGCTGCAACTTGGAGAACTTTACGTCGGGCTCGGCTCTCATCAAGATACAAAGCCATGGCACGGCTGGATTTTTCGATTCGATTCCAATTCTCTCCAACAGAATCTGTTTTGGTGCTCAACCCCCAACGCCGAAGGAGGTTCGATCTGGCAGGCAGGTGGTGGAATTGTCGGCGATGGCCTTAACGTTTACGTCATGACGGGGAATGGTTGCCACGATTCCGATTGTAGTTCGGGTCCTAGTGACGTGAACGCGTTCAACCCTCAGCTGTTCAACTTTGCGGACTTTTTTGTGAAGCTCGACCGGGGACTCAATGTCGTTGGGAGTTTCCAACCGTCTGATGACAAAGAGCGTGACGGTCAGGATCTCGACGTAGGCTCCTCCGGGCCAATTTTGCTGCCGGGGACAAGTATCCTGATCGGCGTCGAGAAAAATCTGAAATGTTCGTTCTTGACACCAGCACTAACTTGGGAATGCGCCAGGTTTTTCAGGCAGGCCAGAAGGTCGATAATAGGGCTCTTCGCTGTTTTGAGTGGGCAAGTGGGGCGCAGAGTTATCAACAGGTTCGCATCGGACCCGCTCTTCGCCCCTGCCTCGCGGTTTGCCGCGAACTGGCTTTCGGTGGCGCAAGGAGCGCCTCTGGGTGCCCCGCTGTGAGCGGCGCGATTGAAATGTAAGCGGAAAGCGCCTGCGGGTTCCACAGGTCGCCAGCGATTGGCCGCCGACGCGGCCGTCCGGCGCTTGCAGGTGAACGCCGGCCGTCAGGATCGCCTTGTCGAATTCGCATCGGCCAGTCGCCATTTAAGCGCCGGGATTTTACCCACTCGGAATAGCGAGGAGCCAATAATAGTTGCGGTAAGTTGCCTATAGGGGGAACCGAGACGTTTAACGGGTGTGGATATCATCACAATCATGGCGACCCGGTCGTCTGGCGAAGTTCTGACCAAGGTATGACTGTATATTTCTGGCCAGAACGGGATTACTTGCGGGCGTTCCGCTGGGATGACGCCAAGGCCGTTTTTGATTGCGCTGCCGATCCAAACGGCTGCGAGTTGGGCAATGCTACGATACCGGATCAGCAAAGCACCTTCGAATCACCGACGTGCGGGCGATGCATGCCTGGAGGAATGCTTTCCATATCTGCTGACGGAGAAACTCCGGGCACCGGAGTTCTTTGGGCCTCAGTGCCGATTGATAATCATGACAATACACTTGCAACGGGCGGCGGAATGGCCAATGTCGTGCCCGGAGTGTTACACGCTTTCAACGCGGAAGATATTACCCAAGATCTGTGGAATAGCGAAGCCAATCCGAGCCGCGACGGCTCCTTCATGTTTGCGAAGTACAATCCGCCGATGGTTGCCAACGGGCGAGTCTACTTAGCGACATTTGGTACAACCGACAGTCCTCAGACACTGGCCGGGTCGATTAATGTTTACGGGATGAGACAATGGGCCAAATTCATATCTCAGAGTTATCCATCGACTCCGGTCAGCGCAGGAACAACTTTCCAGGGCCAGATAACCTTCTTGAATGCTGGGGCCACGACCTGGACTCCGGGTGCCTATGCGCTCGCTCTCCAGCCGTTTAGCTTTGCGCCGCGAGGAACGCCTACTAGCATTCCACTGCCAAGCGCTGTTGCGCCGGGAGGTCAGATAACGTTCCAACTGAATCTACCCGCGTCGGACACTGCTGGTAGATATGGGTATGTCTGGCAGATGCAGCAATTGAACGTTGAGTTTTTTGGAGATTCAACCCCGCCCGGGGCGGTAGAAGTGGGGGGTACACTAGCAGTGACGCAGAAGTTAGTCAGGGGCGAAGATGTGATCACAATTACGGATAGCGTCACGAAACAGCCGGTATCCAGCGCCACCGTAGAAATCAATGGAAGCAATAAAGCGTCGTTTACTACGAACAGTTAGGGGGTTGTATCCGTATTGCCGCCAAGATGTTTCGACGGCAGCTCGTACGGAGGAGGCAAGCCGATACCTGTCTTTGGACCATGTAGCGCTAACGCATCAAAGCAGCCATATTATGGCCCGGTATATTTCTTTGCTCTGTCTGAATAACGTCGCTTCGAGGCAAGGAGATATACAATGGCGATCCGCCGTCTATCGTTGGTCTGCACGCTTCTGATTGCGACGAGCGCCTGCGGTACAAGACAATCTTCGAGCCCCCCAGCCTCGAACGCACAACAAGAGGTTCAGATCGCCGAGCAGAAGTGGCTGGAAGCCTACTACCGACTCGATGTGAAAGGGCTGGCGGCCAGCGAAACGGAGGACTTCATACTCCTTCTTCCTGCCATGATCGTTCCGCGCGGAGAGCAGCTTGGCAGTGACGGCTTAAGTTCCAGCGCCCCGCCTGCAGTTCCGGCGCCGTTCGCGTTGACTCGCCAGCTGATAAGGATCTACGGAGACTTTGCGGAGGTTGTCGATGTATGCACAGTGAACCAAAATGTCGGCCAGCCTGTGACGTCGCCTGGAACCTACTGGCAAAGTGAAGTTTGGCATAAGCAGGGCGGAACGTGGAAAATTTCTCTCATGCATATTAGCCCGCTGGAACATGGGATGTAAGGTGTATTATCGGGCCGTTTCAGGCAATTTAACTTACGACCGGCTATGGCGTGATGATAGTGATTGTGGTAACACTTTTCACTCCCCATTTCCTTCGGCCGGCGGCGCTTCAGTGGCGGGCGGCGGGAAAGTCGCTGCAGCCGGATCGCGAATCGCTCTCGACGCTCGAGACCATCCGCGCGACCATGAGCGAGACGCGCCGCGCAATACCAGCAGCGGCCGGCGCCTTTTCCCGCCGGCCGCCACGACGACCGGGCGTCGGTGACGATCAACGCAGGCAGTCGCTTCCACCGTGATAGGGGTAGAGAAGGCCTTTCGGCCTCCCCTCCCTCCGAACCGTACGTGCGGTTTTCCCGCATACGGCTCTCCAGTCGGGAGTTTCTTCATCGAGACTGTCTCGCCGACAGCCAGGCCGTGTGAAGCGCGAACAGCCCGGCTTCCGCGAAGAAGGCATTTGGCCAGCGTTGATTATCGGCGCGGCAGAGTCCCATGCCCGACGACCGCTTCTCCTGTCTGCGGAGAAGGGCGCGCAGCCGTCGGCGGATGAATCCGTCGAGCCTTTCGAAGGTGTCTTTATGGGCGTGCTTGAAGTAGGCGAACCAGCCGCGCAGCATACTGTTCAGATCGGCCACGATGCGTGCGAGGCTGTCGCCTCGCGTACGTTTCGTCTTGGCTCGGATGCTGTCTTTCAACTTGGTCAGGCTCTTCTTGCGCACCTGACGCTGGCCGGCTTCGAAGCGGAAGCCGAGGAACTCGAACCCTTGTCCCGGCTGCCGGCAGTCCCCGACATGCGTCTTCTCGGGGTGCAGCGCGAGGCCGTTCTCGCTCACCCATGCGCGCACGTCCTCGAGGGCGGCTTCCGCCTCCTCGCGCGTCCGGCACAGGATCACGGAAATCGTCCGCGTACCTCACCATGCGGTATCCGCGCGCGGCCATGGCCAGGTCCAGCGGGTCCAGATAGATGTTGGCCAGCAAGGGGCTGATCACCGCGCCTTGCGGCGAGCCCCGTGTCGGCGTCCACGTCTCCAGACCCTTCAGGATGTCGGCCTTCAGCCAGCCCCGGATCAGATCGAGCACCCGGCCATCGCTGACCTTCGCCTCGATTCGCGCCATCAAACAATCGTGCGGAATGGAATCGAAATAGCCGGCGAGGTCGGCGTCCACCACATAGGCGTAGCCGTCCTTGATCAGCCGATCGACCTCCCGCAGCGCGTCGTGGCAACCGCGTCCTGGACGGAAACCATAGCTCCCGTCGTGGAACCCCGCCTCGAAAATCGGTTCGATCACGAGCCGGACGGCCTGCTGGACGATGCGGTCCTTGACCGTCGGAATGCCCAACGGCCTCGTCCGGTTATCGCCCTTCGGGATGTCGACTCGCTTGACAGCCTGCGGTCGATACGAACCCTCCCGCAACGCCGTCGACAGCTCGGCCAGATAATCCTCCGCCCGCGCCGCGAACCGTTCGATGCTCTGCCCATCCACCCCCGCCGCGCCTTTGTTGGCCCGAACTTTCGTCCAAGCCGCCGCCAGCGTGTTGGGCGCGAACACCTTGTCCACCAATGCATACCATCTGCCGCCTTTGACGCCGTTGCCCAGCGCCGACAGCATGCGCTTTGTCCAAACCGAGACTTCGGCCCACGCGAAGTCGCATGGCGCCTCTCCGCCCTGTATAGCCTTTTCGGCACTTGCGGCGTTCTGTTGTCCCGATCCGAGCATCGCGCCTCTCCCTTCCTACCCCCCTTCCCTACGACGGGGTTATGCTGACCCGTCCTCTCGCGATCCGTCCCTTCCGGGCGCGGGCCGCAGCAGTACTACGAGGGCTCTGACTCCTGCTCGGCTCGCACACGCCGAACAGGTCTCTCCGCTTACTCTGCCTTGCCTTCCAAACATCCAACCCCCAACCACGTTGTGGGCCCGAGCGTCGCTTTCGCAGTCGTCTCAGCGCGCTCGGCTGATCTCGCGACCAAGGCTTCGCCATGAGTGAGCAGGCTCGCCGCGCCACGCCGCCGAATCGGGATCGTCATCCTGCAGGCTGTTCGTTCGCCTCCGGCTGCTCTCCACCCCACCTCATGGTGACGCAGTTGCCTTCGGCTTCATGTGCTACGACTTCACATCGGATGGACTTTCACCCTCCTGACAAGGCAACATCACAGACGCACCCACCCCCGCGAAAGCGGGGATCCAGACAGCCGCGGCAGTCGCTTCCACCGTGATAGGGGTAGAGAAGGCCTTTCGGCCTCCCCTCCCTCCGAACCGTACGTGCGGTTTTCCCGCATACGGCTCTCCAGTCGGGAGTTTCTTCATCGAGACTGTCTCGCCGACAGCCAGGCCGTGTGAACCCGGCTTCCGCGAAGAAGGCATTTGGCCAGCGTTGATTATCGGCGCGGCAAAGTCCCATGCCCGACGACCGCTTCTCCTGTCTGCGGAGAAGGGCGCGCAGCCGTCGGCGGATGAATCCGTCGAGCCTTTCGAAGGTGTCTTTATGGGCGTGCTTGAAGTAGGCGAACCAGCCGCGCAGCATACTGTTCAGATCGGCCACGATGCGTGCGAGGCTGTCGCCTCGCGTACGTTTCGTCTTGGCTCGGATGCTGTCTTTCAACTTGGTCAGGCTCTTCTTGCGCACCTGACGCTGGCCGGCTTCGAAGCGGAAGCCGAGGAACTCGAACCCTTGTCCCGGCTGCCGGCAGTCCCCGACATGCGTCTTCTCGGGGTGCAGCGCGAGGCCGTTCTCGCTCACCCATGCGCGCACGTCCTCGAGGGCGGCTTCCGCCTCCTCGCGCGTCCGGCACAGGATCACGAAATCGTCCGCGTACCTCACCATGCGGTATCCGCGCGCGGCCATGGCCAGGTCCAGCGGGTCCAGATAGATGTTGGCCAGCAAGGGGCTGATCACCGCGCCTTGCGGCGAGCCCCGTGTCGGGGGCGTCATCATGGGCGCGGTAGGCCGCGCGCAGCCGAGCTGCGCGAAATTGGCGGGCCCGAACGGGGGGCCCGAGTGGGAATCTCGGCCCCCGTTCGCGCCGCGCCTGCGCCCGAGGAGGGCGACAAGCCGCACTATCTCGGGCGCCGCGAGCGGCTGCGGGCGCAGTTCCTGGAGGCCGGTCCCTCGGCGCTGCAAGTTCCGGCACATATTGCATCGCTCCTGTGCACTTCGAGCGCCGCAGGACGTCGCAGATCGACCAGATGGCGGCGTTGAGCGCGGCGATTCCCGTGGGGGTGGCCCGCGCGGCTCGCCGCGCTTTCCGTGCGGGCGAGCCGGCCGTTCGACGACGGTCATTGAGCGGCGGCGAGATGGAGCGCTCCCGCGTCGCGCATCTCGGCGTAGAGGGCGGAAGGCGCGTAGTCGTAGCCGTTCGGCCAGGTGGGTACGCCGGCTTCAACGAACACGCGGCTGAAATAGGCCGGGTCCTTCAGCGGGGCGACCATCGGCCCGGTCCGCGCAGCGAGCCTGCTCAGGTCGGCGACGCCTTCGCTGCCGTCGCTGAACCGCACCCAGAGGCGGAAAGCCTCCAGCGGCTTGACCTTCACGACGTCCACCATCGGATAATCAGTCGTCATCGGGCCCCGGTAATCCTTTCGAGCGCCTCATCGGCGCGAGCGCGCCGCCAATTCTCTTCCAGTTCGGCCCGATGCGCCAGCGCCCATCCTTTCACCAGGCGCAGCGCCGTCGGCGGCAAGGATCCGGCGATGGTCCGTCCATCGTCAATTCCGATCACGGCCCTGGACTGGCCGTACTGGGCATGGAAATGCGGCGGATGATGATCGTTGTAGTACATTGCGATGGCGATGCCGTAGAACCATGCGACCGTCGGCACTACAACGCTCCGGAGAAGGCGGCGCGGAGAAGGGCGATCAGCGCCAGTGGAACGGCCTGAGCGCCGGGATTAACGCGAACGCGGAGCAGATAATCGACCCTGCCCGCAAGACGCCGAGCGCGTCGGCCGTCGAGCAGTATGGAGCCGGCCGTCTGCTCCCGAAAGACCATGTCCTCGGTCCAACCGCGCAGGCGCAGGGCCGGATCGATCAGTTTGGCACGCGTATCGGCTTCGTTCAGCGGCATAGGAGCCAGTTAAACTGTCGTCCCGATCTGGTCGAGAGCCAGCGTAAACGCCCTTCGCCTAAGGCACTCATATTTCAGGGAGGCAGCTCCTTCAACGCGCTCGTGCAGTTCCAGGTGATTTTGGGTTTTCCGCCTTGCTTCGGCCTTGATCGGCGCGCCGAAGCCGATCATACAGCTTAAGCGCAGTTCCACGCCCTTTTGAATGCGCCTAAGGAACGCGGTGGTCCGAGAAACGCGCGAGAACGAGCCAAAGCCTCGATCTGGGCGCGGTCGGCCGCGCGCAGCCGAGCTGCGCGAAATTGGCGGGCCCGATCGGGGGGCCCGACTGGGAATCTCGGCCGCCGTTCCCGCCGCGCCTGCGCCCGAGGAGGGCGACAAGCCGCACTATCTCGGGCACCGCGAGCGGCTGCGGGCGCGGTTCCTGGAGGCCGGTCCCTCGGCGCTGCCGGATTACGAACTTCTCGAGCTGGTGCTGTTCGCCATACCCCGCAAAGACGTCAAGCCGCTCGCCAAGGCGCTCATCCACCGCTTCGGCTCGTTCGCCGAGGCGATCGCCGCGGAGCCGCAGAGGTTGAAGGAAGTCGACGGCATGACCGAGGGCGCGATCGCCGCCTGCAAGATCGTCGAAGCCGCGGCGCAGCGCTTCGCCAAGGGCGCGGTGAAGAAGCGCCTGCCGATGGGCTCGTGGAGCGAGGTCGTCGACTACTGTCGCACGTCGATGGCCTTCGAGAGCCGCGAGATTTTTCGCATCCTGTTTCTCGACAAGAAGAATGGGCTCATCGCCGACGAGGTGCAGGGATCAGGCACCGTCGACCACACGCCGGTCTATCCGCGCGAGGTGATCCGCCGCGCCCTCGAACTGTCGGCGACGGCGATCGTGCTCGTCCACAACCACCCCTCCGGCGATCCTTCGCCCTCGGCCCAAGACGTCGCGATGACCCGCGAGATCATGGCGATCGCCAAGCCGCTCGGCGTCACGGTGCACGACCACATCATTGTCGGCCGGGACGGGCACGCGAGCTTCCGCGCGCTGAAGCTGATTTGAGTGTCCCCCTGCATCGGCGCCAAAGTTCGGGTAAGCTGCTGCGAGCCGGGCGCGCGCGGTGCAGGTTCGGGCTGCAACAGTGGGGCGCGATCCATTGGGAGCTACGTAATGCGTTATACGGTCGTTTTGGAGCGGGAAGAGGATGGCGGATACGTCGTCAGCGTCCCGGCGTTGCCCGGGTGTGTCAGCCAAGCCGACACGCGCGCGCAAGCGCTGAACAACATCCGGGAGGCCATTGAGCTTTATATTGAGGACTGCCGCGAGGCTGGCGATCCAGTTCCCGACGAAGCAGGCAAGGAATTCGTCGAGGTGGAGGCAGCGTAAGCCGATTTGCCTGCAGCGCCACGTGGCCAAGCTCCCCACCGATCTCTCTGGCCAGGAAGTTCGCGCCGCCCTGGAGCGCGCCGGGTTCGTTTTTCGACGCCAGACGGTAGTCACATGATGCTTCGTCGCGACCAACCCCACCCGAGGGTCGTCGTTTCCAATCACAAACAGCTCCGGTCCGGTACCTTGCGTCGCATCATCGCCGATGCCGGCCTCACCGTTGAACAGTTCGTTGGGCTGCTTCAACGCTGACCAAGCCGCCGCTCATCGGCATGATATCCATAACAATTCTTGCTGCAGTAGGCTGGCTGAGCGTTAATGTTGTCATGCTGGGTGTCTGCGTTTTGGCTTGCTTGCCGCGCCGTTTTCATCGAAGCCGCCGTAATATCAGGCGCAGGCGGCTCATCTGAGTTCCGAGCCCGCCGCGCGCTTCCGTTGACCCCGCGGATCGTTGGGCTACGATCGCGAGGGCGTGAGGCTTCCGCTCGCGCTCCAACGCCATCGCCGGTCCGATGAACTTCTGGTCGAACAACGCCGTGCGGAAGTGGCGGTCCTACTGGCTGGTGGTCGTGGGCGCCTATGTCCTGACGCTCGCCATCGAAACCCTGCCCGCGCCGATGCGCGCCGATCTGGAGAACCTCGTCTTCAACCAGTATCAGCGCTGGTTTCCGCGGCCGTACACGTTCGATCAACCCGTGCGGATCGTCGACATCGACGACGAGTCGCTCCATCTCATCGGTCGATGGCCGTGGCCGCGCCAGACGATGGCGGATCTCGTCGACAAGCTGGCGAAGGCCGATGTCGCCGCGATTGCTTTCGACGTCCTGTTTTCCGAGCAGGACCGGCCGATCGAGCCCAAGAGCCTGCGCAACCGGCGTTGTCCACCGCGCCGACGAGACCGAACGCTGCGAGGAGCGCGCTGACGGCGACGTGGCGTTTGCGCACGCGATCGCCGATCGCCCCGTCGGGCTCGGCGTTTATCTCACCCAGACGCATAACGGGACGCAGGCGAGCCTCACGCCAAAGGCGGGCTTCTCCTTCGTCGGCGACCCGCCGATGAACTTCCTCGAGCCGCTGAAGGGAGCGCTCGTTCCGATTCCCCGCTCTCGCGGACGCCGCGAGCGGCCTCGGTTTTCTCAACTGGTTGCCGGACAGCGACCACGTCGTCCGCCGCGTGCCGCTCATGCTCAACCTCAACGGCCAGATCGAGCCGAAGTCTCGCGATGGAAGCGCTGCGGGTTGCGCAGGGAGCGTCGGGCTATATCGTGAAATCCACGACCGCCTTTGGCGCCACGGCGGGCAAGAGCGCTGGAATCGAAGCGATAAAGGTCGGCGACGTCGTGGTTCCGGTCGAGGCTGACGGAGAACTGCGCGTGTGGTTCGCCAAGTCCGACCCGCGTCGCTCGATTCCGGCGTGGAAGGTCCTCCAGCCGGACGCCGATCTCTCGGATCTAGCGGGCAAGATCGTGTTAGTCGGCGCCAGCGCCTCGCTGCTTTCGGACATCGTCGCGACGCCGCTCGATCCGAACACGCCGGGGGTCGAGGCGCATGCGCAGCTCATCGAGCAGATCCTCTCCGGCGTCACTCTGGAGCGGCCCGACTGGGCGCCGGAGCCGAGCTCGTCGCCGGCGCCGTGGTCTCCCTGGCGTTGGCCGCGATTCTGCCGTTCGTTCCATTTACTGGACTGCGTTCTTCGGCGCTGGCGCCGCCGGTCTCTTGGCCTATCTCGGCTGGTACGCGTTCACGCGGCACGGGGTCCTCTTCGACCCGGTCGTTCCCGTCCTCTCATCCGGCTTCGTCTTTCTGGCGGGCTCCGGCCAGCTTTACAGCCAGAAGCGCCAGCAGGTCAGCGAGATCCGCTCGGCGTTCGGGCGATATGTCTCGCCCGCGGTCGTCGCCCGGCTCGCCGAGCATCCGGAGCAGCTCCAACTCGGCGGGCGCCAGCGCGAGCTGACCCTTATGTTCTGCGACATCCGGTCCTTCACCACGCTCTCGGAAGGCTTCACGGCGGTCGAGCTTTCGACGTTCCTCAACGAGTATCTGTCGCCTCTGACCGACATCATCCTCAAGGAGCAGGGAACGGTCGACAAAAACATGGGCGACGCGATCATGGCCTTCTGGAACGCGCCGCTCGACGATCCGGCCCACGGAATTCACGGGGTGCGCGCCGCGCTCGAAATGCGCAAGACGCTGGCGCGGCTCAACGTCGAGTGGAAAGAGCGAGCCGAGAAGAACGCGCGCGCCTTCCGTCCGGTGAAGTTCGGCATCGGCCTCAACACCGGCGAACTACAGCGTCGGCAACATGGGGTCCGTGCAGCGGTTCGACTATTCCGCGCTCGGCGACGAGGTCAACATCGCCTCGCGCCTCGAAGGCTCGTCCAAGCAGTTCGGCGTCGACGTCGTCGCGAGCGCCGCCACCCGCGACGAGGCGCCGGAATTCGCGTGGCTCGAGATCGACCACGTCAAACTGAAGAACAAGACGCGGTCGGTTGCGCTCTTCGCCTTGGCTGGCGACCACGTCTACGCCCAGAGCGGCGAGTTCCAGCACCTTCTCGCCCTGCACGACGATGTTCTGAAAGCCTACCGGGCGCGAAACTTCCGCGCAGCGAGGCAGATGGCGGGCGACGCGGCCCAGCTCGCTCCCGCCGAGGTCGTCGGGCTCTATCATTACTATCAGAAGCGCTTCGCTTCGCTCGCCGAGCAGGAGCTGCCCGAGGACTGGGCGCCGATGATTGCGCTCGACGAGAAATAGCCGCGAATGCGTCGACCACGCCGCTGAACGTCAACCGCTCCGGCCTGGCGGCTTGCTTTTCGTCCGCCGCGCCGCGGCAAGATCGTCCGGCGTGTCGACGTCGAAAACCACGTCGGAAGCGGCGGCGATCTCGGTGACGGCGCGCGGTTCGAGCGCGAGGAGCAGGCGCCGCGCCCCTTCGTCGCCGACAAGACGCATCGCCTCCTTGAAAAGGGTCCGGGCGAGGAGAACGGGGTTGCCGCGGCGGCCATCGCGAATCGGGGCGACCGCCTGCGCGGTCGGCCGCGCCTCGAACGCGGCGATCAGATCGTCGATGAGGCGCGGGGCGACGTCCGGCATATCGCCGGAAAACAACGGCGCCGTCTCAGCCGGGCGGCGTCGCCGCCAGGCCGACCTTCAGCGAGGAAGCGATGCGGCCTCGAAGTCCGGATTGAAGGCGATCGTCACAGGCGAGCTTTCGAGGGCCGCTTCGACCGCGCCTCTGGCGTGGCCGACCACGACAACGTCGGCCCTGCGCGCGACGCAAGCGCCGCGTCGACCACGCATCGGACGATCGGCCTGCCCCCGAGCTTCGCCACGAGCTTCGTCGCTTCGGCGCCGCCCGCCGCATGAAAGCGGGAAGAGCGGCCCGCAGCGAGAACGACGGCGGCGATCCTAGCCACGCGGCTCACGCGGCTGCGGCCGCGAGGCGATCTCCATCAAGAGGCCGCCGACGCCCATGGCGCGGATATCGGCGTCGGAAATCGGCGCGCCGGCGATCAGGCGTTGCAACACCCAGTCAATCCGTTTTCCTTCGGCGATCGCGCACACCCGGCGCCCCGACGATAGGCATGTCTCCACGCGTCGCGAGCAGCAGCAGATTGCCGGGATCGACTGGCATGCCGAACCGCTCGATTCGCCCGCCGAAGGTTTCGATGGCGGCGGGGATGACGTCCCGGCGGTCGGTAATCGCCGAGGCGCCGAAGACGATGAGGAGGTCTGCGCCCGGCGCGAGCCGCTCGAGCGCGCCGACGAGCGGGCCGATTTCATGCCGCGTCGTCGCATGCGCGACGACATGGGCGCCGGTCGGGGCGAGACGCGCCTCGAGCGCCCGCAGCGTCTTGGCGACCACGCTTTCCTTGAGGCCCGGCAGCACCGTCGAGACGACGGCGACGCGCAGCGGGCGGAACGGCGCGACCGACACGGCGGGCTGCTCGCCCAGCGCACCGAGCGCGGCGTCGAGCGTGATCTTCCTGGTCGAGAACGGAATGATCTTGACGGTTGCGACCATGTCGCCGTCTTCGACCGCCCGATGCGACGGCAGGGTTGCGACGGTGATCGCCTCGTCGACCGCATTGAGGCGGTCGATCGCGCCGCTGTCGATGATCGCGAGCCCCGCCGCCTCGGCGAACAGGTTGACCCGTCCGGTGAACGCCTGGGCGCGGCACACATAGGCCTCCGCCAGCCGCTTGGCCAGGCGCAGGGCCGCATCATCCTCGCCGACGTCGCCGTCCTCGAGTCGGGCCGCAAGGAATACGGGTGACGCCCGCCTGGGCAAGCAGACGGCGGCGCTCGGGCGTCACGACGTCCCCCTTCTTCAGCGCGATCCCGTCGGTCCGGACGGCGTGCGCGAGAATGACCCCGTCGCCCTCCTCGATGGGTACCTGGCCGAATTTCATCGGGCCAGGCCCTCCGCTCGCAGCGGCTTCTTGCGCAGCGAGGCCACGATCTCGGCGGTGATTGAGACGGCGATCTCCGCCGGACTGACCGCCCCGATGTCGAGGCCGATCGGCGCGTGAATGCGCGCCAGCGCCGCATCGTCGAAGCCCTGCGCGCGCATCCGCTCGAGCCTCCTGGCGTGCGTCTTCGCCGACCCGAGCGCGCCGATGTAGAAGCAATCGCTTCTGAGCGCGATCGCGAGCGCGGGATCGTCGATTTCGGATCATGGGTGAGCAGGCAGATCGCGGTATAGCGATCGGGCGGCCGCGCCGCGAGCGGTTCGTCCGGCCATTGCGCAATGACCGGCGTCTCGGGGAACCGTTCTGGCGTGGCGAAGGCGGTGCGCGGATCGATGATCGTCACGTCGAGGCCGACGATGCGGGCCATCGGGGCGAGCGCCTGCGAAATGTGGACCGCGCCGATCAGGGTCAGGCGCGGCGACGGCGCCTGGACGGTCAGGAAGTAGTCGACGTCCTCGAGCCTGACCACGCCGCTCTTGCCCCTGCGCAGGGCGGACTCCAGCTCGGGGCCAAGCGGATCGGCGCCGACCGCCGCCGCCTCGACAAAGCGCTGGTCGCCGTCGGACAGGCGCGTGACCGTGACCCCGGCGCGCCGACTGCGCCGTGCCGCATTCATCGCCTTGAGGACGTCGAGGCGCATCAGATGAGCTTCTCGACGTAGACCTTGATGCGGCCTCCGCAGGAGAGACCGACGCGCCAGGCCGTTTCGTCGGCGACGCCGAACTCCAGCATGCGCGGGGCGCCGCTCGCGATCACCTCCGCCGCCTCCTCGACGACGGCGCCCTCGACGCAGCCGCCGGAGACCGAACCGAGGAAGGCGCCGTCGCCGGCGATGACGAGATGGGAGCCGACCGGGCGGGGCGCCGAGCCCCAAGTCTCGACGACCGTCGCGATTGCGACCTCCCGGCCCATTCGCGCCACGCTTCCGCTGTGACCAAGACGTCTTCTTCCCGCGTCAGCATCTCAAGAACACCCTTTCAGCTCCAACCCTTGAGGGGCGGCGGATCCGAACGTCCCCCATGAGTTCAGCAAAAATGACCACCGCCGGGCCGTTCTGCAAGTGCGCCGTCCGGGCTCAGGCGGCGGACGCCCTGAGCCACGTCTTCGGATCGCTGGCGAGGTCACGGCCTCCGGACAGCGCCCGGCAGAGATCGGCCATGCTGGCGAGATTGTGGATCGGACGGAAGGAGTCGACATGCGGCAGCATCGCGCGCACGCCTTGCGCTTTGGCCGAGAAGCCGTCGAAGCGCAACAGCGGATTGACCCAGATGAGCCGCCTGCTTGATCTGCGCAGGCGCTCCACCTCGGTCGCCAGATGCTCGACGCTTTCCCGCTCGAGTCCGTCGGTGAAGAGGACGACGATCGCCCCCTGGCCGAGCACGCGCCGAGACCAGTCGAGGTTGAACTTTGCGATCGCCTCGCCGATGCGCGTACCGCCGGACCAGTCGACAGCGAGATTGGCGCACCCGGCGAGCGCCTCGTCCGGGTCGCGGGCGCGCATCGCTCGCGTGACGTTGGTGAGCCGCGTGCCGAACAGGAAGGTCGAGACCCGGCGCGTCTCGCCGAGCGCGTGCAGGAAATGCAGGAACAGGCGCGTGTACTCGCTCATCGACCCCGAAATGTCGCAGAGCGCAACCACCGGAGGAGGACGCTCGCTGGCGCGGCGAAATTCCAGGTCGATCGCGCCGCCTGGCTGCAGCGAACGGCGGAAGCTGCGCCGGGCGTCGATGCGAACGCGCTGTGAAGAGGGGGCGAAGCGCCGGGTGCGGCGCCGGTCTTCGGGCATGACCAGCGCCTTGATCAGCTTGCGCGCCTCCTCGATCTCGGCGGCGCTCATCTGGGCGAAGTCCTTCGACCTCAGGATCTCCTTCTCGGATACGGTGAAGCGGGCGTCGAAATCGAGTGAGGGGATCGCCTTGGCGTCCTGCGGCGGCGATTTGAATAAAGCGTCGGCGACGCGGCTGGCGCCGGCCTCGGCGGGCCGAGGCTGGCGCTGGCTCGGCGCCTGCGGAGACAGCATCGCGATGAGCTTTTCCAGGAGACCCCTGCGTCTCCAGAAAATCTGGAACGCCTGGTCGAACAAGAGGGTGTGCTCGTGCTTCTTGACGAACACGGCATGCAGCGTCGCGTAGAAGTCCTGGCGCTCGCCGAAGCCCGCAGCTTCGACGGCGGCGAGCGCGTCGAGCACCGAGCCCGGTCCGACGGGCACGCCCGCTCGCGCAGGGCGCGGGCGAAATGGACGATGTTCTCCGCCAGCGCGCCCTCGCGTTCGGGCCTGATACCGGCAACGTCTGTCATGTCTCGCGAAGCTCGCCTGGTCTCTCCGGGAGCGGAGAAGACCGCATCCTCACGCGCCCTTCTTCGGCCGCTTCACCCTGTTTTCGCGGGCGAAATAGGCCTGCATCGGCGAGAAGTAGAAGTCCCGCCAGCCGCCGTTCTCGTAATCGGTCTGGTCGTCGGGCACGCCGCTGTGAGTGAGCGTCAGCCGCGTTCCGGTCCTGGTCGGCTCGAGCTCGACCGTGATCGTGAAATCCGGCTCGGTCGCGCCGAATTCGGTGGTGCGCCAGGACTGGACGATGCGCCTGCCCGGGAGGAGCTCGAGCGTCTTGCCGGTGATGTAGCCGTCCCAGGCGGCGAATGGGTCTCCCGCCCGCTGACCGATCGTGGCGGGAGCGCCGGTCATCGCGCTGTGGCATGCGCCGTCGAGCCAGGCGTCGTAGACCTCTTCCGGCGGCGCGGGCAGGGTGCAGGACAGCCTGAAATCGTAGGTCATCCGCGTCCCTCCCTTGCTAATCAGGCTCCGCGCGGCGCAGCTCGGCGCGAGTTTCCTCGATCAGCGCATGCGCCTTGGCGCCTCCGATCTTGGCGATGTCGTCCTGATACTTGAGCAGCACGCCGAGCGTATCGGACACCTGCGCCGGGTCAAGCGCGACTGCATCGAGCTCGGTCAGGGCGGCGGCCCAGTCGAGCGTCTCGGCGACGCCCGGCGACTTGAACAGATCCTGCTTGCGGAGCCGCTGCACGAAGGCGACCAGTTCGTGCGTCAGCCGCTCCGGGGCGCGCGGCGCCTTGGCGCGCACGATCGCCATCTCGCGCGCCGTGTCCGGGTAGCCGACCCAATGATAGAGGCAGCGCCGCTTCAGCGCGTCATGGATCTCGCGGGTGCGGTTCGAGGTGATCACGACGACCGGCGGCTCCGGCGCCTTCACGA
>CAWFVS010000061.1:0-203607 GCA_963819255.1 uncultured Alphaproteobacteria bacterium
GACGTCGATGGACGGATCCGCCGTCGGCTCTCTCGAGCTCGACGATGCGGTCTTCGGTCTCGAGCCGCGCGCCGACATCATCGCGCGCATGGTGCGCTGGCAACTCGCCAAGCGACAGGCCGGCGACCACAAGACGCTCGGCCGCGGCGAGATTAACCGCACCGGCAAGAAGATGTACAAGCAGAAGGGCACCGGCGGCGCCCGTCACGGCTCGGCGCGCGTGCCGCAGTTCCGCGGCGGCGGACGCGCGATGGGCCCGGTCGTGCGCAGCCACGCGCACGACCTGCCGAAGAAGGTGCGCGCGCTCGCGCTGCGCCACGCGCTCTCCGCCAAGGTCCGCGCCGGCGGCCTCGTGGTGTGGGAGAGCGCCGAACTCGCCGAGGCCAAGACGAAGGTGCTGCGCGAGTCGTTCGCCAAGGCGTCGCTCAAGAACGCCCTCATCATCGACGGCGCGCAGGTGCACGAGAACTTCGCCCTCGCCGCGCGCAACCTGCCCCAGATCGACGTTCTGCCGGTCCAGGGCGTCAACGTGTACGACATCATGCGCCGCGAAAAGCTCGTGCTGACCAGGGCGGCGGTCGAAGCGCTGGAGGCGCGGTTCAAATGAATAGGGACGCTCGCCACTACGACACGATCGTCGCGCCGGTGATCACCGAGAAGGCGACGATCGCGTCGGAAAGCAACCAGTTCGTCTTCAGGGTCGCGCGCAACGCCACCAAGCCGCAGATCAAGGAAGCGATCGAGAAGCTGTTCGACGTGAAGGTGACCGCGGTCAACACCCTTCTGCGCAAGGGCAAGACCAAGGCCTTCCGCGGCGTCCGCGGCCGGCAGCAGGACATGAAGAAGGCGATCGTCACCCTTGCGGACGGTTACCGCATCGACGTGACCACGGGCCTGTGAGGACTTAAAGGACCATGGCTCTCAAGACCTACAAACCGACGACGCCGGGCCTGCGCCAGCTGGCCCTCGTCGATCGCAGCGAGCTCCACAAGGGCAAGCCCCTCAAGGCGCTGACCGTCGGCCGCCCCGAAAAGGGCGGCCGCAACAATGCGGGCCGGGTGACCGTGCGCTTCCGCGGCGGCGGCCACAAGCAGTCCTACCGCATCATCGACTTCAAGCGCCGCAAGCTCGACGTGCCGGCCAAGGTCGAGCGGCTCGAATACGATCCGAACCGCACGAGCTTCATCGCGCTGATCAAGTACGCCGACGGCGAGCAGGCCTACATCATCGCCCCGCAGCGTCTGGCGGTCGGCGACGAGGTGATCGCCGGCGCGCAGGTCGACGTGAAGCCCGGCAACGCCATGCCGCTCGCCAGCATCCCGGTCGGCACGATCGTCCACAACGTCGAGATGAAGATCGGCAAGGGGGGCGTCATCGCCCGCTCGGCCGGCGCTTACGCGCAGATCGTCGGCCGCGACCAGGGCTACGTCTCGCTCCGCCTGAACTCCGGCGAGCAGCGCCTCGATCCACGGCCAGTGCTTCGCCTCGGTCGGCGCCGTGTCGAACCCGGACCACATGAACGCCTCGCTCGGCAAGGCGGGCCGCAGCCGCTGGCTCGGCCGCCGTCCGCACAACCGCGGCGTCACCATGAACCCGGTCGATCATCCGCACGGCGGCGGCGAGGGCCGCACCTCGGGCGGCCGCCATCCGGTCACGCCCTGGGGCAAGCCGACGAAGGGCAAGAAGACCAGGACCAACAAGTCCACCGACAAGTTCATCGTCGCGTCGCGGCACGCGCGAAAGAAGAAAGGCTGAGCCATGACGCGCTCGATCTGGAAGGGGCCGTTCATCGACGGCTATCTGTTGAAGAAGGCCGACGCCGCGCGCGGTTCGGGCCGCTCCGAGATCATCAAGATCTGGAGCCGCCGCTCGACCATTCTGCCGCAGTTCGTCGGGCTGACCTTCGGCGTCTACAACGGCCACAAGCACATTCCCGTGCTCGTGTCGGAGGAGATGATCGGCCACAAGTTCGGCGAGTTCGCGCCGACGCGGACCTTCCACGGCCATTCCGGCCGACAAGAAGGCGAAGAGGGCGTAACCCGATGTCCAAGCAAGCCAACCCGCGCCGCCTGGCCGACAACGAAGCCAAAGCGACCGTGCGCATGCTGCGGGTGAGCCCGCAGAAGCTCAACCTTCTCGCCCAGCTGATCCGCGGCAAGAAGGTCGCGACCGCGCTCGCCGACCTCGAGTTCTCCAGCAAGAGGATCTCGACCGAGGTCAGGAAGGCGCTCGAGTCGGCGATCGCCAACGCCGAGAACAACCACGAGCTCGACGTCGACGATCTCGTCGTCGCGCAGGCCTGGGTCGGCAAGGACATGGTGATGAAGCGCTTCAGCCCGCGCGCCCGCGGCCGGGCGGGGCGCATCGAGAAGCCGTTCTCCAACATCACGATCGTCGTGCGCGAAGTCGCCGCCGACGAAACCAAGGCGGCGTAGAGAGGCACGACGATGGGTCAGAAGATCAATCCGATAGGGCTGCGCCTCGGCGTCAACCGCACCTGGGACTCGCGCTGGTACTCGAACAAGACCGAGTACGGCAAGCTCCTGCACGAGGACATGCAGATCCGCGACGTGCTGACGAAGGGCCTGAAGCAGGCGGCGATCTCCAAGATCGTCATCGAGCGCCCGCACAAGAAGTGCCGCGTCAACATCCACTCGGCCCGCCCCGGCGTGGTCATCGGCAAGAAGGGCGCGGACATCGACAAGCTGCGCAAGCAGGTGTCGAAGCTGACGAACTCGGAAGTCGCGATCAACATCGTCGAGGTCCGCAAGCCCGAGATCGACGCGACGCTGGTGGCCGAGTTCGATCGCCCAGCAGCTCGAGCGGCGCGTCGCGTTCCGCCGCGCCATGAAGCGCGCGGTCCAGTCGGCGATGCAGGCTCGGCGCGGAGGGCATCCGCATCAACTGCTCGGGCCGGCTGGGCGGCGCGGAAATCGCCCGCCTCGAATGGTACCGCGAGGGGCGCGTGCCGCTGCACACGCTGCGCGCCGACGTCGACTACGGCGTCGCCACCGCCCACACCGCCTACGGCACCTGCGGGATCAAGGTTTGGATCTTCAAGGGCGAAATCCTCGAGCACGACCCGATGGCCCAGGACAAGCGGCAGGCCGAGGCCGACCATTCCTCGACGCACCGTCCGCGTCGCGAGCCGCGCGAGCGCGACCGCGAACGCGGAGCGCGAGCATGGCCGCGAAGCGGTCTAAGGCGCCGCGCAGCATTTGAAAGTCTACGACCATGATGCAGCCCAAGAAAACCAGGTTCCGCAAAGCCTTCAAAGGCCGTATCCACGGCAATGCGAAGGGCGGATTTGCGCTGAACTTCGGCGAGTTCGGCCTGAAGGCGATGGAGCCTGAGCGGGTCACCGCGCGCCAGATCGAGGCGGCCCGCCGCGCGCTGACGCGCCACATGAAGCGCGCCGGCCGCGTCTGGATCCGGGTGTTCCCGGACGTGCCGGTGTCGAAGAAGCCGATCGAAGTCCGCATGGGCAAGGGCAAGGGCGCGCCGGAGTTTTGGGTCGCGCGCGTGGCCCCGGGGCGCATCATGTTCGAGGTTGACGGCGTGCCGGAGCAGGTCGCGCGCGAAGCGTTCCTGCTCGCCGCAGCCAAGCTCCCGATCAAGACGCGCTTCGTCCAGCGCATCGCGGAATAAGGAGAGCGCGAGATGAAGAAGGCCAGTCGGGTTTCCGATCTGCGCGTCATGACGCTCGACCAACTCGACGACGAGGCGCTCAAGCTGAAGAAGGAGCAGTTCAACCTGCGCTTCCAGAAGGCGAGCGGCCAGCTGCAGGATACGGCGCGGGTGCGCATCGTCCGCCGCGACATCGCGCGCGTCAAGACCATCGCCGCGCAGAAGCGCGCCGCCGCCAAGGCCAAGGACTGAGGATCATGCCGAAGAGAATTTTGCAGGGCGTCGTCGTCAGCGACAAGCAGGAAAAGACGCTTGTGGTCAAGGTCGAGCGCCGCTTCACCCACCCGTTGCTGAAGAAGACCGTGCGCCGCTCGAAGAACTACCACGCGCATGTCGAGAACAAGACGCAGAAGGTCGGCGACACGGTCTCGATCCAGGAGACGCCGTCCGATCTCGAAGCTCAAGCGCTGGATCGTCATCGACGAGACGGCGCCGCAGACGTGAGGGGCGCGGGAGCGCGTATCTGAATTCATCCGGGGGCGGCGAGTCCCCTTCAGGCGAAGTCCGACGCCGCTGAGGGGCCGGAAACCGATCTGACCAGAAAGGCGATCAGGCCATGATACAGATGCAGACCAACCTCGACGTCGCCGACAATTCCGGCGCGCGGCGCGTAATGTGCATCAAGGTTTTGGGCGGATCGAAGCGTCGCTACGCTTCGATCGGCGACATCATCGTCGTGTCCGTCAAGGAGGCGATCCCGCGCGGGCGCGTGAAGAAGGGCGACGTGATGAAGGCGGTCGTTGTGCGCACCGCCAAGGACATCCGCCGGGCCGACGGCTCGGTGATCCGCTTCGATTCGAACGCCGCGGTGCTGATCAACAACCAGTCCGAGCCGGTCGGGACCCGCATTTTCGGGCCGGTGCCGCGCGAACTGCGCGCCAAGAACCACGTCAAGATCATCTCGCTCGCGCCGGAGGTGCTGTGATGGCCGCCAAGATCAAGAAGGGCGACAGGGTCGTGGTCATGGCCGGCCGCGACAAGGGCAGGACCGGCGAGGTCCGCCAGGTGATTTCCGCCGAGGGCCGCGCCATCGTCGGAGGCGTCAACATCGTGCGCCGCCACACCAAGCCGAGCGCCCAGACCGAGGGCGGCATCCTGACCAAGGAGGCGCCGATCCACCTGTCAAATCTGGCTATCGCCGATCCCAAGACCGGCAAGCCGACACGCGTCGGCTTCAAGATTCTCGACGACGGCCGCAAGGTGCGGGTCGCCAAGCGTTCCGGAGACTTGATCGATGGCTGAGGCAAAGAACGAGAAGGGCGCCAAGCCGGCCAAGGGCGACAAGCCCGCCCCGCAGAAGGGCGGCAAGGGCCCGCCGCCTCCGCAAGCTGACGCCAAGGGCGCGAAAGGGCGCAAGGAAGGGGTTGGCGAGGTCGCCGCCGCCGGGGCGGTCAAGGCCGCGCCGAAGGACTACGTCGCGCGGCTGAAGAAGGTCTACCAGGACGAAATCGTGCCTAAGCTCGTCAAGGAGTTCGGCTACAAGAACGCGCTCGAAGTGCCGCGACTCGAGAAGATCGTGCTCAACATGGGCGTCGGCGAGGCGGTCAACGACACCAAGAAGGTGACGTCGGCCGCGGCCGATCTCGCGCTGATCGCGGGGCAGAAGCCGGTCGTGACGCGCGCCCGCAAGGCGATCTCGACCTTCAAGGTGCGCGAGAACATGCCGATCGGCGCCAAGGTGACGCTGCGCAAGACCCGCATGTACGAGTTCCTGGACCGTCTGGTGACGGTCGCGCTGCCGCGCGTGCGCGACTTCCGCGGCCTCGACCCGAAATCATTCGACGGGCGCGGGAATTACGCGCTCGGCATCAAGGAACACATCATTTTCCCCGAGATCGACTACGACAAGGCCGAAGCCATGCTCGGGCTCGACGTCGTGGTCTGTACGACGGCGAGGACCGACGCGGAAGCGCGGTCCCTGCTGCGTGCGTTCAACTTCCCGTTCCGGCAGTGAGCCGAACATGGCTCAGACGCGGAAAACTGGAGGCCGTTGATGGCAAAGAAGAGTGCAATCGAGAACAACCTGCGCAAGCAGCGTCTGGTCAAGAAGTTCGCCGGCCGGCGCCGGCGCTTGCTCGACGTCGCCAACGACGAGTCGCGGCCGATGGAGGAGCGCTTCGAGGCCCGCCTCAGACTTGCGGCGATGCCGCGCAACGGCTCGGGCGTGCGCGTGCGCAACCGTTGCGAGGTCACCGGCCGTCCGCGCGGTTTCTATCGCAAGATGAAGATGTCGCGCATCGCGATCCGCGAGTTGGGCAACCAGGGCCTGATCCCGGGCCTCGTCAAGTCGAGCTGGTGAGGAGGGAGCGTCATGGCTATGAACGATCCCCTCGGCGACATGCTCACCCGCATCCGCAACGCGCAGATGCGCAAGCGCGGCAAGGTGACGACCCCCGGCTCCTCGCTCCGCAAGAAAGTGCTCGACGTGCTGGAGGCGGAAGGCTACATCCGCGGATACTCCACCACCGACTACGGCAACGGCCGCAGCGAGTTCGAGATCGAGCTCAAGTACTTCGACAACGAGCCGGTGATCCGCGAGATTGAGCGCGTCTCCAAGCCGGGGCGTCGCGTCTATGCGACCGTCGAGGCCATGCCGCGCGTCGCAAACGGCCTGGGGGTCGCGATCGTGTCGACGCCGAAGGGCGTCATGGCCGACCACGCCGCGCGCGAAAACAACGTCGGCGGCGAAGTCCTCTGCACCGTCTTCTGACGGCGCGTTGCGAACAACGGAATTGAACTATGTCTCGTATCGGCAAGAAGCCCATCATCATTCCCTCCGGCGTCACCGCGAAGCTGGACGGACAGACGATCGCCGTCAAAGGCTCAAAGGGCGAACTCGAGTTCACTGCGCCTGAGGGGGTGGCGGTCTCGATCGAGGGCGGAGCGGTGCACGTCAAGCCGCTACGGCGAAGACCAGCGCGCTCGCGCGATGTGGGGCATGACGCGCGCCCAGATCGCCAACCTCGTCAGCGGCGTCACCCGTGGCTTCGAGAAAAGGCTCGAGATCAACGGCGTCGGCTACAAGGCGGCGATCGCGGGCAGGAACCTGCAGCTCTCGCTCGGCTACAGCCACGACATCGTGTATCCGATCCCCGCTGGCGTGACGATCACGACGCCGAAGCCGACCGAGATCACCGTCGCCGGAATCGACAAGAGGCAGGTCGGCCAGATCGCGGCGGAGATCCGCGCCTTCCGCGGCCCCGAGCCCTACAAGGGCAAGGGCGTGAAATACGTCGGCGAGTTCATCTTCCGCAAGCAAGGCAAGAAAAAGTAAGGGGCGCCGCCATGGCCAAGTCGAATACGTCAAGGGAGAGGCGCAAGGCGCGCGTGCGCCGCGCGATCATCGCCAAGGGAGATCGTCCGCGGCTCAGCGTCTTCCGCTCCTCCAAGCAGATCTACGCCCAGGTCATCGACGACGAGCGCGGCCGCACGCTCGCGGCCGCCTCCTCACTCGAGAAGGCGATGCGCGAGCGGTTAAAAACTGGCGCGACGGTCGAGGCCGCGCACATCGTCGGCAAGGAGATCGCCGAGCGGGCGAAGAAGGCCGGGGTCCTGAAGGTCGTCTTCGACCGGGGAGGCTACATGTATCACGGTCGCGTCAAGGCGCTGGCCGAGGGGGCGCGCGAGGGCGGCCTCGAGTTCTGATGACAATGAAGCGGGCGGCGCCGGTTTCGGGCGCCGCTCTGCGATCTTAGCGACGGATAGAAAGCAATGGCGCGTGAAGAAGGCGGCCGCGGCCGCGACCACAAACACGAGGAGCGGGAGAGCGAGTTTATCGACCGCCTCGTCCACATCAACCGCGTGGCGAAAGTCGTGAAGGGCGGCCGCCGGTTCGGCTTCGCCGCGCTCGTCGTCGTCGGCGACCAGAAGGGCCGCGTCGGCTTCGGCCACGGTAAGGCGCGGGAAGTGCCGGAAGCGATCCGCAAGGCGACCGAGGCCGCCAAGCGCGGCGTCATGCGCGTGCCGCTGCGCGAAGGCCGCACGCTGCATCACGACGTCAACGGCCGCCACGGCGCGGGCCGGGTCGTCCTGCGCGCCGCGCCCGGCCGGCACCGGCATCATTGCCGGCGGCCCGATGCGCGCGGTGTTCGAATCGCTTGGCGTACACGACGTGGTGGCGAAGAGCCAGGGCTCGTCCAATCCCTACAACATGGTCCGCGCCACATTCGACGCACTGTCGCGCGAGGACAGCCCGCGGTCCGTCGCGCAGCGGCGCAATCTCAAGGTGTCGACCCTGCAGTCGCGCCGCCAGGGTGTCGAGCCCGACGCCGACCGATTCCTGAGGGGACCGATAGCCATGAGCACCGACAAGACCATCACGCTGGTGCAGACCGGAAGCGCCATCGGTCGTCCAGGATCGCAGCGCGAGACCCTCAAGGGCCTCGGCCTCAATCGGATCGGCCGCCGTACGAGCGTGGCCGATACGCCCGCCAACCGCGGCATGATCGCCAAGGTCGCGCACCTCGTGCGCGTCGTCGACGGGAAGTAGAGGTCGGGTCATGAAACTCAACGAGATCAAAGACAATCCCGGCTCGTCGAAGGCGCGCACCCGCGTCGGGCGCGGCATCGGGTCGGGCAAGGGCAAGCAGTCGGGGCGCGGCGGCAAAGGCCAGACCGCGCGTTCAGGCGTACGCATCAAGGGTTTCGAGGGAGGGCAGATGCCGCTGCATCGCCGCCTGCCGAAGCGCGGCTTCACCCCGCCTGCGCGGCTCGTCTTCAACGAGGTCAATCTCGGTCGAATCCAGAGCGCGATCGACGCGGGCAAACTCAGCGTTGACGAACCGGTCACGGTCGAAAGCCTGCTCAAGGCCGGCGTGGTCACGCATCGGCGGGACGGCGTCAAAATCCTGGGCTCGGGCGAGTTGAAAGCGAAGGCGAGCTTCGAGGTCGCCGCGGCCTCGAAGAGCGCGGCGGCGGCGATCGAGAAGGCCGGCGGCGCCCTCAAGACTCTGCGCGAAAAAGAGGTCCCCGCCGCTTCGTGATCGCGCCCTTTGGGGGTGGCGATGGCGCGCGCAGAGATCATATGATAGGCGTTCCCGCCGTCGTTGTGGACGCGGTCCATAGCCCGTCGGAAGACGGCGTCCTTCCGGACACCCTATGGAGCGCAGCCGCCGGCGCGGCGAGAACGACGTTTTTGAACATCCGCGCTTCCCTCGGGAAGCGCCGATCGGAGCAAACCATGGCGTCGGCCGCCGAACAGCTCGCAGCCAACATCAATTGGTCCGCCTTCGCCAAGGCCGACGAGCTGAAGAAGCGCATCTGGTTCACCCTCGGCGCGCTCGTCATCTTTCGTCTCGGTACTTATATCCCGCTGCCGGGTATCGACTCGCAGGCGTTTCAGACCGCGTTCCTCGGCCAGAAGCAGGGCGTGCTCGACATGTTCAACATGTTCTCGGGCGGCGCAGTGCAGCGCATGGCGGTGTTCGCTCTGAACATCATGCCCTATATCTCCGCCTCGATCATCATCCAGCTCCTCAGTTCGGTGATGCCTTCGCTCGAGGCGATCAAGAAGGAGGGCGAGCAGGGCCGCAAGGTCCTCAACCAGTACACCCGCTATCTCACCGTCGTCCTGTCGATGTTTCAGGCCTACGGAATTGCGATCGGCCTCGAGGGGCGTGCGGGCATCGTCAGCAATCCCGGCCTTCTGTTCATAATCTCGACGGTCGTGACGCTGACCGGCGGGACGATGTTTCTCGTCTGGCTCGGCGAGCAGATCACAGCGCGTGGCGTCGGCAACGGCTCCTCGCTCATCATCTTCGCCGGCATCGTCGCGCGCTTGCCGCAGGCGATCGTCCAGTTGTTCGAACTCGGCCGCCAAGGGTCGATCTCGACCGGCCTCGTGCTCACTGTTATCGTGATGGTGTTTGTCGTCGTCGCCTTCATCGTGTTCATGGAGCGCGCCCAGCGGCGCGTTCCGATCACCTATCCAAGGCGGCAAGTCGGCAACAAGATGTACGAGGGGCAGAGCTCGTTCCTGCCGCTGAAGCTCAACACTTCAGGCGTCATCCCGCCGATCTTCGCCTCTTCGCTGCTTCTCCTGCCGACGACGGTGGCGAATTTCACCCAAGGGAGCGCGAGCTCCGGAATCCTTTCGACGATCACGGCCCTGCTCGGGCGCGGCAGCGTGCTCTATCTCACCCTGTATGTCGCCTTGATCGTGTTCTTCGCTTTTTTCTACACGGCGACCGTCTTCAATCCGGCCGACACCGCCGACAACATGAAGAAGCACGGCGGCTTCATCCCCGGCGTGCGGCCGGGCGAGCGCACGGCGCAATTCATCGACTACGTTCTGACGCGCATCACGGTGCTCGGCGCAGCCTATCTGGCCCTGATCTGCCTGCTGCCGGAATGGCTCATCTCCTATGCGGCGCTGCCTTTCTATTTCGGCGGCACTTCGCTATTGATCGTCGTCAACGTGACGATGGACACGGTCGCGCAGATTCACGGGCACCTGCAGGCTCAGCAGTATGAGAGCCTGATCCGCAGAGCGAGGCTTAAGGGACGGAAACGATGAGACTGATCCTGTTGGGGCCGCCGGGCGCGGGGAAGGGCACGCAGGCCGCTCGTCTGGTTCGCAATCTGGGCGTTCCGCAATTGTCGACCGGCGACATGCTGCGCGCGGCGGTCGCGGCCGGAACGCCGATCGGCCTCAAGGCCAAGGCGGTCATGGAATTGGGCGGGCTGGTGCCGGACGAGATCGTCGTCGGAATCATCAATGAGCGCATCAGCCAGCCGGACGCCAAGAAAGGTTTCATCCTCGACGGCTTTCCGCGCACGGTGAAGCAGGCGGAAGACCTCGAGTCGATGCTCGCCGCCAAAGGCCTCAAGCTCGATGCGGCCATCGAGCTGACGGTCGACGCGGCCAAGCTCGTCGACCGTATCGTCACCCGCGCCGCCGAGGCGAAAGCCGCCGGCCGGCCGGTTCGCAAGGACGACGATCCGGAAGTGTTCAAGTCGCGCCTCGCCGCTTACGAGCGGGACACTGCCGCGGTGACGCCTTTCTATCGTCAGCGCGGCCTCCTGCGTCAGGTCGACGGCATGGCGTCGATCGAAGAAGTCGCCAAGGCGATTGACGAGGTGGTGTCGGAGGTCGCGCCGGCGTGAAGGGCGCGGCAGGCGCCGAGGCGGCGATCGAGCGGCGCGGCGTCGCCGGCGTCGTCGTCCTGAACCGGCCGAACGCGCTCAATGCGTTGACCCTGACGATGGTGCGGCTGATTGCGGCCGCGTTCGATGCGTGGGAACGCGATCCGAGCGTCACCCGGATCGTCATCCGCGGCGCGGGCGAGAAGGCGTTCTGCGCCGGCGGCGATATCCGTCATCTCTATGACCTTGGCCGCGCCGGCGACCACGCCGAGCAACTCACCTTCTGGCGCGAGGAATACCAACTCAATCGACGGATCCGGACCTATCCGAAGCCCGTCGTCGCGCTGATCGACGGCATCGTGATGGGCGGAGGCGTCGGCGTCTCGATCAACGCGTCGCACCCCGTCGCGGGCGAACGCTTCGTTTTCGCCATGCCCGAGGTCGGCATCGGCTTTTTCCCCGACGTCGGGGGAACCTATTTCCTGCCCCGGCTCGCTCATCATGCAGGAGGGTATCTCGCGCTCACCGGCCTTCGCGCCAACGCCGGCGACGCGCTCGCGTTCGGCTTGGCGGAGGCTTTCGTCCGGAGCGCCGCGTTCGCCGGTCTGGCTGAAGCATTGCAAAGCGACGCGCGGGTTGAGACGACAATCGCCCGTTTCGCCGAAGCTCCTCCGCGATCGGTGCTGATGAACGAAGCGGAGGGAGTCGCCGCCTGCTTCTCGCTCGGCAGCCGGGACGCGATCCTGGCCGCGCTCGCCGAGGCGGAGGGTAAAGGCTTCGCCTTCGCTGGGCCGGCCCGCGCGGCGATGCTCGACAAGTCGCCGACGAGCCAGGCGATCGCGCTGAGGCAAATGGCGATCGGGCCGTCGGTCGATTTCGACGAAGCCTTGCGCATCGAGTACCGAATCGTATCGCGCGTCTGTCGCGGGCGTGACTTCTACGAAGGAGTGCGCGCCCTCATCGTCGACAAGGACAATCATCCGCAGTGGAGCGCGCCGCCGACTGCGGAGGAGGTCGACGCCTATTTCGCGCCGATCGGCGATGACGAGCTGAGGTTTGCGGGCCCAGGCGCATGAAATACCTGATGCGCCAGACGCGCGACGGAGTGGTGGAGCTGATCGACAGCTCTCCCAGACCGGTGGATGGGTCGCTCTTCTTGGCAATCCAGACGATCGGCTGGAGAACCGTCTCTCCTCTGGTACGTGCGCACGCTGGCCTGGGTGTGGATCGGCAAGGGCCTGTTCAACTGGGCGATCATTCTCGGGGCATTTCCCGGTCTCGGCGATTTCGCGGCCATGGCGCTGCCGCTGCAGGCGACAATCGTAACCTTCGCCTGCTTCGATCTTCTGGCCGCCGTTGGATTGTGGCTCGCGGCGCCCTGGGGCGGCGCGATCTGGCTGGTCTGCGCGGTGGTCGAAGCGGTTTCACCGTTTTTGGGCCCGAACGCGGCGGCGATCGGCTATTTTGGCGCGTTGCTCAACCTCGCTCTCATTGGGGGCTACTTTCTTTTGAGCTGGCGGGCGGTGCGCGCGCGCGACTAGGGCGCCGAAAACGGGCGCGGCTCGGTCATAACGCGACGGCATTTCCAAGCGGATTGGCAACGCCGCCGGATTTCGACGCGCTGGACAAACAACCTGGGAATGTCCTTGCGCGCGGGTGGTTTCCGCATCGTCAACGTAAACAAAGTCTGTGATTTAATGGATGTTTACCAGACGCAAAAAACCAACGATTTATCTTGAATTTTAGTCTCGTCTTCACGCGCGGCGCCTACCATTCACTCCATCAGCGGACCGAACAAAAGCTCGGCCACGGAGAGACGAACAGGCGAGTGTGCTATGTTGAATGCGATCAAGACTCAAAATGTCGCCCTTCGCGCGGACCCTGAACTTCGTGTCGCGAACGTTTACCTGGAGACACTGACCATGGTCGAGCGGCTTCACCGCCGGCTGCTCGACGTCGTGAAGGATGAATTCGACCGGCGTGGTCGCTCCGACGTCAATTCCGTGCAGGCGCTTCTCCTCTTCAACATCGGGGACAAGGAACTGACTGCGGGCGAGTTGCGGACGCGTGGCTACTATCTTGGGTCGAACGTCTCCTACAATGTGAAGAAGCTCGTCGAATTGGGCTTTCTCCATCATTCCCGCTCCCGCATCGACCGGCGCTCGGTTCGCATCAGCTTGACCGAGAAAGGTAAGGAAATTCACCGCATCGTCGCCGCGGTGTACGAGAAGCACGCCCGCACGGTCGAGCACATCGGCGGCATCGCCTGCGAAGATCTCGCCCGCGTAAACGTCTCATTGCAGCGTCTCGAGCGTTACTGGACCGACCAAATCAAGTATCGGCTCTGACAGCGATTTGTTAACCTAGAGCGATCATGCAGCGCGGGGCGCCGTCGATCGGACGCCCCGCTTGCGTTCGAGGTTTTGAACGGCCATAAAAAGGCCTGACTGGATTCTATGGTGCGGCGGCGAATGGCGTGTGCGCCACCGACAAAGTCGGCGAACACGCGCCTGAAGCGGATGCGGGGCGGAGAACGCCGATCGGCGGGCGGGGATGCACTCCGGCCTTGGGGAGTTTTGAGTTCAATGCCTGACATTTTCCTCTCGCGGCCCACTTGTCGCGCACTTCTCAGCGCGGCTGCGATCGCGGCCTTTTTCTTTGCGGTCGCCGCTCCGGCCGCTGCGATCGCCGCGAGCAACGGCGACGACCAGGCGGAATGGCCGCAGAGCTACGAGGTCTCTCCGCAGATGGCGGTCGGGCGCGAAACGACTCCGGTCCTGTCGCCCGCCACGGTGAGCGCCACCGAAGCCGCGATCCAAAGATACCAGGACATCGTCGCCAAGGGCGGCTGGAGCCAGGTGCCGGCGGGGGCCCCGCTGAAGATCGGCTCGAAGGGGCCGCGGGTGCAGGCTCTGCGCGACCGGCTCATCGCGTCCGGCGACCTCGACCCGATCGCGGGCGTCGGACCGGTCTACGATTCCTTCGTCGAGGCGGCGGTCAAGCGCTTCCAGGCCCGCCACGGCATCGGCCGGACCGGGGTCGTCAGCGCGGAAGCGTTCACCGAACTCAACGTGCCTGCCGCGGCGCGCCTTCAGCAGCTCGAAACCAACCTCGTGCGGCTGAGAGCCTTTTCGGGGGATCTGGGGTCCCGCTTCGTCGTCGTCAACATTCCCGCCGCATCGGTCGAGACGGTCGAAGGGGGCGTCGTCTACTCCCACCATGCCGCGGGCGTCGGCAAGATCGACCGCCAGTCGCCGATCATGGAGACACGCGCGACCGAGATCAACTTCAATCCCTTCTGGATCGTGCCCGCCTCGCTGATCAAAAAGGACCTGATCCCGAAGATGAAGGCGGATCCCAACTATCTGACGGAAGAGAAGATCCGCGTGTTCGACAAGGAAGGGCAGGAGGTGCCGCCGTCGTCGATCAACTGGAGCACCGACGAGGCGACGCATTACAAGTATCGGCAGGACACGGGCGCCGATCTGAACTCGCTCGGCTTCGTCCGGATCAATATTCCGAACCCCTACGGCGTCTACATGCACGATACGCCGGAGAAAGGCATTTTCGGCGACGATTTCCGTTTCGTCTCCTCGGGTTGCGTGCGCGTGCAGGACGTGCGGGACTATGTCGCCTGGCTCCTTAAAGACAATCCCGGCTGGGGGCGCGACCAGATCGACGAAGTGATCCGCTCGGGCCAGCGCGTCGACGTGAAGCTCACGCAGCCGGTCAACGTCTACTGGGTCTACATCACCGCGTGGGCGACGCCCGACGGAATCGTTCAGTTCCGCCCCGACATCTATCAGCGCGACGGCGCCGGCGCGGGCCCCATCGCCTCGGCCGTTCCAGCCCAGCCGCTCGCGCTGCCGCAGGAATAAGGAGGCAACGAAAGGCGCCCTCGATTCGCTCGACTCGCACTGGCCAGTTGATCCATGTCAAAATGGGGACGCTGGAATCTGCGATGGTTGCTTCGTCAGATCGAGCGAAACCTCCAAGACCTCATCGACGCGGGTTACCGTCTCGCTGAACGTTCGGGCCGAGGCTGGCGGTGCGCCCGCCCGACTCTTTTTGAGCACGGCCTGTCGCGCCGCCTTGCCCCTTTGCCTATGCGGCTGACGGTGAACGGTATGAGCGCGCAGGCGCCAGTTATCTGTCCGGCCGCGTAGGGAATTTTTCCGGAGCTGCCTGGAATCGCCCGCCTACTCCAGTTCGCCGACATGCTTCTGCGCATAGAGTTGCACGCCGAGATGGTCGATGAGCGTCAGCTGCGCCTCGAGAAAGTCGATATGCTTTTCCTCGTCCGTCGTCAGCTCCTCGAAGAGGTTCTTCGAGACGCGATCGTTGGCGGACTCGCAATAGCGCGCCGCCTCGAGGTACAGCGTCCGGGCGTCGCGTTCCGCCGCGAGATCGCATTCGATGATTTCCTTCACGCCTCTGCCGATCCGCAACTGATCGAGGGATTGCATGTTCGGTTGACCGTCCAGGAAGAGAATGCGCGCGACCAGCTTGTCCGCGTGGTGCATTTCCTCGATCGATTCCTCGCGCCATGTCTTTGCGAACGCTTTGTAGCCCCAGTTGTCGAGGATCCGGTAGTGCAGCCAGTATTGGTTGACCGCCGCGAGCTCGTGGCGGAGGGCCTTGTTCAGATAGTCGATGACTTGCTGATCGCCGCGCATGGCAACGCTCCAAAGCGCCGGAGCGGGGCCGAACGCCCCAGCCGGCATGACGAAGAACGTCCGCGATCGTCGCCGGACGCTTCGCCAGCCTCCCCCATTCCGACAGCCGTGACAAGACGGCGTCGACGTGGCGCGCGGGCCGCGCTTCGGGACGCGGCCCAGCTTTCGCGTCTACAGCCTGGCCTGGTCCTCGATCCGTCCGAGGCTTTCCTCGCGCCCGAGCACAGTCAGGACGTCGAAAATGCCGGGCGAGGTCGAACGGCCAGTGAGGGCGGCCCGCAGCGGCTGGGCGACCGAGCCGAGCTTGGCCCCCGACTCCTCGGCGTGAGCGCGCACCACGGCCTCCAGGGCCGGGCCTGACCAGCCGTTGATCCGGCTCAGCTCCGGCAACATTGCGGCCAGATGCGCGCGTCCGCCCTTGGCCAGGATGTCGGCCGCCTTCTCGTCCATCGGCAAAGGCCGGGTCGCGAACAAGAACCCCGCGCCTTCCAAGAGCTCGACCAGCGTCTTGGCGCGCTCCTTCAAGCCCGGGATCGCGGCGCGAAGCTGGGCGCGCTTGCGCTCGTCGAGCCTCCGCACGACTTCCGGCCCGCCGGGGAGATAGGGCAGGGCGGCGATCAGAGCCTGAAAAAGCTCGTCGTCGCCCGACGCGCGCATGAAATGGCCGTTCATGTTCTCGAGCTTGGCGAAGTCGAAGCGCGAAGGGGAGCGGCCGATCGCCGGCAGATCGAAGGCGGCGATCAGCTCGTCGGCGGCGAAGAACTCCTTGTCGCCGTGGCTCCAGCCGAGCCGCGCGAGATAGTTGCGCACGGCGGCGGGCAGATAGCCCATCGCGCGATAGGCCTCGACGCCCAGGGCGCCATGGCGCTTGGACAGCTTCGCCCCGTCCGGCCCGTGGATCAGCGGGACATGCGCCCAGACCGGAACGTTCCAGCCGAGCGCCTGGTAGATCTGCGTCTGGCGGGCTGCGTTGGTGAGATGATCGTCGCCGCGGATGACGTGGGTCACGCCCATGTCGTGGTCGTCGACGACGACGGCGAGCATGTAGGTCGGGTTGCCGTCCGAACGCAGAAGCACGAGATCGTCGAGGTCCTTGTTGGCGAAGACCACCTTGCCTTGCACCTTGTCGTCGACGACGGTCTCGCCCTCCTGCCTTGCCCGCAGTCTTATGACGGGCGCGACGTCGGGGGCCGCTTCGGACGGATCGCGGTCGCGCCAGCGTCCGTCGTAGCGCATCGGCCGCCCTTCCGCCCGCGCCTTCCGGCGCATGTCTTCGAGCTCCTCGGCTGAGGCGTAGCAGCGGTAGGCGGCGCCGGAAGCCAGCATCTGGTCGACCACCTCGCGATGGCGCCAGGCGCGCCCGAACTGGCTCATCGCCTCGCCGTCCCAGTGGAGTCCGAGCCAGTCGAGACCGTCGAGGATGGCGTCGACAGCGGCCTGGGTCGAGCGCTCGCGGTCGGTGTCCTCGATGCGCAACAGGAACGTTCCGCCGAAGCGGCGGGCGTAGAGCCAGTTGAACAGGGCGGTGCGCGCCCCGCCGATGTGGAGAAAGCCGGTCGGGGAGGGGGCGAAGCGGGTGACGATCTGCGACATGGGCCACGCTCGATCGATGGCGGATTGAAGAGCGCTCGGCTCTGGAGCAGCGTATTTAGCTGAGGCCCCACAGGATTCCAGCGGCTTGATACGCATTTGCGCCCCCTTCGTAACTCCCAAGGCGGCGACCAAGGAGCCCAGATTTGAAGCCATCCAGTTTCCAGCCGCTAATCCAGCCTTATCAACGGGTTGCGGCGCCATTTCCGGCCGACGCGTCGGAAGAGCGACGACGAGCTTCGCTGCGCGGGGCTTTGACGCATCGGCGCGGTCGGAACAAAAATAGAACAAAACCATGGCGCCGTCAAGAAATCGTTTGATTTGCATAAACGCAGGGCCGAGAGAGCCGACGCGAGCGGGGCATGCCGTTTGGTTCGTTTTACGCAAGGGACCTAGCGATCTCCCACAATTTCATCGTTTCACTCGCGCGTTAGGGCCCGCTGTCTACCAGTCAAATTTTCCGTCCTAGCGGAACGCTCATGAAACCGCCATCAAGAGCGCCGATTCTGTCATGGTCTCGTTGGACTCACGCGCCATAGACTCCAGGCGCTCTCATTGAACAGACGGCGTTCTCAAGCCCGTGAAAAAGGGCTGAACCACGTGAGACGACCGCGAGTTCAGAAACCAATCGCCTGCCGCCAAAGCGGCGCAGAGTAAGGAAGCCTCCGATGCGATTTCTCGCGCCGTCCCCGGACGAAATTCGAGCCTGGGGCCATTGTTTCGATATGTATCCCGGAGCGACCGCGACGGGATCAAGCGAAAGCAATCTGCAGCCTCTGGCCGACGGGGGACTGAGCGCCGCCATCCCTCTTCAAGACGCGCGGCGCGTAAAAACATTGTGCGATAAGGCCGGGCTCGACCCGACCAACCTGGAAAGCGACGGAAGCCCAATCGATCGGTTCCAAGCCGTCAAGCTCGGCCTGACGGGCTACAAGTTCGAAACGAGTTTTCGAGGCGCCGTCAAATGGCTTACCACCTGGAATCTGCAGTTCCTGGAGGAAGTTCGCGTCTTCAGCCTCATATCCGCCGAGGCCTATTTGGGGTCTTCGATCACGAGCAGCGTCGAAGAGGTCAGCCCGCTTGTCGACCAACTGATCGGCTGCGAATCGCCGCTTCTCCCCGGCCAGCAGGTCTTCGCATTGCACGGAGCGGCGCCTGACTGAACCCGCGGCTCGGCTCGGGCCGCCCCCGGGACCCCTTCTGTTTCGCGCCCAAGCCGTCGCGGCGCCTCGCAATGCGGCCGATCCGGTGGCGCCGCGCGTTGGCCTTGTATTTGACCAATGGAGCGGCCATGTCTTGCGCCGCACCGCCCGCGATCGCGACCCGAATGTCCATCCAGCCGCCGCCCGCCCCGTTGCATCGGTCGCTCTCCCAGCGGCTGCGCTCGTGGTTCTTCACCGGCCTCGTCGTGTTCGGGCCGGTCGCAGTCACCGCCTATATCGCCTGGTTCGTGATCGACACGGTCGACGGGTGGGTGAAGCCGTGGCTGCCGCGGAGCCTCTCGCCCGACAGCTATTTGCCGTTCCACGTGCCGGGCTTCGGCGTCCTCATCGCGCTGGTCGGCCTGACGATGCTCGGCTTCCTCACCGCCAACATCATCGGGCGCACGCTCGTCAATTTCAGCGAGGCGATGCTCGACCGCATGCCGCTCGTCAGGGGCGTCTACAAGGGGCTGAAGCAAGTGTTCGAGACCGTGTTCAGCCAGTCCGGGTCGCAGTTCCGCAAGGTCGGACTGATCGAGTTCCCGGTGAAAGGAAGCTGGTCGATCGTATTCGTCTCCTCCGAACCGGGTCAGGTCGTGTCGAGCGCGCTGCCGGGCGACAAGCCGATGATCTCGGTCTTTTTGCCCTGCACGCCGAACCCGACCACCGGATTCTTCTTCTACGTCGCGGCCGAAGACGTGATCGAACTGCCGATTTCGGCCGACGAGGCGGCCAAGCTGATCATGTCGGCCGGCCTCATTCAGCCGGAGGGGCAGGCGGCGCTCGCGGCGATGGCGGCGGCGGCGAAGCTCGAAAAGCTGCAGGCGGGGCTGTAGGCGCGATCGCTAATTGGACCGACGTCTTACGAACACCCCATGGCGCTCTTGCGGCCTACTGCAAGGCGCGCCGCGGTCATCGACGGCGCCTCGGCCCCTAAGGCAAGAAGTCCTCCGCCATGACCTCGTCAATCGTCCAAGGACAGGCCTCGGGCAGACCGAGAAGACCAGTCTCCTCGAGCGCTCTCCGGCGCGCGTCGCCGTAGGCCTCCGGAAGATACTCCGCGGGATAGGGTCGCAGCGACGGACTTTCGGCAAGCAATTTCCGCAGGCGGAGCCGCGCCTCGAAGATCGATCCGCGCCAACTGCCGCATCGCCATTCCGGCTGATAGCGCCACTTCAGCAGATGCATGAGCAGGACTTCCAGGCGGGATTGAATTTGGCGGCGATCGCTTTTGCCCAAGCTTTCGATTTCCTCCGCCAGATTGTCCCAGTCGAGCGCATTGGCCGCCCGCCGCCGCAGGGCGTCGGCCTGTTCCTTCGTCCACTCATAAAGGTCGGTATCGTAGCTCGACATCGCCGCAGATATAGCGCGGCGGCGCCTGACTGGCAAAGCGTCCGGCGAGGCAGTCGACCCTTTGGCCGACCTTCAAAATCGGCCGCATGAACGCGGGCCAAGCGCTAGAAAGCCGGCTTTAGACTGAGCGTGTGGATTGGGCAAAAGGTCCGTCCCTGAAACAAACTGCGAACCGTCAGTTCGATCCACAGCGGACAGCCTCGCTGGCCGAGCCGTCGATTTTGCAGAAGGCGTCCCCCGGAAGCAGCGCGCGCTAGACGACGCGCCGGACGAGCGGGATTGCCAGCAGCGCTCCGGCGGCCAAGAAGCACAGGAAGCAGGCAGCCGTTCCGGCGAGCACGAACTTGACGAGCGCCGGCGCCGCGAGGGCGCGAATGGCCAGCGACACCCCGACCAGGATCGGCGGGTGGATAATGTAGATGAGATAGGCCCGTCGCGCCAGCTTCTGCCAAATCGGGCCCAGCGCGGCGAAGCGGCGCTGGAAGAAGACGAGCAGAGACAGAATGACGCCCCAAGCAAAAAGGGGCTCCCAGAAGGCATAGAAGGCGGGGCTCCAGCGCCCAGCAAGGATCACGACAGGATACGCCACGGCGGCGGCCACCGAGATCCATCTCCAGCCCCAGAGCTGCTTGGTCGGCACGTTTTCGAGCCAGAGCCCCTTGGCCCCGAGGCAGCCGGCGGCGAACAGGACGACGTAGCTCGCGAAATAGCCGAACTGGAGCGGGGGCAATTCTGTTCCCTAACCTCATGATTTGTCCGCAACAGGCAAGAGGCGAGGCGGAAGGCTAACTGCGAAAAACTAGAAATTCAATTTGCCGTCGCCAATGCGCCGCGTTTGCGCTTCGGCTTGGCCCGCCTGCATTCCGACATGGTTGAGAATTGTTTCGACCAGCCACTCCGCCGCCTCGTCAACCACCTGCGTCCCGTGGCCAGCGTCTTGAGCTGCTGCGGGACCGTTGATGCCGTGCGCGCCGTCGAAGCGCTCGCCGCTTCGCTCTGTCGAGACCGTCGTCATAGCCGCGCGTCTGGGCGGCTGAGACGCGCCCCAGCGTCGCGCATGCAACGATCTTGTTGCGGACGATCTCGCGGGCGACGTCGACAGGATCGGGTTCTTCGTTCCAGAACGGCGGTCACCATGCAAATGTGATTGCTGGGAACAGTGCACAGAGTTGCCGCAAGACTGGCAAGGCGGACGGTCCGCTTCGGGTCGATGCCGGTCCATGCAGGATCGCCGGATCGGGGACGTCGCTGAAGGGCCGGGAGCGGTCGTCCGGTCGCGTGTCCGGCAGGGCGGTCTCCGGCGCTCGCGTCCAAAGATCATAGCGCGTGTATTGGACACCGGACTAGCCTTTCAACCAGCCCCCCGCTTCTGCCGCCAATTGAAAAGGATGACATAAGGCTGGTTTGTTGGCTTTGCCTTTGCCCGCCGAGACCCCTGCCGCCCAACACTTGGGTGCGCAATCCGTAATTCGCCGGCGACTTCTACGGTTTCGAGATGGCCCGGATCGCGGCGTACGCAATGTTTTCAGGCGTAGGCATCAACTTTTCACGCGTGATGCCTTCGCTCTCCAGCATCAGACGAAGTTTTGGAATTTCGCGCGCCGCAAGAACGATCCGACGAAGCATAGGATGATCCACATCGTATATGTACGAGCCGTCCTCGCTGTACTCTGGCTCGCCGTTTAAGGTCACAACGACCTCCTCCACAGAAGGCCAAGCACCATTTCTTTTGAAATAGTCGAGAGCCCAGCCATGCTCAATTTCAAGAAGCACGCCGTCCTGCGCCGTGATGAAATCGTTGCCTCGCCGTCGCGGTACAGTAGTACGTAGCAGGTTCCGGCCAACGCCGCCTTCGTAATGAAGCATCAAATCGATCGCGTTCATGTCAAGTGCCCAGACACAAAGGTCGGTCTGATCCAAGCCTGCTGCTTGGTCGTCTTGTCCGAAGAAGACGGCGAAGATCGGATTGAAGGTCCAGTCCAGGAAGCGTGTCGGCACCCCGTAGTGCTGTGCGACGCCGATATCGGAGGAGGAGAAAAAAGGACTGAAGCTGTCGGGCTCCTCGCGCGTGTCGTCAATAACCGCTGGCCCGTAGTTGAGGTCCATCGAGTAAGACGAACGTGGTTCATCCACTTCGAACCCCAAGCGCCAACCTATTCGTCTGAATTCATTGAGTACGAGCCTCTCGGCGTGGGTCCATGCCAGTGCTCGATGCAGCGTGGTTCCCGGCTTGATGTCGTCGTGATCGCTTATTCCCGCACTGGCCAGTTTGCCAATCATCGAATGTAACGGATTGCCTTCGGTAGCTGCGCGCCACGCTCGCGGTTTCAGTCGCCACGCGGCGTTCCTGTGGCCACGGAAGATCCATCGCGGCGGATCACCGTCGTCTTCATGCCACACCGGGTTGGAGGCCCTGAGGAACGTGATGAAACTGGCTGCGTCCATCCCCGGTTTCCGGTCAAGACGTTGTCAAAAGGATCGAGGCAAATGCGCAGTCAAATCGCGTCCTCTGATAAATGTACGTTCAGTGATTTGCGTCAAATGCACCACCACGGGTGCATACCCCTTTTTTCGCCGCTTCGGGCAGTAACCGTAACGCCTTCGGTTACGCCGGAAAAGGCCGGAATTACGCGGGTTACGCCGGTTGCGCCTCAAAGGCATGAAAAGGGAAAAGCGGCCCTAAAAGCCTCAGGCCGGTCGGGCGAGCGCGTCCGAATGGCGGTAGGAGCGCCGATGATGCTGTTTGGAGCCCTTTCACTGGAGCCCAACGGACCTCGGACCGAAAAGAGGGAAGGTCTCTGAAGGGTGGAATTCATTCGTCCAGTGCGAGGAAAGGTGCGAGAGCATGCGCTTGTCGAATTCTATCAGTCGGTTCTCGCAACGCGCGGCGTCAGGTCCGAAGGCCTCTCAGTCCGTCCGATCAGGAATGCGCGGCCGCGGCGTCGGCGGTGGCCACATGATCGGCGACGAATCGCAACAACAGCACTCCGATCAGTTGCCTCGCGGAGGCCGCGTCGGATCTTGCGACCTCCCGGCGCATGTTCTCGATTTGCGCAGTGTGGACACCCCATGCCGACGACCCGACGGTGGCCGACTTCAGCCACGGAACCCAACCGGGAACGGCTTGGGTTCGGCGGTGCAGGGGGCTCCACTGAGCCCTCCAACTCCGGCATGATCGTGGAGTTCCGATCCGTGACCGCCGCCTCAATGGCGCAGCCCCAATATTCGAACGCCTCGTCATCAAGGCTGGCCATCGCCTCGGCCAAGGCCAGCGACCGGAACGCCTCCCGCCGCTGCGATGACGTCAGCCTCGCTGTTCCAGCCACCCATTCCGCGAAATCCGCGACGTCCATGCATGCCTCCTCGGAACCTGCGAGGAAGCCTACCATATACCAATAGCTAACGCCATAAGAGCTAAAAGGAAAGGGACCCGCGCCTCGGCCATCATCGCTTCCTCACGCGCAAAGTGATCGTGAAGTTCCTCCGCGATCATGTCGAGCAACGCCGGCAGCTCGGAATCGGCAGTCGTCGCGGCGGCGTCAAACAAGAAATCGATCGCGGCGTGGTCACGATCCATAAGTGGAACGCCGAGGCGCGGAGCCAACGGCATCACAACCCCTCCCGGTTGGGCCAGGCGAACAGACCACTCCTACGCGCCGCATGATCACAGAAACCGGAGGCTTGTCCTTGATCTCGCTCAAACGCGTGGCTTCACGCGGCCCAGCGGGATCGCCCACAAGCGCGTTCGGCGGCCCGCGAGCGCACCCTGATTTCGCGGCGCACAAAGTCGCGCTGCGCGCCGCAAAGACCCGTGGCTGGAAACTTCGGCATCCAAACATCGCCACCGCCCGCGGGGTGGAGTTGATATCGGCGAAGATCCTCGCTCGTCGCCGTATCGGGCGACCGGCCGAGGAACGCTGCGAACTTCCTCACATTGCGAACGTAGTCCCTCTTCGTGTCTTCGCTGAACCGGCGCGCCGTGATGTCGTCGATCAGGCGCTGACGCAGCGGGCTGACGGGCTTCTTGGACATGGAAAGCTCCTGTCTCGCATGGGTGAAACCCCACGATCTTGAGACAGGCCCGCGCTTTCCGGTTGTCCTTACTCGCGCGCCCTCTCCGCCCGCTCGCCGCCCCTACCGCGCGAGCGGTTTAGATTCTATGGGGCGCGCGGCGGGCACTGGAGCCTTCGTCGCGGCAACCAAACGATGGAGCGCCCCTATGTCAAAGCAGAACGACTTGAGCAAATCCCTCGTCGCGCTCGATCAAGACGCGACATTGATCGCCGTCGTCGAGATGGGCCAGGCGAGTTGGCTGGTCGCGGGCATCGTGCCAGGACTGGATCGTTATCCCTTGAAGAAGATCGGCCCGGACCGCGACGCCCTCCTGCAGCTTCTGCACCGCTGGCGCGCAGAAGCCGCGAAAGCCGGCCATGCGATCAACAGGATCGCCGTCGCCTACGAGGCCGGCCACGACGGATTCTGGTTGGCGCGCTGGCTGCGCGCTCAGGCTGTCGAAGCGTATGTGATCCATCCATCGAGCGTCCCGGTGCCGCGCGAGCACCGGCGTGCGAAGACAGATCGGCTCGACACCGAGCTCCTCAAGCGCGCCTTTGTCGGCTGGCTGCGCGGCGAACCGAAACATTGCAGCATGGCGGCAATCCCCACGCTCGAGGACGAGGATGCGAGGCGGCCAAGCCGCGAGCGGCAGACTCTGGTCGGGGAGCGCACGCGCATTCTCAACCGCCTGAAGGCCAATCTCGCCCGTCTGGGCATTCGCGGCTTCCGGCCCAATCTGGCTCGAGCGGAAGGTCGGTTGGAGACTTTACGCACGCCGGAGGGCGCCGCCATACCAAAGAACACGCTGGCCGAGATGCGACGCGACATGGACCGCCTGCAGGTCGTCAAGCGCCAGATCAAGGAGATCGAGAAAACCCGCGCCAAGCGGCTTTCGAAAGAGCCAAGCGAGCAACGCGACGCCATGGTCCAGCAGCTGGCAAGAGTGGTCGGCGTCGGGATCGAGACGGCGGACATGCTCGTGCAGGAGGTCTTCTCGCGCGAAATCCGGGACCGGAGGGCCCTCGCGCGCTATGCCGGTCTGACCGGAGCTCCAGACGAGAGTGGGCAAAGACGACGCGAGCGAGGACTCGCCAAGGCGGGCAACAGCCGCGTGCGCCGCGGGATGATCGAACTCGCCTGGGGTCACCTGCTGCATCAAAAGGGCAGTCCCCTGACTGAGTGGTTTTGGAAGCGAGCGTCAGATGCCCGCGGCGGCACACGCAAGACGATGATCGTTGCGCTCGCTCGCAAACTGCTCATCGTGTTGTGGCGGCTCGCGACCACGGGCGAGACGCCGGCGGGTCTGCAGCTTCGCCCGGCGGCGTAGGCGCCATTGAGTTTGCTGCAGCCTGGCGTCGCATTGACGCTCGGCTGCAGATACGGACCAGGCAGCGGCAACCCGATATTGGACTATGGCCTTTGCGCCGCGGTTTAGAATGGGCCCGCCGCCTCGGAGCTTCGCCGCCGATGCGCATGACTGCATCGTGGTATCGACCCTTGGGTCGGCCGAATACAAGTTCGTGGCGCGCGACGCGCGCCCGATGGCGAGCTCCCCTCGGTATCGTCGCCGTTATCGATCTGAACGAGCGGGGACACGGCGCCCGTGTCGTCCCGAATGAGCGAGTCTGGCGCTGTGCTCGCAGCCGTCAAGGGCAAGTCGCTGCGCGATGGCCTTCGGCCACGCTTGACAGCCGCTCCGCGCAGCGCCCCAGTAAAATCAGGTCGGGACGAGGAGATGTCGCAGGCCCGATCGAACAAGGAGATGCAGCTCAAAACACCCTTGACAGCAATCGCCCCATACAAGTCCAGTGGGCGGGATGCGTCCGTTGGCCCAAGGACCGATTTCAGGCCGCAAAACGGCCGCTCCGGCATCGGTGGGTCGTGTCCGGAGGAGTGGGCCTTTGGGTTCGCAACATAGTCGTCAGTTTCAGTGGCGATTTCGATCTCCATCCGTTGGTCCCAGCCAGTCGCGCAATTTCGTCAGCCCCCAGACCCGCCTCTTCCATTGGGCCAAGCGCGCTTTTGGTGAAGGGGGACGGCGAAAAAGCAGGATCATCAGCCGGAGCGCAGCGCAAGCGCTGGGCGCGTGGCACTTGGATGAGGCGCGGCATGCGGCGATAGGCCGCGCCCAGCCGATCTTCAATATTGGCTCCGGTCGTCCTACTAGCAGCCTGTCGGACTGGGTTTTTCGTTGGAGAGGCGGGAGCCGATTTTTGACGCGCCGGGACGGCGGAATGGCGCTTCGCGAATTCGAACTTCGACCTCGAATGCGCTTTTGACGCCGTCAGCGCCGCGTTTTGGCGGCGGGACAAGGCTCTTCCGCCCGTTCAAGCGGTCTTCAGGGTGAATAGTCTCCTTATGTTCCATGACATCGTCACGAGACTCCACTCGCCGCGCACGTTGTCGAGGCCGCGCAGGGAAAACTGTCGGAACCCCATTACCGATTTGATGATCCCGAACACCGGCTCCGGCGTCTGTTTGCGAAGCGCATAGAGCTTTCGCCCCTCCGGCGTCTTCAGCCGCCGGGCGTTGGCCTCTACCGCCGTCGGCGGTTTCGGCGCCGGGTTTTCCGGCGCCGGTTCCTGCGGTTCGGGCTTGGCTTCCAAACGTTCGGACAGCGGCGGATGATGCGGCTGGCGTCCCATCGCGATGATCGGCTCGATCCCCGCCTTCTCGCAGGCCTCAACGTTGCCGGCGCTATAATAGCCCGTGTCCGCCAGCAGGGTCGCGCAAGGGCCAACGTTCTTTTGCATGGCGCCGAGCTCGGCGAGCATCGGCTCGACCTGTTGTTTGTCGTTCGGCGCCTGCGTCACGTCCACCGCCACGACCAAATTGCTGCCCACCGCCACCGCCGCTTGCGCATTGTAACATTGCTCGAAGCCGCCGCCCGCGGTCGGCATGATGCGCGACTCCTCGTCGGTCAGATTGATCTGATCCTTTGGCTGGGGGCCTTCGGTCGGCGGCTGCGGCGGCTTGCCGCCAGGCTTCTTGCCCGTCTCGGCGATCTTGGCTTCGCGGGCGGCGAGCTTGGCTTCGTATTCCGCCTTTTCCCGCTCGTAACGCTCCTTGGCCCGCGCCTCGATCTTGGCTCGCGCCTCGGCCAGTTTCTTCAGGCGGCCTTCGCGCAACGCCAGCTCTTCCGGGATCGACAGGCCGTCGGGAAGGTCGGCCGCGTCCGCCGCCTCCGCCTTGGCGAGAAGCTCGGCGACTTCCTGTTTCAGCTGCGCTTCCAGCTTGCCTGCGTATTCGTGGGACAGCGCGCTGTGGCGGCTCGCGTTGGCGTGGATCTTGGCGCCGTCGAGCGCCACGGTCCCCATCTGTAAAACGCCCATCTCCTTGGCCAGCATCAAGACCCGCACGAACAGCGCCTCGATCTCCTTCAGGAAGCGTTTGCGGAACGTCGCGATCGTGTCGTGGTCGGGATGATCGTTGCCGGCGATGAACCGAAAGGCCACGGAATCGTAGGTCGCCCGCTCCAGCTTGCGGCTCGAAAACACGCCCGTCGCATAACCATAGATCAGCAGCGCCAGCAGCATCGAAGGGTGATAAGAGGCCGAGCCCGAACCGCGATACCCGCCGGTCATCGACCGCAAGTCGAGGCTTTCCACCACCTCGACCACGAACCTCGCCAAATGGCGCTCGGGCAGCCAATCCTCCACCGACGGCGGCAGCAAGAACCTCGTCAACCGATCGACGATCCGGAAATTGCTCATCGCTGATAAGCCCGAAGCCCAAACAAATCAATGCCTTACTGTAGCATGATCCGAGGCCGACACGAAGCGCAAAGCGCTAAGTTCGAGCTAAGTCCGACAGGCTGCTAGCTAGCTTCCCGTAGGAAATACTCGTTCGGCGTCGGATCTCGGCCTCGACCCATGCTCTGACCCTGACGGAATGCTGGGAGGACGCCATGGCGACGGATTATTGGACTGACGGCACAGCCAACTGGGATACGCTGGGCGACTGGAGCGCCGGTTTGCCGGGCCCGTCGAGCGACGTGGTCATTAATTCCGGGAATCCAGAGGTCACCGCGAGTTTCGGAACCGTCAATTCGATCAGGGATCGGAGCGCGCTCACTTTGGTCGACGCCGGCGCGAGCTCGGTCACCGGCAGAGTAAGGGTTGCCAGTCACGGCACGCTTTCCCTTGATGCCCTTGAAGCCAGCGGAGAAGGCGGCTCTTCGCTGACGATCGGCGGGAGATTGACGAATTCCGGGCTCCTTCAGATCGGCAATGACTCGCTCTCCGCCGCGTCGACCGTCGAGGCCGCCAGGATCGTGAACTTCGACCCCGCAACCAACTCCCGGTACGGGACCATCGATCTCACCGGCTCAACGACTGCGCAGGCGACCCTCGACGTCGGCTCGGCCGCGGGGTTCGGCGCCGCCGGCGTGCTGTACGGCGATGTCAGTCTTTCCGGCGACGCGCTCACCGAATTCAAAGGCGGCCAAATCGCATCCATCGCCGCCAACAGCGTCCTGAGTTTGAGCGGCTCCCAGGCATTCGTCGCCGACGCATCCGACACGAGGTCCAATAGCGCGCTTGCAGGGCTCGACTTCATTGACGATGGCGGAGCCCTTGTTCTCGACGATGGCGCATCCGCGGTGACGACGTCGAGCTTCTTCACACTCTTCCCCGGCTCCAGGATTGCGCTCGACGAGGGTTCGGGAGACGGCGGGTCGTCGCTGACCTTCGGCGCGACGTTGACGAACTTAGGGTTGTTTCAAATCGGCCCCAGGGACAATACGCTCTCCGCCCCCTCCACCGTCCGGGCCCCCAGCGTCGTAAACACGGGCAATACACACGGCTCCATCCAACTCTACGGCTCGTCGACCGCGGAGGCTGCCCTCGACATCGCCGCCCGCGGGCTTCGACGGTGCCGGCTGTGTCATCGGCGCTGTCAGTCTTTCCGGCGACGCGCTGATCCAATTCACATCCGGCCAGATCAACACCATTTTAGACAACTCCGGCCTGAGTTTGAACGGCTCCCACGCATTCGTTGCAGACGCGTCGGACACGAGTTCGAACAGCGCGCTTGAGGGGCTCAGCGTCATTGACGAGGGCGGTTGGCTTGATCTCCGCAATGGAGCGAAGGTGACGACGTCGGGCTCTTTGGCCCTCTCCCCCGTCGCATTCCCCTACAAGGGCTCTATCGCGCTCGACACTACTTCGGGGGACGGCGGCTCTGTCCTGAATATCAACGGGACGTTGTACAATGGCGGGAGCATTCAGATCGGCCCCAGCTTTGGCCGGCTGTCGGCGACGAGCACGCTCGAGGCCGGGAAGGTCGTCAACGACGGCGCGATCAACCTGTACGGAGATGGCGAGGCCGCCCACGCGACATTGCGCTGCGGAGGCCCGTTCACCAACGACGGCTCGGTCAATCTCGTCCGCGACACCGACGCGATCGGCGGCGCGGTCGGCGGAACCGGGGATTTCAGCCTCTCAAACAGCTCGACGCTGGAGTTCGTGCACGGCGTTTCGAGCGGCGAGACCGTGACCTTCGGCAAGGGGGTGAACCATCTCGGCCTGGATTCGCCGTCCTCGTTCTACGGAACGATCGACGACTTCGCCACCCCGGGCGACAGCGTGAAGGCGAAGGGGTTCGCCGAGGCCGCGACGCTGCTCACCTACACCCAGACGGGCGCCGACTCCTGCTCGTGGACGCTGTCGGACGGCGCCCATACGGCCGTCCTCAACTTCGCCGGCGCGCCCTACGCCAAGAGCGATTTCTCGATCTCGCCGTCGGCCAACGGCAACACTGGTGATCAAGTTCGTGTGACGCCCTTCCGCTGAGCTGGTCAGCGGGATCACTCCCTTTTCTCGTAGGGGCGGCGCTAGAGCGTGTGGGTCGTGTTGGAGCCGATCCCGTCAGTGGCAACGGCTGCTTCGTGTACGTAATGAGACCGTCATCGCACTGCGCCGTTCGCCTCCTTTGGGTCGATTCCGGCCGTCTGAGTGGTGGAATCAGGAGGCAAGAGCGTATGTTTCGGACTGATCGGCCGGCTTTTCTTTCTTCAGTGTCACTGTTTTGGTGGCAGTAAGACTTAAAATTTGATAAAGTTGCAACAATATCTTCTCTACCCCTTGGGCGCGCCTATGCGGACCATGCGGACCTATTACTCTCCAAGATCGACACTCTGCGATCCTCCAGACTTCAACCAGGTTCTTGCCCGCAAGGGAAACATCAAGGATGCTTGGCGGGACTACGCGAGCACCGCGACCCGCCCCTACAGCTACGAAACCTTCCGCTGGCGCTATCGCCAATGGTTCTCCGCGAGAAAAACCGCGGAGGAATGCGTGGCCTCCGAGTTGACAGGCCCCGCCGAGGCGACGGCGGACGAATTTGTGGCCTCTGAAAGGTACTGGCGTTCGCGATCGAACCCGAAAGCGCGAGTGCTCGCTCTGCGGACCGGGGCGAGCGTCCGCGCGCGAAACGGCGCGCTGGAGATCGCCGAGACCCTGCCACAGCACCTCTCGCCAGACGGTGAGCCGATCGTCGTCACCTTCAGCGGGACCGAGACCCGCCGCGGTCATCGCTCGTCATCTCAGTTGACGCCGAAGGCGATCGTTCTTCCCGAGCACGGCTGGTACCTGACCGCCGAGGCCGCCAAATTCTGTTTGGAGCACAAGATTGACCTCATCAGCGTCTCGGCCCGCAGTTCTCAGGGTGAGAAAGGTCTGATGACCGTCGTCACCGGCGATGCTCAGAACAATGCCGCTCTTGTCCGGGCGCAGGTCCTCGCCGATCCTGTCGACGTCGCCCGCGAGATCGTCCGCAACAAGATCGTTGCATGCGCGACGCTGGGGCGCGTCTCAGCCGCCCAGACGCGCGGCTATGACGACGGTCTCGACAGAGCGAAGACCGTTGATGCCGTGCGCGCCGTCGAAGCGCTCGCCGCTTCGGCCTATTGGGCTACGCGGCAATGCCGCGTCCGCAGCAGCTCAAGACGCTGGCCACGGGACTGGGAGCGCTTTACGGTCCGCAAATCGTGGATTGGCAGCGACGACCCGCGCCACGCCGACCACCCGGTCAATGCGTTGTTGAACTGGTCCTACGCTGTCGTCGCCGGCCGGCTGGCTGCGCAGCTGTTGGCGCGCGGGGCCTACCTCGGCATCGGATACCTGCACGCCGACAAGCTCGGACGGTACTCGCTTGTCTATGACGCGATTGAGGTTCTCCGGCCCCTCGTCGACGAGAAGGTGTTCGCCTTCGTCGATGGCGCGATATTTCGGATGGGAGATTTTCAGGTGACGCCGTCTGGCCCTTACAGGGGCGAGGTTCGTGTGAGCCCGGAGCTGCTGAAGGCGTTTGGCCCGGCGACCTGCCTGCCGGCGCAGGTGGTTGACGAGGCGGCGGAGTGGCTGGTCGAAACGATTCTCAACCATGTCGGAATGCAGGCGGGCCAAGCCGAAGCGCAAACGCGGCGCATTGGCGACGGCAAATTGAATTTCTAGTTTTTCGCAGTTAGCCTTCCGCCTCGCCTCTTGCCTGTTGCGGACAAATCATGAGGTTAGGGAACAGAATTGCCCCCAGCCGAACTGGAGCCCAAGAAACTCCGTCCCGGGGGGCCAGCGCAAGCGCAGGAGAAACGCGGCGGCGCCCGTCCCCAGCGCGGACGCCGCAAGGATTGCGTTGGAAGGAAATGGCCGCGCTCTTTCCAGTTGCGCCGGGCCGATCGCGGCGCGCAGCGCCACATAGGCGGCGGAGAAGATCAACAGCGCCTCGACGAACCACATCGGCCCGGGAATGATCATGGCGTGGCTCGCGATCCAGCCGAGCACCGCAAAAAAAGGATAGCCTTTTACGGTTTGCCCCAACGCCGCCGTGATCGGGCCAAGCACGAGAATGAAGACGAGGAGCGGCGCGCCGAGCCGGAGAAGACGCTCGCGAAGGAATCCCTGCGGCCCGTGACGTGCAATTGCTCCGGGCGTGAGCGACCCGGCGATCAGAAACAACAGGCCCAATAAAAAGGCCTGATTGTAGCTGCAGAAGAGCATGAGAATGAACGAAGAGGCCGTTCTGCTCGGCTCGATCTCCTTGTAAAACCACAAACCGACGGCGCCGTAGGTTATCGCCGCATGGTGGAAAATCACGAGCAAGATCAGGCTCGCGCGCAGAGCGTCGATGCCGGCGTTGCGAGTCGCTGCCTGTAGGCTGGGTTTTGCCAACGCGTCCATCGAAACACTCGCCTATTGCGCCTCACTTCGCATGCGCGGCGAGGAAGGCTTCGGTTCGCGCTTGCGCGTCCTGGGTCGCTTTTTCGTCGTAGACCGTGTGATGACCCAAGTGGTCGCTCACTCCGGGAAGGGCGAAACTGTTCGTTGCGCCGGGTAAGACCACCACTTCGAGATTGGGTTTGTCTTTTATGGCCGTGCAAAGGCCAGGCGAGCTCCAATCATCCTTTTCACCGATCAACACGAGGGTCGGAACCGGAAAATCGGCGCCCAAGCCGCACCAGGGCCAATAACTGACGACGCCGGCGAACGTCAGGGGATGATTGGCGGCAGCGTGCGAGTCGGTCGCGAGGATGGCCGAGTTCCCCGCGTGGCCATAGCCGAGCAGGAAAACCCGCTTTGGGTCGATATCCGGCAACTTCGCGAGGGCGTTCAATGCCGCATAGGCGTCTTCGGCGCCGCGCAAGGCATACTGACGAGCGTTCGAATCCGACGTATCCGCCTCCTCGCATACGCCGTTGCCTTGCCCGCGCGGCGTATAGGGATCGACGATCAGGGTCGCAAATCCTTTCGCGGGGAGACGTTCGACCAAGGTTTTTTGCACTGCGCGCTCATCCCCAGAAGCGAAGCTGGCGCAGTAGCCCAGGTAAATGACGGCGGGGAAAGGACCGGCGCCGTGAGGCTTGAAGAGCGCGCCCGCAATAGCCTTCGTGTCAGGATCGTCCACCGGGATGGCGATGACATTCGTGTATCCCCCGCCCATCCTCGGCGGCCCCTCGGGCAGCCCCTTGCGCAGCCCTTCCACGATGCGCTTATCCTCGCTTTCCCACTTCGCATTGTCAGGGTGTGGCAGCGCAAGGTAGTCCTGCACGGTGAAGCCGGGCTTCAATTTCTGGAGCTCCGCCACGGCGGCGCTCGCTTCCGCCGGGCGTCCCAGCCAGCCATTGGCCGCGGCGAGCTCGATGTAGGGGAACAACAGCGAGGAGTTGGACGCGACCGACTTTTGGCACCATTCGATCGCCTTTTCCCACTGGGCCAGATGCGCGTAGGCGTCGCACATGTACCATTCCCATACATTTCGCACAGGAGAACGCGGATCGAGACGCAGCGCCTGTTCGGCCGGCTTGATGGCCTCCTCCGCGCGCCCCAACATGACCAATGTGTGTGCTCATTTCGGCATAGGCGAGAGCGAAGTTCCGATCGATCGCAATGGCGGCGTCCAAGTTCGCGAGCGTGGCCTCGTATTGCCCTCTCCCCGATGAAACCAGGGCCTTGATATAGAGCGCACTCTTATCAGGCTGTCGAGGCGAGGACACGATCCGCGGCTTGTTCGGCGTCGTGAAGAACTTCCGTCCAATCGCCGACCTGGAAGGCGTAAAGATTGATGAGTTCGGGCCTGCGCTTTGCCGATCAACGCTTGCGGAAGATCCGGGTCCAGACGCAACGCTTGGTCAAAATAGCCGATCGCTTGGTTGACGTTCTCGGGGCTTATGCTCTTGACAAGCGTCGCCCATCCGCGCATCGTTAGATCGACCGCGTCGGGGTTCGTCGGCCGCTCCCGCATCGCGCGCAGACTTTCGGCCTGGAGGAGCTGTACGCCGAGCGCGTTGGCGATGCGCGCCACCGCCTCGACCTGCAATTCGCCGAGCTTGCTGCGCTCGCCCTCGAAACGGTCGGCCCAGACATGCGCGCCGGTCTCGGTCGAGATCAGTTGGGCGTTGACCGTGATCGTCTCGCCGACCCGCCGCACGCTGCCTTCGACGGCGTAGCGCACGCCAAGCTCGCGCCCGATCTCCTTCACGTCGACGGCCTTGCCCTTGTAGGTCAATGCGGTGGTGTGGGCGATGACGAAACTGCCGGGGAGATGCGAGAGGTCGGTGGTCAGGTCGTCGCTCAGGCCGTCGGCGAAATAGTCCTGTTCGGGGTCGCCGCTCAAGTTTGCGAACGGCAGAACGACGATCGACAGGCGCGGCGCGCTGGCGAGCTTATCCTGCGTTGAGGCGACAGGGGGCGAAGGGGGAGGCGACGGCGCGAAGACGCGCGGCCCGAACCACCCGGCCGCGATCAGGACGGCGAGGAACGCCACGGCGATCGCCGCCCATTGCAACGCGCTCAGACGCAGCCTTGAGGCAGGCGTCGCCGCCTGCCTCTCGGCAGCTCCGCCCTCGGCGGCCCTCAGCATGTATGCGCGCACCGGCCGCGCGATGTTCTTGAGGCTTTTGCTCCCCAAGGTCGACAAAGGTTACGTGCAGTTTGTCGCGAACCTGCTCGTAGGCCGCCGCCGAAAGACAGACGCAGCCCGGCTCGCAAATTCCCTCGAGCCGCGCCGCGACGTTGACCCCGTCGCCCATCAGGTCGCCGTCGCTCTCCTCGACGACGTCGCCCAAGTGAATGCCGACGCGAGCCTCGATACGCTTGTCGGCGGGCAGGCCGGCGTTGCGCTCAGCCAAGCCGCTACGCACTTCCATGGCGCAGCGCACGGCCTCGACCACGCTGCGAAATTCGACGAACGCCCCGTCGCCGGTCCGCTTGATGACCCGCCCGTTGTGGATCGCGATCGTCGGGTCGATGAGGTCGCTGCGCAGCGTGCGCAGCCGGGCCAGCGTCAGCTCCTCGTCAGCCCCTGTCAGCCGGCTGTAGCCGACGATGTCGGCGACCAGAATCGCCGCGAGCTTTCTCGTCTCGGTCATAGGGCTCTTTCGCCGCGTAGTACTCGGTGTGTCGAGCCAATTGCCCCCTTTTAGGCCCTCCCATCGGGCGAACTCGTGATTATCAATCGGCCGGGACGCTGGAGGCGGGCGTCGTGGCTCCGGAGCCTCGCGATCCGACGAAGGGGCGCCGGGACCTCGTCGTATCGACGGTCCGTTACGGCGTCTCGATCGAGGCCTGCTGCCCCGCGCCTGTGCTACTGATGCAGCCGGCCGCGGAAAAGTGCGCGCCGACTCGGATTTCAGTCTTTTCGCGCTAGCGCCGCTCCAGAGAACGGATGAACGGGTCGGGCGGCAACCAATAGACGCCGCCACGCCGCCCGTTCATTCCTCCGCCGCGACCGCCAAGCGAACAAGGTCCGAAATCGACCGCGCTCCCAACTTTTTCATGACGGTGGCGCGATGAGTTTCGACCGTGCGCTGGCTGAGGCGGAGCCGAGCGGCGATCGCCTTGTTGGCTTCGCCGGCGGCGACAAGATGCATCACCTCGCGCTCGCGTCTGGTCAGCGACGCGACGAGCATCGTCGCCTCGGCGCGGCGCGCCGATCTCTCTGCGGGACTGTCCACCAGCCGACACGCGCGATCGATTGCCGCGAGCAGCGCCTCCGGGCGGACCGGCTTTTCGATGAAATCGACGGCTCCCGCCTGCATGGCCAAGACGGCCATGGCGATGTCGCCGTGCCCGGTGATCACGATCGCCGGCATCCTGCTGCCGGCCGCCGCGAGCCGCGCCAGCATTTCGAGTCCGTTCATGCCGGGCATGCGGACATCGGTAATGAGGCAGCCTTTGTCCTCGGCGTGAAACGAAGTTGAGGAATGCGCTGGCGCTGGCATAGGTCTTCACCGCGTATCCGGCGTCGGCGAGCAGGACCCGCACGGCCTCCCGGGTCCCGCGATCGTCGTCGACGACGAAAATCGCGTGGGCCGCGGATTTCGGCGGCTGGGTGGCGAGTGTGGCCCCGGAGCCGGCGAGAAGCCGTTGGACGAGACGCGAAAGGACGGCCGCGTCAACGGGCTTGGCGACGTCGACGCATCCGCTCGCCGCGATCTCGCTTTGTTTTGCGGCTCTGACGTCGCCGCTGAGGATGATCGCCGGCGCTTGGCGGCCGAGAGCCGAGCGCAGTCCCGACACCGCCTCCAGGCCATTGATGCCGCCCGGCAGATCATAGCCGGTGATCGCCAGGTCAGGCCGGGGGCCGCCCGCGGCGATGAGATCCAGGGCTGCCTGTCCTGTGGCGACCGCCGCCACACGATGTCCCTCCGCGCGGAGCATCGCTTCGAGCGCTCCTCGCACCGACGGCTCGTCTTCGATCACGAGCACGCTGCCGGTGAGGAGATCGCTTGGGGTTTGCTGGGCTTCGATCGACGACGGCGGGAGGGGCGCGCTGGCCAGCTGCGTTTCGATATAAAAGACCGACCCCTTGCCGAGCCGCGAACGCACTCCCACGGGGTGGGCGAGCAGTTCGCCCAGACTCTTGACGATCGCCAGGCCGAGGCCGAATCCTCCGCGCCGGTCGCCTTCACCGGCCGTGCGATACTCTTCGAATATGAGGGAAATTTGGTCTTCGGGAATGCCGACCCCGGTGTCACAGACCTCGATGCGGAGTCTCTCGCCGCTGCGTCGGCAACCGAGGAGAATCTTCCCTCTGTCGGTGTAGCGGAGCGCGTTGGAAAGCAGGTTGCGAACCATGTCCTCGAGCAGGCGGCGGTCGCTGCGGATCGCGAGCTTGCACAGGACGACCCGCCAGCCGAGGCCCTTGCTCCTCGCCTGCTCGGCGAACTCGCCGTTCAGAGTGTCGAACAGTTCCTCGATCGGAACCTCGGCCCATAACGGCTCAATGACGCCCGCCTCAAGCCGATTGATGTCGAGAAGCAACTCCAGCATGCCGAAGATGGCCTTGGATGCGCGATCCTCCCGCTCGATCAGAGAGAGCGCTTCCGGGTCCGTGACCCGCCGCCGCAATGCGGCGCGCAAGAGGCTCAGCGCCTGAAGTGGCTCGCGCAGGTCGTGGCTAGCCGCGGCGAGGAGTCGCGATTTGACCAGATTGGCGTGCTCCGCCGCCTGCTTCGCGACGGCGAACTCTGCGACGGCGCGCCTGAATTCGGTGACGTCGGAGAACGATATCAGGATTTTCTTGTCGGTCGCATCGACATCGTTGATTGGCTCGGCCGTCACCGCCACCACGCGCCGCCCGAGCGCTGGCGCATCGATCTCGATCTCAAAAGTCTCGCGCGAGTGGTCGCCGGCTTTGACACGACCGAGAAACGCGCGCATCGTCGGCGTGTCGAAGTGCTGCCTGTCGGTGTCGGGCAGCCGGCGTCCCAAGGTGCCCGCCGGCAGCGCGGCGAAGAAGCGATAGAACGATTCGCTTGCGGTGACGACCCGCAGCTCCTCGTCGACAACGACGAGCGGCTCGCGGATCGTACGGATCATCGCCTCGGCATAGGACGTCTGGTGATCCAATTTCCGTCCGAGCGACCGCGTCTCGATCGCTTCGGCCGCGTAGCGGGAGTCGATGTCTGCGAAGTTCTGCTGCCGCTCAGCGAATGCGCTCTTCCGGCGTTCTTCCAAGCGCCTCGCTAGGCCGTCTCGGTGAACGAGATGGAGGCGTTGGAGCGCCTCGAAGGTCGCGAGCAGACTCTCGGATCGACTGACATCCGCGCCGCGGCTAGCGAGTTCGGCGATCAGCTCTTTCTGCCGGGCGATTAGCCGCTCGCCTACGGCAACGTGCTCTTGGGCGCGATCGAGCGCGCTCTGTAGAGAAGCCCAATCCATCTCGTACCGAGGCCACACATTTCGCTGTCGAAGGGAATTCCCTTCGGTCCCGTGCTCCTGAGGCGCCGTCTCGTCGCCCGCCATCAGCTCCGCTCTTATTAGGCCCGTGCACGCGGCGCGACAATTTTTGCTTTCTAGTTCGTCGAATTTCGATATCCCACTAACCCGGCCGCTACGCTAATAACATAGCAAGGCCGCGTCGCTCGCTCTGCCGCGTTGGGCAGAGCTAACTTGATCCAGATCAAGATTTGGGTCGATTTCTTCGGGTGTCTCTTGACTCCCTTGCACAGAGAGCGCGAGTTGCTTCGGTGGCCGCTAGCAAAACGAGAAGTCCCTCTGGTCCGCCGGGCGGAGGCCCATCCATCATCGTTCCCGATCTTTGGATTCCCGGCGAAAAACCCGGGCGTCCCCTGACGGATGACGAGCGCGCGCTTCTTGCAGTGATCGCCACGGTCAGCCGCTATAAGAAAGGCGAAACGATCTATCGGGAAGGAGAGCAGGCGGCAGCCGTCTTCAACATCGTCACGGGGGTCGTAAAATCGTTTAAGGCTTTACCGGACAGCGGACAGTATATCGTTGGCTTTCTGTTCCCGAATGATCTGCTCGGTCTCGCCGAGTACGGTCGGTATGTCAATTCGGCAGAGGCAGTGACTGCCGTGACCTTGTATCGAATACCGACGACGGCTCTAGAAACACGGCTGCGGCAGAATGCAAAGTTGGACTTTGAGGTCATTGGCAAACTTTGCCACGATCTGCGTGAGGCTCAACATCATGCGTTCCTGTTGAGCAAACATCGCGCAATTGCCAGAGTTGGATTGTTTGTACAGTTTCTTGAAACCCTGCAAGCTGCACAAAGAGAAATCTACTGAAGAGATTTATTTGCCGATGACGCGTTCCGACATTGGAGCATATTTGGGGATCTCTCCGGAGGCGGTGAGCCGATCGTTCAGAGAGCTTGCGGGCCATGGCGCCATCGCCTTGAGGGATAGGCGGCATCTCAAAATCATCGACCGGGCGCTGCTGGAAGCGGCCATCGCCGAAAACCAGGAGCCGTACGCGTAGCGAAAGTGGGCCTCTCAAGCCGTGGCGCTGATCTTGGCGATCCGCCGGGCTGTGCGGCAGAAGGTCGCCTCGGTATTTTCCAGAGTCTCCCGGCGAGGGCCGCCTTCCGCTACGTAAGGTTACGGATGATCAACGGCGCCTCGTCATTGATGCATCCAAAGCGCAGCCAAAGCGCAGCAGAACGCGGTCGCGGCTGCCAATCGAAGACTCGAACGATCTTCGAGCCGATGCAGCGGCGGGCCGGCGGGGGAAGTCCCGGAACCGCCTCGCTTGCGGTATTGTGCTCGGACGCCGCCCGGGGTCGGGCTGGCATGTGCACGGCTTCGGGCGCCCTGCCCCCCGGCTCCGCTCCGGCCGGGGGGCGGACCTAGTCGCCCCGACGCCCGCGCTCATCAATCATGTCGGCTCGGCTCGTGCTCCCGAAATTGCTGGTGATGGCGGCGCCTCGATCGTGCGAGGCAATCGAGGCGCGGCAATCCCGGCAGCGACGACGCGGCCCGTGAAGGAGCGAAAGTTCAAGATGAAGAAGGGTAGGGTAGTCTGGACTGCCCTGCGCATCGCAGAGTAATTCAGGCAGCGCAGGAGGCGAACATCGCCCTGAGGCAATCTTTCGCGCCGGGCGAAGCCTACTCGAAGCCTCTCCTCTCCCGACGCGCGATCGCGCAAGATGCGGCAAAAGGTCGCCTCGGTATTTTCCGATTCTCACCGCGACGTCCGCCAGATGCTACGTAACAATTTGAACTTTAGGAGGAGCGCGTGAACGATCAGAGTGCGCGCGTGTTGCTCCTGCGCGGAAGGAGCGCTCGGCTGACGCCCCTGCCGCGAAGGAGGCGGAGGCGATCTGGTCGAAGGCGCGGATCGACCATGCTGAAATCCAAGGTCATCGGCCATAGGCCGGGAGCGCCGCCGTGGCGCGTGATTCTAGCCGAGGCAAGGGAGCAGCACCGGCGGGTTAGTGAGCAGAAACGGAAAGAGAGCGAGCAGCAAGAGCTTTCGCTCGACGGGAAAGCGCGCATGCATGCGTTCGACGAGATGCGGCATTGGCGAGACCCGGCGCGGAGGCTGCGGACTTTTCGCGATCGGCGACACACTCTGATCGACGATAACCCAAGTTCGGGTTAGGATAACCGGAAAAAGTCGCGTCGCACCGCAAAGCGCGCGATTAGCCCTGGCCCGAGCGTCGCGCCCGGCGCAGCCTGCTCGAAGCCTCCTGTCCCCGACGCGCCATCGCGCAAGATGCGGCAAAAGGTCGCCTCGGTATTTTCCGAGTCTCTCCCCTGCGACCGCCAGACGCTACCTAACGCCGTGACAAGAGCTTGAACTTTAGTAGGAGGAGCGCATGAGCTCTTGGACCAGCACACGCGCGTTCCCACCTGCGGGGAAGGAACGCTCGACCGACGCCCACGCGGCGCAGGAAGCGCAGCCGTTCTGGCCGGAGGCGCCGACGGCGAAGGCGCCTGTCGCCGACGAGGCCCGCGAGGCCATGCGCGGAGCGTCCGCGCCGACGGGCGATGGTCTCAGCCTGTGGCAGGCGGAGTTTGCGCCGCGCCAGCGCGAATGGTGTTGGTTTGGCGACGCTCCTCCGGACGGCGCCGACCTTGAGGCGCGCATTCTGAACGCCCTGTACTGGGACCTCGCCGTGCCCAGCGATCACTTGAGCGTGACGTTGGAAAGAGGCTGGGTCACGATCTCTGGCGCAGTCGCCCACTCGTACCAGAAGAGTTGCGCCGAAGCGGACGTCCGCAGAGTTTCGGGCGTCAGGGGCGTGACGAATGCGATCCAGATCGAGTCGACTGGGAGCAATGGCGCAACCGTCCCTTATCCCTGACCCTGGAGCGAGCCGGTCATCTCGTCGCAACCGGCGGCGGAAGCCAGCGCCATCGGCGGCTGGAATTGTTTGCATCTGCGGATAATGGCGATGCGAATGCAGCGTCACGTCGATGTCGCGGTTGCGTGCGCAGAAGCGACCGCCGTCGCTGCGACGAGGTCGCCAAACGGCAAAATGGACAGCGGTAAGCAACAATGTATGTCGTGATGGTCGCTTCGGAATGCGCGCCCGCCATCCATGAAGGAGGTCTTGGCGACGTGGTTTCCGGACTGAGCCGCGAACTCGCCACCCGGGGCAATGATGTCGAGATCCTCCTCCCCAAATACGACAGGATGCGTTACGACCGCATCGACGGGCTGACGATCGACTACCACGACCTTTCGGTGCCCTGGTACGGCGGGGCCATTCACTGCACTGTCTATGTCGGCTTCGTGAGCGGGCTCAAATGCTTCTTCATCGAGGCGCACTCGCGGGATAACTTCTTTCACCGCCCCAGCGCCTACGGGTACGACGACGATGCAATGCGGTTCGCCTTCTTCAGCAAGGCTGCCCTGGAATACATGCTGAAAGCCAATAAACGCCCCGACGTCATCCACTGTCACGACTGGCAGACGGGATTGGCGCCCGTCCTGTTGTTCGAGATGTACAAAGATGCCGGAATGGAGAACCAGCGGGTCTGTTTCACGGTTCATAACTTCCGCCATCAAGGGCACTGCGGGCAGGATGTGCTGTGGGCGACCGGGCTCGGCCGTCCGGAATATTATCTTCATCACGATCGTCTTCGCGACAGTTTCAACGGCGAGGCGTTGAAATCTGGCGAAAGCGGGAAATCGTCTATTCCAATTTCGTCACGACGGTCTCGCCTCAGCATGCCTGGGAAGCCCGCTATACCGATCAGAATTTCGGTCTCGGCCAGACCTTGTGGATTCACCGCGGAAAATTCAGCGGGGTTCTCAACGGGGTCGATTACGACACCTGGAATCCCGAAATCGACCCCTTCATCGCGCGGTGCTATGGGATCGAATCGCTTGACCTCAAATATGAGAACAAGCGCGCGCTCAGGGAGCGCCTATGGCTTCGCCACGCCGATAAGCCGATTGTCGCCTACGTCGGCCGGCTCGACAGCCAAAAGGGCGTCCATCTGGTGCGCGAGGCCCTCCTCAACGCGCTTCACAACGGCGCGCAGTTCGTGCTCCTGGGGCCGAGTCCCGAGCCGGCGATCAATGCCGACTTCTGGCGCCTCAAAAACGAGCTCAATGACAATCCCGATTGCCATCTGGAGCTGCGCTTTGACGCCGAACTGGCCCACCTGGTCTATGCCGGAGCCGACCTGCTGGTGGTTCCCAGCCATTTCGAGCCCTGTGGGCTCGTGCAGATGATCGCCATGAAATACGGCACCGTGCCCGTCGTCCGCTCGACCGGAGGACTCGCCGATACCGTCTTCGACCGCGATTACTCCTCTCGGCCAATCGAGGCCAGAACCGGGTACGTGTTTCACCATGCGGACTCTATTGCGCTGGACTCGGCGCTGCGGCGCGCGCTGCGCTTGTGGCGTGATGATCCCGATGAATTCCGAAAACTGATCCTCAGCGGGATGCGCTCTGACTATTCATGGAACAATGCCGGCCGCCATTACGTCGATATTTACGATTACATTCGTCACAAGTGAGAGGGTTCGGGAAAACTCAGGATACAAGGAAATGAAAGGAGGGCGCGGATGACTGGCCTCGAGGTTGTTGGCAGTCTTCCCAATATCTGCGGCTCGGAAGATGTCGTGGAAGCGGCAATCGCCGGCGCAGCGGGCCGCCCCATGGCTTCCGGCGAGAGCCGAGTTGATTCCGCGCATGTCCGCAGCGCCTTCGCGATCGCTTTGCATATGCATCAGCCGCTGATCCCGGGGCGTGGCGGCGATCTTCGGACCGCCGCCATCATCTCCAATCTCCAGGCGATGACGGAAAGCGCGAGCGACGAGCAGCGCTACAACGCCGGCGTCTTCCGCTGGTGCTACGAACGGATGGGCGAGTTCGTTCCCCAGCTGGTGCGGGAAGGAAAGCAGCCCAGGGTGATGCTGGACTATTCGGGAACGCTGCTCTGGGGCTTCCAGCAGATGGGGCTCGGGGACGTGCTCGAAAAGCTGCGCGTCGTCACCTGTGATCCGCACTACCGCGACTGCGTCGAGTGGCTGGGCTCCGCTTGGGGGCATCCGGTCGCGCCGTCCACCCCGGTGCAGGATTATCGCCTGCATGTGCGCGCCTGGCAGCAGCATTTTGCGGCGCTCTTCGGCGCGGAAGCGCTCGGCCGCGTCCGGGGCTTTTCGCCGGCGGAGATGGCGTTGCCGAACCATCCCGATGTCGCGCATGCATTCGTCAAGACCCTGCGAGACTGCGGCTATCGGTGGGTCCTCGTCCAGGAGCATACGGTCGAGCAGCCGGGAAGCGGCAGGCCTCCCGAGCGCAAGCACCTGCCCCACCGGCTCCTTTGCCGCAACTCTTCGGGCGAACAGGCGGAGATCATCGCCATCGTCAAGACGCAGGGCAGCGACACCAAGCTCGTGGCGCAAATGCAGCCCTGTTATGAGGCGCGAGGGCTCTCGCCCCAACACCTCATGGGCAAGCCGATCCTGCCTTTGGTCACCCAGATCGCGGACGGCGAGAACGGCGGGGTGATGATGAACGAGTTTCCGGCGAAATACATGGACGTCGTCCGGGAATGTTCAGGCTCCCAAACGCCGCAGCTGAACGTCACGGAGTATCTCGAAAGCCTCTTTACGACGGGGATCAGCGAGGCCGACCTGCCGGCGCTCCAACCGATCGGGCAGGCGAGAATTTGGCAACGGTTTCGTCCCGGCGAAGGCGGGGAAAAGCTCACGGAGGTCATCCGTCAGCTGGAAAAGGAAAATTCGCGGTTCCGCATGGAAGGAGGAAGCTGGACCAACAATATTTCGTGGGTGAAGGGCTATGAGAACATCCTCGGGCCCATGCAGAAGCTGAGCTCGCTGTTCTACGAGAGGGCGTTGAAGCCCGGCGTCCCGGCCAGCGATCCGCGTTTTCGCAATGCGCTGTTCCACCTGCTGGTTTCCCAGACGAGCTGCTATCGCTACTGGGGACAGGGCGATTTCGTCGATTATGGGCGCGAGATCTGTCGCCGTGGCGCCGAGATCCTGATCCATGATTTTTGAGCCCGCCTGTCGCGCGGCTTGCCGGTGACGTGCGATTTGGCAGTTTCCTCAACTCCAACCCTGTCGGCTTCAGCCCACGCCGTTTCGGACTCGGATCGCAGCCTCAATGAGGACAGCGAAGCGGTTGAGGAACGCCGCGTAGCCGAGCGAGCGGCCAATCTTGTCGGCGGCGCGCGAGCCGCCGACGGCGGCGGCCAGCTAGGCGCCGGATAGCGCGGCGCAAGCCGCGGGCGCCATTCCTACTGCCTATCGCCTCGCGCCTGTGCTAATGAGGCGGCGGGGCCGCGGAAAAATGCGCCCGAGTCGTGTTTCAGCCGCCTTTTCGCGCTAGCGCGGCTCAAAAAAGAAACGTGTGGAACCATCATGGCGCAACTGCCCAAATTCGATCTCGAAGACCTCAAACGCCGGATGCAGGTGGCGCACGCCAGCCTGAAGCACGAGCTCGGCGGGCTTCGCACCGGGCGCGCGAGCGCGAGTCTTCTCGAGCCGGTGCAGGTCGAGGCTTACGGCCAGCGGATGCCGATCAATCAGGTCGCCACCATCACTGTTCCCGAGCCGCGCGCGCTGTCGGTCTCGGTCTGGGACAAGAGCATGGTGCATGCGGTCGACAAAGCGATCCGAGATTCCAATCTCGGCCTGAGCCCGACTGTCGAGGGTACGATTTTGCGCATCCGGATCCCGGAGCTCAACGAGCAGCGCCGCAAGGAGATGGTCAAGATCGCGCACAAATACGCCGAGGACGCGCGCGTCGCGGTGCGCCACGTGCGACGCGACGGGTTCGACATTCTCAAGCGCCTCCTCAAAGAACACGCGATCAGCGAGGACGACGAGAAGCTCCACGAGGCCGAGGTGCAAAAGGCGACGGACGCTTCGATCAAGGAGATCGACGCGTCCTTGGCGGCGAAGGAAAAAGAAATCATGCAGGTCTAGGCGAAAGCCTTCCTGGGGGGCGCCGCATGTCCATTGCTTGCACCGCGCCGCGCGTCGATGAGACGCCGGTCCACGTCGCCATCATCATGGACGGCAACGGCCGCTGGGCGAAATCCCGCGGGTTGCCTCGCTACGAAGGACATCGCCGGGGGCTCGATGCGGTTCGCCGCGCCGTCCGCTCCGCGATCGCGCACGACGTGCGCTATCTCACGATCTACAGTTTCTCGGCCGAAAACTGGCGGCGTCCGGCCGACGAGGTGGCGATGCTGATGGGCCTGCTGAAGCGGTTCATCCGCAACGACCTGGCCGATCTCCATAAAAATGGCGTTCGGGTGCGTATCATCGGGGAACGTGACAATCTCGCCGTCGATATCGCCGGCCTTTTGACGGAAGCCGAGAGCCTGACGAAGGACAACGTTGGACTGACCCTTATCGTCGCCTTCAACTACGGCGCGCGGCAGGAGATGGTTTCGGCCGCGAGACGGCTCGCGGTCGACATTCGCGAGGGCCGCGTCGATTTCGATGCGATCGGAGAGGACGAGTTCGCCGCGCGGCTCGACACCGCAGGCGTTCCGGATCCGGACCTTATCATTCGGACGTCGGGCGAGATGCGGCTGTCGAATTTCCTGCTTTGGCAGGCAGCCTATGCCGAGCTCGTTTTCCTGCCGATTCTGTGGCCCGACTTCGACGACGCGGCGTTCGTTTCCGCCTTGCAGCAGTATGCGGCGCGGGAGCGGCGTTTCGGCGCGGTCCCCGAGCCGGCCGTCGCCATGTCGGTCTCGTGAGGCCGAACCCGTGCCGGTGAGCGACGAGGCGAACGGCTCCCCGGCTCCCCGGTCGCTGCGCGCCCGAACTCGGCGCCGATCTCTGGCCGCGCGTCGCCGCGGCTGTCGCCATGGGGCTCGCCGCAATCGCCATCGCCTGGGTCGGCGGGTTGGTCTTTGTCGCATTTTGGTGGGTCGGATCCGTGATCGTGGTGGCGGAATGGCAGCGGATCGTGCGGAGCGAGAGGCTCATCGAACGGATCGCCGCAGGGGCGCTCGCGCTTGCGGGCGCCGCGCTCTTCGCCATGCACAACCACGCCCTTGCCGCGATCGCGGCGCTTGTCGTCGGGGCGGCGGCGGTCGGCTGGGTCGCGGGGCCGGAGGCGCGCATCTGGGCCGGCGCGGGCGCGGTCTATGCCGGAGCCCTGATCGTCAGCCTCGCTCTTCTGCGCACGAGTCCGAGCTACGGACTGCCGGCAGTCATCTGGCTTTTCGCGGTGGTCTGGGGGACGGATATCGCCGCCTATTTCGCCGGCCGGCTGATCGGCGGCCCCAGGCTGTGGCCGAGCGTGTCGCCGGGCAAGACCTGGTCGGGGGCGATTGTCGGCGCGGTCGTCGGCGGATCGCTCGGGCTTCTCCTTTTCGGCTGGACCAACCGGATCGACCGTCTGTTCTGTCTCGGGCTTGCGGCCGCGGTCGTCGCCGAGCTCGGCGATCTGTTCGAAATCCGCGCTGAAGCGGCGCTTCGGGGTCAAGGATTCGAGTCGCCTCATCCCGGGCCACGGCGGCCTGATGGACAGGCTCGACGCTTTCATTTCTGCGTCCGCCTTCGCCGCGCTCTTCGCCGCCGCCAACAGCAAGGGCGCCTTCATCGCCAGCGGACTGTTCCGATGGTGAGCGGGCCGGCCGCCAGGCCCGCCTCGGCGGCGCGCGTCGGGCCCCAGCCGAGGCGGCTCGCCATCCTTGGCGCAACAGGGTCGATCGGGCGCTCCTGCGCCCGGGTGATCGGCGCCTCGCCCGGCCGCTTCGCGGTCGCCTCGGTCGCCTCCGGGCGGGACGGCGCGGGCCTTGGGCGACTCGCCGTCGAACTCGGAGCCGAATTCGCGGCGGTGGCCGATCCGGCGGCCTACAGCGACCTCAAAGCGGCGTTGGCCGGCTCCGGAATCGAGGCCGCGGCGGGGATCGAGGCGGTGCGCGAGGCGGGCCTGCGGAAGGCGGATCTGGTGGTGTCCGCCATTGTCGGCGCTGCGGGCCTCGAGCCGACCTTCGCCGCCGTCGCGGCGGGACGGACCGTCGCGCTCGCCAATAAGGAGACGCTGGTCTGCGCCGGCGGCGCGGTGATCCGGATGGCGAAGCGCACCGGGGCGATGCTGCTGCCGATGGACTCGGAGCACAACGCCCTGTTCCAGGCGATCGGCGCGCGCGATCCGGACACGATCGAGATGATGACGATCACGGCGTCCGGCGGTCCGTTCCGCGAGTGGAGCGCCGAGCGCATCGCCCGCGCGACGCGCGAGGAGGCGCTGGCGCATCCGAACTGGGTGATGGGCCCGAAGGTGACGGTCAATTCGGCCGGCCTGATGAACAAGGGACTCGAACTGATCGAGGCGCATTTTCTGTTCGGCCTCCCGCCGGAAAGGCTCGACGTCGTCGTCCATCCCCAATCGATCGTGCATGGCCTGATCGCCTTCGCCGATGGGTCGCTGATCGCCGGAATGGCCTCCCCGGACATGCGGACGCCGATCGCGCACTGCCTCGCCTATCCCGACCGCATCGTTTCGGGGGTGCGGCCTCCCGATCTCGCCGGTCTCGGCCGGCTGACCTTCGAACGAGCGGACCTCGAACGCTTCCCGGCGCTCGGCCTCGCGATCGACGTCTTGAAAGCCGGCGGGGGCGCGCCGACCGCGCTGAACGCCGCCAACGAGGTGGCGGTCGCGGCGTTTCTCGAACGTCGCATCGGCTTCAGCGACATTGTGCGCCTCGTCTCGCGCACGGTCCTTTCGATGCAGGCGGCCGGCGAACTGGCCGCTCCGGCCGACGTTGCGCAGGCGCTCGCAATTCACCATATCGCAGTCGACAGGGCGAGGGCCCTCTTGGCGTGAGGCGGCGCGTCCTGTAACGGTAAGCATTAACAGCGGCCCGCCGGCGAAAGGTGAGCCGGGCGCCCGCGGAGGAATTGATGGCGTTTTTGCATCCGGTTGCCGTCCTCGTCGCGTGGCTGGGCTGGAATATCCTTCCGTTCCTTGTCATCCTGAGCGCCATCGTATTCTTTCACGAGCTCGGGCACTATCTCGTGGCGCGCTGGCGCGGGGTGAGGATCGACGCCTTTTCCCTGGGCTTCGGTCCGGAACTGTTCGCGCATGTCGACTCTCGGGGCACGCGCTGGAGAGTGGCGGCGCTTCCGCTTGGCGGTTATGTGAAGTTTCACGGCGATGTGAACGCCGCGAGCGTCGATGCCGGCTCGGCCAATCCCTCCGTCGACCGCTCGTTGACCCTGGCCGCACAACCCCTGCCGAGCCGCGCCGCGATCGTCTTGGCCGGGCCGGTCGCCAATTTCATTCTCGCTTTCGTGATCTTCACCGGAATGTTCATGGCCTTCGGCCGGGTGGAGCACTTGGCCCTGATTGGGCGTGTCGAGCCGAACAGCCCCGCGGCGGCCGCAGGGTTCAAGCCGGGCGACCTCGTGAAGTCGATCGACGGCGAGAAGATCAACAGCTTCGAGGCGCTGCAGGAATCGACCTTGATGAGCACCGGCCTGCCGATGAACTTCGTCGTCGAGCGCGACGGCCATGACGTATCGCTGACCGCGACGCCCCGAGTGACGGTGGTCGACCAAGGCGTGTTCGGCAAGCGCCGAATGGGCCATCTGGGCCTTGCGTCTTCCTCGAATCCGAAGGACGTGCAGATCGAGCGGTGCGGATTGGCGACCTGCGCCGTCCGGGGGGCCGGGCAGGAGTGGTTCATCGTCAAGGCGACGACAGCCTACATCGTCGGGATCTTCGCGGGTCGCGAGTCGCCCGACCAAGTCTCCGGGCTAATCGGCGCCGCCCAAATCACGGCCGAAATGGCTAAGATAAGTCTATGGGACGTGCTCAATATCGCCGCCTGGTTCTCGGTCTCGGTCGGGTTCATGAACCTTCTGCCGATCCCATTGCTCGACGGCGGACACCTCGTCTTTTACACCTGCGAAGCGGTACTGGGCCGGCCGTTGAGCGAGCGGACGCAGGAAATTGGCCTGCGCATCGGCATCGCCCTGGTGGCGCTCCTGCTGGTGTTCACCACCTCGCACGACATCCTGCGCCTCGTGTCGAGCGGCAATTAACGTTTAGTCGACCATCTTTCCGTGTCCTATCGGCAACGCCGTCAGGAAATGGTGTAGTCTTGCCCAATAAACGTTTGCAGGGGCGGTCGAAAACTGTAAAACGCGGTTAATCGTTTCCGGCCCCTCGCGCTGGGGAAGGAGCGGACGCTCCGCGCGGAGCGTCTAAGCGAGACGCCGCGGGTTCAACCGCGGGCGGTTTGTCAGGACCAGGCTGGCGCGGCGCGGGCCGTCGCCGGCGTGCGGCGCGATGAGGGACTATGAGCGGCATGAGTTCGATTCGTGTTCTTTTCGGCGCTCTGGTTCTGGCAGTGGTTCTCGGCTTCGGCGCGTTCTCTTCCGTTACGCCGGCTCTTGCTCAGCAGATCGTCGTCGAAGGCGCCCCGGGCGTCCAACCCTCGGCCATCAAACCCTACTTCACCGGGACGGACCCGGCTTCCATCCAGCGTGGTGTCGATGACCTCAAGGCGACCGGCGAATATTCCTCGGTCAGCGCCAGGGTGGAGGACGGCAAGATCATCGTCACGCTCGGCACGGGCGCGCAGATCATCAATCGCGTGGTCTTCGAGGGCAACCGAAACCTGACGAAGGAGCAGCTCGAAGTCGAAGTGCAGTCGAAGCCGCACACGGTCTATAACGAAGCGACCGCGGAGGCCGACATCAACCGCATCAAGGAGGCCTACAAGAAGGTCGGCCGCAGTGCGACTACGGTGACCAAGCGGCTGGTGCAGCTGCCCAACGGCCGCGTCGACCTCGTCTTCACCATCAACGAGGGCGAGAAGACCGGAATTCGCGAAATCCGCTTCGTCGGCAACCATGCGGTGTCTGACTACCGTCTGCACAACCTGATGCAGACCACCACGATGTTTCCTGTCCTCTCGTGGTTCAAGACCACCGACGTCTACGATCCCGACCGATTGGCTACCGACGAGGAGGCGATCCGCCGCTACTACATGCAGAACGGCTACGCCGATTTCCGCATCACCAACACCGACGTCACCTATGAGGAGAATCCCCCCGGCTACGTGATCACGATCACGATGGACGAAGGTCCACAGTACCATGTCTCGGGCGTGTCGGTGGATTCCCACATCCCGCAGGTGAACGGTCCCGCTCTGCTGCGGTTCTCCTACCTGCATTCAGGCGACGTCTACGACGCGGGCGCGGTCGACAAGACGGTCAACGCGATGAGCCGCGAAGTCGCTCGCCAGGGCTACGCCTTCTCCGAGGTCCGTCCGCACGGCGAGCGCGACACCGCCAACCACACGGTTGCTTTGCAATACACGGTGGACAACGGTCCGAAGGTCTACATCGAGCGGATCGACATCGTCGGCAACACGCGAACGCGCGACTATGTGATCCGCCGGGAATTCGAGATCGGCGAAGGCGATCCCTACAATCACGCGATGATCGAGCTCGCCGAGCGCCGGCTCAACGCCCTCGGCTACTTCAAGAAAGTCCACATCTCGAACCGCCCGGGTTCGTCCCCCGACCGCGTGATCGTGGTCGTCGAGGTCGAGGACCAGCCGACCGGCTCGATCAGCCTCAGCGGCGGCTATTCGACGACCATCGGCGTCCTGGCCGAGCTCTCCTATACAGAAACGAACTTTCTCGGCCGTGGGCAGTACGTGCGGCTCAGCGTCTCGGACGGCCAGTACAGCTACGGCTGGAAGGCCTCGTTCACCGAGCCCTACTTCCTCGGCCAGCGCTTGGCCGCCGGCTTCGACCTCTATCATCAGGTCAGTTTCAAAATCCGTACGCATTGTACGACAATTGGACGACGGGCGGCACGCTGCGGCTCGGCATTCCGATCACGGACGACGTGACCTTCCAGCCCAACTACTCGCTCTATCAGTCGAAGATAACCATTCCGAACACGACGGCGCAGCCCTACGACGACTGTTCCGGGCCCAACCAGCCGTTTATCCCCGCCGGGACGTTCTACGTCTCTCACTCCTACTCCGTTTGTCAACTGTCTGACCAACGGCGAGGCGCCGGTCGAAATCAAGCAGGCGGCGGCCCAGGGCGCGATGGTGACGTCGCTGGCTGGCTTCTCGCTCGTCTACAACACCCTCGACAACCGCAAGGATCCGACCACCGGCGCATACGCGATTTATAAGCAGGACTTCGCGGGCGTCGGCGGGCAGTCCGACTTCATCCGCGAGACCTTCGACGGACGCTGGTACCATCCGATCACGGAGGACTTCGTCGGAATGCTGCATCTGCAAGGTGGACAAATCAACGCCTTCGGATCGAAGCCGCTCGACCTCATCAACAACTTCATGATGGGCCCGACGCTCGTGCGCGGCTTCGCCCCGGCCGGCATCGGCCCGCGTGATATCTCCAGCTTCCAAAATCTCCAGGGCGCGGCGATCGGCGGGACGAGCTACTACGGCGCGTCGGCGGAGGTCGATTTTCCCATCTTCGGCATTCCCAGAGAAATCGGGCTCCGCGGGGCGGTGTTCGCCGACGCCGGCAACCTGATCGGCTATTCGGGGCAGACCAACTTCTCGAACTTTCTCGGTTATACCTACTGCCCCCCACTGAATACGCTGCTGATTACCCAGCCCAGCTGCGCCAACGTGTGGGATCCGAACCGGATTCGCACCTCGGCCGGCGTCAGTCTCATCTGGAACTCGCCGATGGGGCCGATCCGCTTCGATTTCGCGCTGCCGATCACCAAGGGCAAGTACGACCAGACCCAGGTCTTCAACTTCTCGGGCGGCGCGACGTTCTAGGCGACCGACGATCGAACCTCGAAAAGCGGGCGCGCCGCAGGCTGGCGCGCCCGTTGTCACATCCGACGGAACCCGTCTCTTGGCCAAGATCCGTTTCTTTCCGCCGAGCTCCGCGCCTCAGCTCGCCGAGGTCGCGGGCTGGTGCGGCGCGACGCTGGCCTCGGAAGCGGACGCGGGCCGCGCGATCGTTGACGTGGCGGCGCTCGACGAGGCCGGGCCCGGCGATCTGACGTTCCTCGACAATCCGAAGTACCTCGACGTGTTCAGGGCGACGCGCGCCGCCGCCGCGCTCGTCGCGCCACGCCACGCCAAGGCGGCTCCGGCGGGCTGCGCCGTCCTACTCGCCCTTGAGCCTTATCGCGCGATGGCGATGGTGATGGCGAAGCTCTTCCCCAGCGCAGTCAAGCCGCAGTCGGTCTTCAACGAGGGCGGCGTCTCGCCTGCGGCCTTCGTCCATCCGTCGGCGCGGCTCGAGCCGGGCGTGACGGTCGAGCCCGGCGCCGTCATCGGGCGCGGCGCCGAGATCGGCGCGGGCACCGTCATCGGTCCCCACGCGGTGATCGGCCCCGAGGTGCGCATCGGCCGGGAGGGCGCGATCGGCGCCACGACGACGATCGCCGCCGCGCTGATCGGCGACCGGGTCATCATCCATCCGGGAGCGCATATCGGGCAGGACGGCTTCGGCTTCGCGCTCGGGGCGCGCGGGCACCTCAAAGTGCCCCAAATCGGGCGTGTCATCATCCAGAACGACGTCGAGATCGGCGCGGGCGTGACCATCGACCGCGGCGCAAACCGCGATACGGTGATCGGGGAGGGCGCCAAGATCGACAACCTGGTCCAGATCGGCCACAACGTGGTCATCGGCCGTCACGCGGTCCTGGTGGCGCAGTCCGGCGTGTCGGGATCGAGCGTGATCGGCGACTTCGCCGCGCTCGGCGGCCAGGCCGGCATCGCGGGGCACCTGAAGATCGGGACCGGCGCGCAGGTCGCCGCGGCCGCGGGCGTGATGACCGACATCCCGGCCGGCCAGCGCTGGGCAGGGGCCCCGGCGAAACCCGTCCGCGAATTTTTTCGCGAAGTTGCGGCGGTGAAAAAACTTGCAACCGGCTCCGCCGCCGGGGAAAGAAGCGAGACGGAATAGGGCGAACGAGACGGAACAGGCCGATGGATTCGACGTGGACGCCGAACGGACGGGGGACGAGATGACCGAGACCGGTCGCGTGCTCGAGAGTTTCGACATCCAGAGGCTCTTGAAGTCGCTGCCGCACCGCTATCCGTTCCTGCTGGTCGATCGCATCGTCGATGCGCGGGGCGACGAGTCCGGCGTCGGCATCAAGAACGTGACGGTCAACGAACCGCACTTTCAGGGCCATTTCCCTGGGCGTCCTGTCATGCCCGGCGTGCTCCTGCTCGAGGCGATGGCGCAGACTGCGGGGGCGCTCTGCGTCGCTTCGCAGGCCGACAGCGGCGCGCCGAGCGTCGTCTATCTGATGACGATCGACAAGGCGAAGTTCCGCAAGCCGGTGGCGCCGGGCGATCAGGTCAGGCTCCACATGACCCGCATCGCCAAGAAGCGCAACATGTGGTGGTTCCGCGGCGAGGCGAAGGTCGACGGCGCGCTGGTGTGCGAAGCGGAAGTCTCGGCGATGCTGGTGCGGGAATGACCATCCGCGTCCATCCGACCTCCCTCGTCGAGGACGGCGCCCACCTCGGTGCGGACGTCGAGGTCGGGCCGTTCTGCCATGTCGGAACCCATGTGACGCTGGACGATGGCGTGCGCCTCGTCTCGCACGTCAGCCTCGCCGGCGACACGATGATCGGCGCGCGGACCCGGATCTTTCCTTTCGCTGCGATCGGCCATCCGCCGCAGGACCTCAAGTACCGCGGCGAGCCGGTTCGCCTGGTCGTCGGCGAGGAGTGCCTGATCCGCGAGGGCGTGACGATGAACCCCGGCACCGAGGGCGGCGGATCGGTGACGAAGGTCGGCCCGCGCTGCGTCCTTTTGGCCAACGCGCATGTCGCGCACGACTGCCGTCTCGGCGAGGGCGTCATCCTGTCGAACAACGTGATGCTCGCCGGCCATTGCCAGATCGGCGATTTCGCCATCCTGAGCGGCGGGGCGGCCGCGCATCAGTTCGTACGCATCGGCGCGCACGCTTTCATCGGCGGCCTTGCGGGCGTCGAGCACGACGTCATTCCCTTCGGCATGGCGCTCGGCAACCGCGCCTCGCTCGCCGGGCTCAATTATGTCGGCCTCAAGCGGCGCGGCTTCCCGCACGAGGCGATCCACGAGCTCAGGCGCGCCTACCAAATGCTGTTCGACGGCAAGGGCGCGCTCAAGGAGCGGATCGGCGACGTCGCGGAAACCTTCCCCGACCAGGAAGCCGTGCAGCAGATCGTCGCCTTTCTTCGGCAGGGCGGCGACCGGGCGATCTGCGTTCCTCGCGCTGGCAGGGACGACGGCGCGTGAATGGTCCCGCCGGCGGTGCGCCCGGCGCGGCCGCCGCTCCGCCTCTCGCCATTCTCTGCGGCTCCGGCGCTTTCCCGCTCGAGGTCGCCGCGGAGGCGCGCCGCGCCGGGCGCGAGCCGTTTCTGATCGGCGTCGTCGGTTCGACCGACGCCCCGATCGAGGCCTTTCCTCATGTTTGGCTGCGCATGGGCGAGATCGGCAAGCTGTTCGCCGTGCTGAAGGAGCGGGCGGTCGGCGAGATGGCGATGATCGGCGCGATGATCCGGCCCGAATTCGCCGACCTCAGACTGGACTGGGGCGCGGTGAGGCGCGCCGCCGAGCTCGCGCAGCTCTTTCGCCGCGGCGACAACGGCCTGCTCGTCGGTCTCGCCGAGATCTTCGAGCGCGAAGGGGTGCGCATCGTCGGAGCGCACGAGGTCGCGCCGCGCCTCGCCGCGCCCGCGGGCCTCATCGGCGCGCGCCCGGTCTCTGCGGAGGACCGGTCCGACATCGGCCTCGGCGCGCGGCTCATCGAGGCGCTGTCCGAGTTCGACGCGGGCCAGGGCGCGGTCGTCGCCGCCGGGCGCGTGCTGGCGATCGAGGCGGCCGAGGGAACGGACGCGATGCTGGCCCGGGTCGCGGAGCTTCGCTCGAGCGGCCGCCTGCGGCACAAGGGCCCGGCCGGCGTGCTGGTGAAGGCGCCGAAGCGTGGGCAGGATCTGCGCCTCGACATGCCCGCCGTCGGTTCGCACACGATCCAAGGCGCAGCGAGGGCTGCGTTGCGCGGCGTGGCGCTCGCCGCTGGCGGCGTGCTTGTCATCGAGCACGAGCGCTGCGCGCGCGAAGCCGACGGGGCAGGGCTGTTCCTCTACGGTTTCGAGGCGTGAGCAGCGGCCCTTCGCGTCCGTTGCGGGTCGCGCTGGCGGCAGGCGAGCATTCGGGCGACCAGCTCGGCTTCAAGCTGATGCGGGCCTTGCGGGCCGCTGCCGGCGACGTCGTCTTCACCGGCGTCGGCGGCGAGGCGATGGAGGCGGAGGGCCTGACGAGCCTCTTTCCGATCAGCGACGTCGCGGTCATGGGAATCCTGCCGGTGCTCGCCCGCCTGCCGACCCTCATCAGGCGCATCCGTCAGGCCGCGGATGCGGTGATCGCCTCCCGGCCCGACGCGCTCGTCATCATCGACAGCCCGGACTTCACCCATCGCATCGCCCGCCGCGTGCGCAAGGCGATGCCCGACCTGCCGATCGTCGACTATGTCAGCCCGAGCGTCTGGGCGTGGCGGCCGGGGCGGGCGAAGGCGATGCGCGTCTATGTCGACTGCGTGCTCGCCCTCTTGCCGTTCGAGCCTGCGGCCTATGTCCGGCTCGGCGGCCCGCGTTGCGTCTATGTCGGCCATCCGTTGATCGAGCGCCTCGCCGAATTGCGCCCGAACGAGGACGAGACCCGCCGGCGGGCCGCCGAGCCGCCGATCATCGTCGTTCTGCCGGGCTCGCGCCGGTCGGAGACGAGGCGCCTGATGGGCGATTTCGGGGCCGCCCTGCAAGGCTTGCGGGAGGCGATCGGCCCGTTCGACGCCGTTCTGCCGACCCTGCCGCATCTCGCAGACGAGGTGCGGGCGCTGGCCGCCCGTTGGCCGCTCCCGCCGCGCATCGTGGTCGGGGAAGCGCAGAAATTCGAGGCGTTCCGCACCGCCCGCGCGGCCCTCGCCGCATCGGGCACCGTCACGCTCGAGCTCGCCCTGGCGGGCACGCCGATGGTCGGCGCTACAAGGTCTCCATCGTCGAGGAGCAGCTCAAATACCTGATCAAGGTCCCCTCGATCCTGCTTCCCAACCTCATTCTCGGCGACCGGTCCATCCCCGAAAAGCTCCAGCGCGACTGCAACCCGGAGGCGCTCGCTGCGGCTCTCACGGCCCTCGTGCGCGACGGGCCGGAGCGGCAGGCGCAGATCGAGGCGCTGGCGAAGCTCGACGGGCTCATGCGTCTTAAGGACGGCGGCGCGCCGAGCGCCCATGCGGCGCGCGCGGTCATGGAGACGATCGCCTCCCGCAGACGCGCCTGAGGCGCGTTCGTCGAAAACGAACGGCCAAGGTCTGAGCGGGCTCAGCGCGTGCGGCTCGGGATCCGGCCTCCTGTTTCGGCCTGTTCAGTCGAGAAAACAATGAGAATCTCGGCCTTTGCTGCTCCACGCGTTGAAAAATAGCTTCATTTCAACATCTTGCAGGTAACTTTTAACGCGCGCAGGAGCAGGGCGACAACAGGGCGATAAATCGCGCTGAACAGGAAGGCGACAGGACCGGTGCGGGCGAAAAGCTCCTATCCGCGGCTCGGCTGCGACGATGCTCCGACCGAGATGAAAAAAACGCCGCATCAGCTTGAAGGAAAATATGAAAGTTCTTCTGCAGGCTCGAGCGCTTGCCGGCTCTGGCGCTTCCCCGATGCGCAAAGCAAGGGAGGCCCGGGCGCCAGACCGAAGGTTTCCAGAAAGGAAAAAAGCCGCTCGTTTCCGGGCGGGCCGCGCGAAAGGAGGCGGATGCCTCAGATCACATCTGCGTCACCGAGCCGTGGCCGTTCGGGGTCTTGATGTCCTCGCAGGTCCCCTTGGCGACGTACTTCCAGTGATGCGCGTCGTAGTCGACGGTCTGGGTGCCCGCGCAGGTCGTGCCGGCGCCGGCGGCGCAGTCGTTCTTGCCGGCGAGCGCGACGCCGTAGCACTTGTCTGCGCCGGGCTGCATGGCGGCGGGGCCGGCCTTGGCGGCGGTCGCGAGCGCGCCCGACAGCGAGGCGGCGAGGGCGGCGGCGGTGATGGCGGTCTTGGCGTTCATGGCGTCAAATCTCCGTCTTCGATCAAATGGTTAGCGTCGGGCGCGGCGGGCTGCCTGGCCGGTCGGCGGGGCTCTCGGCCCCGCATGGAGCTTACGGATTCCTGTCCGCGGAGTTACCGGCGCTGCGATCACGAATTCGTGATCGTTGCCCGCTCTCCGCGGAAGCGGGGAAGAGTTTGCCCCGGGCTTTTTCCTGGGCTTGACCTGGGGTCGCCTGAAGCGCCGGATGGGGTGTTGGAATGCAAGGATGCTTACGATGCAAGTTCACGGCGACTTCGGCGCCGCCCGACTCGGGCGTCAGGCGGCAGGCCCAAAAAGGAACGTGCGCTTAGGGTCCGATTCAGGCCATCTGCCGGCCGATCCAGCCGGGCGCGAAGTCTCAGATTCCAACCACTAAACAAGGTCGCGACCCCCGATTAGGATCCGGGGTCCGAATAGGGTCTGGCCCGCGGAAGGAATGCGCCAGGACCGACCGTTCCTGAAAGAAGCTTCGAACCGCGTCAGCCCAACCCGGCGCGCAACACTCGTCCCAAGCAATCGAACGTCGCGAATTCGACGGTCTTTCGGGATCGCGACAGTGGAAATCTTAAGTTGCGTTCGGATCAACGGAGCTTGCGACTCCAATGCACAAACCCGCTCTCCCTGCGGATTCCGACGAAGCCGGCCATGCATTCCAATATGAAGCCGGCCACCTATTCCGATCCGAAGCCGGCCAGGATTCCGATTTGAAGCCGGCCACCCAGCGTTCGCTTCCGCGGATCGATACGATCATGTTTCGGCGGGGCGGATAGGTCAAGCGGGCGGAGTTTTTGGCTTCTCGGGTGCGGTGAGAAGCGGTTGGGCGGCGGTGGGCAAAGCGGGCGTAGCGTGCCCTCCATAGCGCTGTAGCGTAGCCCGCTTTGTCCACCGCCTTGCTCGCGCCGCCGGTCGGGCGAGCCGGCCGTGGCGCAGGCTTTCGGCCTCAGGATTGAGAACGGCGCTTGCGCAGGCTCTCGCCGGCAAGCTCGATGCGATAGGCGTTGTGGACGACGCGGTCGAGGATGGCGTCGGCGAGGGTGGGAACGCCGATCAGCTCGTGCCATCGATCAACGGGGACCTGACTGGTGATCACGAGCGATCCCTTGTCATGACGGTCTTCGACGATTTCGAGCAGATCCCTGGCTTGGGCGGAGGTCAGGGCCTCCGGCCCCCAATCGTCGAGGATGAGCAGCTTGACGCGGGCGAGAGACCGGAGAAGCCTGGCGTAGCGCACATCGCCGTGCGCGACGGCGAGGTCGGCGAACAGCCTGGGAACGCGGGTGTAGAGCACCGACAGGTTCTCCCGGCAGGCCTTGTCGCCGAGCGCACAGGCAAGCCAGCTCTTGCCGAGACCAGAAGCGCCGATAATGATGAGATTGCGGCGCTCGGCGATCCAGTCACAAGCGGCGAGCTTGAGGAACAACGCGCGGTCGAGCCCGCGCGGCGTGTGATAGTCGACGTCCTCGACGCTGGCCGAATGCCGCAACCTGGCGACCCTGGCCCGTGTTTCGAACTGCTTCTGCCGGCGCAGCGTCGTCTCGTATTCGAGCAGCAGGCCGAGCCATTCGGCGTGATCGAGACCTCGCGCCTCGGGCTTGTGTTCGAGTTCCCTGAAGCCTTTGGCCAAGCCGTAGAGACCGAGCGCGTTGAGTTGATCGAGCGTGGGATGGGCGAGCATGGCGACATCTCTCAATGGTAGTAGCCGGGGCCGCGCAGATTGGCGTGCTCGATGAGCGGCGCGGGAGCGCTGTCCTCGGCCGTGACGCTTTCGGGCTTGCGGGCGAGCAGAGAGGCGACGCCCTTGCAATTGAGGACGCCGAGTTCGAGCGCGCGCGCTGACACCGCTTCGAGACGGCCCGTCTCGAGGCCGCGATAGGAGCGCAGAATCCCCAGGCAGGTTCGAAAACCCTGTTCGGGATGCGGACGGCTGGCGAGCACCGCGCCGATCAGGCTTTCCGTGTTCGGGCCGATCTTGCCGGCCCAGCGGCGGAACCGCTCCGGCGTCCACTCGGCGTAGCGCCGATGGGAGCTCGGCATGTGCTCGGGGTTCGTGGCGTGCTTGCGGCCCATGTAACGCCGCTCGTGAACCGCGACCCGCTGGCCGCGATGGAACACCTCGATTGCGCGCGCGGTGACGCGCACCTCGACCTCGGCGCGAATGAGCGCATGCGGAACCGAGTAGAGGAAGTCGTGGACTTCGATGTGATAGTCGAGGTTGACGCGCGCGCGCCTCCATTCCGCGAACTCCCAATCCTCGGCAGGCAGCGGCGTCAGGGCGTCGCGTTCGATCTTCTCGAACAGCTCGCGCCGGCTGAGGCCCAGACGACGCATCGGACGCCCGTTCATGCGTTGCATGATGAGAGCGATGGCCTCATTGCATTCGGCCAGCGAGAAGAAGGTCTGCGCGCGCAAGCGTCCGAGAATGTAGGTCTGGGCGAACCTGACCCCGGCTTCGACCTTGGCCTTGTCGCGCGGCTTGTAGGGTCGCGCGGGCAGAATCCCCACTGAATAATGGGCGGCGAAAGCGCCATAGGTCCGGTTGATCTCGGGATCGTAGAACGAGGCCTTGGCGACGCCGCTCTTCAGATTGTCGGGAACCAAAAGCTTGGGCGCGCCGCCGAAGAAGCGGAACATGCGCACATGCGCGCCGGTCCAGTCCGGCAGCTGTTGCGTCCAGGTCGCCTCGGCGTAGGTGAGGTTCGAGGCGCCGAGCACGCCGACAAAAATCTCCGCCTCGCGGATCTCGCCCGTCGTCGGATCGGTGATCGCGATCCGCTTGCCAGAATAGTCGACGAACGCTTTCTCGCCGGCGACGTGGTGCTGGCGCATCACCGGGCTCAGCCGTCGCTCGAACCCGCGCAAGAGGTCGCAGAACCGGCTGTAGCCGTAGCCGTCCTGGTTGATCTCCCGATATTCCTCCCACAGGATCATCATGGTGACCCCGGGCCGCTTCAGCTCGCGCGCCAGCGCCGCCCAGTCCGGCTCGACGCGTCGCCGCTGGCCGGTCTCGGTTCCCGCCCGCCCGAACAGTCGCAGCTCCAACGCCTCGTCGGTGACGTCGTCCGCCAGCGGCCACGCCAAGCCGGCCGCCGCCGCACGTTTCAGATTGTCCTGGATGGTCGAGCGCGCCACGCCCAGACGCCGTCCGATCTCCCGCGCGCTCACCCCGCCCTGGTGAAGTCGCAACAGCGTTCGCAATTGTCGCATGCTCAGTTCCCGCTTCGCCGGCATCCCTCTCTCCTCGTCGACCATCGACGGGCGGGCAGTGCCTCGGTTGCTGATTTGCGGGGAGCCGACGCCGAGCGACGTAGCCGGCTCAGGTGGCCGGCTTCATTTCGGAATGGTGGCCGGCTTCAAATCGGAACGGCGGCCGGCATCAAATCGGAATCGGTGGCCGGATTGCGTCGGAATTCGCACTCTCCCGACGGAACCGCAATTAAAACAAATAGCCCACTCTCAATTGAGTCTTGAAAGTGTAAACGGGAAAATCCTGGATGATCGGAATGCCGAACTCGGCCGAAATAACGATATGCTCGGTCGGCTTCCAGCCGACCATGAAGTTGAGCGGCAGAAACAACCGGCCCGTCTGGTTCCACACCGGCGTCCCATAGTTCAGTCGAATGTCCGGGCTCGGGTAGAGCGTGAAGAACAGGTCGTGCGGCAGATTGATGTTGAGGGTCGGCGCAATGCGCAACTGCCGCAGCATCCGGCCGTCATCGTTGCCTTCGAAATCGATTCCATAGCGCACCTGCGGCGCGAAATAGCTGCCCGGGCTGATCTCCGGAAGCATCGCGCGGACGACGAAACCCGTGACCTGTTCCCAGAGTTCGTCGCCACTCCGTTGGTCGAGGTCGGCGCGATCAGCTGCCCGCCGAGCGCCACCGCCCAGCGTTGATCGAAGTCATGGACGATCCACGCCTGAGTGAGCACGTTGCCGAAGCCGGATACAGTCGCGCCGGTTGGATTGTCGGGCGTCACTCCGTTCGTCCACACGACCGGGATTTCGGTTCGGAAGTTCAACTCCCATTGCGGCGCGAGCCTGAACGGCGCCTCGATCCGGGCGAACGGCGTATTGGTTTCGACTCGTTTGGTCGTTCCCTCCTCGACGCCTGGACCCGGGGCTTCGGTATAGCGGTCAAGAAGCTCGATCTTGCCCAACGGCTGGGTCGGGTCGTCGCCGGTCCCGTTCGCGAGGTCGGGGAGATCCGGGTCGGCAAGAACGGGGCCCGCCACGCTCAGAGCGCCAGCGACAGAAGCGCAGCGCGCAAGAGTGCGAAGCCTAACCGCCGGCTCTTGCGGGTCGCATGCGGAGGATCAAAGACGCGCTGGCCAGTCACCTCATCAAAGCGAGATTGCGCCAAAAATATTCCAAGCTGTCCGTACCGCCGAAAAGCGTCATGAAATTCGTGGAGTCCACGAGAACGATGTCTCCTGCGCGATTTCCATTCGGCGGCATCCAGATGAGGCAATTGAACTCGGTGTTTCCGGCCGCGGTGAAAGGATGCGGACGGTCGAGATCGATTGGCTGACGCGCCAGGAGTCGCACTGATGCAGTGTCTCCACCAACAAGCTCGTAGTGCGGCAGATGCAGATGGAAATTGAGGGTCGGGACATCCTTTAGCAGACCCAGACTGTCGATATCCCTGAAGGCGGTCAGCGGCGCAATCTCCTTCGTGCCGGGAACCAGCGCGGGGCGGAGCCCATACTGATTGTGCACCGGCACGTCGAGGGCTTTCATCAGCGAACGCGTATATTGCCCGAAGCGCTGCTGGCGCGGGACGAGCGCGTCCCCGTGATGCAGATATTCCATTTGACGCTGCTCAAGATCGCTCGAAAAGCCGACATCGTGATGGGGGGCCAAAAGGAGGCATGTGCCCTCGCGCTGAAGCCAGTCGCGAATGGCTTCGACTTCCTCCGGCGCCGCCGTTTGCTCGGAAACAAGGTGGTCGAGGCCGAACACCATCAGAGTGTCGGTGTCGGCCAATATCCTTTCATCGATCGGCAGTCGATAACCCGCCTGATCGATGCGCTGGAAAACGGCGACGGGATGGCCGGTGACGTCTTCGGTAATCTTCTGGAAGTCGAGAGACGACCTGTGAAACAATTCTAGCGCACCGGCGATACCTTGGAGAAATTGCGCCGCGCTCCATTCCGGCTTCTCATAGGCTGGCCACGTCACCCGGCGAACTTCCGTCATCGTGGAAAACCGATTGTCCATCTCCGTGAGGTCGCGCTGGGACTCCCACGGGTAGCTCCACGTCCAATAGATGCTGACTCGCCGCTTGCCCTGCGTATATTTCCGGGGGACGTGGTTTTGGTTGTAAGTGCGCGCAGAACTTGATGCGGCCATGGCGAATCCTCCGGATATGTCCTTAAGCCTGCGTCTGCGCTTCACTTCGATCGGGCAGCGAAGCCAGGTACTGCAGCGCCCTTAAGCCCGGAAGGAAGAAATATGCGCCTCCCCGCACCGTGGTGAAGGCGGGCAACCCCCGGATTGTCTTGCGAATGGGACGCTTGGGAATCTTGAACTCGAGCGTTCCGTCATGCGCGCCGATGATCGGATCGCGCTCGTTGCCGAGCTCGCTGAAGTTCCGGTCGTTTATCCAGACGTTCTGCGCGAACTCGAACTGACGGATGAGGCTCGCGCAGATGACGAAGGCGGCAATCCCTCGCTCCACTCCGTCATCGGGCGCGCCATCCGGCAGAGGAGGGCCGTAAGGCGCGCCGCGCCTGATCATCCGGCGACGATTCATGTGGTGTGCCGTATCGCGCGGATTTATCCGGCGAATGTGCGAGCCGACCGGGGCCGCATAGCCGTGCGGGTCCATCTCCTTGTAGGTGAAGTCGTTATTTCGCTGCGCATCGGCCCCCAGCTCGGGATCGTCTTTTTCGGGCGCGAGCACGAGCGGCGCGCCGCTGCGCCAGCGCCCCATCAGCTTGGCGGCGATCAGTTCCTGCTCCTCCGCGGTGTCGCCGTGCCGCCGCAGAAACTCGCGAAACTTCCCCACATGCTGCTCGAGCCGCCGATAGGCCATGTAAGCCACTGTTCCGCGCGAGAATTTCGGGCCGCGGACTGTCGGCTGTGACGCCGTATTCGTCGGGATAGCCGAGGATGAACTCGCCTGCCTTCAAAGGTTCGCCGGTTCCGGGCGTCGGTTCGACGCCGTTTCCCTCGATCGCCGGTTCCGACAACCTGTCGCGGTAACCGAAATGCTCGTGGGCGTAGCCGAACGGCGGAAGCGCCTTGAGGTCAAGCACGGATAGGACCTCGACTCCGGGGCAGCCGGCGATGAGCTTTCCGTGCTCCAGGACGCACCGGCCGTGCTCCGCTTCGTCACGCGCAAAGAGGATGACGATGGCATGCAGATCGGGGCTGGCGAGGTCGCCGACCCAATGTTCGGGGGCATTGACGCCGTCGTCGCCGAGTATCGCAGCCCGGGCCGCCATGCCCTGCTTGAACTCCTCCGGGAACGAGGCGAGCGAAGCCTCGTCCAGTCCGAGCGCGCTCAGGCCGTTCCAGGTGAAAGCCACCGTAACCCAGCGCTTGTCCTGGTCGAGCCTCGCGCGCATCGAAGCCGCCGACGAATCGTCTCCCTGATCGCCGAGACCCAGGCTCGGCCGCCGGCTCCGTCGCGAAACGACAGAAATTCGTAGCGCGCCGTGAGCGCCGGGGCGCGCGTCAGCAGCAGGTGCTGAATGTCGTCGAATTCGAGCATCGCGACGTTCCCTTGTTCTGGACTGACCTGGCCATGGAGGACGTCACGCCGGCGACTTGCAGCCGTCCAGCCGGCAACCCTACCGGGGGATCACTGCATCTGGTCGAGCATGGTTGAGAGCGCGGCCTTCACCTTGAGAGCCTTCTTGATTTCCGTGGCGCTCACATAGGGATATTCCGCATATTCAAGGAAGCTCGGGCATTGATGATCGCGGGCAAACTTGATGAAGGCGGCGGGATTGGTCTGCCAGTCCATCGGAAAACCCTCGAGATTCTCGAACACCGTCCGCAGGCCGGTGGTGCTGAATATTTTCACCGCGTCTTCGGTATATTTATCGAAGTCGGTGTCGAAAATGCCCTGATACATGAAGTAGGTGTCCCCCTTGATGGGGAAGAGCACCCAGCGCAGGTAATGCAGCTGCAAGACGGCCAAGGCGTCGGGCTGCGCGGCGATCGTTTCCTCGATGGTTTTGGCGTATTTGTAGAAGACTTCTTCCCGGCCTGGGATGATCTTCGCCAGGACAGAGAAGCCGTAGCCAGCCGGAGACTTCGGGAAGATTGGGCCGTAACGCCCCTGCTCGACCTTGTCTCCGAAATATCCGCCCTTGGGGATCGCCATCGCGGCGGGCTTCGTCCAGTCCTCATGCTTCGTGTCCGACATCGCCTAACGCCTTTCAGGTTGGTGTTGATGAGCTCCGCGCGGGCGACGAAGTCGACCGATTCATGCGTCGCCCCGACGATTTCTGGCTGTGGCGGCGCGAGAGCGGGCAGCGTCGCGATGGGGGGCAGTTCCAGACGGAAAAATGAAGCCCGTGTTCGCCGAAACCAGCAATGGCGCGGGCGCGCACCGCCAGGTTGACCAGTAGGGACCCATCAGCTTCAATTGTCATCGGAAGCAAAATCAACATGATAGAACTGCGGGTCGACTGGCAATATGTTGAAGGTCACGGCAGGTTTTGTCAATCGAACCGATCCGCCATATGCTGTACTACCGTTGCGGTAAATTACTTTGCCGTCCGAGCGCGGTGAAAACCGGTAGCGTGTCGATAGCGTTGCCAGGTGTTTGTCAGACGGAACCGCCGAGCAGCATGAAGCGATTTGCAAATGCCCTCTTCGTCATGGCCGGGGCCGCCGGCTGCGCCCAGGCTGCGGATCTCCCCGCAGCGAAGGCATCCGAGCCGCCCATCGCGCGAAACTGCTTCAGCAGCGTTTGGGACTGGCTCAACGCCTCGGTTTCCGACTGTCCCCTCAGCTATGCCGGCTTCACCCTCTACGGCACGATTGATGGAGGCTACGGCTACGACACCGCGGGCGTCAGGCTCGGCAGGTGGTACGACAAGGGGGTCTTCTACACGATCCAGAAAACCAGCGACGGCGGGCGTTGGTCCTGGTCTCCCAACGCCTTGAACGCTTCAACGATTGGCGTGAAGATGGAGGAGCCGATTGCGGGAGACTGGCTGCTGATCGGCGCGGCCGAGCTGGCCTTTAATCCCTACTCCCTGTTGCCGGACAACGGCCCCAAGTCCCTCGCCGAAAACAACCTCAATCCGCCTACCCATCAGACCGCCAACGGCGACTCGAGCCGCGCTGGTCAGTGGGACAATTCGTTGGGATTTGTGGGCCTCAGCAGTGAAACCTATGGCACGCTGACCGCCGGCCGCATGATCTCGCTCTCGAACGAGACCGGCGTCGCCTACGATCCCACGCGATCGAATGCGTTCTCGCTCATCGGCAATTCGGGCCCCTTCCCTCGATACGGCTACCCTGAACTGGTGCGCGTCAATTCCGGGCTTCAATATCGGCTGGAGGTTGGAAACTTCCGTGTCGCCGGCCTGGCGCAGGTCGGCAACGGCTATGCCCTGGGCAACGGCTCCATGGGGGAATACGAGGCCCAGGTCGGGGCCACATTCGGAGGGTTCTCGGCTGACGCGGTTGTTCGATACGCGAAAGACGCGGTGTCTCTCCAGTCCTTCAGCGGAAGCGAACTGCCGGCTGGATACGATCCGAATTCGATTTTGCAGGCCACCCTCGCCGACGTTGCCGCTTTCCTCGTGGCCGGCAGATACAAATGGGATCGGTCCGAAATTTACGGCGGCTATAGCTACGCGCGGCTAGCAAATCCGTCCGACGCCTTTCCAGGCGGCTTCCACACGCTCGCGCGCGGCATTTTCGTTCCGCCCGGCGAAGTCAACGCCACCTACTACGATATCAATCAGGTCATGCACACTTTTTGGGTCGGGGCAAAATACAATATCCGGACCGACCTCAGCGCCGCAGCGAGTTTCACCTATGGGATTCAAAACGACTTCCTGCCCTCGCCGGCCACTTGCACCGGCTCCGGCGCCAGTACCAGTAGTCCGAGATGCGCAGGCAGCCAGTCGGCCATTTCTTTCCTGCTCGATTACAAGCCGCTGGCTCGCGCCGACCTCTACGGCGGCGTGATGATCACCAATGTCTACGGCGGCCTCGCGAGCGGTTTCATCAAGACCCAGAACATCGATCCGACCGTCGGCCTGCGCATCAGGTTCTGATGCGGCGCCGCTTCACGGCCGCTGCTTACTCGCTACTATCGAGGCAGCCTTCGTTGCAGTCCTCCGGGTTGCGGCTCAAGCCGTCGCTGTCGTTCCGAACCGGCAAGGAGGCCGCCGGTCTTGCGATAGCCGGAACGCCTGGCGAAACCGCGGTTGTCGCGACCGAGCCACGTACGGCGGGAACGTGGTGGCGACCAAAGCGATGATGATGAGGATTGGCTGACCTCAAGACGTGTTCCGTAGCGTTGGCCGCAAAAAGGCCAGCCAATGAAATCGCGAAACCAATCGTTAGAGAAACGCTAGCCTTCAACATCCAGCCGATGACTTCCTGTTTGCGATTGAGCGGTAACCAGGATCGCCGTTGCGAAAAATTCTATCGTTTGGGAACTGGTTCGACCGGCGGCGCGCGAGCAGCCGGCAGGAACAGCCGCGCGAGGCGATTGAAGGGGCCTCGCAGCAAGGCGTATGGGACGAGCGCCAGCACAGTCGCCGTAAACAAGAGCTCCAGCGGGTAGATAAACCGGACTGTCATGAGCTGGTATACGCAGTCGAGCACGATCGCCAGCAGGAACGGCGTCATCGCTCCCCGCCAGCCTTCGTGAAGCAACTGCAGACGCCTCTCCGGGCGCGTCAGCATCGCCCACAGATAGCCCTGCCGTCCCTCCCTCGCATCCTGAACGCCCGCCCGCAGCGCCAACAAACTCGCCATCGTCGGCTGGACGTAGAACCGCAGGTTCAAGGGGCCATCTGGCCGCGCGAGAAAATTATCCCAACCGCGGCCGATCATTTCGAACAGAAAACTCATAACGCGACGCTGTTAGCGGCATGAAAAACCATGCTGTGCCCAATCGACGGATTAGTCAACCTCAAGCACTTGCCAATGAATTCAACTAGCGTGTTCTTACTGTAAGACGAATATATAATTCGGTTGTACTATTGTGCGCGCGATAGCGCACCGTCAGATTGGTGAACGGGTGTGTCGAGAGCGCCGTGCCGCCGAGGCCGTGTGCGGAGGCGTTAAAAGCGAGCCTATCGAGTTCAGACCCTCAGATTGACAGGTTTAGTGAATGCCCTAAAGTTCAACTTGTTTGGGGCGCAAGCTGAGGGCGGACTTCTGGCGGTCCGGCCGGCGTTGGTGAGCACCCGAGCCGCCTCGATCGCCGATCGGGCGAATGCGAAATGCCCCGGGAGGAAGGACTTAATGGAGGCTGGCGGACGCGCCGTCGGCGCGGACGGCTTGGCGGACAGGCAACCGCAAGCGGCGGACGCGAGCGCGTTGTTGCAGGTGCGCCATGTCTTCAAGCGCTTCGGCGGCACGCAGGCTCTGAGGGACGTCGGCATGGCCCTCAAGGCCGGCGAGATTCTTGCGCTGCTCGGGGAGAACGGCGCCGGCAAATCGACGCTGATCAAGATTCTGGCCGGCGTCTATCCGCTGGAGGTCGGCAATGTCAGTTTTCGTGGCGTCGACGTCACTCATGCCCTGCGCCGCCTGCCGATCGCCTTCATCCATCAGGATCTCGGCCTGATCGACTGGATGACAGTGGCTGAGAACGTTTGCATGACGCTCGGCTTTCCGCGCCGACTCGGGATGATTGACTGGGACGCGGCGCGTCACCGCGCCGCCGTCGCGCTCGAGGCTCTCGGCGCAGGCATCGACCCCGACGCGCGCATCCAGAATCTCAGCCGCACTGAAAAGTCGCTGGTGGCGATCGCTCGGGCTCTCGCTGCTGAGGCGGAGATCCTTGTGCTCGACGAACCGACCGCGAGCCTGCCGGCCGATGAGGTGGCTCGTCTGTTCTCTGCGTTGCGTCGACTACGTGCGCGGGGCGTTGCGATGATCTACGTCTCTCACCGTCTGGATGAAGTGTTCGAGATCGCCGATCGTATGGTCGTGCTGCGCGACGGGCAAGTGGCGGGAGAACGGCGAATCACAGAGACGACGCCGAGCGAAACGATCCTCCTGATCGTCGGGCGCGAGCCGTCCCAGGTCTTCCGCCGGCCGCCTGAACGCCACGGCTCTCCTCGACTCGCTCTGCGGTCGGTCATGGTGGGCCCGGTCGGACCCGTCGACTGCGAAATCCATTCCGGCGAGATTGTCGGTTTTGTCGGGCTGCGCGGCGCGGGGCAGGAGAGCGTCGGAAGGGCGTTGTTCGGGGTGTCGCCGATGACGGGCGGGCGAGTTATGCTCGACGGGCGCAACGTGGCCGTCTCGTCGCCGCGGGAGGCGATGGCGCGAGGGATCGATCTTGTCTGCGCCGACCGCGTGGGCAAATCGATCATGCCAAATTTGACGGTGCGCGAGAACCTGTTCCTCAACCCGATCGCGGCGGGTTTGAGCCTGTTTTCTTTCCTCTTGCCGAGCCGTGAGAACCACGCGGCGAAAGAATGCGGCGCCCAAGTCGGATTGCGACCGAATGATCCGACGCTGCCGATCGAGCTGCTATCAGGCGGCAACCAGCAGAAAGTCGTCGTGGGGCGATGGCTGCACCTTGAAGCGAAAGTCTATGTCTTCGAGGATCCCACGGCCGGCGTCGACGTCGGCGCCAAGGCGGAAATCTATCGTCTGTTCGACGTCGCCCTGCAGGCCGGAGCGGCGATCGTGATCGTGTCGACGGATTTCGAGGAGGTCGCCAAGGTCTGCCATCGGGCGCTCATCTTCGACCGCGGCCGCGTCGTCGGCGAGCTCGCCGCCGACGATCTGTCGGTGGAAAATCTGCTCGCTGCGGCTTCCGCCAGCATTCGGCGCTCGCCGCCGCCCTCCGCCTCATCCTCCGGCCGCCCCGGTGGAGGCGCGCATGCAGTCCATTAAGTCGAACGCGTTAGAACCGACCCGCTCGGAATGGGCGAGGCTGTCGCGCTGGCAGGCGGTCACGCGCCTGGCGACAGTCTATGGACTGCCGCTGCTCACCGTGGCCTTGATCATCTTTTTCTCGCTGCTGCTGCCCGACACCTTTCCGACGACGCTGAACGCGCGGTCGATACTCGCCGACAAGGCGATCATTGCCCTCCTGTCGCTGGCCGCGACCTTGCCGATGATGGCGGGACGCATCGACCTCACGGTCGGCTTCGGCATTGTCATGTGGCACATTCTCGCGATGAGCCTTTTGGTCAAATTCGGGGTCCCGTGGCCGTTGGCCATCTTGATCGTGATTGCTTGCGGAGCGCTCGTTGGTCTGATCAACGGCCTGCTTGTTGAAGTGGCGCAAGTCAACTCGTTCATCGCCACGCTCGGGGTCGGCACGATCCTCTACGCGCTCGCGCTTTGGCACACAGACGGGCGCCAGATCATCGGCGTGCTGCCCGCAGGCTTCATCCGAATCAACACGCTGTCGATCGCCGGCGTTCCGATTCCTGCCGTCTACGCGATCGTTCTGGCCTTCGCGCTCTGGATCGTCAGCGAGCGCCTTCCGCTCGGGCGTCACGTCTATGCGATCGGCGCGAACGAAAAAGCCGCGGCGCTCAACGGAATTCCGGTGCGCGCCTATGTCATTGGCGTATTCGTCGCCTCCGGGTTAATCACCGGCTTCGCGGGCTGCGTACTCGCCGCCAAGCTCAAAATCGGCCAGGCCAATGTCGGGCTTGACTATCTCTTGCCCGCTCTCGTGGGCGCATTCCTCGGCTCGACGACCATCAAGCCGGGGAGGGTCAACGTCTGGGGCACAATGTTTGGCGTTTTGATCCTCGCCGTTGGCATATCGGGTATTCAGCAACTGGGCGGGGCGTTCTTCGTCGAACCCCTCTTCAATGGCACAACCTTGGTCATCTCCATTGCGCTGGCTGGCTTTGCGCAGAGAAGGCGAACGGTCGCCAAGCCGGCCCGGGGCGCTCGGGATTTGCCCAATGAGGCGAGGTCGTCCGTTTCATCATATGGCGAGTCAAACCGCGATCGCCTCTGAAACGTCGGATTGATTCACCTGGGAAGCCCGCGGGCTCTCCAGCAACTTGGGAGGAAACGTCATGCTGAAACATCGTCATGCGCATGCGGGCTTGTCGCTGGCCGCGCTGATATTGGGATTGCAGACTGTCGCGGCCCGGGCGGACGACGACGCATACATGAAAGCGGCCAAGGCCTATATCGCCGAGGCGTCGGCGCCGGTCACGACTTGGGACGGCCCCACCACCGGGCCCAAGGCCCAGGGTAAGAAGCTCGTCATCTACGTCTCGGCCGACCAGAAGAACGGGGGCGCCAGCGGCGTCGGCGATGGCGCCCAGGAGGCGGCCAAAGCAATCGGCTGGGACTTCCGTATCCTCGATGGGCAGGGTTCGGTTCCAGCGCGCTCTTCCGCGTTGACTCAGGCGATCGCACTGAAGCCTGACGGCATCATTCTCGGCACGATCGACGCCGCCGAGCAGGCTCCCATTATCGAGCAGGCGATCGCGGCGGGGATCAAGGTCGTCGGTTGGCATGCCGGGCCAGGCCCCGGCAAGATCCAGGCCGTGCCAGGCGTCTTCACGAACATCACCACTGACCCGAACGAAGTCGCGAAGGCCTCGGCCCTCTATGCCGTGGTGGACTCGGGAGGCACGGCGGGCGTCATTCTCTTCACCGATTCGATCTACGCGATCGCCACGGCCAAGACCAACGCCGAAAAGGCGGCGGTCGAGGGGTGCAAGGGCTGCAAGGTGCTGTCGGTCGAGGACACCCCGATCGGCGATCTTTCCAACCGCATGGGGCAGCTGACTACGTCCCTGCTCGCGAAATACGGTAAGGCCTGGACCTACTCGATCGCCGTCAACGACCTCTACTACGACTTCTCGGCGCCATCGTTGCAAGCTGCAGGCATCGACCCTGCCGTAGGCTATCCGCGCCAGATCGCGGCGGGCGACGGTTCGGTGCCGGCCTTCGAGCGCATTCGGCAGAAGCAGTATCAGCTCGCCACCGTCGCCGAGCCGTTGCATTTGCACGGTTGGCAGTGCATCGACGAAATGAACCGCGCCTTGGCCGGCCAGCCGCCGAGCGGCTACGTGGCGCACGTCCACTTGTTCATCAACGCCAACATCGACAAGGACGGCGGCGCCCACAACATCTTCGATCCAGGGAACGGCTACAAGGATCAATACAAGAAGATTTGGGGCGTCAAGTGAGCCGCTGACGTCTTGAAACCCAAGCCAACCTCGGATGGCGCGCAACGCGCGCCGTCCTGTTGGGCGTGTAAACGAGCGGCCCCTGCCGCGACCCTTCCGAACCATTCGCTTGCTGCTCATTGAACCGGAGACGAGGAAATGCCGAGCAACACCCTTCCCAAGACTGACTACGCAACCGAGAACATGCGCCTCGTCGGCTACAACGATCAGGGCGGGCGCTGCGACGGCGTGCAGATCATGGTGCACCGCGGCTACGCATACATCGGCCACATTTTCTCCAAAGGCTTCTCCATCGTCGACGTACGCGATCCGGCGAACCCGAAGTTCGTCAAATACGTCGCCGCGCCGCCCAACACCTGGACGCTCCATCTGCAGGCCTTCGAGGACCTCCTGCTCGTCGTGCACAACAAAGACATGTTCGCCCAGGCCGAGCTCGCAGACGAAAAGAATTATTACAAGGGCTCGGTCGATCACCACGCCAAGCCGGAAGCCGCAACGCGCAACTGGTCGGCGGGCATGGCGGTCTACGACCTCTCCAAGCCCGACGATCCCAGGCAGATCGGCTTCATGCCGGTCGAGGGCACGGGCCTGCACCGCATCTGGTATGTCGGGGGAGGGTGGGCTTACGCCTCGGGGTTGCTCGACGGCTTCTCGGACTACATCCTCATTACGATCGATATGAAGGACCCGAAGAAGCCGGTCATGGCCGGCAAGTACTGGCTGCCGGGCATGAACGCGGCGGCGGGAGAGAAGGCGAACTGGCCGAGCAAGAACGGGCGCTTCGGACTGCATCACGCCATCATCCACGATGACGTCGCCTATTGCAGCTGGCGCGACGCTTGCCTCGCGGTCGTCGACGTCAAGGACAAAGCCAAGCCCAAGCTGCTTGTCCACAAAGTTTGGGCGCCGCCGTTCGGCGGCGGCACGCACAATGCGCTGCCGCTGGACAAGCGAAACCTGCTCGTCGTCGTCGACGAGACGGTGCTCGACAATCAGGAGGACGGGTTCAAGCCGATCTGGATCTTTGACAACCAGGTCAAGTCCAACCCGATCAGCATCTCGACCTTCCCTGCGCCCTCGGACAAGGACTATCTCAAGGTCGGCGGCCATTTTGGGCCGCACAACGTCCACGAAAACCGACCGGGCAGCTTCGTCAGCGAAGAGCTGATCTTCGCCACCTACCAGAACGCCGGGCTCCGGGTCTACGATATCAAGGACCAGTTTCGGCCCACGGAGGTCGCCGCCTTCGTTCCTCCTGCGCCGGCCAAGTGGATGGACCCGCGGCCCAACCGGCCGATCGTGCTGCATTCGGCCGACGTCTTCGTCGACAAGAACGCGCTCTGCTACGTTACGGATTTCAACGCCGGCCTCTATATCGTCGAATACAAGGGCTGAGGCGGCGCCGATCGGAGAGTCGACGATGACCAAGACCGATCCTCTGACACCAAGCTACGCCAAGAACATGCGCCTGATTGGGCATTCCGATCAGGCGGGCCGGTCCGACGGCCAGCAGATCATGGTCCAAAACGGCTACGCTTATATCGGCCACGTCTGCTCGAAGGGCTTTTCAGTGGTCGACGTGCGCAACCCGCAGAAACCCGAGGCCGTCGCGTACGTGCAGAACCCGCCGAACACCTGGAGCCTGCATTTGCAGGTTCACGACGATCTGCTGTTGCTCGTCCATGGCCGCGACATGTTCTCCCAGCCGGAAATGGCTGACGAGCGCAACTACTACAAGCCGCAGTCCGGCTCTCACGGCGAGCATGTCTCACAGCTTGCGCGCGACTGGTCGGCCGGCATGGCGGTTTACGACATCTCCAAGCCTGCGGCGCCGCAACAAATCGGTTTCATGCCGGTCGAAGGCGCTGGCCTGCATCGCATCTGGTATGTCGGCGGACGCTGGGCCTACGCCTCCGCCATGATCGACGGCTTCTCGGACTACATCCTCGTCATAATCGACATGCAAAATCCCGCCAGGCCGGAGATCGTCGGCCGCTATTGGCTGCCCGGCATGAATTTGGCGGCCGGCGAGAAGGCCGATTGGCCGCTCGAACGCGGCCGTTATGGCCTCCACCACGGGGTTGTCGCCGAGGACATCGCCTATTGCGCCTGGCGCGACGGGTGCCTGGCGAGCGTCGACGTTTCCGACAAGGCCAACCCGAAACTCATCGTGCATCGCAATTGGTCCCCGCCGTTCGGCGGCGGCACCCACAATTGCTTGCCCTTGCCGGACCGAAATCTTCTGGTCGTCCTGGACGAGGCGGTGCTCGACAACATGGAGGACGGTTTCAAGCCGATCTGGGTGTTCGACAATCAAGTCAAGTCGAACCCGATCAGCATCTCGACCTTCCCGTTGCCGAACGACCGCGACTATATCGCCGTCGGCGGCCATTTTGGCCCCCACAACATCCACGAGAACCGGCCCGGCTCATTTCAGAGCTCGACATTGATTTTCGCCACCTACCAGAACGCCGGCGTCAGGGTCTATGACATCGCGGATCCTTTCAGGCCGAAAGAAGTCGGCGCCTGCGTGCCGCCGGCCCCGAAGAAGCTCACCGATCCCCGTCCCAACCGGCCGGTCGTGTTGCACTCGGCCGACGTTTTCGTCGACAGAAACGGCCTCTGCTACTGCACGGACTGGAGCGGCGCCGGGCTTTACATCATGGAGTATCTGGGCTGAGCGTGGTCGGCGGAAAGACGTGCTGGGAGTGAGCTCGCGACCCGCACATGCGACGGTGAGCGGTCTCAGGGTGAGAGCCGGGCGCGGGGATCACGCCGGGCGAGGCGAGCGAGCAGATACTCGACCTCCGCCTTCGCCTTGACACTTAAACTACCTGCGGGCTTCCGCTGAGCGTCCGAGGCCAGGATGCCGCGGCGCATCAGCACATATTTGCGCACGGCCAGACCGACGCCTTGCTGCTGCTCATAGCGGACGAGCGGCAAATGGGCGTCGAAAAGATCGTGGGCTTCGTCGCGCCGTCCTTGGCCGGCGAGCCGCACCACGTCGATCAGCATCTCGGGAAAGGCGTAACCCGTCATGGCTCCATCGGCGCCGCGCTCCATTTCGAAGTCGAGGAAGAGGCCGCCGTTGCCGGTGAGGATTGGCACGCGTCTCAACTCGCCCTTCTCCTCGAAAGCGCGAAGGGCGCTGATCTTCTCGAGCCCTGGCCAGTCCTCGTGCTTCAGCATCACGCAGGAAGAATGATCCGAGATGATTCTCCGGATGACGTTCGGAGTCATGACGACGCCCAGGGTCAAAGGGTAATCCTGGATGACGAAGGGAACGTCGCTTCCGATCGCTTCGACCGCTTGCGCATAGTAGGTCACGATCTGATCGTCGGTGCGAAGCGACGATGGCGGCGCGATCATGACGCCGGCCGCTCCCTTGTCCATCGCGGCCAGAGACAGAGCGCGCATCGCCGCGAAACCGGGGGCGGAGACGCCGACGACGAACGGCAGGGTAGGGGCCCGACGCACGCAGCGCGAAACGAAGGAGACGGCCTCGTCGTGGTCGAGTTTCGGCGCCTCGCCCATGATGCCGAGGATGGTGCAGCCGTCGGCGCCTACGGCGACGTAGTGATCGACCATGCGGTCCACGCTCCCCTCGTCGACCCGGTCGTCGGGCAGAAAGGGAGTCGGAGCGATCGGGAAGACCCCTTTGGCGGCGGTCGTCAGCATGTCGCCTCCGGCGGTCTATTTGGACAGCAATTTTGAAACCCAGTTCGACGCGGCGTCGCCGCTGCTCATGTCGGGCTGAACAAGCCCGTCGATCATGAACGTCGGCGACGAATGGATTCCGTTCTGGCGCGAATACTTGACGTGCCACTGGAATTCCCGAACGAGGTCCGGGAGCGCGAAGGCCTCGGCCAGCTTGAGGCCGCTGTAGGCCTCGATCCGCGCGATGATCTCGTTTGGCGTAGCGTCCATATTGGGTCCGCTGCAGTGATTGACGAATTCAAACTCCTCGCGTCGTGCGGCGACCGCCGCCAGCTCGGCCTTGGCCGCTTCCTTGCCTCCCGGCAGCGTCGACGCCGCGAGCACGCAACGTACGATCACGCCCGAATACATGTGCCACGGTTGAGAGTGCAGTCGAATCTTGACCGTAATCCGGTCCTCTCCCGCCAAAGCCAGCGTCTCGTCGAGGTTCCCGAACGCGCGGGCGGAAAACGGGCAGGTCGGCTCGAGGAACGCTTCGAACAGCCTCGGCCCTCGCCCCCAGCTCAGCGGATCTGCGCGTCATGTCGTCGTCTGATTCATAAGTTTGCACCTGATTGCAGGATCCGCCGAACGCGTCTTTAGACCACTGCTAGCCGCCGCGTGCGACGCTCGTCTTCAGCGCAGCATACGAGGCGCCCACGATCGCCGCCTGCTAGACCGGTTCGAAGAGGTGCGGCGCGGGATCGGCATCGGCGGCAATGCCGCGGGCGATCCTCGCGTCTTCATTTGCCGGCCGGACCGGCCACACTCGCCTCAACGAGGCGCAAGCGCCATCCATCGGGGTCGCGTCGATAGACCGCGACGATACGGCCATCAACCTTGTGGAGAGCGCCACTCGCGTTCGGCGCAGTGACGGAGAAGTGGGCAAGGCCATAACCGCCATCGCCCTGGACATGGACTTCGACGACTTTGATGGCATGGCCCCGCGCGCCGGAGGCGAAGCGGTCCGCATAGTAGGTTGTGAGCGCTTCTCGGCCGCGGATGATCGGGCCGGATGGCGAGGCCAGCACGCCGTCAGGGGTGTAGAGCGCCGCCAGCGCCGCCGGGTTTTTGTTGTTGTAGTTCGCGTCATATTGCCGCCCAAGCTCGGTCGCCGCTTGCATCAATTCCAATTCGGTGACGTCCGCCCCCGCGAGGGCCGGGGCGGCGGCAAGGCCGACGAGCAGGGATAGAAACAAGCGAAAGCGAAAGTTTCTCATCCCGTTCCTCGCTGAGAGGACTCGTCTGAGCCAATCGCGGGGCGCCCGCAAGAAGCAGCCGATCGAAGTGGCCGGGTCTTCATCAGCCATCGACGCCGCGACCGAAGCCAAGGTTCAGGAAAACCCCAACTACTCGATTCCCGTGACGTTGGCGATCAGGCGCAGCGAAACCATGTACATGTCGTCGGTTCCCTGAATAAAACCGACTCGAAAGACCCCGTTGATCGGGTGCTTGCCGGCCTTGGTAGCGTGGAGGGGAACCTCGAAGACGAGGGTGTCTTCATCCAACGTCGCGGGCACCATCCTGCGTTCAAAGGCGACGCCGCCGTCGAACGAAGACAATTCGATCACCCGATTGTTGTAGTGTTTGAGAATTCTGTACCCATCGCGGACTTTGAGGGTCGCGCGCATGACGGCGGGATCGCCGACCTTGGCGGTGACGTCGCTGACTTGGACATCATAGGCGGACGGAAAGGCTGACGGCTCCTCGGCTGCGGCCTTTACGCCAGTGCTCGCCGCAAGGGCGACGAGAACCAAACCACAAAACTCACGCATCGCTGCTCGGGCACAGAACATGAGGACATTCCGGGAAATGAAGGGCGCTAACAAGGCAAGCGCCAGCCGTCAAGATTGACGGCTGGCCCCTTGATGCGGCGACAGAGTCGGCGCGGCCGCCGTTCACTTCTGAACGGCGAACACCCAGACGACCCCGCCCTGCGGCACGTCCGGGTTCCAACCGACCAGATCGGCCATCAAGGTCTGCTGGAACGCTGCATCGACGCCGTAGCCGAACTCGACCGCGACATATTGCACGCCGTTGACCTCGAAGGTTGACGGCGGGGCGATGACGCCCGAGTTGGTGCGGAAGTGCCAAAGTTCCTCGCCGGTCTTGGCGTCGTAGGCCCGGAACATTCTGTCGTTGGTGCCGCCGGCGAACAGCAGACCGCCGGCGGTGGTCAGCGGCGAACCCCAGTTCATCGAGCTCGAGTACAGATCCCGCCACATTCGCTTGCCGGTCTCGACGTCATAGGCCTGCAACTCGCCGAAGAACCCCGCCTTCGTATCGACCGAGAAGTGGAAGTCGGGGATCGCGACGCCGGTCCACCACTGCGGGGGGATGCGCTGCTCGACCTTGCCTTCGAGATTGTTGCAGTGATTTTCGTTGCTCGGAATGTAGAGCATGCCCGTGCTTGGATCGTAGGAGGCGTACGGCCAGTCCTTGCCGCCCCACAGGCCGGGGCAGAACTTCGCGGCCTTGCCGGTTCCCGGCTTGTGGTCGAGGTCGACGTCCGGTCGGCCCGTCTTCGGGTCGATGCTCCTGAAGACATCCTGCGGAACGTAGGCCTCGGAGTCGAGGTAGGAAATGCTGCCGTCGGCGTTTCGGCCGAGCCAGTAGATGTAGCCGTTGCGTTGCGGCGTCAGCAAACCGTTCTTGGCGCCGCCCCTCTGGAAATCCACCAGCATCGGCGCATTCATCGCGTCCCAGTCCCATAACTCGTTCTGCTGGTACTGGAAGTGCCCCTTGATCTTGCCGGTGTCGCCGTCCAGCGCGAGCGTCGAGGCCGTATAGAGATTGTCGCCCGGCCGCTGATCTCCGAACCAGGGCGAACCGTTGCCGACGCCCCAATAGACGGTGTTGGTCGCCGGATCGTAGTTGCCGGTCATCCACATGGCGCCGCCGCCGGTCTTCCAGGTGTCCGGCTTCTCCCAGGTCTCGCTGCCGGGCTCGCCCGGCGCGGGGATGGAGTAGGTCTTCCAAACCGGCTTGCCGGTGTCGGCGTCGAACGCTTGGACGAAGCCGCGCACGCCGAACTCGCCGCCCGCCTCGCCGACCAGCACCTTGCCCTTCACGATCAGCGGCGCCATCGTCATGTAGTAACCGTCCTTCCAGTCCGCGACTTTGGCCTCCCAGTCGACCTTGCCGGTCTTCGCGTCCAACGCCACCAGCACCGCGTCCAGGCAAGGCATGAAGACCTTGTCACCGTACAGCGCCACGCCGCGGCTGGTGTTGTGCAGCGCGGCAAAGCCTGGTGGCAGCTTGCGCTTATAGCGCCACAGGAACTCGCCGGTAGCGGCGTCCAGCGCCAGCACCTGGCTGTAGGGCGTGCTGACGAACATCACGCCGTTGTTGACGATGGGCGGCGCCTCATGGCCGGAATCGACCCCGGTCGAAACGCTCCACACCGGGACCAGGTTCTTGACGTTTGAGGTGTTGATCTGGGCGAGCGGGCTGTAGCTCCACCCCGCATAGTTGCCGCGGGTCATGAGCCAATTTTGGGGCTCCGGGTTCTGGAGGCGCGCGTCCGTGACCGGAGTGTAATCGGCGCCATGAGCGACGCCGAGCGCGCTCGCAATGAGCAGCGCCGCAAAGCTCGAGCCAAGATAAAGCTTCCTCATGCTTCCCTCCCTGGGTTAAGGCCATTTCTGCTTTCGAGACCCGCAACCCAATGGGCCCCTAGGTCGTCGAAAGCAAACTCATCAATTCGTTTGCCTGCCGATCGGACCGTCAAATCCGCCGGCCACGATCAAGAGGCCGTTCTCGCTTTTCAGCGGCAGCCCAGCCAACGGCAGCGGCGCCGGTCCGAAAATCACCTTCGCGCTGTTCTTTGGATCGTAGGTCGAGCCATGGCATGAGCAGACCATGGCTTTCTTTTCGTTCGACCACTGGTTCACCGGACAGGCCTGGTGCGTGCATATCGCGGAATAGGCGACCACGCCGTCGGCCGAGAGCTTGCGAGTTTGCTCGTCGAGGCCGTCACTGCCGACGCGCGCCAAGACGACGAGATTGAGCGGCGAGCCATCGCGCAGGAGGCCCTTGGGATCGGCCGGGTAGGCCTGGACCTGCGGGCCGCCAGGCTCCAAATCATCGGCGCGAGCGGGCTGGTCCTTCTTGGGCCCAGTGAGAAAAACAAGATGATCGCCCGGCTGTGGCGCCACGGCTGTCGGGTCCGCCTGATCCTCCGCGTGCGCCTGGATGTTTAACCAGGGACAGAGGGCTAACGCTGCCCCAAGCATCGCTTGCCTCCGACACAATTGCATACCGTGCCGGTCGCAATCTTGCGTCATTCGCGTCCCTCCCAAGGGAATGTATACAGATGCGATGAGGCTTGTCGAGAAGTTTTTGCCCCGCTGTCGAGAAATAATCCTCACCGAGAATACGTTCCTTTTAAGCGCGGACACTCTCCTGAAAGGAACAAGGCGAGGAGGATCGGCTGCGCCCGAGCTTCGCCCTTTTTTCGGTGCCAGGCGCGGCGCCGCGGCTCTCCGCACCGACGCGAGCAGGTTTGCTGGAAGGGCGCCGGAAAGTCGCTGGTCGACGGTTCCGCGCTCTGGTCGCCGCCAACGGCGTTCGCAAGATAAGTCGCTGTCGTACAGGGTCGTGCAATGACGCTCTCGGGCGGGCCGACGAACGCGCGCTATCGCCCGTGCTTGACAGGCGTCCCGAGTCGGGTCGAATCTCGCCGTGAACCGACAGGGAGGACCTGATGTTGACGCGACGAGGATTCGCAAGCTGCGCGCTTTGTGCGGTCGCAGGCTTCGTGGCGACCGGCGCCGAAGCGCAGAACGCGCCAGCCGGGCTGAAGCGCACCATCATCACACGCACCGACGGCCCGATCGAGGGCTACGAGACGGTCAATGTACGCGTCGATCTCGATGCCGGGGCGTTGATCGCTCGTCATACCCATCCGGGGATTGAATCGAGCTACGTCGTCGCAGGCGCGTTGGAATTGAGCGTCGACGGCGAAGCCGCCCGGACCTTCAAGGCTGGCGATGGATTCCAGGTTCCCACGCGGAGGCCCCATGGCGGCAAGAACGGCGACAAGCCCACAACTCTTGCGATCACCTATGTCGTCGAGAAGGGCAAGCCCCTCGTATCCCCGGCCTGAAGCCGCGACAGCTTGAAGCCGAAGTTGCCCGGTTGAAGTCCGTCACAAACGTCGATCGTTTGGACGACGTGCTTCGGTTCGATCTCGCGCAACGGCAAATTGCGTCGTCGACCCTTCCACACGGTACAAGGCGTCCCGTCATGATCAGGCTATGGTCTTTGGCAATCGGACTCGTGTTGGCGTTGACTGTGTCCGCATCCGGCGAAGAGAGCCAGCCCTCGCAAACGTCCACGCAAAAGGCTCAATCGAAAGAAGCGTGCCGGTCAAAGTGCGAAGCGCAGTATGACGAGTACAAGTGCACGGAAGGAGTGGCTCCGATGCACAGCCCTTGTGAATTATTCAATGAGTGCCTGAGCGATTGCGACTGACCACGTGGTCGTCAACGCGAGCCGTTCGCGCGCGGTTCCCGCGTTCCGAGATTCTCATCGAGGCGCAGCCGGCAAGGGTCCGGGCCGGGAGCAATTCCCGGCCCGCCTCTCGGCCCACATTTAGGCCTTGCCGGTCAACTGCTGTCCGAGCGGCAGGGCGCGGATGCGCTTGCCGCTCGCCGCAAAGATCGCGTTCATGAGCGCCGGCGCAACCGGCGGCACACCGGGTTCGCCGACGCCGCCTAGGCGCATGTCGTAGCCGCGCGGGACGATATGCACATGCGTCTCGCGCGGCGCATCGCTGATGCGCAACACCAGGTAGTCGTCGAGGTTGCTCTGTTGGACCCTGCCGTCCTTGAACGAAATTTCGTTCAGCAAGCCGATCCCGAGGCCCATCACGACCGCTCCTTCAAACTGAGACCGAACACGATCTGGGTTCACGGTCGGTCCGCAGTCGACCGCGATGTCAACCCGGGGCACGGTGATGTTGCCCTTCTCGTCGACCGCGGCTTCGATGACGGCCGCCACGTAGCTCACGAAACTGCGGTGGACGGCCAAGCCGAGCCCATGACCTTTGGGAACCTCGCGGCCCCAACCCGCCTTCTCGGTGACGAGTTCGACGACGCCTCGCAGGCGGCCGGTGTCGATCGGGTAGATCTCCGGATTCTCGCCGTAGTCCCAGAAGTTCTTGACCTTCTGCGGCACGTCGAGGATGCGGGGAGATCCGATCAGATCGAGCAAGAACGCCTTCTGATCCTTACCCGCCGCGGAAGCGAGTTCCGCGACGAAGGATTGAATGGCGAACCCGTGCGGAACGTTCGAGACGGAGCGCCACCAGCCGATCTTGGTGTGTGCTTCGGCTTCGCCGTTTTCGATGCTGATATTGGGAATGGCGAAGGGCATATCGACGAGGCCCATTCCCTGCTCGAGCGGCGCCTCGTGCTTGGGATCAGGCACGAAGAGCGAGAAGATCGTCGGCGCGACGCTGTTGTGGCGCCAAGCGACCACCTTGCCGTCCTTGTCGAGCCCCGCCTCGAGGCGTTCGACCGACACCGTGTGGTAGAAGTCGTTGCGGATGTCGTCCTCGCGAGTCCAAACGACCTTGACCGGCGCTCCGCCAATGGCCTTCGAACACAGCGCCGCCTCAACCGCGAAGTCCGGCTTGGACTTGCGGCCAAAACCTCCGCCCAAAAGCGTGACGTTGCACGTGACGTTCTCGGGCGGAAGCCCCAAGTATTTGGCGACCAGATCATGCGCGGCCTGCGGGCTTTGCACGCTTGTCCAGACTTCGGCCTTGCCATCGACAATGCGGCAGGTCGCCGCTGGCGGCTCCATCGTCGCATGCGCATTGTGCGGGATGTAGTACTCGGCCTCGACTTTCTTGTCCGCGCTCGCAAAAGCCGCGGCGAAGTCGCCGTCGCTGCGCAGGATCTTGCCGGGCTGTCTCGCGGTCGCCTCCATCGCCGCGCGGTAGGCCTGCGAATCGTAAGTCGCGTGCGGGCCGTCGTCCCACTGAATCTTCAGCGCCTTGCGGCCCTGGATCGCAGCCCAGGTGTTGTCGGCGATAACCGCGATTCCCCCAGACGGCTGGAACATCATGGGATAGGACGGCGCGGGGATCTCGACGATCTGGACGAAGCCCGGGACTTTTTTCGTGTCCGTCGCATCAAAGGAGGCCACCTTGCCCCCCATCACCGGCGGTCTCGCGACGACGGCGTACTTCTGGCCAGGCAGGCGGACGTCCTGACCATACATCGCGCGACCGGTCGTGATGTCGAAACCGTCGACGATATTGGTCCCTTCCTTGCCGATGTAGCGGAACTGCGACGGATCCTTGAGAGGCAGGCTGCCAGGCGTCGGGGCGTTCAGTTTGCTCTGGCTGACGCCCGTCGGGACGGCCATCTTGCTGGCGTCGGCGGCGAGCTCTCCATAACCGAGCTTCGTCCCGGTGGACTTCTGAATAACCTCGTGGTTCTTCGCTTCTACGTCGGAGACATCGACGCCCCAACGTTTCGCGGCGGCGGCCTCGAGCATCATGCGGGCGGCGGCGCCGACCTGGCGCATCGGTTCAATGAAGTGGCGGGTCGAACGGGAGCCATCGGTATCCTGGTTGCCGTACTTGACCTCGTCCCCCGTCGCCTGGGCGACTTTCACCCTGGACCAATCCGCCTCCATTTCGTCGGCGACGATCAGCGGCATGCCGGTGCGCACACCCTGTCCCATTTCCGAACGATGGCAGACGATGGTGACCGTTCCGTCAGGAGCGATCGAAACGAATACGAGAGGATTGTTTACCGTGCCGTGCGGCATGCCGGCCGCGCCCCATTTGGGCGCATCGGCGGCCAGCGCCGGACGCGGCGGCGCCACGCCTACCGCGAGGACGAGGCCAGTCGTTGAAAGGATGCCTTTGAGAACCCCGCGTCGGCTGACGTTCTCAACGGCGAACGGCACGATTTCGCGAATGTGCTCGGTCATTTCACGCTCCCGCAGCTTGCTTGATGGCGGCGCGAATGCGCTGATAGGTCCCACAACGGCAAATGTTGCCATACATCGTGCTGTCGATGTCGGCGTCGGTGGGATGCGGCGTCTGTTTCAGAAGAGCAGCGGCCTGCATGATCTGGCCGGCCTGACAATAGCCGCATTGCGGCACATTGAGCGCCCGCCACGCCTTCTGCAGCGGGTGATCCCCGGCGGGGTCGAGGCCTTCGATCGTGGTGATTGACTTGCCATTGGCGTCGCTCACAGTCGTGACGCAGGACCTGCGCGCCTCGCCGTCGAGATGGACGGTGCAGGCGCCGCAGGCGGCGATCCCGCATCCGAATTTCGTCCCGGTGAGACCGAGCTCGTCGCGAAGATACCAGAGCAGCGGCATCGACGGGTCTCCGTCGAATGTCTGCGCCTGGCCGTTCACCCGTAGAGTGAGCATGTTCCCTCCCTGTCGTGAGCGACCGCTATGCAGTCTTTAGAAAAGCGAGTTGATGTGCCGAAAAAGCAACTCACATAAAGAGAATCTTACGATCGATTATTTGCGTGTCAAGGTCAAACTCGATGTATTGTATCAAATACATCGGCGCCCACAAAAGTCGAATTCGACGCTCTCTACGCCTTCCGCCTTGAGGGTCGCGACCTCGAACATCCGCAGGCCCGCGGCATCCTGAGGCTGATCTTCTTCGACGACTGAACGCGCCCGCCGCGCCCCATAGGCCATTCGCCAGGACGCCCGTCTGTCGACGGCTGTGGAGCGCGGCTACAGCGGGCCCCGCGATCGGACGACCGCCGGCGGTAAAGCCGGCGCTCCTTCAAAGGCAGGCGCTGTTCACTTCGCTAGAGCAGATCCCGTTGGGTTGGATTCGTCATCGCGAGGAGCTATGGCGCTCGCAATGCGAACGCGGGCGTCCAACTCAAAGCTTCTGCACCTGCGGGGCTGGCGTCCCGCATTGCGCAAATTTCTGTCGCACGAAGACTTGACTCGAACATAAGCAGAACATACAATGTTCGGAGAAGCGGGTCACACACCCCTAGCATGCTGTTTGAAAGCTAATCGTCGCGCGGCCTTGGATCCCCGCTCACCCGAGCGTCGCGTCCGGGGCAAGACCTGCGAGCGGGCTGGAAATGCCGTGGCAATGGCTGAGCAGATCGAATGGGCGGACTCTGCAGGGAGGATCGGGCCGCGAGCGCGAGCTGGGGGCGCGAATTTTTTCTGCTCGATCGGCTGCAAGCCCTTGATTGGCAACGCCTGCGCAAGGCAAAGGGAAGGGAAATGGCCATCAAGGAGGTTTTTGGTCCTGCGGAGGCAGACGCGAGACGCGATGACGCGATGGAAATGGCGCCGCAAGCTCTTGGAAAGATTGATTTCGGCGATGGAGATGGCGCGATCGTAGTCGGTGGACGTCGAATAAAAGGACTACCGGATCGAAGCGACGAAGGGACAGGTTTTGGCGCCCAATGCGTTGAAAAGCCGAGATCGCGGACAGGACTGCACGGCGCCGGGCCCCGAATTTGATTCGGGAGTGGTTCAGGTCGATCGCGCTGGCTTGTGCGGTTCCAACTGATCGGAACCTGCTCTAAGGGATGGTGGATGCGCCTTTCGTAATGAGGCCCCGCGTTATGGTGCCGGTCGTTGGCAGGAGCGGGATGAGGCAAGCCTGCAAGGCATGGTAGATGTCGAATTTGCCGAAGAAGGGATTCTCATTGGGCTTTAGGCGCGAATCGAGTTGCGCCCGCCAGCCGCCGTTCTCGCGGTCGAGGAAGCGAGCGGCGACAAAGTTCCAGATCTCGCGATACCAGGCTTCGTATTGCGCATCGCAATCGATGGCGTTGAGGACCGCCGCGGCGCCGATCCCCTCGCAGCACGGCCACCAATAGCGGTCGCGGATGCGCGGGCGGCCGTCCCATTCGAGCGTGTAGTAGAAGCCGCCGTGCTCGCGGTCCCAACCGTCCTCTGTCGCGCGAGCGAACAAAGCCCGCGCGGCGCCGGGGAGCCAGTCCAGCTTTCGGCCGCCGAGCTCCCAGAGCGTCAACAGGAGCCGAGCCCATTCGAGCGAATGGCCGGGCGTCGTGCCATAGGGGCGAAAGATCGGACTTCCGGAATAGTCGCGGTTGACCTCCCAGCCTTCGGTGAAATGCTCGGGCAGGCGCCAGTCGTTTTCCGCCGCATGGCGGCGGATGATATGGTCGGCGATCCGCTCGGCCATACGGAGATAGGTCGAGTTGTTCGTCGCTTCGAACGCCGCCATCAGCGCCTCGGTGAGGTGCATGTTGGAGTTCTGGCCGCGATAGGCGTCAATGGGCTTCCAATCGGAAGTGAATTCCTCGGCCGAGGCGCCGTGCGCCTCCTCCCAGAACCGCGTGCGGATGATCTCGGAGACGTCCGCGAGCAGGCGGTCGGCGTCCGGGTGGCCGGCGACTTTGGCGCTCGACGCCGCCAGGAGCACGAAGGCATGGCCGTAGGCCTGCTTGGCCGCATCGGTCGGGCCGCCGTAGCCGACGCCCCAGAAATAGCCGCCGTTCCTGTTGTCGCGGTGACCATTCCAGAGGAAAGCCATGCCATGATCGACAATGAGGTCGGCCCCAGGCCGGCCCATCAGGTAGGCAATCGAGAATGCGTGGACCATGCGCGTCGTCGCGTGAAGCTGCCGCGTCGGCGCGCCGCCTGCGCCGTAGCCCGGCGCGACGGGCCGCCCTTCGTCATCGAGATCGTGAAAGCCGCCGAGCGGATTCAGGACGCCGGGCTCAAAGAAGTCGAAGAGAGCTTCCGCCTGTTTCAGGAGCCAGGCGCGATGGCTTGGCAGCTGCGTCCAGCGGGGCCCGCTACGGCTCCAAGAAAGCGTGGACATGGGATCCTCGCAATTCGCGGTCTCTTCCGCTTGGCGCGCTTCGCCTCGATTCGTAGGTGCAGAATTCCGGATAGGTCGAATTGATGAGGGGCATCAACAGCGCGAATGCGCTAAGCTGCCGCGTCGTCGCGCGCGCCGACCATGTACTGGACGAGCTCCTCCGCGTTCGTCCGGGCCGTCGACTTCTCCGCGACCTTTCGTCCCCGGTGCATCACAATGACCCGGTCGGTGACCGCGAAGGCGTCGGCAAGGATGTGGGTGATCAGAATGACCGGCACGCCACGCTCGCGCAGCGTGCGGATCAGCTCGAGCACCTTGTGCTGCTCCGGCACCCCCAGATTGTTGGTCGGCTCATCCATGATCATGAGCTTGGCGTCCCAATAGACGGCGCGGGCGATCGCCACCGCCTGGCGCTGGCCGCCAGACAGGGTCTCGATCGGCTCGGTCAGGGTCGGAAAGCGGATCTGGAGCGAATCGAGGGTCCGGCGGGATTCATCGAGCATGCGCTTGTCGTCGAGCGTCCGGACGAGCCCGGCGAACCAGCGCTTCTTGACCTCCCGGCCGAGGAAGATGTTGGCGCCGACGTCGAGATTGTTGGCGAGAGCAAGGTCCTGGTAGATCGTCTCGATTCCGACGCCGCGAGCGTCCATCGGGGTTGCGAATTCGGCCGGCTTGCCGTCGAAGACAATCGCGCCCTCTTCCGGATGGTAGACGCCGGACACGCATTTGATGAGGGTCGATTTGCCCGCTCCGTTGTCGCCGAGGAGGCCGACGACCTCGCCGGGCCGGACGTCGAGGCTCACATTGTCGACGGCGACGAGGCCGCCGAAGATTTTCGTCAAGCTGCGGATGGAAAGCAGCGGATCGCTCACCGGCGGACGCCCCCCTTCGGCCGGCCCATGACGAGGTCGCGCGACTGGTCGATCAGCACCGCGACGATGACGACTGCGCCGATGACGATGAACTGCCAGAAGGCGTCGACGTTGAGCATCACGAGACCGGTCGTCAGCACCGCGATGATCAGCGCGCCAATCACCGTTCCGATCACGGTTCCCGAGCCGCCGGACATGCTCACGCCGCCGATGATGACCGCTGCGATGGAGGAAAGCAGCAGCGGGTCGCCGATGACCGAGGAGCCGGCGGTGAAACGCAGCGTCGAGAGAATCCCGGCCACTCCGGACGTGGCGGCCGAGAGCATGTAAAGCAGAATGATCTGGCGATCGACCGGAATGCCGCTGCGGACCGCCGCGTCCACGCTGCCGCCGAGAGCGTAAGTGTGACGGCCGAACTGGGTCTTGTGCAAAAGGAACATCGCCCAGGCGACGACGACTGCGGTGACGATGACCGGATAGGGCAGGACGATGTCCATCCGGCGCAGCAACTCGCCGCCGACGTCCGGCCGCTTGAGGAAATAGATCCCGCCGCCTTCGCCTCCGATATAATAGATGAGCGCGTCATTGCCGTAGGCGCGGATGCCGGCCGGCAGGCCGATCACCGTCGTGTTCTCCGACATGAGATAGGCGGCGCCGCGCACGATGAAGGACGTCCCGAGCGTGACGATGAACGCCGGGACCTTCAGCTTGGATATGATGACCCCGTTGACGAAGCCGACGGCCGCCGCGCCGCCGACGCCGGCGGCGAATCCGACGACCACGGCCGGGAAAAGCGGCAGGCCGGAATTGAACGAGCCGCGGATCGCCAGCGCCGAGAGGACCGAGGCCAAGCTCATCACCCAACCAACGGACAGATCAATGCCGGCGGTGATGATGACGAAGGTCTGGCCCAGGCCGAGCAGCAGGACCGGAACGATGGCGACCAGGATATTCTGAGAATTGCGGACGGTGAGGAAATTGACCGAGCCCCCCGTCGTCAGCGGCACCGCGACGACGAAAAACAGGACCATGAGGCCGAGAAACACCCAGGCCCAGATGCGGCTCAGGAATATCGCCGCCCGCTGCGCGGGAGTGAGAACGCCCGTAGCGGCGGCGTCGGCGCTCCGCCCAGCCCTAACGGCGCGTTCGGTCACGACTTCATTCCCCGGATCGAAACTCGCGGAGGCGAGGGCGCCGAGGCGCCCTCGATCGAACCGCTAAGCCCTTTACTTGCCCGGCACTTGGTAAATGAAGCGAGCGACCGCCGGGTCCTTCACGTTCTGCTTGTCGATGATGGCGAAGCCCGTCTCGACTCGGCGGGGCAGGCTGGTGACGCCGGCGGAGTCGGCGGCTGCGAACATCACCGCCATATAGCCCATGTCGAACGGCTTTTGCGCCAGCACCAGGGTGACAACGCCCCGGTCCATAAGCTCGATCGCCTCCTTGGTCGCGTCGTAGGCGACGACCTGGACGTGGCCGCCGAGACCGGCGTTGACGACCGCCGTGCCCGCGCCGGACGCGCTGAAGACGTTGGTGCCGAACACTCCGGCGAGGTCGGGCTCGCGCGTCAGAACCGCCGCGGTCTGTTGCGCGGCCTTGTTGGCGTCATCCAGGTTGAAGTCGGGGCCCTCGACCTTGATGTCGGGGTAGTCCTTGGCCATCTCCTCCTTGAAGCCCTTGGCGCGCCCTTCGACCGAGCTCACATTCGGGTTCGTCGAGTTGATGTAGACGGTCCCCTTGCCGCCGATCGCCTTGGCGAGTCCTTTCGCGGCGATGCGTCCGCCTTCGACGTTGTCGGAGCCGATGTAGCTGATCGGGAACTTCACCGGGCCGCTGACGTAGTCGCCGTTTCCAAGGAACGTGTCGACCGTGATGATCTTGATGCCGTGGTCGACTGCGGCCTGAAGCGGGCCGACCATCTGATCTTTATCGACCGGAGCGGTGATGATGTAGTTCAGGTCGCCGCGAGCGACCATGGAATCCAACAGCGGCGTCTGGGCCGCGACGCCCCAGGTCGGCGGAATCTGCGTGACCACTTCGGCGCCGAGGTCCTTGGCGGCCTTCTCCACGCCGACCTGCATCACCTGGTAGAACGGGTCGACCACCCCGGGGAGGAAGCCGATCTTCAGTTTCTCCGCCGCCTCGGCGCCCTGCGACGCCAAAGCCAGCGCCAGCCCGGCCGCTATCGCCAAAATCGATCCTTTGCGCATGGTGCTTACCTCCCTGGTTTCCTTCCTCGCGAAGCTTGAAAACCGGTCTTTGCTGGCGGGCCCGAAGCCTCCGGTCAAACTCTTAGTGCGCAGATTGCAACGCCCATTTGACCGGCGTCAAACGATATCGCGATTTGCCCGACGCCCGGCCGAGTTTTTCCCCGTTTCGATCATTCCCGGCTCGATCGAGGCGACGCGCACGCCGCTGCGGTGCGGGTGAAAACGCAGCGACGACGGAGGCGAAGCGGCGGGACGGTTTCAGCCGGCCGGTTCGCTGAAAGCGCGCAAAACCGCACTGTCGCGGTGCGATTTCCTCGCGGTCTTTGTGACACCGCGCGACCCCTTGCGGACGTCGGTCCCGGGCCTGTAGGTCTCGACCATGCTCATCAGAACTGCCGAAGCGCGCGATCGCGAAGCCGTCGCCGCCATCATCCTTCCGATCATTCGCGAGGGCGCGACCTACACGCTCGATCCCGACATGAGCGAAGACGAGGCGCTCGCCTACTGGCTGGGACCGGACAAGGAGACGTTCGTCGCCGAAGAGGACGGCGTCATCCTCGGCACATACTATATGAGACCCAACCAGGCCGGCGGCGGGCGGCATGTCTGCAACTGCGGCTACATGACGAGGTCTTCGGCCGCCGGACGAGGGATGGCTCGGCGGATGTGCGAGCACTCGCTGGAGCACGCGCGATCGCGCGGCTACCGCGCAATGCAGTTCAACTTCGTCGTCAGCACGAACGAACGCGCCGTGCGGCTCTGGCAGTCGCTGGGATTCGAGATCGTCGGCCGTCTGCCCTTGGCGTTCCGCCATCCGGCCCTGGGCTACGTCGACGCCTTCGTCATGTACCGGGCGCTCTGAGCGAGCGCCATCTGCGCTGTTCGCGGGCGGCGGGCCGAGAGTTGTGAGCGAAGCTTCAGCCCGCGCGCGCCACCTGGAAGCCGGCGAAGGACTGGCTGACGGGCATCAGCTCGAGCCGGTTGACGTTGAGATGCGGAGGCAGCTCGGCCACCCACAAAATCGCTGCCGCAATGTCCTCGCCCGTCATCGGCGTCACGCCCCGATAGAGTGCATCCGACGCCGCCTTGTCCCCGTCGGTGCGGACCAGCATGAACTCCGTTTCGACCATTCCCGGCTCGATCGAAGTGACGCGCACCCCCGTGCCATGCAGATCGGAACGCAGTCCGAGCGAGAACTGCTTCACGAACGCCTTCGTGCCGCCATAGACATTGCCGCCGGGATACGGATAGCTCCCCGCGACCGACGAGACGTTGATGATCGCTCCGCGGCGGGCGATCAGCCCGGGCAGCAACTTGTGGGTAAGAGAGGCGAGCGCCGTCACGTTGGTGTCGATCATCGTCCTCCACTGGCCGAGATCGGCCGCTTGCGCCGGCTCCCTGCCGAGCGCGAGGCCGGCGTTGTTGATCAGGAGGTCGACGTCCCGGAATCCTCGGGAAGCGCGGCCAGCGCCTTGTCGCGGGCCGCCTCGTCGCGCAGGTCGAAGGCGGCGGGGTAGAGCCTCTCGGCGCCGAGCGAGGCGGCCAGCGCGTCGAGACGTTCCGCGCGGCGGCCGGTCGCGACGACGCGCCAGCCGGCCGCCGTGAAAGCGCGCGCGGCGGCCTCGCCGATGCCGGAGGTCGCTCCGGTGATGAGAGCGGTCTTGGTCATATCGTCTCCTTTCGGGCCATCTCGGTTGGGACACGATCGCTGAAATCTGCGCGAGCGCCGGCGCTGACCAGGAGTAACGCGCAACCACCGCGCTCAGGCCGCCGCTGAAGACATAGCTTGCCCTTTTTGCATCGTTAGGGCCATAAGGCCGCGTTTGCGGGCGCGCGAGGCGCCCCGATTCGCGTACTCAGAGCGGCCAATAAATGCGTCTTTCCCGCTATTTCCTGCCGATCCTCAGAGAGACGCCGAAGGAGGCGGAGATCGTCTCGCACCGGCTGATGCTGCGCGCCGGCATGATCCGTCAGGAGGCGGCGGGCATCTACGCCTGGCTGCCGCTCGGCGTGCGCGTTTTGCACAAGATCTGCGCCATCGTGCGCGAGGAGCAGAACAGGGCCGGCGCGATCGAGGTCTTGATGCCGACAGTTCAGCCGGCCGAGCTCTGGCGCGAATCCGGGCGCTACGACGACTACGGCAAGGAAATGCTGCGCATCCGCGACCGGCACGACCGCGACATGCTCTATGGCCCCACCAACGAGGAGATGATCACCGAGATCTTCCGCACGTTCGTGCGCTCCTACAAGGACCTGCCGCTGAACCTGTATCACATCCAGTGGAAGTTTCGCGACGAGGTCAGGCCGCGGTTCGGCGTCATGCGCGCGCGAGAGTTCCTGATGAAGGACGCCTATTCGTTCGATCTCGATGCTGCAGGCGCGCGGCACTCCTACAACAAGATGTTCACAGCGTACCTGCGCACCTTCAAGCGGCTGGGCCTCACCTCGATTCCCATGGTCGCCGAAAGCGGCCCGATCGGCGGCGACCTCAGCCACGAGTTCATCATCCTCGCGCATACCGGCGAGAGCGAGGTCTTCTGCCACCGCGACTATCTGTCGTTCGAGACGCCGGCAGAGGACATCGACTTCGACGATGCCAAAACGATGCAGGCGGTGGCCGACAAATGGACGTCGCTCTACGCCGCGACCTCCGACAAGCACGACCCCGCGGCGTTCGAAAAGCTGCCGGAGGACGCCCGCGTCTCCGCGCGCGGCATCGAGGTCGGCCATATTTTCTACTTCGGGACCAAATACTCCGCTCCCATGAAAGCGGTGGTCAACGGACCGGACGGCAGGGAGCATTATGTGCACAGCGGTTCATACGGCATCGGCCCGAGCCGGCTCGCTGCGGCCTTGATCGAGGCCAACCACGACGAGGCGGGAATCGTGTGGCCGGAGCCGGTCGCCCCGTTCCAGGTCGGCCTCATCAACCTGAAGGTCGGCGAGGCGGCGTGCGACGGCGCTTCCGCGCGCATTCAGGCAGCGCTCGAGAAGGCGGGCGTCGACGTGCTTTATGACGACCGCGACGAGCGGCCCGGGGCGAAATTCGCCACCATGGACCTCGTCGGGACCCCCCATCAGGTCATCGTCGGCCCGAAAAGTCTCGCCGAGGGCAAGGTGGAGCTGAAGAACCGTCGCAGCGGGGAGCGCGAGCTCCTGAGCCTCGAGGCGGCGATCGCCAGGCTCGGCGGGACGGCGTGATGGGGCGGCTTCCCCTCATCCGGCGCCATAGCCCGTCGCAGGGCGGGCGTTGGTACGAACGCCTTATGGCGCCACCACCTTCTCCCGCAAGCGGGAGCAGGGAGTCGCCCCCTCTCCCGCTTGCGGGAGAGGGTCGGGGTGAGGGCAAGCGTTCATGACCACCGCCGTAGACACCGTCACAGCCGCCGCCGCGCCGGCGCAGGCGACGCGTCCGTTCTCGCGCTTCGAATGGATGGTCGCGTTCCGCTACCTGCGCGCCCGCAACGCGCAGAAATCGATCTCGGTGATCGCCGGCTTCTCCTTCCTCGGCATCGTGCTCGGGGTGGCGGCGCTGATCGTCGTGATGTCGGTGATGAACGGCTTCCGCCACGATCTTCTGGAGAAGATGATCGGCCTCAACGGCCACATGTTCCTGCAGGGCGTCGAGACGCCCCTGACCGACTACGAGGCGGTCACCGAGCGGGTCGGCAAAGTTCGCGGCGTGACGCTAGCCCTGCCGCTGGTCGAGGGGCAGGCGTTCGCCACCTCGCCGTACGGCTCGTCGGGCGCGCTGGTGCGCGGCATCCGCCAGCAGGATCTCGAGCGCCTGCCGGGCGTCGCGGGGCATCTGACCCAAGGCTCGCTCGACGGCTTCGACGAAGGGCAGGGGGTCGCGGTCGGGGCGAAGCTCGCCGACCACCTGGGTCTCAGGGTCGGCGACAAGGTCACGATCATTGCGCCGCACGGGGCCGACACTCCGTTCGGCGTCACGCCGCGGATGAAGGCCTATCCCGTCGCCGCGATCTTCCAGATCGGCATGGCGACCTTCGACAACACCTTCATCTTCATGCCGCTCGCCGAGGCCCAAACGTTCTTCAATTACGAGGGACAGGCCAACGTGATCGAGGTCTTCGTCGCCGATCCCGACAACATGGACGCGATGCGCCGGGCGATCGAGCCGGCGCAGCAGCGGCCGATGATCGACACCGACTGGCGCCAGCTCAACCGCAGCTTCTTCGACGTACTCGCGGTCGAGAGCAACGTTATGTTCGCGATTCTCGCCCTCATCATGCTGGTCGCGGCGCTCAACATCATCTCGGGTCTCATCATGCTGGTGCAGGACAAAGCGCGCGCCATCGCGGTCTTGCGCACGATGGGGGCGACGCGCGGCGCGGTGATGCGCATTTTCCTCATCACCGGCGCGACCATCGGCGTCGTCGGCACCGGCGTCGGCCTCGTGCTCGGCCTGCTCGTCGCCCACAATGTCGAGCCGATCCGCCGTTTCCTGGGCTGGCTCACCGGCGCCAATCTGTTTCCGGCCGAGTTCTATTTCCTGTCGCAGCTGCCCTCGCGGGTGGAGGCGACGGACGTCGTCTCGGTCGTGGCGCTGGCGCTCTTCCTGTCGATCGCCGCGACGATCTATCCGTCGTGGCGGGCGGCCAGGCTCGATCCGGTGGAGGCGCTGCGCTATGAATGATGCGGGGCGCTTCGCCGCGCTGGCGCTCGAGGGGATCGAGCGGCGCTACGGCCGCGGCGAGACCGTGGTCGAGGTGCTGAACGGCGCCTCGCTCGCGCTCTATCCGGGCCAATCGGTCGCGCTGATAGCGCCTTCGGGGGCGGGCAAGTCGACGCTCCTGCATGTCGCGGGCCTGCTGGAGCAGCCGAACGCCGGCGAAGTGACGGTCGGCGGCGTGGCGGCCTCGACCCTGTCGGACGACCAGCGCACCACGCTGAGGCGCAGCCAGATCGGCTTCGTCTACCAGTTCCATCACCTCCTGCCGGAGTTCTCGGCGCTCGAGAACCTCGTCCTGCCGCAGATGATCGCTGGCCTTTCGCGCGCCGAGGCGGCGAGCCGCGGGCGGGAGCTGCTCGGCTATCTCGGCCTTAAGGCCCGCGAAAGCCATCGGCCCGCAGAACTCTCGGGGGGCGAGCAGCAGCGCGTCGCCATCGCCCGGGGGGTCGCCAACGGCCCGCGGGTGCTGCTCGCCGACGAGCCGACCGGCAATCTCGATCCGAAGACCGCCGATCACGTGTTCGCAACGCTGGCGGCGCTCGTCAAGGCGACCGGCCTCGCCGCCCTCGTCGCCACCCACAACCTGGACCTCGCCGCCCGCATGGATCGCCGCGTGACGATCCGCGAGGGGCAGGTGACGGAGATGGGATAGGCCGTCGGAAGCCGGCGAGGTCCAGTATCGCCGCAGACGCTGCGATCGATCGCGGGAACCGACCACTAAACTCCGACCCGAGGAGCCGTTTGAGGGAACCTGTTTCTTCCTGTTTTCTGCCGCCTTCCGGCTTCAAGACCATGAAGAATCGCTGGACGTCGGCAGCCACGAGCGGACCTGGGGCTTCGTCGACAAGGTCGCGGGATCTCCAAGCGCGATCGAGGCCGGACTCGGCGAACAGCATTACGAGACCAAGACGCGCGGCAGGCGCATTGTCGCCGCCGCCCGCCCGGCTGGCGAAGGAGTCTACGCGCTCGTCCAAGTCGAGCGGAGCCTCCACCTGACCTACGAGCTCGAGCTGCCCGAGCGACCGGGAGAGGTGCAGGAGGAACTGAACATTCCGCATGAGGGCGCGTATATCCTCTCGATCAAGAATCCGGAGAAGCCGGCGCCGCCCGGGGTCGGACTCCGCGAAGACGAAGAGGCGCAGTATCCAAGGCCGCTGCAGCGGGAATTCCGCGGTCGGCGGTTTGCGATCGCGGACCCGCGGCTCCTCGACTTCAAGGGCGCCGAGTTCATTCTCATCGGCGCACCGACGGACCCCGAGCGCGCTTACGGTCTCGACATCGATGCGGGGCATAAGACCGCGCGAAAGGATGGCCTGTTCCGGCAGCTCGAACCGCTGATCGAAGGCGAATGGCGGAAGCCGGCTGCTTGAGACGATCAATTGCCGGAGACGTGCTCGCGGATCCTGAGTTCGCGCATATTTCAATTGCTTCGGCGGCGCACGCCGCGCTGCTCGGCAACGCGACGAGAAGCCCGGCGCGCTCGACCAGGTGGTCGACCATGCCGTGCGACGGTTCCTCCGCTATCTGACGGCATGAAGGCAGGATTGATGTTCAGAGACAGGCATGAGGCCGGGCGGCGGCTTGGCCGCGCGCTCGGCCGCTTCCGCGGCGACGACCCCTCGTTCTGGCCCTGCCTCGCGGCGGCGTGCCGGTCGGTTACGAGGTGGCGACGTCGCTCGACGCGGAGCTCGATCTTCTTCTGGTGCGCAAGATCGGCGCGCCCGGGCATGAGGAACTGGCGCTCGGCGCGGTGGTCGACGGCTCGCATCCGCAACTCGTCGTGAACGATGAGATCCTGCAGCTGACGCAACCGCCGCCCGGGTATCTCGAGGCAGCTGAGAAGCGCGCGCTGGCCGAAATCGAGCGCCGCCGGCGCCTTTATCTGGGCGAGGTTGAGCCTGTCGCGATCGCAGGGCGCGTCGCGATCGTCGTCGACGACGGCGTCGCGACCGGGGCGACCATGAAAGCGGCCTTGCGCGGCGTAAGGCGAAACAAACCCGAGACATCTCGTCCTCGCTGCGCCAGTCGCGCCGGCGTCGAGCATCGGCGAACTCGCGGCCGAGTGCGACGAGATCGTTTGTCTCGAGACGCCCGAGCCCCTGTACGCCGTCGGCCTGCATTACGCCGATTTCGTCACAAACCACCGATGACGAGGTCGTCCGGCTGCTCGCCAAGGCGCGAGAGCGCCGAAGCAGGGCGTCGAATCAGCCGGTCTGCGCCTCGCCCTCCACCTCCAGCCGGTCGACCCGCTCCGGATAGAAACAGACATGCCCCTTGATCCGCGGGCATTCCGGCAGAGGCTCGAGATAGCTCCAGGCCACGTCCTCGAAGACCGGTCGCCGATCCGGGCGGACCAGTGGGAGGCCTGGCCTTTATAGGGACAAGTGGACGTCGACTTCGACCGGTCGAGAAGCTCCATGCGGACGTCGCCGGGAGGGATGTAGTAGCGCGTGGGGAGGCCCGTCTCGAACAAGAGCAGGGCCTTTCGTGTTCGCGCGATCATTTCACCGCCGAGCAGGACCCGCACCTCCCGTGAGCTCGGCCGCACGTCGACGCGGTGGTAGGGATCGCGGGCGTGACCAAAAACCTCCTCGTCCTCTTCGAACCAATGATCCGCCTTGTCCCCGTCGAAAGCGAGCCAACCGGCGATCGCGGCAAATTCCCCCGAAGGATGCTCATAGCTCCACACCGCGTTCTCCGACTGCCGGCCGCCCAGCCGCAGGGTCCAATAGGAAGCATCGCCGCGGTGGGGGCAGCGTCCGACATGGTCGGTGCGCTCCATCAAGTCCGTGCGGACATTGGGCCGCGGGAAGTAAAAGACCGGCATCCGCCCCGCCTCGCGCATCAGGCCGGCGCACAGCGTGTCTACGACGGTCTTGCCGTTGAACATGACGCGGATCCGTTTTGGTGACGGCTCAAAGGCGATCCAATGCTGTCCCGAGCGATAGTCAATCCTTTCGTTTCGACCGACCGCTTTCGTCATGATCGCCTCCCTCGAGATTGGTTTCGCCCGCCACATTGACGACGAAGCCGACCTGAAAGCAACGCTGGGCGCCAAACCCGAGCCGCCGCGCGTCAAACTCGTCAACGCTGATAGACGCCGACAAGATCGGCTTCCGCCAGCATGTGGCGGCGCGCTTCGGTCCACAGGTCGGAGACGCGGGCGTGCGAGCGCGGCGAGGCGGAAGCGATAGTGGTGCGGCCCATGTCCGCGGGGCGGCGCCGGCCCGTCATAACGGCGATGGCCGAAATCGTTCACCGCATGGCCGAGCTGCTCGGTCTTGACGCCGTGCTCGACCCCTTCCGGCATCATCGTGCGCCCGGCTGAGATGTTGTAGAGACCCCAATGTCGGAATGTTCCGCTCGGCGCGTCGGGGTCCTCGACAACAAGGGCGAAGCTCTTCGTCCCCGCGGGAGGATCATTCCAGACGAGCGGCGGGGAAAGGTTCTCGCCGTCGGCGGTGTACTTGTCGGGGATTTTCTCGCCGTCGCGAAAGGCGGGGCTGTTTAGGGCGAAGGCCATGGGACTCTCCCGGTGATCTAGGCGCAAGAAGCGCGCGGGGTTCGCCCCCGAAGGGATCGGCGTCACGAGGCGGGGACTGCAAGGCCTCTCGCACCTATCCAGCAACGACGCCTGGGCAACATGCAGTCGGGGGCGCGGCGCCGTTGAGCCGCCGGAACCTCCCACCCCGAAAAACGAACGGGGGAGAGTCGCGGTTCCGATTCGCCGCAATAGTCGAGACGCCAGCAGTTTTTGTCCCGCGCCGTTCCGCCGCCCTAACCCGAGGCGACCGGGAGCTGGTTGGACCAAGGGCGCATTCCGTCGAGCGAGAGCGTACGCCGCCCTGATTGTGACCTGCGTCACTGCGATCTGAGCCGCACTGTGGTCGACTCCTTTCAACGCGGAGAGAGAGCGCTGCGTTGAGAAAGGAACTTGAAATGTTTGACCGGCGACGTCCTCACGAATTGCGGCTCGGAATTCACGTCGAAGCGGAAGCCCTCATCTCCGGCCTGGGTGTCGATGCGTACTGGGTGGCCCGCCAGCGGGCGCAGGAAGCGAGCAGCGACGCCATGGCGAGGGACTGGAGCAGCGTCGCTCTGGCGATCGCCCGCAAGACGAAAAAACACGCGGCGTCCCCGTTCGCGACGCCGATTCATTAAGTTGGCCTTTCCGCCTGGCCAAAGGGTCGGGGTCGCCCATGTCGTTGTGACGGCGGCGCTCCTATTGGCCCGCGCCCCAACCGCTGGCGCCGACAGCGCGCAGGACGAGCAGCAGGACGACCGCGCCGATCGCTGCGTCGACAGCGAGGCCCGTGAGGCCTCCGGCGAAATGAAACGCGAAGCGCGGCAGAAGCCAGACTGCAATCAGAGCCCCGACGACGCCGACCGCGCCGTCGCCGATGATCCCGAACCCCGAGCCGCGCATCACTCGGCTCGTCAAATATCCGGCGATCCCGCCCACGATCAAGATGACGATCACGCGTTCGTCGGAATAGTGCACGCCACACCCCCTGAAGGCCGAATCAGGCTGACGGCGAGACCATAGCAGTTTCGCGCCCTTCGCGGCGCGTTCGCCGCGAAGGCCTGGAGTCAGTCGAGTGGTCTCCACTGGTTGGCGATGAAGCCGCGCGCGTCGACTTTTTCGGAAGAAGTGATGCGCGGCTCTCTGCCGACGCATTTCCACGAGTAGATCGTGTCGTGCCCGGTGGCCGCCATCGGGACGACGGCTGCGCCCGGGAACTCCCTGCACCAGGCCTCGGCGCCCTTCGAGACGCGGGAGACGTCGGCCTTGGCGCACGACAAGTTGGCCCCGTAATTGCAGAGCAATACTGCTCCATGCATGCATCGGTAGACCGTGCTCTTCTCGACCTGCCCCGAGTTCGACAGGCGTCGCGTAGAAAAGCCGGAGCGCCCGGCTCACGAGCCCCGGCGGTATGGGTCTTGGTTGGTCGTCGTCGCCGACCCTGGCGCAATAGGCCCGCGGGTCTTCGGCCGATGCGCCGGCGAGCGCGCCGCATGGGATCATGGCGGCGAGCGCGACAATGGCCGACAGAGTCTTTCGCATGGAAGTCGAGTCCTCCTTGCTTACGGGCGCGCCTTGAGCTTCGACGCGAGCGGGACGCGCGTCAATCGACGGCCGTGGCCGTCGCCGGCTACCGCCGCGGAAGCAATTGGTCTGGCGATTTTAATTACAAGACAGCATTGACGATTGTCGACGGCTGCGCTACGCCTTTTCAAAAAAGGGAGGGGCAGTCCTTGTCGCGGCGCGTCGAGTTGGTTCCGGTCTATGTCGTCTCTAATCGTCTGGGGTTGAGCATCGGGTTTCTTGATCATGCCAGGCGCGCCGGCTTTGGACCGCCGTACGTCCAGGTCGGAAAAGAGGCCCTCTACGATTGGCCGAAGGTGTTCGCGTGGTCGGCCAGATGCGGTTTGTCGCTGAGTGAGCTGAACGCCGCCGCCGGAGCGACTGGGACCTCTTCGGGTTCCGCCGAAACAATGGCGTCGGCCTGACCCCTTCGTCCCATTGATGGCCTATTGATTGTCGCGTTGATTGTCGCGGGCGCCGTCGCGCAATTGCCGGGAAAGCCTGCCCAGATCGATCGGAGCGGCTTCGGAAGCGTTGACCGGCTTTTCTTTCGAGTGAAGCGCGGCGTCCGAAAATTTCATCCGCATGGGCATCGCCATCGCCTCGCCGAATGCGATTGCCTCCCGGTCCGCAATCGATGGCAGGAGGGCGACCATGCTGAGAGCGGAGACGCCGACTGCGTCGGCGATGATCTTCTTGTCGTTGTCGTTGGGAAGGCGCATGGCGAACGTGGTCGAACATTGGGAGAGGACGGTCGGATCCAGTTCCGAAGGCCGCTGCGAGATCACGCCGAGCGAAGCCCCGTACTTCCGTCCTTCCTTCGCGATGCGGCCGATCGCGCGCCGAACTGGAGCGAATTCGTAGCCCTCACCGGAAGGGATATAGCGATGCGCTTCCTCGCAGACCACGCTGATTTCGTAACTCCCCGCGCACCAGAAGGCGACCTCGAAGGCGAGGCGGGCCAGAACCGAAACGACGGAATTGACCACCTCGTTGGGCAATCCGGCGAGCTTGACGATCGTTATCGGCATCCCTGCCGTCGGTATCCGGAAGATGCGGGAGACGACGAGGGCGACGTCCTCATCGAGGCCGCCCTTGCCGCTGAACATGAACTTGTAGCGAGGATCGCGGGAGAGACCATCAAGCCGGGCCCGCAGCGCTCGCAAATCCGATCGCGAATAGGGCTGCTCAAGCTTTCCGAGCCATTCGTCGATGGTCGCGATGACGTCGGAGAGGCGGAACGGGCTCGGCGTGTCGGCCGTTACCGCCGCGCCTTCGATTATATGCTTCCGGCGCAGCACGCTCGCGCTCGCGGAGCCTGAACCACCGTGAAAGTTCGTCTTCGCCGTCTGTATGACCTCATAGAGGGCGTCGCGTTCGTCGGCATGAGGGGGGCGGCCGCTGAAGACGACGTCTGCAAGCTCGTCGAAGCGAAACATCCAGATCGGAAGCTCGAGACTGTCCGAATCGATGATCTGCGCGACGCCGGGGAAATGCGCGGCGTACTCGTTGTGGGGATCGAGGACGAGTACGCGCAGGTTGGGCTTTTCCGCAATCGCGCTGCTCGATGAGCATGGAGGCGGCTGTCGTCTTGCCCACTCCCGTGGCCCCGAGCACTGCGAAATGCCGCGCGATCATCTGATCGACGCTGATCTCCGCGGGAATGCCGCTGTTCTGACCGAGCCGGCCGATCTCCACCCCTCGCTTGCCGCGAAAGGTATAGATTGTGCGGAGATCGTCGGCCCTCATCCTGATGCACGATCGCGCCGAGAGACGGATACGAGCGGACGCCGCGATGGAAAACGGACGGTTCGTGTGCCAGGTCGACGATCTCCCCGCTGAGCTCGAACGTGACCCGGGCCACGTTGGCCTCTCTTTCCGACCATCGCACGTCGACGGTCGCGATCTCGCACACGACTCCGACGAGCCGGGCGTCGCGTTGGGCGATCGTTATCAGGTGCCCGACGGACCAGTCCTCCCCGGACGGATCGAGACGGCAGTCGATCACGCCGTGGGTTCCGTTCAGAGACACCAGACGTCCAATGACGCGTTGCCAAGCCGGTTCCCGTCGTTCGGATGGGCCGACGGCGTCGGTCGCGGCCGGAAGCAAGGTCTCGCGCGCCATGTCGAGACGCCGCTGGAGCCCCAAGGCGTCGGAGCGCTCCAAATCGGGCTCCGATTCGACTTCGCCGATCTCGGAGGTTGAGGCTGGGTCAAGCGATTGCATAAGAGCGGCCGTCTTCAATCGTAGAACGTCGAAGACGGAGGCTCGCAAATAACGCTTAAAGAAATTGCTTCACCGACCCGCCATGTTCGCGCGAACCGGAGGGGAAGGTTGTCTCACCGGCTAAACTCCGTCCGCCAGCGCGATAAAGACGAGGCTCGCGGCGATCCCCGCCAGATCGCACAAGGCTGCCAGACCAGGGTCGACCGGCTGGATCACATTGAACCCCACCGCCAACAGCGCCGCAGCGATGCCGCCGCTCCAGATCAACCCCCAGCGCACAGCAAAACTCCGACCGCTCCGTCGCTGCCAGCCAGCAGCAGCATCGCCGCCTAAACGAGCTGCGTGACCGACCGTTCCTCAGCGGCCTGCAAAAAGGCCAAGCCCGCATCGTTCACATGCGTCGCCTTGAAAGGCCCGCGCGCGCGTCGGGCACGGCGCTGCTCGCTCGACGCCTCGGGCGAGCGCGTAGAGACGATCGAGCGGGTTTGAGGCGACTCGCGCCGGCGCTATAATGTCCTCCGAGTGACCCAGACGATGAGCCTGCAAGCGACGCAACAGGAATGGATGCCGGCCCCTGATCCGACCTCGGCAGCAGGAGCCGCCTGATGCCCCGCCGCGGAGGAAGCGCGGACCTACCGCTGCACGGGGGCCGCGTGCCGCGATGGCTCGCCGAGCGCATGACCCGGCTCGGGGCCGTGATCGCCGAGGCGATCGTGCTCGAATATGGACGCGACGAGCTTCTGCGGCGCCTGGCGCATCCGTTCTGGTTCCAGTCGTTCGGCGCGGTGATGGGGATGGACTGGCACTCGTCGGGGATCACTACCTCCGTCATCGGCGCCCTGAAGCGGGGGCTTGCGCCGCTCTCGGGCGAGCTCGGCGTGCACGTCTGCGGCGGGCGAGGCTCTCACTCGCGGCGGACGCCGCAGGAGCTCGCGGCGATCGGCGAGCGGGTCGGCTTCGACGGCGCGGCGCTGGCGACCGCGAGCCGGCTCGTCGCCAAGGTCGACAGCGCCGCCGTCCAGGATGGGTTCGACCTCTACCTGCACGGCTTCATCGTCGCCGACGACGGCCATTGGGTCGTCGTCCAGCAGGGGATGAACGGCGAGCGCCGGCAGGCGCGGCGCTATCACTGGCTGTCGGAGGGACTGAAAAGCTTCGTCGAGGAGCCGCACGCCGCCATCGACGGGATCGACCAGGGCGTCATCGTCAACCTGACCGACGCCCGCGCTGAGGCCTCGCGGCGGCGGCAGATCGACATCCTCGGCGACCTCGGGCCGGACCGGATCGAGCGCGAGGTCGCGAAGCTCGAGGGCCGCGCCGACAGCGACCCGAAGCGCCGCGGGAGGAGCGCGCGTCCCGCGCGCCTCCTGGGCGGCGGGACGCCGCCCCTCCGAGACGGAGCGCAGCTGCTGCTGCCGCATCTCGTCATGCCCATGCGGCATGACGTGCGGCCGCAGGACATCGTCGCCCGCCGCCTGCACGCCGCTCTCGCGGCCGCCGCCGACCGCGGCCCGAAGGATTTCGCCGAGCTTTTGCTCGCGCCCGGGGTCGGCGCGCGGACGGTGCGCGCGCTCGCCCAGGTCGCCGAGGTCGTTCACGGCGCGCCTTATCGGTTCAGCGATCCGGCGCGCTTTTCGGTCGCCCACGGAGGCAAGGACCGCCACCCCTATCCCGTGCCGCTCAAGGTTTACGACCGCACGATCGCGGTGATGAAGGCGGCGGTAGTGAAAGCGAAGCTCGGCCAGTCGGAGGAGCTGGCCGCGATCCGCCGCCTCGACGCCGAGGCGCTGAGGCTCGAGGCCCAGGCCCGCGGGCCTTCGGTCGAGGCGCTCATCGCCGAGGAGAGGGCGCGCTCGCACGAATTCGGCGGCATGAGCGTGTTCGGACCGGAGCCCGCGCCCGGGGCGACGGGCGAGAGGCGATCCGGCTAGATGGGGGGCCGGCGCCGGCAGGCTATGGGTTCCCCACGCTACCTGTTTTGCCCTGGTAACAGGGGAGGCGCGGTCTTTTCCACTCGGCCAAGCCACACAACTCGCTTTATTTCAAAATCTTCCGCGTAAAAACTCATGCTTTGCGAGAGCAATACAACAGGGAGACGAACGCGCGGATCAGGGGAGGATAGGCCGCGGAGGGCGCAAGCGACTCGACCGCCTCGAAGACAAAGCGGGCGGGGAACCGACTCAGGCCGGTTCCGCAGTGGCGGTCAGGAACGGATGAAAGCGAGCAGGTCGGAATTGATCACGTCTGCATTCGTCGTGCACATGCCGTGCGGAAAGCCGGGATAGAACTTGAGCGTGCTGTTCTCGAGCAGCTTGACCTGAAGCAGTGCGGCTTCCTTATAGGGTACGATCTGGTCGTCGTCGCCCTGCATGACGAGCGTCGGCGCCTTGATCGCTTTGAGATCTTCCGTCTGATCGGTCTCCGAGAAGGCCTTGATGCCGTCATAATGGGCCTTGGCGTCGCCCGTCATGCCCTGGCGCCACCAATTCTGGATAATTTCCCTGCGAAACCTTGGCGCCCGGCCGATCGAAGCCATAGAACGGGCCCGACGCAAGATCGAGATAGAACTGCGACCGGTTGGCGGCCAGCGCTTTGCGGAGGCCATCGAACACTTCAATGGGGGTTCCGCCGGGATTATTATCGGTCTTGAGCATGAGCGGCGGGACGGCGCTGATCAGAACGGCCTTGGCGACGCGGCCCTGAGGCTCGCCATACTTCGCCACATAACGGGCGACTTCGCCGCCGCCGGTCGAATGGCCGATATGGACGGCGTCGTTCAGGTTGAGATGCTCGGCCACGACCGAGGCGTCGGCTGCATAATGGTCCATGTCGTGACCGTCGCCGACCTGCGTGGAGCGGCCGTGGCGGCGACGGTCGTGGGCGACGACGCGGAAGCCTTGGGCGACGAAGAACAGCATCTGCGCGTCCCAGTCGTCCGAGCTCAGAGGCCAGCCGTGATGAAAGACGAGGGGCTGGGCGTTCTTCGGCCCCCAATCCTTGTAGAAGATCTGTGTCCCGTCTTTCGTCGTTACGAACGTCATGGTCCCGGCTCCTTGTCTTTGAGCGAGAGGGGTTCAGCGTGGCTTATCGGAGCGCGCCAGGGTCACGCCGGCACGACGTAGGGGAACTTGTCGTCTCGTTGGTTCTTCGCGACGTCCGGCTTCAGGCCGGTGGGCACCGCTACGCCGGCGACGAGAGACAGCATGACTTCGGGTGCGTTGTCCGCCATCGGGCGGCCGTTGCGGGTTGCGAAACCGAATATCGCAGGCGACCCGACCACGTAGGGCAGGACGTCGGGGAACAGCTCCCGGACGACAGTCTGAGCGTAACCCTGGGGGTCGCCCGACGCGCCGTTAGCTGCGACGACGGCGGCGATGTGCTCGCGATGTGCCGGCCCTCCGCCTCGAAGTCTTGGGACGGATGCCTCGTGTCGGCGGGGTTGGTAAAGTGTGTGTCGTCCGGCCGGAAGATCGGCCACATCATGGGATACCCGCCCCGGTTGATCTGCCGCCAGCCGCCCGCGTCCGTGGCGAGCTTGGTCGCGCACCACACGCCGATATGCGCGCCGGGCCTGAGTTTGGGATGCTGGTGGGAGACCTCCAGCACGATCGATTCGACCATCTTGCCGGCGAAGCTGTTCTTTGCGTTTTCCGGACGCCAGCCCGAGAGGTCCACTGCCGTTCCTTCTTTGACCGCCCCATTGACCTTCGCAAGCACCGACAGATCGATGTAGAACGGGTCGGCGATGCGTCCTGCCCACAGCCGGACGCCGTGGGCGCGCGCCGGCTCGCCCGTCCGGCCTTCCAGCACGAGTTCGCCGGCTGCGGAGTCTTCGCGCGCCTCCGCGCCAGTGAGGGCGTGCAATTTCATCGCCTGTCGTCCGTCCGAGCCCGCTTCGGCGAAGGAGATCCTGTACGTCAGGGTTTCGAAGTCGGCTCCGTCGAAATGGACTTTGAACTCATAGCGGGCCTCATGGTGGAAACCCGGCTTCACGTGGACTCCGGTAATGTCGGAGTTGACGTCCATGATGAACACCGTGCTGTCGGCGCCGGAGAAGACGTACAGGTCATCAATATAAAGCTGGCCGTTCTGAGCTGCGAGAGGGGTATCGAGATGATGAGACATGGCAGCGCTTCCTTCCTTCCCGTGATCAGCGAGTTCATCGGCGCGCAACGCCGACAGAGCTAGCGCCGACAAGGCAGAACCGAGTCCGGCTTTCATGGCGACGCGGCGTGTCATCTTCATTGGAACTGCCCCCGACGTCGTATGGCGGCAACAAATCGGCTGTGCGACTGCGTAGATCGAACATGTCTCGCGACGCTTAAGGCGTCACGGCCGGCAAACCCTGCTGCTCAACCGCCGCTTTCGCGGCAAGGCTCCACTTACTCAGGGCATCATTCTCTTGCTTGAAGATCGGGCTGCGGATGCCAGACGGCAGCCGCGAGAATTGCAGACGCAATAACAGCGTGTCTGAAATGAGCGCTGAATTTGTTGTTTTTTGGACGGGATGAGAAATACGCTGAGCGTTGCGCCGCCTCTCGACCGCTGCGCGGCCCTTCGCCGATCCCGATCACAATCCGGACGGAGCCGTTGGCTGAGCGGGCGGCGCGTCCATGGGCCGCCGACGCGATTGCGCGCCTCGGCTTCGCCGGGTTCTTTGACCGCTTCGGTGCGAAATCGTCATGGCGTGCGGAGCTCGAGTTGAGCTGCCTCAAACCGGAGGATCGGCAGGAGCGTAAGAGAATAGACGGCGCCGAATGCGCCCTCCGGCCGGCGGCGCCGTGAGGAGATGTTCAATGACGGATCTCGACAGGAGGCGCGAGGCGGCGATCGACCGCATCAACGCCAAGCGGGATTTCAAGATCCACGCTGCGGTTTTCGCAGTCGCGAATTTCGTGTTCGTCGTGGGCTGGCTCATTGCCGGGCCGGCGTCCTATTTCTGGCCGATCTGGCCGTTCCTCGGCTGGGGCCTCGGGCTGAGCTACCATGGGTGGTGCGTCTACGCCCCGAAACGGCCGATTTCCGAGGGCGAGATCGAGCGCGAGATGCATAGGGCCGCCTGATCGGTCCATGATGGATATGGGCGGTGTGGCGTGCGCTGGAGGAGGGTCGCGTCGTTCGCTTGTCGCGCCGGCTTGGACAGGATCCCTGAGCGTCGTTCAGCGCCTATATTCCTAACCCATGAAATACGACGAAGATCTTTACCAGTGGACGCTCGAGCAAGGGCGAGCTCTGCGCGACCGGGCGACGAACGCCCTCGACTACGACAACTTGGCGGAGGAAATCGAGTCCTTGGGACGCAGCGACAAGCGCGAGATCGAATCCCGGCTGGAGAATCTGCTCGTTCACCTGCTGAAATGGCGCTGCCAACCGGAGTGGCGGAGCGTTTCGTGGGAAGCCTCGATCGATGAGGCGCGGCGACGGATCGGGCGCGTCATCGAGGATAGCCCCTCGCTGCGCTCCTATCCCGGGGAAGTCTTGAGCAAGGCGTATCGCTATGCGAGGCGCAACAAGGCCATCCGCGCGCTCGAGCTTCTTCATCTGCCCGAGAATTGCCCCTGGGTCATCGAGGATGTGTTGTCCGAGGAATTCCTTCCCGACTGAGCCTTATCCTCTCGCTGCCGCCGCGCTTTCGCACGCAATGGCGTAAGCGCTCGGCGCTGTCTGGCAGCGGTTTGTGTTCTTTGTGCAACCTTCGCGCACTTCGTGTTTCCCTTCCTTTCACCACCAAGTACACGAAGTTTGCACGAGGAGCACAAAGGCTGGGTCTGGCGTCGATGGAGCCCGGCTCGTCTCCTTCGCAATCAACACGAAACGTCAGGCGTGTTCCCGAAGGCCCAAAACTGAGACGTCAACCCGCCGGTCTCAGGATTCGCTGCAGGCTCGCATAGAGCGGGCTGAGCCTCGCGTACATGCGCCGGTAGACTTGCGTGTAGAGTTCTTCATAGAGGGCGACGTTCTTTGGATTTGGTTCGAAGGTCGTTCCGAGACGCGTCATCGCGGCGGCGGCTGCGGAAAAGTCGCGGTGCAGGCCGAGGCCGACCGCGGCGGCGATCGCGGCGCCGAGTTCCTGCGGTTTCGAAGGTATGGGGGCGCGAGGCAGGCAGGTTGAAGATGTCGGCGGTCGTCTGCATGGCGGCGTCCGACTGCGAGCCGCCGCCCGAGACGCGCAAGCTCGTGATCCTTATCTTGCTCTTCGCCTGGATGCGCTCCGCGCCTTCGCGCAGCGCATAGGCGAGCCCTTCGAGAATGGCCCTGTAGAGATGGGCTCTTGTATGCGCGTCGGTGAAGCCGATCACGGCGCCGCGCGCGTCGGGGCCGGGCGAGCGCACGCCGGGAGTCCAGTAAGGCTGCAGCATCAGGCCCTCGCAGCCGGGCGGCGCGGCCCTGACCAGCCGATCAAACAGAACCTCGGGCGCGACGCCCTCGCCGGCCGCCGCCGCGACTTCCGGGTGGCCGAACTCCTGCTTGAACCAGCTCACCATCCAGAAGCCGCGGAAAACCTGGATCTCGACGACGAACCGGCCGGGCAGGGCGGCGGGGTAGGGGGGAAGGAAGGGCGTCGAACTCGAGGTAGCGCGGCATGGTCACATTGATGGTCGCCGTGGTGCCGTAGGACAAAGCGCCGACGTCCGGCGTGATCGCGCCGGCGCCGAGGATCTCGCAGGCCTTGTCGGCGGCGGCCGCGACCACCGGCAGTTCCTCCGGCAATCCGGTGGCCTCGGCGGCGGCTCTGGTCAGGCCGCCGAGGATCGAGCCGACCGGCGCAAGGTCCGGCATCTGCTCGCGCCGCGCGTGAAGCGCGCTCCATTTCCAGTCCCAGGACCGCGCCCAGGCCTGTCGCCTGAAATCGAACGGCAGGTAGCCGACCTGCGAAGCGACCGAGTCGACGAAACGGCCGGTCAGCCGGTAGTTGAGCCAGCCCGACACCAGGAGCGCCTTGTGCGCCCGCTTAAGCTGCTCCGGCTCGTGCTCGGCGATCCAGTTGAGCTCCGCCTCCCTGACCAGATGGTCGACCGTGCCGCTCACCCGCGCGGCCTTGAACGCGAGCCGCCACCAGGCGGGAATGGGCGGAGCGCGGCGGGCGCGACGCTGATCGAGCCAGATGATGAAGGGACGCAGCGGCTTGCCGGATCGATCGACGAGCGTGAGCGAGCCGCGCTGCGTCGTGACCGCCATGCCCTTTACGCGCGGCTTGAGATCGGGGCGATCGATCCAGAGTCCCCGACAGACGGCGGCGCTCGCCGTCCAGAACGCCTCGGCGTCGTGCTCGAGCCATCCCGCCTGTGGGGACGAATAGCCCTCCAGCGGCTGCTGACGCTTCGCGACGATGTTCCCCTTAAGATCGACGAGGAGCGCCCTCACGCTCTGCGTGCCGCAGTCGACGGCAAGGACGAGCTCGTCGGACGAGGCTGTCATGCGGTTTCCGGCCAAGTGGCTCACTGACGACGCCGCGGAAACCCTACTCCCCTTGCGGGAGAAGGTGGCCCGAAGGGCCGGATGAGGGGTGCGGCGCCGCAAGGTCGCGCTTTACGGCGCGAACCCCTCACCCTCGACCCCTCTCCCGCAAGGGGAGAGGGGAGAGTCGGTACCCGGATCATGAGCGCGCCTCGGGGACGGCGTAGCAGCGCGCGATCAGCTTTTGATAGGCCGCGGCTTCCTGGTTCCAGCGGTGGTCGCTCCAGCCGAGCTCGCCCTGCGCGATCGTCTTCACCCTGGGCAGGAGCTCCGCCGCGCCGGCGCGCAAGAGGAGGCCCAGACGCGTGCGGCGCAGCATGAGGTCGTCGAGATGGACCACCTGCTCGGAGCGGCAGGCCCAGCGCAGCTCCGCCCAGGCGGCGCCGGTGTGGCGGATCGTCTCGAGCTCGCCGGCCCCGGCGCACTGCTTCACCCCGGCCGCGTCGTCGCCGTATCGCGCGAGCCAGCGCGAGGAGAGCTCGGGCGGCGCCTCGGCCATGGCCTCGATCGTCGCGGGCGACGGGGAGGCGAAAAGTTGCGCCTCCGTATGCGGTCGCTTCAGCTCCGGAAGGCGGCCGGCCGCTCGCCGCAAAGCGGCGTGCGCGGTCGAGCGGAAAGTGGTCAGCTTGCCGCCCGTGACGGTGATGAGGCCGTCCTCTTCCAGGATGAGACTGTCGCGCGTTTCCTTCGACGGATCGACGTTCGATCCGGAGGCGACGACGGGCCGGACGCCGGACCAGGTCGACACGACGTCCGCCTCGCCGAGGTTGAGCGTCGGGAACTCGTTTCGCGCGGCTTTCAGCAGATAATCGAACTCCGCCCGCGAGACGGCTGGCTCGCGATCGAGGTCGTCGCGGTGGTCGACGTCGGTGGTGCCGATCAGGGTCGACCCCTCCCAGGGAACCGCGAAGATGACGCGGCGGTCGTCGGGATGGAAGAAGGCGATCGCCTGTGCGAGCGGAAACCGCCACGCCTCGAACAACAGGTGGCTGCCGCGCAGCGGCCTGAGCTTGGGCTTGCCGCCGATCCCGCCGCGCAGCCGGTCGGCCCAGACGCCGGCGGCGTTGACCACGCAACGGGCCTTGATCTCGAACGACGAGCCGTCGACGTCGTCGCGCAGCCTCGCGCCGTCGACGCCTTTCGCCCCAAAGGTCAGCGACTGGACGGCCAGGCGATTGACGGTTAGCGCGCCGCAGCGCCGCGCCTCAGTGAGGACGCGCAGCACCAGACGCGCGTCGTCGGTCTCGGCGTCGAGATACGACCAGCCGCCTTTCAGCCCGTGCGGCGACAGAACGGGCGCGTCGGCGAGCAGCGATTCCGCGTCATGCCAGCGGCGGGTGCGGACGCCAGCGAAGAAGTCGTAGGCGGCGAGTCCCAGGCCGAGGACGAGCCGGCCATACTTGTCGCCCGCGCGCACCGGCAGCAGGAAGGAAAGCGGCTCGACCAGGCCCGGCGCGGCCCGCATGAGCTCGGTGCGCTCGCGCACGGACTCGCGGGTGAGGCGGATGTCGCCCTGCGCCAGATAGCGCAAGCCCCCGTGCACCAGCTTCGACGAGCGCGAGGACGTCCCGCTCGCGTAGTCGCGCGCCTCGCCCAGCGCGACGCCGAGGCCGGCGCGCGCAAATACGAGCGCGACGCCGGCGCCGGTGATGCCCCCGCCGACGACCAGGACGTCCAGCGGCGGCCCATTCCGCAACTGCGCCAGACTCTGCGCGCGGTTCACGGCAAACGCTCCGGCAGAAAATTGCCTGAGTCGAACGCGCCGTCGGGATCGAAATGTTCGACCATCGCCCGCAGCGCGCGGACGCCGCGTTCGCCCTTCTCCGCCATCAGATAGCGGGAATGGTCCTTGCCCACGCCATGCTGATGCGAAATTGTGCCGCCCTCGCGCAGGATCGCCTCGCTGACCGCCGCTTTGAGCGCGCGCCAGCGCTCGAGGTTCATGTCGAAATCCGGCGCGATCCGGAAGACGAAGGTCGAGTAGACGCTCGATCCCTGCGGATAGACGTGCGAGAGATGGGTCTGGGCGTGGCATTTCTCGCCGAGCCTCGCCAGGGCGTCGCGGCCGGAGGTTTCGATCGCCTCCATCATCGGCTTGACGCGCGGCCAATCAACCGCCGTCTCCATCGTGTCGACCGCATAGCCCGCCGACCACAGGGCGTTCCTGAGATAGGCGCTCCGGAACCGGTTCGCGCGCCATTTCTTTCCGATGAGCGATCCGGTCGAAACGGCGCCATGCCTGCGCAGCACGGCGGCCGCCTGAATTCGCATCGCCTCGACCTGCGTCGAGGCGCCTGTGAGCCCGATCAGGAGAAGCACCTTGTCTTCCCGGCAGCCGCGCATCGCAAGGTAGCGATCGAGCCAGGCGAGCGCGCGGCCGCCGCCCGCGAGGCGCAGCGTCGCCAGGGTTTCGGCGGCGTTGGCGAGGCGCGACATCGACAGCCCGATCCTTGATTGGGTGAGCTCGCGCGCCGCCGTCTCGCCGGCATCCCAGCCAGGCAGGAACCAGCCGAGGAATAGTTCCCGCTCGGCCATGGGCGTGACCCGCACCGTCGCGCGCGTAATGATCCCGATGCGGCCTTCCGATCCGAGGACCCATTCGCGCAGATCGGGGCCGGCGGCCGAGGCGGGGAAGGCCGGAATTTCGAGGACGCCGGTCGGCGTCTCGATCCGCCCTCCGGCAAACAGAGCCTCGATCCGTCCATAGCGCGCCGATTGTTGGCCGGAGGAGCGAGTGGCGATCCAGCCGCCGAGAGTCGCGTAGTCGAAGCTCTGCGGATAATGCCCGAGGATGAAGCCGTGCGCCCTGAGCTGCGCTTCGAGGTCGGGCCCCGCGACGCCGGCCTCGAAGGTCGCGAGCTGAGACAGCGGATCGAGCCTGATGAGCCGCCTGAGCCGCGTCATGACGAGGGCGAGCGACGGCCTTTCGCCGTTCCCGGGCGTCAGATGGCCGACGACGCTCGTCGCGCCGCCGACCGGGATCGTCAGCGCGCCGATTGCGCGCGCCCAGTCCAGCGCCTCCCTGACCTCGTCCTCGGTTTCGGGAAAGGCGACGCCGTCGACGACCGGACCGAGGCGGCCGAAACGAAGGCGCAGCCAGTCCTCGAGGCTCTGGCCGACGCTCGCCCTGAGGCGCGCCTCCGGGTCGCGGCTGACGAGGCGGTGGTCGGGCAGCCGAGACGGGCCGACCGCCGCCAGCGTCGCGTCCTTCGGCGCGCTCGCTTCGCCGACGCGCTTGCGGAGGAAGTCCAGGGCCTCTTGAGGCAGGCGCGCTTCGATCGTCTCCTCGCCCCAGCCGTTCCATCGCCGCATCGCGCACATCCCCCCGGTTCCGGCGCGACTTTAGGCGAGACCGCCGGATCGCGACAGCGGCGGCTCCAATTTCCGGGGCTCGGTTTTCCAAGCGAAAAAGGAACGCGAGGCCGGAACGAGTCAGGCTCGGTCAAGCATAGGCGCGTCGACTGTCGTCGGCCCTGTGCGGCCGCCACGAGTTGCGATAGCCGGCGATCGAGGCGCGCGGAGAGGCAATGCGGGGAGCTTTCGCATGACGAAACTGGCGACGGTGGTCGCGGCCGTTCTCGCCGCCGCTCTTTCCGGCTGCGGCCCGGTCGCTCCGGTCGCGCCCTACTACGCCCTGGCGCCCGAGCTGCCGTACGCCGCCTGCGGCGACATGGCCTCGCTCAGGATGAGCCTTACCGGCGCCCCCGCCCCCTCGCCGCAGAGCGACGCGTTGCTGTGGAGGCTCGGCGTCCGCTGCCTCGGCGCAGGCGCGCCCCCGAGCGCACACCTTATCAGCGAAGAGGCTCCGGGTTGGTTCGGGCGGTGACGAAGACTTGGGCGAGTGGGGGCTGCTGGCGCTGATTCCGCTGGGAACAGCGGCAAAAACAGCGGATTTGGCGATTTGCGCCGCGCCGCGACGCGGAATCACGGCGGAAAGCCGCATGATTTCAGCGCCTTGAGCGAAATTGGCGGCGCCGGGGGAACAGCGGAAAAAATCGGCGGAACAGCGGATTTGGGTGGAAAGGAAGCGGGGAGGCGCACTGGCCTCCTCCAGCGCATGTCGATTCGCCGGTCAGCCCCCATATGCGCGAGAGCGGCGCTCGCCGCATAGTCCAGAGCTCCAGTGGACCTTATCGTTCCGACCGACCGCGGCCTCTATTGCGCCGCTGGCGACTTTCATATCGATCCGTGGCGCCCCGTCGCGCGGGCGCTGATCACGCATGCGCACGGCGACCACGCCCGCTTCGGCTGCGACCTCTACGTCTGCCATCGCCTGACCGCGCCGATCCTTAAGAAACGCCTCGGCGAGGTCGCGATCGAGACGCTCGACTACGGCGAGATTCTGACCCGCGACGGCGTCGAGATCTCGTTCCATCCCGCCGGGCATGTGCTGGGCTCGGCGCAGATCCGGGTCGCGCATCGCGGCGCGGTCTGGGTCGCCTCGGGCGATTACAAGCTCGAGGACGACGGCGTCGCGGCGGCGTTCGAGCCGCAGCGCTGCCAGGTCTTCATCACCGAATCGACCTTCGGCCTGCCGATCTACCGCTGGCGGCCGCAGGCAGAGCATTATGCCGCCATCGACGCCTGGCGGCGCGACAACGCCGCGGCCGGGCGCGCGAGCATGCTCTACGCCTATGCGCTCGGCAAGGCGCAGCGCCTCCTTGCCCATGTGGACCCCTCGGTCGGGCCGATCGTCTGCCACGGCGCGGTCCAGGCGATCAACGCGCTCTATCAGGGAGCCGGGGTCGCCCTGCCGCCGACCCGGCTCGCGCAGGAGATCGAGAACAAGCGCGATTTCGCCCGGGCGCTGATCATCGCCCCACCGTCGGCGATGGCGAGCGCGTGGCTCAAGCGCTTCGGCGACTATTCCGACGCGCTGGCGAGCGGCTTCATGCAAGTGCGCGGCAACCGGCGACGGCGCGGGCTCGACCGGGGCTTTGCGCTCTCCGACCACGCCGACTGGCCTGGACTGCTGGCCGCGATCGAGGCGACCGGCGCCGAGCGCGTGCTCGCGACCCACGGCGCGGTCGGGCCGCTGACGCGCTACCTTCGCGAGAAGGGCGTTGACGCGCAGGTTTTGCCGACGCCCTACGGCGAGGAGGAGACGCCTGCGGAGGAGGCGACTCCGTGAGCTCCCATCAGCGGGTGCGCGTTCCTTCCCCAGCTCCGCTGGGGAAGGTGGCCCGAAGGGCCGGATGGGGTGTGGAGAGCAGGTCTCGATCGATGCAGATTTGCGCTACCGTTCGCGCAATCCAATCCGCGCTTGAAGCAGCGGGCCGTACCCCATCCGGCGCTCCGCGCCACCTTCCCCTGCACAGCTTGGGAAGGAAAGCGCCGCCGCCGGAGGGAGGGCCTATGAAAGCCTTCTCCGACCTCTACAGGCGGCTCGAACTCGGCGACCTCGATCCGGGCGAAGCAGGCGGCGCTGGTGGAAGCGTTCGCCGCGGCGAAAGACGATCCCATGCAATGGGCGAGCGCGGCCTGGATGGTCTATTTCCTCGCCGGCGGCAAGCCGCGGCAGACGGTCCCGACCCGGCTCCTGTGGCGCTTCGCGGTTGAAGGCTCAGGCCTGCCCGAGTGGCTGGTCGAGGAATGCTACTCGAATGTCGGCGATCTCGCCGAGATGATCGCGCTGCTCCTGCCCGAGGGCGAGGCCGGCGAGGAGGTCTCGCTCGACCGCTGGATGCGCGAGCGCCTGCTGCCGTTGCCTTCGCTCGACGAGGAGGAGCGCTACGCGCGGCTCAAGCGCTGGGTCGAGGAGCTGCCCGCGGGCCAACGCCTCGCCTTCTTCAAGCTGATCACCGGCGAGCTGCGCGTCGGCGTGTCGCGGCTGCAGGTCATCAAGGCGCTGGCCGAGGTCGCCGGCGTCGAGGAGAGCCGCATGGCGCAGCGCATGATCGGCTACGCCCAGGCGCGTCGCGCGCCGTCGGCCGACGATTTCCAGGCGCTGATCGGCGAGGTCGCGCATGCGGAGGCGATCGCGCTCGACGCCGGCCGGCCCTATCCCTTCTATCTCGCACAATCCTGGCAGGGGCCGCTCGAGACGATGGAGGAGACGCTCGGGCCGCCGTCGAATTGGATCGTCGAGTGGAAATTCGACGGCATCCGCGCGCAGCTCCTGAAGCGCGGCGACGCGTGGCGCTTATGGTCGCGCGGGGAGGAGCTGATCTCCGAGGCCTATCCCGATCTCGAGCCGCTGGCGCGCGCTCTGCCCTCGGGCGCGGCGTTCGACGGCGAGCTCGTCGTCCTCATTCCGCGCGCGGGCGATTTCCCTGCCGATTCACTCGACGGCCTCGCGCCCTTCGCCAGCCTGCAGCAGAGGCTCGGCCGCAAGGTCGTCAGCGAAAAGACGCTGCGCGAATTGCCGGTCGCTTTCATCGCCTACGATCTGCTCGAGAGCGAAGGACGGGACATCCGCGGCGAGCCGCAGCGCGAGCGCCGCGCTCGTCTCGAGAGCGTTGTCGAGCGGACTCTCGATGAGGCCATGGCGCGCGGCGAACGGCTGCCGCTGCGGATCAGCCCGCTGGTCTCGGCCGGCGACTGGCCGGCGCTCGCGGCCGTCCGCGAGCAGGCGCGGGCGCTCGGCCGCGAAGGGCTCATGCTGAAGGCGCGCGAGGGCGCCTATGGGGTCGGCCGCCGCAAGGGCGACGACAAGACCAACGTCTGGTGGAAGTGGAAGCTCGACCCGATGAGCGTCGACGCCGTGCTGATCTATGCGCAGCGGGGACACGGCCGCCGCTCGGGCGTCTACAGCGACTACACCTTCGCTCTCTGGAGCGCGGAGGAGGGCGCGCCCGGCCGCGAGCTCGTGCCCTTCGCCAAAGCCTATTCCGGCCTCTCCGACGCGGAGATGCGCGAGATGGACGCCATCATCCGCCGCACCACGGTCGAGACGTTTGGCCCGGTGCGCAGCGTGAAGCCGACGCAAGTCCTGGAGCTCGGCTTCGAGGGCTTAGCGCCGAGCAAGCGCCACCGCAGCGGCGTCGCGGTGCGCTTTCCCAGGATGCTGCGCTGGCGGCGCGACAAGCCGGTCGCCGAGGCCGACACGCTGGAGACGCTGCGGGCGTTGTTGCCGCACGGCGGGGGAGGGGCGTAAGGCGCATGAATTTCGGGCGTGGCAGTGATGAATAGGCTCTCGGCCACTCGGCCGCTTGACGCGTTTCGGTCCGGCCAATACGTCTATTGCGATGTTGCGCGCCGAGACCAATCGCACCAAAGTCGCGGCGCGCCTGGACCGAGAAGGCTGGCAATGCCGCCCGGGCGGCGCCCATGACGTTTATAAGCATCCGCACAAGCCCGGCATCGTACCGCGCCATCGCGCTTGTCGGCGGGCGTGGCTCACGCCATCGCCAAGGCTGCGGGATGGGAGACTTGAATGGCCCCTTACGTCGCATTGATCGATGGCGAAACCGGCGCCTTCGGGGTGGTCGTTCTCGACCTGCCGGGCTGCACATCGGCGGGCGACACTGTGGAGGACGCCTTGCGCAACGCCGCGAAAGCGGTGCGTCTTTGGCGCGACGATGCGCGCGCGACGGCGAGGCTATTCCCGATCCGCGCGCGATCGAGGATTTGCGCCGAGACCCCGAGATCGCGGCGGCGCTCGCCGGCGGCGCCGTGCTCGGTTTCGTGCCGACGAGCGAGTTGGTGATCTGACGTCGCGACGTCCTACGCGAGCGCGATCATCGTAAAGGGGGAAGACGTCGCATGGTTTCGCTGCCCATCGCCGTCGTCGTCGCCGGCCTGCTTGCCGTGAGCGGCTTCGCGGGGCTACTGCTCCAGAGCTGGCTCGCCGAATGGCATACGTCCGAACGCGCGCGCGACATGATCGGCGGCGTGGTCGGGCTGCTCACGCTCCTGCTCGCCGTTAACCTCGCTCTCCTGATCTGGACAGCCTACGGCGTCTACAGCACTCAGCAGACGGAATTGCAGACGATCGCCGCGCGCGCCCTCGAGTTCGACCTCGAGATGCGGCAGTACGGTCCGGAGGGCGACCGCGGCCGGGAGCTCTTGAGGCGCGACCTCGTCTGGGCGCACGAGCAATTCTGGGGAGACGACACCTCGCGCGCCGAGGCCTACGACGCCTCCTACAAGGCGATGGGCGATTTGATGAATTTCTTTGAAGGTCTCGAGCCGAAGACGCCTGCGCAGAAGGAGTTGCTCACTGCGGCGCGCGCCAACTACGCCTTCATCGGCGAGCAGCGGATCCTCATGTCGATGCAGGCGGCGACCCCGGTCCCTTGGCCGCTGATCTATGCTGTGACCGGCTGGTCCTGTCTGATGTTCGGCGGCATGGGGCTCCTGTCGAAGCTCAATCCGATGGTGGTGACCATGCTCGTGCTCGGCGCCGTTTCGATCGGCGTGGCGATCTTTCTCATCCTCGAGTTCAATAAGCCCTATACCAGCTCGATCCGGGTTTCGCCGGCGCAGCTCGAACAGGCGATCGTCCAGCTCGACCAGCGCGAGAGCGGGCGCGGCTTCGCAGTGAAAAGGAGGTTCACTCAATGGCGCACTACAGGATTTTGAGCGATGCAGAGATCCGCTCGGCTCTGGCCGACCTGCCGGACTGGTCGGTCAAGGCGCCCAACATCGAGGCGACCTTCGAGCTCAAGACGTTCCGCGACGCGATCGCCTTCATCGTCGAGATCGCCATCGAGGCCGAGGTGATGAACCATCATCCGGAGTTCAAGAACTCCTACAACGTGGTCTCCTTCTCGTTCTGCACGCACGACGCCGGCATGAAGATCACCGATCTCGACATCGAGACGGCGCGCAAGATCAGCGCGCTCGCCAAGCGCTTCCAGGCGATGCCGTGAGGACCCCCTGGCCCCGCTTGCGGGGAGAGGGATGGGGTGACCGTCCCTTCTCCCCGCAAGCGGGGAGAAGGGACGCGACTGGACCGTCTCATGGCTGATGCTCCGCGCGAGTTCGCCGGCAAGGTCGCGATCGTCACCGGCGGCGGGACGGGCGTCGGCTTCGCCGTCGCCCGCGCCTTCGCGCGCGAAGGCGCCTATGTCGCCATCGCCGGGCGCAGGGAGGCGACGCTCGGCCATGCGGCGGCGCTGATCGAGGAGCAGGGCGGAGGGCCGGTCCTCGCCGTCCCGGCTGACGTGGCGAACCCCGCCGACTGCGAGCGGATCGTCGCCGCGACGATCGAGCGTTTCGGCGCGCTCGACATCCTCGTCAACAACGCCGCCCTTTTCGCGCTCGTGCCCCTGATCGACGCAGACGCGGCGCAGGCGGCGCGGTTTCTGAACGTCAATCTGGCCGGCCCGCTCCATTGCGCGCGCCTTTTCGCCAAATGGGCCTTCGAGCGCGGGCGGGGCGGGGCGATCGTGAACGTCAGCAGCATCGCCGGCGCGCGGCCGGCGCCCGGCTGCGGCCTCTATTCGGCGTCGAAGGCGGGGCTCGACATCCTCACCCGCTCGATGGCGCTCGAATGGGCCCCGAGGGGCATGCGGGTCAACGCGGTCGCGCCCGGCCACGTCGCGACCGAAGGCGTGATCGAGGATTTCCGCGCCGGCCGCCTGGACGAAGCGGCGATGATCGCGAGCATTCCCGCGCGCCGCATCGCCGACGTCGAGGACATCGCCGACGCGGTCATGTTCCTCTGCAGCGAGCGTGCGCGCCACGTCATGGGACAGGTGCTGACAGTCGACGGAGGGGAGGGGTTTTAGAGCAGGGCGCTCAAGGCTCGAGCGCCAGCGCGGCGAGTGTTTCCTTGGCCTCGCGCCACAGCCGCTCGGTCAAGGCGCCCGCGTCCTCTTCGCACGCCAACCCCGCCGCTTGACCGGCCCACAGCGGCGAAAAGTCGCCGGCGCCGCGCTGCTTCCAATAGGCCCGAAGCGGCGCGACCGCGCCGGTCGCGAGCGGAAAGGCGGGCGCCTCTCCGCTCATCGGGCCATGCTCGCGCATGAACCGGTTGAGCAAAGCTCGCGCGGGGCGGCCAGTAAAAAGATTGGTGAGCCGCGTCGCGTCGTCGCGCGCCTCGCCAAGCGCCGCACGGTGCAGCGGCGTCGTCGCCGCCTGCGGCGTCCGCAAATAGGCGGTGCCGACCTGCGCCGCGCCGGCCCCGAGCGCGAAGGCCGCCGCCACTCCGCGTCCGTCGGCGATGCCGCCCGCCGCGATGACGGGAAGGCGGACCGCGTCCACGACCTGCGGCAGGAGCGCGAAGAGGCCCGGCTGGCCGGCGACGTCGTCGGTCAGGAACATGCCGCGATGGCCGCCCGCCTCTGCGCCCTGGGCGATCACCGCATCAACTCCGCGCGCCTCGAGCCACTGAGCTTCCGCTACAGTTGTCGCAGAAGAATAGACTTTCGCCCCCGTCGCCTTTACACGCGCGAGCAGCGCCGCCTCGGGCAGCCCGAAATGGAAGCTCACGACCGGCGGCTTCAGCGCCTCGACGACCTCCGCCATCGCCGCGTCGAACGGCGCACGCCCGGGACCGGCGCCGACGGCGGTGGGATCGAGACCGGCTTCGGCGTAGGCGCCCGCGAGGCTTTCGAGCCACCGCGCCTGCCGATCCGGGTCGGCGGCGGCAGACGCGTGACAGAAGAAATTGACGTTGAAAGGCGCGCTCGTGCGGGCGCGAATCGCGGCGATCTGGTCGCGCAAAACCGCCGGCGACAGCATGGCGCTCGGAATTGATCCGAGCCCGCCTGCTTCGCATACGGCGACGCATAAATCGACGCCCTGCGCGCCGGCCATCGGCGCTTGGATGATCGGCAGTCGGGAGGGAAGCCATTCGCGGGGCATTGCGTTCTCCTGCGGAAGGGCCTTGAGGCTATGGTCTAAAGAGATGGGAAGGCAAAGCAGAAATGTCGCCTTGCCGACCGGCGCATCGCCGGCGTCGACGACATCGCCGACGCAGTGCTATCTCCTCTGCGGCGATCACGGGGGCTGCGTCATGGGGCTGCCGGTGACGGTCGACGAGCCGAGGGCTTTTTGAGCGTCTCCGGGCGAAGCGGCGAAGACAATCGGGATTCAGCCGAGGACGAAAGTGAAAGGCTCAACCGAATTTTCGACCTGGGTGGCGCTGGCCTTTGCCGCTATCGCGGTCGCGATAGCCGCGAGTTATTCCTCCTCGCTGTTCGTCTGGATCCCGGCGGGCCTCATCGGCGCCTTCCTGGGCTTGCTAGCCGAGCGCCTCATGCGGCGCTATGTGGAGCGAACTCTATCGAGGAAGCGCTAGCGCTACTCGAGTCCCCATCGCCAGTCGCGGGTCGGCGACCTTGACGACCCGTGCGTCCGGCGGCGCCGCTCACGGCTTGCGCAACTTCATTTTCCCGCGCTAACCGTTGCCTCCGGGACATCGCGCAAACCTTGTGACGCCTAAGGGAGGAAGAGCCATGCATGTGTTTCGGGTCTTGGCGCGCGCCGCGGTCGGCGCTGCGGTCCTGCTCTCGGCCACCGCGCTGTCGCGGGCCGCCGAACTGTCGTTTCTCACCCATTGGGCGCCCGAAACGGTGGCCAAGCTCGAGGCGGCCGCCGCGGCCTATTCCAAGAGCCACCCTGGCGCCAAGATCACCTTTCGCGCCGTTCCCTTCGGAGACCTGCTGACCACGCTGCGCGCTTCGGGAGGCGGCCCCCATGGCGTGACCATGGCCAGCATCTACGACGCCTGGCTGCCGGACTTGGTCAAGAACCAGCTGGTCGCCCGGGCGCCTGAGGCGATTGCGGCGGAGGGCAAATCCAACTGGCCCGCGAGCGTCGTCGGCGCGGCCTCGGTGGGAGGGGCCCTCTACGGCATCCCCAACGAAATCGACCTCTATGCGCTGAACTACAACAAGAGGCTCTTCGCCGAAGCCGGGGTCGCCGGGCCTCCGAAGACGTGGGACGAGCTCCTCGCCGACGCGAAGAAACTGACCGACAAGTCCAAAGGCCAGCAAGGCTTTGGGCTGATCAATTCCTGGACGGCGGGCGTCGTTCACTCCTTCGCCTCCCTGCTCGTGTCGAACGGGGGCGAACTCGTCGCCGACGGCAAGCCGACGCTCGACACGAAGCCGGCCAAGCAGACGTTCGAGCTCTATGAGACGCTGATCAAGTCCGGCTATTCCGTCCCCGCGATGGGGACGGCAAACGCCAACACCACCGGTCCGTTCCTCGACAACTTCGTCTCCGGCAGGACCGGCATGATCATCATGGCGAACTGGTGGGAATCGGCTTTGAAGGCGGGCATGGGAGACAAATTCGCCGACATCGCGACCGCGCCGATTCCGGTGGGGCCGTCGGGCGACAAGCCGCGTTCGATCTCCTATTCCTGGCTGACCGTGGTCAACGCAAAGGCGTCAGCGGAGGACCAGAAGGAAGCCTGGGACTTTCTCGACTGGCTCAACGGACCCCAATCCGGCTCCAACGGCGCATCCGCCATGGGCGACATCCTGATGTCGATGGGCATCCTGCCTTCGCGCAACTCGGACGTTGCGGCCTTCCGGCAGCGCCTCGACAGCGATCCCTTCCTCAAGGGCTACACCGAGGCGCTGGCCGACGCCGTAAGCTTTCCCGTCGTGCTCGGCGGCGAGGAATTCTCGGAATCGCTGCAAAAGACGCTCGAGGCGATGCAGTTCGGAGAGCTTTCGGCGCCCCAGGCCGAGGCGAAGGCCCAGGCCGACGCCGCGCAGATCCTCGAGCGCAACGCGAGATAGCGCGCGGGCGTTGGACGAGCCGCCCTGACGGCCGAGGCTCGCCGTCGCTCTTTCACGAGACGGGCCAACGCATGGCGCTCCGAATGAACTTGCCGGCCTTTGGCATGCTGGCGCCGGCTGCCGGACTGATCGCAGTCTTCGTCTTCATTCCGATGGCGTTGACGATCTGGCTGTCGCTGCAGGACTGGTCGACGCAGACGGGGTTCGAGACCGCCCGCTTCGTCGGCAGGCGGAACTTCTTCGACATCTTCGGGTCGACCACGGTCGGCCAGGACTTCCAGACGGCGCTGGTCAACACCGCGATCTATACCGTCCTCTCGGTGGCGATCATCCTGCCGCTGTCGGTCGCGTTCGGACTGCTGGTTCATCAGAAGCTCGCGCCGGGCGGGATCCTTCTCCGCACCGTGCTGTTTACGACCTACATGGTGCCGATGGTCGCGGTGGCGCTGGTCTTTTCCAAGCTCTATTCGCCCGCCGAAGGTCCGCTGAACCAGATCCTGCAATGGGCCGGGCTCCCGCCGAGCCCGTGGCTCTCGTCGCCGCGAACGGCGCTGGCCTCCATTGTCCTGCTCAACGTCTGGCAGCAGGTCGGCTATTTCACCGTGCTGGCGGTCGCAGGCCTCACCCAGATCCCGGCCGCGGCGCTCGAGGCCGCGACCATCGACGGCGCCAATCCCCTTCAACGCTTCGCCTACGTCAAGCTGCCGCTGCTCGGAAACACGCTGCTCTTTTCCGCCGTGATCGCGATCATCAACGCGGTCCAGGTGTTCGAGCCCGTGGCCCTCATCACCCAGGGCGGGCCCGTCAACTCGACCGACGTGCTCACCTACCATATCCGGCGGGTTGGCATCGAGTTCGGCCAGGGCGGATTGGGCTCGGCCATGGCGGTGACCCTGATGCTCGCCCTCGTCGTCTCCATTGCGGCGCTTTTCGCTTTCGCCCGAGCGCGCGAGGCCGGCGAATGAGCGACGGCGTCGTGGCCCGGCGCGATATCGAACGTTGGCGCAGGACGGCGCCGTTGAGCGCGGTCATTGTGAGCGCCATCCTTTTTGTCGCGGTGGTCGCCGCGTTTCCGCTCGTCTGGATGGTGCTGACGAGCCTGGAGACGCCGCAGGAGACCATGAGCATCCCGCCGGTCTGGCTGCCCGCAACTCCCAGTCTCGAAGCCTATCGGAAGGTCGCGGACGTCCTCAACCTCGGACGGTCGTTCCTCAACTCCGGAATCATCGCGGTCGTCACCACGGCGGCCGTCGACGTCACGAGCCTCATGGCGGGCTACGCTTTCGCCAAATACGATTTCCGCTTCAGGGATCCCCTGTTTGCGATCCTCATCGCGACGATGTTCCTGCCGCCGATCGTGACCCTGATCCCACTCTATCGGATCGTCGGTTACCTCGGCCTGAACGCGTCGATCGCCGGAGTGATCGCGCCGAACCTCGCCAACGCATTCGGAGTTTTTCTCATGCGACAGTTCATCAAGGGGGTGCCGAACGAGTTGATCGAAGCCGCCCGCCTCGACGGGGCGTCCGAAATCCGCGTCGTCTTCCAGATCGTCGCGCCGGCGGTGCTCCCGGCCCTCGCCGCCTTGACCCTGTTCGCCTTCGTCTACTACTGGAACAGCTACCTCTGGCCGCTGACCGTGCTCGAGGGCAATACCGACCAGTACCCGATCGTCGTCTCGCTCTCACGGCTCCTCAGCTACAACCGTGGGGCGATGGACACCGGGCTCGTCATGGCGGGCGCCACTCTGGCGGTTCTTCCCCCCGTGATGCTGTTCGTCCTCTTGCAATGCTTCTTCGTCGATTCGATCGTCGCTTCCGGGCTCAACGGATGAGCGATATCATTCTCGCCGTCGATCTCGGAGGAACTCGCTGCCGTGCGGGGATCGTCTCGATCGACGACCCGGCGGCCGTGCGCCCGATCGCCGCATGGGCCGCGCCGCACGCGCTCGACGAACTCGTCGCGCTCATTGGGCGCCAGCTCGAGGAAAGGCGCGCTGCGCGTCTCGGCCTTGCGGTTCCGGGGCTGGCGGAGCAGGCGACCTGCCGCTGGGTCCCCAATCTGCCCTATCTCGACGGGCTCGACCTCGCGTGTCGCTTTCCCGGCGTCGAACTGGCGCTCGGCAATGACGCGCATTTCGCGATGCTTGCCGAGGCGTCGGCCGGCGCCGCCGCAGGGCTTGAGAATGCGCTGCTTCTCGCGATTGGAACAGGCATCGGCTCGGCGGTCCTCGCCGACGGGCGGATCATTCAGGGCGCCCGCGGCTGCGCATGTTCGTTCGGTTGGGCCGCCGCCGACCTCGCGGAGCTGGAGGACGGACGGAGCGGCTGGCTCGAGCTGCACAGTTCGGGCCGCGCCCTCGACCGGATCGCCGTTGGCATGGGTCTGCGGGACGGGGCCGACCTTATCGAAGCCGCGCGCGCCGGGGGGCCGCAAGCGCTCGCCGCTGTGCGTCCGCCCATGCTCGCCCTCGGGGTCGCGCTCGCGGGCGCGGCGGCCTTGCTCGCCCCGGCGGCGATCATCTTTGCCGGCGGCGTCGCCGACGCGCTCGACCTGCTCGGGCCGCTGATCCAGTCCGCGCTCGTCCGCCGGCTCCCGCCGCACATGCGCGGCGTCGAGCTGAGAGCGGCGCGCTTCGGCGGCCAAGCGAGCCTGGTCGGCGCGGCTTTTGCGGCGGCGCGCGGCGCTGAGTGGCGCCGGACATGAAAGTGCGCACGTTGCCTGATCGCCCGGCGCGCCCTAAAGCGGTTGCCGGTCAAGCGATCACGCCCAATCGCGGTAAACCCGGTCCGCGAGAAACCGACGGAGAGGCCTGCCCATGTCTACGCTCTACATCAGCCGTCTGATCAAGTGCGCCGAGGCCGCGGCCGAGGCGAACGCAGAGGCCTTCGACTGCGCGTCCTCGGCCTTCGCCGACACCCTAGCGAACAAGGGTCTCGTCCATCTCTACGGCTCGGGCCATTCCGTGCTCCCGGTACAGGAAGCCTTTCCCCGCTACGGCTCCTACGTCGGTTTCAATCCCCTGACCGATCCGCGCGTCATGTGGCACAACGTGCTCGGGGCGGGGGGCGTGCGCGAATTGCTCTGGCTCGAGCGGACCGAAGGCTACGCCGAGAAGTTCCTCGATCATGAGTCGCTCAACCCTGGCAATTCGATCGTGATTTTCGGCCATTCGGGCCGCAACGCGTCGGGGATCGACGCGGCGCTCTACGCCAGGAAGCGCGGGCTGACCGTCGTCGCGATCACCGCGCGCGCCAATCTCGACAAGCCGGCTCAGCACAGCTCCGGCAAGCGTCTGGCTGACGCAGCCGACATCGTCATCGACACCGGCGCGCCGGTCGAGGACGCCATCGTGCCGATTCGGGGTTGGAGCCGGCCGGTTGCCGGCTCGTCGACGGTCCTCGCGATGATGATGATGCACGAGCTCATCGCCGAAACCGCGCAGAAGCTGGCCGACCGCGGGATCGAGCTGCCGGTGTTCGCCTCGCCGACGATCGCCGGCGTCACCCTGAGGGACACCGACGTGATCTACGGCGTCTACCGCGAACGCATGATCGAAGCCCAGGAGAAGCACCTGCCTCAGTTCAAGAAGTCCATGGCGGGGGAGGGGTGAGAGGGCTCGCGGGCGCCATGATCCGCCTGCGCCCAATCAGAGTCCTGCTCTCCTCGGCCTCACTGAACTTTGTGAAACCGGCGGGCCGCGCTAGATAAGGGCGCCATGAGCTACGAATCCGATCTCTACGAGTGGACGAAGGAGCAAGCCGACGCTTTGCGCCGGCGTGCGTCGAACGAGCTCGACTGGGACAATCTGGCTGAGGAAATCGAGTCTTTGGGAACGAGCAATCAGGACCAGATCGAATCCCGTTTGGAGAACCTGATCCTTCATCTCCTGAAATGGAAATATCAGCCGGAATGGCAGTGTGGGAGCTGGCGCGGCTCGATTTTCGAAGCTCGCCATCGCATCGCCAGGCTGCTCAAGAAGAACCCGACGCTGCGATCCTATCCCGGCGAATATCTGCCGGAGGCCTATCCTGTGGCGCGTAGGAGGGCGCTCGTGGAGACTGGCCTTTACCGCCTGCCCGAGGCCTGCCCGTGGACGATCGAGCAGATCCTCGCCGAAGACTTCATGCCCTGAAGGGAAGCGACGATTGCGCTGGGACCGGGGGCTTTGCGCAGCGCTCTGATCGAGACCGGCGCGCCGCCTCAGCCTTCGGTTTGGCGCCTTCGAAACGAGTTTCGTCGCGATCGAGGGACGGAGGTGGCCGGCGAAATGCGGCTTTCTCCCGACAACGCCTGCGCGTACTGAGCGGAGTTCGACCAGTGATATAATCGTCCAAGCCGGGAACGACGTGCGGGCGATCCCGGCCCGGGCGAGGAGATTTCAGGTGACTGGGACGAGCGGCGTGACGCCAGAAATTCTGACCCAGGCCCTCGGCGCCATGCGCGACGACATGCGGCAGAGTTGGTCGGCGTCCGACAGGAGCTCGCCCTCATCCGGCCGCGGATCGACGGCGTGGCGCTCATCATCGGTGCGGCCATCGAGACCCTGCGCCACGCCGTGAGCACCCTGCGCGCCGCCATCAAGGACATGCCGCGCGTCACTATCACTGCCGGCGAGGTCGAGGCGCTGCATGCGGACATCGATCGCATGCAGACCCGGCAGATCGAGGTCGAGGCGCAGATCGTCGCGTTGGAGGGTTGGGAGCCATGACTGACTCGCGTTACAGCCGAAAGGTCTCGGCTTGAGTTTGAGCCACTCCGCCGACAGTTTCGGACCCACAAGATCTCAGGCGCTGTGCGGGGCAGGCCTATCCGATCGCGCGAGAGAGGGCTGCTCAAGGCGGCCCATACCGCCTGCCGGACGCGTGCCCATGGGCGATCGAGCAGGTCCTGGCTGACGCCATGCCCTGAACCACCTCGCCCCTCTCGAAGCCGACGACTTTAGGCCCGCGCGGTCTGCTTCCTCACTGAAGCAACTCGCGGCAACCCGGATCTTCGACGGCCATGTGGATGCGCTCGAAATTGTTCCACCAGATGACGGCCGGAATGGCGCCTTCCGCCTGAAAGACCGGCGTCGTGATGCTCCAGAGCGCGGAGATGCGGTAGTCTTCGTCCAATGCACGGCGGTCGTAGCCCGCCACCCCATGCTCCGCGAGCTTCGCATGATAGAGGTCGAGCAACGGCGCCTCCATCGCGCGGCGTCGGTCGCGATTCCAATGCACCACCATCATGTAGGCGAGATCTTCGGTCGCGATCCCAAGGCGCCAAGCATCCCAGTCGAACAGCCGAACGTCGCTGCCGCCGTCCTTCAGCATGAAGCAGTTCCGCACATGCGCGTCGCCATGAACGACCGTCACGGCGCGCCTCATATCGAAGCGAGTAAGACTTGCGGCGCGCGCTCCAGCAGTCGGTCGTAGAGGTCTTTGCGCCGCTTCGGCAGGCGGTCGCCCATACGGTTGCAGAACGCCGCGACCTTATCCGCGACGCGGCGGAGAAACGTACCGACCGCCTCGGCGTCGCCCCAACGTCCGACCGAGGTTCCCAGGCGCGGATCGTCCCACCAATGCGCGTGGAATCGCGCCCACGCGCGTAGGATGGTCTGGCACTCGGCGAGGCTCGGCGGGATTGGCCAGGTCGTGACGATCTTGTGGGAATCGGCGAGGTCTTCGAGAAGAAGCCGCCAGTCATGGGTGTTGGAGTCCCAATGCGCTTCGAAACATTGCGGCAGCAGGCCCGCGGGCGTTGCGGCGGCGACTTCGCGATAGAAGGCGACTTCCTGTCGGCCGCTGTTCCATTCATGGGTCAGACGCTCCGGCGCTCCGGCGCTCCGGTCTTCAAGATAAGGGTCGCCGGCGCATCCATGGCGGGGCTGTCGTTAGTCAGCCGAAGGCGCGTGATCCGTGAGAGAATTGTCGCGCGCGCACTCTCCGCTACGACCGAGCTCACCCGGCCTTCGCCAAGGACCCCGGCGCGCCGGAGCGCCAGAGTGAGGGCTTCCGGGTTGACGGATTCCAGCAAAGCCTCATTGGTCATACCGTCTGCTCCAAAAGCAAACTCGCCGTCGGCGCCACGCCGCCGCTCACGCGAACGCCTTCGCCGCCGCCTTGTGCTTGGCGACGAGCGCGCCGAGGTCGATCCCTTCCGGCGCGCCGTCGATGACCCGCCAGCGGCCGGCGACCATGACGCGGTCGGCGCGATGGGCGCCGCAGAGCACGAGCGCCGCGATCGGGTCCTGTGCGCCGGAAAAGCGCGGCTCGTCCGAGCCGGTAGAGCGCAAGGTCGGCCTCGATGCCGGGGGCGATGCGGCCGATGTCGTCGCGGCCGAGGCATCGCGCCGACCCCTCCGTCGCCCAGCGCAGCGCGTCGTAGGGACTTAAAGCGGCATGGCCGTATCGCAGGCGCTGAAGCATCAGGGAATGGCGCGCCGCCTCCATCATGTTGGAGGAATCGTTCGAGGCCGAGCCGTCCACGCCGAGGCCGACCGCGACGCCGGCCGCCTCGAGCTCGCGCGTCGGGCAAATGCCGACCCCGAACGCCATGTCGGAGGCGGCGCAATGCGCGACGCCGACCCCGGCGCGGCCGAGCCGGCCGATCTCGTCGTCGTTGAAATGGACGCCGTGCGCGACCCAGGTCCGCGAGGCGAGCCAGCCCGCCTCCTCGAGAAGGTCGACCGAGCGCTTGCCGAACGTCTGCATGGCGTATGCGTCCTCGTCGGGCGACTGGCAGAGGTGGCAGTGCAGGCGCGCGCCATAGCGCTCGGCGAGCTTCGCCGACTCCGCCAGCACGCGCTGCGGCACGGCGAGCGGAGAGCAGGGCGCGAGCGCGACCTGGATCATCGAGCCGCGCCTGGGATCGTGGAAAGCCTTGAGCACCCGCTCGCTGTCCTCGAGGATCGCGTCGGAATCCTGGACGATCGAGTCGGGCTGCAGCCCGCCGTCCTTCTCCGAAATGCCCATCGAGCCGCGCGTGACCGTCATGCGCAGCCCGAGCTTCCTCGCCTCCTCGACCTCGATGTCGATCGCGCGCTCGAGGCCAGGCGGAAAGAGGTTGTGGTGGTCGGCCGCCGTCGTGCAGCCGGACAGGAGAAGCTCGACCAGCGCCATGCGGACGGCGATGCGCAGCGCCTCGGGCGTCATGCGGTCCCAGACGCGCTCCATCGCCACGAGCCAGGGAATGAGGTCCTCCCCGAAGCCGGCCGGATGGGCGCGGGTCAGCGTCTGGTAGAAGTGATGGTGCGTGTTGATCAGGCCGGGCAGGACGACGTGGCGCGAGGCGTCGAAGGTCGCCTCCCAGGGTTCGAGCGGGCGCTCCGCCGTGCGGAACGCATTCGACGATCCGCGACCCTTCGACGACGATCCCGCGCTCGGCGTCCGGCGCGAGGATTGCGAGCGGGTCCTTGATCCACAGGCGCATCGGGCTAATCTCCCTCTGACCCGGAAGGCGGGGCAGCGACCGGTTAGCGACGATCCGGCCGAAACGCCAGTCCCGCTGCGCGGCGCGGCGGATGAATTTGGAATTCGACGCCCCGAAGCGGCCGTTTATGGTGCGGCGCGATCCGCTGGCGGCGAACATCGGCCGGCGGAAGGGGAGGCATCGCACGCGTTCGGCGCCTCCGGAAGAAACTTTGGAGGAAACTGAATGCGCGCTCCGATCATCGCCGCCCTGGCGGGCGCGGCGGCCCTGGCTCAGCCGGCCTTCGCTCTCGACAAGGTGACGTTCGCCACCAACTGGCTCGCCGATCCCGAGGCCGGCGGCTACTATCAGGCGCTGGCCGACGGAACTTACGAGAAATACGGCCTCGACGTCACCATCCTTCCGGGCGGGCCGGCGTCGAACGGCGGCATGCTGCTCATCGCCGGCAAGATCGAGTTCTTCATGGGCGGCGACATGATCGGCGATTTCCTCGATGTTCAGAACAACATTCCGCTGATCACCGTCGCGGCGGACTTCCAGAAGAACCCGCAGTGCTTCATGTCCCATCCGGGCGTCGGCCTCGACAAGTGGCAGGACCTGCCCAACGCCAAACCCGCCTTCGTCAGCGCCGGCGCGGTCAACACGTTCTGGGCCTGGATGCGCGTCGCTTACGGATTCAAGGACGAGAACATCAAGCCGTACAATTTCAACTCGGCGCCGTTCATCGTCGACAAGCATTCGATCCAGCAGGGCTACATCACCTCGGAGCCCTTCGAGGTCGAGAAGCAGGGCCACTTCAAGCCCAACGTGTTCCTGCTCGCCGACTACGGCTACACGACCTATTCGACCGAGATCGTCACGCGCCGCGAGATCGTCGAGAAGAACCCCGACATGGTGCAGCGCTTCGTCAGCGCCTCGGCGATCGGCTGGTACAACTATCTGTACCACGACAACGCCAAGGCGAACGCGATGATCAAGCGGGACAATCCCGGAGATGACCGACGAGCAGATCGCCTTCTCGATCGCCAAGATCAAGGAATACGGCATCGTCAATTCGGGCGACACCCTGACCAAGGGCATCGGCGCGATGACCGACGAGCGGTGGAAGGACTTCTACGACAAGATGGTGAAGGCCGGCGTCGTCAAGGCCGGCATCGACTACAAGAAGGCCTACACCTTGCAGTTCGTCAACAAGGGCGTCGGCCTCGATCTCCGGCCGAAGAACTGATCGGCGCCGAAATGACGGACGCGGCGCCGCCAGGCTGCGCTCACTTCTGCGAGGCGGGCAGGGCGTTGTAGATTTCCGGCGGCAGCACGGCCGAGACCGAGATCGGCACCGTTGTCCGAAGAGCTGGTAGTTCTGCACCTTGTTGTTCACCGGCGGGAGGCTCTTGAAGAAAGGCGGCGATGGCGAATGCGTCCTCGTCCGTCAGCCGTGCGAAAAGGACGGCGGAGGGCATCACGCCGCTGAGCTCGCTGCCGTCCGGCCGCTTGCCCTTGCGGATCGCGGTCGACGATCTGATCGTCGGTCCATTGTCCGAGCCCGGTCTCCTTGTCGGGCGTCAGGTTCTGAGCCGACGAACACGCCCTGGGTGGGAATGGAGAAGCCGACGTCCGATCCGCCGAGATAGCGCTTCATGTCGGGCGCCCCGAGCATGCCGCCCGGCGTATGGCAGTCGGAGCAGCCGGCGATGCCGACGAGATAGCGACCGCGCGCGATCTGCGCCTCGTCGGCCACAGCCGGCGGCGCGAGCCAGCAAAGCGCGAGCGCGAGAGCGCCGAGCGCCTCTCGCATCGATTGCCCAGCTCATCCTTGCCTCCCTCGTTCGAGCCGCTCAGTCCGCGTCGGCGCCTGAAATGACGATTCCCTTCAGGTGGTCCGGGACCCGCCAGACCTGCGACGGATCCGGCTTGTGCGCGACCGGAGCGACCTCGCCCCGCCAAGCGGCGCCGACCATCTGGGCGGTCTGATAGGCCATGACGTTCCAGCCCTTCGCCTCGAGCGCGCGCAAGCCCTTCGCCACATGGGGCGACACCAGATCGTGAAACAGGACCATCGCGGTCGGCTCGAGATAGGGGGCGAGCGCCAGCGCGTCGCGCGTCGGCGCCTCGCCGTCATGGTCGCCGTCGATGAAGGCGAACGACCATCGGAGCGCCGGATTGGCCCAGCCGCTCGACCGCCGCCGGACTCGCCTCCGGCACGAGGATCGTCGTCTCGCCTCCGCCGGCGGCGCGCGCGACCTCTTCGAGCTCGGCCCGCCAAACCGGATCGGCGAGCAGCGGCTCGACGACATGGAGGCTCCCGAGGCCCGAGGCGACGAGGTGGGCGGTCGACCAGCCCCGCCAGGCGCCGATCTCGATGCCTCTGCGTCCGGCGAACAACCGCGCGTTGGAGTAGAGGACCGCCGCCTCGTCGCGGTTGATGAAGCCGACGATCGGATTGCGCCGGTCGACCCGGAACGGATGATCGATCTCCCGCCGCAGCCAGGGCCAGGTCGACACGCTCTTGTCGGCCACGATCATGTTGGGGAACAGATGATCGAGGCTCGGGACGTCGAGATTGTCGGAGACGTAATCCTTCGTCATCGATCGGGCCCCGGAAGAAAGCGATGCCGCGGTCTCGAATGCGGATCGCACGTCCGCGAGTCCGGCGTCAAGGACGGGCGAGTTATGGCGTTTCTGGCGTCGAAATCCGCGCGACAGTTTGACCCGGGCGCCTGAGTCGACATTAGATCTATCGCTGGTCAACGATTATAAGTGGCGGCCGATGCGGCGTTTTTGCGGGGCGAGGCGTGGAACTGCGGCAAATCCGGGCGCGCCCACGCGACGAGGCCGCGACGAATAGAACGTGCGAGCTCGGGCGTTATGAGTCCGGGCCGGCGGCCGAGCCGGAACCGCCGCGAGCCAGGCCGGTTGGTTCGCCAAATGACAAAGGTCGTGACATTTCCGATCTTCGGGAGGGACGGCTCCTTCCAAGGCGGACGCGCCGCCGCTCGTCGCGTTCAAGGGGGTCGACAAGGTTTTCGCCAACAAGGTCATGGCCTTGTCGGGGCTCGACCTCGAGATCCGCACCGGGGAGTTTCTCGCCCTGCTGGGGCCCTCGGGCTGCGGCAAGTCGACGGTTCTGAGGCTTCTGACCGGCCTCGCGGCGCCGACGCGGGGCGAGATCGCCTGGAGCTGCGAACGGCCCGAATTCGGCTTCGTGTTCCAGGAGCCGACGCTGATGCCCTGGTCGGACGTGTTCTCCAACGTCTGGCTGCCGCTCCGTCTGGCGGGCGTGTCGAAGGAGAAGGCGAGGCCGCGCATCGAGGAGGCGCTGGCCCAGGTCGGGCTGTCGGGCTTCGCCAAGTCCTATCCCCGCCAATTGTCCGGCGGGATGAAGATGCGCGTCTCGATCGCCCGCGCGCTGGTGACCCGCCCGGCGGTTCTGCTGATGGACGAGCCTTTCGCCGCGCTCGACGAAATCACGCGCCTCAAGCTCAACGACGACCTGGCGGAGCTGCAGTCCGCGCTCGGCGCCACGGTCGTCTTCGTGACGCATTCGGTCTTCGAGAGCGTCTATCTCGCCGATCGGATCGTGGTGATGGCGGCGCGGCCGGGGCGCGCGGTCGCAGAGATCAACGTCGAGGCCCCGCCCGTGCGGCGGGAGGGGTTCCGGCTGACCGCCGCCTATGCCGAAACATGTCGCCGCACTTCCGCCGCGTTGCATGTGGCCATGGGCGAAGAGCCGCCGAGCGAGCTCGTCCGAATGACCCGCGACGACATCGTCGGCTACGTCGTTCCCGCTTTCACGCTCGGCCTCGGGCTGCTCGTCTGGGAGGGGATCGTGCGCTATTTCGACATCCCGCCCTACCTGTTGCCGGCGCCGAGCGTCATCATCGCCACCCTCTTCACCGACTGGCCGACCCTCTCGGCTTCCCTTTGGGTGACGCTGTCGATCACATTGAAGGCTCTGCTCGCGGCGGTGATCGGAAGCGTGACTCTGGCGATCATTTTCGCCCAGTCGCGGCTTGTCGAGCGGGCGTTCTATCCTTTCGCGGTCGCCATGCAGGTGACGCCGATCGTCGCCATCGCGCCGCTGCTGCTGATCTACCTGACCCCCTCGGTGGCGGTTCTGGTGTGCGCCTTCCTGGTCGCGTTCTTTCCGCTTCTCGCCAACACCACGCTCGGACTTTCCTCCGCCGACCACAATCTCGTCGATCTGTTCCGGATGTACCGCGCGACGCGCCTCCAGCAGTTCATGCTGCTTCGGCTGCCGTCGGCGCTGCCCTATTTTCTCGCCGGCTTGCGCATCAGCGGCGGCCTCGCGCTGATCGGCGCCATCGTGGCGGAGATCGCCGCCGGCTCCGCCGGTCAGGGTTCGGGCCTCGCCTACCGCATCGTCGAATCGGGTTTTCGTCTCAATATTCCGAGAATGTTCGCCGCGCTGCTCTTGATCTCGGTGGCGGGCATCACAATTCATGTTCTTCTGACCGCGCTGTCGCACTGGCTTCTGGCGGAGTGGCATGAGAGCGAGCGCGGGCGGGAAGGGTAATCTTACTGACGGGACAATACACATAAGAATTCGACAGCCTCGCGCGGCAGGCGATGCGCCGCCGTCGGGACGACGGGTGGAATCGCGCCGAGCATTCGAAAAAGGCGATGCATTATGAATGTCGAGTATCGGGTCGGGGCCCGAGCGTCCGTCCTTCGCAAGCTTGGGCTTGCAAGTCTCGTCAACACCGCCCACTTTCGACATCGCGGCGGCCCACGCGGCGCTGGTGCGCCGTCAGGCGGTTCCCGAGCGGATCGAAACGGACGGGCTGATCGTCGACGTTCCGGCCGGCGTCTATCACCCGCTGCCGGATTCGAGCTCGGAGTTCTTCATCCGCAACATCAAGGCGATGAACCCGAACCTGATCGACAAGACGCTCGAGATCGGCGCGGGCTGCGGGATCATCTCGCTGTTCATCGCAGCCAATTGGACTTCGAAAACCGTCGCGACCGACATTTCTCCGCTCGCCGTCCAGGCGACGCTCGACAACGCGCGGCTCAACGACCTAAGCCTGACCGCCTTCCAGTCGGACCTGTTCGAGAAGATCGACGAGAAGGACTTCGACCTGATCATCTTCAATACGCCGATGATCGACAAGAACCCCGAGAACGACATCGAGCGATACAGCCTGTGCGATCCGCACGGCCGCATCACCGAATCCTACCTGCGCCAGGCGCGCCATCACGTGTCGAGGGACGGGCTGATCATCTTCCCGATCTGCAACAACTCCGCCTATGAGGTGCTGGACGGGATCGATCTCGATTATTCGGTCGTCGGTTTCGAGCTCGGCTACAGCGGCTTCTGGCGGGCGATCGTCGGCGCGCGCGTCTGATCGAGGAAACCACGAAAATGCGCATCGCTATTGTCAAGGCCGCTCACGATGACGACGCCGGCGTATGGTACGTGCAGCACTCCGACGTCGAGGGACTGCACGTCGAAGGCGACACCTTCGAGACCTTCTGCCGCAACGTCGCGGGGGCTGTGGCCGACCTCATCGAAGCCGAGAACAGGGACGCCGGTGAAATCCAGATTGAAATCATCGCGCACGCCTCGGTGCGCGCCCGCGTTGCGGCGTGAAAGACTTCGGCAAGGCGGTCCGCCTCAAGTTGAATGAGGCGGGATGCGCCTTTCTCCGTCGGGGCGAGGACGATCATGACATTTGGACCACCTCTACAGGGAAGCCGATCGTCGTACCCGTTCGAATCAAGTCTCGTCACACCGCAAACGGCATTCTGAAGGATGCCGGCCTCCCCAAGGCATTTTGAGCGTCGCTACTGACCCGCAATGTTCTTGGAACGCAGGTCCGCTTTCTTGTGGTTGTGGTGTGGCCGTCGGCGGCGAGCAAGGCGCCAAGCCCACGCGGCATCCCACGCCCGTCGCGGTGCAACTCGCCTAGACCCCCATCCCCTCGAACGCGATGACGCGGCAGGCGTCGCCCGCCCGGGCCGCCGGGGCGCGCGGCGCCCTGACGATGAGGCCATCGGCGCGCGCCATGACCTTGACCAGAGAGGAATCCTGCGTCTCCGCCGGCGTCGCCACGAGCGCTCCGCCTGCGTCATGAACGAGCGAGCAGCGCATGTAGTCCTGGCGCGGTCCGTTCGGCGGAAGGTCGACGGCGAGACGGCCGGGCCCGCTTGGATCCGCGCCTGCGTCGGGCTCGCCGTGCAGGGCGCGCAGGAGCGGGCGAAGAAACAGGATCGAGCAGACCATCGACGAGGTCGGATTGCCCGGCAGGCCGAGCACCCGCATGCCGCCGAGTCGCCCGTGCATCAGCGGCTTGCCGGGACGCATGGCGATGCGCCAGAAGCCGAGCTCCATCCCAGCGGCGACGAGCGCCTTCTGCACGAGATCATGGTCGCCGACCGAGGCGCCGCCGAGCGTCACGAGGACGTCGGCTTCGAGGCCCTGGGCGCGGCGGATCGCAGAATCGAGCGCGCCCAGCGCATCGGCGGCGATGCCGAGATCGATCGCGATCCCTCCGCAGGCTTCGACGACCCCGGCCACGCCAAAGTTGTTCGAGGCGATGATCTGCGAGGGGCCGAGCCTTCCTCCCGGGGCGACGAGCTCGTCCCCGGTCGCGAGGATCGCGACCCGCGTGCGTTTGCGGACCGGCAGATCGACATGATTGGCAGCTGCCGCCAGCGCGACGTCGCGCGGCGAGAGGCGCCGGCCGGCCGGAACGAGGGCCTCGCCTTCGCGGAAGTCGAGTCCCGCCGGACGCAGGTTGTCGCCGGCCGACGTCGGCGCGGCAAGCTCGATGCGATCGTCGTCCCGCCGCACGTCCTCCTGGAGGACGATCGCGTCGGCGCCCTCGGGCATTGGCGCGCCGGTAAAGATCCGCACCGCCTGACCCGGCCCGACCACGCCGCCGAAGGCGCGCCCCGCCGCGGATTCGCCGATCACCGTCAACGTCGCGGGGAGGGCCGAAGCGTCGGCCGCGCGCAAAGCATAGCCGTCCATCGCGGAATTGGGGAAGGGCGGCTGGGTGCGCAAAGCGACGAGATTGCGCGCCAGCACGCGGCCGTGGGCGGCGGCGAGCGCGACTCGCTCCTCCATGAGAGGAGGGTCGGCTGAAGCGAGCACGCGCGCCAGCGCGTCCTCGACCGTGATCATGCCGGTCATCCGCCTAAAACTCCTTCAAGCGCCATTCGCCCGATTTGCCGCCGCGTTTCTCGACGAGACGGATCGCCTCGACGATCATGCCGCGGTCGATCGCCTTCGCCATGTCGTAGACGGTGAGGCAGGCGACGGCGACCGCGGTCAGCGCCTCCATCTCGACGCCCGTCTTCCCGACGCACCGCGCCTCGGCGCGGACAGCGAGGCCCGGGAGGGTTTCGTCGGGCGTGATGTCGACGGCGACCTTGCTCAGCTGCAGCGGATGGCAGAGCGGGATCAGGTCGGCGGTCTTCTTGGCGGCCATGATCCCCGCGATGCGCGCCGCGCCGATCACGTCGCCCTTCTTCGCGTCGCCGGAGAGGATCGCCCGAAGCGTCGCTTCGGCCATGCGGACTCGGCCTTCGGCGACGGCGACGCGGCCCGTCGAATCCTTGTCCGAGACGTCGACCATCCGCGCTTCGCCGTCCGCGCCGATATGGGTGAGGCCGGCGTTTTGGCGAGAGACCATGGGCATCCTTTTGCTGCGCTGTAATTCCCGTCGCCCGCGATACGCCGGAGTGGGCGCCTTTTGAAGCAATATTCCCCGCCCGCGGCAATCATAGCCGCGGTGATTGTCGAGGGCGGCAGCCGCGTGTAATAGGCCTTCCGGTAGATCCGTGGCGCTCTTCCCCAGCTCTGCTGGGGAAGAGCCTGCCCCGGGCGCAGACCCGGGGGTGGCGCGAAGCGCCGGATGGGGTGTGGGCCGCTGCGCCGACTGGATTGCACGACCATCGCCTTGAACCTTCACCGGCCGGCCCTCTGCATTCCAGGCCCGATCCGGGCCTTCGGGCCGCCTTCTCCGCTTCGCGGAGAAGGGGGAGACGTGCCGACAGCCCGAGCCGCAAGCGAACTCGTACATGGCGCATAACCCGACGATCGCCTACGTCCTCTTGCGCAATTCGGTCTTCGGGCCCAGCGGCGCGGCGTCGGTCGAGCTTTGCGTGCGCGACCTCGTGCTGAACAGCCGCTACGCGCGCTCGACCCTTGTCGTCTGCCCGAAAGCGGAGGACCCGTTCGACGGGATCGCGATCGAGACCGTTCCCGACGCCGCCTTCGGGGGCAACCTCGCCAAGGCCTTCGGCGTCGCGCGGATGCTGCGGCGGCGCGCGGTCGACGTCGCGATCGTCGAGAACCACCTGCCGGTCGCGTCGCTGATCGCCTCGGTCGCCCGCCTGCCGGTGATCCTGCACAGCCACGCCTACGAGAAACCGGCCAAGGGCCGCTTGAAACGCGTCGTCCGCGACGCCGAGCTCCGCCGCATCTCGGGGCTCGCCTTCGTCAGCGAGGATTGCGCCAACCGGTTTCTCGTCAACTTCCCCAGGGCGCGCGGGCCGATCCGCGCCGTGCCGAACGGGCTCGACATGGCGGCGTGGTCCGACCAGGGCCCCAAGGAGAAAACGATCCTTTCCGTCGGCCGCGCGCTCGACGACAAGGGCCATCTCGAAGCGATGGCGGCGATTGCGCGGCTCCTGCCGTCGCGCCCCGACTGGCGGGCGCGCTTCATCCTGTCGGCGACCGACCGGGAGCCCAAGACGGTGCAGAGGCTTCGCGAAGCCGCGGCGCGGATGGGGGGGCGAGTGACGATCGAGACGAACCTGCCCTACGCCGAGGTCAAGCGGGCTTTCGAGAAGGCCGCCGTCGCGATAGTGCTGACGAAGACGCCCGAGCCCTTCGGCCGAACGGCCCTCGAAGCGCTCGCCGCCGGCGCCGCCCTCTTGACCTCCGGGCTCGGCGGCCTCGCGGAAGTCTGCGGCGAGCACGCCGAGATCGCCAATCCGGCCGATTCCGAGGGCCTCGCGGTCCGCCTCGCCTCGCTGATGGATTCGCCGGCGCTGCGCGAAAAGCTCGCCCGCGCCGGCCGAGCCCGCGTCGCCGCGCTCTACGACATCGGCGCGGTCGCCAGGCGGATGGACGATTTCGTCGACGAGGTGCTGGCCTCACGTCGAGTGCGGTCGCCCATCTCCCTCTCATCCTGAGCTTGTCGCACGATGAGCTTGTCGAAGGATCGGGAGAGCTGACGGGACACGCCGCTCTTTCCGTCATCTTGTTCCGTGCCGCAATCAGTCGAACGCGCACGAAGGCCAGAACGGCATCACCCCCGGCCCCTCTCGCGCGCGGGAGAGAGCGGATGCGCTTCCTTCGCGCCGAGCCCTTCCGCGAGCAACGAGACCGCTAGCGTGTTGAGGCTCACACCCTCGCGCTTCGCTCGATCGGCAAGTTTGCGGTGCAGCGTTTTTGGCGCGCGCAATTGCCATTTTCCGCTGTAGGATTCTAAAGGCTCGGCGGTCGGCGGCGGGATTGGGCGTTTGGCCTCCGTCATCGCCGCCATCCAGCTCGCCTTCGCGTCCTGGCCGTTGGCGACGGCTTCCTCGATCGTCTCGCCATCGGACATGCAGCCGGGCAGGTCCGGGAATTCGACGAGATAGCCGCCGCCTTCGTCCTCGCTCAAGGGTCGCACCGTGAATGGATAATCGCTCATCATTCGACGACTCCCAACGCGACGTATTCGCCCATTGAGAACGGCAAGCCGACAACCGCCACGGCGGGCGCTGCCTTTCCCGGCAACGACTGGAAGACGTCTCCCAATGGCCAGGGCTATCTTTCGCACCTCGTAAATGCTTCGCCTGCCCTCCTGAACGAGCTCGCCGCCCTGCGGCAGAAGCACCTTCAAGCAGTGGCGGACCTCCTGCAGGCGATCAATAACAACACCGTGGCGCGCTACCTCGGCGACCAGTTCAAATGCCCCTAAGCTGATCCCGACAATCCCTCCGAATTCTCGTTCGGCCCCGCCAATGCCCCCGGCTGTTGAAATACTCACCGTCATTGCGAGCGGACGGAGCAATCCATGCCGCAGGGAGCGCACGATGGATTGCTCTGTCGCGGCGCTCCTCGCCATGACGGGCGGTAGTCGGCCTCTCTTCGCTCGTGTTGGTCATCACGTCCGGATCGATGCCGGATGGGCCAGGACGTCGGTCAAGCTGAAGTCTCCTCCCTTGAAGAGCAAGGGCGCGCGCATCGCCGCCGAGACGGCGTAGGAGAGGCAGTCGCCGAAATTGAGCTTCGCGGGGTGCCCGCTCGCTCTGCCGAACGTGACGAACGCTCTCGACGCTGCGTCCGCCATGTCGCGGCTGAACGGGATGACCGAAACGTCCTCGCCTTCGATGAACTCTTCCAGCCAGCGCGAGGTCCGGGCGGCCAAATTGCTCGCGCACCACAGGCGCGCCTCGACCAGCGTCGGCGCGCCGATGGCGCAATCTTCAGAGGTCAGCAGATCGAGCAGTCGCTCCGACTCCTGCTCGCCTTTGATGATGCCAACGAGAACCGAGCTGTCGAGCGCGATCATTTCGGCAGGCCCGTCGCCTCGTCATAGAAAGCCTCGATCGGGATTTCGGGTTCGCCCATGCCGCGTTCACGATCCTCGCGAAGCAGCCGCCGCCAACGGCCGACGCGTTTGGATCGGACGAGCGATCGACGGACCGGGCGATATTGTCGCAACGCTTCGAGCACGACCTCGCTGATCGTCCTGCCGGTCTGCCGCGCAAGCGCGCGCGCAAGATCCGCGGCTTCGGCGTTGCGAATATGCACTTGATCCTTCATGGCGGGCGGCTCTGCGAACGAAGGGCGTGATACATATGTACCTCGGGATCGCCTCTCCGCAATAGATAGAGCCGGGACGGCCTCCCGTCACATCTGGGGAGCGCACGGGCCGCGCCGGCCTACTCCGCTGTAGCGATCAAGCAACAGCATGCCGGCGTCGGCGCGCAATTCCGGCCGGAGGAGGAGCCGTTCGATGCGAAGCGCCTTTTCCGCGTAAGCGAGAGCGCTTCGCACGGCCTTGACCGAAACCCCGTGCTCTGTTCTCAGCGACCGCAGAACATGCGCTTCGATCAAGTTCGAGAAAGAAAGCAAAGGCGGTTGCCGCGAAGCGGGTCGGATCAGCGGGGGAAAGCGGCCGCCGCCTTCGGTTGTCGGATATTGGCGGCCGAGCGTCCAGGCTCGCAACGTCGCCACCGGCAGCCGGGCGTATCGGGCGGCCTCGGCAAGCGTATAGGCTGCGACGTCAAGATCGTCGGCGAACGGTTTCTCGCGCCTCACTGTCATGTGGAAATATTAGCGGAATCACGTGAGCCTGTCATTCAGCCACCGAAGAGGCCGAGTATAGGCGCGCTCCTTCACCGCCTCATCCGATCAGCCCTTCGACGACCGTTACGAAGCGTCGGGCGTCCGTGATCGCTTCCGATGCTTGCGCCTGCGTCACTTCGGCTCCCGGGCCAGCTTCGTAATCAGCGATTGCCTTAAGGTTGTAGGTGCGGCCGAGAAAGGCGCGAAGGTCGACGTCGAAAGTCGGGTCGTCTTTCACGAGCCGTGCAAACTCGCCTTGCACGCCTTTATGCGATTTGAACACGCGATCATCGCGCTCGAAATTCAGAGCTTGAGCCGCATGGTAGCCCGCAAGATACGCGCTACGGCCGGCGGCGTCGGTATAACCGACATGCAGGATTGTTTCGGCTTGTTCCAGAAGCTTCCGTGCCTTTTCGAGAAAAGCGTCGGACTGGGGCTTCACAAGTCGAGGCCTTCGCGGCGAATTTCATGCATCAACGGCATGCGCGGGTCGTTGTAGGTTCCCGCCAGATACGGCATGGCGTGAACGAGTTCGCCGGTGTCATAAAGAATGTCGGCGCCAAGGTCAGCGAGCCGATTCAGCTCAACCGCACGATCGGGCATATCGCGGAGAAAAACGGCGACGTCATAATCGGAATCCGGCACGGCGTCGCCGCGCGCGCGCGATCCGTAGAGCACGACACGCTCCAGCCGCGGGCCGTACGCTTCGTTGAGGGCGGCGCGAAACCGGATCAGGACCGGATCGTTGGCTGGGCTTTTGTTCATAATTCAATCTTATCGCGGCCGGGAGGGAGGTAAAGTCTGCCGAAATTGGACTGATCAATGCCCTTGCCGCTCGACTACCTTGCCGCCATCGCCGGCGCTCGCGTCCCGTCATCGGGACCGCTCGTCGTGCCCTGGCCGATGCCAGGCAACCTCGGCGGCCAGGTCGCGTTCTCGACATTCGCGGAGTGGCGGTCGTTCGTTCTTGCGCTCGGCCCGCGCCGGGTTATTCCCGAAACCGTCGCGAGGAAATTTGAGCGCGCCCAAAAGCTGCACGTCCTCGCTTGGCTCGATGTCGATCTGATTAAGGCCGGGGAGCTGATCGCCATGACGGCGCTCGAACTCGCCCTTACGGACCGCTACGCCGGCGCGGAAACGCAGCGGCGGAGAAAACTGGTCGCGAGAAAGGCCGAGAACGAAAAACGGAAAATCTCGAAGAGCGAGAAATGGTGGACGGAATATGTTTCCTTCGCCGATCTCCTGAAATACATGGTCGAACGCGACGGCCTGACCGAAGAGCAAATCCCCATCAATGGGCGGTGCGGCGCGCCGTCCAAGGTGATTGGCCGGCTCACCGGCGAAGCGAGGCCGAGCCTGTCCGACCTTCGCAACGAGTCCGCTCACGGAGCGCCATTCGACGGTCTTCCGCAGGCGGGCCTTCTTGAACTCGTCCGGGACCTGATCGACTACGCTTACCGTGATTGGCCTTTGCACCCGAATTTTGCACATGAATTAGGAAGCAATATCAATAGGGTCTGCCCTGCGCAAAAATTTTGATTTCTGCCCCCGGGGCGGCCGGGTCATGTGGTCAGCCTCGAAATCGTCGAGGCGCTGCGGCTCGAAGGCGAAGGCCAGTAAGTAGGTCCGCTCCAGTAGTTGAACTGAACTCTTGCAGTTGGTCTTAGTTAACTTGCGAGATCGAGGACAGGCTTGCATGCGATCCATGTCTCGGCGATCAGGTCGATTGCCGACGGTTCGCCAACTTCGGGGCAACGAGCGTAGTTGAATTGAACGCCCAACATGATCTCGTAATGGGGGGTATTCTTTTTTACGTCTACGAATGAGCCATATGCGGCCGACAACCATCTTGGTTGAGCCTTCGGCTGGCCGCTGCCCGGAACGGCTGTTCGAAGATCAAACTCAATAAGCGCGTCTCTGAAGGGAGCCGCCTTTTCCGAAGGGTAACGTAGTTGTTGCCCTCGAAATAACGGCTTCGCCCCGGGATGTTCAGCGAGAAGGGCCTGCAGGTTAGTCACGATATCGGTCACACGGTCTATGAACCCATCCTCGGTCAAGTTGCGGATGTTTCGCCGCATCGTCGGATGGACACGATATGGAACGTTTACCAAGGCTTCGACTGCCTCTGTCGTGACGGCCAGCGCCAAATGGGGATTTTCGGTGAACACGTCGTCTTTCGTCAAGGGCAGATAATCCCATACGGCTCCGCCATGACTGCCCGTAATCGCCGAGCGGCCAGCACCTTCTGGATTCATTCCAAGTTTCACCAAATCAGGCCGGCGCAAGCCTAAGCAGCCGTTTGGCCTCCAAATAGGTGTAGGGATGCTCGGGTCCGAATGGAAATCCAGTGAACATCGTCAAAGTGCCTTCTTTCAGTTGTTGATCGTTAATCATCTTCGCCTCAGCAATTTCGAGATAATCCGCGGCCCGCCTGGCCCACGATGTCGCGTCAGAGGCATGCCGTCGAAGCCACGCGTAGACGCTTCGCCATTCGAGCGGGACGGTGCCGGTGGGAAGAGCGGTCGCCAATTTCGCCGGAGTAATCACCACTGCGATAATATCGCTGAACTCGAAGCCTTCGGCAGTACGCCGATGCCGCTGGAGTTGATCCACCCCAACCGGCGACATCACCTTCGCTTCGATGAAAACGCACCAACCGTTTTCATCGAAAATCCAGCCGTCAGGAATTCCTCGCCTTTGAGCTTCGTCCGTTTCCGCCGGCTCAATTGCGTCCCGAGAAGGATACTGTTGTTCCAGCACGGAGAGCTTGCGCGGCGGGGTCGGAGCTTTGACCTTCACCAACTCACGCAGAAACAGGCCCAAGAGCTGCCGATCCTCGTTCAACGCCGTCATGAGAGCGTGCGTGACGCGGTTTTCGGGCTGGGTGTATTGATCGAAGATATTTCGCACGGCCCAAGACGCCCTTGTTTTTGAACGCAGGTTCGAAGCCTGCTCACTCCTTTGGCGGAGCGCCGACAGCCCGCGCCGCGAGGTTGGTTTCGATGACCGGCGCTAAGTCGGCAACCCTACGCAGTCATGCAATTTTGCGAACTCGTCGCCCAGCGCCGGCGTCGCACGGGCCGCAACGTCCAGTTCAACATCAAGGCCACGCCTGAGACTGTCGCGCGGGGGAGCCAAAACCCCTTGGGGCGGAGAGTTGATGCGCACTGATGGGGCAGAGCCGCTAAGCCTGAAGGGGCCGCGTCGGCGGCCCGCATGAACTCTTGCGTGAGGGATCGTCACCGGATGGCCGCGACTTCGGCGCGGGGCGCTTGAGGGCACGCCATGCCTCAAAACCTATCGGTTGTCAGCCCGAAAGCGCGCATGCGGAATTCTTGATCTTTGCACATCAATCGAGCGGGACGCCCTGCGCCTCGAGCGAAGCGCGCTCGTCGGGCGTGAGAGCGTCGATTCGATGACGCCCATGAAGCGCGGACGATAAAACCGCGATGTGTCGCACGAGACGCGTGTGCCGCAAATCTTCGGCGCGGGTCCATTCCCGCTCCTCGCGAACCGCAATCAACGCGTGCAATTCGTCATGCGTCCTATTCCGGTCGCCCAACAGCCGTCGTGCGACGTCGGGCGCAAGGATGGGGGAAGGGAACGCGATCATTTGTCTGCGTGGTTTTGGATCGGCATGGAGGCCGGGGCGAGAGGCGCCAAGCCGCACGCGCGGACCCAAGGCATAGGCTCGTGCGCGTGACCGCGGCGGCGGTCACTCCCCCCGCATCGCGCGGATCGCTGACACCCCTCTGCCGAACAGGAAACGGGTTCACGCGACTCCGCTAACATACCCTACTGCGCCTTCGCCCGTTCGAGATTGAGCGCGAGCAGGCGGGCGAGGGCGTCCTCGGTCCGCAATGTCCTCCGGCCAGCCGTAGGCGGCGGCGACGGCGCGGTCGAGCGCCTCGTGTGCGTCGGCGAGCCAGCGCGGGCGCTGGTTGTAGAGGTTGGTCAGCGTCCGTTCCTTCAGCTTGACCGCCGCCTCGGCCGTCTTCGGCATGATCCGGTCGGGATAGCGTCGCGGTGCCTCCCCCGGCGCGGCGGTCGGGGTGATTTCGGGCACGATGTCAACGAGGTCGGGCGGGTTCAGCCAGGCGCGCCGGAGGTCATCGAGGCGCTTCGCCGCCGCCGCAATGCGCTGCGCGCGCGGATCGGACTGACGGTCATCTTCGCGGATACCAAAGTTCGACTCTTCCAGCAGTTGCGCCACGAGAAACTTCGTCCGGCGCGGGCCGATAGACCTTGGCGATGAACGGCGGCTTGTGTCGGGCAAGAAAACTTTCGACGCGAGGTAGGGTCGAGACAAACGCGTGGGCGAGGTCTGGAAAGGACGCCGCGCCGACAATCACCAACAACGCGACGCCGTGTCGCATAACAGCGTCGCGCTCGTTCGGCTTGTATCGAATTCGACGATCATGAGTGAGCGCGATCCAGCCGCGCTTGCCCACCGCTTCAAGCCAGACTCATCTGGCGCGTCCGGCGCGAAGTGGTCCGCGTGCCGTTCGACAGTGAGGCTGCCCGACCTGAGAATTTCTGGAAAACGGTTCCCGAGATGGCGATCGGTAAAGTAGACGAAGCTCAAGCCGCCCGCTCATAGAGGGCGGCCTGTTCGATTTCCGCAGGGCCGAGATCGTAGTCGGCTGCAATATCCTCGACAGTCTCTCCCGCGTCGATCCGGTCGGCGATGGTTGAGGTGGAAACGCCCCTCCGAAGCAACACGGGCCTGCCGAAAGCGATGCGTGGATCAATGGCGATCAGTCGTTCCTCGCTCGGCGAGATCGCGGAGACGAACGGATAGAGCCGAGCTGGAAATTTCGCCGCATCCCATTCGATCCGCTTGAGGTGCTCTTCGAGGAGCCGACGCATCGCGAGTTGGCCAGACGCCGAAAGCTCGATCAGTTCGCCGTAGCGGTCGAGGAACAGCTCGCCGGCGTCTGTGCGCAATTCCGGCCGCAGGAGGAGGCGTTCGATGCGAAGCGACTTTTCCGCGTAAGCGAGGGCGCTTCGTACGGCCTTGACCGAGACCCCGTGCTCGATCCTCAGCGACCGCAGCACGTGCGCTTCGATCAAGTTCGAGAAAGAGAGCAAGGGCGGCTGCCGCGAAGCGGGCCGGATCAGCGGGGGAAAGTGGCCGCCCCCTTCGCTTGTCGGGTATTGGCGGCCCAGCGTCCAGGCCCGCAACGTCGCCGCGGGCAGTCGGGCGTACCGGGAGGCCTCGGCAAGCGTATAGGCTGCGACGTCAAGATCGTCGGCGAACGGCTTCTCGCGCCTCACTGTCATGTGGAAACACTAGCGAAAACGCGTGAACCTGTCATTTCGGCCGCCAACGAGGCCGATATAGGGGCGAAGCCTCTTAAAAATGCTGCCTACTGCGCCTTCGCGCGCTCCAGGTTGAGCGCGAGCAGGCGGGCGAGGGCGTCGTCGGTGGCGATGTCCTCGGGCCAGCCGTAGGCGGCGGCGACGGCGCGGTCGAGCGCTTCGTGCGCGTCGGCGAGCCAGCGCGGCCGCTCGTTGTAGAGATTGGTCAGCGTGCGCTCCTTCAGCTTCGCCGCAGCCTCGACAGTCTTCGGGACGATGCGGTCGGGATAGCGTCGCGGCGCTTCGCCCGGCGCGGCGGTCGGCGTCACCTCGGGTACGATGTCGACGAGATCGGGCGGGTTGAGCCAGGCGCGCCTGAGGTCGTCGAGCCTTTTCGCCGCCGCGGCGATGCGTTGGGCGCGCGGGTCGTCGGCGTAGTCAGCCGCGGGGATGTTCGGCGTGAGGCCTTCGGGGAAGGGGAAAGTTTCGAAGGTGGTGGTCGGGGTGTAGCGCGGATCGTTGCCGACGCCGAGCCACGTGCCGAGCCGCAGCGACCATGCTTCGTGGAAGCGCGAATGCAGAATGCCGAAAGTCGTGTCGTCGTCGCGCGCGATGGCGATTGTCGCATTGTCCGGACAGACCGCAGTTGGCAGCCACAAGAACAATCGATGCTTCGCATACTCTCGGCGTCGCAATATAGCGCGAGGTCGCAGCTCCTAACTTCCTCATCGCATCCCACATCTCTGGACGCGGGCGCTCGTGCTGCCACCACGCTTTTGCGTACCCGCGCGACTGGCGGGCGGCGCGCTCGGGTTTGATCTTGTCGACGGCGTAATCAAACGGCGTTTCATAAAGCGCCGCCTCCGCCTCGCTCCTCGTCCAGCCGAAATCAATGATCCACATGCCGCGTGGCCGCCGCGTCAGATCGAAGCCGTTGATCCACGGCGCGAGCACGTCGCTATTGGGCCTGCCATTGGGGTTGAGCGGCTCGCTAAGCCATGCTCGCGCGATCGCGCCCTTGATGTCGAACGCGCCCCCCTTGGTGTCGCCCATGAAGGCGATCCCGAAGTTTTCCTCGAGCGGCGAGAGCCTTCGGCAAATCGGAGGCTGCCAGCGGACAAATCCGCGTGAATTGTCTTTGACGTCCTTGCCATCGAGTTGCGCGGCCTCCTCGTCCTTGCCGAAGCACACCAGCGACACCCGCACCGCCGCGCCCTCGATCGTCCAAGGCTCGTCGCTCCAGGCCTCGAAAATCGCGCCCGCTTCGGCGATCGGCTCCAGAACCTTGCGGTTGGCGCCGCCGCGAATCGAGTTGGTGGCGACGAGGCCGACGCGTTTGGCGCGGGCTGCTGCCTGCAAACGCCTCCCAGGCCTTGGCGAACCAATAGCAGACGAGGTCGGCCTCCGCGGGAACGCGGCCTTCGTAGACTTCGAACAGCGTCTCGACCGTCGCGTCGCCGAGGCCCGGTTCGCATCAGCTTGCCGCCCAAAAACGGCGGGTTGCCGACGATGAAATCGGCCTCCGGCCATTCGGCCTCGACAAAGCCGCCCTTGCCGTCCGGCGCGAGCAGCGCGTCGCGGCATTCGATCGAATCGAGCTTGCGCAGCACCGGGCGCGGATGATGGTGAATGGCGTTCTTCACCCGCCACTGGATGTCGCCGATCCAGATCGTGGTGCGGGCGAGTTCGGCGGCGAAGGGATTGATCTCGATGCCGTGCAGAATTTCCGGCCCGACGCGCGGCACCGCCATGCCGAGGCCGAGCGCCTCGCAATCGAGGATGGCGCGCCATTCGATGTCTTTGACGCCCTGCAAGCGCCAGATAGAGGAAATTGCCCGAGCCGCAGGCCGGGTCGAGGATGCGCAACGCGCAGAGCCGGTCGATGAATGCGTCGCGCTCGGCCTCGGCCTTGGCGCGCGCCGCCTCGAACAGTTTGCCGCGCTCCCGCGCCGCCGTCCGGCCGCCGCCGCCGGCCGCTTCGAGCGCCGGCGCCATGATCGCCTCGATCCTGGCCTTGGCGTCGTCCCATTCGGCGCGCAGCGGGCGCAGCACGACCGGCTCGACGATCATCATGATCTTTTCGGGGTCGGTGTAGTGCGCGCCGATCTGCGCCCGCTTGTCGGGATCGAGGAAACGCTCGAACAGCGTGCCGAAGATCGTCGGGTCGATCAGGCTCCAGTCGAGGCTCGCGGCGGCGAACAGAAGGCCGATCTCGTTGTGCCGCAGTTCGAGCGGCAGCCGTCCGTCGAACAGGCCGCCGTTGAATTCGAGAATGTCCTCGAGATCGAAATCGCCGCCCTTCGCCATGTCGTCGAACAGGCGGGCAAGAAAGGCCTTCGACTGCTGCGGCTTGCGCTCGGCGGCCTGCAGCAGCTTCTTCCACAGGCCGTTCGGCAGCAGCTTCACGCTGTCGGCGAAGAAGCAGAAGACGAGCTGGTTGACGAAATGCGCCACCGCCTCGCGGTCGGGGTTGCGGTGCTGCAACGAGTCGGAAATCGTCTGGAACTTGTCGGCCGCCTCCTTGGTCAGCTTGTCGCGCGTGCGGCCGGAGCGCAGCTCCTCGGGGTTGTGAAAGACGGCGCGCAGGCGGGCGAAGATTGACCGGGTCAGCAAGCTCTTCGAGGTCGAATTCGTACTTGGCCGGCGCTTCGTTGGTCCAGCGCGTCTCGATGCGGAAGACATGGGTGTCGCAGGCGACGTGCAGCGGCGGGTTTTCCAGCGCCGCGGCGTAGCGCGTCAGTTGTTCGAGCGCCTTGTCAAGATCACGCTTCTTCTTTTTGTATTCCCAAGCGAAAAATCCCTTCTTCCAGACGTCGGCCCAGCCTTCGCCGCCGCCGGTCTTGGGCGCGCCCTTCTCGAATGTGAAATGGTCTCCGACCGGATCGTCCTCCGCAGGCGTCGGATGGTCGAACAGCCGGCAAAGGTCGATGAAGTGCTCCTGCGCGGTCGCCCGTTCGGTCAGCGCGACCGGCTTCCATTTGCGGATGAAGTCTTGCGGCGTCATCGGGGAGGGCAGGGTCTCCGCAGAGCGTGCGGTCCGCTTAGCATGAGTTGGCTGAGGCCCGGACGGCGAATGCAAATTTCTGTTGACAGGCTTGGGCACTATGTTCTATGTTTGTTCCAGCTGCCTGCCCTGAAGGAACCCCGCGTGTCCGGTTGCGTCGAATCCATTGTCCCCGCCGATGCGCGCGACCGGTCGGCCGCAGCAAAGCGCCCTCAGCGTCCGCTGCGGGCGAATAGGGTGCGGAGCATGAATGACGGTCTTGCCCGCTCGGTTGCCGCGGCCTCGGCTTACGTCGGAGAGACGATCAAACGCTTTCGCCCGAATATGGCGCCGCAACCTATTGAAACATGGATTCCGGGTTCGGAAAGGGTTGGGTCTGCGGCACGTCGAGCCCCAAAGATCCGGTGTCGGAGGATGGCGAAGCCCTCACCGAAGGGGAGTTTCGGGCCTCGCGGGGACGATGCGCTTGGCTGGTCGCCCAGTCGGCCGGAAATGGCGCCGCAAAAGATTGAAAACATTGAATCAGCGCCCGAAAATGGCATGGCTCCAAATTCCCAGGGCGCACAAGATCTACCGTCGGCGGGTGGCGCAACCCCGGCGCGGCTGCGAATGGCGCCGCAAAGGGTTGAAAACATTGAATCCGCGGATGGAAATGGTATGGCCCCGGACCGGGGAAACCGACAAGATTGGGTATCTGGACCGGCCGAAACATCGCGCGGCGGCCCTCAGGACGCGGCGGGCGGTTCCTCGGTGTCGCGCCACTCCAGCGTGACCACCTTGCCGTTCTCCACCGTCAGGGCGAGCCGGCCGTGCTTGAGGTCGAGCGCCCGCTCGCCGAACAGCTTTCGCCGCCAGCCCGCGAGCGCGGCCACGTCGGCCTTGTCGCTCGAGGCGATCGCCTCGAGGTCATCGACGGTGGCGATCAGTTTGCCGGCGACGCCGCTCTCCTCGCTCACCTGTCTCAGGAGCACCTTGAGCAGCTCGACGGTCGGGCCGATGTTGGTCCCGTTGCGGCGCTCGCGCTCGATCTTCGGCAAGGTCTTCGGATCGCGCTTGAGGCCGCGCTCGATCGCCTCGAGGATCTCGCCGCCGGCGCGGGAACGCTCCATGCCGCGCGGAAAGGCGCGCAGGCTCGCGAGCGCCTCGACGCTGCGCGGGGCGGCGAGCGACAGCTCGATGAGGACGTCGTCCTTGAGCACGCGCGCGCGGGGAACGTCGCGCGCCTGCGCCTCGCTTTCGCGCCATGCGGCGAGCTCCATCAAGACCGCCAGGTCGCGCGGCTTGCGCGCGCGCGATTTGTAGCGCTCCCAGGCGCGCTCGGGATGCTGCTCGTAGGTCGCCGGAGAGATGAGCACCCTCATCTCGTCGTCGAGCCAGGGCTGACGCCCCGTCGCCTTGAGGCGCTTGCTCAACGCCCGGTAAACCTCGCGCAAATGGGTGACGTCGCCGATGGCGTAGTCGATCTGGGCCTCGGCGAGCGGCCTCCGCGCCCAGTCGGTGAAGCGCGACGACTTGTCGACCGAGACCCGGCAGATCGACTGCGCCAGCTCGCTGTAGGAGACCTGGTCGCCATAGCCGCAAACCATCGCCGCGACCTGGGTGTCGAACAGGGGCGTCGGCAAAACGCCGGCGAGCTTCCAGAAGATTTCGAGATCCTGGCGGGCGGCGTGGAACACCTTGACCACGGCTTCGTCCGCCATCAGCCGCAGGAGCGGCTGGAGGTCGAGCCCCTCGGCGAGCGCGTCGATCGCCAGCGCCTCGTCGTCCGAGGCGAGCTGCACCAGGCACAGCACGGGCCAGAAGGTGGTCTCGCGGTGAAATTCGGTGTCGACGGCCACGAAGGGATGAAGCGCCATTCTGAGGCACGCGGCCTCGAGTTCTTCCGTCGTCGTGATGAGCGACACCGGCGAGCCCCGTTCGTGTCAGCTACTCGTCGCCGCGCGGAGGAGCGGGCTTGGCGCGCTCCTTGCGAAGCGGCGGCCGCGCATGGCGCGGCATGCCCAGCCGCTTGTCCAGATAGGCGCCCACGACAGACTGCAGGTCGTCGATGCAGTCCTCGAAGAAGTGGTTCGCCTCGGCGATCACCGCATGCTCGATGACGATGCCCTTCTGGGTCTTCAGCTTTTCGATGAGGGCGAGAACCTCCTTCAGCGGCGCGACGCGGTCCTTGTCGCCGTGGACGAACAGGCCGGACGACGGGCAGGGGGCGAGGAAGCTGAAGTCGAAGCGGTTGGCCGGCGGCGCGATGGAGATGAAGCCCTCGATCTCGGGGCGCCGCATGAGGAGCTGCATGCCGATCCACGAGCCGAACGAGACGCCCGCAATCCAGCAGGCCCGAGCCTCAGGGCTGATCGACTGGGCCCAGTCGAGCGCGGAGGCAGCGTCGGAAAGCTCGCCCTGGCCGTGGTCGAAGGAGCCCTGCGAGCGGCCCACACCCCGGAAGTTGAACCGCAGCACGGAAAACCCGCGCTCGGCGAAGTTGTAATAGGTGCTGTAGACGATCTGGTTGTTCATCGTGCCGCCGAATTGCGGGTGCGGATGAAGCACGATGGCGATCGGGGCGCCCCGCTGCTTTGCGGGGTGAAAACGGCCTTCCAGCCGACCGGCGGGACCGTTGAAGAAAACCTCAGGCATGCATACTCCAGAACAACCGGCCGGCCCGCACCTGTGAGGAGCCGTCGATCTCGGCCGGGCCGGCTTCCCACGACCGCCTTGCGGCGCGGGGAGGCGGCGCATATGTCTCTTCTGAGTCGATGGGGGCTCGTCTCGGAGGCCGCCTCATAGCACGCAAGGCGCCCGAGATTGCAAGGAAAAACGGCGGCGCGAGCGCAAGGGGCGCACAGGCCGTTCCGACCGCTTCCGCCGGAAGTCTCGATGTCAGCCGACAGACCGACGACGAGGACCTACCTCGACCATAACGCAACCTCGCCGCTTCGCCCGGAGGCGCGCGCCGCCGTGCTCGCGGCAATGGACGCGGGCGGCAACCCTTCCTCGGTCCATGCCGAGGGTCGGGCGGCGCGGCTGATCGTCGAGAACGCCCGGGCGGAGGTCGGGGGCCTCTGCGGCGCCGCCGCGCGGTCGGTCACCTTCGTCTCCAGCGCGACCGAGGCGGCCAACACCGCCCTCAACGTCCGCTTCGGCGTCGGCCCCAGGGAGGCGGCGCTGGACCGGTTGATCGTCGGCGCCGGCGAGCATCCTTGCGTCCTCTGTGGCGGCCGATTTTCCGATTCGGCGATCGAGGTCGCTCCGATCCGACCGGACGGGCGGATCGACCTCGACTGGCTCGAGGCCGCCTGCCGCAGGCCCGGGCGCGTGCTTCTGGCGCTCCAGGGAGCCAACAACGAGACCGGGGTCATCCAACCGGTCGCCGAAGCCGCCGCGCTGGTCCATGCGTCGGACGGACGCGTCTTCTGCGACGCCGTCCAGCTCGCGGGCCGGACGGCCTGCGACGTTTCGGCGCTGGGGGCCGACGCGATTGCCGTGTCGGCGCATAAGATGGGGGGGCCGAAAGGGGCAGGGGCGATCGTCGCGGCGAGCCTTGCCTTCAGCCTCGGCGAGCCGCTGATCCGCGGGGGAGGCCAGGAGCGCGGCGCTCGCGCCGGCACCGAGAATGTCGCGGCGATCGCCGGCTTCGGGGCCGCTGCTAGCGTCTGTTTGCACTCGGCGGCCGGCGAGGGGGCCCGGCTTCTACGGCTCCGCGATCGCCTTTCCGAGGCCGTGCGCGAGGCGGCGCAGGACGTCGTCATTTTCGGCGAGGCCTCGCCGCGCCTTCCCAATACCCTGTGTTTCGTCGTCCCCGGAATCGAAGCGGCGACTCTGATGATCGCCCTCGACCTCGCCGGCGTGGCTGCAAGCTCAGGGTCAGCCTGTTCCTCGGGCAAGGTGGCGCTGTCGCATGTGCTCCGCGCAATGGGGGCGCGGCCGGAGCTCGCGCGTCGCGCGATCCGATTGAGTCTCGGATGGACTTCGCTGGAAGGCGACGTCGAGCGGTTCGCCGAAGCCTTCCGCGACGCGCTGAGGCGGATGCGGGCCGGCCGGGGACCACTGCGTTCTGATCAAGAGCTGTCCGAGAGCTGCGGAGAGCTGCTGGAGAGCTGCGGCAAAGCTTGCATATCGCGCATTGAAGGTGTAGAGGGCGCGTTCGCCTCCCCCTTTTTCCGCACTTTCAAAGGAGTCTCTCATGGCTCGCGTCACCGTCGAGGATTGCATCGACAAAGTCGACAATCGCTTCGACCTCGTTCTCATGGCCAGCCATCGCGCTCGCGCCATTTCTTCCGGCGCTCCGATCAACGTTCCGCGCGACAACGACAAGAATCCGGTGGTCGCTTTGCGGGAGATCGGCGACGCCAAGCTGTCGCCCGGCGACTTGCGCGAAGATCTGATCCACGCCCTGCAGAAGCACGTCGAGGTCGACGAGCCGGAGGCGGAGGCGGCGCCGCTCATGGTGAACCCGAACGCGCAGGCGCAGATCGAGCTCGGCGGGGACGCTCAGTTCGACCGGATGACCGAAGAGGATCTGCTGCGCGGCCTCGAAGGCCTGACGCCTCCCCCGGAGCCGGAAGAAGAGGCCGAGTAGGACTCGCGCCGCAGCAAATTCTCCACGGGAGCTCGGCTCCCGTCGCGTCACTCCCGCCGGCTCTTGCGAGCGCGGCGGGATTTTTTTTTCCGATGTGTCCACAGCTACGCTCAAGTTTCGTATGGTCCCTCTACTCTGCGCGTGGCGATTTGCTATCCTCGGGACTGGGAATCACTCGCATCGCGGATCGCGCGGCTCGAGGGAACAGCTTGGAGCGTTCCTGGTCAGAGGGCGCAAACGGTCCGAGGACGGCCTTATAGCGCCGTCGAGGCGTAGGGTAGGGTAGGGTAGGGTAGGGTAGGGTTGGGCTGAATTGACCGAGCAATGCATCAAAGCGCCAGGGAAGGCGGAAGTCGCTTTTGAGGACGGCGCCCGCTCCGAAGGGCTCGTCGAAGTCGCCGGCAGGGTCAAATGGTTCGACGTCGCCAAGGGTTACGGGTTCATCGTGCCGGACGGCGGCGAAGCGGACGTTCTCATTCATGTGACGGTTTTGCGCCGTGACGGCTTCTCCACCGTCCGCGAAGGCGCGCGCGTGGTCGCCGAGGCGCAGCGCACAGACCGCGGCCTTCAGGTGTTCAAGGTGATCTCGGTCGCCGAGCCGGAGGCGGATTACGCTTCGCCGATCGGGCCGGTTCGGACCCGCGCTCAGGCGACCTCCGTCGGCAGCTTCGAGATCGTGATCGTCAAGTGGTTCAACCGAACGCGCGGCTTCGGCTTTCTTACCCGCGGCGAGGGCACCGAGGACATCTTTGTCCACATGGAGACCCTTCGCCGCTATGGCTTTATCGATCCCAGGCCGGGCGACACGATGCTCGCGCGGTTCGGCCCCGGGCCCAAGGGGCTGATCGCAGCGGAGGTGCGTCCGCTCGACGGCTCCCGCATCTTCGCTCACCATTGACAGCCGAGCGCTCGCTCGCTTGACCTGCCGCTCGCGTTGCTTTTGATGCTTCGGCCGGACGCCGCCCGCGCGGGGCTCGTCTGGAACTTGGAGCGAGGCGATGACGAGGACTGGAGCTCGGCTTCGGGGAGCGCTTGCTCTGGCGCTGCTTCTGGCCGTCGCGCTATGCGCCCCCGGAAAGGCCGGCGCCGTCGAGCGCTTGCAGATCGTCACCGCCAGCGGGACGCATGAATATCAGGTCGAGATCGCCGCCGATGACGCGACCCGCGAGCACGGGCTGATGAACCGCCGCTACATGCCTCCCGATCGGGGCATGCTGTTCGAGTTCGACCGGGAGGAGCCGGTCAGCTTCTGGATGAAGAACACTTATATCCCGCTCGACATGATCTTCATTTCGCGAGCGGGCGTGGTGACCAACATCGTCGCCGACGCGGAACCGCTGTCGGAGCGCGTCATCCCGTCCGGGCCGCCCTGCCTGGCGGTGCTCGAGCTGAACAGCGGCTCGGCGGCGACGATCGGGTTGAAGATCGGGGACAAGGTTCGCCATCCCTTCTTCGAGCGCTGAGCTCGGCTGGGTCAGGCCCGAACTCGGCTGCGTTGCATCCGCCGTCAGGCTTGCTACATTCGAAAGCGAATACAGCCCGAGGATGACCTTATGTCCTCCGGGGCGAGTTGAGGTTTTTGTTTTGTCCGATGCATCCACGTTGAGTCCCGCACGCGGGATCAACGCGCCGTTAGGGACGCCTCACGTCCGTTTTGGAGACGGCCGAGCCCTTGCCACTTACGCGGCGTTGGACCTCGGCACGAACAATTGCCGGCTGCTGATTGCCCGGCCGACCGCTGGCGGCTTCCGCGTGGTCGACGCCTTCTCCCGCATTGTTCGTCTCGGCGAGGGCCTGTCCCTGACCGGGCGCCTGAGCGAGCCCGCGATCGTCCGCACGCTCGAGGCGCTGCGCGTCTGCCGCGACAAAATGGCGATGCGCGGGGTGACGCGGGCGCGCACCATCGCCACCGAAGCCTGCCGATCCGCCGCCAACGGGTCGGACTTCGTGGACCAGGTGCGCGAGCAGCTCGGCCTCCAGTTGGAGATCGTCGACCGGGAGACCGAGGCTCGTCTCGCGGCGGCGGGAGTGGGCGATCTCGTCGACAAGGACGCCCGCTCCATTGTCATGTTCGACATCGGCGGCGGTTCGTCGGAAATCATCTGGCTCGGCGTCGAGCAGCGCCGGCGGGCGAAGATTGTCCGCGCATGGGAATCGATGCGGCTCGGCGTCGTGTCGCTGGCGGAAAAATTCGGCGGCGTCGATGTGACCGACAAGACCTTCGCCGCGATGACGGCCACGGTGACCGACGCGCTGAAGCCGTTTGTCGACAAGGTCGCCGACGAAACGCGCTGCGGGCGCTTCCACCTGCTCGGCACGTCGGGCACCGTGACGACCGTCGCCGGCGTCCACCTCAATCTTCCCCGTTACGACCGCCGGGCGGTCGACGGACTCTGGCTCGGGCGGAAGGAGGTGGACGAGGCCGTCGCAAGGCTGCGCTCGATGAGCTACGCCGAGCGCGCCGCCAACGCCTGCATCGGACATGAGCGCGCCGACCTGGTGTTGGCCGGCTGCGCGATCCTGGAGGCGATCCGGACGCATTTTCCCGCCGAGCGGCTGCGCATCGCCGACCGGGGCCTGCGCGAGGGAATCCTCAGCCATCTGATGCGGGAGGACGGCGTCGGCGCGCACCGGCGGGAACGCCGCCGATGAGCCGCGGCGGCTCGGGCCGCGAAATCGTCCGGGCCTTGAAGGCGCGGGTGAAGACCGCCCGCAAGCGCTCGCTCTCCTCGACCCTTTGGCTCGAGCGCCAGCTCAACGACCCCTACGTCGCACAGGCGAGGCGCGAGGGGTACCGGTCGCGCGCGGCCTACAAGCTTCTCGAGATCGACGAGAAATACAAGCTCTTCAGGCCCGGGCAGCGCATCGTCGACCTCGGCGCGGCGCCGGGAGGCTGGAGCCAGGTCGCGGCGGCCCGGACCGGCGCCCGCCAGGGCAGGGGACGGGTGATCGGCATCGATCTTTTGGAGATGGACCCGATCGACGGGGTCGCGTTCAGGACGATGGATTTCCACGACCCCGAGGCGCCGGAGCGGCTTCGCCAATGGCTCGACGGTCCCGCCGACGGGGTCCTGTCCGACATGGCCGCCAACGCCACCGGCCACCGCAAGACCGACCACCTGCGGATCGTGGGCCTCGCCGAGCTGGCGGCCGAGTTCGCCCGCGAGGTCCTCGCGCCGGGCGGCTTCTTCCTCGCCAAGGTGCTGCAGGGCGGGGCCGAGGGCGAACTGCTCGTCCGGCTGAAGCGCGAGTTCGCCGCCGTCCGGCACGTCAAGCCCAAGGCCAGTCGGCCCGACAGCGCCGAGCTCTACCTGCTGGCGACCGGGTTCAGGGGGGCCGGCGGGCGCGCGGCGTGACCGCACGAAGGATCTTAAAGGGTTGTGCGTCGAATCGATCATTCTCCGGGGCTGCGGGTCGCTCCCATTTTCGGGCCCGGGAATCAATGTTTTCAGTGATTTGCGGCGCCATCCGCGAGCGCATGGAACTCCCAAGGCGGCGGCTGCAACCAAGGGGCCCTGCTTGGAAGGCGATCCCATTTCCAGCCGCCAATCCAGCCTTTTCAACGGGTTGCGGCGCCATTTCCAGCGGACGGTGACTCCCAAGGCGGCGGACGCCGACCAAGGGCCCAGCTTGGCAGGCCATCCCATTTCCGGGCGCGAATCGAGCCTTTTCAATGGGTTGCGGCGCTATTTCCGGGCCGCTTGCACGAGCTTGACGAACAGGGCGATGGGTTCGGCCCGCCCTGCCGTGAGGAGGATGGACTCCGCCGGAGCCGTCCGCGCCGCTCGCCCGCATCTTGCCGATCCAAGCGTTCGAGCGCATATTTCCGGGCGCTAATTCAATGTTTCCAATCCTTTGCGGGGCCATTTCCGGGCGACGCGTTGGAAGACCGACGACCCCGTTTCGCTGCGCCGGCGTTTGACGCATGCGCGATCCGCCCCCGCCCCGGGTCTCAGCCCGGGGATTGGGCCACGAACAGTGGGAACGGCTTCGGCGAAAGCGAACAACTCGGCGGTCTCCTTCAAAGGCTTCAAGGGTGTAGAGAAGAAATTGTTTGGTTTTGTCACCCCATGGTGGCTCCTGAATTATCGAAACAACTATGGCATGTTTCCCAACAAATGTCCACTGTTTGTTCTTAAAGCAAAGACAGGCTCTATAAAACACAGATCGTGCAGGTTGATGGTCAAGGCTGCAATGCGTTGTGGAACCAGAAAACCGACGGCATGGGGTCCCAAGCAACTTGGCGCAAGCATGATTCGCTGCGAGAATTCACGATAACGAAAGGGGCGCGTCATGGCGCGGGCAGGATGACGTCAAAGCGCAAGGAGGGCGGAAGCGATCTCAGCGCGGCAGCGAAGACGGAGGTCTATGAGTACCCAGAGGCTTCACTTCTGGCCCGGCCGGAGATCGGCAGCCAGGCGCGGTTCAAGAAGAAGAAGCCGAAGGCGATCTACCGCTACGATACCTCGCTCGCGCCCGAGATGAATTGGGACGGGCAGAACCCAGCGCGCGAGCAAGGCGAGTGGCTGATCGCCTGCATCGAGGAGGCGGCGAAGCTAGGACGCCGATCCGCCGTTCACCTTCAAGGAGCCGCGCGAGTTCAGGAGCGCGGACGGCGATCGTGCGCGAGTGCGCTCTCTTGCGGACGCCGCGCGCAACTCAAGGCGCTGTCGCGGCCGTTCCTGAACTGGGCGGGCAAGGCCGAGCGGTTGTCGTTCGACGTGCCGACGCTGCCGTTGTTCGTCCATGAGCGGCTTTCGACCAAGGCGATCATCGAGACGCTGAAGAGCCACCGCAAGGACGCAGCGCAGACCGACATGTTCGATCTGTTCGGCGACCCGCAGCAGTCGCTCGCCGACGCAGATCACTAAGGCCTACGAGTATCAGGACAAGTGGGTGAACCGCCTCATCCTCGGCGACAGCCTCGTGGTGATGAACTCGCTGCTGCGGTACGAGGGCATGGGCGGGCAAGTGCAGATGATCTACATGGACCCGCCCTATGGAGTGAAAATTGGGATCGAACTTTCAGCCGTTCGTCCGCGACCGCGACGTGAGGCAGAACAAAGATGAGGACATGACACGAGAGCCGGAGATGGTAAAGCGTATCGCGACACGTGGGAATTCGGGCTACACATTCGTATCTGACTTACATGCGCGAACGACTCTTTCGCGCGCGAACTATTGCACATAGCGGAAGCGTATTTGTCCAGATAAGTGACGAAAACCTGCACCATGTCCGTGAGATCATGGACGATGTATTCGGTGCCGAGAACTCTGTCGGGTGATTCCGTTCCGGAAGACTGGAGGCAGAAGCAGTCACGTTTTGCTCAAGTGTTCTGATATTTGGTATTGTACGCAAAAGATAAGGATCGAGCTGAAATACCGTCAACTATTCGACAAAGAAGTTCTAGGTGGAGAGGGTGTTCTGGCCAATACGACGTAGGATCGAGGACTAGTCGGACGACGATCTCTAACTGCACGCTGACGAAGAAGACTTTGTCGGAAAATACCCGAATGGGTGCAAAGATTTATCACACGACACAATGTATTCGGAAGGGGCTCTGTTAGACAGGATGACAATTTCGCGTTTGGAGAGGCAAACTTATACGCCGTCAGAACGCGCACTGGAAAACGGTTGAAGTCGGGGTCATGCAACGGCTCGCCGACGACGACCGGCTTGATCGTACGGCAGGAACGACACTTCACTATGTCGATTAGCTGTCTGATTTCCGATATACCTATTTAACAAATATTTGGAAAGATACCGATAAGTGGCTTCGGTAGAAAAAGAATTATGTTGTTCAAACCATCGTAAAGGTAATTGCGCGATGCATTCTGATGACTACTGACCCGGGCGACCTGGTTCTCGACCCAACGTGCGGCAGCGGAACGACAGCGTACTCGCCGAGCGCTGGGGGAGGCGATGGATCACCATCGACTATCGCGAGTGCCCTCGCGCTTGCCGGCAACGGCTTCTCAGCGCAACCTATCCGTATTTCGAATTGAAAGACGAGCAGAAGGGACCGGCGGCGGCTTCGTCTACAATCGGAGCAGATCAGAAGGGTGAAGAGGTCGGAGGAATTGTTCCGCACTTAACGTAGGTCAGATCGCCAACAATGAGCCGGCCGCAGAGGAAGTGCTGGTCGATAGGCCAGACAGAAGCGGACGTCACCCGTGTGTCCGGCCCCTTCTGCGTGGAGGCCACGATCCCCACGCCGCTCGATCTCGACGGCGACGGCGAGCCGGACGACGGGACGGACGTCGACGACCGCATCTCGTTCGTCGACCGCATGCTCGACACGCTTCGCCGCGCGCCGATCCTGCAGCTCGGCAAGGGCACGCTCGGTGACGCTCAAAAACATTCGGCTGCCCGCCAAGACGCTCGCGCTTTCCGCCGAGGCGATGGTCGAGGCGACAAGCCAAGGGCAGAAGGCGACGCTCGCAGACGCAGTCGCAGCAGCCGACGAAAAGAACAGGAACGCCTTGCCTTTTCTCAGCGGCCCGTTGCGATCGTCTTCGGGCCGGAGAACGGCGCGGTCATCCAGAAGCTCGTTGACGAGGCGGCGCGAGAGGCCTCCGCCAAACGCTACGCGCAACTCTACGTGATCGGCTTCGCCATCCAGCCCAACGCCGAGAACCTGATCGCCAAGCCGAGGCGATTACGACGTGCCGGCGACTTATGTCGCGGTGACGCCCGACGTGGTCATGGGCGATCTGTTGAAAACGACGCGGGCCAGCCAGATCTTTTCCGTTGCCGGCCGGCCTGAATCGAATTGAAGAAGCTTGGCCCGGAGACGGCGGGCGGCTCTTCGCGCTGGCAGGTTCGCCTTCTCGGCCTCGACACTTTCGACCCAGTCACGATGGACTCGCGCGCCTCAAGGGCGACGACATGCCCTGCTGGATGCTCGATTCCGACTACAACGGCCGCGTCTTCATGGGGACGCAGGTGTTCTTTCCGCGCACAAGCGCATGGGACAATCTCAAGAAGGCGCTGCGCGCGACGCACGACGAAAGCGTTTGGGATCACCTCGCCGGCGACACGAGCGCGTCGTTCGAGGCGGGCGAAAACGCCAGATCGCGGTCAAGGTGATCGACGACCGCGGCAACGAGATGATGGTCGTGCGGAAGCTCGAAGGGTGACGCGCGCCCCCCTCTCCCGTTGGGAGAGGGGTCGGGGGTGAGGGGACCAATCGGATGAGGAAATGCCAATGGCGTCTGAGCGCCGCGAATTCGCGAGATTGCGGAAGCAACAGACCAAGGCGGAGGAGATCCTTTGGGAGCAACTGCGCGGCTCGCGCTTTCATCGGGCAAAGTTCCGCCGCCAGGTCCAATTCGATCGGTTCGTCGTCGATTTCTAGTGTCACGCAGCTAAGCTCGCCGTCGAGTTGGACGGCTGGCAGCATGAGTGGTTCGCCGATCATGACGCGCAACGAACGAGGGTGTTGGAGAGCCGCGGCGTCAGCGTCATCCGGTTTACGAATGCAGAGGTTGAGGGCGATCTCGATGACGTGCTCGTACGGATTCGCGCGGCGCTGCGATTGCCCTTCGACTGAAGGCGCGGTCCCCTCACCCGCGCTCCCTCTCCCGGTGGGAGAGGGAGGCGCACGCCTCGCCGCATGGTAGCGGCAATGTCTTCCTTCGAAGTCGGCGAGCCGATCCTCAACTCGCCTTACGACGAGCCGGGCGAGCATTGGCTCATCAAATTCGGCGAACAGCCGCGGCGCATGCCGGGCCGGCGCAAGGCGGGCTATTGGTTTCGTCCGCCCGACAAAGGCGAGGCGGAAGAACACGTCACCGGCGTCTGGACCAGCTAGCCCTCGTCAATCTCATCCGCGAGCGCATGAAGGATTGGCGCGCTGCGGGCCGGCCGGGGGTGACGCGGACCACCCGCGAGCTCATCGAGTGGTGGCTTCGCGAAGGGCGCGAGAAGCGGCTCTTTTTCGCGCAGTTCGAGGCGGCCGAGACGATCATCTTTCTGGCCGAGGCGCGCGCCGATTTCCTGCAGGGAATCGACATTCCGCTCGACGAGCCGAGCGACGACCGCAAAGCCGAGGGCTTCAAGGCGTTTCGCCGCGAAGCCTGCAAGATGGCGACCGGCTCCGGCAAGACAACCGTCATGGGCATGCTGGCGGCGTGGTCAATTCTCAACAAGGTCGCCAATTGCTCGGACGCGCGATTTTCCGACATCGTTCTCGTTGTCTGCCCCAACGTGACGATCAAGAACCGGCTCAACGAGCTTGATCCGACCCGAGGCGAAGCGAGCCTCTATCGCTCGCGCGATCTCGTGCCGGAAAGACTGATGCCGGACCTCAGCAAGGGGCGCGTGCTCGTGTGGAACTGGCATGTGTTCGAGCCGCTGACGTCGACCGTGGGCGGAGTTTCGGCACGCGTGGTGAAGACGGGTAACCCGGTCAAAAAGCTGAGACATCTGAAGATTGCCGGCAAAACGACCTCCTTTCGCGGAACACGCTACATCACTCCCGCGGCTCTCGAAGCTCGGGAAGCGAGCGGTCTTATCGTCAGGAACAGGCTTACAGACAACTCCGGCGCGCTCAAAGAAGTGGAAGTCGAGTCCGTTCGCTACGTTGAAAGCAACTCGGCGCTTCTCAATCGCGTGCTCGGCCGGGAGTTCGGCGGCCGCGGAAACATCCTCGTCTTCAACGACGAAGCCCATCACGCCTACCGCATCCGCTCGCCGCAAGACGAGGAAGAGGACGACGACGAGGACGGCGACGAGTACGACGTCAAGGAGGCGACGGTCTGGGTCGACGGCCTCGACAAGGTCCACAAGCACCGCGGAATCAACTTCTGCGTCGATTTGTCTGCGACGCCCTATTTCATCGGCCGGGTCGGCAATGAAACGAACCGGGTTTTCCCTTGGGTCGTCTCAGACTTCGGCCTGACGGACGCAATCGAATCCGGCCTCGTGAAGATTCCGCAGCTTGCGGTGCGCGACACAACCGGCGCCGAAATCGCCGGCTATTTCAACATCTGGCGCTGGATTCTGACGAAGCTGACTACCGCAGAGCGTGGTGGAAAGAAGGCCAACCCGAAGCCAGAAGCGATTCTGAAATGGGCACACACGCCGATCGCCATGCTCGGCAGTCTCTGGGAGTCAGAGCGCCATCGATGGCTCGTCGAAAAGCCAGAGGAGAAGCGCCCGCCGGTCTATATTCTCATCTGCAAGACGACGAAGATCGCGAAGGTCGTCTACGACTGGATCGCCGAGGACCAACCGCCGACAGGCATCCCGTCGGCGCACTTGCCGGAACTGCGGAACACCCAAGACAAGCAAGTCACCATTCGGGTCGATACGAAGGTCGTTGAGGAGACCGACAGCGGGGCGGCGAAAGCCGACGAGATGAGTTGGATGCGCTTCACGCTGGACACCATCGGCAAACAGGACTGGACCAGGGACAGCCAGGGCCGCGCCATCTATCCCGAAGGGTTCGAGGCGCTCGCGGAAAAGCTCGGCCGGCCGCTTCATCCTCCGGGGCAAGACGTTCGCTGCATCATCTCGGTCGGCATGCTAACCGAAGGCTGGGACTGCAACACGGTGACGCATATCGTCGGACTTCGCCCGTTCATGTCGCAATTGCTGTGCGAGCAGGTGGTCGGGCGCGGGCTCCGTCGAACGAATTACGACGTGCGCGCGGACGGGAAGCTCGAAGAGGAAGTCGCCAAGGTCTTCGGCGTGCCTTTCGAGGTGATTCCGTTCAAGGCGAACGCAGGCGGCGCCGCGGCCCAGAAGGCGAAGCGCCAGCACGTCCACGCCGTCCCGGAGAAGGCGGCCTATGCGATCTCGTTTCCGCGCGTCGAAGGATACCAACAGGCGATCAAGAACACGGTGACGGTTGACTGGAGCGCCGTGGCGCCGGTCCTCCTTGATCCGCAGGAGATCCCCGCTGAGGTCGACTTGAAGCACCTCATCGTCGCGGCGACAGGCCGCGCCACCCTGTCAGGGCCGGGAAGACTCGAGCATGTGACGCTCGCCGACTACCGCAAACAGTTCAGCGTGCAGACGCTTGCTTTCCACTTGAGCCGGGATTTGACCCGACGTTTTCAGGCAGCGCACGGCGACGGCGCGCGACCCCATGTGCTGTTTCCTCAAATCCTCCAAATCGTCGAGCGCTACATCACTGACAAGGTCGATCCGAAGGCCCGGGACCGAACGGATCGACGCATTTCTCTCGCCTTACTATGGGCGGGTGACCGAGCGCCTCATCGAGGCGATCCGGCCGGACACGCGCGCGGGCGAGGCCGCAGAGCTTCCGGTTCTGGAAAGGAACCGCAAAGCCGGCTCAACCGCCGACGTCTCGTTCTGGACGAGCCGCGACGTGCGCGTGGTCCTCAGAAGCCACGTCAATTTCGTCGTAGCCGACACAGAAAGCTGGGAGCAGTCCGCCGCCTATATCATTGACAATCATGGGGCCGTCGTCGCCTTCGTCAAGAACGCCGGCCTCGGCTTCGCAATCCCCTACCTAGACAATGGCGAGGCGCACGACTACGAGCCGGATTTCATTATCCGCCTGGCGCGCGACGCGAACGAGTATCTCATTCTGGAAACGAAAGGCTATGATCCAAAGGCCGAGATCAAGGCTCAGGCCGCCGAGCGGTGGGTCAGCGCCGTCAATGCCGCGAAGTCATTCGGGATATGGCGATACAAGGTCGCTCGAAAAATCGGACAGGTCCGTGACATTCTGGACGAGGTGCGCGCTTAGATTCTCCGTTCGCATAAGCCCTGGTCAGGCGGATCGCGCTCTTCCTCTCGATGTACCCGACGGCCTGTGACACCGCATATCTCGGCCGGAATCGACAACAGCATACCGGCCTAACCGGAGGGTCTCCCGCCTATGCAAAAACGAGACGCGCAGCGCGCCCCTCAGGGGCGTCGAGCTGGGGGACGGGCGAGCGTTAAGCCTTCATTAACCGCAACTTCCCATCCTCGCGCCCTGCAACGTCGGGCGGGACGGATCGAATGTCCACGGTGAGCCTTCAGGAAGCGGCGGAAAAGCTCGGAGCGAGCAAGGCCGACGTCTGGCGCGCCATTCGGGCGGGCAGCCTTTCGGCGCAAAGAACAGAGGATGGCGGCTTCGCAATCGATTCGGACGAGCTGTTTCGCGTCTTCGAGAGGCCGCCGCCCGCGCAACCTCCCATGCAGCCGGACGCGACAGCCTCGCCTCCCGTGCAGCCGGACGCGACAACCTCGTCTCCCACGCAGCCGGACGCGACGGCCTCGCCTCCCACGCAGCCGGACGCGACGGCCTCGCCTCCCATACAGCCGGACGCGACGGCCTCGCGCCCCGCGCAGCCGGACGCGACAGCCTCGCCGGAGTCTGCGCCCGAAACGGGCGCAACGAAGCAAACGGCCGAAACGGACGAAATGGCTGTCGCCTTCGCGGCCCTTCAGGCCGAGTTGAAGGGCCTTCTCGGGCCGCTCGCCGGGGCGCGCGTGAGCGAAATGCGTCGGGTCGAGGACGAAACGCGCGCCGCGACCGAGCCGCTCGTCGCTGCTTTAGAGCGGCTGGCTTTGCGCGATGAGGCGGCCGGAGGAAGGGCGAATGGCGTGATCGACAGGACGAAGGCGGAGCCGCCGGTCCCGGCGCCGATGACGGAGAAAGACGCCGAGCCGCCGCTGAAGCGGCCGTGGTGGAAGCGCCTCGCAGGCTAAACCCGCATTTCATGACCGGAGCAGATTTCCGGGCGGCTTCTCTTGGCGCCATGGCCAGCCGACTTGCTCCGACCTCACGACGCGGCGGGCGGCTCGGCCGGTTGAGGCGATCGCTAAGTGCAGAAATCAAGGCATCTGCACGATGCCGCCTCCGTACCAGCCCTTGCTGCGATTGACGATCCAGACGACCGACAGCATGACGGGCACTTCGATGAGCACGCCGACGACAGTGGCGAGCGCCGCGCCGGATTCGAAGCCAAACAGCGAGATCGCGGCGGCGACCGCCAGTTCGAAGAAGTTGCTTGCGCCGATCAGAGCCGACGGCCCGGCGACGCAATGCTCTTCGCCGGTCAGCCGGTTGAGGAGGTAGGCGAAGCCGGCGTTGAAATAGACTTGAATCAAGATCGGGATGGCGAGCAGTCCGATGACGGTCGGTTGCCGAAGGATTTGGTCGCCTTGGAAGCCGAACAGCAGAACGAGCGTGGCCAGGAGGGCGACGAGCGACAGCGGTTGCAAACGCGAGAGGAGATCGGAGAGGGCCTTTTCTCCCCCCGTCGCGAGCACGTTCCGGCGAACAATCTGCGCAGCGATGACCGGGATCACGATATAAAGCACAACCGACAGAACAAGCGTGTCCCACGGGACGGCAATCGCGGACAGTCCGAGCAGGAGCCCGACGATCGGCGCGAAGGCGAACACCATGATCGTGTCGTTCAGCGCCACCTGCGATAGCGTGAAATGTGGCTCGCCCTTGGTCAGGTTGCTCCACACGAACACCATTGCCGTGCAGGGGGCGGCGGCGAGCAAAATCAGACCGGCGATGTAGGAGTTGATTTGTTCGGCCGGCAAGTAGGGCCGGAACAGATGGCCGACGAACAGCCACGCGAGCGCGGCCATCGAGAACGGCTTGACCGCCCAATTGATGAAAAGCGTGACGCCAAATCCGCGCCAGTGGCGGCGAACCTCGCCGAGCGCCGCGAAATCGACTTTGATCAGCATCGGAACGATCATCAGCCAGATCAGCACGGCAACCGGCAGATTCACTTTGGCGAACTCGACCCCGCCAATGGCATGGAAAACGCCAGGGAGGACGTGCCCGAGCGCCACCCCGGCGACAATGCAGAGGGCCACCCAGAGCGTGAGGAAGCGTTCAAAAACCGACATCAGACTGACCTCGCCACCGTCTTGGCGGTAGCCCCGTCTAGTCGGCCGATTTCTTTGAGCTTCGCGCTGAGCGTCATTTTGTCGAGGCTGGCGATCGGCAGAGCGATGAAGCACGAAATCCGGTTGCGCAGGAAACGGAACGCCGTGTTGAAGGCGCGTTCCTTTTCAACGTCGGCGCCTTCGACAGCGGCGGGGTCTTCGATGCCCCAATGCGCGGTCATTGGGTGTCCGGGCCAGATCGGGCATGCCTCGCCGGCCGCGCTGTCGCAGACCGTGAACACGAAATCCATCTGCGGTGCGCCCGGGACGGCGAATTCATCCCAGCTTTTCGAGCGAAAGCCGTCAGTCGGATAGCCGTAGGCGGCGAGCGTCTTGAGAGCGAACGGATTGACGGCGCCCTTGGGGTGACTCCCCGCCGCGAAGGCGTTGAAGCGGCCCGCGCCGTCCTTGCGCAAAATGCTTTCGGCCATGACCGAGCGCGCCGTGTTGCCGGTGCAGAGAAAGAGAACATTGAATTGCCGGTCCGTCATAATCGTCGTTTCAGTTTCAGTTGCAGCAGGTTGGGGCGCAGCAGGCTCCGTCCTGCGTCGCCGTGGCGGAGCCGGGCTTTTTCGCGCGCACGAACGCGCTCATGAACCTGCCGGCGACTTGCGACGCGATCGCGTCGACATCGACGCCCTTGCTGGTCAGAAACTCGCGTGCGTCCTCCACGTCGTAGATGCGCGTTGGCTCGATGCCGATCGCCTCGAAGCCGGCCGCGGCGAGCCTCATGCGGTAGTCGTTCTCGTCGAGCGCGCCGGCGATGCAGCCAGCCCAAAGCAGCACATTCCGGCAAATCCCCTCCGGGATCGCTCCCCTCGTGACGACATCGGAAACGGCGAAACGGCCGCTTGGTTTCAGCACGCGAAACGCCTCGCGCAACACGCGATCCTTGTCGGCCGACAGATTGATGACGCAGTTGGAAATGATCACATCAACCGAATTGTCCGGCAGTGGGATATGCTCGATTTCCCCTTTGAGGAATTCGACATTTTCGACCCCTGCCTTGCGCTGATTGTCCCGCGCGAGCGCCAGCATGTCGTCGGTCATGTCGAGGCCGTAGGCCTTGCCTGAAGGGCCGACGCGGCGGGCGGAGAGCAGAACGTCAATACCGCCGCCGGAGCCGAGATCGAGCACGGTCTCGCCTTCCTTCAGTTCGGCGAGAGCTGTCGGATTGCCGCAGCCGAGCGACGCCAACACGGCCGCCTCCGGTAAAGACCGGGTTTCGTCGTCAGCGTAGAGTTTGGCCGAGATCATCCCGCAGGACCCCGCCTCGCCGTCGTAGCAGCAGCTCGAGCCCGGTGTTCGAACGTTGCGCGCAATTTCCCGGTAGCGTTCCCGTACGGCTTCCTTGATTTCGATGCTCGACATGACCCTCTCCCTATGGACAAGCGCAGGTGATGGCTTCTGGCCGGATCGCCCTGTTGCGGGTGCAGCACTCGGCGAACAGGAACCCGACGATTTCCTGAAGGGCCTTGGTGTTCGCGGTGTAGCGAAGGAACGTGCTTTCGCGTCGCACAGAGACCAGGCCTTCGTTTTTCAGCTTTTCCAGGTGATGCGAGAGCGTTGATGGCGGGATGCCAAGCTCCGAGCCGATCTCGCCGACGACGAGCCCTTCCGGATGCGCCGCCAACAGAAGCCGGACGATCCGCAACCGTGGCTCGGCTCCCAAGGCCGCGAGCATGTCGGCGTAGCGCGCAATCTCTTCGGTGTGATTTTCAGCCATGGACACCTATGGTAATTCGATAAATCTAGAATGACCGAATGTCAATGCCGCATTTGAGTTGTGACAAGGCGCCTCGGCGGAGGAAACTGGAATGGCGTGGGTCTATCTGGTCGTGCTGGCGCTCGTCCTTTGGGGCGCATGCGGCGGCGTCATAGCCATTGGACGCCGACTATGGTCTCTCGACACGACTTTGCGCGTTCATCTGGTTGCCGCGCCAGTTATCGCTTTCGTTGTATCGGCGGTTCACACGCTCCTCGCTCCGGACTTCGATCCGGTGCTTAGGGCGGTGGCAATCACCGGGCTCGTCGTTCTTCTCGACGCCGTTGTCGTCGCTCCGCTGTTCGAACGCAGCTACGCGATGTTTCGCAGCTTCATCGGAACGTGGTTGCCTTTCGTCGCGATCTTCTTGGCGAGCTGGGCCGCCGACGTCGTGATTTCACCATAGGGCTCCGTTCCCGGGTGGAGCGGAATTCAAGACTTTCAGGGACGAGTTTCTGGCCCAATAAAAACCGCCTTTCCGGAGTTGCGAAAGATACTTGCATAAGAGTCCCTATTTCCGGTCAATTCTCGGTATGACCCTTTTCGGCTACGCGCGCGTGTCGACCGAAGGCCAACCCCTCGACGCCCAGCTTGAGGCGTTGAAGGCTGCCGGGTGCGAAGCGAAAAACATCTCCCGCGAGAAGATCACGGGCGCGCATGCCGACCGTCCGCAGCTCAACCGGCTCCTTCCGCGCATCGATGAAGGCGACGTCCTCGTCGTCAGTCGATTTGACCGGCTCGCGCGATCGACGCGCGATCTTCTCGACATCCTCGTGACCTTGGCGCAGCGCGGGGCGGCATTTCGCTCGCTCGGAAACAGTTGGGCTGACACTACGACGCCGCATGGCCCCTGATGTTGACCGTGCTTGGCGGGCTTGCCGAGTTCGAGCGCGAGCTGATCCGATTGCGCACGGGCGAAAGGCCGCGCCCGCGCCAAAGCGCGCGGCCAGCATATGGGCCGCCCGCCGAAATTGACGCCTGCGCAGCGCCCTGAAGGCTTGCAGGCGCTCGCTTCGGGCGCGGCGACGCAGGCCGACCTGGTGCGCCGTTTCAATGTCAGCAAAAGCACGATTTCGCGGATTAGCTCAGAAATTGCAACTCCCAAGCTCTCCTCGGTCGGTCCGTCTTTGAGGAGCTAGCGCCGCCCGCCGACCTCGTCCTGAGGCGCCGCGAAGCGGCCTCGAAGGACGCTCCAGATCGCGCTGACGCGGGAACGCGGCTCGGTTGCCAGTCGCGCGCTGGAGCATCCTTCGAGGCTCTTGCTTCGCAAGAGCGCCTCAGGATGAGGCCGATGAGCTTTAGACCTGACTTTTCGAGAGGCTTGGGAGTTGCCAGAAATTGAAAAAGCCCGCAGGGGGCGGGCCTCTTCGGGAAACTCAACATGTGGCAATGACCAGTTCCCTCGAAATCGCCGACGCAGGCTCAGCGGCCGAGCGATTCGAACGTCATCCAGCAGCCTCGGCGTCAATTCGCCCGCGAGCTCCATGACTCGGGGTGAAATTCGCTTTGTCCCGGCGGTTTGCGGCGGATTCTTCTCGCAGGCGCCCCTGTCCCCTGGAAGCAACGCACTCAGAAATAGCTTTTCGCTTCACCGCCAGGATCGTCATGTCGATCAGATAAAGAATGAATCCATCCTCAATTCGTGAAGCAACTCGACGGATCTTATCCAATTCGATTTCAACATTCTCTAAAAGGTTCAACCTGGACATCGGATCCCCTTTCGATCCGGCTCTTCAAGCCTTGGATAATTGAGGCTAAGCCGAGAACGATTACACACCAATAGACAAAATTGTAGAGGCCCCAGAATGCGAACGCTTCAAAACTTCCTTCCTGCCGCGTGAAGACACGAAGCCGTCGCTGACCGAGGCAATCGATAAGAATCCGAAAGATGTCTTACGTGACAAATTCGCCTGACCTTCTGAGTGAAGATCACCTCGACCAAAAAAAGCCCCGCGCCGGGGAGGAGACGACGCGGGGCCGCCCGCGCTATAGTTGGTGGAGACGGAGAGCGCGCGGTGTCAGGCGCCAAAGTGCCATCGCGTTTCGCCCACGGCAAGCGACAAATATGTGGAGGTTGCCGGTCGTGACTATCTTCAATCGCTTCTCTGTTCCCCCTTCTTTTGCCGGGGCCTTGTCCCGGTCCCCTAGCGCCACTTTGAATTCGGGGTGGCCGGAAGCGACCGTTGGCCGGAACCGTGGAATGGCGGAGAGCGCGCCTACCAGAGTTGCCTGGGGAATGTGTGCCAAGGCCGCCATTCCATTGGGAGCGCGAAATAGGCTTCACCGCCGGAAAGCGGACCTACGCCAATCGCGCTGACAGCGACATCGCCACGGCGATCTCGGGCATCCGCCGTCGCGTTGCCCAATTTTGTCGGCGACTACTGGACCTCGGTCGGCATCGGCGTCATCACCTTCGCGATTCTCGGCCTGGGGCTCAACATCGTGGTCGGCTACGCCGGCCTTCTCGATCTCGGCTACGCCGGCCTTCTCGATCTCGGCTACGCCGCGTTCTTCGCGATCGGCGCCGACACGGCGGCGCTGCTCATGACGCGAGCCGGCTTCACCTATTGGGGGACCATTCCGTTCAGCGTCGTGCTCGCGGCGTCGAGCGGGGTCGTGATCGGTTACCTACCTTGCGGTTGCGCAGCGATTACCTCGCCATCGTGACGCTCGGCTTCGGCGAGATCATCCGCATCACTGCGACCAATCTCGACTATACCGGCGGCCCCGACGGCATATGGGGCATTCCGCCGCCGTCGCTGTTCGGCCATCCGCTGGAAAGCCAGCGCGCGCTCTACTATCTCGGGCTCGTCATTCTCCTGGTCACATTGCTGTTCGTTCGGCGGCTGCGCCGGTCGCGCCTGGGCCGCGCCTGGATCCGCCTGCGGGAAGACGAATCGGCGGCCGAGGCGACCGGCGTTCCGACGGTGCGCGTGAAACTGCTCGCTTATGTCATGGGCGCGATCTGGGCGGGCCTTGCCGGGAGCTCGGAGGCACGTTGAGCGGCGGCGAGCAGCAAATGCTCGCGATCGGCCGAGCGCTGATGACCGATCTGAAGCTGCTGGCGCTCGACGAGCCGTCGATGGGGCTGGCGCCGCTTCTGGTGCGCATGATCTTCGAGACGCTCGCCGCGATACGAGCATCCGGAACCGCGGTCTTGCTGGTCGAGCAGAACGCACGCCGGGCGCTTGGCCTTGCCGACCGCGGCTATGTGCTGAGTCCGGCCGCATCGTCCTTGAAGGATTGGCGAGCAAACTCGCCGAGGACCGGAGGGTCCAGCAGGCCTATCTGGGCGGCGCGGTGTCGGCTGAGGGGTAGGGCGATCGGCGGCGGCGCTTATCGAGCCGGCGAGCGGGACGAGCAGGAAAAAATCGTCTGCTATTGAGCGCACGTCTTCCTTCCGGCGGCACAGCTGTTCCAAGGCGATGGGATTCACCATCGCTGGACGTCGCAATCAACGTTTTTCGAGCGCCTCCGATCTTTGGAATTGGAACAGAAGCAGGATGAAGCGAACAAGGAGGGGAGCCGGTGCGACAATTCGCGCGCCAGAAAACGCGGCCGGGGCACTTCGCGGCGCGCTTGAGCCGCGGTATCTTGATTTGAGGTTCGTCGCGATCGATCTGCTAGCGCGATGGCGAAAGACTTAGACAGCTCCGGGCGGTCTGCAGACCGTCCGGTGCGGTCGACCTCGAGCCGGAAGACTCCAGCTCTCGGGCAAAGAGCCCGGACGCTCCCTCGCGGCAAGGCGCCGAGCGGCAAAGCCGCAATCGACTGGAGTTGCGCCGAACAACACGGTTGTCTGCGGTCAGACGCAGCCTGCGCTTTCCCGTTGGCGCTTGCGCCCCGCGAACGGTCCTGCTCAGACGCGCACGGAACCCGAGGCAAACGCTGGCCACTTTCTCGCCTCGATTAGGCGTCAGTTGTGGCTGGCCCGCGTCACAGGGGACATTGGCGCGGCGAAAACAAGGGGGATGAAACCGGGCCAGCCGCGGCGCCGTGCGCCCGATCGGTCGGAATTCGTTAGCGAAATCGAAACGAAGCGGGATCAATAGTGCCAGACGATAGTGACGGTTCGGAAGGCTCCCGCGTGGGCGGATTCTATCGGGGATGCCGGCATTTTCTCAAATTCCGCTCTCCAGCGGGTCAGCGTCGATGATCGTTTCGCTTTTCGGGGCGTCCGCCGCCGCGGCCCGAAGGGCCTGGCTCGGGGGGGCGGGCCTTGCGCTCGCGCTGTCCGGATGCGCGAACCAGACCGTCCAGCAGCGTTACGCCCACGGTCACGAGTATTTTTCTGAGGCCAAATACGGGCGCGCGAGCGCGAAAGTCGTCGCCGACGGGCAGCCGGTCCCGAAGGGCGGCGGCCAATATCTCGTCGGCCATCCCTACATGGTCGCCGGCCACGCGTATTACCCGAGGGAAATGGAGTCCTACACCGCCGCCGGCATGGCGTCCTGGTACGGCGCGGCCTTCCACGGACGCCGCACCGCCAACGGCGAGATTTATGACATGGCGTCGATCACCGCCGCCCATCCGACCATGCCGCTGCCGAGCTACGCCCGGGTGACGAATTTTGACAACGGTTATTCCGTTATCGTGCGCGTCAACGACCGCGGCCCCTTCCATGACGGTCGAGTGATGGATGTGTCCTCGCGCGCCGCCGACGTGCTCGGGTTCAAGGGCATCGGCACCGCCAGGGTCAAGGTGGAATATGTCGGCCGCGCGCCGCTCGAAGGATCGGATGACGGGGCCCTGCTCGCGTCGCTGCGCACCGACGGCTCGCCCGCCAATCTCGAGGGCTATTCGTCGCCGGTCATGGTCGCCGGCGGAGACCAGTCGGGGCCGTCCTTGTTCGCAGGCTTATTTGGCTCAGGCCGCAGCGAGCCGGTTGCCCGTCCGGCGCCGCCTCCGCTGCCTGAACCCATCCGGGTCGCCGCCGCGGCGCCGCCTCCGCCGCCCGAACCGATTCAGATCGCCAGCTCGCAGCCTTTGCCGCCGGAGCCGGTACGGGAGGCTCCGCCGGAATCGATTCGGCAGCTGGCGCGTCGGACCGCCGTAGCCGTCCACATTCCTCGCGGGCCTATCCCGCTTCCGCCGGCGCGGCCGTTCGACCTCGGCGAGGCGCATGGCTCATCCGTCGTCCGCGTCGCTGTTCATCGGCCGAAGCCGGCGCCCGTCGCGGTCTTGCCGCCCCGCCGGCCGTTCATTCAGGCGAACGCGGAAAAGGCGCTCTACTTCTCCGGTCCGTCCGCTGACCGCCTCAAAAGCGTCTCCGCGGACGCCTTCGATCGGGTGATCCCGGCCGCGGAAGAGTAGCTTGAAAAGCCCCGGTGTCGCCGCACTTTTCGGAGACATTGCCAAGACTTGCCGATCCGTGCTGTTAAGCGCGCGCCCGGAGCGCGCCGAGCGCTCGGCCTCAAGCAATTCGTCATGGGAAATCCGGTGGGCTTCGTCAGGCTCAGTCTCGCCTTCCTCGCCGTTTTGGCCTTGGCCGCGCCGGCGCGCTCGGAGATATTCAACACCGCCGCGGAGGTCGCCCTCGTCGAGGATTACGATACAGGCGCAATCCTCTACGAGAAGAACGCGGATCAACCGACGCCGCCCGCTTCCACCGCCAAGCTCCTCACCGCCGAGATCGTCTTTCGCGAGCTGAAGGAGGGACGCCTCCATCTCGATGACGTGTTCGACGTGTCCGAGAAAGCCTGGCGTGAGGGCGGGGCGCATTCGCACGGGGCCGCCTCCTTCCTCGCGCTCCACAGCCACGTGAGGATAGAGGACCTGTTGCGCGGACTGCTGATCCAGTCGGGCAACGACGCAGCGATGACGCTCGCCGAGGGCATCGGCGGAACGGAAGACAACTTCGCCGACATCATGAACAAGCGCGCAGCCGAACTCGGGCTCACGCATTCGCATTTCACCAACGCCCGCGGCAAAGCCGACCCCAACCAATATGTCACGGCGCGCGACATGGCGAAGCTCGCCGCGCACGTCATCCGCGACGACCAGGAGTATTATCACTACTTCAGCGAGAAGGAGTTCACCTGGGACAAGATCCGCCAGCTCAACCGCAACCCCCTTCTGACCATGGACATCGGCGCGGACGGGCTCAAGGCCGCGGACACTCTCGACGGCGGCTTCGGCGTCGTGGGATCGGCGGTTCAGGACGGCCAGCGTCTCATCGTCGTGATGTACGGACTGAAGTCGGCCGGCGAGCGGGTCGAGGAGGCGCGCAAGCTGTTCGATTACGGCTTTCATTCTTTCGACCACCGCACCGTGTTCGAGGCCGGCCAGACGATCGGGGCCGCGTCTGTTTACGGCGGAGAATTAGGCGAGGTCCCGCTGGTCAGCGAGCGCCCGATCGCGCTGTTCGTGCCAAAGGGGGAAAGCGGCAAGCTCGTCGCCAAGATCGTGTATAGCGGGCCGCTCGCGGCGCCGGTCGAGAAGGGGCAGGATGCGGGGGCGCTCAAGATCTGGCGCGACGACATGCTGGTGGTTGACGCTCCGCTGAAAACGGGCGCAGCTGTCGCGCTCGGGGGCCTGACGAGCCGCGCCGTCGACGCCGGAGTCGAGCTTGCGGGGGACGCGGTGCGGGACGCGCTGCGGCGAGCGCTGTCGCACAAATGAGCGGCGCGCCGCGGGGCCGATTCATCACCCTCGAAGGCGGGGAGGGCGCGGGCAAGACCGTGCAGGCGAAGCGTCTGGAGGACAAGCTCGCGACCGTGGGGCTCGAAGTCGTGCGCACGCGAGAGCCGGGAGGCTCGCCGCACGCCGAGCAATTGCGGGACGCAATTCTGAGCGGCTTCGCGTCCCGGTTCGGGCCGGAGGGAGAGGCGCTTCTGTTCGCCGCCGCTCGAATCGACCATCTCGACAAGACGATCCTCCCGGCGCTCGAGCGGGGGGCGTGGGTCGTCTGCGACCGTTTCGCCAATTCCACCCGCGCCTACCAAGGCGTCGCGGGCGACCTGCCCGCCGGCTTCATCGCGCGTATCGAAAAGGTCGCCGTCGGACCGAATCGTCCCGATCTCACCGTCATCCTCGACGTCCCGGCCGAAGCCGGCCTCGAGCGGGCGCAGGCGCGCAGAGGAGCGGGGAGCGCCGACCGCTTCGAGGCCGAAGGGCTTAAATTCCACGAGACGCTGCGCCGCGCGTTCCTCGATATCGCCGCGGCCGAGCCCGAGCGTTGCGTCGTCGTCGACGCCCTGAAGTCGGAGGATGAGGTCACCGAGGCCATCTGGTCGGCGGTCGAGGCGCGCCTCGATCCCATGGCGGCGAGAGCCTGCGCATCATGAAGAAGACGCAAGAGGAGGAAGCCCCCGAAGCGGATGCGCTCGCCGGCGCTCCGCACCCGCGCCACGCCCAGGCCCTGATCGGTCACCGGGCGGCCGAAGCGGAAATGCTCGGGGCCTATCGGGGAGGCCGTCTCGCCCACGCCTGGCTGATCGGCGGCCCGAGAGGCGTCGGAAAGGCGACGCTCGCCTGGCGCTTCGCGCGCTTCGTGCTCGCCAATCCCGATCCGAACGCCGCCGCCGCGCAGGAGGCGAACGACCTCGGTGTTGACCCGAAACGCCAGGCGGCGCGGCTTCTCGCGGCGCTCGCCCACCCGGACTTCGCCCTGATCCGGCGGGCGTGGCTGCCGGACAAGAAGCGGTTTTCGAGCGAGATCCAGGTCGAGCATGTGCGCATGGCGCTGCAAGTGTTCCAGATGTCGGCGGCGTTCGGCGGCTGGCGGGTCTTGATCGTCGACTGCGCGGAGGACCTCAACCGCAGCAGCGCCAATGCGCTCCTGAAGATGATCGAGGAGCCGCCCCAACGCTCGCTCATCCTCATCGTTTCGCACCGGCCCGGGCGAGTGCTGCCGACGATTCGTTCGCGCTGCCGGCGGATCAAGCTCGATCCGCTGTCGGAGGAGGACATCGCCGCGGCGGTCGGGGCGCTGGGGCCGCCCTGGAGCGAAGCCGATCCCGCCGCGGCCGCGAGGGCCGCGCGACGCGCCAACGGGTCGGTGCGCGAGGCGCTGGCGCGCCTGTCGCCGGATGGAGCGGGAACCGACGCGCTGATCAATTCGACCATCGCCCGCCTGCCGCGGCCGGATCCGCGCGCGGTGCTGAGGCTCGCCGACGCGCTCGCCGACCGGTCCGCCGCAGCCGAGGCCTATGACGCCTTCCACCGCGAGCTCTACGAGTGGCTTGCCGGCTATGCGGCGAGGACCGCCTCTTCGGTCGCGCGGGCGGAAGAGCTCGGCGGCCTCTGGGACGACATCCGCACGGCGGCGCGCGACACGGAGGAGATGAACCTCGACCGGCGGCTGCATATCCTGGCGACGTTCGCCCGCATCGCGGCGACGGACCGGAGCCGGAGCTAGACCCGGGGAGGCGCCCGGCTCCGGATTCGGGTCTTATCGCCGGTTTAGCGCCAGTTTAGCGGCGCGCCTCAACAATTTCAGCGGGTTGCGACCCGGTTTAGCGTCGTCGCGAAAAACGCCCTCTGGTAGATACAACGTGTAAAAACTGTTATTTATCGAGGTTCACCAATATAGCACAAAACCAGTAAGTCCAAACTCGCCAATGGAGTCGAGAAGGCCGGCGCGCCCGTCCGGAGACGCGTCTAGAGCCTGTTCTTGGTCGTTGGCGCGGGTTCTGGTCGGGCTTGCGTGCCATGCGCCGTCCGGCGCCGCGTCCCTTCGCAAAGGGCCGGCGCAGCAATGCACGATGCTGTTCTTGGCTTCCCCACGCTTGCCGCGCTACTATGTACACAATCCACCACAAGGCATTCACGATGACGGCAAGCACCACCATGACGATTCGGGTTTCACCCGAAACCAAGCTGAAGCTAGAGCGCATAGCGGCCGACACAAAGCGCAGCAAATCTTTCCTCGCGGCCGAGGCAATTTCAGCCTACGTCGATCGCGAGCTTGAAATCATCCACGGCATCAAGCGTGGCATGGCCGATGCAGACGCCGGCCGCGTCGTGCCGCATGACGAAGGCATGGCCGAACTCTACAGCGTCATCGACGCTGCGGAAGCCAAGCGCGCAGCCAAAACGTGAGGCGACCGGTTACGTGGTCCCGCGAGGCGCTAGACGACATTAAACGACAGGTCGGATTCATCGCCCAGGATAACCCGGCTGCCGCGAGGCGGGTGGTGGATCGCATTCGGGACGCCTGCAAGGCCCTCGGAGACATGCCGACAGGCCGGCCCGGACGGGTGACGGGGACCTATGAGAAGTCCGTCACTCGGCTGCCCTACATCATCGCTTATCAACTGCGGTCGATCTCCGGCCGGGAAAGCGTCGTGATCGTGCGCGTCATCCATACGTCTCGGGATTGGCGGCCCGAGGAATGGCCGAACTAGACAATGTCTCGCGGGATTGCCGATGGCGAAAGGGGATGTTCCAGGGCAAGATCGCCGCCAGTTTCTCCAGGCAGCCGGCGCAGCCGCGACGGGTTTCACACTTGGCGGCCCGCCTGCTCGAGCCGGCGCCGCGAGCGAGGCGAGCGGGAACATGAAGATCGTGAACGTCGGCGTGATGAGCCCCGGCGACATGGGGCAGGCGGTGGCGATCCAGCTCAAGGCGGAGGGCTTCCAGGTCTTCACCGCACTCGAGCGCCGCAGCGAGCGCACGCGCTGGCTCGCGCGCGAGGCGGGATTGACGGATGTCAGCGACGCTCGCGCGCCTCGTCGCCGAATGCGATGTCGTGCTTTCGATCATGGATCCGGGCGCCGCGCTCGGTTTCGCTCGCGAGGCGGCGGAGGCCCTTCGCGCCGGCGGCCGCCACACGCTGATCGTCGACTGCAATGCGATCGCGCCGCAGACGGTGCGCCAAATCGCCGAGCTCATCGCAGGCGCCGGCGGGCGTTTCATCGACGCCGGCATCATCGGGCCGCCGCCGCGCGGCGGCGCGAAGACCAATCTCTACGTGTCGGGCCCCGGCGCCGCCGACCTCGAACAGCTCGGGGGACCGCAGCTCGTCGTGCGCGTGGTCGGCGACGGTGTTTCGGACGCGAGCGCGCTCAAGATGTGCTATGGCGCCACCACCAAGGGCACGCAGGCGGTGTGGCTCGAGGCGATGATCGCCGCCGAGCGCCTCGGCGTCGCCGATGCGCTCGCCAAGGAGCTCAAGCGGTCCCAGGCGGATCGCTACGATTGGGTGCTGCGCCAGATTCCCGCCATGCCGCCCAAAGCCTATCGCTGGGTGGCCGAAATGCTCGAGATCTCCAAGACCTTCGACGGGACCGGAATGACGCCGAAACTGTTCGAGGGCGCGGCCGACATCTACCGTTTCGTCGCCGGCACGCCGCTCGGCAAGGAGACGCCGGAGAATCGCGACAGGTCGCGGCAAGGCGCGGATGTCGTGCGGCTGCTGGCCAAGGGGACGAGCAAGCCCTAGGGCGTGGGCGCGGCCTCGCGCGCGGATCTCCCACGTACGCGAGTACGTTCAGCGCGGCCGCCCGCCCTTTGGCGGATGGTCTCGTCGGCCGAGGACCCTCATCCGGCGCTCCACGTGTGTCCTCCCGAACGGGTGAAGGGGAGGGCCGCCTCGCTCAACTTGAAACGGACCGCCTTGCCGATCTTTCGCTCGGTCCTCACCCCTCAAGCCGCGCGCTTTCCCGAGCGGGCGCTCGGGCGCGAGGGCTTGCGCGGCGCCTTTCCCTTCGCCTTGGCGCCCCGCTCGGCCAGTTGCGTCTCGATCAGGACGCGGATCAGGCGCTGAGTTCGGCATGTTGGCCTTCGCCGCCTCGGCCTTCAACGTCGCAAGCAAAGCGGCCGGAAGGCGCAGACTGATCGAAGCGTCTTTCCGCGCCAGTTCGAAGCGCACTTTCTTCATGCCCGAGAGGTCATACTCGGCGAGGTCGGCGCCCTGCAGCCAAGCCTCCGCCTCATCATCGCTCTTCAAATCGGGAAATTTCTTCGACATATCGCTTGACCTCCTCGTCGTGCATGAAGCGGACGCTCACGGGGCGAATGCGGTCGCCGCGCCAAGTGAACACGCAGAAAATCCACCGGCCCGCGCCTCTCCCGAAGCCGAGGACGCGCCGCTCTCCGCCGACCATCGTGTCGCGCACGATATAGACGTCGCCGCGGAACAGCGCTTCGATCTCCTCGAGCGATACGCCGTGGCCCAGGCATTTCGGCAGGCTCCCGCTGTCCCAGTCGAATCCGCCGAATTGCATCGAGGTGGAATACGCCTTTGCATATGCAAAAGCAACGCCTCGCGCCCCCTTCTCCCGTTCGGGATAAGGGCCGGGGATGAGGGCGCAGGCGGGCCGGGTTGACCGCAGGCGGCGCCGCTTGGCGGATAATCATGACGGCCCGGCGCACTCATCCCGGCGCTCCGCGCCGCCTTCTCCCGACCGGGAGAAGGGGCCCGCGCCTCCCGTGGGTGATTCTCCCACGAACACCAAAACCCATGGCGCCGATCGCTGCCACGCGGCGTTTCAATCGTTCCGAAAATGTTTTAGGACGGCGCCATGAGCCGCTTCTACATTACGACCGCGATCCCCTACGCCAACGGGGCGCCGCACATCGGCCATGCCTACGAGCGCATCGCGACCGACGCGATCCAGCGCTTCATGCGGCTCGACGGGCGCGACACCCTGTTCGTGACCGGGATGGACGAGTTCGGCCTCAAGGTGCAGCAGACCGCGTCGCGCGAAGGCGTCACGCCGCAGGCGTTCGTCGATCGCATCGCCGCCGAATTCGAGGCGATGGGCGACATGCTGAACGCCCGGGCGGACGACATCATCCGGACGACGCAGGCCCGCAACGTCCGCGCCGCGCAGGCGATCTGGGAACGGATGGCCGCCAACGGCGACGTCTATCTGTCGACCTATTCCGGCTGGTACTCGGTGCGCGACGAGTTCTATTTCGACGAAAGCGAGCTGAGCCCCGGCCCGGACGGGACAAAGCTCGCGCCGAGCGGCGCGCCGGTCGAATGGGTGGAGGAGGAAAGCTGGTTCTTCCGCCTGTCGGCCTATGCCGACAAGCTCCTCGCCCACTACGCGGCCCATCCCGATTTCGTCACGCCGGAAAAGTATCTCAACGAGATCACCGCCTTCGTGAAGCGAGGCCTGACCGACCTTTCGATCAGCCGCGCCGCTCTTTCCTGGGGCACGCCCGTGCCGGGCGATCCGAAACACGTGATGTACGTCTGGGTCGACGCGCTGACCAACTACATCACCGCGACCGGCTTCCCCGACGAGGGGCCGCGTTCGAAGTACTGGCCGGCCGACGCGCATGTGATCGGCAAGGACATCACCCGCTTCCACGCCATCTACTGGCCGGCGTTCCTGATGTCGGCAGAAGTCCCTGTGCCGCGGCAGATCGTCGTGCACGGCTTTCTGTTCAACCGCGGCGAGAAGATGTCGAAGTCGGTCGGCAACGTGGTGAGCCCGGCCGATCTCGTCGGGACTTATGGCCTCGATCCGCTGCGCTATTTCTTCCTGCGGGAGGTTCCGTTCGGGCAGGACGGCAATTATTCGCACGAGGCGATCGTCAACCGGATGAACGCCGATCTCGCCAACGACATCGGCAATCTCGCGCAGCGCTCGCTCAGCATGATCGCCAGAAATTGCGGCGGCCGCGTCCCTGACCCGTCGGGCGCTTCGCCGGCGCCCGAGGATCTCGCCATCATCGGCCGCGCCGACACTCTTGTCGGCGAGGCCCGCCGCCACATGCAGAGCTTCCTCATCCATCTCTATGTCGGCGCCGTGTTCGACGTCGTCGCCGAGACGAACCGATATTTCGCCAACGCCGAGCCCTGGAAGCTCGCCAAGAGCGACCCGGCGCGCATGCGGCTCGTCCTCTACGCGACGATCGAGACCTTGCGCATGTGCGCGATCCTGTTGCAGCCCGTCATGCCCGGCAGCATGGAGAAGCTGCTCAATCTCATCGGCGTCCCGGCCGATCGGCGCACGTTCGCGGCGCTCGAGACGGGAGAGGCGGCCGGACGGCTCGGCGCGCCGCATCGGCTCGAGCCGGGCAGGGCGCTGCCCGCCCCGACGCCTGTCTTCCCCCGCTACGTCGAGCCCGAGGCGGCGAAGTGAGGCTCATCGACAGCCACTGCCATCTCGATTTTCCCGACTTCGCCGACGAGCTCGACGCGGTCGTCGAGCGGGCGCGCGCCGCCGGGGTCGAGCGGATGATCACCATCGGCACGCGGCCCGACAAGGCGGCCAGGGTCGCCGAGATCGCCGAGCGCTTCGACAGCGTCTTCTTCGCGGTGGGGACGCATCCGCACGAGGCGGCGAGCGAGGCGGCGGAGGATTTCGCCGCCCTGCGCCGTTTCGCGCACCATCCGAAATGCGTCGGGATCGGCGAGGCGGGGCTCGACTACCACTACAATTTCGCTTTGCCCGAGGTCGCTCAGCGGGTGTTTCGCGGGCAGATCAGGCTTGCGCGCGAGCTCGGGCTGCCGATCGTCATCCATACGCGCGAGGCGGAAGACGACACGGCCGCGATCCTGAAGGACGAGACGGGGCAGGGGGCGTTCAGCGCCCTGCTCCACTGCTTCACCTCTTCGCGCGCGCTCGCGGAAGCGGCGCTCGGGCTCGGTTTCTCGATCTCGTTTTCCGGCGTCGTCACCTTCAAGAACTCGGGCGAGCTGCGCGCCATCGCGCGAGACGCGCCGCTCGACCGGATCCTCGTCGAGACCGACGCGCCTTACCTCGCGCCGGTTCCTTTTCGCGGCAAGCGCAACGAACCGGCGTTCGTCGTCGCGACCGCGCGGGTGGTCGCGGAAGCGAAAGGGATCACGCCCGAGGCGCTCGCCGCCGCGACCCGCGCCAACACGCTGAGGCTCTTCCCGAAGCTCGCCCGCGGCGGCTTTGCGCCTTGAGCCTTCGTCTGACCATTCTCGGCTGCGGCTCCTCGGCTGGCGTGCCCCGCGTCGCGCAGGGATGGGGCGCCTGCGACCCCGCCAATCCGCGCAACCGCCGTCGGCGCTGTTCCGCGCTCGTCGAGCGGATCGGCTCAGATGGCGTGACGACCGCTCTCGTCGATGCGGGCCCGGACCTGCGCGAGCAGCTGATCGCGGCCGAGGTGCGGCACGTCGACGCCGTGCTGCTCACCCACCCGCACGCCGACCACACGAATGGGATCGACGATCTGAGGCCGCTTTATCCTCAAGGCCGGCAGGCGCATCGACATGCATATGGACGAGCCGACGGCGCTGATCGTCCGCAACAGCTTTTCCTATGTCTTTCAAACTCCTGACGGGAGCTCTTATCCTCCGATCGCAACAGACCTTCGTCTCACCGCCGGCAGACTCTGCCGAATTGAGGGGAAGGGCGGCGCGATCGAGGCGACGCCGTTCGACCTCAACCACGGCGACATCAACGCGCTCGGGTTCCGCTTCAGCGCCCTCGCCTACTCGCCTGATGTGAAACGCATTCCGGAGGCGAGCCGACCCTTTCTGGAGGGACTCGAGGTCTGGATCGTCGACGCCCTGCGCTATCGTCCGCATCCGTCGCATTTCAGCCTGGACGACGCGCTCGCGGAAATCGAGGCCATGCGTCCGCGCCGGGCGATCCTAACCAACCTTCACACCGATCTCGATTACGAAACGCTGCAAAAGCGCCTGCCGGCGCATGTCACCCCGGCCTATGACGGGATGCGCGTCGAGGGCTTCGACAGCTGAGCGGTCGCCCCCCAAGCCACGGTCCAAAAGCCGGCGACGGTTTAGGTTCCATAATGCGCATTATGCGAATCGCGCTCATGGGCGCCCTATCCCGAATCCCGAGTTGCGCTAACGCAAAGCGGATCGACCGCGGCCGTGGTAGCCAGCGCGACAAACAAGCATAAGGGCCAAGCCATGACCGTGCAGCGCGTGGGCTCGGGGATCGGCCCTGACAGCCGGCCGGCCCCGCGGGTCCTCGGCAATCGGACGACCGGCGCGGCCGGCGCGCGGAAGCGCGTTCCGCGCGACAGCGTGAACGATTACACGGCCGAGGCCGCCGCGGCGCGCCGCGCCTTCGTCGAGAGCGAGACCGGCGCGAAGCTCGATCATCTCGGCCCGGTATTCGTTCGATCCCTCAATTCTGCCGGGCAACATCGAGAATTTCATCGGCGTCGCTCACACTCCGATCGGACTGGCTGGACCCTTGCGGATCAACGGCGAGCATGCGCGGGGCGACTTCTACGTGCCGTTGGCGACGACGGAGGGAACGCTCGTCGCGAGCTACAGCCGCGGCATGCGCCTCCTCACCGAATGCGGCGGGGCGAAGACGACCATCGTCGAGGAGGCGATGCAGCGCTCGCCGGTCTTCATCTTCGGCGACGCGCTCGAGGCCCGGGCGTTCGGCCACTGGGTCGAGGACAATTTCGCCTCGATCAAGGCCGCCGCGGAGGCGACGACCAAATCCGGCAAGCTCGCGACCATCCAGCAGTTCGCGGTCGGGCCGCTCCGGCACCTCAGGTTCAATTTCACCACCGGCGACGCCGCCGGGCAGAACATGACCGGCCGGGCCGTGTTCGCCGCCTGCGAATGGATCAAGCAGAACCATCCCGGCGGCGCCCGCTACATCCTGTCCGGCAGCATGGACACCGACAAGAAGCACTCGCGGATCAACATGCTCGCGACGCGCGGCCGCCGCGTGGTCGCCGAGGCGACCCTAGCCAAGGACGCGCTCAAGGCGCTCATGCGGGTCGAGCCCAAGGACCTGTTCTACGCCCGGCAGATCTCCCAGGCCGGGGCCTTTCTGGCGGGCGCGGCCAACAACGGCGCGCACGCCGCCAACGGGCTCGCCGCGATGTTCATCGCGACCGGACAAGACGTCGCCAACCTCGCCGAGTCGCACGCCGCCGTGGTCTACAACCAGCTCCTCGACGACGGCGACTACTACTGGTCGATCACCCTGACCTCGCTGATCGTGGCGACCGTCGGCGGCGGCACGGGGCTTGCGACCCAGAGCGAGTGTCTGGACATCCTCGGCTGCCGCGGCGCCGGCAAGGCGGCCAAGCTCGCCGAAATCTGCGCCGCGGTCGCGCTCGCGGGCGACATCTCCCTTTCGTGCGCCATCCTCGCCGGCGAGTGGGTCTCGAGCCACGAGCGGCTGGGGCGCAACCGGCCGTGAAGGCAAAATGATTCCAGTCGTTTCCATAAAACTTCCTTCGGGGGCGAACAAGGATGAGAGTTCGGCCCATCAGGAAAGCAAACTTCCCTGTTCAGCCGAAACACCGATAACTTGGCGCAATCGGAAAGCCGCCCCGGAGCCCCTACTCGGGGCTTTTTTACAGATGATAGCCGCCCTTCGTGTCGAATCAAAACCAGAGCGCGAAGACGGCGCCCGAGCGTTCAGAACACGCCCCGGTGAACGAGATCGTAGTCGGCTGCGCGTCCGCTGAACGGGGCGGCTTCGACGTACTCGATCGGATCGAGCCACAGCCACTCGTTCCAGGTCCAGATGACCGCACAGGTCTCGCCATCGCGCCTTGACCGCACGGTGTCGCCTGCGCGGAAGGAGCGGATATCCGCCGATTTGTCATAATTCGCCGCAATCATCGTCCTTGTTCCCCTTCAACCTGTCCCCGAATTCGGGGCTGATGAACGGGTTCCATAGCAGAGAATCGCGGCGTACCGATGTGACGTGGGGCACAAATCAAACGCATGGGCAGAGCCGCCTAACCGGCGCCTGAAAATCAGAAAGAAATGCCGGCGCGACCGCGGACCCATCCGGATGGGCAGCGCCTTCGGCGGACATCAGCTTTGCCGCCCTGCCCGGCTAATTTCACAGCTTGGTGTGTGCTATCCATCTGGCGCCGGCTCGCGGCAAGGCGCACCCTGCCGCCGAAATCCATGAGCCTTCGCCGTCATTCGCGACGCTCTTGAAGAGTTAAATCAATAGCTTCTGACTATTCTCTGAAAAGGAAAGCGAGCGGGAAACTTCAGCCCGGCGCGCTTGCCGGCTCGCCCGGCGCCCGCCCGCTTCCCGTCTCAACTAGGGATTGCTCGTGGGATGCTGCTGCTGCTGCGGCTGAGTGGACGCCGTCGAGTTCTGGTTGCTCTTTTGGTTTGACTTGTTGGCCATGTGATGGCCGACGGCGCAGCCGCCAATCGCGCCGAGGACGCCGTGGTGTCCGGCCATATGGCCAGCCACGCCGCCGACCGCCGCCCCCTTGAGACAGCCTTTTGCGTCGGCCGGGGAGAAAGCGACCAGCGGCGCAAGAGCCAGCGCGAGCGATGCGGCGAAGATCACAGATTTCATTTTGGACTCCATCCTATGAGGCGTCCCCTTCAATCCACGCGCGGGCGATCCTGTTCCGTCTGGCGAGGCGGGGAGCATGTTCGGCAGGGTCAAGGGGCGGACTCGCAGCCGAGCGGGACGAAGAACCTCGTCAGGGATGGCGCCTTCGTGATAAAATTCAACACTAAGGGCACGAAGTTTCAGCACGAAGAACACAAGGCCCGAAAAACACAACGATTGTGACCTGTATCACGCAGTGGCTGCCTTTCGGGCGCCGCTGTGGCGGCGCCGCGGCCGCGTCGGGCTCCAGCGTCGCGGCGAGGCCGATGGTCATGCTGACCATGGGTCCGGAGGAGAACATCGATTACAATCGGCGCGATTGTATTCCGGTCCGACGAGTGTAAAGTGGACAGTCGAGCCGGGCGTCATCGGTGCGTTAATGGGGAGGAGCACCGCAGCAACCCGACGGACAGGCGTCTTGCAACTGGCCCTGTCTGACGCCCGGCTCGCCGCAGGACGCCTATCCTCCTGGAAAGAGAAACAGCAGCCGCCACGCGGGCGAGATTAACACCCGCCAGCGTCGAGCGCTATATCTCGACAGCTACGTCGTGGCGCGGGAGGCGAACGTCATGCCGGCCATCCTGCGCACCACGCCCTGCTTCTGCTCATCGGGCGGGCCCTTGACGACGGGCGTGTCACGCGCGGTGTGGCTCTGAGTTCCGAGAACGGCGTCGATAGCGGGGTCGGCGCACTCATTCCCGATCTCACGGTCAGGCTAGATCTGATGAGCAGCCACGCGGCGCGCCACGCCTGGCGTGTCGTTCCGGGCAATTTGGGCCGCTCGCCCATGACCTCTCCTAACGCTCAGCCGCAACCTGAATGGTTGCACATGGTATTGGTTCATGTTAACGTAACAGGAGGTCCAACGGAACGAGACGTCCAACGGAACGGAAAGTCCGAAACCTAGAGTTGCGAAATTTCGAGTTGATTGACGCGGACGGGGGCGATTATGGGGAAGGGTTCGATCAGCCCATCATGGCTTAAGGGTGTTTGTCGTTCAATTTTCGCGGCCGTGTTTGTCGCGTCAGCTCCCATAGCCGGCGACGCCAAAGTCGCAGTCACGACATACCACTATGACAGCCTCCGGACCGGCTGGAACAGTTCCGAAACAAAGCTCGCCGCCTCGACTTTTCCGCACAAATTCGGCGTGCTCGCAACCGTTCAGCTCGACGATCAGGTCGACGCCCAACCCCTTTTCGTGCCGGGTTTGAACATAGCGGGCGCGGTCCACAATGCCGTTTATGTCGCGACCGAGTCCAATTCGATTTACGCAATTGACGCTTCGAGCGGCCAGATTCTCGTTCAGACCAATCTCGGTCCGCCGGTGCCTTTGCCTTTAGACTGCAACGCCAATGGGCCGAACGTCGGAATAACGGGCACACCCGTCATTGACGCAAAGGCGCGCACCTTGTTCGTTGTCGCCTACGTCAATCTGACGCCGTCGGGTCCCGCACCGACGCCGGGCTATCAGCTCCACGCCATCAACCTATTGACCTTGCAGGACAAAAGGCCTCCCGTCACAATCGCGGCGTCCCGGACGATGGTGGACGGCTCGACCTATAGCTTCAACGCGGTCTATCAAAGGCAGCGTCCGGGGCTGCTCGAGCTGAATGGGGTCGTCTATGCCGGGTTCGGAAGCTTTTGCGATGACTGGGGCCAATATTCGCGCGGCTGGGTCATGGGATGGAACGCAAAATCCCTCGCGCCGCTCCTCGCCAGTCAACTCAACGACACGCAGGTGACCGACCCCAACGTCGACCCGCCGTTTTTCCTGACTTCGGTCTGGATGTCGGGGTTCGGCCTCGCCAGCGACGGGACTTCGCTTTATTTTTCGACCGGAAATTCCGACTGCAACTTCACGGTTGAAGGCGCTCCCTGCCCGGCGAGCACGACATGGGATGGCGTCACCCATATCCAGGAGAGCGTGGCTCAGCTTTCGAGCGGCCTTGTGCTTGGCGGCGTTTTCACGCCGTCCGCACCGCCAAATACCTATGAACTGGATCAAGAGGACGGCGATCTTGGGTCCGGCGGAGTCATGCTTTTCGCGACAGGCAGCCCGACTTATCCCTATCTCGCGGTCGCGGCCGGCAAAGACGGAAGAGTGTTCCTGCTCGATCCGGCCAACCTGGGGACCGGACAGCCGCTTGACACGCAAGCGATCAACTCCTGCTGGTGCGGACCGTCCTATTTCGTCGGGCCGGATGGGATCGGCCGGGTCGTCACGAGCCATGGCTCGACGCTGCGCACCTGGCAGGTGCAGATGTCGCCCGCCCCGGCGTTGACGCCGGAGGCGACCGCAGCACTGACATCTTCCGGGCAAGACCCTGGGTTTTTCACCTCGGTTTCATCCAATGGAAGCGCCGCAGGCAGCGCAATCATATGGGCGGTGGGCCGCCCGACCGGCGACGGCGCCGATCCAACTGCAATCACTCTCTACGCTTTCGCGGCGACGCCTCCGAGCGGTTCGACGACGCTCACGCAACTCTTCTCCGCTCCAGCAGGATCATGGCCGAACAGCGGAGGCAACGCCAATATCGTGCCGGTCGTCGCCAACGGGAAGGTCTATGTCGCTTCCGCGTATCTCGACGCATCAGGGAACACGCACGGGCAGCTCAATATCTTCGGAAAGGGCGGCACCGGCGCGCCGATCCAGTCGAGCCCTGCGGTTGCCAACGCTGCTGCTCGGCCGGCGAGCAGTCACCTGATTTCCGGAACGCTTCTCGCGGTGAATGGAAAAACCTTGACGCTTCGGACCCGCGCCGGCAACACCGCGACAATCGATGCGTCCGCGGCGTTCCAGAACGAAAAAGTCACCGGTCCGTTGAAAGTGGGGACCCCCTACACCGCCCGGGGGACGACTTTCGATGCGAGCGGCGCGCTCGTCGCAACCGCGATCGGCCGCGCGAAATCCTCCTCAGGTTTGTGGCCGTCCGACCGCTGAAGGTTCCAAGTTGCAAGGAGCAAAGCGAACCTTCCAAGAGGCGCCCCGGCGAGATCATCCCGGGAAACTCGGCGACATCAAAATCGGAACGCGCCCCTGAGCGACTTTCGTCTGGAGGAGAAGCGCTCGACGGCCATCGGCTACGATCGGCTACGCGGCGATTGTCTTGCGCACCGGAAGGGAGATGGGTTTCGAGCCGCGAAAGATCGAAGCGCTTCGAGGCGAAATCGATGTCGAAGCCGACAACCACGCCCTTGGCGTCGATGTCGACATTGACGCCTTCGGCCACCTCCCTCGTCTCCGCGCCCGGCTCGGGTTTCATCTCGATATAGAGGCTGTCCGTCTCCGGGTCGTAGTGCAGCTTCATCGTTCTGTATCCTTGAAGTCGCGGTCGAAGAAGGCGTTGTGGACCGTTTCCCCGTCTTCCAGTGTAACAACCCGCAAAATCCTTGTCTTCCCGTCGCGGGGATCGATCACCGCGCCCCAGAAGCGCGCGCGACCATCGGTACGCAGCAGAACGGGCCGCAGAATCAATGTGCTTGGAATGGTCGGGGCAGCGGGATTCGAACCCACGACCCCCAGTCCCCCAGACTGGTGCGCTAACCGGGCTGCGCTATGCCCCGACGAGCATCCTTATAGGCGCCCTGCCCGCGCCTGGCAATGCGGCGGCGAAGACTTCGGCCTCACTCCTGCTGCGGACGGGCCTGATCGAGAACCCGCTGCGCCTCGCGGATGTCTGCGAGAACCGCGCGCAGCTCGGCGAGCTCATCGGCCGAGAGGCGCGGCGGGGCCGGCGTTGGCGCTTCGCCCGCGACGGCGGCGAGCGGCGGCTCGGGCTCGGTCGGCGCGCCGAGGCCGAGGGGCGGGAAAGTCCTCCCGCTGCATCGGGCGCGGGCGCTTCCCTTCGGGCGCGAAGACCAGCCGCGCATCGAAGGCGGCGGTCGCCAGGTTCTGGACGCCCTGCTCCTTGAACAGCTTCTGCACGCCCTTGATCGTGTAGCCTTCGTCGTACAGGAGACGCTTGATGAGCTTCAGCCGCTCGACGTCGTCCGGCCGGTAATAGCGCCTGCCGCCCGCCCGCTTCAGCGGCCTTATCTGCGGAAAACGCGTCTCCCAGAAGCGCAGGACGTGCTGCGGAATCTCCATCGCCTCGGCGACTTCCCGGATCGTTCGAAAGGCCTCGGGGCTCTTCTCCATCGCCTTACCACGTCATGTCAGACTGCGGGTCGAATCGCCTCCGTCCGCCGCCGCTCTCTCGAGTATCCGCCGGCGCGGGCGAGAAAGAAAGCGGCCCGACGCCCTGCCTCTATTCCTTCGCTTCGGCTTCGCCTCGCCCGTTGATCCTCGCCTTCAGCACGTTCGACGGCTTGAACACCATGACTCGGCGCGGAAGGATCGGAACCTCGACGCCGGTCTTCGGATTGCGGCCGATGCGCTCTCCCTTCGACCGCACCACGAACGAGCCGAAGCCGGAGAGTTTTACGGTTTCTCCGCGCGCGGCCGCGTCGCAGATTTCGTCCAGCACCGACTGGACGAGCTCCGCCGATTCGGTGCGCGACAGGCCCACCCGGCTGTAGACGACCTCCGCCAGGTCGGCCCTCGTCACGGTGCGGCCGGTCGCCCGGCTGGTTTTTACGTCCGACATGATCGAGCCCCAAAACAATCGCGCGGCAATATTCCCCCCACCCCCGCCCCGGCGAGGGCCTTTCAGGCGCCCCGGGCCTAACGCGCGGTCGTTTTGGACTTTCCTTTCGAACTCGGCAAGCCCATAAAACCGCCCGAAATCCCTATCGCGCCAGCGAATGCGCCTTCGACCCGCGGCGATCGACGGGTCCTTCGAGAGCCAGTCGCACAGGCGCGCAGGCGCCCTCGCCTAGCGCAAGTTAGCAAACGTCCCGAGGAGTGTCGATTGACCGCCCCCGAAAACACCCGCGTCGTCCTGATCACCGGCGCCTCCCGCGGCATCGGCCGGGCGGCCGCCCTCGCCTTCGCGCGCTCGGGCGCCCATGTGGTGGCGCTCGCGCGCACGCAAGGCGCGCTTGAGGAGCTCGACGACGCGATTCGGGCGCTTCGCGGGAATGAGGACAACCCGGCGACGCTCGCACCGCTCGACCTGCGCGACCATGCGGCGATCGACCGGCTCGGCGAGGCGATCCACCGCAGATGGGGAAGGCTCGACGCCCTCATCGGCAACGCCGGGATTCTGGGCGTCCTGTCGCCGCTGCATCACGTCGATCCGAAGGAATGGGACGACGTGCTCAAGGTCAACGTCACCGCCAATTTTCGCCTCATCCGGTCGCTCGATCCCCTGCTGCGCCGGTCGCCGGCGGGGCGGGTCGCGTTCATCACCTCGGGCGTGGCGAGCCAGGCCGACTTCCGCGCCTATTGGGGTCCCTACGCGACCGCGAAGGCTGCGCTCGACGCCATCGCCCGCACCTACGCCGCCGAGACGGCCAATACCTCGAGCATCCGCGTGATGCTGGTCAATCCGGGGCCGCTGCGCACCTCGATGCGGGCCAAGGCGATGCCCGGCGAGGATCCGATGACCCTGCGCACGCCTGACGAGCTCGCGCCGAAGATCGTCGAAATCTGCTCCTCGGGCTGGACCGAGACCGGGAAACTGTACGATTTTCCGAGCGACAGAATCTTGTCGTTCCGCGCCCCCGCCTAGCCGTCAAGAAGCCATCATTCGAGCAGGCGCAACGCCTGGGCCCGACCGGCGCGCCCCCGGGCGGGAGTCTCTCTTTTTGCAAGGCGTCTCAAGCCTCTTCGGCCGGCCCCGCTCCGAAAGCGCAACGGCGCCGAACGAGCAACAAGGTTGGAACCCGTGGGCGGAGAAGAACGTTAGCAGGCGCCGAATTCGCAGCGAGGAGCGCGCCATGGCACGTGAGCCGGAAAAATCAGGACGAGAATCGGGCAAAGGCAAGACGGAAGGTTCTTCGGAGGCCAAGACCGGCGGCGCCGCCGCCAAGAACGCCGCGGGCGCCGCGGGCGCCGGCGAGGACCAAGCGGGACAGGGGAAGGGCGGCAAGGACGCGATCGCTGAATTTCAGGGCGAGCGCCACAACGAGCTTAAAGCCGCCCTCGCCAAGCGGTCGGAAGACGGCGCCAATCTACCAGCGATCGTCAAGGAGTTCGCGGCGCTCTGGCTTCCCCACCACCAGATCGAAGTCGAACTGCTGGTTCCGGCGCTCGAGGACAGCGAGGTCGACGAGGACAAGCGGACGGCGATCGCCGTCCGCAAGGACATGCTAAACATCCTGCTCGCCGATCTGATCCAGTCGGGCGCGGAAGACGGCGCGAAGGCGAAACTCGAGGCGCTGTCGGACACGCTCGACGCAATCGTGGCGGCGTCGCAGCAGGAAATCGAGGCGATCGGCGAGGTTTCCGACGAGTCGAGCTTGAACGCGGTCGGACCGGAGATGAAGGCCCGCTACGAGCGGGTGAAGAGCCGGTTCGCCGATATCGACGAAGCCTTCGAAGAGGCGATGGATCTGCTGGCGCCGCAAAGCCTCTCGGTCTCCTCGGCGCGCCGGCGAGGCAGAAGGGAGAGACAGATGCCCAGGTACTCCAGCACGCGCGACCGGGACGAGCAGGGCCGATTCCAGTCTGAAGAGGAGCGCGGCTATGCCCGGCGCAGAGGCGGTTATCGCGGCGAGCAGGAACGCGACGAAGAGGGCCGGTTCACGAGCGAAGGCCGCCGGTCCCGCGGTCGGGACATGGACGAGGACGAAGGCCGCCATGGCGGTTATCGCGGCGAGCGGGAACGCGACGAAGAGGGCCGGTTCATGGGCGAAGGCCGCCGGTCCCGCGGCCGGAACATGGACGAGGACGAAGGTCGCTATGGCGGCTACCGCGGTGAACGGGAGCGCGACGAAGAGGGCCGGTTCGTGAGCGAAGGCCGCCGGTCCCGCAGCCGGAACATGGAGGAGGATGAAGGCCGCTATGGCGGCGGGCGTCGCTCCATGGGCCGCGAGTACGACGAGGATGAACGCCGTTACGGCGGCCGCGATCGTGGCCAGAGCGGCTGGTTCGGCGATCGCGAAGGGCATTCGGAAGCCTCCCGGCGCGGATGGGAGAGCCCCGAACACGGCGAGAGCGGCTGGTACGGCGATCGTGAGGGCCATTCGGAAGCCTCGCGCCGCGGTTGGCGAAGCGGCCGTCACGGCGAGAGCGGCTGGTACGGCGATCGGGAGGGCCACTCGGAGGCTGCGCGCCGCGGGTGGGAGGAAGGACATCGCTCGCAACGCCGGGATGAGGACGATTATCGCGGCCGATCGCGCTCCGAGGACGAAGACCGGCGCTACGAGAGCCGGCGCGGCGGCGGACGCTACGAGGACGACGACGAACGCTATGGGCGCAGCGGCAGGAGCCGAGGCGGACACGGCGGCTGGTCCGGCGATCCGGAAGGCCATGCCGAGGCCGCCCGCAAGGGCTGGGAGCACCGCCGCTGAGCCCTCAGGACCGGGCGGGAAAAAGAAGGCAAGGCCGATTAGCGGCCTTGCATTGGCGTTTCGACCGCCGCTGAGGGGAGGCGGCGTCCGAACGCAACCCCTGACGGCGAGGGTGGCGCATTTGACGAGCGTCTGGCCACGAATTGCGGCCGACATGGATCGAACGCCGGTCTGAACGGTTTTAAATCACTCTGGTTCGAAACGGTTTCGGACCAACCCTAGCTGTCGCTAGCAGACAACAAAGGAGCAATTTCGATGCCTAGGTACTCAAGCATGCCTGATCGCGACGAACAGGGCCGCTTCATGCCGGACGACGACCGCGACCGCCGCTCGCGCAGCCGGTACGAAGACGACGACGAAGGCCGTTACGGCGGCAGGCGCCGCTCCATGGGCCGCGAGTATGACGACGATGAGCGCCGCTACAGCAGCCGCGGTCGTGGACACGGCGGCTGGTTCGGCGATCCGGAGGGCCACTCGGAAGCCTCCCGTCGCGGATGGGAGAGGTCCGACCGCGGCGAAAGCGGCTGGTACGGCGATTCGGAGGGCCACTCCGAGGCTTCCCGCCGCGGCTGGCGAAATCCGGAGCATCGCGAAAGCGGCTGGTTTGGCGATCCCGAAGGCCATTCCGAGGCTTCGCGGCGCGGTTGGCGAAGCGGCGAACATGGCGAAAGCGGCTGGTTCGGCGATCCGGAAGGCCATTCGGAGGCAGCCCGCCGTGGCTGGGAGGAAGGCGGCCACCGCTCGCAGCGTCGGGACGACGACAATGGCCGTTATCGCAGCCGTTCGCGTTATGACGAAGACGAGCGCCGCTACGAGAGCGGTCGCGGCGGCCGCTACGAAGACGACGACGAGCGCTATGGACGCGGACGCGGCCATGGCGGTTGGTCAGGCGACCCCGAGGGCCACTCTGAGGCATCCCGCCGCGGGTGGGAACGCCGACGCTGACCACTGTGTTGGTCAACAGGGCGGCCGAGCAAGCCGCCCTGTCTATCAGCGGGACATCGCACTGCAGACGGCAGACGGACTTTGCAAGCGGTAAATCCGCGTCCTGACCATCCCGCGCCAACACCAGCCCCAACATCAGGAGATTTGCGATGACTCGAGGTCTCAGCGGGCACTCGCCCGCGAACGTGTCACATCACCTCAAGGGATTAGACTTTCCTGCGCGCAAGCAGGACCTCATGCGCCAGGCGAGGAACAATGGCGCGGACCGCGCCGTCATGGAAGTCATCGAGGCGATGCCGGACGCGGATTATCAAGACATGGCCGATGTCATGAAGGGCTACGGCGAGGCGGACAACGCCCCGGAGGGACGACGGCACTAGCCGACCGAGCCCGCTCATCATCCGTCAATAAAACAGGGCGCCGAGAGGCGCCCTGCTCTTTTTTACGTCATGCCGCCCTGCGGTTCACGGCGCCCTCGGCGATGGAAGTCAGCTTCTCGTCGGCGGCTTTCTCCTCCGCCAGAGTCTCCTGAAGCACCCGGCCGCAGTCGTTCTTGCCCAGCGTCCTCGCCCAGGCGATCAGACTGCCGTAGCGGGTCATCTCGTAGTGTTCGACCGCCTGGGCCGCGGCGATCAGGGCTGCGTCGAGAACGCTCTTGTCGGCGACTTCGCCAGCCACGTCGTTCGCCTCCTCGATGATCCCGTCGATCGCAGGACAGGTCGCGCTGGACGCCTGCACTCCGATCATTTGAAAGACCTGCTCGAGGCGGCGGACGTGATTCCTCGTCTCGCCGAGGTGCGCCTCGAACGCGGCGCGCAGCTGCGGCGAGGTCGCCTTGCTGATCATGTCCGGCAGAGCGCCGACAATGCGCTTCTCGGCGTAGTAGATGTCCTGCAGCGTATAGACGAACAGGTCGTCCATTGTCTTTATGTCCTTTGAGAAAAGGCCCATGGGGATGCTCCTTGGTTTTGCTGAGTGACCCCACCCCCAGGCCAACGCCATGCCAAAGCCCTTGTTCCTGCGCGGCGTTCATCGAAGCGCGGGACGAAAAGCTTTCGGATTCGCCTTGCGGCGGACGCCATTCGTCTGTATGGAGCGGCCATTCGTTGCGTCCCGCCGGGGGCTGAACGGAAGGCCGCGCGCACTTTCAGCGGGCGGTAGGATCGATGCGGTCCGGCTTCCCGTGTTCCCGCCTTCGAACGATCCGGTTCGAGCCTTTCTCGGGGCTCGAAGGGCTCCGCGCAGGACGTGAGACCGAAAGAAACGGAAAGGCACCGAATGGCTCTCTACGAGCACATCTTCCTGGCGCGCCAGGACGTCACCCAGCAGCAGGTCGAAGCGCTGACGGAACAGCTCAAGTCGAAGATCGCGTCGCTCGGCGGCGCCGTGACCAAGGTCGAGCCGTGGGGGCTGAAGTCGCTGGCGTATCGCATCAAGAAGAACCGGAAGGCGCACTTCACGCTGCTCAACGTCGCCGCGCCGTCCGAGGCGATTGCCGAGCTCGAGCGCACCCTGAGCATCAATGAGGACGTCATTCGCTTCCTCACCATCCGCGTCAACGAACACGAGACGGGCCCTTCGGCGATGCTGCGCAAGCGGGAGGATTCCGATCGCGACGAACGGGGTTCGCGGGGTCCGCGCGGCGATCGCCCCGATCGCCCTCCCCGCCGTCCGCGCGATGAAATGAACGTTGGAGCAAGCTGATGGCCTCCGCGCCTCGTCGCCCTTTCTTCCGCCGCCGCAAGTCCTGCCCCTTCTCGGGGGCGAATGCGCCGAAGATCGACTACAAGGACACCCGTCTCCTGTCGCGCTACATCTCCGAGCGCGGCAAGATCGTGCCGTCCCGAATCACTGCGGTCAGCGCGGCCAAACAGCGGGAGCTCGCCCAGGCGATCAAGCGCGCCCGCTTCCTCGGCCTGCTGCCCTACGTGATCCGCTGACGCTCCATTACCGACGAACCGCCGCGGCCGGTCGCCGCGCGCGGCAGGAGTTGGAGGCGGCTCCCGCCTTCTAACCGCGAGCCCATGCGGGACAGCGCCATGATCCATCGATTCGCCGTCGCGATCGGCGCTGGGTGCGCCGCGGCCTTCCTGTTCGCCGTCAGCGCGCAGTCGAGCCCGCTCGCGATGGCGCTCGCCTATCTCGCGCCGCTTCCGATCATGATCGCGACCTTGGGCTGGGGCGTCGACGCCGGCGCGACTGCGGCTGTCGTCTCGGTCGCCGGCCTGACCCTGCTCGCCGAACCGCTCACGGGCCTCCTCTACGCGGCGTCGGTCGCGGTTCCCGCCTGGCTGCTGGCGGCCGGCGCGGTCGCGCCCTTGGCGCGCTTCCTCCCGGGGCGGTCGTCGTCCGGCCAGAGCTTCGCGTCGGTCGGCGCGATCGTGACGGCCGCGGCGACGATCGGCATGATCGGCGCCGGCGCGGTGCTCACGACGGTCATTCTCATTTACGGCGGCTACGCCGAGGGAGCGAAGCAGGCCGCGACGGCGCTCGCTGCGCTGGCGAACGACGCCTTGGACGCAAAGGACAGCGAGCAGGCGCGGGTCTTCGCCGAAGCGCTCGTCCGCTTCGGCCCAGCGGCGATCGCGGCCTCGACCCTCCTCATGCTGAGCATCAACCTCTACGCCGCGGCGCGCTCGACGCAACTGTCGCACCGGTTGCAAAGGCCGTGGCCCGATCTGCCGACTTCGCTGCGACTGCCGTGGCCGCTCGGCGCAGTCGCGGTCGTCTGCGCCGTGTGCGCCTACGCCCTGCCCGCGCCGGCGTCGCAATACTTCTCGATCGGCGCCGGCGGGCTCGGCGCAGCCTTCGTCCTGCAGGGCCTCGCCGTGGCGCATGCGCTCTCGCGCGGCCTCAAACTGAGAGTCGTGATGCTTGTCGCGCTGTACGCCTGCTGCGTCCTGCGCGCCCCGTACACGCTTCCCGTCCTCGCGGCGCTGGGGCTCGTCGACGCCTTCGCCAAGTTGCGCGCCCGGGCGGCGTTCCTTCCTTCCCCCAAACCGACCGGTCATCGATAGGAGCACACCATGGACGTCATTCTGCTCGAACGCATCGGAAAGCTCGGCCACATGGGCGACACGGTCCATGTCAAGGACGGCTACGCCCGCAACTTCCTACTGCCGCGCGGAAAGGCTTTGCGCGCCACCGAGGCCAACAAGAAGAAATTCGAGGCGCAACGCGCCGATCTCGAAGCGCGCAACCGCGAGCTCAGGCGCGGCGCCAACGAGGTCTCGGTCAAGGTCGACGGCGCGACGATTGTCATCATCCGGCAGGCCGGAGAGACAGGGCAGCTCTACGGATCGGTCTCGGCGCGGGACATCGCCGAGGCGTTGACCGCGGCGGGCCATGCGGTGCCGCGCAACCATGTCGCGGTCCAGCATCCGATCAAGACGCTCGGTCTGCACGTCGTGCCGATCCACCTGCACCCGGAAGTCGAGGCGAAGGTCACGGTCAACGTCGCGCGTTCGCCCGAACAGGCCGAGCGGCAGGCGAAGGGCGAGGACCTCACCGTTCGCGAACAGACTTCGATGGACGATCTCGGCCTCGAGGTCGGCCGCGCCCTCGCGGAAGCGGGCCCGGGCGAAAGCCTTGCGCGCGAATAAAGGAGCGAGTGGCGAACGGGGTGGAGATCGATCCCCGCTCGCTGCCTCCTATTTCCCACCCGCTTCGCCAGTCGTGAAGCGGAATTCGCTCACGTGGCGATATTCCGTGTCCGGCCGCAAGACGCAGTCGGAAAAGTGGCGTCGGTTCGGCGAATCCGGGAAGGCTTGCGTTTCGAGGCAAAGGCCGGCGTGCGCCCCATAGCGCGCGCCATGGAGCCCTGGAACCGGACAATCGAGCGTGGCGGCGTCGTAGAGTTGGACGCCGGGCTCCGTGCTGTACAAGGACATGGTGAGCCCGTTCACCGGCGAGCGGACGCGCGCGATCGGCGCGAGACCGTCGGCGCGCAACTGCAGGGAGGCGACAAAATTCGTGTCGTATGCCGTCCCGCTCGGGTGGCGCACGGGTCGCGCGACGCGAAAATCATACGGCGTTCCGGCGACGGAGAGAATCTCGCCGGTCGGAATGAGCTCGGCGTCGGCGGGCGTGTAGAAGTCGGCGAACAGCGTGACTTGATGATCGAGAATGTCCGCCGACCCGTCAAGATTGAAGTAGGCGTGTTGGGTGAGGTTCACGACCGTCGGCTTGTCCGCGACCGCCGACAGCTCCACCCTCAGCGTCGCCGGTTCGAGCATCCGGTAGACGCAGGTCGCCGTCATCGCGCCGGGGAAGCCCGCCTCACCGTCCGGCGACTCGAGGATCAGTGAAACCGACGCCCCATCATAGGCGCCGAGTTTCCAAAGGCGTTGGCCAAAGGCTTTCGTACCGCCATGGAGCATGTGCTTCTGGCCCGGCTTCCGGTCGAGCACATATTCGACCCCGCCGAGGATGAAGCGGCCGTTGGCGATCCGGTTGGCGAAGCGTCCCGCGACCGCTCCGAAATGCGGCGAATGGGCGACGTAATCATCGAGGCTATTGAGGCCGAGCGTCACGCTTTGGGGGCCTGTCGAGGTCGGCACGACAAGATCGCGGATGACCGCGCCCCAGGTCAGGACTTTCGCGCTCGCTCCAGCCTTGGAGGCGATGAGGATTTCGTATGCCTCGGCGCCATCGATTGCACCGAATGCCTTTGCGCTCACGTCGCCCTCCCCTGCCGCAACGGCCGCGCTCGTCGCGCGGGTCCCTCAAACGCGCTCGAGCTCGGCCCGGATCGAGGTGAAAACCGCCTGGAACATCGCGTCGGTCAGCACGCCCGTGTTCGTGTTGTAGCGCGAGCAGTGATAGCTGTCGAACAGGCTCGGTCCCTGCGCCTTCAAGGCGTGGCGCGCGCCGTGCGAGAAGGGAAAGTCGGCCGCCCGCGCCCCGAACGCGCGCAACGCGGTATCGTGCGCCACCCGTCCGAGCGCGAGCACGATCTTGAGATTGGCGAGCGCGCCGATCGACCTTGAGAGATAGGCGCGGCAGGCCGCAATCTCTCGAGGGGTCGGCTTGTTCTGCGGCGGCGCGCAGCGCACGGCGTTGACAATGGCGCAGTCGACGAGTTCGAGCCCGTCGTCGGCCCGGCGTCCGTAGGCGCCGACCGCGAAGCCGAACCTTATCAGCGTTTCGTAGAGTAGGTCGCCGGCGTAGTCGCCGGTGAACGGACGCCCCGTCCGGTTCGCTCCCCGGAGGCCGGGCGCGAGGCCGACGATCATGAGGCGCGCGCTCGCCCTGCCGAACGATGCGACCGGGGCGTTCGACCACTCCGGATAGAGGGAGCGATTGGCGTCCCGGTACTCGGCGAGGCGCGGACACGCTGCGCAGTCCCGCGGGGGACTGACGTCGAAAGCCATCGGACCCGGCAACGCCTTTTACTCGCGAACCGGCTCTTCGACCGGCTGTTGCACCGGCGCCATGTAGTGCCGGCGGTGGTTGTCGGCGCGAACCGGCCGCTCGCCCGGATCGCGCCCGATCCGGGGCATGAGCTGCGTCAGATCGATGAATTCATCCGCTTGGCGGCGCAATTCGTCGGCGACCATCGGCGGCTGCGTCGAGATCGTCGAGACGACCGCGACCCGCACGCCTTTGCGCTGAATCGATTCGACGAGCGCGCGGAAGTCCCCGTCGCCGGAGAACAGCACCACGAGGTCGACGTGGTCGGCCATCTCCATCGCGTTGACCGCGAGCTCGATATCCATGCTGCCCTTGACCTTCCTGCGACCGGTCGAATTGACAAACTCCTTAGTCGGCTTCGTGACCACCGCGTAGCCGTTGTAATCGAGCCAATCGACGAGCGGACGAATGGACGAATATTCCTGATCGTCCACGAGCGCTGTGTAGTAGAACGCCCGAATCAGGCGTCCCTTGGCCTGGAACTCCTTCAGCAGGCGCTTGTAGTCGATATCAAATCCGAGAGCTTTCGCGCTCGCATACAAATTGGCGCCGTCAATAAACAGCGCGATGCGTTCCACTGCTGACATGTGCGATCTTTTCTTTGGGCGGGCGTTTAACTGGGCTCCTGCGAGCCCCAGCCGTTCAACAAAACATCATCCGAAAACTGCCTTCAAGCCCCAATCCGGGCTCGTCACAGAAACAAACACCTGGGTGGCGCATGTCCCGGATCGGCGCTCGAGCCGTCTCTAACGATGCAATCTCGACTATTTGAGGATGATAGAATAAAAAAATCCATAACCCAAGGCAATCAAATCTCCGTGTCGATGAGCGAGGGCGAGAAACTGAACAGATCTCGCAGGCGATTGACGTTTGGCGGCTTGTCGGGTCTAGGTGACGGTCGACCCAGCGACCCCGGAGGCGGCTGTCACGGGAAAGGGAGGGACCATGAAGCTCGTTCGATATGGCAGGAGCGGGAAGGAGAAACCCGGGCTGATCGATTCCGCCGGCAAACTGCGCGACCTCAGCGAGGTCGTGGCCGACATCGACGCCGATACTCTCAGCCCGCGGGCGCTCGCCCGTCTGGCGAGGATCAAGCCCGAAACGTTGCCCGCCGTGCGCGGGACCCCGAGGCTCGGTCCCTGCGTCGCGAAGGTCGGCAACTTCATCGCCATCGGTCTCAACTACGCCGATCACGCCGCCGAATTTGGCCAGGCGGTGCCGAAGGAGCCGGTGCTGTTCAACAAGGCGCCCTCCTGCGTCGCGGGACCCAACGACGACATCGTCATCCCGAAGGGCTCGAACAAGACCGATTGGGAGGTGGAGCTCGCGGTGGTGATCGGGTCGCGGGCGAGCTATGTCAGCGAGGATGAGGCGCTCAAGCATGTGGCGGGGTATTGCGTCTGCAACGACGTATCCGAGCGCGAGTTCCAGCTCGAGCGGTCCGGCCAGTGGACCAAGGGCAAGGGTTGCCCGACCTTCGGCCCGCTCGGCCCATGGCTGGTCACGCCCGACGAGATCGAGGACCCGCAGAAGCTCGACATGTGGCTCGACGTCAACGGCGAGCGGATGCAGAGCGGCTCGACGGCCACCATGGTGTTCGGCGTCAAGACGCTCGTCTCCTACATTTCGCACTTCATGATCCTCGAGCCCGGCGACGTCATCACGACCGGCACGCCGCCCGGAGTCGGTTTGGGCAAGAAGCCGCCGCGCTTCCTGAAGCCCGGCGACCAGGTGTCGCTCGGGATCGGGGGGCTCGGCAGCCAAACCCAGCAGATCGTCGCCTACAAGGCCGCGTGAGGAGGAAGGCGATCCGGCTCCGGTCGTGGACGGGCCTCGCGCTCGCCGGGCTGTACGCTCTCGTCCTCGCGGGGCTCTATATCGACTACCTCCGGCGCGCCGGAACCTGGTTCGCCGACCTGCCCCTCGTTCTGGCCGCCCTGCCCTTCACGCTCGTCATGCGCGCGCTGAACGGCGGAAGCTATGATTTCGCCGGCGACATGACGCTGCGGGTCGCGGCCGCCGCAGTCTTCTGCTGCGCCCTCGCCTACCTCGCAGGGCTGGGGCTCGAGACGATTGTCCGGGCGATCGTCTGGATGGTCCTGGGTCGACTCTGACTTTCCAAAACCGCCGGATCAGGGAAAGGGCCGTTGGCGATTGCCGTAGCCCCCGCCGGCGGAGAAGGCTGCCACAGCGGGCGCCAAAGCCGCGGGCCGCGGCTTCGGCAACCGGAAAAAAGAGCGCCTGAAAAGGACGATCCGAATCCCTATCGATCTCCGGCGTCGATCGCTTTTGCCGCAGAAGCAACGCATCATGCTAGGATTGCGTCGGGCGCCCTTCCAATCGCATGCCGTCATGCCTTCCGCGAAACTCACCGCGCGTCTTCTTCCCTCGATCGCCGACGTCGATTTGGCGGTCTGGGACGCCTGCGCCAATCCGGCCTTCCAGAGCGAAGACGAGGCGTCCGGCGAGCGCTTCAACCCCTTCGTCACGCACGCTTTCCTCCATGCTCTGGAAGCCTCCGGCTCGACCGGAGGGCGTTCGGGATGGACGCCGGCGCATGTCGTCGTCGAGGATTCTGCCGGCGAGATCGTCGCCGCGGCGCCCTCCTATCTCAAGAGCCACAGCCTCGGCGAATATGTGTTCGACCATGCCTGGGCCGACGCCTACGAGCGCGCCGGCGGGCGCTACTACCCGAAACTCCAGGTCGCCGCGCCCTTCACCCCGGCGACCGGGCGCCGCCTGCTGGTCGCGGCGGACGCGCCGGAAGGCGCCCGCGAGGCGCTCATCGGGGCTCTGCGGGAGGTTCGCCGGCAGACCAAGGCCTCGTCGATCCATGTGACCTTCCCGACGGCCGAGGACGCCGCACGGCTCGAGCGCGCCGGCTTCCTCGCCGCCATGGCGAGCAGTTCCATTTCTCTGCGACGGTTTCTCGACGTTCGACGACTTTCTCGCCGCGCTCGCCTCGCGCAAGCGCAAGGTGATCCGGCGCGAGCGCCGGGAGGCGCTCGGAAAGGATCTGACAATTGAATGGGTGACCGGTCCAACGATCCAACGCGGTGCATTGGGATGCTTTTTTCAAATTCTACATGAACACGGGCTCACGCAAGTGGGGACGGCCCTACCTGACCCGAGCCTTCTTCACTCTGGTTGGCGGGTCGATGGCCGAGCGGATCCTGCTCGTCATGGCGAAGAGCGGCGGCCGCTACATCGCCGGCGCGATCAATTTCATCGGCGACGACGCGCTTTACGGCCGCAACTGGGGCGCGATCGAGGACAGGCCGTTCCTCCACTTCGAGGTGTGCTATTATCAGGCGATCGAATTTGCCCTGGCGCGCGGCCTCAGCCGGGTCGAGGCGGGCGCGCAGGGGGAGCACAAGCTGGCGCGCGGCTATCGTCCCGTCGTCACCTACTCGGCCCACGAATTCGCCGACGCCCGGCTGGCCAAGGCAGTCGCCGACTTTCTGCGGCATGAGCGCGCCGCCGTCGCCGATACGATCGCCAATTATGCAGATCGCGCGCCTTTTCGGAAGGGCGACCAGCGCAAACGGCGAAACGGCTGGGAGAACCTTTGACCTCGACCTATGATCCGAACAACATCTTCGCCAAAATCCTGCGCGGCGAAGCGCCCTGCTAAAGTCTACGAAGACGATGTGTCGCTTCGCCTTCCTGGACATCATGCCGCGCGCCGACGGGCATACCCTGATCGTCCCGAAAGTGCCGGCCGCGCGGCCTCTTCGACATCGAGCCCGAGGACCTCGCCCGCTTCATGCTGGGGATGCAGAAGGTCGCGCGCGCGGTCATGGCGGGCATGGCGGCCGAGGGACTGACCCTCCAGCAGTTCAACGAAACCGCCGGCGGGCAGCTGGTTTTCCACCTGCACTTTCACATGCTGCCGCGCTGGACGGGCGTCTCGCTGCGTCCGCCGGGCGGACCGATCCAGTCCGCCGAGGCGCTGCGCCCGCACGCCGACCGGATCATTGCGGCCTTCGCCCCCGTTTAACGCAGGCCAAGCCCGGATGACGAGACCGTGACCCACATCCACTATTTTCCGGTCAGCGCCGGCCTGGCGGCGGTGTTCGTCGCCCTCCTCGTCGGCCTCGTCATTCTCATTGAGATCGGGCTCCTGCGGCGGGCCTATAGGGCGCTCGGCCTCAATCCGCTCGTCGTCACGCTGGTGCTGTTCGGCTCGCTGCTCGGCTCCTACGTCAATCTCCCCCTCCTCCGGCTCCCCGGGAAGCATGTCGTCTCGCACGAGGTGGTGGAGATCATGGGGATACCGTTCCTCGCGCCGGTGGCGGTCAACTGGCCCGGCACGGTGCTCGCGATCAACGTCGGCGGGGCGGTCATCCCGATCCTGCTGTCGTTCTATCTTCTCGTCCGCTATCGCCTGTGGCTACCGGGCGTCGTCGCGGTCGCTATCGTCACCTTCTTCGTCCATGGGGAGGCGACGCCCATACCGGGAGTTGGCATCTCGGTGCCGACCGTCACTCCGCCGCTCCTCGCCGCGTTCGCCGGCCTCCTTCTGTCGAGGCGCTATGCGGCGCCCCTCGCCTATATCGGCGGGAGCCTCGGGGTGCTGATCGGCGCGGACCTGCTCAATCTCGGCGACCTGCAAAGTCTCGGCGCGCCGGTCGCTTCGATCGGCGGAGCGGGCACGTTCGACGGCGTGTTTCTGACCGGCGTGATCGCCGTGCTGCTCGCGACCCTGGTGACTGGTTAACGGGTAAGCAATCCCGTTGTAATCACAAATATTTCGCTAACCAAACCGATCCATTTTGTGGCTTTTTTGCCACATCCCGTCGCGAACATGGCAGGATGCCAACGCAAAGGTGGACTTGCCCACTAACGGTCCCTATAGTGAGAACGTAGATTTTCGACGGGCGACGGGGCGCGGCGATCGCGCAGGGCGGAGCCGATCAAAACGGAGAATGACCATGAAGACTCGTCGGCTTATGGGGGCCGCCGCCGCGGCGCTGACTGTTGCGGGCGCCGTCTCGGCGCAGGCCGCTGACCTTCCGACCCGGAAGGAGGCCCCGGCGCCGATATTCGTGCCGCCGCCCTTCACCTGGACCGGGTTCTACATCGGCGGCAACGCCGGCGGCGTTTGGAGCACCGGCAAAGCGACTCACCACGTGTACGACCCAACGGGTTCCGCCTTTCGTCGACCGAATTGTGCCGACGGGAAATCTGGAACAGCAATAGCGGGTTCATCGGCGGCGGCCAGGCCGGCTATAACTGGCAGACGGGCGCGTTCGTGCTCGGCGTCGAGACCGACTTCGACGGGAGCAGCCTGAGCTAGAAGTCGAGGATCGTCGGGCCGTCGTTCCTCGAACCGTTTGCCGGCGTCAGCGACTTCTTCACCGCTCAATGGCTCGGCCAAGCTTGACTGGCTGGGGTCCACGCGGGCTCGGGTCGGCTTCGTCGCCACGCCGGACAATCGCCTGATGATTTATGGCACCGGCGGCTTCGCCTACGGCGGCGGCAGCGCGCACCTGAGTTTTTACGACTACGACCAACGGCTTTTTCTTGGGCGGCGTACGACAGTCAAACCCGCACCGGTTGGACGGTCGGAGGCGGCCTGGAATACGCTTTAACCAACAATTGGATAATCGGCGCCGAATATCTCTACTTCGACCTGGGCAGCAAGCACCTTCTCACGGTCCCCAACGTCGCGGCGTCCAACTTCTTCGGCGCGGCCGTTTATCGGACACCAAGGTCAATTTCGACGGCTCGGTCGTCCGCGCCCGCGTCAGCTACAAGTTCTGATCTCCTCCCATCAGAGCTTTGAAAAAGAGAGCGAAGGCGAAAGCCTTCCCTCTCTTTTTGTTTGGGCCGCCTTCGAGTTTTCCGCCCCAGGCCGCAAGGACATAAGAAAGCCCCGCCTTACAACCGGCGGGGGCTTTGATTTCGGCTTGCGGACTGCGCCCTGCCTCA
>CAWFVS010000062.1:0-12913 GCA_963819255.1 uncultured Alphaproteobacteria bacterium
AGACGTTCGGTAGCACGTGAGTTGTCCGGTTTAGAGCGCGATCCGGGAGGGTCGCGGATGAACCGGACAGCGTGGCTACAGGAACGCAGGATGTTGAAGTTTCGGGACGTGCTGAGTTGTTGGGAGACGTCGGAATTGTCAGCGTTGGAGGCTTCGGAGCTGTTGGGGATGTCGGAGCGGCAATTCCGACGGTACCGGGCGCGCTTCGAGGATGAGGGCGAGAAAGGCTTGCTGGATCGGCGGCTTGGCAAAGCCTCGTCGCGCCGGGTTCCGGAGAGCGAGCGGCGGCGGATGCTGGATTTGTACCGGGAGATGTATCCGGGCTGGAACGTTCGGCATTTTCACGACCGGCTGCGGAGCCATCACGGGTTTTCGTGGGGCTACAGCTGGACGAAGATGAGCCGCAGCTGGCGGGACTTGTCGAGCGCACGGTAAACGCGGTCCGCACAGGCGCAAACGCGAGCGCAAGCCGTATGCGGGCATGATGCTGCATCAGGACGGTTCGCGCGCGCCGTGGCTCATGGGCGCCCCGCCGCTCGATCTGATCGTGACGATGGACGACGCAACCAGTGAGATCTATTCGGCCATTCTGGTCGAAGAGGAGGGAACCGACTCGACGTTTCGCGGGCTTTTGGAGACGTTTTCGGCTCGCGGACTGCCGTGCAGTCTCTATACGGATCGGGGCAGCCACTATTTCCATACACCCGAAGCCGGCGGCAAGGTCGATCGCGACAATCCACGCAAGTCGGGCGCGCGCTCGCGCAATTGGGCGTCGAGCACATCGCGGCCTATTCGCCGCAGGCGCGCGGCCGCTCGGAGCGCATGTTCGGGACGCTCCAGGACCGGCTCATCAAGGAGCTGGCGCTGACCGGCGTCGCCGACATCGAGACCGCCAACGCCTGGCTGAGGGAGGTCTGGCTCCCCGCGCACAACGCGCGTTTCGCGGTAAAGCCGGCCTTTCCCGACTACGCCTTCGTTCCAGTCGCCGACAGGAGCGCGCTTGTGGAGACGCTGTGCCGCCACGAGGACCGCGTCGTGGCGCGCGACAACACGGTCGGCTTCGAAAACAAGCGCCTGCAGCTGCCCGAGAGCCCTCTGCGCCATCACTGGGTTGGGGCGAAAGTGCGCATCCACGTCTACCCCGAATTCGAGCCTGGCGGTCTTCCATGGCCCGCGGCTGTTGGCCCGCTACCACGCTGACGGCGAGTTGCTCTCGAGCCCTGCCCGCGCCGCTGTCGCGCCCGCCAAACCGGCCGCGTCCCGGCGAACTCTCGCCCTGAGCAGGCCAAGCCAAGGCCCCGATCGCCGTCAGCCCTCGCCTCCCCAGCGCAAGTCGCAGACGCGCAGGCTGTCGGAAGCTTCGCCGGCGCCGCCCTATGACTGACCCCGGGTTCGCCCACTCTGTCCACAGGGACCTCCCGCGCGCGCCGCTGCGCCAGACTTTGCGGTCGCTGGCGCCGCGCGCGGGTCCCTCCTATGGACAGCGTGGACAAACCCTACCCAAGCATCGCTTCAAGAACCCAGGACCGACGCGTAACCCGCTTCCGCCCGCTCCTGAGCAAACCCAGAAAGCGGACATCTCACGTGCTACCATTTCGGACAACTTGAAAAGCTAACGACAGCGATTTTGCAGAACTGAAGCTAACTACAGGACCGCGCCGCAAACGTGCACGCCGCTTGACCGCCAAGACCTTCTGCGGGCCTCACGCGACAATTTGTCCTGGCTTTAGCGGCGATCTGCCCCGGATGGTCAGGCGGCCGGCGAGATTTCGAACTCCGCCCGCAGCGCGGCGGCGTGCTCGCCGATGCGCGGGGCGGCGCGGCGGCAGTCCTCGCGCCGGCCATCGACGCGGATCGGCGAGCGCGTGGTGCGGACCGGCCGGACGTCGGGGCGCGCGACGGTCTGGAGCATGTCCATCCGCCGGAAGGCCTCGCTGGCGAACAGCGCCGGCCAGTCCAAAACCTCGGCGCACCAGACGTCCGCCGGCTCGAGCCGCGCGAGCCACTCGGCGGTCGGCCGGCGCGCCAGATGGTCGGCAATGGCGCGCTTGATCTCGTCGCGCCGCTCGAACCAGGCGCTCGGCGGAAGCCCGGCGATCGCAGGCAGATCGAGGATTTCGCCAGCTTGTCGAGCGGCGTCATGGCGATCGCGAGCCAGCCGTCCCTCGTCGGATAGACGCCGTAGGGGGCGGAGAGATAGGCGTGGGCGCTGCGGAATTTCGATCGCGCCGGCGTGCGTCCCCCGTCGTTGAGGTAGGTGGTCAGAACCTCGAACTGGAAGTCGACCAGCGCCTCGAGAAGGCTAGTCTCGATATGCGCGCCCTCGCCGGTCCGGCCGCGTCGCACGAGCGCGGCGAGCACGCCCTGGACGACGGCGCTGCCGGCGAGCAGATCCGCGATCGCGAGGCCGAACGGCACCGGGCCCTGATCGTGGTCGCCGTTCAGCCACATGACGCCCGAGCGCGCCTGGGCGAGCAGGTCCTGGCCCGGCAGCGACGCCCAAGGCCCCTCTTCGCCGTAGCCGGTGATGGAAGCGTAGACGAGCCCCGGATTGACCGCCTTCGCCGCCCGGTAATCGAGGCCGAGCCGCTCGACGACGCCGGGACGGAAGTTCTGGATGAGCACGTCGGCCTTGGCGATGAGGCCCCTCACCGCCTCGACGTCGGCCGGGTCCTTGAAGTCGGCGGCGAAGCCGAGCTTGCCGCGGTTGATGGCGTGAAAGAGCGTCGAGTTGCCGCCGATCTCGGCATCCGTCAGATAGAGGCGGCGGCAGAGGTCGCCGCCGTCGGGACGCTCGATCTTGATCACCCGCGCGCCGAGGTCGCCGAGCCTCAGCGCCGCGAACGGCCCCGAGAGGAACTGGCTCATGTCGAGGACGAGGAGCCCGTCGAGCAGGCCGCCGCTCATCCCTCAGCCTCGACGAGATCGGCGAACGCCGCGGCGTTGCGGTATTTCACGGTCTGCAAATGCTCGCAGTAGATAACGAGCTCGCCTTCTCCCTTGAACACCTGATAGCTCGCCCGGATGAGCCCCATCTCCCGGTATTTCGGCCGCTTATCGAGATGAGTCCGAATGGTGTAGATCGTGTCGCCGATGAACACGGGCTTGATGAAGCGCAATTTGTCGTAGCCGTAGGAAAAGGCGTTGATGCAGTTCGTCGCCACGAGCCCGAGGCCGGCGGAGAACACGAAGGCCCCGGCGACGAGCCGCTTGCCGAAGACGCCTTCCCGCTCGGCGAACATCTGATCGGCGACGTAAGGGTGCATGTCGAGGACGAGCGCGTTGAACTGCATCGATTCGCCTTCCGAGATCGTGCGCCTCAGCGATCGGATGCGGTGGCCGACCTCGAAATCCTCGTAGAACCAGTTCTCCGCGTTCCAGACCGGAAGCGAGGCGTGGTCGGCCGGCATGTCCTTGGGATCGGTCGAGGATACGCCGACGGTCGGGGAGAACGACATGGGCCTGGCTTCCTCGCGCCGTCAGCTCGCCAGTCGCCAGATGCGGCGCGCATTGGCGCTGAACAGGCGCTCGCGCTCCGCCTGCGAGCAGCCGAGCGTGAGAGCCTGGGCCGCCGCCGCCCAGGTCGACAGCGAGGCGGTCAGCGTGCAGACCGGCCAGTCGCTGCCCCAGACGACGCGGTCCCAGCCGAAGCTCGCGATCGCATGCTCGACATAGGGACGGATGTCGTCGATGGTCCAGGCCGCCGGATCGGCGTAGGCGACCACCCCGGAAATCTTCGCCGCGACATTCGGCCGCTTCGCGATCTCGGCGATCTTTTCGCGCCAGGGATGCTCGGCCCGGTCCTTGATCGCCGGCACGCCGCAATGGTCAAGGACGAACTGGAGGCCGGGCGCGGCGTCGGCGAGCCCGATCGCCTTGTCGATCTGGTCCGGCCTCACGCAGAGGTCGAAGGGACGGCCGGCGCCGGCCAGCCGCCGCAGGTTGTCGCGGAATCGCGGGCGTTCGCTGAGGTCGTCGGGAACGACATGCAGGACGCGGCGAAACCCCTTGACGAAGGGATTGCCCAGTTGGCGCTCCAGGAAACCGAGAAACCCGTCGTCCTCCGGACGACAGGCGCTGATCGCGCCGCGGATCAGACTGCCGCTCTGGAGGGCGAGGTCCGCGACGTTGCGGGTCTCGGCCTCGATGTCGCTCAAGGCGACGTCGACCTCCATGTGAAGAGCGTCGGTGATCCCGCATCGCCGCGCTTCGGCCGCGTAGGTTTCATAATGGAAGTCGCGGTCGAGCGAGGGCAAGCCGGCGAGCCATGGGTAGCTCAGCCGGTCGCGGTAAACGAGATGGAGATGGGTGTCGATGATCGGCGTCTGCATCGCGCCGCCTCTTGGCGAGTTTCCTCAGAGCGATCCAATCACATATGAATGAAACATTCAAATAAAAATGATGGCGCCGGCAGGCTCCGGTGACTTTCCGCGCAATCGAGCCACAGTGTGATCCCCGCGAACGCGCGGATCCAGAATCTCGGCACCCTGATCGCCGCCTTGCCTCGCGCGGCCCTGGATGCCCGCTTGCGCGGGCATGACACAGCGTTCGGGATCAATACAAGTCCGGCTTCACGGCTTCCGGCCAAGCGTCCGCCTGCCCCCCGATCCTCAGCGACAGGGCCGAGGCGGTCTCGCGCAGCATGGCGATGGTTTCCGGAATGTCCGGGGCCTTCGGCCGGTTGAGCGGTGCGATATAGGGACAGGTGAGCGCCGCGAGCGCCGCCCCGTCGCCGCCCAGCACCGGCGCCGAAAGATTGTAAACCCCCGCCGACTGCTGGCTCGGCATCACCTCGTAGCCGCGCTGCCTGATCTGCGCCAGCCGCTCCTCGAGCTCGTCCGGGCGCGGCTCATCCTCGTCCTCCTGCTCGGCGACCATCAACGCGCGGGCTTCCGCGGAGCGGAACGCCAGCAAGACATGGCCCGAGCCGGTGTCGAACAGGCCGACCCGCGCGCCGACCCGGATCGCCAGGCCCCAGTAGCCCGGCGCGTCCATCTGCGCGATGACGGTGACGCCCGCGCGGTCGTACACGGCGAGATGGTTCGACTGCATCGAGCGCGAGGCGAGAGAGCGCATGAGCGGCGTCGCCTGCGCGACGAGCCGCCGGATCGGCCGGTGGAAGTGAGCGAGGCCGAACAGCTTGAGCGTCAGCTCGTACCGGTCGCTGGCGTTGCGGGCGACATAGCCGCGCCGCACCAGCCGCTCGAGCATGCGATAGTGTTCGTTCGGGGTGCGGCCGAGCGCCTTGGCGATCTCCGCCTGGCTCAGTCCCTCCTCCTCGCCGGCGAGCAGCTCGAGGATGTCGAGTTCCTTGTCGAGCGCCGGGGCCCGGTAGCGGTCCAATTCGTCGGATTTGCTCATGCGCGTCGCCCCCCTCGTTGACAGGGTGGAATTCTATATGATTTGCTGGTGAATGTTAATTTCAAATATGGGCGGAGAGCTGTCGTTCGTCTCGAGTTCGAACGGCGATCGGCCGCCAGAACAGCGAAAGCGGAGGAGTCCCCGGTCCCCATGAAGCGCGCAGCCTTGACGACCGCGGCCCTGGCCCCGTTGCTCGTCGCCTCCGGCCTGACCTGGGCCGCCGACGTGTATGGCAAGTTTCCCGGCGTCACCATCGACGCCAAGCTGATCGGCGGTCAACAATATGAAGCGCTCTACGCCGTCCGAATTCCCGAGTGGGAGAAGCTCACTGGCGCTAAGGTCAATATCCTTTCGAAGGAGCCTCTTGCAGAAAGGCTGACCGAAGCGATTTTTTCGTGCCGCGCCGGGTAGGCGCGGCTTGGTCAGGCAGGGGCGGTCCTTAAGTCGACGACGCGGATGATCTGATCGACGGCGAGCGCGACGATGCCGAACATGAGATGGCATTTGACCTTGAGCGCGCCGCGGACGCGGAGAAATCTGGCGCCGAACTCGTCTTTCAAGCGGGCGTTGACGCGTTCGGCCATGGTGCGGAAATCGTAGATCCGGTCGTCGAAGTCGGGCATGTGGATGAGCTTGAGGCGCTCGACCTCGCGGCCCCATTCGGCCTTGCCTTGGTGGTCGGCGCGAAAGTTGCGGTCGACGATGGGGGCGTGGCCGAGCGCCCGGCTCTGGTCGTGGATCGCGGCGGCGTCGTAGGCTGAGTCCATGAGATCGTAGAGATAGGAGACGCGGGCGCTCGTCATGGTCATCAAGGGAATGGCGACCTGGCTGTCGTGGACGGAGGCCGAGGTCAGCACGCAGGAGACCGGGATTTGGCCGCAGGCCACGTCGATGTGGAGTTTGTACCCGGTCCAGGTCTCTTTGTAGCCCTTGCTGTTTTTCTTGCAGCCGACGTCGCAGGCGGTGGGCAGGTCGGCGAGCATCTGGCCGAGGTTCTGCTTGACCTGCCGCTCGAGACGCGTCGGCTCCGGCTTCGGCCGCGGTTCGTCCTTGCGCGGACGTCCGCGCTTGCGCGGCGGCGGGGGATGATCGGGCGCCGGGGGATTGTCTTGGCCGTCGTTGGCCTTCATCTCAACCGGCTTCTCGCGCGCTTCGATCTCGGTGGCGTCGCGCGCGATCGCCCCGATGATGCGTCCCCCGAGCGCCCGCTCGATCAGCGCCGCGTGGATCTTGTCTGGCAGCTCGCCCTGCGCGAATTCGGCGAACGCCCGGGAAAAGGTGGCCTCGGACGGAACTTGCGCGCGTCGCTCCCAGCCGAGGATGCGACGCAGGGACCTGTCGACGGCGAGGCGCTCGATCAGGGCGCTGGTGGTGGGAACGCCCAGGACGGCCTTGGCCACGAAAGCTCGGGCGAGGGCGCGACGGTCTTCGGGCGGCCGGCCCGGCCCCCTGGGCGGCTCGGGAACGAAGGCTTCGAGGCCGATCACGTCCAGCGTGGTGATGAGATGACCCAACGCTTCGGTGATCGGATCGTTGTCCTCGCGCATCCAAGGGAACAAATGGCCCTGCAAATAGCCCTGGATGTGGCTCCAGCGCGCCTTTATCGCGTCGAGAGGGTCGTCAGTCATGTCTACAGCTAAGGCTGAAGCGAATCGTTTTCTATGATAACGGCGCGGTACCTGAATCGCAATCTGAATATATTTCTATGCAGCACTTGCAACCGATCCCAATATCTATAAATATTAGCGCCTTACTAGACCGGCTTCATCAACCTTTTTGCAAGAGGCTCGAAGAAGAATGGTTTCGACATCGACAAAGAATTAAAGGCGGACATCGCGGGCAATACCGTCGATTGGTGTGTCGGCTGGAATCACACCTCTTTCGCGCCTCAATACACGAGCCTTTATACCGACTTGTCGAAGATCGTGCCGAAAGATGAGATCGACAAATACGTTCCGGGTATAATCAAAGCGTCGACCGTCCATGGCAAGCTCGAAATGTTGCCGCGCGCTCAGTTCGACGTCTCCGCGCTTTATTACCTCAAGAGCAACTACACCGACGACGCCAAGAAAAAGGCGTTCAAGGAAAAATACGGCTACGACCTGGCGCCGCCCACCACTTGGCAGCAAGTAACGGATCAAGCGATATTTCTCTCTGATCCGCCGAATTTCTACGGCACCGAGTTCGCCGGCAAGGAAGAAGCGCTCAACGGACGCTTTTACGAAATGCTCGTGGCGGACGGCGGAGAATACCTCGATTCCAAAGGGCGGCCTGCCTTCAATTCGGATGCGGGCGTGCAGGCGCTCAACTGGTTCGTCAATCTCTACAAGGCGAAGGCGGTGCCGCCCGGCACCGTCAATTACCTTTGGGATGACCTCGGTCAGGGTTTTGCGTCAGGCACGATCGCCCTCGATCTCGATTGGCCGAGCTGGGCGAAGTTTTTCAACGATCCAAAAACCTCGAAGGCGGCGGGCAACGTCAGCATCATCGTGCAGCCGGTCGGAACGGCCGGCAAGCACACCGGGTGGTCCGGCACCCACGGCTTTTCGATCACCGAGGCGTGCAAGAACAAGGCCGCCGCGGCCTCGCTCATTCTGTGGCTGACCAACGACGACAGCCAAAAGATCGAGGCCGCGAACGGGTCGCTGCCGACGCGCCCTGCGGTCTGGGCATGGGACATCGCCCAGGCGGCCAACGATCCCTACAGGAAGCAGGTGCTCTCGACGTTCCAGGAGGCGGCGAAATACGCCTTCCCGGTGCCTCCGACCGCCGAATGGATCGAGATTTCCAACGTCGTCTATCCCGAACTCCAGGCGGCGATTCTCGGCGACAAGACGCCGAAAGCGGCGCTCGACGCGGCGGCGGCAAAGGCGACGAAAGTCCTTCAGGACGCGGGCAAGCTCTAGCGTCGTCCCGAGCGGCGGAGGCGAGAGGCGAGCCTCGCCGCCGCCGAAATCTGGAACTGACCCATTCGGGTGCATCGCCTCTCGTGCGCCTCGAGGAGGTTACGGCACGTTGAGCTTGATGATCGATCCGTCTGCTAAGACGCTGAGCCGCGGCTTTCGCAAGTCAGTTTTCGGGTCGATGAAATCCGTCCGCGTCGCCGCGCCCCTGCTTCTGCTGCTGCCGGCGATCATTGTCCTCGTGGCGACGGTCGCCTTGCCGCTCATACTGTCCCTCTATTCAAGCTTCACCGCCTACCGGCTGACTCGACCGGAATTGCTTTGGCTGCTCGTGGGCTTTCGCAACTACGCGAACGCCTTTTCCGACCCCGTGTTCCTGGCCGCGTTCGGCCGGACGGTTCTGTTTCTGACCATCGCGCTCAATCTCGAAATGTTGCTCGGCCTGGGTCTGGCCCTTCTGGTCGCAAGAGCGACGCGTGGTCAAAGGCTATTGCGCACGCTGATGATGTTCCCGATGATGTTCTCGCCCATTCTCGTCGGCTTCCAGTTCAAGTTCCTGTTCAATGACAATGTCGGGCTCGTCAACAACGCGCTGCAGTCCCTGGGGATCACAGAAAGAGCGATCCCTTGGCTCATCGACGGACGACTGGCCTTCTTCTCGATCGTGGTCGCAGAGGTTTGGTCGTCGACATCGGTGTTCGCCATTCTCATTCTCGCGGGGCTGTTGGCGATGCCCAGGGAGCCGATCGAGGCGGCGAAGGTCGACGGGTGCACCCCCTGGCAGAGCTTCCGCTACGTGACCTGGCCGTTCATCATGCCCTTCGCCTATATCGCGATGACTATCCGCTCCCTCGACGTCGGCCGCGCCTACGACATCGTCAAGATCATGACCGACGGCGGCCCGGCGCGGCGCACCGAGCTTCTGTGGACGCTGGTGGCGAGAACCGGCTACAGCGACGCGCGCATGGGCGCGGCCAACGCCATGGCCTACGCCTCGATTGTGCTCTCGATCCTGTTCACCGTCTATTTTTTCCGCAAGCTCGCCGCGGCGCGGGCGCAGATCGGTGCGGAGTGGTAGGATGACGCGCAACGAGACCTCGCTATGGCTGCGCCGTCTCAGCAACCTCGCCTATGGAGTGGGCCTCGCTCTCGCCTTCCTCGTCATCTGCCTGCCGGGGGCGTGGATCGTCCTCAACGGGCACCGTCGAGATCATGGCGAAACCGCCGGTTTGGATTCCGCAGCGACTTTCGTTTGAGGCTTATTCGGCGATGTTCGGCGCGGTCGATCAGGGCGGCATTCCCGTCTGGGACTATTTCCGCAATTCGCTGATCATCTCGATCTCTTCGACCATCGTCGCCATCGCGATCGGCCTCTCGGGCGGCTACGCCTTCGCGCGCTACCGGTTCCGCGGCAAGTCCGCGATGTTCCTCGGCCTCATGCTGACACGCACGGTGCCCGGCATCGCCTTGTCCCTGCCGCTCTTCATCATCTTTGCGAGGCTCGAAATCATCGACACCCATCTCGCGCTGATCGTCACCTATGTCGCGCTCAACGTGCCGTTCACCATCTGGCTGATCGACGGCTTCTTTCGCCAGGTGCCGCGGGAGCTCGCGGAAGCCGCGCAGATCGACGTTGCACGCGCTGGCAGGCCTTCTGGCAGGTCGAGTTTCCGCTCGCCGGACCGGGCATCGCCTCGTCCGCGATCTTCGCCTTCATGACGTCCTGGAACGAGTTCGTGCTCGCCTCGCAGTACCTTCGGTGAACTCGAAGACGTTGCGGTCGGACGCTCGACTTCACCTCCGAGTTCACCATCGACTGGCGCGGCATGTGCGTGCTGGCGGTGGTGATGATCGTGCCCGCCTTTGCGCTCACCTTCATCATCCAGCAGCGGCTGGTGTCGGGGCTCACCTTCGGCGCGGTCAAGGGTTGACGAGATGGCCACGGTTACCCTCGACAGCTGGTCAAACGGTACGGCGGCGTCGAAGCGGTGCGGGCGTCGACCTCGACATCGCCGACGGCGAGTTCGTCGTGCTCGTCGGGCCGTCGGGCTGCGGCAAGTCGACGACTGCTGCGGATGATCGCCGGGCTCGAGGAGATCTCCGCGGGCACGATCCGGATCGGCGGCGAGACGTCAACGACCTGCCGCCCCGCGACCGCGACATCGCCATGGTGTTCCAGACCTACGCGCTCTACCCGCACATGAGCGTGCGCGAGAACATGGCCTTCGGGCTCAAGATCGCGAAGCGCCCGCAAAGACGAGATCGACGCCGCGTCGCCGAAGCGACGCGAGATTCTCCAGCTCGGCGACTTGCTCGAGCGCCGCCCGTCGCAGCTCTCCGGCGGCCAGCGCCAGCGGGTGGCGATGGGCCGCGCCATCGTGCGCAAGCCCGAGGTCTTCCTGTTCGACGAGCCGCTGTCGAACCTCGACGCGAAGCTGCGCGGCGCAGATGCGCGCGGAGATCAAGCGTCTGCACGCGCGGGCGCCGTCGACCGACGGTCTACGTCACCCACGATCAGGTCGAGGCGATGACGCTGGCCGACCGGATCGTGGTGATGCGCGACGGCTCATCCAGCAGGTCGGCACGCCGCGCGAGGTTTACGACCAGCCGGCGAACCGCTTCGTCGCCGGTTTCATCGGCTCGCCGACGATGAACTTCGTCGACGGCGAGCTCATGGACGGCCGGGTCGCCTTCGCCAACGGCGACTGGCTGCCAATTCCCGACCGCTTCAAACAGGCGCGGTTCACGGGCCCAAGGGTCGCGGTCGGCATGCGTCCGGACGACGTCTATCCGACCGGGCATGGCCTGCCGTCCGCGGCCGGCAGCCAGGTGGTGGAGCGTGAGCTTCCGGTTTCGGTGACCGAACCGCTCGGCAACGAGACCCTCGTCTTCGTGCCGTTCGGCGGGCGCGACTGGGTTGCCCGCATGCTCAATCCGGTTCCGCTCGAATCGGGGCGAAAGATCGCCGTCTCGTTCGATCTGGCGCGGGCGCATCTCTTCTCGACCGAGGGCGGGCGGGCGGTCGCGACGACGGGCGCTTCCTGATGGAGCTGCACGTCAGCCTCGGCTGCGCCGCGCCGAACGGCAGACATGTCGAGTTCATCCCCCATCTCGACGAATTGACGACGTCGCGCCTCACGATCGAGAATGGCATGGCGCGCGGCGCCGGCGTCGAAAGGGATTTCGAGGCAGTGAAGGCGAAAAGCCTCGCCGAGTTCACCCGCGCGATGGGAGGGACTTGAATGAAGCGCATGGGCATGGTGATCGGCATCCGTCCGGAGCGGATCGCCGAATACAAAAAGACGCACGCGGCGGTCTGGCCGGGGATCCTGGCCAAGATCTCGGACTGCAACATTCGCAACTACACGATTTTCTTGCGCGAGCCGGAGAACCTGCTGTTCGGCTACTTCGAGTATCACGGCGACGACTGGGCGGCCGACGCGGCGAAAATGGAGGCCGACCCGCGCACCCAGGAATGGTGGGCGATCCACAAGCCGATGCAGGCCCCGCTCTCCTCGCGCGCGGAGGGCGATTGGTGGGCGATGGCCGAAGAAGTATTTCATCACGATTGAAGCGGGCCTGAAGCCATGACCTTTGATCCGTCCTCCCTTCGGCAGACCTGGCCGGCCCCTTCGCGGCCCATGCCCATCGTCACCATCGGCGCAGGCTCGATCGTCGTCGACGCGCATTTCCCCGCCTACAGAAAGAGCGGATTTCCGATCGCCGGCGTGTTCGACGTCAACGCCGAGCGGGCGAAAACGGTCGGCGAGAAGTTCGGCGTCCGGGTCTTCAGTTCACTCGACGAGGCTTTGGGGCCCGAGGACGCGATTTTTGATCTCGCGACGCCGCCGTCGGCGCATCTCTCGGTGCTCGAGCGCGCGCCGCAGGGCTCGGGCGTGCTGATCCAGAAGCCGATGGGGCCGACCTGGACGAGGCGACGAAAATCCTCGAGGTCTGCCGCGAGCGCAAGCTCAGGGCCGCGGTCAACTTCCAGCTTCGCTTCTCGCCGATGATGCTGGCGGTCAAGGACGCGCTCGACCGCGGCGTCATCGGAAAACTCCTCGACGTCGAAGTCCGCGTGTCGATCGACACGCCGTGGAATTTGTTCGCGTTCCTGAAAGACCTGCCGCGCATCGAAATCGCCGTCCACTCGATCCACCATCTGGACCTGATCCGCAGCTTTCTCGGCGATCCGAGCGGCGTGCACGCAAAGACCATCGGCCACCCGTCCTCCGAGATGGCGCAGACCCGCACCGCCGCGATTCTCGACTATGGCGATGAGGTGAGGACCGCGATGTCGGTCAATCACAACCACGCCTTCGGCCGCAGGCACCAGGTGGCGGAGTTCCGCTTCGAGGGGTCGGAGGGGGCGGCGCACGCGAAAATGGGCGTCCTGCTCGGCTACCCGCGCGGCGAGCCGGACGAGCTCACGATCAGGGCGAAGGGCGAGGCGGACTGGATCTCCGTTCCGCTGCACGGCGGCTGGTTCCCCGACGCGTTCGCCGGGCGCATGGCGAACATGCAGCGCTTCGTCGCCGGCGAGGACGAGGAGCTCATCGCCTCGGTCGAGGACGCCTGGACGACCATGGCGCTGGTCGAGGCGGCGTTCGAAGTCGAGCGCGCGGCCGGCGACGCCGCTCAGGGCGCAT
>CAWFVS010000063.1:0-111743 GCA_963819255.1 uncultured Alphaproteobacteria bacterium
ACAGGCCGGGCGCCGCGCGGGTGGCGGAGAGGTTCGCAGTACCAATGAAGCCGGGTAACGCCGGGGAGGGAAGGGACCTCAGTTCAAGACAGACGCAACAAGTAGCGAGGGACCTGGAGATTGGGCAACCTGAGCCGGCGGAGCCGGAACCAAAAACGCGTCAGGCGTTTGAGCAACAACCACCCTCGGCTGTCCGGGCAATTTTGGATGATCCGCCAATTCACATCCGCCCAAATTCTTCCCACCAAACGCGGGTGCAAGGGTAAGAACCCATTGGGCTCAAGCCATTATGGCCGGACCATTGTGCCAAAAAATATTTCTGCCGCAACGCCAATTTGCGCAAAAAATGTCACGAGTCAGTCCGTAAGGGACTACGCTTTGTCGCAGACCGCGCTGCGAAAAAGGGGCACCTTCGGGGCAGATTGAAGTAAAGACCACGGCGCGATTACCATGCCGTCATGGGCGAGGGGCTGAGCACTCTTTATCACGATCTCCTGAGCGGCAGCTATGACTGCGTTGATCGCATCGTGCTGAACGGGTATTTCCGCATGGGACATGACCCCGGTGGCTTCCGCCTGTGGTGGCGGCAGCTGACCGGATCGGACGCGACACTGGACAATGCTCATGTGATGCGGTTGGCCGGCCGCTTTGGCCGGCGCATTCGTGGCTACGCCAAGGCGCACAACATTCCGGTCGTCCACTGTTCGGTGGGAGAGCGCAAGCACGACATTGCCGAGGACTATTGTGCCAAGACCACCGTCACCCAGGGATTGTTTCTCGTCCTGGTTGGCCGGGCACAGGCCCGGTGTGGGATATCGGCGCCAATCACCACATCGAGAGAAAGAAGCCGATGCCCTATGTCAACCACTACTCGTTTCATATTCTGGACGCGGAGTGGGGACACATCACCATCAAAATAAGCGGTCATCCGCCGTTCCCGGCGCAGATTATGCTGAACGGGCACGAGTATGTTGCGTGCCAGGCCCGCAAGGCAGGAATCGCCTTCACCAAGCAAGGGAACTGCTTTACGGATGTCTCTCACCCCGCAGCCTTGGCGAAAATCGCAGAGACCTTGTCCGAGCAACGGACGATAGGGCGGTTGAGCCAATTATGCGATCGTTGGATCTACTCAGCCTGTTTGAGCTTCGCGCTTGATTTGGAGGAGCAGAGGTCGAGCGGGTTTCGCTATCAGTACTCAAACTACCAGATCGAGTACAGCCGCAACCTCATTTTTGAGGTTGGCGGCCACATGGAGCAGGTCTTTCAGGCTCTGATCGACCGCAGCCGCGTGCTGTTGGACCTGAAGACCGTCAGGACGATCCTCGGAGGCAAGCATCGTCCGAAATATCGCTCGCGCAAGAAACGCGCGGCAGAGTGGGAGGTCGCGGTCGAGAGACCTACGTATGATCTGACGATCTTCAAGCTCAATTGTGGCAGCTCCACTCGAAGATCTACACCAAAGGCGAACGCGCGCTCCGCATCGAGGCCATCGCCCATAACACGCGGCAACTTGGTTGCGGTCGTGAGCTGGAAAAATTCCCCGAGATCATCTCCCGCCTCAAGGCTGTGCTGGAACGATTTGCCGACGCTCTGAGCTGCATCGATCCGTGCTTCATCGCCGATCGGACGCTTGAACGTCTGCCGGCCCCGTCCCGCGTCGGCAAGCCGCGCATGCGATGGGTCGCCGAAGCGATCATTGCCTTGTCCGCCTGTTCCGACGGCTTCACCGCTTCCGACGTCGCCGCACGGGTCCAGGCACTCGGCAGGCGACCCCGTCAATATGGCTCGACCCGCGCAGCCTACGACCTGAAGAAGTTCCGTGGCCAGCAAATCGTCGAGCGCATCGGCCAGACCCGTCGCTATCGAGCCAGCCCGGCGGGCCTCAAAGCAACAACCGCACTGATCGTTCTCAGAGATAAGGCCATCAAACCGCTTCTCGCTGCCGCCCAGGGACTAAGACCACGCCGCGGCGCCCGCAACCCGAGACCGCTCGACGCCCATTACGACGCCGTTCGGTCGGCGATGCGAGGTGTGTTCCATGAGCTTCGCATCGCCGCATAAATATCGAAAATTTTCTTTCGATGCTGCGTCGTTAAGCGCCTAAAGCCACCGCGCCACACTCCTACTCTACCGCAAACCTGAACTTCAAGCCAAAACGCTTCCCGACGGAAGGCATGGCTTGCATAGCTCCGCCCTTCCGGGCAAAACGCGGGCTTCGGACGAGCGTTCAGACGGAAAGCCGATGGCGAACCAACGTTGGAGCCCCGACAGCTGGCGGATGAAGCCGGTCGAGCAGGCGCCGGTCTACAAGGACCTCGCGGCGCTGGCCGGGATCGAGCGTCAGCTCGCCGGCTATCCGCCGCTCGTGTTCGCGGGCGAGGCGCGCAAACTGAAACGCGCTCTCGGCGCCGCCGCCGCGGGCGAAGCGTTCCTGCTGCAGGGCGGCGATTGCGCCGAGAGCTTCGAAGAGCATTCGGCCGACAATATCCGCGACTTCTTCCGCGTCTTCCTCCAAATTGCTGTGGTCATGACGTTCGCGGCCGCCTCGCCGATCGTCAAGGTCGGCCGTGTCGCAGGCCGGTTCGCCAAGCCTCGCTCGTCGGATTTCGAGACGATCGACGGCCTCAAGCTGCCGAGCCACCGCGGCGACATCGTCGACGACATCGAGTTCACCGCCGCGGCGCGCGAGCCCGATCCGCGTCGCCAGCTCGAGGCCTGCCGCCAGTCGGCAGCGACGCTGAACGTTTTGCGCGCCTTCGCTAGTCAGGGAGCCTTTCCTTCTCGCCTGTCGTCCCTGAGCCAGACATAGATCGCCGGAATCACCAGCACGGTCAGCGCCGTCGATGAGGCGAGGCCGAAGACGAGCGAGATGGCGAGACCCTGGAAGATCGGGTCGGTCAGGATGAAGGCCGCTCCGATCATCGCGGCGGCCGCGGTCAGCACGATCGGCTTGAACCGCGTCGCGCCGGCCTCGATGAGCGCCTCCCGCAGCGAGACGCCGCCTGCCGCGCGACGATTGCGGATGAAGTCCACCAGCAGGATCGAGTTGCGCACGATGATGCCGGCGAGCGCGATGAAGCCGATCATCGAGGTCGCCGTGAACGCCGCGCCGAGCAGCCAATGGCCGAGCAGGATGCCGATCAGCGTAAGCGGCACGGGCACCAGGATGACGAGCGGCAGCAGGAACGAGCCGAACTGCGCGACGACGAGCAGATAGATGCCGAGGATCGCCACCATGAAGGCCGCGCCCATGTCGCGGAACGTCACGTAGGTGACCTCCCATTCGCCGTCCCACAGCAGCGTCGGGCGGGATTCGTCCAGCGGCTGGCCATGATACTTGATCTGCGGCGGGCCGCCCGGCCCCCAATCCGTCTTGGCGAGCGCGTCCTGGACCGCGAGCATGCCGTAGATCGGCGCCTCGAAGCGGCCTGCGACATCCCCGCTCACCATTTCGGCGAAGCGCCCGTTGTGGCGAAAGATCGGATAGGAGGCGCGTTCGCGCGTGACCTTGACCACGTCGCCAAGCTCGACATTGGCGCCCTGCCGCACGGTCCCGCCCGCGGGCAAGGGAGTCGAGAGCAGTCGTTCGCTCAGAAGTCATCGCGCTCCTCGGCAGCTTCACGCTGATGTCGATCGGCTTCAGGCCCCCGCCGCGTTGGGAAAATCCGACCTTGACCCCGCCGACGAGCGCGCCGATCGTGTCGTAGACCGCCTGTTCCTCAACTCCGTGGAACTCGAGCGCCTCCTGGTCGATCGAGAAGCGGAGACGGTCCGAGGGCCGGCCGTAGCTGTCGTCGACGTCGACGATGAAATCGACCAACTCGAAGGCCTTGCGGATCTTCGCCGCCGCGGCGCGCCGCGTCTCCGCGTCAGGTCCGTAGACCTCCGCCAGCAGCGTCGCGAGCACCGGCGGTCCGGGCGGAACCTCGACGACCTTGAGCGCGGAGCCTTCGGGCAGCGCCAGGTCGCCGAGCCGGCGACGGATGTCGAGCGCGATTGCGTGGCTTCCGCGCGAGCGCTCGCCCTTCGGCAGAAGGTTGATCGACAGATCGCCCTGCTCGGGATTCTCGCGCAGGTAGTAGTGGCGGACGAGGCCGTTGAAGTTGAAGGGCGACGCCGTTCCGGAATAGGCCTGAATCGAGACGAGCTCGGGCAGGGTTTTCAACCGTTCGGCCGCGGCTGTCAGCACGCGGTCGGTGTCCTCGAGGCTTGCGCCGTGCGGAAGGTCGAGCACGACCTGGATCTCCGACTTGTTGTCGAAGGGCAGGAGCTTGACGCGCACGTCCTCGGTGTAGAACAGCGCGCAGGCCGCGAGCGTGGCGGCGCCGACCGTCAGCAGAAAGACCTTCGACCGGACGCGGCCCCTCAGTAGCGGCTTCGCGATCCGCGCATAGAAACGGCCCATCGCGCCGATGTCGTGACGGCCGTGCGCGTGAGCCTCGGCGGCCGCGATCTTGCGGCGCGCAAAGCGCAGCAGCAGCCACGGCGTCACCGTCACCGCGATGAAGAACGAGAACAGCATCGCGATCGAGGCGTTGGCCGGGATGGGGCTCATGTAGGGTCCCATCAGGCCGGAGACGAACATCATCGGCAGGAGCGCCGCGACGATGGTGAGCGTCGCGACGATGGTCGGATTGCCGACCTCCGCCACCGCCGCGATCGCGGCGTCGGTCCGACTGCGCCCGTCATTCATCGCCCAGTGGCGGGCGATGTTTTCGACGACCACGATGGCGTCGTCGACGAGGATGCCGATCGAGAAGATCAGCGCGAACAGGCTGACGCGGTTGATCGTGTAGCCCATCAGCCACGAGGCGAACAGCGTGAGCAGGATCGTCGTTGGGATGACGATGAGGACGACGAGCCCCTCCCGCCAGCCGATGGCGAGTGTGATGAGAACGACGATCGAGACCGTCGCGAGCCCCAGGTGGAAGAGAAGCTCGTTCGCCTTCTCCGAGGCTGTCGCGCCATAGTCGCGCGTGACGCTGACCTCGAGGTCGGCGGGGATGACGCGGCCTTTGACGGCGTCAAGCCGCCGCATCACGTCCTCCGCCACCACGACCGCGTTGGCGCCCTTTCGCTTGGCGACGGCGATCGTCACCGCAGGACGCCGCTGCAGCTCGCTATTGGCGAGGCGGGTCATGGTCCAGGCGCGATGCTCGGGCTCGGCCGCGCCGACGGTCACGTCGGCCACGTCCTTGACGTAGACCGGCCGGCCGTCGCGCGTCGTCAAGAGCAGGAGCCCGATGTCGGGCACGCCCTGCAGCGTCTGCCCGGCGAGGACGGGGAGAGACTTGCCCCCGTCGCGGAAAGCGCCGACGAGGAAGGAGCGGTTGGCGTTGGTGAGCTTGTCGATCAGCTGGTTCAGCGTCACGCCATAGAGCGCGAGGCGTTCCGGATCCGGCTCGACGCGGATCTGGTTAGGGCTGCCGCCGACGATATAGGTCGAACCGACATTGTCGACCTTGGTGAGCTCGTGCTGCAGTTCCTCGGCGACCTGGAACAGCGCATTGTCCGACCATTGGGCCGCCCTGTCCGGCCTCGCAGAAAGCGTGAGGTCGACGATCGCCACGTCGTTGATGCCGCGTCCGACGATGAGCGGCTCCGGGATGCCCTTGGGCAATTCACCGATATGGGCGCGAATCTTCTCATGCACCCGGAGGATCGCGGCGTCCTGATCCGTGCCGACGAGAAAGCGCGCGGTGACGGCGACGCGGTCGTCGTCGGTCTGCGAATAGACGTGCTCGACGCCGTCGATGCCCTTGACGATGTCCTCGAGCGGACGCGTCACGAGCTCGACCGCCTGGTCCGCCTTGTAGCCGTTGGCCTGGACGATGATGTCGACCATCGGCACGCTGATTTGCGGCTCCTCCTCGCGCGGGAGCGAGGCCAGCGCAAGCGCGCCGGCGACAATGGCCGCCAACAGCAGCAAAGGAGTCAGCGGCGAATTGATGAAGGCGCGGGTGAGCAGCCCTGAAAGTCCGAGCTTCATGGCTGAACCAGCCTGTCGCCGTCCTTGAGGCCGGACAGGATTTCGACATCACGAGCGCCATGGGACTCGCCGAGCTGGATGACAGCCTCGCCGCCCTCGGCGAGCTTCACGTAGTCGACGCCGGCGCGGCGATAGACATAGGTCCGCGGCACGACGATCGCCTTCCGCGTGCCGGTGCTCACGTAGACCCGCGTCCGCTCGCCGGCGAAATAGTCGCCGAGGCCCGGAACCTCGACGTCGGCGATGACGCGGCCGCCCTGGATCTCGGGATAGACCAGGCGCACCCTGCCCTCGCGCCGCTCGCCAGTGTCCTCGAGGCCGCGCGCGCCGATCTGCACGACGTCGTCCGCCCGCATGAAGCGCGCGTGCCGCTCGGGGAGTTGCAGGCGCAGGATGTAGCGGTCCTCGGCCAGCGTCGCGATCGTCTCGCCGGGCATCACGACCGAGCCTTGCTGGACCGGCGCCTTGAGGATGCGCCCCGCGGCGGGCGCGAGCACGGCGCCTTCCTTCATCTGCTGGACGATGACGTCGCGATCGCTCTGCATGGCGTCGAGCGTGCGCTCCGCCACATCGAGCGCCGTCTTGGCCGTATCGAGCTGGACCTGCGTGCTGACGCCGCGTTTCTGCAGTTCGACCGCGCGGTCGTGGTCCGCCCTCGCCTTGTCGCGCTGCGACTGCTGCGATTCGATGCGGGAGTCGAGCGCCTGCTTCTGCAGGACCAGCTTCGGGTCGGCGACGACGGCGATCTCGGCGCCCGCCGCGACCTCCTGGCCTTCTTTGACGGCGAGAGAGGCGATCGTGCCGCCGATGCGGGCGCGGGCCGCCAACTCATGGATGGGCTCGACCGTGCCGATCACCGCCTTCTGGTCGGCGATGTCGGCGAGGCGGGCCACGAAAGGCTCAGCGGCCCAGCCCGTGTCTGCGGCGAGAAGCAGGGCGGCCGCGGCGAGGAAACGGCGCATCGACAAATTCCTTCTTCGGGGCTCTTGACTATATATCAACATATGCTAATTTAGCAATATATGACTTTAGAGAGTCTGCAATCCAAGGCCGGCGCCGCGGGGGCGATGTTGAAGGTGGTGGCCAACCGCAGCCGCCTCGTCACCCTGTGCGAGCTGCCGCGCCGCGCGGCTGATCGGGCTCCTCTACGAGCTCTATTGCGCGCCGGGCTGCGTCGTGGGGCGAACCGACGAAAAGGGCAAGAAGAGGATAGAAACATGACTCTCGATCGGGCTGTACTGGCTTTTGCAGGCTGCATCGTTCTGGCGAGCCTCGCGCTCGCGTATCTGTTCAGCCCTTACTGGCTGCTGCTGACGGCTTTCGCCGGGCTCAACCTCCTACAGGCGTCGGTTACCGGCTTCTGTCCGGCTGCGATCGTGTTCAAGCGACTCGGCGTGGGGCCCGGCACAGCTTTCAAATAGGGGCGAATGCCCGGCGGCGGCTTGATCTGGATCAAGACGATCGGCGGCGAACAGGGAATGGATGGAGGCCTCGAAGCGCCTCCAGAATGTAGGAAGACGGGAGGGTAGCATGCCGCGTGTTGTCGTTCTGGGCGCCGGGATCGGCGGCGTTCCGATGGCCTTCGAGCTTCGCGAGAAGCTTGGTCGCAAGGTCGACATTGACGTTGTCTCGGAATCGGAATGGTTCCAGTTCGTCCCATCCAATCCGTGGGTCTCGGTGAGCTGGCGCAAGCCCGAGGAGGTGAAGGTCCACCTGCCGCCGGTGTTCGCCAAGCTCGGGATCGGCTTCCATGCCTGCGGCGCGAAACAGGTGCGGCCGGAGAAAAACGAGGTGCTGCTCAACGACGGGCGCGCGTTGCATTACGACTATCTCGTCATCGCCACGGGGCCGAAGCTCGCCTTCGACGAGATCGAAGGCTTCGGGCCGCAGGCCAACACGCGCTCGATCTGCCATACCGACGACGCGGCGGCTGCGGCGACGACCTGGGAGGCCTTCTGCAAGGATCCAGGGCCCATGGTCGTCGGCGCCGTGCAGGGCGCCTCCTGCTTCGGGCCGGCCTATGAATATGCTCTGACCGCCGTCACCGATCTGCGCCGGCGAAAGATCCGCGACCGCGTGCCGGTCACCTTCGTCACCTCGGAGCCCTATATCGGCCATCTCGGCCTCGGCGGCGTCGGCGACACCAAGAGCATGCTGGAATTGATCCTTCGCGATCGCGACATCAAATGGATCACCAACGCGAAGGTAGACCGCGTCGCGCCGGACATGGTGGAGGCGACCGAGGTCAATGAGGACGGCTCGGTCAGGAAGCTGCACAAGCTGCCCTCGAAATTCACGATGATGATCCCGGCCTTCCGGGGCGTCGACTGCCTGAAAAGTGACGACGGCAAATGGATTTCGGGCCTCACCAACCCGCGCGGCTTCGTCGCCATCGATAAACACCAGCGCAATCCGAATTTCCGCAACGTGTTCGCGGTCGGCGTCTGCACCGCGATCCCGCCCTACGAGGCGACCCCCGTTCCGGTCGGCGTGCCGAAGACGGGCTACATGATCGAATCGATGGTGACGGCGACGGCGCACAATCTGGCCGACCTCGTCGCCGGTCGCGAGGCGACCCATCTCGCAACCTGGAACGCGGTCTGCCTCGCCGATTTCGGCGACAGCGGCGTGGCTTTCGTCGCGCTGCCGCAGATCCCGCCCCGCAACGTCAATTGGTCGAGCCAGGGCTATTGGGTGCACCTCGCCAAGGTCGGCTTCGAGAAATATTTCCTCCGCAAGGTGCGGAAGGGCTCCAGCGAGCCGGGATATGAGCGCTTCGTGATGAAGACGCTCGGCGTCAACCGCCTGCGCCGCACGGCCGCGTAAATTGGACCGATAGGTAACGGCGATTGCCAGAGCGCCGGCCTAGCGCGGAGTTCGGGTGACATGTTGGAGCCCGTGATCGTGTGTGCGGACGCATTGCTCGCGCACGACTGAGTCAGATGTCCCGCGCACAAAGGGCCCATTCGTGAGATGCTTTGGGTCAATCGAGCGATTCAGTTCGGTCGTCGGATAACCGCTGGCGCAACCCAGGCCTTCAGCCTAAGTCCGCATTCTCGCGCTTCCCGCCCGTCCACAGGGCCGATCTTGAAGGGCAGCAAAGGGTCGAAACCCGAGCTTCAAGCCAAGAGGTTTCCCGCGGAAGGCATGGCTTGTATAGTTCCGCGCTTCCGGGCAAAAGGCGGGTTTCAAACGAGCGTTCGAACGGAAAGCTGATGGCGACCCCACGTTGGACCCCGGACAGCTGGCGGACGAAGCCGGTCGCGCAGGCGCCGGTCTACGGGGACCTCGCGTCGCTCGCCGAGGCCGAGCGCCAGCTCGCCGGCTATCCGCCGCTCGTGTTCGCCGGCGAAGCGCGCAAGTTGAAGCGCGCGCTCGGCGCCGCCGCTGCGGGCGAGGCCTTCCTGCTGCAGGGCGGCGACTGCGCCGAGAGTTTTGGCGAGCATTCGGCCGACAACATCCGCGACTTCTTCCGCGTGTTCCTGCAGATGGCGGTGGTGATGACCTTCGCCGCCGCGTCTCCGATCGTCAAGGTCGGCCGGGTCGCCGGGCAGTTCGCCAAGCCGCGCTCCGAGGATTTCGAGACGATCGACGGCGTCAAGCTGCCGAGCTATCGCGGCGACATCGTCAACGACATCGAGTTCACCGCCACGGCCCGCGAGCCCGACCCGCGCCGCCAGCTCGAGGCCTATCGCCAGTCGGCGGCGACGCTGAACCTCTTGCGCGCCTTCGCCACCGGCGGCTACGCCAATCTGGAGAACGCGCACCGTTGGATGCTCGGCTTCGTCAAGGACAGCCCGCAGTCCGAGCGCTACCAGGGGGTCGCCGACCGGATCACCGAGACGCTCGGCTTCATGCGCGCGATCGGCCTCGACCCGGAGGCGCATCCCGAGCTCAGGGCGACTGATTTCTACACCTCGCACGAGGCGCTGCTGCTCGGCTACGAGCAGGCTCTGACGCGGCTCGATTCGACGTCCGGCGACTATTACGCCTGCTCCGGCCACCTGATCTGGGTCGGCGACCGGACGCGCCAGCTCGGCGGCGCGCATGTCGAGTATTGCCGGGGGGTCAAGAATCCGATCGGCCTGAAATGCGGGCCGTCGCTCGCCCCTGACGAAATGCTGCGGCTGATCGACGTCCTCGACCCGGACGGCGAGCCGGGGCGACTTACGCTGATCTGCCGGTTCGGCGCCGACAAGGTCGAGGCCGCCCTGCCGCCGCTGCTGCGCGCAGCCAAGCGCGCAGGCCGAAGAGTGCTTTGGGTCTGCGATCCGATGCACGGCAACACGATCAAGACCTCGACCGGCTACAAGACCCGCCCGACCGAGCGCATCGCCCAGGAAGTGCGCAGCTTCTTCGCCAGCTGTCGGGCAGAGGGCGTCTACGCCGGCGGCGTCCATCTCGAGATGACCGGTAAGAACGTCACCGAATGCACGGGCGGAGCGCGAGCGATCTCGGAATCGGACTTGCGCGACCGATATCACACCTATTGCGATCCGCGCCTCAACGCCGACCAATCGATTGAACTGGCGTTCATGATCGCCGACCTGCTGAAGGCCCAGCGGCTCGCCCAACCCGAGCGGCCGATGCGTGCGGCCGAATGACGGCCGGACTTTGCCGCCGCCGCAGCGTCCGCCGGCACCGCGAAGTCTCCTGAGGAGCGCCAAGTGCGACTATCCCAGTACGCCGTTGGCCGGGACAACAATTTCACTCTGCTGCGCTTCTCCGCCGCGATGACGGTGCTGTTCGCCCACAGCGTCGCAGTTCTGGGGCTTCCTCCGGAGCGCGAATTCTTCTTCAAGCGCCTCGGATTCTCGCTCGGCGAGATGGGCCTCGACATGCTGTTCGTGACGAGCGGCTTTCTGGTGACCGCGAGCCTCATCGCGCGGCAGGACGTGATCGCCTATCTGTGGGCGCGGGCGCTGCGCGTCTATCCCGCGCTTTGGGTCATGCTCGTCCTGACGGTCTTCGGTCTCGCCCCTACGCTGTCTGCGCTGCAGCCCGCCGACTATTTCGCGTCGTCGAAGACCTGGGAATATTTTTACAAGTGTGCGACGCTTATAGGCGGCGTGCGCTACACGCTGCCCGGCGTGTTCGAGACGGTTCCGCTCAAGAGCCAGTTCAACGGCTCGCTGTGGACGATGCCGGTCGAGGTGCGCATGTACCTCTATCTCGCGGGAACCTGGCTCGTGCTCGCGGTCGCGCCCTCGCTGCGCGTAAAGGCCATGCGCTTCTTCCTGCCGCTCGCGGCAGCGACGCTATTCGCGATCGTCGTCAGCCCGCGACTGACGGGCGGCCCCGTCAACGGCGCGAACATCCGCGTCTTCATGTTCCTCTACGGATCGAGCCTCTATCTGTGGCGCGACCGGGTCCCGATGAGCCGCGGTTTGCTCGTCGGGCTGCTCGCGGCGCTCGTCCTCGCCTCGTTTGACAAGATGGCCTTCTTTCTCGTCTATGCGGTCTGCCTCGCGCCGCTCGTCCTCCATCTCGCCTATGTGCCCGGCGGGCGCGTCCGGAGGTTCAATGACTGGGGCGATTTTTCTTACGGGGTCTATATCTACGCCTTCCCGATCCAACAGACGCTCGCCTTTGTTTTTCCCGCCATGTCGCTCCCGGCGATGATGGCCTCCTCCGCGCTCGCCTCGCTCGCGGTCGCGATCGCGTCGTGGAAGCTCATCGAAAAACGCGCGCTGGCTCGCAAGGATGATTGCGCCGCCGCGACGTCCCGTGCGTTCAATCTCGGCCTCGCCAGGATCGCCGCCGTCGTGCGCTGAACCGGCTTGGGCTTTGACCGGCCAACGCGCCGGCGCCTAAAAGCGACTCTTCGACGCAACCGATTCGAGAGCCATGAAATCCATCGCCGAACGCATCGCCGACGAGCTGAACGTCAAGACAGGCCAGGTCGCCGCCGCGATCGGCCTGCTCGATGGAGGCTCGACCGTGCCCTTCATCGCGCGCTACCGCAAGGAGGCGACGGGGTCGCTCGACGATACGCAGCTGCGCGCGCTCGAGGCTCGCCTCGCCTATCTGCGCGAGCTGGAGGACCGACGCAAGACGATCCTCGAATCGATCCGCGAGCAGGGCAGGCTCGACACCAAGCTCGAGGCTGAGATCAATGAGGCCGACACCAAGGCGCGGCTCGAGGACATCTATCTGCCGTTCAAGCCGAAGCGCCGGACCAAGGCCCAGATCGCGCGCGAGAACGGCCTCGAGCCGCTGGCAGAATCGCTTCTCGCCCGTCCCGAGCTCGAGCCGCTCGCGCAGGCGGAGCCTTATGTGAAGCCGGACGCGGTCAAGACCGCGCAGGAGGCGCTGGACGGCGCCCGGGCGATCCTCGTCGAGCGCTTCGCCGAGGACGCCGAGCTCATCGGGCGGCTGCGCGAGGATTTCTGGAAAGGCGGGCGGATCGTCTCGAAAGTGCGCCAGGGCAAGGAGGCGGCCGGGGCCAAGTTCGCCGACTATTTCGACTTCTTCGAGCCGCTGATGAAAATCCCGTCGCATCGGGCGCTCGCGCTCATGCGCGGCGAGCGGGAGGAGGTTCTCGATCTCAAGCTCGTTGCCGATCCCGAAGCGGATCCGGCGAGCCGCGCCCTCGGCCCCTTCGAGCTGGCGATCGCCCGCCGTTTCGGCATCGCCGACCGCGGGCGGCCGGGCGATCGCTGGCTTCTCCACGCGACGCGCTGGGCGTGGCGGACGAAGATCGAGACGCAGCTTTCCGTCGACCTCCGGCTGCGCATCTTTACCCAGGCCGAGGACGAGGCGGTCAAAGTGTTCGCCGCCAACCTGCGCGACCTGCTGCTCGCCGCGCCGGCCGGCGGCCGGACGACGATCGGCCTCGATCCGGGCTTCCGCACCGGAGTCAAGGTCGCGGTCGTCGACGCGACCGGCAAGATCGTCGAAACGACGACGATCTATCCTCATGAGCCGCAGCGCCGGTGGGACGCGAGCATCGCCGTTCTCGCGTCGCTCGCCGTGCGCCACAAGGCCGAGCTGATCGCGATCGGCAACGGCACGGCCTCGCGCGAGACCGACCGGCTCGCCGCCGATCTCATCGCGCGCCACCCGGAGCTCAAGCTCATCAAGGCGACGGTGTCGGAAGCCGGCGCGTCGGTCTACTCGGCCTCGGCCTATGCGGCGCAGGAGCTGCCCGAGCTGGACGTGACCCTGCGCGGAGCGGCCTCGATCGCGCGGCGCTTGCAGGACCCGCTCGCCGAGCTCGTCAAGATCGACCCGAAGTCGATCGGCGTCGGCCAGTACCAGCACGACCTTTCGGAGCAGAAGCTCGGCCGCTCGCTCGACGCGGTCGTGGAAGACTGCGTCAACGCGGTCGGCGTCGACGTCAACACCGCTTCCGCCAAGCTGTTGGCGCGCGTCTCGGGCGTCGGCGAAGCGCTGGCGCAGGCGATCGTCGTCCATCGCGAGACGCATGGGCCTTTCCGCAACCGGGCGGCGCTGAGGGACGTGCCGCGCCTCGGCGCCAAGGCCTTCGAGCTCAGCGCCGGCTTCCTGCGCATCAACCACGGCGACCAGCCGCTCGATCGCTCGGGCGTCCATCCCGAGGCCTATCCGGTGGTGCGCCGCATCCTCGAGCGGCTCGGCGCCGACATTCTTGCCGTAATCGGCAACGCGCAAGCGCTTCGGGGCCTCAGGGCCGCCGATTTCGCCGACCAGCGGTTCGGCGTCCCGACGGTCGCCGATATTTTTCGGGAGCTCGAGAAGCCGGGCCGCGATCCCCGCCCGGCTTTCAAGACGGCGGCGTTCAAGGAGGGGGTCGAGTTCGATCGCGGACCTGAAGCCCGGCATGGTCCTCGAGGGCGTCGTGACCAACGTCGCCGCCTTCGGGGCCTTCGTCGACGTCGGGGTCCACCAGGACGGGCTGGTCCATGTCTCGGCGATGGCCAACACCTTCGTGAAGGACCCGCGCGCTGTGGCCAGGCCCGGCGACGTCGTCAAAGTGAAGGTCTTGAACGTCGACGTCCCGCGCAAGCGCATTTCGCTCACCATGCGGCTTTCCGATCCGGAAGGCGCAGCCGAGCCCGCCCGCGGCGCCCGCGCGGACGCGAAGACCTTGCAGGCCGCCAACGCCTGGGCTGGCCAATCCGCTCCCGGCGGCGGGGCGCTGGCGGAGGCCTTGCGGCGGGCGGCGGAAAAGAGCGCCAAGCCGTAGGCATCCGGGCGCGAATCGGACTTTTCAAAGGCTTGCGGCGCCATTTCCGGGCGACGGGCGACGCAGCCTTGGCCCGAGCGACAGCGAAGGCGGTTTCCCGACATGCTGCGCGAGGCCGCCGGACGACGCACATGTTGTAGGTTCGAAGCGTTGGAGGCTACGCGGTTTCCGAGCCCGAATTGGGACTTTTCAAAGGGTTGCGGCGCCATTTCCGGGCAATGGGGCAATGTAGCTTGGCCCGAGCGAAGCCAAGGCGACGAGCGTCCGTCGGAGGAGCGGTCATCCTTCGAGGCCAATGATGATCGCGTCTCGAAAACGGCGACGAAAATCCTTTCCAACGCGCGGCGCGGCGCGCCCAGACCCGGAAGACGCAGCAACTCTTGCGCGAAAAACTGCGGCGCCACTGCCGCGGCGGCCGCTCCCGCTTGTCTCATTTTAGGGTTGATGCTCAAGTCCAGTCCTATGGCCGCCGTCACCGTCGATGCGCGGCCAGCGAGAACATAGCATGAACAATAGGCGCTGAGCAAGGATTTTTTGGGCGCCCCGGAGGATAGAGACGTCGCGAATGTGTGGAACGCGCTGGAAGACACGCAGACGGAAGCCGCCAGCATGACCATGCGATCCAACCCCATGATTCGCGATCGGCAAACGCGTGAAGAGCGGGGCGCGCGGCGCTGGCGGGCCGCGTCGGCGCAAGGCATGACAGGCGGATAGCGAAATGATAGCTGAGGCCCCTGACCACGCTGGAAGATCTTGAAAAGGCCGTGACCGAGCTGCCTGCCGATCAGCTGGCGAAGTTCCGCGCCCGGTTCGAGGAATTCGAGGCGGCCAGCTTCGACGAGAGGATCGAGCGGGACGCCGCGGCGGGCAAGTTGGACCGGCTCGCCGACGAGGCGCTTGCCGATTTCCGCGCCGGCCCGCGCGCGAACTGTGAGGCATTTCGCCAGTTCTTCTTTCTGGGCGGCCTATGCGAAGCTTCCGGATAACATCAGACAAGAACTATGCCTTGCTGAAACATAATCCGCGACATCCGTCACTAAAGTTGAAGAAGGTCGGCAGGTTCTGAGCCGTCCGCATCAACGCCGGGCATCGCGCCTTGGCCGTTGAACTTGACGAGGGTCTGCTGCGGTTCTGGATCGATTTGCATACGGACCCTGACGCGCTCATTTGATCGGTACAGGAAATTCATCGGTCGTGCGGAGAAGAGGTGGTAAGTCGAGGCGTGACTTGCACCCGAGGCTGCGCCCCGGCTCGGCACAACGCGGCCGCTTCGCAATGATCTCATGCGCGGCAAGAATTAGAACTTCACCCTCGACGCGTCGACCTCGCGACAGTCCAGTCATTCAACCGCAAACAAATCCGCGCGACGAAGCTTGACGGGAATCCGTCGCCGGGCGAGGGGAAGCAGTGATGCGTTTTCGCGCGAACGGCCCCACTATGCCCGGTGAACTCGTCGCTCTGCAAGAGAATGGCGACACAATCTTCATCTGCGGCGCTGCCGTCTCTCAGATGGCCGGCCTGCCGTGTTTTCGCGGGCTGGTTGAGCGCGTGTACAAAGATCTCGCCGAAGAAGCGGCTCGCACAGTCTCGAGCGAGCCCGACCGGCCCTTGCGCCGGAAGGCGACGTCGACAGCGCGCGGCGCCCGGAACCCGCCGCGAAGGAAACATGTTCTAGGCGGAATATGAGCACCGGGCCATTGCCGGCGCATCCGGGACAACCTGCCGCAAGAGACTGCAAATCAATTTGAAACCCATTTGCGGAGGCCGTTATCCAGGTTCCACGCTTGATTGTGGCGGCAATGTCAACAGCGAGCACCGTTCCCCGCTCGATAGGAGTTGGAGATGACGGATAACCCAAGCGAAAAGATCTCCCGATCCGGCACCCGCACAGCGGGCGGACAGATCGCTTCTCCCGACGCGACGAATCCTGCTGCGATGGCGCTGCGGTCTCGCGCCGCGGCCTCGCCGCTCTCGAGTAATCCTCAACCGGAAATGGTTTCGGTGAGCCTGACTGTCAACGGCAGCCCCCATGCGCTTTCGCTCGATCCCCGCACGACGCTTCTAGATTTGCTGCGCGAGCATCTCGACCTGACCGGCACGAAGAAAGGCTGTGATCAGGGCCAGTGCGGCGCCTGCACTGTCCTGATCGACGGACGGCGCGTCAATTCGTGCCTGACGTTCGCCGCTATGTACGATGGCGCCCAGATCACCACGATCGAGGGGTTGACGGTGAACGGCGCGCTGCATCCCCTGCAGCAGGCGTTCATCGACCATGACGCTTTCCACTAGCAGGCATCGGTGTTTGGATCGACTGGGTGTGGAACGAGTATGCCAGGCAAGTGCATCAGGGCGCTGAATGCGTGCGTCATTCCGTCGGCGAACCGGTGGTCGATCGACGCCGTTCGAGGACAGGTTCCACGGCACGCCGCTCTACGGCTACGACAACGACACCAAGGAGGCGAAGAGCCAAACGTGGCGTCAGAGTTTCTGCGCTAACCCGCGCGCCTGTCCGCCCTCACGAGAAAATCGGCGAGATGCTTCAGGCAAAGCGGCGCGAGCGACTCGGGAAGGCTGTGGCCCATGCCCGGAACCACGACGAGTTCCGCGCCCGGAATGCTTGCCGCAATGTCCTTCGCCGCCGCGATGGGAAACAGCGGATCGCTGTCGCCGTGAAGGACCAGCGCCGGGCGACGCACGGCCTTCAGCGGCTCACTGCGGGGCGGGGCGGCGATCACGGCCGCCAGCTGGCGCGCGATTCCGCTCGGGTCGTAGGGCGTGCGATCCACCACTCGCTCGACGAAGGCGCGATTGTCCGCTTCGCTCGCCGGGAAGGCCGGGCTTGCGAGCGCGTGCCGGATGAGAAGGCCGTGCTCGATGAGGTCTTCACGGCGCAAGCTCATCGGCGGCCTGGTCAGCACGGCGAGCGTCTCGGGATCGCCCGGCGGGAGGTCCCGCCGCCCGGTGGTGGACATGACCGACGTCAGGCTTTTCGTCCTGTCCGGGTGGTTGATCGCGACGAGTTGGGCGATCATGCCGCCCATGGAGGCGCCGACGAGGTGGGCGCGTTCGGCGCCGAGCGCGCTCATCAGGCCCACGGCGTCCTCGGCCATGTCGGCGAGCGTATAGGGAACCTTCAGAGGCCGCCCCGACGCCGCCTGAGTCAGCAGCTCGCGAATGTTCGGCGTCCCAAGGTCCGAAAGATGGGTCGACTTGCCGATGTCGCGGTTGTCAAACCGGACGACTTGGAATCCCTTTGCCGCCAGGCCTTCGCACAGCGACTCGGGCCAGAAGAGGAGCTGCGCCGCGAATCCCATGATCAAAAGGATGAGCGGATCGCCGTCGCGTCCGAAGCTTTCATATTCGATGTCGATTCGGTTGGCTCGGACGCGTGGCATGGGTCCTCCGGTTAATATGACGGGCACACCCTATCCGAGAGGACGGCGGCTTCAAATCGGTCGCCGGGCCCAAATGATCCCTGAAACGCGGGCGGCTCAGGCAAGAGTTTTTCGGAGCGCCCTCATTCCCTCGTCCAAGGCCGCTTCCGGCGCGACCCATTTGAAGCCGGAGAGTTGATGCCTCGCCCAGGTGAACTGGCGCTTGGCGTAACGGCGCGTTTCGAGCTTCGCGCTTTCGCCGGCCTCGGCGAGCGAAAGCCTCCCCTCGAGATGGGCGATGAGCTGCCGGACTCCGAGCGCGCGCATGACCGGCAGCGCCGGGTCGAGGCGGCGCCGCATGAGCGCGGCGGCCTCGTCGAGCGCCCCCTGGTCCAGCATCGCATCGAAGCGGGCGTCGATGCGGGAATAGAGCACGTCGCGATCCGGGGCGAGGAAGAGAGCCGTGCATTCGCCCGGGGGAAGCGCCGGGGCGGCGCGGGCGCCCTGGAACGAGGCGAGCGGCCGGCCGGTGGCGGCGAGCACTTCGAGCGCGCGGAGCGTCCTCTGGCGGTCGGACGGCCGGAGACGGACCGCGGTCGACGGGTCGAGCGCGGCGAGCTCGGCGTGCAGGTCGGCGGTCGCGCGCCCCTCCGCCTCGGTGCGGATTCTTTCGCGCACGCCCGCCGGGACCGCAGGCATGTCGGACAGCCCTTCCGTCAGCGCGCGGAAATAGAGACCGCTGCCGCCGACGAAGACGGCCGGCTTTTCCCCGATCTCGGCCAGGATCTCCACGGCGCGGCGCGACCACGCGCCCACCGAAAAATTGACCGCGCCGTCGATCTCGCCGAACAGGCGGTGGGGCGCGCTCGCCTCCTCGTCCAGGGTCGGGCGGGCGGTGAGGATTCTGAGGTCGGCATAGACCTGCATCGAATCGGCGTTGATGATCACCGCGCCGAACGCCTTCGCCAGCTCGAGCGCCGCGGCGGACTTGCCGCTCGCTGTCGGGCCTGCGATGAGGAGCGCGCGCCTCAATCCTCGCCTCCGTCCGCAGTCGGAATTCGCATGTCGTCCATCCTCGTCGCCACGCTGATCGCCGATCCCGCGCGCGGGCCGCTCAGCGAAGCAACGATCGACCGGGCGGCGCAAGCCCTCGCCGGCGTCGAGCGCAGGCGCTGGCTCGGCGAGGATGTCGCCGCCGACCTCGTCTTCGTCGGCGAGCTCGGGCCCAAGCGGGCGGCGATCGAAGCGGCCTTCGCCGGCGAGCCGATCGACGTGATCGTGCAGCCGCTGGCGGGCCGGGAGAAACGCCTCCTGGTCGCCGACATGGATTCGACCCTGATCGGCCAGGAATGCGTCGACGAGCTCGCCGCCCTCGCCGGGGTCGGCGAGCATGTGTCCGCGATCACCGAGAAGGCGATGCGCGGCGACATCGCCTTCGAGCCGGCCCTGCGCAGGCGCATCGGCCTGCTCGCGCGCCTGCCGGAGGCCGCGATCGACGCGGCTCTGGCGAAAAATCACGCTGAACCCCGGCGCGCGGACTCTCGTCCAGACGATGAAGGCGCGAGGCGCCCGGGTGGTCGTCGTGTCGAGCGGCTTCCGCCCCTTCACCCGCGCCGTCGCCGCCTGGCTCGGGGCCGACGAGGACCGCGCCAACGAGTTCGAGATCGCCGACGGCAAGCTGACGGGCCGGGCGATCGAGCCGGTTCTGGGCGGAGACGCCAAGCTCGCAGCGCTGAAGGAGATCGCCGCCGCGATGGGACTCGACCTTTCGGAGACCATGGCGGTCGGCGACGGCGCGAACGATCTTGCCCTGCTGCGCTCAGCCGGCCTCGGCGTCGCCTATCGGGGCCAGCCCAGGGTCGCCGCAGCGGCCCACGCTCGGGTCGACCACGGCGACCTGACGGCGCTGCTCTATGCGCAGGGGATCAGGCGGAAGGAGTTCGTGGAGGGGTAGCTTTGCCCATGACGGCTCAGACCGTTTTGATCTCCGGCGCAGGGATCGCCGGGCCGACCTTGGCCTATTGGCTCAGCGCCGCCGGGTTCCGGCCGACCCTGATCGAGCGCGCGCCCGCGCTGCGGACGGGCGGCTACGTCATCGATTTCTGGGGCCTCGGTTACGACATCGCCGAGCGGATGGGTCTTGTCGATGAGATCAATCGCATCGGCTATCACATGCGCGAGCTCAGGGTCGTCGACGAACGCGGGCGGCGTGCGGCCGGCTTCGGGACCCGGGTGTTCGAGGAGCTCACGGGCGGGCGTTTCGTCACGCTCGCGCGCAGCGACCTGTCGCGGCTCCTGTTCGACAAGGCGACAGGCGGCGCCGAAGCGCTGTTCGGCGACGAGATCGTCGAGCTGCGGCAGCTTGCGGATTGCGTTGAGGTCCGGCTGAAGCACGGGGGCGAGCGCCGATTCGATCTCGTCGTGGGCGCGGACGGCCTGCATTCGGACGTCCGCCGGCTTGTCTTCGGGCCCGAACGCCGGTTCGAGAGGCGTCTCGGCTATTCCGTCGCGGCGTTCGAGGCCGAGCATTATCGTCCGCGCGACGAGGACGCCTATGTGATGTACGGCCAGCCCGGACGGATGGTCGGCCGCGTCGCCTTGCGCGGCGACCGGACGCTCATCCTGTTCGTCTTTTCCGACGATGACGCTCCGCCCCTCGCGATGGACGAGCAGAAGGCGAAGCTCAGCGCGCGATTCGGCGATGGACAATGGGAATGCCCGCGGATCCTCGAGGCGCTCGACCGCGCGCAAAGCCTCTATTTCGACAGCGTCAGCCAGATCCGAATGGACTCTTGGTCGCTGGGCCGCGTCGCGCTGATCGGGGACGCCGCCTTCTGCATCTCGCTCGCGGGCGGGCAGGGCTCGGCGCTCGCCATGATTTCCGCCTATGTGCTCGCGGGCGAGCTCGCCCGCGCCGAGGGCCGGCATGAAGAAGCCTTCCGCGCCTACGAGGCCCAGTTGCGCGCCTATATCGCGGGCAAGCAGCGCGGGGCCCAGCGCTTCGCCACCGCATTCGCGCCGAGAACCCTCTGGGGCCTGCGCTTCCGCAACCTTGTGATCAACGCGGCCGCCATACCGGGTCTGGCGAGGTTTGCGATCGGCCGGGACATTGTCGACCGGCTCGAGCTGCCCCGGTACGACTGGCCGCGCGACCGCACCGCAGAGGCGCCGAACCCTATTTCCCGCACGTGACCGAACGCAGCGTACCTTTCTCCCGCTCCGCGATTGCGCCGGCGCTGAGCCTTTCGGAAGGCAAGGGCGCGAGCTCGCCGCCGCCAAGAAAGGCGCCGATCGCCTGCGGCTCGATGAGGGCGTGCGGGGCCGCCAGCGCGACGCCCGGCGACCCGCTTCGGCTCGGGGCCGATCGGCGCGACGAGGCCGGCGAGGCCGCCCGATCGATCGAAGGCCGGCGCGCCGCTCGCGCTCTTCTCCAGCGGGGCGACGGCGATCGGCGGAGCGTCGCTCTGGAGCGTCGCGGCGTTCGCTGCCACCCGCTCGCCCGCGACGCTGAGCACCACGAGATCGGATGAGAGCGCGCCGAGGCGCGGCGGTTCGGCCTTGCCGCCGAAGTCGCCGGCGAGCAGGGCGAGGCCGGTCGCGGGGTCGGTCCGCTCGAAGCGGGCCGGCTTGCCGCCGACGGTCGGGTTGGGGCAGCTTTCGGGCTTCAGCGCCGTCAGCGCCTCGCCCGGCGCGACGACGAGCGCCGTCGCGGCTTGTGCCGGAGGCGGCGGCGGGAGCGGGCGCGGCCGGGGTCTCCGGCGGAGCGGTGCGCGTTCGCCGCCGTTTCCCCTGCTGTCGGAAAAGCCTCAAAGGAATTGGCGACCGCGAGCGCGACGCGGTCGAGGTTCTGGGCCGAGGCCGGATAGGCGAAGGTGAAGCCGCGGATCGGCGGGCTCGCGGCCCCGTTCTTCTCGAACCGCGAATAGAATTTTCGCGGCCCCTCCTGCCCGGAGACGACGAAGAAGACGTTCGGCTTGATCGCCTTGTAGGCGACCTTGCGGGTCGGCGTCTCCGCGGATAGGCGCGCGTAGAGCGCGGCGAGGTCGGGGTCGGCGCTCGAGGCGAAATCGAGCTTGGGCCCGTTCTTGTCGCCCATGAGCTTGGTCGGCGCGCCAATCCGCGCGCCGGTTTTTGCGTCAGCGATCATTTGAAAGCCGGCCGCTGCGCGCGCCTTCTGGCCCGCGGCGATGAGGGTTTGGAGCTGGCCGGGCGAGAGGACGCCGTCGCTGGCCGCCTTCTGGCTCGCCTGGAAGGCTGCGATCGAATTGCGCGTGCGCCTGCCGAAATCGCCGTCGCTCGCGCCGTTATAGAGCCCGAGCCAGACGAGCGCGTCCTGCGCGGCCTTGCGGGTCGCGAGCGGCAGCGCCAGGAACGCCGCCTTTTGCGCGGCGAACGCCGCGTCGGCGGCGGCCGAGGCCGGCGGCGTTTGGCCCAGGACCGGCGGCGCCGCGACGAGCGCAGCCAGCCCAAGCGCAAAAAGGAACGGCAGCCGTCTCATTCTCGACTTACTCGGGAACACGAGCCGAAGCTTATCGCAGCTTCGCTTTGGGTGTGAGTTTACTCCACACCAGTCATTTCTTCGTTGAGCTGCTGCGGCCGGCGCGTCTCCGCTTCTCCGCGAAGCGGCAAGGTGGGTGCCGCGCCGGATCGGGTGCGAAAAGCAGGAATCCGTCGATGAAGGCTTCGCGGCGGCGGTCGTGCAATGCGACTCCCGAAGCGGACGATACACCCCGCGAGGCGGCTCTTCAGGCTCGGCTCGACGACCCCAACCAGCGTGCTATCCTGGTCGATGGCGACGAGGGACCCGATCATTCGATTGCATGGGGAGCGCTCCATCATCTGCCGGAAAACGACGATGGCGCCATACCCTCGTCGCCGCCCCATAGGATCTTCCCCGGCAAGAGCTCGCAAGCGGGGAGAGGTGAGGCCTTCATACCCCCGGGAGAGAGGATTGAACGATCCGCAACTCATGGCGCCGCTGGCGGCCTTCAATGGCTTGAAGCCGCCGGCGCCGGCGTGGTTCGTTCAGGCGATCGCCGACGAGCCGGAGCGGACCTTCATCGAGGTCGAGGGCGCGAAGGTCGCAATCCTGGCCTGGGGCGAACGCGGCAGGCCGGGGCTCATGTTCCTGCACGGCGGAGCGGCGCACGCCGACTGGTGGTCGTTCATCGCGCCGTTCTTCGCCAACGATCATCGCGTGGTCGCCCCGACCTTCACCGGCATGGGGCGATCGGACTGGCGCGAGCGCTATGTGTTCGAGCAGTTTTTGCGCGAAGCGCGCGAGGCGGGGCGGGCAGGCGGCGCCTTCGACGCCGGGCCCCCGGTCGTCGTCGGCCATTCCTTCGGGGGGCGCGCGGCGATGGGCCTCTCGCGCGACTTCGGCGCCGAACTCAAAGGCGCGGCGATGGTCGACCCGCCCTTCTTCGCGCCGCAGAACATCCGCCCGCCCGCCCCGCCGCGGCCCTTGCGCGGGCGGCGCGTGCAACATTCGCTCGGCGCCGTGGTCGCGCGCTTCCGGCTGATGCCGCCGCAGCCCTGCGACAACCTCTTCATCCTCGACTTCATCGCGCGGCGCTCGGCGCATGAGGTCGTCGACGAGGACGGCCGGCCGGGCTGGGCTTTGTGCTTCGACCCGCATTTTTGGGAAAAATTCACCCGCGTCGACCCGGTCCCGATCGTCTCGGCGGCCCATTGCCCGCTCGCGCTGATCCGCGGCGAAAAATCGCAGCTCTTCAGGCAAGCCGACGCCGACTATCTTATGAGCTTCTGCCCGCCCGGCTCCCCGCGCATCGACATCCCCGAGGCCGACCACCACGTGATGATCGACCAGCCGCTGGCTTTCGTGGCGGCGCTCAGGGCGCTGCTCGCGGCGTGGCCATGACTTTCCCATCCCATTGGGCGGGAAAGGCGGCGTAGCGTACCGGGGCAAATCGGCGGCCGCGGCCCGTTTGTAGGGCGCGCTCGCTGAGCGCGCCGGCGGGGTCGCCGACCCCGCCCCACAAGGGGCGCCCGGAGATTTGCCCTGGTTTCGGCGTAGCCTCCGCGAATCCGCCGCCGTCTGCTTATTCCTCATCGGCATAGCTGCCAGCTGAGTCCCAAATGCCATGGGTTGTGCCGTTCTTTCTTGAATCATGTACTTCCAATTTCCTGCAGCGTCAGCAGTTAGAAAGTGAAGTTTATGCCATGGATCACCTTCGTCGTCAGTCGTCGCGCCGCCGCGCTCACCGAGCGCGGGTACAATCACTGCGCGACCGGGAGGAAGGGCGATTAGCGATCCCGACGAAAATCGTGTTATGATTTCCGCATGATTACGGCCCTTAAGAACATGCTCGCCCAGATCGATCGTTGGCCCTCGGAGGATCAGGAGGCGTTGCTCGAGGCTGCGCGCAGCCTCGAGGCTGAGCGCGCGGATTCTATCGCGCCTCTGAGTCGGACCTCGCCGCAATCGACCGCGGCCTCGACGACGTGCAGTCAAGCCGCTTCGCCGCCGATGAGGCTACAGCGAAAGTTCGCGCAAAATTTCACGCCGGATGACGGCGAAGCGGTCGCGCTTCCTCCTGGATTGCTTCGCCTTCGGCTAGCAATGACGGCGCAATGCGTCGTTGGGAGCCCGAGCGACCTCCCGGTCTGGACCCGGCGGAAGGGACCGGACCAACCCATGTCGCCGCTCCGTGTGTCGCCCACCCGCCGATCAGACAAAGCTGACAAGGGTCCCCCCGTGCCCGTCAGAGGCAAGAGAGAACGAGGACGTCGAATAGCTGCTGGTCATGTAGACGTTGGCCGTGTGGGTTCCGTCCGTCACCGTCAGCGTGCCGACGTTCAATGCGCTGCTGTAGCCTTCGCTCGTCGTGCCGGAATAGAGGATGTCCCTTAGATCGAGATGGTCTCCGGTTCCGAAGCCGTAAATCTGGTTCGGGACGTCGGTGTCCGAATGGTCGAGGATCAGCGTTTCCTTCGAGCCTCCGGATTCGAAGGTGACGTCCTGATAGACGTAGCCGCCGAATTCGATCGAGCCCGTGCCGCTGATGTTTGCGGCGCCGTACCCGTCGACGTTCCCGGTGACGTCGAGGTTGCCGGCGCTGGAGCTGAGCAGGCCCTCGTTGTCGAGGTCTCCCTCAACCCTCAGGCCGCCGGTGTTGGTCGATTCGAAAGTTCCGGCGTTGTAGGGTTCTTTGGTCCCCGTGCTGATTGTCAGCGCGCTTGTTCCGTTGGCGTCGACCGTGGCGTTGCGGTCATTTTCGAAAGTCAGATTGGCGTCGCCGATCGTCCCGAACCCGGAGATCGTGTTGTCTCGATTTTGAAAAGCCTGCGGACGAAGGTCAGATAGGCGTCGCCTATAACGCCGGCGCCGGTGATTGTATTCCTCGCGTTCTCGAACTGGACGATGGCCGATTTCGTGCCGCCTGTGATCTCGTTATAGGCGCTGTTGGAAAGCGTCAGGCTTCCATTGTCGTTCAAGGTAAAATATTGCGCCTTGATCACGATCTTGGCAGCCGTCGCGGACGTCGATCCGCCGTCGAGGCTGATCGGTCCCGCTGTTGGTGAACCCCATCCCGGCGCCGGCTGTTCCCAGAGCCAAAGCGGCGCCCGGCCCAACCTCGATCGAGCCGAGGTTGTCGGCGAAATTGGTCACCGCAAACGTGCCGGCCGAAATGTCCAGAGTCGCATTCGCTGCGGCCTCGAGCGTGTTGATCGTGTTGTTGACGGAGCTAGTCACCGTGTAGTTGGCCCCCGACGCTGCGAGCGCGGCAGTGTCGGCCGAACCGGGAACGGTGTCGGTGCTCCAGTCGGACGCGTGGTTGAAAGAGCCCGAAACGGCGGATGGCCAGGGGCATTGCCGGCCGGAGAAATTCGGCGGCGATGAGCGGCCGATCCTGGAGGAGCGCGAAGACAGGGTTCGCGCCCTCATTCGCGCCCGTCCCGACCTTACGATCTCCGAGCTCCGGCAGGAGCCGGCCGGGGCTGGGATCAAGGTCGGTCGTCGGTCGGCCGCTTCGTCGAGCGTCTGGAGCCGACGTAAAAAAAAGACTTTGCGCGCCGCAGAGCAGGAAGACTCGACGTAAGCGGCCGCCCGCCAAGCCTAGAGCGAAGCGCAATAGAGCCTCGACCCGCGCCGTCACATGGCGCCTCGCATCACCGCGCCTTTCGTCTTCTACGGCCCGATCTACGGCGGTGATACGTAGAGCGTATATCCCGATGCGGCCTCACGGCGGCCGACCTGGTTGGAAAGGCGCGCTCAAAAATCTTCTTGACAAGCCTGAAGCTTTTGTTCATGATTTGTTCGAAGCGCTCGAGAGCGCTTGCTCCGGGGAATGCCCTTGTCCGAACCCGCCAGACCCTGCATGCAGATGGCTCGCTTGCAACCGGCAGTGTTGCGCGTCCGGGGAAAGCCGATGTTGGGATGGCCTTGAACCGCGTCGACCTCCCAAGAAGCCGAGACTCGCGGGTTCGCGGCGCTTCTAACCCCTTGAGATTGCAGGCGGTCGCCGGCGGGTCGGAAGCCAATGACGCCGCAAGTCATTGAAATACCTCAATTCGCGACCGGAAATGGCGCCGCCGCCGGCCCAGGCCTCCCTTGGAAAAGGGCGAAAATCAAACGGTCGCCAAGGCGGCGATCCGCCCTCGCCCAATAGGCGCGGCACGAATTTTTTCTGCAAGCCCTTGATTAGCAACGCCTGCGCAAGCCAAAGGGAAGTGCAATGGCCATCAAGGGGGTTTGGTTCTGCCGAGGCAGACGCGATGACGCGATGGAAATGGCGCCGCAAGCTCTTGGAAAGTTTGATTTCGGCGATGGAAATGGCGATCGTAGTCGCCTTTGCCGCCGGAACCCGCAGAGGCGACGGATTCGCCGCCGGCTACTCCAGCCGCACCGTCACCGCATCCGACGCCCCCTTCCCGTCCACCACCGTGACCCGCGCGAAGCCCGCGCCGTCGGGCTTCCATGCGGACTGCCGCCGCAGGTCCGCCTCGCTGACCGGCTGGCCGTTGACGAACCAGGCGAAGGGCGGGACGCCGCCGAGCGCCTTCAGCGCAAGGCGCGCGTCGCGCGCGCCCTCGTTGAGCCCGAGGTCGATCAGCGCGCCGTCGGGCGGGAAGGCGATCTTCAGCGCCGCCGTCTGCGGTTGCGGACATCGTCTTCGGCGCGTCCTTGCGCAAGTGCCGGAGCGGCGGCGGCAGGTCGGCGGTCAAGGAAGCGGCGAGGATGCCCTTCGGCGGCCGGATGATCTCGACGTCCCGTCCCAGCCGCTCGAAGGCGTCAAACAGGATCGGCGCCGCGGCCTCGCGGCCGATCAGGCCCGGCGTCGGCGCATTGTCGGGCCGACCGACCCAGACGGCGATGGTGCTCAGGCGGTCGAAGCCGACCGCGAGCGCGTCGCGGAAGCCGTAGGAGGTGCCGGTCTTGAAGGCGATGCGGCCGCTCGGTGCATCGGCCGGCGGCGCGGCGCCGCGCAAAATGTCGGCGACGTACCAGGCGGCGACGGGATCGGTGACGCGGCGCGGTCCGATGATCGGCGGCGCTCCGAGCCGCTCGATCAGCGCCGGCGCTTCGCCGCCGCGCGCAAAACCCGTGTAAAGCCGGGCGAGGTCGGTGAGCGATATCCCGAGCCCGCCGAGCCCGATGGCGAGGCCGATCGGCGTCTCCTTCGGCAGCGCGACCTCCGCGCCGGCGCCATGCAGCCGGGCGAGGAAGGTCGCCGGCCCCACGTCGGCGAGAAGCTCGATCGCGGGGAGGTTCAGCGACATCTGCAGCGCCTGGCGCGCCGTCACCGTGCCCTGGTAGCCGAGATCGAAATTCTGCGGCGCATAGGCGCCGTAGCGCGCCGGCCGGTCGAACAGCACCGTCTCGGGATGGGCGAGGCCCTCCTCGAAGGCGAGGGCGTAAATGAAAGGCTTCAGCGCGGAGCCCGGCGAGCGGGGCGCGCGTGACATGTCGATCGCCCCGTCGCGCGAGGCGTCGTCGACGTCGGCGGCGCCGACCCGGGCGCGGACCTCGCCGGTCGAATTGTCGATGACGACGATCGCGGCCGAGAGTTTCGCCCCGAGCCGCGCGACGCTCTCCTTGGCGAGCGCCTCGAGCTTCGCCTGCAGCCGCCCGTCGATCGAGAGGCGGATCGTCTTCGCCTGCGGGTCGGCGGCGACCGCCTCTTCGGCGGCATGCGCCGCGAGTTTTGGAAACGGCCGGCGCGCTCCAGGGACAGGCTCGCGCTTCGCCGCCGCGGCGTCGTCGACGCTAACAATCCCGCGCGCGGCGACGCGGTCGAGCACCCGGTCGCGCGCCAGGCGCGCCACGGCCGGGAAGCGGTCGGGGCGGCGCGCCTCGGGCGATTGCGGCAGCGCGACGAGCAGCGCTGCCTCGGCGATCGTGAGTTTCAGCGGCTCCTTGCCGAAATAGGCGAGCGAGGCTGCCCGCGCGCCCTCGAGATTGCCGCCGAACGGAGCGAGGGTGAGATATTGGTCGAGAACGCCGGACTTGCCGACCGCCCGCTCGATGGCGAGCGCGCGCGCGATCTGCCTGAGCTTCGCGGCGAGCGTCCGCTCCGGCCTGGGCTCGATCAGGCGCGCGACCTGCATCGAAAGGGTCGAGCCGCCCGAGACGACGTGGCCGCGCCAGAGCCACTGGCCGCCGGCGCGCAGGAGCGCGCGCAGGTCGACCCCGCGATGCGCATAGAAGCGTCCATCCTCATAGGACACCAGCATCGCGAGATAGCGCGGATCGACGTCATGCGTGGAAGCCGTGAGCCGCCATCGCCCGTCGGGCAGGGTGAAGGGACGCAACAGCCGGCCGTCGCGATCGACGACGACGGTCGACCTCTCGCGCGACGCCGCAAGGTCGAGCGGCGGGAGGCTCGCCTCGTAGCGGGACCAGGCGAAGATCGCGGCGAGGCCCGCGGCGGAGGCGAGCGCGAGCGCCGCGAGGGAGAGGAGGAGAAGGCGGCGGGGGCAGCGCATCGCTCGTCGACCCTCTGCCGCACGGGGCCGCGACCCTCTCCCGCAAGCGGGAGAGGGGAGGGCGGAGGGGTGGGAAGCGGTCGCTCCGGCGCGGTCGCGGGACGCCGTGCACCGACAGCGTGAAGCAGCGGGACACAGGCGCCGCGAGTGGAATGTGAGAGAGGGGCGCGGGGGCTGCAGCACGCGCGGGATGAGCCGGGACAGAGAAGACTGCGGGGAAGCGAGGGACAGGCGGCGCCAAAGCCGACAGGGGGCGGAGAGCGCCGAGCAGGAAGGGAGGGGAGAGCAGAGACGCGCGCGGCGAGGCAGAAAAGCGACGGACGCGGGGCGGGCGGCGGAGCCGGAGGGCGAGGCGGAGCGACGGGGGGGACGGGGCGGCGCGGGAGGAGGCGAGCGGCGGAGAGCGGAGCGGGCGGAGCGCGCGCGGCGGGCCGAGGGACGCGACGAAGCGGGCGACGCAGGCGGGGGCGGGAAGACGAGACGACGGAGACGACGAGGCGGAGGCCCGACGGGAGCAGCGCCGAGCGCGCGGAAGAGAGCGCGCGGAGGCCGGACGGGAAAGACGTGGAAGACGGAGGAGCGCGAGCTGACGCGGACGTCGAAGGCAGGCTGGACGAAGACGACGGGAGTGGAAGTCGAGGACGAGAAGATCAAGGAAGGGTGGGGGGGTACGAAGGTGGGGTGGAAGAGGGGGGTGATGGGGGAGTGGAGAGGGAGGGGGGGGGGCGTGTCCCTTCTCCCGCTTGCGGGAGAAGGCGGCGCGAAGCGCCGGATGAGGGCGCGGCCGCCTCACTTCACCTTCACCTCGATCTCGCCGAACTCCGTTCGGCCGTAGCGCTCGGGGTCGTACATGTCCTCGGCGGTCGCCGGCGGATAGACGTAATGGCCGGGCGCCACCGCGCGGGCGACATAGGCGATGTTGATGAATGCCGACTGACCTTCGGTGCGGTCGAAGGCGGCGACGAAGCGATCGTCGCGATATTCCGTGTGCGCCGGGGTCTCGTCGCTGGTGAGCCACGAGAAGGCCTCGACCGAGCCGCCGTCGACGAGGGCCGGGTTGTCGATCTCGAGCCCCGCGGGCAGCCGGTCGACGATGAGCAGTTTCGCGTAGCGCGCTTGCGCCTCGGTCACCTTAAGCGCCACGACGACGCGCTCGTTCTGGGCGAGGCTCTTCAGGTCGATCTTGGTCCCGTCGAGCTTGTAGAAGGAGCGCTCGATCGCATAGCCGTGGGCAATGGCGGGGTCCTCGCCGATCGGCGAACCCGAGATCGTCGTCACGAGCTGAGCATTATTCTGTCCCGAATTCGCGATCGTGATCGGCTTGACGAGCGCCGCGCCGCTCCAGCGGCGGTTGAGCGCGCCCCGGACCGGCTTGCCGTCGACGCTGAACTCGCCGAGGCCGCCGCGCTCGGCGAGCGCTTCGGCGGCGAGGACCATCCAGTTCTTCTCCTGCGTGCTGGTGAAGGACCGCTCGGCCCGCGCCGCCTCGACCGCTTGGCCCGCGCGCTCGATTGCCGCGCGCGGGGCCTCGTCGCCGGCGAGATTGGCTTCGGCGATGAGCGCGAGAACGGCGGCCGCGTCGCGCAGACGCGAGCCGTAGTCAGGGCGGGAGACGCCCTGATCCCGCTCGGATTCGAGCGCGGTCAGCGCGGCGGAGAAGACCTTGCCGGCGCGGGCGCGGTCGCCGAGCATCGCGAGCCCCGCCCCGAGCTGCGCCTTGGCGAGCGGGCTCGAGAAGGCGTCGAGCTTGGCGTCGGAGAGATAGCGCAGATCGCCGATCACCGGACGCCCGTTGCGGGCGAGCACATAGAGCGCGTAGGCGAGCGCCTCGGCGTTGTCCTTGTTCGGCTCGGGCGCGTTGACGATCGTGTTGCGCAGCCTGTCAAGCGCAGAATCGAAGGCGACCTGCGGCACGGCGAAGCCGCGCTCGCGGGCGCGGGTGAGGAATTCCGTGACGAAGGCGTCGAGCCAAGGGTCGTCGTCGCCGCTGTCGGCCGCCCACAGGCCGAAGGCGCCGTTCGCCCCCTGGCGGCTGAGCTCCCGCTCGATCGCCTGGCGAATCCGCTTGTCGAGGTCGGGATCGACGCCGAGGTTCTCGAGCGAGGCGAGCCGGTTGGCGTAGAGAAGCGGCATCGCGCGGCTCACCGTCTGTTCCGAGCAGCCGTAGGGGTAGCGGTCGAGCGCCTCGAGCAGAGCCGGCGCATCGAGCGCGCCGAAGGGCGAAGCGGAGATGGCGATCGACCCGGTTCCCGGGATGAAGTCGGCGAGCAGATCGGCGGAAATCGTCTGCGTCCCGCCCTCCGGCAGCGGCGTCACTGTGCGGGTGAAGACATCCGGCGCGCCGGACAGAATGCCGAGGCTGAAATGTTGCGCCTCGTCCGTCTGCGGCCCGGTGAGCCTGAGATCGAGCTCGGCTGTCCCCACGCCCGCCGCCGCAATCGGCATCGCGACCGACAGCCGCTGACGCGCGTCGAGCCGCAAAGTCCGGCGGAGCGAGTCGGCGTCCGCCGTCAGCGGGCCGTGGATGTCGAGGTCGAGCGTGTAGTCGCCCGGATCGCCCTCGACATTGTCGATCTCGACATGCATCTGAGATCTGTCGCCGACGTCGAGGAAGCGCGGCAGCGTCGCCTCGACGACGATCGGGTCGCGCACCACGACGTCCGCTTGCGCCGAGCCGACCTTGTCCTTCGACCAGGCGACCGCCGCGAGCCGCACCGAGCCTTCGAACGCCGGCAGGTCGAAGGTGACCGTCGCCTTGCCTTCGCTGTCGAGCTTTACCACGCCGGAGAAGAGCGCGAGCGGCGCCTGGGTCGGCAGATTGCCCTCGAGATTGCCGCCGGCGTCTCCGCCGGTGTGGATGGCGCCCGCCGCGCCCTGCATGCCGTTGATCAGCATGCCCCACAGGTCGCGGATCTCGACCGGCAGCTTGCGCTGGCCGAAGAAATAGGCGCCCGGGTCGGGCGTCTTGAATCCGGTCAGGTTGAGGATGCCGATGTCGACCGCCGACACCGTCACCTGCGCCTCCTCGCCGGGCGCGAGGCCGGAGACCTTGATCGGCAGCGTCATCGGCTGGCGGGGTTTGGCCATCGCCGGAGCGTCGAGCGCGACGCCGAGGTTGCGCGCATCTCCGGCGATCCCGAACCAGGCGAGACCGATGGCCCGGCCGGGCATGCGCCGCGCTGCGACGTCGAGCGGCCGATGGGTCAGCGCGACCGCATAGGCGCCCGGGCCCCAGTCGGCGCCGACCCTGAAGGGCACGATCGTGTCGCCGGCGACGAGGTCGACGTCGATCAGGCGCTCGACGGCGTCGCCGATCAGCGCGACCGTCGCCTTTCCCGCTGAGGGCGAATTGATCCGGAGCCTCGCCTCGTCGCCGGGGGCGTAGTTCGTTTTGTCCAAAGTCACGACGGCGTTGTCGGGCACGTCGGCGCTCGCCGTCCCCGACCAGCCGATGTCGAAGGTGAAGCTCGTCTCCTCGCCGTCGAGCGTCTTGACCTCGAGTCGGTGCGCCCCCCAATGGACCGGCGCCGAGAACTTGACCGGCGCGTCGGCGCCGATGTCGATCGTTCCGCTCGCGACGCGCTTCGACGACTTGACCGGCTCGAAGCTCCAGCGGCCGTCGGCGTTGAACCACTGGTAGTCGTTGGTCACCTGATAGAGCGACCACTCCGCCCCTTTGTGCGCGACCCGCGAGCCGTCGGGCGCGACGGCGATCGCCTCGAAAGTCGCGACGTCGCCGGCGCTCAGCGATGCGTCGAAGTCCTTCTTCACCCCGACCATCACGCCCTTCGCCCGCACCGGCAGCGTGGCCGTGCGCTCGACCGTGCGCCCGCCCGGCTCGGCGACGTCGACGATGAGCTTCGCTTCGAGCGGCCGGGTCGCCGCCGCCTCCGGAAGATCGACCGAGAGCTCCGCGTGGCCCTTGGCGTCGGTCTCGACCTTGTCGGCAAACTGGTTCTGGACGGCGGGGAAGTCGTCGTCGACGAGGCCCGCCACATAGCCGGGATGGCCGGCGAGCGCGGCGTCCGCCACCGCCTGCAAGCGGATCGCGCCGGTGACGTCGAGCCCGCTCGCCGGCGCGCCGTAGAGGAAGCGCGCGTCGAGCGTGAGCTCGCCCGGCTCGCCCGGATCGATGAACGGCTTCTTTGGGTGCAAGGCGAAATCGAGCCGCTCGGGAATATAGTCCTCGAGCAGGAACTCGACCTCGCCGATCGGATCGCCCTTCGGGTCCGCGTAGGCCTCGATCGTCCACTTCCCAGGCGCCGAGCCCGGCAGGAGCGGAACGGCGAAGGCGCGGCCGCCCATGCCCTCGTCGGGCACGATCGCGCGCTTGTACTCGACCCCATCCGGCCGCTTCACCACGAGAGTCAGCGGAAGCCCTGGCCTCGCGACGCCCTTGGCGTCGCGCAGGAGCGTGGTCGCGAACACGGTCTCGCCCGAGCGATAGACGCCGCGCTCGGTATAAAGGAAAGCGTCGAGCCCGGCCGGCGCGTCGCGGCCGCCGACGCCGCGGTCGGTGAGATCGAAGGCGTTCTGCGCGAGGTTCAGGAAGTTGTAGTCGTCGCCGAGCGTGGCGACCAGAAGCCCCGGCGCCGAGCCGCCCTTGCCGCGCGAAAGGCCCGGATCGAAATGGGCCCGGCCGTCGGGGCCGGTCGTCTTGGTCGCCAGAATCTCGTTGTTGCGCGCGACAAGTCTCAGCTCGACGCCGCCGAGCGGGCTTGCCGAGCCGAGCGACTGGACGAGCGCGTGGACGCCGTCGTCGCCCGATATCGCGGTCAGGCCGAGGTCGGAGACGACCATCCACTGCGTCGCGAGTTGCACCAACTCCGCCTGCACCGAATCGGCGGCTTTCTCTTTCCACGGGCGCGCGCTGATCAGATAGACGCCGGGTTTCAGCGGCCCGACCGCCTTCAGGACCGGGAATTCCGTCACCACGTCCTTGTTGAGCTCGCTCGCGACGTCCATCGAGCCGCTCCAGACTTTTGCGCCGTCCGAGTTCTCGATGTCCTCAGCGCGCGACGAGTCGATAGGCTTCAGAAAGTCGTCGCGGCTGACGGCCGCGAGCAGGTTGCGGTCGCCGATACGGTAGACGTCGATCGCGACCTTGGCCGTGTTGACGGTGACGAGCGGCGCGCCCTCCTGGCCCTGGCGCGGCAGCACATAGGCCTTGCCGGCGAAATGCGCCTGCGGCGACCGGTCGCGCACGTAGATCTCGTAGTCGGCCGACTTGAGCAGGTTCTCGCCGACCGCCGAGGGCAGGCCCTGGCGCAGCACGATGGCGTAGCGCTCGCCGTGCCTGAGGCCCTCGACGCAGATCTGCTGGTCCTCGGCCGAGATCGCGGTGTTCGACGCCCCCGACACGGCGACATAGGGCGCAAAGTCCGTCCGTCGCGCGAGCTCATCGGAGAAATTGAAGCAGACGCGCGGCGCGCTCAATTCGTTGTCGACCTTGTAGTCGAGGATGCGGAAGCCGTGCTCCTCGCGAATCGCCTCGTAGGTCTTGCGCAGGTCCGCGTTGTCGCGCTTATCGAGCGAGGCTTTGTAGGCGTCGAGGGCGCCCCGCCAGGCTTCGTGGCGGGCGAGCAGATCGCCGAGCGTGGCCAGCGCCGCGGCCTGCGCCTCGGGCGTCGCGGAACGCTGGTAGGCGGCATAGGCGGCGGTCGCGCCCTGCATGACGAGATTCCAGCGGCCGCTCGCCTGCGCGTCGTCCGCCTCAATCGCCACGTTGGCGTAGGTGAGCCATGTCGCCGGGTCCTTGGGCGCGACGGCGACCGCGGCGGCGGCGAGCTTCTCGGCAGCGTCGAACTTGCCCGCGGCCGCGGCGGCTTTGGCGGCCTTGCGCAGATCGTCCGGCGTCTTGCCGGCGACTTCCGCCCCGATCCTGGCCGCCTCGATGCGGAGACTCTCGGCGAGCCGCACGACGTCGCTCGCCATGTCCTCGCGCGCGAAGGGCTTCGCCTCCGACGCGAGCGCCGCGCCTGCGGCCATCAGCACGAGGAGGAACCCGATTGAGCGCAAGAGATGAAGCATGTTTCCCCTTACTCGCATCGTCCGATGCGCCGACCGCTTGTTCAGGTCATTAGGGCGCGCAGGACGGCGCGCGTGTCAATGGAATCCAAGTCCAGGTCCCCCGCGCCGCTATGCCATCGCCAGTCCCAACGCGTCCGCGACGTCATGCAGTCTTCTGTCGTAGGTCCATAGCTTCGCGTCGGCGGTCAATCGGGCCGCGGCCAGCAGATGGACATCGACGTAGCCGACGCCGCGCCCGAACAAGGCATGCCGATCAAGGAACCGGAGCACTTCCGCGTCCGTGGCGACGACCGCCTCGGGCAAGTCCGAGAGGTCGATCAGTACGGCGCGGCGCTGGCGAAAGCCGCCCAGCGCAAGTTCGCCGATGACGAAGGGGTGCGTGAGAGCCGTCCCTTCGGTAAGCAGCGCAGCCAGCTTCGTGTTACCCGCGCGCAGATGGTCGACCCATATCGACGTATCGACGAGGATCATGCTGGCGTCGGACGACGCCTTGGCGGCGCTTTCAGGTCCGGCTCGCTGCCGCCCAGACGCGCCAGCCGGCGCGCGCTCTCCCGCTGGATAAGCGCCTTGAGCCCCTCGCGGACAAGGCTCGACTTCTCCTTCAGCCCGGTCAGCGCCTGGGCCCTGGCCACGAGCTCATCATCGAGCGCCAACGTCGTTCGCATTTGCGCGGCCTCCTATATTGGCCGCCTATTTTATCATCATTTGATGCCTCCGCCAATGCCTGACATCCAAGCGCCGCGGCACCGGCCTTTACCCCCATCGCGCGCCTCAAGCTATCCTGAGGCGTTAAAGGAAAAGCCAACGAAACCGGACGACCTATGGCGCACGCTCGAATTGCCGCTGATCCCAAGGTGATGATGGGCAAGCCCTGCATCAGGGGCACGCGATTAAGGCGGATCTGATTCTCCGCAAAGGGGTAAACCCCAACGAAGTCGGCGTTTCCAACCTTAGGCAGGTCGCGCGCGCCGTCTTGGAGATCGGCGGTTATGACGAAATCATCGTTAAGGGAGCGGTTCGAACGACTGGGGCGCGTCCAGGGCATCGACCCGGTTCAATCTGGTTCTCCCGTCATCGTCTCTTTTGCACGTGACCGGAAAGCTCGCCCAGACGAAGTCGGTTGAGGCGGTGATCGCCTTGCGCCGGCGCGGCGCGCCGACGCTCAAGGCCAAGCGGGCGGTCGAGGCCGCAATGGAAGGCAGGGCCAACGTTCTCGAGGTTCCAACCGTCGAGAGCTCGCGCGCTCTCGGCCGAGAGCTGCGACGCTTCGGTTTTGGCATGTCTTTGGTCGCTCCAGTTTCCGTCGACGTCAAAAAACTTCGCGAACGTTTGGGCCTCACCCAGGAACAGTTTGCGCTGAGGTTCGGCCTCGAATTGGACGCGGTCAGGAACTGGGAATTTGGGCGGCGAGAGCCGGACGTTGCGGCGAAAAGCTACCTTACCGTCATCGAAAGAGACCCCGAGGCGGTGCAGGGCAGGAGGCCCTCGCCGTTCCCGTGGAGTGACCGGGCGTCGGGCCGGCTCTGGAGCGCGGTCGGGCAGATGGTCAGGCTGTAGAACGGGCTCGCGCTGACGCTCTCAATCTCAATCAGACGACATTGTCCGGCGCGAGGGCGCAGGCGCTTTCCGGATCGATCTCGATTTGGACGGTCGGGTGATCGATCTTGAACCTTCGTGCGAGTTCTGCGGCCAGGTCATGCAGGAAGGCGTCGCCCGGATGGCCGGCGGGCATCACGAGATGGCAGGTCAGCGCGATCTCCGTCGCGCCCATTGGCCAGACGTGAACGTCATGGATCGAGGCGACGCCCGGGCGCGTCGACAGGAACTCGCGAACCTCTGCCGGATCGACGCTGGCGGGAACCGCCGCCATCGACATGCTGGCCGATTCCCGCAATAGACCCCACGCGCCCCAGACGATCGCGGCGTTGATCGCGAGGCTGACGATCGGGTCGAGCCGGAACCATCCGGTCAGCAGGATCGCCAGCCCCGCGACCACCACGCCGACCGAGACCAGCGCATCGGAAGCCATGTGGAGGAAGGCGCCGCGCAAGTTGATGTCGCGCCTGTCGCCGGAGGCGAATAGCCACGCCGTCACGCCGTTGACGACGATGCCGATCGCAGCGACGATCATCACCGTCTTTTCTGCAACGGGCTCCGGCGCGCCGAGGCGCCAAATCGCCTCCAGAGAGATTGCGCCGACCGTCACCAGCAGGAACACCGCGTTGAACAGCGCCGCGAGGATCGACGATCCGCGCAACCCGTAAGTGAAGCGAGCGGACGGGGCGCGCCTCGCCAGTGCGCTGGCGAGCCAGGCGACTCCGAGGCCCAGGACATCCCCGAGATTGTGCCCCGCGTCGGCGAACAGCGCGACGGAATTGCTCAGAAAGCCGAAGGCGGCCTCGGCGACCACGAAACCCAAGTTGAGGGTGATGCCGATCGCGAAGGCTGCGCCGTCGCCGGCCGGCGCATGAACATGCATCCGCCCGAGCCCGCCGGCATGGCGATGGTTGCGGTCATGTGCATGATCGTGGGCGTGGCCGCGCTCAGGGTCGTGATCATGCCCGACCCCGTGATCGTCGTGGCTCATTTGAAATTCCCTGCCGCATCCCTCTCCGTCCAGACGCCGGCGCGGCGGTCGATCCGTCTCCTCAGCGCCACGCAATCTTTTGGAGGAAATTCATTCCTGGACGACGTAACTCATAGCCTGCACCGCACCGATCCGAAACGCTGGGGAGGCGCAAAAAATGGTCGGCCCGTCCGCCGCCGCTGACGCCCAACGGCGAAGCTTTCATCGACGGATTCCTGCTCTCCGCACCCCATCCGGCCCCCCGGATCTCAGTCCGTGGGTCGCGCACCTTTCCCGGCAGGCTGGGGAAGCGAAACTCGACGCCCCATTGCCAAGCTGGCGAAAGTGGGATTACCTCATCGCGTGGGGCTTATCTCATATTGTATGAGAATAGAGCCGGGAGGAAGACGAATGCCGCCGGAGGCTCCGGGCTTCGCCTCGATCGTGCGCATGGAGGCGGTGCAGAAATTCTTCGGCGCCGTCCATGCCTTGCGCGACATCGACATCGCCATTGGCCGCAACGAGATCGTCGGGCTCATCGGCGACAACGGCGCCGGCAAGTCGACCCTGATCAAGGTCATGACCGGCGTCCTGCCGCCGACCTCGGGCAAAATCTTCATCCGCGACCGCGAAATCGAGGCGAGCGACTATTCGGTGCGCATGGCGCACGATCTCTCGATCGAGACCGTCTACCAGGACAAGTCGCTCGCCGAGAAGCAGCCGCTGTGGCGCAACTTTTTCGTCGGCCGGCAGCTGACGAACCGCTTCGGCTTCATCGACATCAAGCGCGAGAAGAAGGTCGCCGAGCAGATCCTGCTCGACGTCATCGGCTTCAGGGGCGTCGGCATCACCGTCAATTCGACGGTCGGCAAGCTTTCCGGCGGCGAGCGCCAGGGCATCGCGATCGGCCGCGCGATGCACTACAACGCCGACCTCATCGTGCTCGACGAGCCGACGGCGGCGCTGGGCGTGGCGGAGGTGCGAAAAGTCATCGACTTCGTGCGCAGGATCAAGCACTCTGGCCGCGCCTGCATCTATATCGAGCACAACCTCGCCCATGTCCACGAAGTCGCGGATCGGCTGGTGGTGCTGGACCGGGGCCGCATCGTGTCCGAGATCAATCCGAAGGACATGACGGTGCCGGAGCTGACCGAGTATTTGATCGGCTTGCAGCACAAGGGTTAGGGCATGACGAGAATTGGTCGCATCGACTTGCCCTCACCCCAGCCCTCTCCCGCAATCCCCGGGTCAAGCCCGGGGAGGGGAGGGGGCGCGGCGACGCCGACAAGCCCTTCTCCCGCTTGCGGGAGAAGAGCCTGGCCCCGGGCGACGACCCGGGGGTGGCCGGCGGTAGCCGGCCGGATGAGGGCCTGCCCTGCTATTCGATTAAAAGTCATCCCCCTCTAGGAAACGGGCATGGTCCAGCGGTCGGGCGAACCCTTCTCGCAGCGCTTCGAGGCGCTGCCGATCATCGTCGTCTACGTGCTGCTTCTGGCGCTTTTCATGTATCGCGCGCCGGAAGTGTTCCTCGCCCCCTATATCTACACCACCTTCCTTTCCACCCTGCCACCCCTGATCCTGCTCGCCACGGGCCTCACCTTCGTGATCGGCGCGGGCGAGATCGATCTTTGCTTTCCCTCGATCATCGCCTTTTCCGGGTTCGTCTTCGCCGTCCTGTTCAAGGAATACGAGCTCGGCTGGCTCGCCGTGATCGCCGGGCTCGCGTCGGGAATCCTGGTCGGCTTCGTCAACGGCCTCATCGTCGCCAAGGTCGGCATCCCGTCCTTCATGACGACGCTCGGAACCCAGTTCTTCTGGGCCGGCATGGCGACGGTGCTGTCGGGCGGCAAGTCCTACGCGCTGCGCGGCGCCAAGGAGAGCTCGGTCTGGCAGGGGATCGTCGGACGTCCCTTCGCCTCGCTCACCGGGTCGTGGCTTGCGGAGGTCTCGATCCAGGCCTTCTGGACCGCGATCATCGTCGCCTTTCTCTGGCTCATCCTCAACCGCCACCGCTTCGGCGAGCACACCCTGTTCATCGGCGATTCGAACGACGTCTCGCGGGTGGTCGGCATCGACGTCGACCGCGAGAAGATCAAGATCTTCACCCTCATGGGCTTTCTCGCCGCCTGCGCGGCGATCATGCTCACGCTCGAGAACAAGAACTTCTTCGGCAACCAGGGCGAGGGCTATCTCTTGACCGCCATCGCCTCGGTGTTGATCGGCGGCACGTCGATTTTCGGCGGCCAGGCGACGATCATCGGCACCGTGTTCGGCTGCCTCATCATCGGCATGGTCGAGGCCGGCCTCGTCGCAGCGGGGCTCACTGGCGCCTGGGTCAGGACGGTGCAGGGCCTCATCTTTCTCGTCGCGATCATCTTCTACATGTACGTGGACGAGCCCCAGCGCAGACAGGCGTTTATCGCTCGGATGGGGTCGTTCCGGAGATTCGGGAGCCCACGCGCTGCCGAATGACAACGGGCCGCGGGAGGCGGACCCGAATGGAGAGGGAGAAACAGAATGCGTCTGACGAAACTGCTTCTGATCGGGGGCGCCGCGGCGGCTGTCGCGGCCGCGGCGCCGGCCTCGGCCGATCCGATCGGCAAGGGCCTGGTGATGTACATGCAGATGGGCGGCCACGCGGGCGACGGCGCGACGCTGGCTCGTCAGACCGGGGCGAAGGAGGCCGCCGAGGCGCTCGGCGTCACGCTCAAGTCCCAGTTCTCCGCCTGGGCGCCGGAAACCATGATCAATCAGTTCAAGGAGGCGCTGGCCGCCAAGCCGAACTGCATCGAGATCATGGGCCATCCGGGCTCGACCGCCTTCCACGACCTCGTCAAGCGGGCGGTCGACGAAGGGATCGTGGTCACGGACGGCAACGCTCCTTTGACCGACCTGCAAAAGGAGTTCGGCACCAAGGGCTTCGGCTACGCCGGCGTCGACCTCTACGCCGGCGGCGCGCTGACCGCCAACGCCATGCTGGCGCAAGGCCTGAAGGCGGGCGACGAGGCGGTGGTCTGGGGCATTTTCAGCCAGGCCGAGCGCGGCATATCGGAGAAGGGCCTCGCCGACACGCTGGAAAAGGCCGGCCTCAAAGTCACCCGGCTGGACATTCCGCAGGACGTCAACAGCGACCCCTCGGTCGGCATTCCGCAGTTCGTCGCCTATATCCAGTCCCACCCGAAGCTGAAGGCGATCGGGCTGCAGCACGGCGGCGTCACCGGCGTCATGCCCCAGGCCCTGGAGAAGGCGGGCAAGAAGCCGGGCGAGATCATCGTCGGCGGCATCGACCTCGCCCCGGCGACCATCGACGGGCTCAAGTCCGGCTACATCAGCGCGACGCTCGACCAGCTGCTCTACATGCAGGGCTTCATGCCGGTCGTGCAGTGCGTGATGAGCGCCAAGTACAAGATGCCGGGCCTCTCGCTCAACACCGGCGCCGGCGTCGTCACGCCGAAGACGATCGACGCGCTCACCAAGCTGATCGACGCGGGCATCCGCTGATCCCTCTCCCGCTCGCGGGAGAGGGCAGGGTGAGGGGCGGGCCGCAAATCCCCTCTCCCGCTTGCGGGAGAGGGTGGCGGCCGAAGGCCGCCGGGTGAGGGGAGGCCGGGCGGACCCAGTTTCGCGCACTATCGGGGAAGTCCATGAACGCGGGACCAGCCCTGGCACCGGCTCGGTGGTCGGAACCTTCGTGGCCTCCTTCATCATCGGGGCGATCAACGCCGGCATCGTCTCGGCCGGCATCAACGCCTTTTACACCCAGCTCGCCTTCGGCTTGGTGATCGTCATCTCGGTCATGCTGTAGACCCTGATCGACCGCCGCATCCGCCGCCAGTCGCTGAGACCCGGCGCGGCGGCCCATCCGGCGCCAGCGGGTCCAACTCTTCGGCGGCCCTCCTGATAGGTCCGAGCGCCCAAAGCTCTGCCATTTCCGCGATGCGAGGCTTTTCAAGGGCTTGCGGCGCCATTTCCGGCCTGCTGACGCCGGCTTGAGGAGAACCCGCAGTGCGTTCGTCCCGCCCTGCCGTGCAGGAGAACGGACTGCGTTGGGACCGACGCCACGGCACCTGGCCTGGATCTTGTGGGTCCAAGCGCTCGAAGCCCTGCCATTTCCGGCCCGGTCGCCGGCGGCGCGCGAAGCGCGACGCTTCTCCTGTAGAATATAACATGAACAAGTCGGCTGTAAAGAAAGAAAAAAGTCGGCTGTAAAGAAGAATTATTCCCGGCCACGGAATGACCGACAGCGGCAAGCGATACGCGCTGGCCGCCGGCGCAAGCGCCCGGTTTTCGCCGTAATTATCTGGAGCGCACAGCCCAAGGCTTCCTGAACGAGCGAGAGCCTTTTAACCGCAAGTCGTCCATGGCCATGTTGGTCGCGAAATCGGCCTGTGACGCGCATCACTGCGCAGGCTTTAACAAAGCGTTACTCTTGCCGGCCTGTGGAAGTAGCCAAAACCACGAGGAGGTGGACTTCACACCGACGCGGCTCGAAGGCGAAAAGGCTCGTCGCTATTTTAAGTGGGTGAATTAGCGAGCACGTCGCCGGCGATGAGGTAGACGATGGCTTTGAGGTTTCGTTTGGTTCGGTAGCCCTTGGCCTTGCGCTTGGCGGCCTGGACATTGCCGTTGATCGCCTCGAGGACGCCATTGGACAGGCCGGTGGCGATCGATCTGAGGATGCCGTCCGACTTGGCCATGATCGTCTTGGCCAGCCTCTTCATCGGCGCGAGGTCGCAGACCTCAACCCAGGCGTTCCAGCGGTCGAGGAAACGCCGGGCCGATTTGGCGCTCATCGTGAACAGCTGCTGCAGGTTCATGCGGATCTGCATCGCCTGGATCGTGTCCAGGTTCTGCGCTTCCAGCTGGGACAGCGCCTCCTTTTCCTCCTGCGTCAGACGATCGACATTTTTGAGAAAGATGTAGCGCCGGCCCTTGATCTGGAAGTTGTTCCTCGCCTCCTCGCGTCGCACCTGGTCGACCGCCTCGTTGGCGAGTTTGACGACGTGGAATTTGTCGAAGGTGATCTCGGCGTTCGGGAAGTTCTCTTTGATCCCCGCCTCGAAGGCCGCCCCCATGTCGATGCTGGCGTCGGTCACCGCCTCGCGCCGACCGCCATGCGCCTCGAGGAAACCCGCGAAGTCCTTCACGGTCGCCGCGTCCTTGCCGTCGGCGACGTAGACGACCTTGCGGCGCGCCATGTCGACGAACAAACTGATGTAGTCGTGGCCGCGCCGCGCCGAAGTCTCGTCGGCGGCGATGCGCCGCACCTCCGACAGATCCAGCTTCTCCACCGCCCGCCAGACATAATGCTCGACGATGCGCCACAAGCGCGTGTCGTGCTCGCCGAGCAACTGCGCCGCATTGGCGATCGGCATCGCCTTGGCCAACGTCAGCACGAAGGCCTCAAACAACAGGGTGAAGCCCGATCCCGCGCGCGCCCACGGAGTGGCGACCTTGCGCACGCCGCAGTCCGGACACGTCACCCTCGGCACACGCGCGTGCAACAGCGTGCGGTGCTGGAAGAAATCCAGATGCCGCCAGGTCTCCTCCTTCGTGTCATGGACCGCGCAGCCCTCGCGCCCGCACTGCGCACAGGCGAACCGGCTCCCCCGCGGAAAATCCACGTACAAATCGAGCCGACCGTCCACCGCGTTGAACTCACTGCGCGTCACCGTCCACGGCGACGAAAGACCAAGGGCCAACTGGAAAAGATCGGTGTCCTGCATCCCCTCAGGTTAACGGCGATCCTCCCCGAGCGATCCTGACCCGCCCCCAAATTCCGACTTACCCACTCCTTTCAGCGAGGAGCCGGCGAAAACATCGGAGCCCGGCGATTTGATTTTAGATCCCACTTGTGGCAGCGGAACCACAGCGTACGTCGCAGAATATTGGGGGCGGCGTTGGATAACCATAGATACCTCTCGTGTGCCTCTAGCTATCGCTTGTCAACGTGTTCTTTCATCTACGTTCCCTTTCTTCGACTTAATCGACAACGAGCGCGGGCCTGCTGGAGGATTTAAGTACGAGCGAAAAGTAAATAAGAAAGGCGAAGAGGTTGGAGGAATCGTCCCTCAGGTCACACTTGGAGGAATAGCCAACAATGAGCCCGCCATAGAGCGCGTGATAGTTGATCGACCTGAAGAGGTCCAAAATATCACGCGCGTCTCCGGCCCCTTCTGCGTCGAGGCCACGATCCCTACGCCGCTCGACCTTGACGGCGACGGCGAGCCCGATGACGGATCGGAAGCCGAAGAGCGCGTCTCCTTCGTTGAACGCATGCTCGACACCCTGCGCCGTGCGCCGATCCTTCAACTCGGAAAGGGCCGCACGGTCACGCTGACCAACATCCGGCCGCCCGCAAAAACCCTTGCCCTGTCGGCCGAGGCGCTGGTCGAGGCGCTGAGCGAGGGGCAGAAGACGACGCTCGCCGACGCCATCGACGTCGCGGACGAAAAGAACAAGCTGACGCTGCCTCTGTCGCAGCGGCCGGTCGCGATCGTGTTCGGACCGGAGAACGGCGCCGTTTCCGAACGCCTCGTGGACGAAGCGGCGCGCGAGGCCTCTGCGAAGCGCTACACCCATCTCTACGTCATCGGCTTCGCCGTTCAGCCGAACGCCGAGGCCCTGATCGCCCAGGCGGAGGCCATCTATGACGTGCCGGCAACCTATATCGCCGTCACGCCCGACGTCGTCATGGGCGACCTTCTGAAGACCACGCGCGCGAGCCAGATTTTCTCGGTCGCCGGCCGGCCGGAGATCGAGATCAAGAAGCTTCCGCCCGAGAGCGCGGGCGGCCGCCCGCGCTGGCAGGTCCGCCTGCTGGGACTCGACACGTTCGACCCCGTCACGATGGACGTCGCCCGCCTCAAGGGCGACGACGTACCCTGCTGGATGCTCGACGGCGACTACAACGGCCGCGTCTTCATGGGGACTCAGGTGTTCTTTCCGCGCACGAGCGCCTGGGACAACCTCAAAAAGGCGCTGAAAGCGACGCACGAGGAAACCGTCTGGGACCATCTCGCGGGAGATGCGGGCGCGCCGTTCGAGGCCGGCGAGAACGCGACGATCGCGGTCAAGGTGATCGACGACCGTGGCAATGAGATGATGGTCGTCAAGAGGCTCGACGAGGTCGGGAAGTGACAGGGTCGGACGCTTTCGAGGTCGGCGAGCCGATCCTCAACTCGCCCTATGATGCGCCCGCCGAACATTGGTTCCTGAAGTTCGGCGAGCCGCCGCAGCGCGTTCAAGGGCGCCGAAAGGCGGGCTACTGGTATCGCCCGCCGGACGCAGGCGAAGCGGACGAACACCCGACCGGGGTCTGGATCGAACTGACGCTCGTCAATCTCATTCGCGAGCGGTTGAAGGACTGGCGCGACGCGGGGCGTCCGGGCCTCACGCGCACGACGCGGGAACTCATCGAATGGTGGGGCTGCGAAGGGCGCAAGCATCGCCTGTTCTTCGCCCAACTCGAGGCCGCAGAAACCGTCATTTTCCTCGCCGAGGCGCGCGCCGATTTTCTGCAGGGCATCTCTATCCCTCTCGACGAGCCGAGCGCGGATCGCAAGGCGGACGGTTTCAAGGCCTTTCGCCGTCACGCCTGCAAGATGGCGACGGGATCGGGCAAGACGACTGTCATGGGGATGCTGGCCGCGTGGACGATCCTCAACAAGGTCGCGACCGCTCGGATGCGAGGTTCTCTGACATCGTGCTCGTCGTCTGTCCCAACGTGACGATCAAGGACCGTCTCGGCGAGCTCGATCCGAAAACTGGCCAGGCGAGCCTCTACCGAACGCGCGATCTCGTCCCGCGCAACTCATGCCCGACATGGCGAAGGCCGAAGTTCTCGTCACGCAACTGGCATCTGTTCGAGCCGCAGGCTCCGACGACGGGGGGCGTGCCCGCGAAAGTCTCGAAAGCCGGACACGAGGTGCGGACGAAGCGACGATTCGCATCGGGCCTAAGACCACGACGCGGCATGGATCGCGATACATCACCCTCGCCGACCTCGAGACCCAGGTCGCAGCGGGAATCCTGACGGTGCTGGACGAAGTGCGCGAGAAGGACGGCTCGCTCAAGGAGGTCAAGGTCGAGTCCGTCCGGTACGTCGAGAGCGACTGCGTTCAATCGCATCCTCGGCCGCGACATCGGCGGGCGGGGCAACATCCTTGTGTTCAACGACGAGGCGCACCACGCCTACCGCATTCGAACGGCGTCGGAGGACGAGGAAGACAGCGACGAAGAGGATGACGACGACGAATACGACGTCAAGGAGGCGACCGTCTGGGTGGACGGCCTCGACAAGATTCACAAAGCTCGCGGGATCAACCTGTGCGTCGATCTCTCGGCGACGCCCTACTACATCGGCCGCGTCGGCAACGACACGAACAAGGTGTTTCCGTGGGTCGTGTGCGATTTCGGCTTGGTCGACGCCACCGAGTCCGGGCTCGTCAAAATACCGCAACTGGCGGTGCGCGATACGACCGGCAGGGAGATTCCCGGCTATTTCAACATCTGGCGCTGGATACTGCCGAAGCTGACAACGGCCGAGCGCGGCGGCAAGCGCGTCAATCCGAAGCCCGAGGCGATCGTCAAGTACGCCCACACGCCGATTGCAATGCTGGGGAGTCTGTGGGAGGTCGAGGGCTGCGCTGGCTCGCCGAGAAGCCGGAGGACAAGCGTCCGCCGGTCTATATCCTGATCTGCAAGACGACGAAGATTGCAAAGGTCATTTACGACTGGATCGCGGACGACAAGCCCCCGACCGGCATTCCGTCCGCGCACCTGCCGGAACTGCGCAACGCGAACGGCCGGCAGGTCACGATCCGCGTCGATACGAAGGTCTCGAGGAGACCGACAGCGGCGCGGCCAAATCCGACGAAATGGAATGGATGCGCGCGACGCTCGACACGGTCGGAAAGATCGACTGGCCGCGCGACGGGCAAGGCCGACCGATCTACCCGGAGACATTCGAGGCGCTCGCGACGAAGGTCGGCCGGCCGCTTCACCCGCCCGGCCGTGACGTTCGTTGCATCATTTCGGTCGGCATGCTGACCGAAGGATGGGACTGCAACACGGTCACGCATATTGTCGGGCTTCGCCCGTTCATGTCGCAACTGCTATGCGAGCAGGTCGTCGGACGCGGGCTGCGCCGCACGAACTATTCGGTCAACGCCGACGGCAAGCTCGAAGAGGAAGTCGCCAAAGTCTTCGGCGTGCCTTTCGAGGTCATTCCGTTCAAGGCCAATGCGAACGCGTCCAGCGCGCCGAAGCCGAAGCGCCATCACGTCCATGCCGTGCCGGAGAAGGCCGCCTTCGCCATTTCGTTTCCGCGTGTCGAGGGCTACCAGCAGGCGATCCGGAAGAAGCTGACGGTGGACTGGAATGCGCTGGCGCCGATCGTGCTCGATGCTCACTTGATTCCGACCGGGGTCGACATCAAGCACTTGTTGCCCGCCGCGGCCGGCGGCTTGACGCTGTCGGGGCCGGGAAAGACTGAGGAGGTGACGCTCGCCGCGTACCGCAAGGGCCGGAGCGACCAGGAGCTTGCGTTTCATCTCAGCCGCGACTTGACGCGCCGCTACCAGAGCGAGCGAGGCGAGAACGCGCCGCCGCACGTCCTGTTTCCGCAAATCCTCCGGATCGTCGAGCGCTACATCGCCGAAAAAATCGAGCCGGGGCCGGACACAGAGCAAATCGACGCGTTCCTCTCGCCCTACTACGGGTGGGTGATCGAGCGCCTTGTCGAGGCGATCAAGCCGGACGCCGACTCCGGTGAAGCTCCGGAACTGCCGGTTCTCGAAAAAAACCGAAAGGCGGGCTCGACCGGCGACGTGTCGTTCTGGACAAGCCGCGACGTTCGGGAAGTCCTGCGCAGCCACGTCAACCTCGTCGTGGCGGACACAGATGTGTGGGAGCAGTCCGCGGCATATATCCTCGATCATCACGACGCCGTCGACGCTTTCGTGAAGAACGCGGGCCTGGGGTTCGCCATCCCCTATCTCGACAACGGCGAGGCGCACGACTACGAGCCGGACTTCATTGTCCGGCTCAAGGCTGGCAATAACGATTTCCTGATCTTGGAGACAAAGGGTTTCGACAGGAAGGGTGAGATCAAGGCTCAAGCCGCCGAGCGGTGGGTCAGCGCGATCAATGCGGCGAAAGCGTTCGGCCGCTGGGTATAAGGTCGCCCAGAGCGTTGCGCAGGTGCGGTCGATCTTCGAACAGGCCTGAGGCGCCTTCATTCAGCCGTAAGCGCTGGCTGAATGGGAACCCGTTCTGCGCGCCACCTTCCCGAGCAAGCTGGGGAAGATGAGCATACTTTCGCGCCCGTCAGAACCGCCCGGCATCGATGTAGCGAACGTCTCCTCCGGGCGGAGACCTTCCGTTCCCCGGCGGCTCCTGGAGGCACGGTGTCCCACCGGGAGCGGGCGTTGCGGGATCTGCCGAGATCGGCCGGCCTGCGTGCGCTTCTGCTTGCTATAGCGCGCATGCTCCTGTCTGCTGTAGCGTGCACGGCTTCGCACGAGGAGCGATTCCGCGTCGAGGTCTATAGCGCGAGGGCGCCGACAGAAGCGTTTCGGCGCTCGTCTGGTTGAGCCCGAGAGCGCGAGCAAGCGCAAGCAGCACCGCACTCGAATTGGCATCGTCTGCGCCGCCAGCGGAAATGCGCAATGGCGATGAGGCCAGTGGCGGCCACCATGTCCAGCGCTGCCGACGGGCGAGTGCACAACGTCCGCCAGGGACAATATGCATCCTCGCGGAAGGGGGGAGCGACATTGGATTTCCTACGGCCGTCGAGTCGAGCCATCGAGCAGCAAACCTGCCGGTCGCGCCTGCCTTTCGCCGAAAATGCGATTCCCGGCGCCGGATCCGAGGCTGACCCGGGTCGGCCGCTGAGCGCCCTCACGCCCGCGCCGTCTCCGGACTGAGCTCCTCGAGGCTCTTGCCCTTGGTTTCCGGCAGCATCGTCAAAGTCACGATCGCGCCGACCACGCTGACGGCGGCCGCGGCGCCTTCGGCCGCCAGAAGGCCGTGCCAGACCATGAAGATCGGGAAGAGGAACACGCCGAGGAAGCCGCCGAACTTGCCGGATGCCGCCGCGATGCCGTGGCCGGTCGTGCGCGCGCGAACGGGGAAGATTTCCGCCGGATAGACGAAGGTCGTCGAGTTCGGTCCGAACTCGGTGAAAAAGTAGCTCACGCCATAGATGATGAGGAACGGGATCGCGAGGTGCTCGACGTCGGGAATGAGCGCGATGAGCGCGAACGCGACCGACATCATGACGAAGCCGACCATTTGAATGTTCTTGCGACCGATCCGGTCCATCGTCGCCGCGGCGATAAGGTAGCCCGGCGCGGCCGCGATGGCGAACATCAGCGTGTGGTTGAGCAGGCTCTTGTTGGGGCTCATCGCCGCGAGCACCATCGGGCTCTAGACGGTGTTGCCGTAATAGGCGAAATCCATGCAGGCCCAGGCGAGGCTGGCGCCGATGAGGCGCATGAGGAAGCCGCGGTTGGAGATCAGCGTCCGGAAGCCCTGCCAGAACGGCTCGCGCACGCGGAGCGGCTGGTCGGAGACGCGGCCGCCCGGCCCCTGTCCCTCGATCTGTCCCAGCACGTGGGAGGCCGCTTCGCCGAAGGGGTCGTGCTGGCCGGTCGCCAACAGGTAGCGCGGCGTCTCGGCCATGTGGCGGCGCATCCAGAACACGGACATTGCCGGCGCCGCGCCTGCCGCCAGCAGGATGCGCCAGATCACGTCGTGCGACAGGCTTGTCACCAGGAGCCCTGCGGCGAGCAGCGGGCCAACGATCAGGCCTGCCGCCTGCATGGTGAAGACGAGCGTCACCATCAGCCCACGCGTCTTTCGGCTCGAATATTCGCTCATGATCGTTGCGCTGACCGGATAATCGCCGCCGATCCCGATGCCGAGGATGACCCGGAAGCCGATCAGCCACCAGATGTTGGGCGAGAAGGCCGAGGCGATCGCGCCGACCGCCAGCACCAACACCTCGTAACCGTAGATGCGCTTGCGGCCGAGCATGTCGGCGATGCGGCCGAACAGCACTGCGCCCACCGCCGAGGCGAGAAGCGCGGTGGAACCGACGAGGCCCTCCTCGGTCGCCCCGATATGCCACTCCTGCTTGATGAGCGCCATCGCGACGCCGATGATGAACAGGTCGTAGGCGTCGGTGAAGAAGCCCATGCCCGAGATGAACATGATCTTCCAATGCAGGCCGCTGAGCTTCGCCTCGTCCATTCGTTCGAGGACGTCGGCTCCGGTCGATATCGTTCCGGGCATGGCAAGATCCGTTTTGCGCGCGTCTTCCCGCCGGACGAGCCAACGGACGCCCAGCCGTCATAGTTCCGTCATAAATCAGAAACGACAAATCAGGGAGCTTACGCGCGATCACGTCTGCGTGAACGTTTCGCCGAAATGCCCTCAGCCCTTGTGCACCACCCAGCTGCTGACGACGGAATAACCCTCGTGCGTCGGCAGGACGTAGACGAAGAGCTGATTGTTCTCGTAGGCGCCGAATTTCACCACTTCGCACGGGTTCGCGTCCGCCGCCAGGATGCCGCAGGTCGTGGTCTCGCCCGAGATCGGCGCCCAGCCGATCCGCAGAATCGCGACGTCGAGCGGCATTCCGGGGGCGAGGCGCATGCCGACCTGGAAGGCGTCGAACGGCGGCGGCGTTGCGCCGGGGACCGCCGGATAGCCGCCCGGGGCGCACCCGGCGAGCAACGACGCGGCGAGGAGGATCGCGATCCGGGAGCGCACGAGGCCACCTTTGCAATGAACGGCGGACCCGGGGCCATTGACGCGCCAACTCGCCGGCCTCCAATTCGCGTGAGCCACATCAAGGGACAAAGCGGTTATCTGCCGGTTAAGGCGAGGATTCCTTGCGCCGTCGAACAGGACGACCGGCCAAAAGGCAGAGAAATGGCGCCATTTGCGACGACGTCCTTCCGCCCCGTCCCGGCGTGAGCTAGCCTCGCGCCCATGACCAGGGAGCCGAGCCAAACCGTCGCCGCCGCGCGCGACGAACACGCCAAGCTGGGCGCGGAGATCGCCGAGCACGATCAGCGCTATTACGGCGAGGACGCGCCGACGGTCTCGGACGCCGAATATGACGAGCTGCGCCGCCGCTACACCGAGCTCGAAGCGGAATATCCGGAGCTCGCGGGCGCCAAATCGCTCAGCCGCAAGGTCGGCGCGCCGCCCTCGGAGAAGTTCAAGAAGGTTCGCCACGCCGTGCCGATGCTGTCGCTCGGCAACATCTTCGCCGAGGAGGAGGTCGAGGAGTTTTGCGCCCGGGTGCGCCGCTTTCTGGGGATGCCGGCGAGCGCGCCGCTTGCCTTCGTCGCCGAGCCGAAGATCGACGGGCTCTCCTGCAACCTGCGCTACGAGAACGGCGAGCTCGTCCAGGCTGCGACGCGCGGCGACGGCTACCAGGGCGAGGACGTGACCCCCAACGTGCGCACGATGCAGGCGATCCCGAACCGCCTGAACCGCGCACCGCGGATTTTCGAGGCGCGCGGCGAGGTTTTCATGCGCCACGCCGATTTCGCCGCGCTCAACGCCCGTCGCGCCGAAAAGGGAAGACCGGTTTACGCCAATCCGCGCAACTTCGCCGCCGGCTCGCTCCGCCAGCTCGACGCTGGCGTCACCGCGAGCCGGCCGCTCGACTTCTTCGCTTACGCCTGGGGTGAGGTCAGCGAGCCCTTCGCCAACACCCAGCTCGAGGCGATCGACGCGATGCGCCGATTCGGCCTGCCGACCAACCCGCTCACCAAACTCTGCCGTTCGGCCGCGGAGATGCTCGCACGCTATCGCGACATCGAGGCCGAGCGCGCGAGCCTCGGCTACGACATCGACGGGGTCGTCTACAAGGTCGACGATCTTGCGCTCCAGCAGAGGCTCGGCTTCGTCTCGCGCAGCCCGCGCTGGGCGGTGGCGCACAAGTTCCCGGCCGAGCGGGCGATGACCGTGCTCGAGGCGATCGAGATCCAGGTCGGGCGCACCGGCGCATTGACTCCGGTCGCCAAGCTGAAGCCAGTTACCGTCGGCGGCGTGGTCGTCGCCAACGCCACCCTGCACAACGAGGACGAAATCGCCCGCAAGGACGTGCGGATCGGCGACACGGTCGTCGTGCAGCGGGCGGGCGACGTCATCCCGCAGATCCTCGAGGTCGTGCTCGACAAGCGCCGGCCCGGCGCTCATCCGTACAAATTCCCCGAAACCTGTCCGGTCTGCGGCTCGGCGGCCTTGCGCGAAATCGACGAGAAGACGGGAGAGGCGGACGTCGTGCGGCGCTGCACCGGCCATCTCGTCTGTCCGGCGCAGGCGGTCGAGGGCTTGAAGCACTTCTCCTCGCGCAACGCCTTCGACATCGAGGGGCTCGGCGACAAGCAGATCGAGCTTTTTTTCAAAGAAGGCCTGATCAGAACTCCCGCGGACATCTTCACCCTGAGCGCGCGAGACGGACAAGGACGTCCGCCCCTGCGCGAGTGGGAAGGGTTCGGCGAGACCTCGGTGCGCAACCTCTTCAACGCGATCGACGTGCGGCGGACGATCCCGCTGAACCGGTTTTTATACGCGCTCGGCGTCCGCCATGTCGGCGAGACCAACGCGCGGCGCCTGGCGCGCCATTTCGGCGATTGGGACCATTTCCGCGCCGCCGCCCGCGCCCCGAACGCGGCGGAAGAGCTGGCGGGCGTCGGAGGAATTGGGCCGGTGGTCGCCGAGGCGATCGCCGACTTCTTCGCCGAGCAGCGCAACGAGGCCGCGCTCGACGCACTCCTGAAAGAGGTGACGGTCGAGCCCATGCCGGCGATGGCGGCGGGCCATCCGCTCGCCGGCCAGACCATCGTCTTCACCGGTTCGCTCGAGCTTATGACCCGCGACGAGGCGAAAGCGGTCGCCGAGCGGCTCGGGGCCAAAGTGTCGGGTTCGATCTCGGCGAAGACCAATCTCGTGGTCGCCGGCCCGGGCGCCGGTTCGAAGCTCACGAAGGCGCGCGAGCTCGGCGTCGAGACGATCGACGAGGAGGAATGGATCAGGCGCTCGGGCGGAGGGTGACGGACGCAAGCCTCCGGCGGCTCATTCGCCCGCGCGCAAATTGACACCGCATTGGGCCTCGTCGAGATTGGCTTCACGCCCAACAGGAATTTCCGCCCAGCGCCGCGCTGGGCCGGTGGAGCGGAAGAATTGAGACAGGGAGGATCGACAGAATGACGCAGTTCGACAAGGGCTTTATCACGCGGCGGGACGCGCTGAGGGCCGGGATGGCCGCGGTCGCGGCGTCGGGCGGGTTTCTCGGGGCGACGCGCGCCGCCCTCGCCGAGGACACGCTCGCCGAGATCAAGAAGCGCGGCGAACTCGTCATCGCGACGGAGATGCAGTTCCCGCCGTTCGATATTTCGGACAACGGCGTCTACAAGGGGGTCGACCGCGACCTCGTCGACGCGGTGGCCAAGGAGATGGGCGTCAAGGTCTCCTATATCGACCTGCCCTGGACGAGCGTTCTGCCCGGGCTGGACGCCAAGAAGTTCGACCTCTGCATCGCCCCGGTGACGATCACCAAGGAGCGGATGAAGCGCTACGCCTTCACCGTGCCGATCGCCGACGCCACCGCGGCCCTGATGAAGCGCGCCGACGACAAGAGCATCATGAAGCCCGAGGACATCGCCGGAAAGACGGTCGGCGGGCAGAAGGGCACTTCGCAGGTCGAGCAGCTCAAGGCGTTCGCCGCCAAGCTGCCGAAGCCGGTCGAGATCAAGGAATATGTCGACAACAACCAGTCCTACGCCGATCTCGCGGCGGGGCGCGTCGACGCCTCGGTGAATTCGCTGCCGAATCTCGCCTATGCCGCGGCGCAGCGCTCGGATGTGTTCGCGGTGGTGCTGCCGCCGTTCGGCGCGCCGACCTATTTCTCCTGGGTGGCCCGGCTCGACGACACGTCGCTGATCGACGCGGTCAACGCCGCGATCCTCGAGGTCGAGGCCGACGGGACGATGGCCAAGATCCAGAAGAAATGGTTCGGCCAGACGATGGATCTGCCGAAGACCGTGCCGCAGCCGACGATCTGAAGCGATGCTGTAGGCGCGATCGGCGATCGCGCCCGGCCGCGCTCATCGAGCGCGGCTACAGCAGCGATCGCCGATCGCGCCCAGCCTCGCTCCATAGGACGTCTGGAAGGACGCCCCTCTTTCGACGCGCTATGGAGCGCGGCTGAAGCCAATGAAACCTCAGGTCATTCTCCACTCGTTCGGCTACCTGACGCAGGCGGCGGGCGTCACCGTCGCGGTTTCCCTCGCCGGCATCGTCATCGGCTTCATGATCGGCGCGCTGATCTGCGCGGCGCGCCTGTCGAGCCGCGCCTGGCTCAAGCGCCTCGGCGCCGCGTATGTCAGCATTTTTCGCGGCGTTCCGCTGCTGGTGCAGCTTCTGTTCATCTACTACTTCCTCGCCGAATTCGGGCTCGACGTGCCGGCGATCGTGGCGGCGGTCGGCGGGCTCGCGCTTTCGTCTGCCGCCTATCAGGCGGAGATTTTGCGCGGCGCCATGAACGCCGTCCCCCGCGGCCAGGCAGAGGCGGCGGTCGCGCTCGGTTTCGGCGGCTTCGAGATCTGGCGGCGCATCCTCCTGCCGGAGGCCTTGCGCATTTCGATTCCGCCGCTCATCAACGAGTTCATCCTGCTCCTCAAGGCTTCCTCGCTCGTCTCCGTCGTCGGCATCGCCGAGCTCACGCGGGTCAGCATGAACATCGCCTCGATGACCTACCGGCCGCTCGAGGCCTATCTTGGCGGCGGCCTCTTCTACCTCGCCATCAATCTGACGCTGGCGGGGTTCGGGGCGCTCGCGGAACGGCGGCTCGCTGCGGGCGAGGCGCGATGAACCCCGACCTCCTCTGGCGCTACCTGCCTTCGCTCGCCTTCGGCTTCGGCGTGACAATCTTCTGCTGGAGCGTCGGCGGCGCGCTCGGCATGGCGCTGGGATCCGTCATTGCGCTTCTCCGCAGGTTGCGGCTTCCGCCGCTGCGCTGGGCGCTCAGAGCCTTCATCGAGGTGTTCCGCGGCACGCCCTTTCTCGTGCAGCTTTTCCTTCTCTATGCCGCAGGCCCCTCGATCGGCATCAGGCTCAGCGCCACGGAAGCAGGCGTGCTCGGTCTCGGCCTCTATTCCTCGGCCTATTTCGCCGAAATTTTTCGCGCGGGACTGGCGTCTGTGCCCGCCGGCCAGATCGAGGCGGCGACCAGCGTCGGCATGACGAGGCTCGACACGCTCGTCCGGGTCGAGCTGCCGGCCGCGCTGATCGCCGCCGTGCCGGCGATCGTCAACATGCTGATCGTGCTGTCGAAGGAGACGGTGGTGCTGTCGATCATCACCGTTCCCGAGCTCATGTATCAGATGCAGACCATGGCGGCCGAGACCTTCACCGCCTTCGACGCGATCTTCGCCATGGCCGTCTTCTACTGGATCCTGGTCGAGGCCGTCTCCCGTCTCGGCAATCGGGTCGAGGGGCGCCTCACCGCGTACATGGCGAGCGGAGGGCAGCGCGCGTGACGCCGCCCACGATCGAAATCAGCGGAGTGGGAAAGAGCTTCGGCGCCCACAAGGTGCTGAGAGGCGTCGACCTTTCCGTCGCGCGCTCGGAGGTCGTCTGCGTCATCGGGCCGAGCGGATCGGGCAAGAGCACGCTCCTGCGCTGCATAAACTTCCTCGAATCCTACGACGCAGGCGACGTCAGGATCGAAGGCAGGCTGATCGGCTACGCCGACATGCCCGATGGGACGCGCAAGCCGATGAGCGCAGCCAAGCTGCGCGAGATGCGGCGCGAGATCGGCATGGTGTTCCAGCAGTTCAACCTCTGGCCGCACATGACGGCGATCGGCAACGTCGCCGAGCCGCTGAGAAGGGTGCGCGGACTTTCCGTCAAGGAGGCGATCGAGCGCGCCTCCGCGATGCTGGCGCGCGTCGGCCTTTCGGCCAAGGCGCACGCCTACCCGTCCCACCTCTCGGGCGGACAGCAGCAGCGCGTCGCGATCGCGCGGGCGCTCGCGATGCAGCCGCGCCTCATGCTGTTCGACGAGCCGACTTCGGCGCTCGACCCGGAGCTGGTCGGCGAGGTCCTCGAAGTGATGAAGAGCCTCGCCGCCGAAGGCATGACGATGCTGATCGTCACCCACGAGATGGGCTTCGCCGCCCATGTCGCCGACCGCATCGCCTTCATCGACGACGGCCGCATCGTCGACGAGGGCCCGCCTCGCCATGTGTTCCACCACAGTCGGGAGCCGCGCGTGCGGCAGTTCTTGCAGACCTACCACGACCGCAACAGCTTTTGAGCGGCGCCGTTTCGGCCGCAGGTTGAGCCTTTGGGGCGCGCCGGAAGCTGATGCAATCGCGTGTCGAGCGCGAATGGCGTTCTTGACGAACTCAACGAGGCGGGTGCGCCCGCTTATAAACGTATATGGTCTGTATAAATTTCATCTAACCTTCATAATAATGAATCAATCCGAAACGATAGTCGCTGTAGAAGCCGCATAGCGTCCGATCTCCTAGAGAGCTTTTTGCATCGTAAGTTTAGCCAGTCTGTTACGTCCGGCGGGTCGAGGACGTGTGCGCCGTGTCTCGGCGTGAATTTTCTACTGCGCGACGACAAAGTCAATTGGGACAGTGTGGTCGGCAGTTTCTGAGGGAGGTCAGCCTATGTCTCGCAATAGCCTATTGGTTCGGAGGAAATTCATGCACACATGGGCATCCTGGAAGCATCTGCGCTATTCCGCACTCCTGTCAGCGGCGACCCTGGCTCTCGTGGCGGCCCAGCCGGGCCTGGCGCAGACCGCGCCGGACGCCGCGTCGTTCGGCCCCAACAGCCGTGACTCGGCCACCACCACGCCGATCAAGCACGTCATCATCATCATCGGCGAAAATCGCTCCTTCGACAATGTCTTCGCCACCTACACGCCGAAAAATACCGGCGAGACCGTTTGGAATTTGCTTTCCGAGAAGATCGTCAAGCCGGACGGGATGCCCGGCCCGAACTATTCCAAGGCGTTGCAGTATAGCGCCAGAGACTATCAAACCTTCCAGCTGGCGCCGCCGAAGACCCCCTACGTCACCCTGCCTCCCTTCCAAGTCGGGGGCCCGTACACGCCCTATGGCTGTCAGCTGATCGGGATCACCACCGGAACGGATTGCAATACGCCCGCCAATGTGAAGGCAGTGAGGGCTTACGAGAACGGCCTTGCCCCTGGTTATTACCAATATCTGCTCACCGGCGGCACCGGCCAGACGAGCAGCGGCCACACCAAGAGCACGCTGGTGCCCGACGCGCGCGTCTGGTACGACGGCCAGGACGCAAGCAGTTTACCGCCCGGCCCCTTCCAGATAACGCAGTCGATACATTCTCCGACGATGCCTTACGACGCATATACTGCGAGTCCGGTGCATCGCCTGTTCCAGATGTGGCAACAGCTCGATTGCGCGACCAAGAACGCGACCCCGGCCGACCCCTCGGTTTATTGCCTGAACGATCTCTTCCCCTGGGTTGAGGCCACCGTCGCCACGGGCTTGAACGGCGCGGCGGAGCCCTCGGGTTGGATCGGCGAAGGCTCGAGTTCGATGTTCTTCTTCAATGTCCAGGCGGGCGACGCACCCTATCTGAAGTCGCTCGCTGACGACTACACGATGAGCGACAATTACCACCAGGCGGTCCTCGGCGGCACCGGCGCCAACCACATCATGCTTGGCTCCGGCGATGCGATCTTTTTCAGCAATGCGGCGGGCAACCCCGCCGTCCCGCCGAACAATCCGGTCGATCCCGCGATGCCGGGCACGCCGCTGCCCGGCCACAGCAGCGCGCTTTCGGAGATCGAGAACCCCAACCCGCAACCGGGCACGAACAACTTCTGGGTGCAGGACGGCTACGGCGGCGGCACGGGCAGTCCGACGGCGACAAACTACGGCGGCGGTTCTTACGTCAGGTGCGCGAACACGGCCGACCCGGGCGTCGCGGCCGTCAGGAACTTTCTCGCCGCCCAGACCCCGAGCATCAGGGCCAACTGCGACGCCGGGCGCTATTACATCGTCAACAACTACAATCCCGGCTATTTCGGCGACGGCAGGAACGCGTACACGGACACCAATCCGAACAATACCGTGTTCACGGTCCCGCCGTCGAATGTGCGCAACATCGGCAACCTGCTTTCCGACGCCTCGATCTCATGGGCCTATTTCGGCGATCAGTTCGACCGGTATCTCGCGGACCCCTATTATCAGAGCCCGGCTAACGCGTACTGCAACATCTGCAACTGGGCGCAGTATAACACAGAGATCATGACTAATCCCACTTTGCGCAAACAGCATCTGCGCGACACGATCGATCTCTACGCCGGCGTCGCCAGCGGCAATCTGCCGGCGGTCTCCTACGTCAAGCCGAGCGGCCTGGTCGATGGGCACCCTGCGTCCTCGAAGCTCGATCTGTTCGAGGGCTTCGTGAAGAAGATCGTCGACGGGGTCAAGGGCAATCCGACGCTCTGGAGCAACACTGCGATCTTCGTCACTGTGGACGAAGGCGGCGGCTCCTGGGACTCCGGTTATGTGCAGCAGCTCGACTTCTTCGGCGACGGCACCCGCATCCCGCTGATCGTCGTCTCGAGGTACAGCACCGGCGGCCACATCAGCCACAGCTACACCGATCACGTCTCGACATTGAAGTTCATCGAGGCGAACTGGGTGCTGCCCACGATCACGACGCGCAGCCGGGACAATCTGCCGAACCCGGTCACCGCCGCGTCCAATGCCTACGTGCCCACCAATCGTCCGGCGATCGGCGACTTGATGGACATGTTCTCCTTCCCCACCAAGTGACGGCCATGGCGCGCGCCGCCCGGCTTAGCGCGCTTCGGAACAAAAATGTAGGCAGACCGGAAACGTCATGCGGAAGGGGCCGGTCTCACGATCGGCCCCATTCCAATTACCGATCCGAACCCGCCGCCTTCTGTCCCTCGGTTCCTCCGGATCGACGAGGGCCGCTTTGCGTGAACGCCTACCCCGCCGTCAGGACCACCCGAGTCCCGGCCGCGACCTTGCCGAGGCCTTTCACCTCGCCGATCGCTTTCGCCCAGATGTTGCAGGGGCTCGCCAAACGGATCTCGCCCGGCGCGGAGATCGGCGTGCGTCCGAAGCCGATGGCGATCGCATTGCCGTCGGGCCAATAGGCAATCTCGCCCGCTTCCACCACGGCTCGCGCGTCCGGCTCGCGCTTCATCGCGACGGGAATCTCGAAGTAGACCTCTTCCCCCCACCGCGACACGTTGCCTTTGATCGGGAGACGATCCCAGATCGCGTCCGCGGTCGGCGTCTGCAAGAGCTCCGCCTCGAGCGTGACGGATCCGAACTCGAACTTTATCTTGCGCATATCCGACTCCATCCCAGTCGAAGCGGCGGCCTTCGTCCTCCATCATATCTAGCGAGACACACCTGCCGCGGTCACTGAGCCGCGGCATGGGCCTTGATGATCTGGCGCGCGGCGCGGGCGCCTTCCTCGGCGCCGCCTTCCATGAACCCTTGAAAATTGATGGAGCAGTGTTCGCCCGCAAAATAGCAGTTTCCCTGGCGAACGCGTTCATAGCCCGCGAATTTCGTATACTGGCCGACGAGCCAACATGCGTAGCTTCCGAAAAGATTGGGATCGGTCCACGGCGTGCTCAGAGTCGCCAAGCCGTTCCAGAACCTGCTGACACCCGGCCAGACGTTTTCGAGCTGCGAAAGAAATTCGATCGCATATTTCCTGACATAGGCGTCGGTCGCGGCGACGGCGTAAGGCGAAGCCGCCCCGGTGAACGAAGCTCCGTTGCTCCCGCCCATGTACGCGGTCAAAACGCCCGTCAGACCGGCCAGGCCCCGTGACGAATCCCATGTATTTTGAAAGAACAGATCCGTGTAAATATTACCGTCGCCGGTACCCCAGCTTCCCATGGAGTTCCAGTACCGTTTGCTGAATTGCAGCGACAGCTTCGTGTTCGTGCCGTACCCGAGCTCCTGAATGGCGACTTGCTTGAGCTCGTCGAACCCGGCCGAGGAATAGTCCAGCTTTCGCAGCACGCTGAAGGGAAGCGTGAGGATCACGACGTCGGCCTCCGCCGTCTTCAGCTCCGGCCGAGGTATTGAACGTCAGGGTATAACCGCCGCCGCGCGCCAGTCGGATGCTGGTCAGCGTCGACTGGGTGATCACGCGACCGCTCGGCAGGCTCGCGGCGATGGCTTCGGGCAAGCGCTGGTTGCCGCCCAAAATGCTGTAGCGTTCGTCCGAGAACCCATAAATCTGCCAGGGCCCGGACGGCTGAAAGCCGAGCAGGTAGACGAGATTCAGGCTGCTTTGCAGCGGCGTGTCGAGCCCGTATTCCTGGTTGTAGGCGCTGTCCAAATACCGCCCCAGCTGCGATTTGTGGCCGCCGGGAACGTACCTTTCGATCCATTCGTACACGCTGAGATGGTCAAGGTAATGGCCCGCCTTCGTATAGGAGTTGTAGACGGTGGAGGGCGCCTCTTTGATCTGCTGCTGAAGGACGGCGCTCACCGGCGCAAAATCCCGATCAGCCTTGTCCTGAAGGTAATACCGTCCGTCGAAATAAAGGGTGTCGCTGCTCCCCGCCGGCTGGGCGGCGATCTCGTCGACGACGGTCAGGCCGAACCGACTTGCCAGGCCCAGCATCGTCTTGTTGTCCGAGTCGATGAACTCTCCGCACCATTCGCTCTTTTGCTGGTTCCGCCATGTCGTCGCATCCGAGTGCATGCGGCCCCCGATGCGGTTTGACGATTCGTAAATTGTCGAGTTCGAAGCCGGCGTCGCGCAGGGTGAGCGCCGCGTTGAGCCCCGCGATGCCTGCCCCGATGATGACGATCTTCGGCTTTTTTGCGCCGCCCTGCGCGTCGGCCCTTGCCGTTGCGGCCCGCGAGATGAGCGCCGCGCCGGCCGCCGCGCCCGCGCCCTGAAGAAACCGTCGGCGTTCAACGAAGGCGGCGGCCCGCTCCTCTCGCACCCTGGCGATGTCGACCCCGCGCCAGGAGGCCTCGGCGTGTTCGCGTGCGAGCCGCTGAAGCGCACTCATCAATGCGGAACGGGCCATGTCTAATCCTTGCTGGCGAGAATCCCCTTGCGGACGCCAATATCATGGCGTCGCGTCTTCTTCAGGTCGGTTGGATTGACCTCCCATAATACTTTTACTTTGGGGCGACGTCGCATACAAGCCCGCGCCCCTTTGCAAAAAGCAAGCGACGCTGGGGCGCGGACCTCGGGCACGATCAGCGCTTCAGGGATGCGCCCTGAGCGGCGTCGCCGGCCGGGCGCTCGACTTCGAACGCCGCCTCGATCAGCGCCATCGTCGTCCAGGCGTCCTCGACCGAGGCGACGAGCTCCTTGTCTTCGCCGCAAACGAAGCGCTGCACGTTCGCCATGCGGGCGGCGAAGGCGTCGGGGAACCAGCCGCCGCGCAGCGGAACGGAGATCCACTCCGCCTCGCCCTTCGCCCTGATGGTGAGCTCGTCCGGCTCGCCGCGCGGGTAGTCGAGCAGGACGCCCATTTTTGCGTGCGCCGCCCCCTCCGATCCCTCGAAGCGAAACTCGGCCACCTGGTGGCGGCGGCCGAAGGCGTGGTTGTGGTTGACCGACATCGCGCTCCTCACCTCGTCGCCATAGTCGAGAATCGCGGCGGTGCGAGTCTGCGCATTTCCGACGACGGGTGGCCGATGGTCTTGGCGTGCACGCCGCTCGGATCGCCGAGAAAGCCACGGATCAGGTCCAGGTAGTGGATCGAGTGGACAGCGATCTCGATGCGCGGCAGCTCCTTCAGGAAAGCGAACAGATTCCACGGCGTGTCGATCGACACCCGTGCCTCGACGTCGAGAAGTTTTCCGAGCAGGCCCCGATCGACCGCGTCTCTCACCGCCAGCATCATCGGCGAGAAGCGAAGCTGGAAGTTGACCGCCGCCCTGAGCTTGCGCTCGCGGCAGACCTTCAGGATCTCGGTCGCCTCGTCGAGGTCGGATCCCATCGGCTTCTGGATCAGCACGCCCGCGCCGGAGGCCACGCGGTCGAGCACCGAAAGATGCGCGGCCGGCGGCGTCGCGAGATCGAAGACGGCGCCGTCGGTGGACAGCGCCTCGTCGAGCGACCCGAAGACGCGAACGGAGAATTTCTCGCCGACCATCCTCGCCCGCTCGGCGTCGAGGTCGAACACGCCGGCGATCGGAAATCCGGCCTGTCTGTAGGCCGGGAAATGCGCGTCGACGACGATCGAGCCCGCGCCGATGGTGACGATCGGCATCGGTCGCGAAGGGGCCGGCCAGGTCTGCCGAAGGGAGGACGGATCAAAGGTCATGGCTTCAGGCCCGCTTCAATCGTGATGAAATACTTCTTCGGCCATCGCCCACCAATCGCCCTCCGCGCGCGAGGAGAGCGGGGCCTGCATCGGCTTGTGGATCGCCCACCATTCCTGGGTGCGCGGGTCGGCCTCCATTTTCGCCGCGTCGGCCGCCCAGTCGTCGCCGTGATACTCGAAGTAGCCGAACAGCAGGTTCTCCGGCTCGCGCAAGAAAATCGTGTAGTTGCGAATGTTGCAGTCCGAGATCTTGGCTAGGATCTCCGGCCAGACGGCCGCGTGCGTCTTTTTGTATTCGGCGATCCGCTCCGGACGGATGCCGATCACCATGCCCATGCGCTTCATTCAAGTCGCTCCCATCGCCGGGTGAACTCGGCGAGGCTTTCGCCTTCACTGCCTCGAAATCCCTTTCGACGCCGGCGCCGCGGCCATGCCATTCTCGATCGTGAGGCGCGACGTCGTCAATTCGTCGAGATGGGGGATGAACTCGACATGTCTGCCGTTCGGCGCGGCGCAGCCGAGGCTGACGTGCACCTCCATCAGGAAGCGCCCGTCGTCGCGACCGCCCGCCCGCCCTCGGTCGAGAAGAGATGGGCGCGCGCCAGATCGAAGGAGACGGCGATGGTTCGGCCCGGCTCGAGCGGGATCGGATTGAGCATGCGGGCGACCCAGTCGCGCCCGCCGAACGGGACGAAGACGAGCGTCTCGTTGCCGAGCGGTTCGGTCACCGAGACCGAAAGCTTGCGCTCCACGACCTGGCTGCCGGCCGCGGACGGCAGGCCGTGCCCGGTCGGATAGACGTCGTCCGGACGCATGCCGACCGCGACCCGTCGCCCCGTGAACCGCGCCTCTTTGAAGCGGTCGGGAATCGGCAGCCAGTCGCCGTTGGCGAAGACGACCCGGCCGTCCATGAGCTCGGCGTCGACGATGTTCATCGTCGGCGAGCCGATGAAACCGGCGACGAAGCGGGTCGCCGGCTGGCGAAACACCTCGTCCGGCGCGCCGACCTGCTCGATGAGCCCGTCGCGCATCACCACGATCCGGTCGGCGAGCGTCATCGCCTCGACCTGATCGTGGGTGACGTAGATCATCGTCGACGGCACCCGCGCGTGCAAAAGCTTGATTTCCGCGCGCATCTGCGCCCGCAGCTTCGCATCGAGATTCGACAGCGGCTCGTCGAACAGGAAGACCTCGGGCTTGCGGACGATGGCGCGGCCCATCGCCACCCGCTGCCGCTGGCCGCCGGAGAGCTGCGACGGGCGGCGATCGAGCAAATCGCCGAGATGGAGAATATCGCTCGCTTCGGCGACGCGGCGCGTCGATCTCTTTTTGCGGGCGCTTCGCGATCTTGAGCGAAAAGCCCAGGTTCTCGCGCACGCTCATGTGCGGGTAGAGCGCGTAGCATTGGAACACCATGGAGATGTTGCGCGCGCGGGGCGGCAGGTCGTTGACGGTCTCGCCGCCGATCCGGATCGTTCCCGAGGAGATCTCCTCAGGCCGGCGATCATCCTGAGCGTCGTCGACTTGCCGCAGCCCGACGGCCCCACCAGGGCGACGAACTCGCCGTCGTCGATGGCGAGGTCGATCGCCCGCACCGCCTCGACGGCGCCGTACCGTTTGACCAGCTGTTCGAGCGCAACCGTCGCCATTTTTTCAGCCTTTGACCGCGCCGAAGGTGAGGCCCGACACCAGCCGCTTCTGGATGATGAAGGTCAGGACGAAGGCGGGCGCGATCATCACCACCGCCAGCGCGCACATGCCGCGCCAATCGATGGTGAACTCGGAGGTGAAGTCGAGCAGTCCGACCGGCAGCGTCTGCGAGTTCACCGAACGTGTGAGCTGCGAGGCGAGGGCGAACTCGTTCCAGGACGTCATGAAGGCGAAGATCGCGGACGAGGCGATGCCCGGTCCGGCGAGCGGAAACTCGACCTGCCAGAAGGCCTGCCAGCGCGTGCAGCCGTCGATCTGCGCGGCTTCCGCGAGCTCCCGCGGCACCTGGCGGAAGAAGCCGTCGATCAGCCAGATGGTGAACGGCACGTTGAGCGCGACATAGGTGACGATCAGCGCGAGATGGGTGTCGATGATGCCGAGCCTCGCGAAGATGATGAAGAGCGGCAGGGACAAGGCGATGCCGGGAACCGTGCGCGTCAGCATGAGGCCGAGGAACATCGCGGACTTCCCGCGGAACCGGTAGCGCGCGAAGGCGTAGCCGCCCGACAGGCCGATCGCGATGGCGACGAAAGTCGAAGTGATCGAGATGATCAGCGAGTTGCGGAAATAGTCCCAGACGGGGATGCCGCCCTGACCGATGGCGCCGAACATCGCCGAATAAGCCTCAAACGAAAGTCGCTGCGGAATCCAGACCGGCGGTTTCGCCATGATCTCGACGGTCGGCCGCAGGGAATTGAGGACGATCCACGCCCCCGGCAGGCAGATGACGAGGAAGGCGAGAGCGAGGCCCACTCCATAGGCGAGGTTGCTGAGACGGCGCAGCCATAGCGAGGTCTCGTTGCGCGTCTACTACCACTCCGCACCGATCTGCGCCCGCGCCCCGGCGAGCTTGCGGAAAAAATAGACGGTGAACAGGATCGAGAGCACAATCGAGGCGTAGGCCATGGCGTTGGCCGCGCCCATGCGCGCGTCGCTGTAGCCGGTTCTCGCCACCAGCGTCCACAGAAGCTCGGTGCGCCGCGCCGGTCCGCCGTCGGTCATGATCTTGACGATGTCGTAGGCGCGGCCGACGTCGAGGGAGCGGATGGTCATCGCGATATAGGCGAAGGGCATGATGAACGGCCAGGTCACGTAGCGGAAGCTCTGCCAGGGGGTGCACCCGTCGACCTTCGCCGCTTCGACCGGCTCGCGCGGCATTGCAAGCAGGCCGGCCAGGATCAGGATCGCGAACACCGGTGTGGAGGACCAGACCTCGGCGACGACGATGGCGAAAAAGGCGAGCCTTGCGTCGATGAGCCACGGGATCGCCGTCTCGGCGACATGAAGCGACTGCAGCGCGTTGTTGACGAGCCCGACATTGTCGTTGAACAGGAACTTGAACTGGAACCCGACGAGGATCGGCGAGAACATCATCGGCAGCATCATCAGCGTGCGTAAGATGCGCTGTCCGCGCGTCGCCCGCTCGACCATGAGCGCCAGGCCGAGGCCGAACAGCATTTCGAGATTGAGCGCGACCGTCAGAAGGAGGACGGTGCGGCCAAACGCCCATAAGAACACGGGATCAGTGAAGGCGTTGACGTAGTTGCGCGTGCCGATCAGCACCCAGATCGAACTCGGGCGGGTCAGCCGGAAGGCGGTGAAGCTCGAATAGAAGGAGACGGCGAGGGGCGCGGCGATGGTCGCGAAGAGCACGACGATCGCTGGCAGCAGCAGGAGCAATGGCGTGCTGACGCGCAGCGATTTCATCGAGCGAAGAGCTGGGTCGACGTTGCGATCGCGCGGCTCGCGGCGGCTGACATCACGAGCGGCGGTGGCCCCGCCGCCTTTCGCTCATGCAGCGAATCCTTTAGAGTTTGCCGGCGTCCTGCAGGACCTTGGTCGCTTTCTCGGCCGCAGTGTCGAGGGCGGCTTTCGGCGTCTTGTCGCCGAGGATCGCCGCCTGCAACTCGGGATAGACGACGTTGGAGATTTCGATCCATTCCGCGATCGGCGGGACGGGAAAGGCGTATTTCGCCGCCTCCTGGAAGGTCGACAGGACCTGCTTCTTGTAGGGATCGTTGGCCGCCTGGGCGATGTCCCACGCCCAAACGGCCGGGCGCGTCGGCAGCGACCCGTTGGCGGCCTCGATCTTCTGGCTGTCGTCGTTGGTCAGCTACAGGATCAGCGACGCCGCGGCATCCTTGTGCTTGCACGCCTGGGTCACCGAGAGGCCGTGCGTGCCGGACCAGCCGGTATGCTTGCCCGACGATCCCGCCGGCTGCACGATGATGCCGACGTTGCCCGCCACCTTGGATTTTTTCGGATCGTTGAAGACGGTCGAATAGCCAGGCCAGTCGAGATCCATCGCGATTGTGCCGGACATGAAATTATTGCCGAGATCGTCCCAGAGATAATTGGTCGTGCCCGGCGGGACGGCCTTGGCCTTGTAGAGGTCGACGAACCAGTCGAGCGCGCGCACGCCGGCGTCGGAATTGAAGGCGGGCCTCCCCTTCGAATCGAGATATTCGCCGCCTTCGGCGACCAGCATCTCGTAGAAGCGGCCGTTGATCGCCTCCTCCTTGCCGGCGAACTGGTGCCGTAGAAGTTCGGCGGGTTGGAGAGGAAGATCGCCTGGTCCTTGACTTGCTGCCAAGTGGTCGGCGGGGCGAGGTCGTAGCCGTATTTTTCCTTGAACGCCTTCTTCTTCGCATCGTCCGTGTAGTTGCTCTTGAGATAGTAGAGCGCGGAGACGTCGAATTTGGCGCGCGGCAGCATGTAAAGCTGGCCGTCGACGGTCGACGCCTTGATGATTCCGGGAACGTATTTGTCGAGCTCTTCCTCGGGAACCCAGTTTCGAGAGGTCGGTGTAGAGACTTGTGTACTGCGGCGCGAACGACGTGTGGTTCCAGCCGACGCACCAGTTGACGGTATTGGCGGCGATATCGGCCTTGAATTCCTTGTCGATGTCGAAGCCGTTCTTCTTGGAAAGGATGTTGACCTTGGCGCCGGTGAGCTTCTCCCATTCGGGGATGCGGGCGTAGAGCGGCTCGTATTCCTGGCCGCCGATCAGCTTTGCGTCGATGGTGACTCCGGGGAACGAACCGGGCAGATTGGCGGCCGAGGACAGGCCGGAGGCGACCAGCAACGAGGCCAGGGCCGCGGTCGTCAAGGCTGCGCGCTTCATGGGGGCTCCTCCGCTTTCGCTGTTCTGGCGGCCGATCGCCGTTCGAACTCGAGACGAACGACAGCTCTCCGCCCATATTTGAAATTAACATTCACCAGCAAATCATATAGATTCCAGCCTGTCAACGAGGGGGGCGACGCGCATGAGCGAATCCGACGAATTGGACCGCTACCGGGCCCCGGCGCTCGACAAGGGACTCGACATCCTCGAGCTGCTCGCCGGCGAGGAGGAGGGACTGAGCCAGGCGGAGATCGCCAAGGCGCTCGGGCGCAGCCCGAACGAACACTATCGCATGCTCGAGCGGCTGGTGCGGCGCGGCTATGTCGCCCGCAACGCCAGCGACCGTTACGAGCTGACGCTCAAGCTGTTCGGCCTCGCTCACTTCCACCGGCCGATCCGGCGGCTCGTCGCGCAGGCGACGCCGCTCATGCGCTCTCTCGCCTCGCGCTCGATGCAGTCGAACCATCTCGCCGTGTACGACCGCGCGGGCGTCACCGTCATCGCGCAGATGGACGCGCCGGGCTACTGGGGCCTGGCGATCCGGGTCGGCGCGCGGGTCGGCCTGTTCGACACCGGCTCGGGCCATGTCTTGCTGGCGTTCCGCTCCGCGGAAGCCCGCGCGTTGATGGTCGCCGAGCAGGAGGACGAGGATGAGCCGCGCCCGGACGAGCTCGAGGAGCGGCTGGCGCAGATCGGGCAGCGCGGTTACGAGGTGATGCCGAGCCAGCAGTCGGCGGGGGTTTACAATCTTTCGGCGCCGGTGCTGGGCGGCGACGGGGCGGCGCTCGCGGCGCTCACCTGTCCCTATATCGCACCGCTCAACCGGCCGAAGGCCCCGGACATTCCGGAAACCATCGCCATGCTGCGCGAGACCGCCTCGGCCCTGTCGCTGAGGATCGGGGGGCAGGCGGACGCTTGGCCGGAAGCCGTGAAGCCGGACTTGTATTGACCCGAACGCTGTGTCATGCCCGCGCAAGCGGGCATCCAGGGCCGCGCGAGGCAAGGCGGCGATCAGGGCGCCGAGTTCTGGATCCGCGCGTTCGCGGGGATGACACTGTGGCTCGATTGCGCGGAAAGTCACCGGAGCCTGCCGGCGCCATCATTTTTATTTGAATGTTTCATTCATATGTGATTGGATCGCGCCAGGAAACTCGGCCCGGGGGCGGCGCGATGCAGACGCCGATCATCGACACCCATCTCCATCTCCTCTACCGCGACCGGCTCAGCTATCCGTGGCTCGCCGGCGTCGCCGCGCTCGACCGCGACTTCCACTATGAAACCTACGCGGCCGAAGCGCGCCGATGCGGGATCACCGACGCTCTTCACATGGAGGTCGACGTCGCCTTGAGCGACATCGAGGCCGAGACCCGCAACGTCGCGGACCTCGCCCTCGAGAGCGGCAGTCTGATCCGCGGCGCGATCAGCGCCTGTCGTCCGGAGGACGACGGGTTTCTCGGTTTCCTGGAGCGCCAACTGGGCAATCCCTTCGTCAAGGGGTTTCGCCGCGTCCTGCATGTCGTCCCCGACGACCTCAGCGAACGCCCGCAATTCCGCGACAACCTGCGGCGGCTGGCCGGCGCCGGCCGTCCCTTCGACCTCTGCGTGAGGCCGGACCAGATCGACAAGGCGATCGGGCTCGCCGACGCCGCGCCCGGCCTCCAGTTCGTCCTTGACCATTGCGGCGTGCCGGCGATCAAGGACCGGGCCGAGCATCCCTGGCGCGAAAAGATCGCCGAGATCGCGAAGCGGCCGAATGTCGCGGTGAAGATTTCCGGGGTGGTCGCCTACGCCGATCCGGCGGCCTGGACCAACGACGACATCCGTCCCTATGTCGAGCATGCGATCGCGAGCTTCGGCTGGGACCGCGTCGTCTGGGGCAGCGACTGGCCGGTCTGCACGCTGACCGCCTCGCTGTCGACCTGGGCGGCGGCGGCCCAGGCTCTCACGCTCGGCTGCTCGCAGGCGGAGCGCGAGCGCCTGTTCAGCGCCAATGCGCGCCGCATCTGGCGACTGGCGAGCTGACGGCGCGAGGAAGCCAGGCCCATGTCGTTCTCCCCGACCGTCGGCGTATCCTCGACCGATCCCAAGGACATGCCGGCCGACCACGCCTCGCTTCCGGTCTGGAACGCGGAGAACTGGTTCTACGAGGATTTCGAGGTCGGCCACCGCATCCGATCGCTGAGGCGCACGATCTCGGAAGGCGAATCGATGGAGTTCAACGCGCTCGTCCTCGACATGCACCCTTACGTCGCCGATCAGATGTTCGCCGAGCGGGAAGGCGTCTTCGGCAAGCGGCTCGTCGCCGGGGCCTTCGTGTTCTCCGCCGGCCTCGGGCTCGTGGCGACGAACTGCATCAACGCCTTTTCCTACGGCTACGACAAATTGCGCTTCATCAAGCCCGTGTTCATCGGCGACACGATCTACACCATTCGAACTCATCTCGATAAGCGGCCGAAATACCGGGAGATGGGGCTCATCCGGGCGAGCTATCAGGTGTTCAAGGGAGAAGGCGAGCTCGCCATGTACTGCGAGCATTTGCAGACCGTGAAATACCGCAACGCCGCGGCATTCGCCGATCTCGTCGAGGCTGAGGGATGAGCGGCGGCCTGCTCGACGGGCTCCTCGTCCTCGACATGAGCCAGTTCCTGTCGGGGCCGTTCGCGGCGCTGAGGCTCGGCGACCTCGGCGCGCGGGTGATCAAGATCGAGCGTCCCGACGGGGGCGACCTCTGCCGCCGCCTCTATCTGACGGATGCCGAGATCGGCGGCAACTCGACGCTCTTTCACGCCATCAACCGCGGCAAGCTCGGCTTCGCCGCCGACTTCAAGGACCCGGCCGACGTCGAGGCGGTGAGGGGCCTCATCGCCAAGGCCGACGTGCTCATCCAGAACTTCCGTCCCGGCGTCGTCGAGCGGCTCGGCCTCGATTACCGGGCGGCGAAGGCGGTCAATCCGGGGCTCGTCTACGCTTCCATCACCGGCTACGGCGAAGAGGGGCCCTGGGCGTCGCTGCCCGGCCAGGATCTGCTCGCCCAGGCGCGCGCGGGGCTCATGTGGCTGAACGGCGATCACGATCAGGGCCCGGTGCCGTTCGGCCTCGCGATCGCGGATCTGCTCGCCGGGAGCGCCGTCGTCCAGGGCGTGCTCGCCGCGCTCGTGCGACGCGGCCGGACGGGCGAGGGCGCGCATATCGAGACCAGCCTTCTCGAGGCGCTGGTCGACTTCCAGTTCGAGGTTCTGACGACCTACCTGAACGACGGGGGACGCACGCCGGCGCGATCGAAATTCCGCAGCGCGCACGCCTATCTCGCCGCCCCCTACGGCGTCTATCCGACGAGCGACGGCTGGCTCGCGATCGCCATGACGCCGCTCGACAAGCTGGCGAAAGTCCTCGATCTGCCTGCGATCGCCGGGCTTCCGCCGAGCGCGGGGTTCGAGCGGCGTGACGAGCTCAAGCGCGCCATCGCCGACCATCTGGCGCGCCGGCCGACCGCCGAGTGGCTCGCGCGGCTCGAGCCGGCGGACGTCTGGTGCGCCGAGGTTTTGGACTGGCCGGCGCTGTTCGCCAGCGAGGCCTTCCGGCGGATGGACATGCTCCAGACCGTCGCGCGCCCCGACGTCCGGCCGGTCCGCACCACGCGCTCGCCGATCCGCGTCGATGGCCGGCGCGAGGACTGCCGCCCCGCCGCCCCGCGCATCGGCGAGCACACCGACGCGCTGCGGGCGGAGTTCGAAATCGAGCGGGCCGCCTGACCAGCCGGGGCGGATCGCCGCTAAAGCCAGGACAAATCTGCCGCGCACGCGAGGCGGGGGCGAGGCCCGCAGAAGGTCTTGGCGTTCAAGCGGCGTGCACGTTTGCGGCGCGGTCCTTGCCTGATCTCCGGCAACGCCGTATACAGGCCGATGCAGATGGTCCCTCTGACGCCGACATTCGAGCGTCAAGCGAAGGCGGCGGGGCTGAGCGAAGACGACATCGCCGCCATCGCTTCGGCGCTGGCGTCCGATCCGCTGGCGGGCGATGTGATCGCGGGAACCGGCGGCGCGCGCAAGGTCCGGTTCTCCCGCAGCGGCTCCGGCAAGAGCGGCGGCTTTAGGACGGTGCATTGTTTCGGGGGTGACGACGTACCGATTTTCTTGCTCGCTCTGATCGACAAGCGCGAGCGGGCGAATTTGAGCAAGGCGGAGCGCAACGAGCTGGCGGCGATCCTGCCCAAGATCGCCGCGGCCTATCGTGAAAGGCGAAGAAAATGAGCAAGTTCGGGCAGGCTGTGATCGGAAGCGCGAAGGAAGCCATGGCGCTTTCGCGGCGCGAGGCGAAGCCGGCGCGCGCTTTTTCGCCCGCTGCACCGGACGTGGCGGCGATCCGCAAACGGCTTGGCCTGTCGCAAGACCGCTTCGCCAAAAAATTCGGTCTTTCGCCCGCAACCGTTCGTGATTGGGAACAGGGCCGTCGGCAGCCCGACGCGCCGGCCCGCAATTTTCTGCGCGTCATCGACTACGCGCCCGAGACTGTCGAGCGCGCGATTGCGCGCGCCGAAGCGCAGTAAGGTCTTGGGTTCAAGCGGGCCTCATCATAGGGCGAGCAGAGCGCGCGCCGGCAAGGCCGCCACGGATCGCCTGAGGCTCGGCAAAGGGCGGGGTGCCTGCTCACGCTTCTCTGGCCAGATCGGGGCGGCATTGCTGCCGCGCCCACGCGTCAACCGACGCCGACATCGGCAACTCTGGCGCTTTTTGAGCGCTCGCTTGCGCCCGCCCCCGCGCCGCGCTATGCGCGGCGCTCGCGCTTCGCCGAACGCCGAGCGCGACACGGAGGGGTGGCCGAGCGGTCGAAGGCGCACGCCTGGAAAGTGTGTATGCGGGAAACCGTATCGCGGGTTCGAATCCCGCCCCCTCCGCCATCTCGCCGATTCTGCGCTACTCTAAAATATAGCCGCCTGTCGCAGCCGAACTCATGCCGAGGCCGGCCGCCGCGGTGGGAAGCGCCATGAGCCGGGACTATGAACATTGGGCGCGAACCGCCGGGCAGTGGATCGCCTGGGCGCGGGCGCCGAACCACGACTTCTTCTGGGCGTATCGAACCTCTCTCATCGATTTCATTTCGGTCGTTCATCCGTTTGCCGATCGAGGCCGGTTCGTCAGTCAGGAACCGGGCGCGCCGTTCGTACTGGAAACGTCCTATTTCGGCCGGGAGCGGTTCGAAGGAGTCGAGGAGCGCGACGGCCTCCGGATGCACTTTGCCGGATGGTCACAACCTCTTCAGAACTATATGGCTGCGCTGAGGAGGCAGGATTGGCCGTCGCCTCGCTTCGCGAACCCGTTCCCGATGAGGATCAGGCTTGGGCTCATCTGCGGCGTTGGGACAGGGTTCCTTTGTTTCTCTGGCTGAAGGCGCGCGCCCTCTCGACATGATCCTTTGCAGGATCAGATCGCAGACAGTCCTCCATCGAGCGCGAATCCGTAGACATCATTCCCACCTTCGTCGTTCTCGGCTCGCCCGCCCTTCGTCCTGTCGGGCTTCGGAGCGCCAGACAGGGCGCAGGCTGTCTCCCAAGCCCGCGCGATGCGTGGACAGCGCAGCCGGGCCTGCGCTAGAGAGGCGCGGCGGGGTTGAGGCCAACGGCGGCGGCGATGCGGTTTTTTGCGCGGTTCATCGGTCTTCTGGCGCTCGCCGGCGCCTTCGCCGCGGCCGTCATCGACGGGGCGCGCTGGGTCGTCAACGGGACCTTCGCCCCGACCTCGACGGGCGCGGCGATCTATTGGATTTCGCCCAAGGCGCTCGCGAGCTTTCAAACCTTCGTCGACAGCCGCATCGGCGCCTGGGCGTGGAACGACGTGCTCTTGCGGGCGCTGCTCGCGCCCGCCTTCATCGCCCTCACGCTTTTGAGCGCCGCGCTCTTCTTCCTGTCCCGCCCGCCGCCGCCGGAGATCGGCCACTCGAGTCGCGACCGCTGACGGACCGAGCGCTTTCGCGCGTGCTCGAGGCCGCGATTGGGCCTTGCGCAGCGCTCGCCCTTGGGCAATCGTCGCTCATGGCGCGCTTTCTCATCGTCGAAGATCACCCGCTGTTCCGCGAGGCGCTGGCGAGCGCGCTCAAGGTCGTCGACGCGGAGGCCGACATCTACGAGGCGACCTCGATCGAGGGCGCGCTCGACGTCATCGATGCGCACGAGGATTTCGATCTCGCGCTGCTCGACCTCTCGCTGCCGGGCACGTCCGGCTTCTCCGGCCTGGTGCGCCTGCGCGGGAGCCGCCCCAAGCTGCCGATCCTCGTCGTTTCGGGGCACGAGGAGCCTTCGATCGTGCGCGAGGCGCTGTCGCTCGGCATTGCCGGCTACGTGCCGAAGTCGACCTCGAAGAAGAAGCTCGCCGAGGCGATCGGCAAGGCGCTGGCGGGCGACGTCTACGAGCCCGAGCTGCAAAACTCGGCGCCCTTCGAATCCCGCCCGGGCGACGAGCAGCGGATCCTTCAGCGTCTCAAGGACCTCACGCCCCAGCAGTTCGCGGTGCTCGAGCTCGTCCGCGAGGGCAAGTCGAACAAGGTGATCGCCTACGAGCTCGGGCTCGCCGAGACCACGGTCAAGGCGCATGTCTCGGAAGTGCTGCGCAAGCTCGGCGTCGTCTCGCGCACCCAGGCGGTGATCGAGGTCGCCAGGCTCGACTTCGGGGCGCTGAAAAAAGGACCGCCGTAGAGATAGACCCAAACCCGGGACGCCCTTGCCGGGCGTCGGCCACAGTCCGCTGCTCCGGGCTCGGGCTCTGCGCAAGCGGACTTCGCGTCGGCGGGCGACGCCTATGAGAGACTTTCGATGTCCGCGTCATGCAGGAACGCCGTCCCGCGCCGGCGTCGATGCGCCGCGCCCCAAATCGCGACGCCGACCATAACCAGAAACCAGCTCGGGACTTCGATCATCGCTCAGAACTCTTCCTCTTCGGCCATCGGGCCGATTTCAGGCGTCCCGGAGAACGCCACGGCTGCCTTTTCTACTGTCTTTTCTTTCCGACTTTCTGACTCGAGAGGAGAGAAGTTTACGAGAGTTGAATTTCCTCGGCTAGGGCCAGATTTGGCGAGGTCACAAGGCGAACAGAGTCGACGCTCGGCAAGGCGGGCAAGAGTAGGCGCCCGGCGATTCGCCCTCGTCAGGTTCGGTCGGGTTTCGGCAGGCTAAAGCACGTGCGAGCCGCCCGCCGCGTGCTTGGCGGCCTTCTGGAATTTCTTGATCACCCGGTCGCGCTTGAGCTTCGAGATGTGGTCGATGAACAAAACCCCGTCCAGGTGGTCGACCTCGTGCTGCAAAACCGTCGCGAACAGCCCTTCGGCCAGCACTTCGGCGGGCCGGCCCTCGCGGTCGAGGAAGCGGGCGCGAACGCGGGCAGGGCGCTCGACCTCGGCGTAATATTCGGGAATCGACAGGCAGCCCTCCTCGTAGGTCGAGCGCTCGTCGGACGACCACACGATCTCCGGATTGACGAACACTTTCGGATCCGGCGGCTCCTCCTTTTTCGCGACGTCGACGACGAGGAGACGGATCGGCTCGGCGATCTGGATCGCGGCGAGGCCGATGCCGGGCGCCTCGTGCATCGTCTCGATCATGTCGTCCATCAGCTTCTTGAGCGGCTCGTCGACGCGCTCGATCCTCCGGCTGACGACGCGCAGCTTCGGGTCGGGCAGAGTGATGATGCGGCGAAGGGCCATGCGGGGGCTCGGAAAGGGGGAGATTCGACCCATTAATCCTCTGGACGGGCGCGGTCAAATGTGTTCTACCTTTGTTCGGACAGTTCGCGAACCGAGCCATGACTTCAGCCCCCATCGCCGTCGTCGACGGCGTCCCGATCGACGCCTTGCAGGCGCTCGGCGCAGCCCTGGCGGCTCTGGCGCTCCTGCTGCTCTTCACCCTCGTCGCGCTGGTCCGCGCCGCCGCGGCGCGCCGCCGCGAGCGGGACATCGCCGACGAGCGGCAGGAGGCGATCGAGGCGCGCTTCGCGGCGCTCGCCCAGTCGAGCGCCGAGCTCGGCGGCCGCCTGTCGGGCATGGCGGAATGGCTCGGGGCCGGCATCGAGAACCAGGCGCAGCGGACGGGCGACAATCTCGGCAGGCTCAACGAGCGGCTCGCGGTGATCGACGCCGCCCAGGCGCGGCTCGCCGAAATGACGCGCGAGGTCGTGTCGCTGAAAGACATCCTCGCCAACAAGCAGGCGCGCGGGGCCTTCGGCCAGGGGCGGATGGAGGCGATCGTGCGCGACGGCTTGCCGGCCTCCGCCTACGACTTCCAGCTGACGCTTTCGAACCGCGCCCGGCCCGACTGCGTCATCCGCCTGCCGGGCGATAAGCGGCTCCTCGCGGTCGACGCCAAATTCCCGCTGGAAGCCTTCTCCGCCCTGCGCGCGGCGCGCGACGACGAGGCGCGCAAGGCGGCGTTCTCGCGGGTGCGCGCCGACGTCGGCAAGCACGTCAAGGACATCGCCGAGCGCTATCTGATCCTCGGCGAGACGCAGGACGTGGCGCTGATGTTCGTGCCCTCCGAGGCGATCTATTCCGACCTCGTCGAGCACTTCGACGACGTGGTGCAGAAGGCTTTTCGCGCCCGGGTGGTGATCGTCTCGCCGACCTTGATGATGATGGCGATCAGCGTCGCTCAGGCGATTTTGCGCGACGCGCGCATGCGCGACGAAGCGCAGGCGATCCAGGCCGAGGTCGGCAGGCTCGTCGCCGACGTGAAGATGCTGACCGAGCGCGCGGCCAGGCTCGAGACCCATTTCCGCCAGGCGCAGGAGGACGTGTCCGGGATCGGCGCGGCGAGCGCGCGAATCGCCCGCCGCGGCGAGCGGATCGATTCGATGGATTTTTCGGGCGAGGGGGAGACGGGCGAGCCGCTACGGCTGGCGCGGGGGGCGGAGTGAGGGCCATGGGCGAGCGCGAGACTGGCGGCGGCGCGCAGCGTGAATTAGGATCGCGATCGGCCCTGGGGCGAGAGTTTGATGGACGAGAAGCAATTGCAAGCGCTCGAAGCCTACTCTCGCGGTGAGATGACGGCGCTCGAATTGCGCCGAAGGCTCGGCGGCGCAACTTATGGCGAGGTGCTCATGTTGCTCGGCGAGGCGGACCTCCCGCTGCCGCGGGCGTCCGTCGAGGGACGAGAAGAACAGATCCGGCGGGCGCGCGAATGGCTGTTCCCGAAGCATGCCGGGTGATCTGAAGCTGTTCGTGGTCGACACTGGACCGCTGATTACGTTGGCGGCGGCGCAGTCGCTCGATTATCTCCTCTACGTCGAGGCTGATATCGTCGTCCCCGACGCGGTGCTCTACGAGGCGACTCACGATGCTGCGCGGCTCGGGGCGCAAGACATCATTGATTGGGCGAAAGCGCATAGAGCCTCAATCGAGATCGCCCCGACCAAAGCCTACGAGGCCTTTGACGCGGCTCGGGCGTCGATCCCCAACTTCCCACAGCCGGACCTCGGAGAGCGAGCCGCGGTGGAAGTGATTGAGGAGCCCGATCGCCTGATGGGCGACGAACGCGGCGTCCTGCTATGCGAGGAGACGACCGTTTTGCGGCGTGTCGTCGTTCGTGACCGCGAGCGCATTGTCGAAGTCAGCACGATCGACTTCCTGAGGCTTCTCGAAGGCGAGCAGCGCATTCAATCGGCCGAAGCGGTGTTCGAACTGGCCCGACAGGCGGGGCGACTCGCCTCGCGCACCGAGAAGATGAGCAAGCACGACCAGGAGCCGCGAGAAGCCATCCGGCGCCTCGTTCAGCGGCGCGATGTCTAGCGCATGCAAGAGTCCTTCAGCGACGTTCGAGCGAGGGCAAATTCAGGTGCTGCTCCAGTCTGCGGACCCGCTCCTCGAGCTCGCTGATGATCAAGACGTGCCCGATGACCGCGGAATGATATTCGATCACCGCCCGACGAAGGCCGACAATCTGCTCGCGGGTTTCCTTCTGCATCCTCGCCAAGTCGGAGGCGACGTCCGCCCGCAGGGATTGGAGATCGGACTTGAGGGATTGGAGATCGGACTTGGTCGCCATCTCCGCTTTCACCGTCCGAATTTCGCCCCTTATGTCGCCGATGTCCGCGCGGAGGGCGCGCAGATGCTCGAGGACGATATTTTCCGGCTGCTCGGCCAAGAGAATTCCCACAGGTCTCAAGAGGTTGAAGTCAAGTTTCAATTGCCCCTCTGTTTATAGGGGTACGCCGAACCTATCAATCGCGCGCAATATCCCCCATGGGCGCGACGCTCCGTCCCTCGGCAATCGGGCGAAGGCGATCTCCTCCCCCCTTGTGGACGCCTTGTGGGGGAGGATTAAGGAGGGGGGTCGCGCCAAACCTCGGAAGCTGTTTGTTCATCGACGCCCACCGCGGAGAGCGCAGCGCGACCCCCCACCCCTGCCCGCCCGCGCAAGGGGGGCGGGAGTGCGCCCAACCATCAGAAACTTATGTTCGCCCGATCGCCCCGAACACAAATCGTCAGTTGCGCGCACCGCCCGCGCCGTCCTCGCCTCGTCCTCGCCCATGAGGCGCGAGTAGCCGACGACGTCGCAGCGAGCCGGAGGGCGGCCGTCATTGTTCGGGGACCCCCGCCTTGCGGAGGCCTTCGAGAATGCGTTCGGCCGCTGCCAGGAGTGTCGGATCGTCGCTCATCGCCGTCCACGCGGCGCGGGCGCGAGTGGTGGAGAAGGACGGTTGAGCGCGAGACCGGTCTTGACTGCGGAACGCGCCTCGTCAAGCCGCCCAAGCTGCGCGAGGGCGGCGGCCAACTGAAAATATGCATACGCATAATTGCGGTTGACTTCGATTGACCGTCGAAACCACGCGATCGCCTGCTCGTAACTGCCGAGAATGTTCTTCGCCGTGCCCGCGACGTCCGTCCAGGTGTAAGCCATGGATCGCGCGGACTGAGGCGCAGGGCCTCGCCAATGTGAGCCTCGGTTTCCTCGGCGTTACCGGCAAACATTTTACCGATTCCAATAGCAGTATGGGCGTGGGCAAGATTTCGATCGAGCTCCAACGCATGTTCACATTCGGCGATGCCCTCTGCGGCGCGCTTGGTGAATATGTCGACAAGTCTAACCACACATGGCCGCGCGCATGGTCCGGGACCGACGACAAGGCTTTGGCCAACTTCGCTTCCGCCGCCGCGAAGGCCGCCATGGGATTGGTCACAAAGGATAATACGCCCTCGAGCTCGTCGACGCGGGCCGACCCAACGTGCGCGTCGACATTGTCGGGATCGGCGGCGAACGCGCGATCGAAAAAGCTGCGCGCTTGCGTAAGATTGTCGGGCGTCCAGGCCTAGCGCTTCGTATCCGTGAGAGGTCGGTCGTGAGGCTCTCCGTGACCCCGTCGACGAAATGCTCCTGCTCCGGATCGCCGCCGATATTGGCGAACGGCAGGACGACGATCGAGAGGCGCGGCGGGGCGGATTCTTCGGGCGCCGGGGTCGGCGCGGGCTTCGCGTGGGCGGGCGCGCCGACCTCGAGCGAATAGGCCCTGACCGGCTCGGCGATGTTTTTGAGCTCTACCGGTCCGAGATCGTTGACAGCGAGATCGAGCCGCCCCTTGACTTGCCAATAGGCCTGCTCGGACAGGCAGATCGCCCCGGGCGCGGCGATCCCCTCGAGCCGCGCGGCGATGTTGACTTCGTCGCCCATAAGATCGCCGTCAGCCTCCTCGACCACGTCGCCGAGATGGACGCCGATGCGGAATTCGATGCGGCGATCCTGCGCCACGCCCACGTTGCGTTCGAGCATGCCGTTCTGCACCTCAATGGCGCAGCGCACCGCGTCGACCACACTGCGGAACTCGATGAGCGCGCCGTCGCCGGTGCGCTTGACCACGCGTCAATGATGCACGACGATGGTCGGGTCGACGAGGTCGCTGCGCAATGCCCGCAGCCGCGCGAGCGTGCGTTCCTCGTCCGCGCCGGCGAGCCGGCTGTGGCCGACCACGTCGGCGGCGAGGATGGCGGCGAGTTTTCGCGTTTCGGTCATGGCGCCCTCAGGAAATTCACCCAGTGGCACGAGTTCGATGCGGCGAATGCACCTTTATTCGGGCAACCCCAGAATCCGCGCGCCCTCAGCGAGCCTGTCCGCGATCTGCCGCGTGAGACCGACTTGATAGATCAGGCGACTGCTGAAGGTCGGCTCCAGTTCGAGTCCCCTCGCGACAACGGGTTGCGCGTCCTCTACTCGCCCCGCCAGCGCCAGCCCCATTGCATAGAGGAAGTGGAGAGAGCTGAAGACGGGATTGGCCTGCACCATCTTCGCAAATTCCGCTACCGCTTGCTCATAGCGCGCTTCTTGAACGGCGCCAAAGGCCAGCGCCATGTGAGCCTCGTAAAGGGATCGAATGGGCTCAGCCGCAGCGCGCGATGGGCATAGGAGCGCGCAACGTCGATATTGCCATTGAAGGCGTGCACGTGCGCCCCGAAATACAGCGCCGTGGCGCAGGAAGCGTTGAGCGAGAGCGCCCGCTCGATCGCGTTCAGCGCCGCGAGATAGTCCCTGTCCAAGTGGGAGATTGCGAGCGCGGCGATGGCCAACGCGGTCGCGTCGTCTGTGGTGCCGGCGATAACGATGCGCTTGACGCCCGCGAGTCTCTCGGCCTCGACAAATCCGGGTTCTGTCGTGAAACAAATCTCATGGCACCAAGCGAGCAGCGCATGCGCGGCGACGTAGCCGGGGTCGATTTTGAGCACCTCCTCGAGATAGCCGGCCGCTTTTCTCGCGTCCGCCGGCATTACCGACGCCATGTAGGGCGTCGCGCGCAGATAGAGGTCGTAGGCATCGAGGCTATCTGGACGCTTTCGCCGAGAGCGTTCAATTTCTGATCTGCGCAGACTCGGCTCGACGATGCCGACCACTTTGTCCGTGATTTGATCCTGAAGGTCGAAAACGTCCGCGACCCCCCCGTCGAACCTGTCGGCCCAGACATGCGCTCCCGTTTCCGCCTCGAGCAGCTGCGCGCTTATCCGCAGCCGGCTCCCCGCCTTGCGCACGCCGCCCTCCAGGACATAGCGAACGCCGAGTTCCCGTCCCACCCGCCGAATATCGACAGCTTTCCTTTGTAGACGAAGCTCGAATTGCGCGCGATCACGAACAGCCACTTGATGCGCGACAGTCCGGTAATGATGTCGTCGACCATGCCGTCGGCGAAATATTCCTGTTCGGGATCGCCGCTCATGTTCTGGAACGGCAGCACCGCGATCGAGGGCTTGTCGGGCAACGCGAGACGCGGCTTCGATGATTTCGGACGTTGCGGCTCCAGATGTCGCCGCCTCGTGGTCCGTCGCCAGCCGATAGACGCGCACCGGCCGCGCGATGTTCTTGAGGTCCTTCTCGCCGAGATCGACGAATTGATGCTCGAGCTTCTCGCCGACCTGCCGGAAGGCGTCTTCCGAAAGACAGATCCCGCCGGGCTCGGCGATTCCCTCCAGCCGCGCGGCGATATTGACGCCGTCGCCCATCAGGTCGCCGTCGGCCTCCTCGACCACGTCGCCGAGATGGACGCCGATGCGGAATTCGATGCGACGATCTTCCGGCACGCCCGCATTGCGCTCGACCATGCCGTTCTGCACTTCGACAGCGCAGCGCACGGCGTCGACGACGCTGCGGAACTCGATGAGCGCGCCGTCGCCGGTGCGCTTGACGACGCGCCCGTGATGGACGGCGATGGTCGGGTCGATGAGGTCGCTGCGCAGCGCCCGGAGCCGCGCGAGCGTGCGCTCCTCGTCCGCGCCCGCGAGTCGGCTGTAGCCGACCACGTCGGCGGCGAGGATGGCGGCAAGTTTGCGGGTTTCGGTCATGAGCTGATCTCGGACGATCCAGGCTAGCACAAATCCCCGCCGGGTCCGCCGAACTATTCGGGCAACCCTAGCCGGCGCGCGCCCTCCGCAAGCTTGTCCGCGATTGACCGCACAAGACCGATTTCGAAGAAAAAACGAAAACGCCAGCTCGGTTCGAGCTCTTGTCCACGTCGAACAATTGGCCTTGCTTCTTGGATTCGTCCCGCTAGCGCTAGCGCGATCGCCTGAAAGAAATACTGCGAACTGTGACGCGGATTGGCGTGCGACCCCTCGGCGAATTGCAGCGCCGCTTCGTCGTAACGCGCTTCGTGGACCGCCGATACGCCCTTTACCAGATAGGACACGTAGGCCAATGGATCGAATGGGCTTAACCGCAACGCGCGGTCGGCGAGGGCGGTTGCGGCGGTGGAATCGCCGTTGAAAGCGTGGACGTGCGCGCCCCACAGATGCGCAGTGGCGGACGAGGCGTTGAGCGACAGGGCGCGCGTAATCGCCGCGATTGCCGCGTCGCGGTCCTTGCCCAGAAAGGAGATGGTATGGGCGGCAAGCGCGAGGGCCGCCGCGTCATCGGTCCCGCTTGCAATCGCAATGCGCGCATGCCGGACCCCGGCGGTTTTATGAACCTCGTCATGACCTGCGTGCACGAAGAGAGTCTCATGGCACCAGGCGAGGAGCGCGTGAGCGGCGGCGTAGTTCGGGTCCAACCTGAGCGCGTCCTCGAGAAGCCTCACTCCGATACCGGCTCCTTCGGCCGTCATCAGTGTCACGTTAGGCAAGGCGCGCAGATACAGGTCGTAGGCGTCGAGGTTTTCGGGACGCTTTCGGCGGGAGCGCTCAATCTCCGATTGCCGTAGAACTCGGCTCGATGATCCCAACGACGCTATCGGTGATGCGATCCTGCAGGTCGAAAACGTCCTCCAACGCGCCGTCGAACTTGTCGGCCCAGAGATGCGCCCCGGTTTCGGCCTCGATCAGCTGCGCGGTGATGCGCATGCGGTTGCCAGCCTTGCGCACGCCCCCTTCCAAGACATAGCGCACTCCAAGCTCGCGTCCGACCTGCCTTACGTCCACCGCCTTGCCCTTGTAGGTGAAGCTCGAATTGCGGGCGATGACGAACAGCCATTTGATGCGCGAGAGGCCGGTGGTGATGTCCTCGACCATGCCGTCGACGAAATATTCCTGTTCGGTGTCGCCGCTCATGTTCTGGAACGGCAGTACGGCGATGGATGGCTTGTCGGGCAGGGCGAGCCACGGGGCGGGCTCGGGCGCCGCGGGCGGCTTCGGCTGCGCCGCGACGCCGACTTGCAGCGAATAGACTCGGATCGGCTCGGCGATGTTCTTGAGCTGGGTCGGGCCGAGATCGCTGACCGCGAAATCGAGCCGGCCTTTCACCTGCCGGTAGGCGTCCTCGGAAAGGCAGATCGTCCCGGGCTTGGCGATCCCCTCCAGCCGCGCGGCGATATTGACGCCGTCGCCCATGAGATCGCCGTCCGCCTCCTCCACCACGTCGCCGAGATGGACGCCGATGCGAAACTCGATGCGGCGGTCCTCCGGCAGGCCGGCGTTGCGCTCGACCATGCCGTTCTGAACTTCGATCGCGCAGCGCACCGCGTCGACCACGCTGCGGAACTCGACCAGCGCCCCGTCGCCCGTTCGCTTGATGATGCGGCCCTTGTGCACGGCGATGGTCGGGTCGATGAGGTCGCTGCGCAGCGCCCTGAGCCGCGCGAGCGTGCGCTCCTCGTCCGCGCCGGCGAGCCGGCTGTAGCCGACCACGTCGGCGGCGAGGATGGCGGCAAGCTTGCGGGTTTCGGACATGGCGCCCTCGGGTTTTGGACAAGCCTAGCATGAATGACGCATCAGTGCGCTTGCGCGGAGCGAGGGGCGGGCGCAGACCCTCATCCGGCGCTTCGCGCCCCCTTCTCCCGCAAGCGGGAGAATAGGGCGTCGACAGACGCCCGTCTTTCGACGGGCTATGCGGGAGAGGGTCGGGGTGAGGGGATGCGGCCAAACCCCGGAGGGGAGAGAGATGCATAGATCGCGACCCGCAGCCGAACCCCTCGTCCTCGACGAGGCCGACGCGCCGCTCGACGGATGGGACGATCCGGTCAAGGGGCGGATCCGCTGGCGCACGCTCTTCTCCAGGGGCGGCACGCCGACCGACGAGATCACCTGCGGCGTCGCCGATCTCGGGCCCGGCGACTGGCTTGGGCTGCACCGGCATGCGCCGCCGGAAATCTACTACGTCTTCGCGGGCGCGGGCGTCGTCACGCTGAACGGCCAGGAGGTCGCGGTCGGGGCCGGGAGCGCGGTGTTTATTCCCGGCATGGCCGAGCATGGGATCAGGCAGACCGGAACGGAGCGCTTGCGCTTCTTCTACGGCTTCCCGGTCAATTCGTTCGACGACGTGGAGTATCTCTTCTCGCCGGCGCTTGCAGGGCGCGGTCGATGACCGCGCCGCCGCGCTCTATATAGGGCGTCCGGAAGGACGCCCGTCTTTCGACGGGCCATGAGCGTGGCTACAAGGAGGAGGCCATGCCCCTTCGTTCTCGCGTCGCCATCGTCACCGGGGGCGGGCGCGGCATCGGCCGCGCGATGGCGCTGGCGCTGGCGGAGGCCGGCGCGCGGGTCATCGTCTCGGCGGCGCGCGAGCGGGCTGAAATCGAAGCCGTGGCGGGGGAGGCCGAACGGCGCCGGGGCGAAGCCCGCATCGTTCCATTGGTTGCGGACGCCACGCGCGAGGACGACTGCGCAAAACTCGTCGAGGCGGCGTTCGAGCGCTTCGGCCGGCTCGACGTTTTGGTCAATAACGCCGGACGCGGCATGAAAACTGTGAGCGAGACCTTCCTTTCCGAGCCGACGCGCTTCTGGCAGGTCGCGCCCGCGACCTGGCGGATGGTGATCGAGACCAACGTCGTCGGCCCGTTCCTGATGGCGCGGGCCGCCGTCCCCGCCATGATCGAGGCCGGCTGGGGCCGCATCGTCAACGTGTCGATGAACCACGAGACCATGCGCCGGCGCGGCTTCTCCCCCTATGGACCGTCGAAGGCGGCGCTCGAATCCGAGACGATCATCTGGGCGCAGGACCTCGCCGGGACCGGGGTCACGGTCAATGCGCTCCTGCCAGGCGGGGCGACGCTGACCGGCATGATTCCGGAGGGCGTCCCGGCCGAGCTCCGCGCAAAACTGCTCGATCCGGCGATCATGGGCCCGCCGATCGTCTGGCTCGCCTCCGAGCGGTCCGACGGCGTCACCGGCCGCCGCTTCGTCGCCGCGCGCTGGCGCGTCGATCTGCCGGAGAGACAAGCGGCCGAGGCCGCGGCGGAGGAGGCGGGCTGGACGACGGGTTAGGCTGCGGGCGCCCTTTGTCATTTATACTCAAATGTAACGTTAAACTTGCTCCGCAAGCGCGATTTTCATGACGACGGGACGCTAAACGGGGATCTAAGCCTCTGCAAATTGCTGGGCCGCGACGCTAAACCGGCGCTAAACGAGCCCAAACCGCGGAGCAGCGGTCTCGGCGGCGGGCTCCTCCGACGGCCGATCTCCGGAGGCCGGCATGCCTTGCCAACGCCGCCGCGCCGCGATAGCGGTCCGGCCGATTTCCGATCGGGAACGAAGAAGCGCGCATGTCGTCGACCATGGTCGTCACGCCCTATTCCGCCGCCCGGGGCGCGCCTGCGGGGCCTGCACGCTCTGCTGCAAGGTCTATGCGCTGCCGGAGCTCGATAAGGCGCCGGGCGTCTGGTGCACCCATTGCCAGCCGGGCAAGGGCTGCGCGATCCATGATTCCGCGCCTGGCCAGTGCCGGCGGTTCTTCTGCTTGTGGATGACCGACGGCAAGATGCGGGACGAGTGGCGGCCGGACCGGGCGCGCTTCGTGCTGTCGATCTTTCCGCCGAACGGCTTCGTCTACGGCCAGGTCGATCCGGGCTCGCCCGGCGCCTGGCGCAGACAGCCCTATTACGACGGCCTCAGGGCGCTGGCCAGGACGCTCATCGAAGAGCGCCGGCACGTGATCATGTTCGTGGGCGATGAGGCGACCCTCGTCATGCCGGACGAGACGCTGCCGCTCGGCAGGATGACGGCAAACGATCAGTTCCGCATCGAGCGGGCTTTTGGGCTCAAGGGCCCGACGTGGCGGGCGACCAGAGTCCAGGCATGACGGACAAGGCGCTCTCCGGCGGACTCTCAGGGGCAGGCCGCCGAAGGCAAAAAACCGCAAACGGTGGTTTTTGAAACCGGCGTTTCCTTCAGCGACTTCATCGATAGTATGGAGCGGTCCGACTCCCATCCGCGATGCGGCGAACTGTGGCCAGCCCCGCCGCGCTGATCGCACCGGCTTCGATCGGCGGTTCGGGGCAGTGAGCGATCTCCACCGACGTCCGGCATCTCAACTCCGACGGCCGCGATGCGCCCCGATGCAAGCGCGCCCGTCACATCAGGCCGGCGAGCAAGCCGGACGCCGACGAGCGCACGAGGCGTTTCTCCGCCTCCCAGGAGTCCGCGCCATCCAGCTCGGCGAGCTGCTGCAAGGCGCCGCCCGAAAGCACGGCGACCGGGAGGCCGTCGCGATAGACGACGCGATTGCCGATCAGCGCGGGCAGTCGGGCCCCCGGCGTGAGCACGCCGACGAGATTGAGCGGATCGGCGCCGGACAGGGAAACCCATTGGCCGGAAGCCGGGCGGCGGCGGGTCTCGCGGAGGAGGCCGACGGCTTCCGGCGCCGCGAATTGCTCGCCCGAGAAGCCGGCGACGAACCGGCCGCCGCGAATCTCGCCGCGGCTCTCGAGCCGGCGATAGACGCGCAACAGGTCGCGCCACGGCGGCAGCCAGGGCGCCTCACGCGCCAGGAGTCGCCAGAACACGACTCCGTAACGGCGAATGAGCGCCCGCGCCACATGCTCGACAGCGCCGTCGCGCGACCGACCGTCGCCGTCCGGCCGCGCGCGGCGGACGAGCGCCCAGCGGCCGCCGCTCTCGATGTTGAAAGGCAGGACGCGGCCGCGCCGCCTCGCGCCTGCAAGCGGGTTCCGCTTGCCTGCGGGCGTCAGAAGCGCGCGCAATCCGGCAAAGCTGTCCGAGGTCACCAGCCCGAGGGCGACCAGCTCGCCGAGCGCCTCTTCGGCCTCGGCGCGCAAGAGACGGGCCCATCCGGCGATCTCGTCGAAGAACAAGGCGCCGTGAGCGGCAAGGCAGTCGAAAACGATCTGCGCGCGAGCAGTCGGCGGCGCCGAAGCGTAGGGCGGCGCAAGCGACGTCCAGACCAGGATCGCCTGCCTGTCGAGCAAGGCGATCGGCGTCGCCGGGACGGGCGCTTTGGACCGGACGCCCTCGGCGGCGGAGGGGGAGTGAGCCGCGTCCAGGCGATCCGCCCGGCCTGGCACGCGGCGTCGAGCCAGGACGTCTGGTAGCCCTTGAGGCGGGCGGAAAGGATTTCCGTCTCCCAGGCTTTCGCCGGCGCCTCGAACCCCTCGAGCGTCGCGAGAACGGGCAGGAGAGCGTCCTCTCCCTCCATGCGCGCCTCGTCGTCGACGCGTTGCCAGACGAACAGGAAGCGGAGGAAATCGCGCGCCGCGACCGGCTCGATCTCCGAGCGCAGGCGATGAATCGTATAGCGGTGGATGCGAGCGAGGAGGCGCCGGTCGCACCATTGATCGTCGTTGACGCCCGGGTCGTAGCGACCCTTCATGATCGCGCCGTCGGCTTCCAGCGCGGCGAGCGCAATCTTCGCCGCCTCGGGCTCGAGCCCGAGCGGCGCGGCGAGCGCGGTCTGCGTGACCGGTCCGACGCCCTCGAGCCGCCCACGCAGAATTTCGGCCAGCGCCTGCTCGCGCGTCCAAACCTTCGCCCCTTCGTCCGGCGGGGCGGCGATCTCCGGGTCGAGGCCCGCCTCCGGCCATAGTGCGCGGAACTGGTTCAGCCTTTCGGCCGGAATCCATAAAGCCGCGTGCGGTCCGACCAGGCGGGCGACGCGCTTTTCGCGCGCCAGCCCGTCAGCCAATCGCCCCAGTCCGGCGTCGCGCGCGCCTCCTCCTGCGTCAGGCAGCCGAGCCAGAGCAGCGCGTCGTGCAATTCCTCGGCGTTGACCGGGTCCGGCCAGGCTTCGGAGCGAACGCCGGCGATCGCTTCCGGATCGAGACGGCCGAGGCCGGAGGCGCTTTGCGGATCCTGCCAGCGGCGAGCCATCACCGCCTGCGTTCGCCGCTCCTCCAGAGGAGCATCGTCGAGATACGCATAGGGTCTTGCGGACAAAGCCTCGAGCGCGAGCGGCGACGGCTGGGTCAGGTCGCAGGAGACGACGCGGACCGCGCCCGATTCGATGCGCTGAAGCAGCCGCTCCAGGCCCTCGATGTCCATCGCCTCGTTGAGGCTGTCACTGACCGCCTGATTGACGAGAGGATGATCGGGCACTTCGCGGTCGCCCGTCAGGTTTTCCGCGCAGGCGATCTGGTCGGGGAAGACCGCCGCGATCAGGTCCTCCGCCTGCATGCGCAGGAGTTGGGGCGGAACCTTCTTGCCGCCGCGGAAGCGCGGCAGCGCGAGCGCGACGCCGGCCGTCCAGCGCCAGCGGGAGGCGAACATCGGCGCGTCGAGCATGGCCTGGATCAGAACCGGCCGGACGCTGCGCGAATGGAGATAGCGCGCCACGTCGCCGAGCTCGAAACTGTGCGCCGTCGTCAGCGAGAGCACGATATTGTCCTCGGTCGCCGCCGCCTGAAGCTCGAAATTGAACTTGCGGCAGAACCGCTTCCGCAGAGCGAGACCCCAGGCGCGATTGAGCCGGCTGCCGAATGGGGCATGGATGACGAGCTGCATGCCGCCCGCCTCGTCGAAGAAGCGTTCGAGGACGATGAGATCCTGGGTCGGCAGCGCGCCGAGCGCCGCGCTCGCGGCGGCGAGATATTCGACCAGCTGCTCGGCGCCGGACGCGCCGACCCAGAGATCCTCGGCGAGCCATTGCCGGACCGAGTTCCCGGACGGATCGGCGCGCAGCCGCCGTTCGACCTCGGCTCGAAGGCGGGAGACCGAGAGCGACAGCGCGTCGGTGCGGCCCGGCGCCTCGCCGAGCCAGAAGGGAATGTTGGGCGGCTGGCCCTTCGCGTCCTCGACCCGGACGGTCCCGCGCTCGACCCGCTGGATGCGATAGGAGGCGTTGCCGAGCTGGAACACGTCGCCCGCCATGCTCTCGACGGCGAAATCCTCGTTGACGGTCCCGATGACGGCGTTCTCGGGCTCGAGCAGCACCTGGTAATCGGCGGTGTCGGGGATCGTCCCGCCGGAGGTCAGCGCCGTCGTTCGCGCGCCCCTGCGGCCGCGCAGGATTCCGTTGACGGCGTCGCGATGGATGAGCGCGCCGCGGCGGCCCTGGCGCGTCGCAAAACCTTCCGCCAGCATCCGCACGACCGCATCGTATTCCTCGCGCGTCAGCTTGCGGAACGGCCAGCCGCGCCGCAGCCGATCGAAGAGGTTGGTCTCCGGCCAGTCGAGCGCGGCCGTCTCGGCGACGATCTGCTGCGCCAGCACGTCGAGCGGCTTCTCGGGAATCGTCAGCAGGTCGAGCTCGCCGCGACGGACGCCGTCAAGCAGCGCCGCGCACTCGACGAGATCGTCGCGCGACAGGGGAAAGAGACGCCCCTTGGGCGTTCCGTCGACGGCATGGCCGGAACGGCCGGCCCGCTGCAGAAACGTCGCGATCGAGCGGGGCGAGCCGAGTTGGCAGACCAGCTCCACCTCGCCGATGTCGATGCCGAGCTCGAGCGAGGCGGTCGCCACCATGGCCCTGAGCTCGCCGCGCTTCAGCCGCTGCTCGGCCGCAAGCCGGCGCTCCTTGGCCATGCTGCCGTGATGGGCGGTGACCGCGTCTTCGCCGAGACGCTCCGTGAGTTCGCGGGCGACCCGTTCGGCCATCCGCCGCGTATTGACGAAGACGAGCGTCGTGCGATGGCTCTCGATCAGCTCCCCGAGGCGGCGATAGACCTGGGTCCACACTTCCTTGGACATCACCGCCTCGAGCGGGGAGTCCGGAACCTCGATGGCGAGGTCGCGCGGGCGCTGATGCCCGGCGTCGATGATCGCGACGTCCGCCGCGGGCGCTCCGTCCAGAGCGGCGCCCGCCAGAAGGCTGGCGACGGCGCTGATCGGGTTCTGCGTCGCCGAGAGTCCGATGCGCAAAAGCTTGTCGCCGCAGAGGGCGGAGAGGCGCTCGAGCGACAAAGCGAGATGCGCGCCGCGCTTGTTCGGCGCCAGCGCATGGATCTCGTCGACGATGACGGAGCGGGTCGTCGCCAGCATCTTGCGGCCGGACTCCGAGCCGAGCAGGACGTAGAGCGATTCCGGCGTCGTCACCACGATATGCGGCGGCTTGCGATGCATGCGCGCGCGCTCGGCCGCGCCGGTGTCGCCGGTCCTGACCCAGGTGCGGATCTCGACGTCGGGAAGGTTGCGCCGGCGCAGTTCGGCCCGGATGCCCTCGAGGGGCGTCTCCAGATTTCGGTGGATGTCGTTCGACAGCGCTTTCAGCGGCGAAACGTAGACGACCTGGGTCGCGTCGGTCAGAGTTCCTGCCAGACCCTGGCGCGTGAGATCGTCGAGCGCGGCGAGGAAGGCCGACAGCGTCTTGCCGGAGCCGGTCGGCGCCGCGATCAGGGTATGGCGGCCGGCCTTGATCGCGGGCCAGGCGCCGGACTGGGCGGCGGTCGGGGCGCGGAAGGTTTTTTCGAACCAGGCGGCGACCGCCGGGTGGAACAGCGCGCAGAGATCGTCGGACGATGGTTCGGCGTCGCGCGCATAAAAATCCGCGCGCAAGGGAGCCGCGTCGGCGGTTTGGTCCCTCAAGGCCATCGTGGGTGAGAGCGAGCGAGATGTCACGACCACGCAGGCCTACGCCATTCGCGGAAGGCATCGAGTCCTGGTCGGTCGCCACGTACCCCCTTCTCCGCGAAGCGGGGAAGGTGGCCGGAAGGGCCGGAAGCGTGTGGAGAGCAGCTGTTCAGATGGAGATCCGCGGCACCGTTCGTGCAATCCGACCCAAGGTCAAAGCAGCGGGCCATCCCCCATCCTGCGCTTCGCGCCACCTTCCCCAGCCAGCCTGGGGAAGGAAGCCGCACCGCGAATTGAGGCGGGTGAAGGCCGCAGACCGCATGGACGGCGAGGGCGCTGAGCATTTTTCGATCCTCAAAATCGTCAGTATCGACAAGCGGCTAAGTCTCGTGAAATTCCGGCCTTCCGATATGGGCGTTGCGGCGGGCTTTGGTAAGGTCGCTGCTCCCTCCGGCGGCTGTTCTCATAATGTTCCAAACCAGGTAATCTGTCCAGCATGGACGAGGCGCGGATTCGCAAGATCATTCACATCGACATGGACGCCTTCTACGCGTCGGTCGAGCAGCGGGACGATCCTGCCCTGCAAGGGAGGCCGGTTGCGGTCGGTCATCCGGGGCGCCGCGGCGTCGTCGCGGCCGCGAGCTACGAGGCGCGCCGCTTCGGGGTGCGCTCGGCGATGCCGTCGACGACCGCGATGCGCAAATGCCCCGAGCTCGTGTTCGTCCCGCCCCGGTTCGACGTCTATCGCGCGGTGTCGCATCAGATCCATGCGATCTTCAGCGACTATACTCCGCTCGTCGAGCCGCTTTCCCTCGACGAGGCCTATCTCGACGTGACCGGCAATCTCAAGGGGCTCCCGTCCGCCTGGGCGACGGCCAAGGAGATCCGGGCGCGCATCCGCGAGGAGACCGGGCTCACCGCCTCGGCCGGCGTGTCCTACAACAAGCTGCTCGCCAAGCTGGCGTCGGACCATCGCAAGCCGGACGGCCAGTTCGCGATCCAGCCCGACGAGGGGCAAGCCTTCGTGGCCGCGCTTCCGGTGGCGAAGCTTCACGGCGTGGGTCCGGTCACCGCGGCGAAAATGCGCGCGCTCGGCATCGAGACGGGGGCGGACCTGCGCCGCCAGAGCCTCGCCTTCCTTCAAGCCCGGTTCGGCAAGGCGGGGAGCTGGTATTTCGGCGTCGCGCGCGGCCGCGACGACCGGCCGGTCGAGCCCAACCGCGAGCGAAAATCGTCGGGATCGGAGACCACCTTTGCCGAGGACCTGAGCGAGCCGGGCCGGATCGAGGCGGGCGTTCTGGCGATGGCCGACGAAGTGTGGGCGTGGTGCGAAAAGACGGGCGCGCGCGGACGCACCGTGACGGTCAAGATCAAATGGGCGGACTTCGAACAGTCGACCCGCAGCCGCACGCTGGAAGCGCCGGTCGAAACCAGGGAGCGGCTTCACCAGGCCGCGACTGATCTCGTCCGGTCCGTCTTCCCGCCCCGGAAAGGCGTGCGCCTGGTCGGCGTGACGCTGGCGAACTTTCGGCCGCGGGAGGCGGAGCAGGGAGAAGCGCCGTCCTTCGCATTCGATGCGCCGCGATTCGCCGAACGGCCGCGTTGAAGAGGGGCGCGATCCGGGCTCTTGATTCGCAGGCGCATGACAAGGTTTTGGAGCCGTCTCGCCGTCTCGAAGGTTGTTCGACGACGTGACGGCCGCGATTTCCGCGGCGAAGTTACGCGGCGCAGGCGCGAGCCAACGCGCGGGCTGCCGATCAATCGGCGCTGTCCCAATCGGTCATGGCCGAGCTCGAGGCGAACCACGACCGGGACCTCAGGCCGCACTTCCGTCAAAGGTGGTGATCGCCGCAGTTGCGCCGCCGCCCGGAACTTGTTCCCGCGGGAGAGGAGGGCCGCGTCATTCGGCGCCGCGCTGCCCTTTGTAAACCGGACGGCAATGAAAACGCGACATGCTCGCGCGTGGCCTCGCTTCGTGCGCAGAGGTTTGCGCCCACGCATGGCAGACGCGAGGAATTGGGCCGACGGGCGTGTTCGACAACCTCATCCGGAAGCTCGAGGCGGTCGGGGCGATGCTCGGGTCCCCGGGCTCGATGTTCTCGCTGTGGCAGCTCGGCTTCGCCTTCGGGCTCGCCTTCGCCTTTCTCGCCATGCGTCACTGGCGACGGCGCGGGCGCCTGCGTCTGAGCGCGGTCGCGCGCGCCGTTTTCGCTCGGCGCTTGCTGCACAATCGCTCCACCGCCGCCGACGCCGTTTATTTTCTGGTCAACACGCTCGCGCTCGGCGGCCTGATCGGCTGGACGATCCTTTCCGGCGCTTCGATCGCACACGCCGTGCTCGGCGCGCTCGTCGCCTGTTTCGACGCCCGCGCCCCGCTCCTGCGCCGGGCGTCGCGTCTCGCGCGGCGGTGACCGTCATCCTGTTTCTCGCCTACGAGCTCGGCTACTGGCTCGATCATTACCTCAAACACACGGTTCCGGCCTTGTGGGAGCTGCACAAGCCGCACCACACCGCCGAGGCGCTGACGCCGCTCACTGTCTTTCGCGTTCATCCCCTCGACACGCTCATCTTCACCAACGTCCTCGCGATCGTCGGCGGCCTTGCGACCGGCCTCTCGAGTTACGCGTTCGGCGAGGAGGCGCGGGCGTTCGTGATCGACGGCGCCAACGTCCTGCTCGTCGGCTTCATGTACGGCTACGTTCATCTTCAGCATTCGGAGTTCTGGATCCCGATCCGCGGCTCTCTGGGGCGCGTCTTCATGAGCCCGGCGCACCATCAGATCCATCACTCGATGAGCGCCGCCCACTTCAACCGCAATTTCGGCAGCTGCCTCGCGCTCTTCGACTGGTTGTTCGGCACTCTGGCCATCCCCGCCAAAAACTCGCCGCAACTCCGCTTCGGCCTGAACGAGCCGGACGCCGATCCACACACGGTCACGGCCCTTTTGATCGACCCTATCCGCAAGGCGCTCGCGGCGCTCGGCGCGCATGGGCTCTCGTCTTGGCGCCGCCGGCAATTCTCCTTGCCCCCGAATGCGAACCGGACGACAGCCCGTTGATCAAAAGTCTTGGGGCCGGGGAATGCGACAACGGGGCAAGCACGTTCATCTGGGTCTTGCCTTTCTCCAACCGGACGCTCGACGTCTTTGGCCGGGAACCCCGTGGGCTGCCGAGACCGGACAGGGACTCCGGCGCTCAACACGCGTTGCGGTTGCCCGTTCGGTCATCATGTGGGCTTTCTCCGCTGCGACTAAGCGATTACTTTTTATGGTGAAAATGACGAATACGGGAACGGAACGGTGTTGACATAAGTTCCGATACGTGATCAATTTCAACTTGACTGGTTGTAGGGGACGGACACCATGAATTCGAAACTGGCGCCCTGGCGCGCAGACGTTAGCGGCATGCCTCCTGCTGGGCGCGATCCCGGCGGGCGCGACGACGATTGATATCGGTCTCTCCGAGGGTGGCGACATCACGACCGTCGCGTACGGCACGGGAGCGGGCGTCGCTTGGGCTGGCTCGTATGACAACTACGTCTTCAATGTGGCCTGGGCGAGCGATCCCAACCCGATCGACCTCACCAGCGGCACGATTGACGTCAAAGGTCCCAATGCGACTTCCACGATTTACCTGTACGTTACGGAAACGGGCCTCACTTCGTCGGCTTCCAATCTCAATTTTTCGAGCATCCTCGGCATTTCGAACTTGCCGACCAGCTGGAAGTTGACGGAAACCACCTACTTGGACAACTCGGATACGGCGTATGGCGAGGGCACGCAGCTCGCGACCACTGGGACAGAGTCCGGTAGCATTGTGAACAGCACCCAAACCGCCACGACGGCGGCGTCGGTCAGTTCGACGTTTTCGCTGACCGAGGTGTATCAGCTTTTCTCAGACGGCGTTTCCGGGATCGTCGGAGCGTCGGAGACGATCACGGATCCGCCGGGTGGAATCCAGGCTGCGCCGGCTCCCGCGATCGGCTCTGGCGTTCCTGGTATGCTGGCGGTCGGCGGGGTCCTGCTCGGCTGGAAGCTCCGGGAGCGCCGGCGGCAAACCTGAGCGCATTGTCCCAGCGATTGCAAAGACGCGATTTGCGGTTGGAAACATCGGCCCCTTCATCACCAGCGCCGGAGGAGCGGAGCCCCCCGGCGTAGCCATGAGCGCTACTTCCCGCGCCAGCGCTGCGGGTAGCCGGGAAGGTCCTTGCAGCTGCACATGGCGCGTCTTGTCGGCGACGTTGCTTGTCAAGGTCGGCCTGAGGGGCGACCGGCTTCGGCAGTTTCCCGGTCGGTGCGGGTACAGCCTCGAACAGGTCGGCGGAAACGACGCAGAGCGCTATCGGCGGTTCTCTGAGGAGCGACATTGGGTCGCTTTGACAAGCGCCATAACTCTTTCTTAGGCTGTCTTCTCGGGGCCCCAGGGCCGAAAGTTACCTCGAATAATTATAATTCCGCCCCGGGGAGGACTTTGCGATGAAAATCGGTTTTCATACCGACGCTTTCAACTCCGCCGCCTTCAGCTTCGAGAAGGCCCTGCAGTGGGCAAAGAAAAACGACGTCCACTCGATCGAGCCCGGCGTCATCGAGGGCGTCTCCTGGATCCACGGCCTGGGATACTTCCCCCATGTGTCCCTGGCGGAAGACCCGCTCCTCCTGTTGAAGAAGATGGAGCGCTACGGCGTGCATTTCTCCCAGGTGGACGCCGCCTATCCCCTTTCGGGCAGGGACGGGTCCTATCTCGGGGTGCCCTACATCCTGAAGACGCTGCCCTGGGCGCGGGTCGCGGGCTGCCCGAACATCGCGACGACGGACGGCCTGCTCAAGCCCGAGGGGCTCACCGACGATGAGGCCATGGAGCTGATGAAGCAGAGCTATGGCGCGATCGTGGAAGCGGCCGAGGCGTACGGGATCAACATCAACATCGAGATCCACGGCTACTTCACCACCCGTCCCGAGATGGTGGCGCGGATGCTCGACTTCGCCAAGAGCCGCTGCTTCGGTCTGAACCTCGACACGGGAAATTCCTTCATCGCCGGGCAGGACCCGGTGGAGTTCTGCAGGCGCTTCATCGAGCGGATCAATCACGTCCACATCAAGGACGTCTCCGAGAGCCTCGCTGCGGCGGCCCGCGGCAAGGAGACCGGCATCGCCGTCAGCCATTGCGCGATCGGGGACGGCGTCAACGCGGAGAACATCAGGAAAGTGCTCGCTCTGCTGCGCGACAGCGGCTACCGCGGCGTTCTCAGCATGGAATGCGAAGGCCAGGGCGGCCCCCTCATCGAAAAGTCGCTTGCTTGGCTGCGCCGCACCCTTGCAGAACTCGGCATTCCCGAGGAAAAATAAATCCCCTGGAGGAAACACGAGAGGAGGTATCTCATGACCAGCAAATGGCTCATCGCGTCCAAAGTGAGCCGACGGGACGTCACCATCGCGCTCGCAGCACTCGCGACCGGGATCGGGAACACGAGGCTGTTCGCCGCCGAAGCGGGCAAGCAACTCGTCTACGGCTACGTCACCCCGGGACCGGACACGTGGTACAAAAGGGACGTGGACGGCTTTGTGTACGCCGCGGGGCGAGCGGGAGCGAAGGTGATCGTCCTGAACTCCGACTACAACGCGGAGAAGGAGATCGCGAACATCAACTCCCTGATCAACCAGGGCGTCGACGGAATGTGCATCTTCACGTTCAACCCGAACGGAGCGAACATCGCCGCGAGGAAATGCGCCGAAGCGAAAATCCCGCTCGTCGTCACGGATAACGTGGGGCAGGTCCTCAAGTCCGGCCACGACGTCGTGGCCGCGATCGACTTCGACTGGAACGCCATGGGCAAGGACGTGGCGCAGTACATCGCGCAGAACTATCCGGGCGAGAACATCGCCGTCATCATGGGCCTGTTCGAGCATATTCCGGTGCAGATGTTCCGCGCGTCCTTCGAGCCCGCCGTCGCCGCACTGGGGAAGAACAAGATCGTCGCGGTGCGCGACGGCCGCTATGACCCGAACGAGGCCGTGAACCAGGCCGAGGACCTCATCCAGTCCGGGCAGAAGTTCTCCGTCCTGTTCGTGTTCAACGACGAGATGGGCGTGGCGGTGGTCCGCATGCTGAAGACCCGCGGGCTCTTGAACAACCCGATCAAGGTCATCACCACGAACGGCGCCCCTACGGCATCGAGGCCATGAAGGAAGGCGGGATCAAGTACTCCATCTCCAGCTCTCCCGGCTGGGAAGGCATGATTTCGTTCCTCGCGCTGCAGGCCTACGTGACCGGCAAGATCACCACGAAGAACCAGCAGATCCTTCTTCCCATCGCGCCCATCACGCCCAAGACCATCGATGACAAGACGAAGGTGATCCCCTGGGACGTGGACCCGGTCTGGCTCGAGCTCACGAAGACCTACTTCCCCCAGTACACGGGGCTGTACTAAGCTCGTCGCGGGGCGGGTTTACTCTCTAGTGTTGCGTAATGGACACAAGGGGGCCGACCGGTCGCGCTTAGCGTCCCCTCCCCCCTTGTGGGGGAGGGTTAGGGAGGGGGGTCGGGCGGGCTTAGAAGATTGGCGGGACTCGTTTTGGAGCGGCGAACGAATTGCGACTCGCCGCGCAAGAGAAAACGCTAATCTTGAAGGCGCGGCGCGACCCCCCTTCCTGTCCTTCCCCCGCAAGGGGGGGAAGGGACGCCAATTTCCTCAACCCGGTGCTAGCGTCAGCAACGAACTGGAAGCATCCCTCCGCGCCCCGCGAACGCCGAAATCTTTCGCAAGGTCGCCGCGGGGGACAAGTGTTAGAGTCTGGTACACGAGGGCGCAAGAATGTTAGCGTCCATTCGCAACGCGACGAAGATCTATGGCCAGCACAAGGCGCTCAACAACGTCACCTTCGAGCTCGCCGAGGGGGAGGTGCACTGCCTGGTCGGGGAAAACGGCGCAGGCAAGTCGACCCTGACCAAGATCCTTTCCGGCGCGATCACCCCTGAGGCGGGCACGATCGTGCTCGACGGAATCGAGTTCCGCGGCCTTAACCCCCGGCAGGCCATCGAGCTCGGCGTCTCCACCGTCTACCAGGAGCCGGAGCTCATCGAGAGCCTCACCGTCGCGGACAACATCTTCCTCGGGGACGAGAGGTCTGCGGCCTTCCCTCTGGTGGTGGACACTCGGACGCAGAACGAGCGCGCGCGCGATCTCATCCGCTCCCTTCACTTCAACCTGAAGGAAGACGCCGTGGTGGAGGACCTCTCCTCGGCGCAGAAGCAGATGCTGCAGATCGTGAAGGCCCGCTACCGGGAGGCCAAGATCATCATCATGGACGAGCCGACCAGCTCGCTCGGCCTGGAAGAGACGAGCTCGCTCATGGAGCTGATCCGCAGCCTCAAGGCCAAGGGGATCGGGATCATCTACATCTCTCACTACCTCGAGGAAATCTTCGAGATCGGGGACAGGATCACGATCCTGAAGGACGGGGAGAGCATGGGCAGCTTCCCGCGCTCGGAAATCGACATGGACACGGTGATCCGCAAGATGGTGGGCCGCGACGCCTCCCTCTTCTACGCCAAGGAGGAGGTGACGCCGGGACCCGTGCAGTTGGAGCTTCGCCGCCTCAGCCGGCGCGGCGTCGTCGAGGACGTGAGCTTTGAAGTGCGCGCGGGGGAGATCTTCGGCCTCGGAGGCCTCGTGGGCTCGGGCCGCAGCGAGCTCGTGAACCTCATCTTCGGCGCGGACCGCAGGGACAGCGGGGAGATTCTCATCGGCGGGCGGCCCGTACGCATCCGCAATCCGCACGACGCCGTGGAAGCGGGAATCTGCCTCATCGCGGAGGACAGGAAGAAGCTCGCCATGTTCACGCCGCGGAGCGTGGCGGAGAACATGGCGATCGTGCACAACGAGCGCTACGAGCCGCCGGTGCTGAACCTCGCCAAGGAGCGGCGGCGCGTGCGGGACATGGTGAGGCGCCTCGCAATAGCGGTGACGGATCAGGACGAGCAGACCATCGCCGAGCTTTCCGGCGGCAACCAGCAGAAAGCGGTCATCGGCCGCTGGCTCCTGAGCGATGGCCTCATCTACATCTTCGATGAGCCGACCAAGGGCGTGGACGTGGGCGCCCGCACCGAGATCTTCCGCATGATGGTGGAGCTGGCGAAGGCGGGCAAGAGCATCATCATGGTGTCATCCGACATGCCGGAGCTGATTTCGATGAGCGACCGCATCGGCGTCATGCGCGGCGGCCGGCTCATCCACGTGCTGGACCGGCGCGGGGTCACCGAGGAAACGCTCGTCAAATATTTCCTCGGAGTTTGAGATGCGGAGAACCGTCTCGATCTTCCGTGAACAATGGTTTTTCCTTCTTATCGTCGAAGCCGCCCTGGCAGTTGTGACGGGTCTCATCAATCCGCATTTCTTCGGGCTGAACAACATCGAGAACATTTTGGAGCAGGTGTCGGTGCTCGGCCTCGTGGCCTCCGGCGCGACACTCCTTATGATCTCCGGCAACTTCGACATCTCGGTGGGCGCGAATATCGGCATCTCCGCCTGCGTGATGGCGATCATGATCAAGGCCGGCTACGGTTATGCGCCCTCGGTGGCCGCAGGCGTCCTCCTTGCGACGTTCAACGCCTTCTTCGTCGGGGCGTGCTCGATCCTGTTCAAGGCGCCGTCGTTCATCATCTCCCTTGCCTGCATCGGGATCTTCCGCGGCGTCGCCCTCGCCTTCACCAAGGGCGTCCTGCAGCTGATCTACGGAAAGTTCGAGTTCCTCGGGACGAAGAGGTTCTTCGGCATCATCCCGCTCATGTTCATCATCAGCCTCGCGGGCTACCTCATCATCCACTTCATTCTGCAATACACAAAGCTCGGCCGCAGGGCCTTCGCCATCGGAAGCAACGTGCAGGCCACCTACCTCACGGGCATCCCGATCAACCTGAACAAGCTGATCTTCTTCATCATCAACGGCTTGCTCGTAGGGGCCGCGGCAACCCTGCTTCTCTCCCGCATCGGGGCAGCCCAGCCCTCCACCGGAAGCGGGATCGAGCTGCAGGCCATCGGCGCCGTGGTCATCGGCGGCACGCCGATGACGGGCGGGCGGGGCAAGGTTATCGGCACGTTCTTCGGCGTGCTCCTCACCGGGATCATCTCCAACGCGCTGAACATGCTCCAGGTGAATCCGTACTTCCAGGACGTGGCCATCGGCGCGCTCATTATCGTGTCCCTGGCCGTCAGCGCCTTCAGCCAGCGCGGACAGAGGGCCTAGCATCAGATTCCTCAGGCGCTTAAGGGCGAAGCACGACAATAAAGTTGTCGATCATTAGAATGTTGGCCAGTCACGACGCCTTGACGTCGCGGGACTGCCCCGCAGGGGCCATTTTTCCACAGCGATGTCTGGGGAAAAGCGTAGATCTTAGCTTGGCTGCTTGGTCTTTTTGGATCCCGGCTCGTCCGCGTGAAAGCCGCGTCCTCATGACGGATCTTGGCGTCTTTGATGATCATCGGAAGTCGATCGGCACGGCGCGCATGGGCTGATGCTCCCTGGAACAATGCCTTGGCGAGTTGATAGGGCTTGCCAGTCGCCCGGTTGCGGACGTATTGTTGGAGGGCAAAGGGGATTTTCTGCGGGACGACGCTCGATGGTCGAGCCGGCGGCGTGGGATTGCGCGTAATTTGCGTAGTGCGCTTCCCCTCGGCTAGGGCCGCGGCGGATTGTGCGAAGACCCCGCCATTGGCCAGCCTTAGCGCCTGTGCCGCCTCGCATCCTCCGCAACGTTCGACGACGGGAAGCCGATTTCGATTGTCAACCGGGGGAGGTGCGATCGCCATCACCGCGCGCATGACGCAAACTCGCTGAACGAGCGCGTTCCCCCTGCCTGAACTACGGGGCGAATGCGGTCAGTCGAAGTTTAGGCGTCGCGGCGGATCCAGGGGATGCGGTCCTGACGAGCCTATGATCGAAACAAAACGAGATACGGAGAAACAGGCGGCCGGCGCCCAGGCGCTCGACCCCGGGCTCGCCGGGCTGGCGCTGATCGCCAATTACTACCGCATCGCGGCCGACCCGGCGCAGCTGCGCCATCAGCTCGCGCTCACCGGCCGCATGGCCCAGGCCGAGGATCTGGTTCGGGCGGCCAATCTCCTGCAGATGAAGTCGCGCATCATCCGCCGGGTGAACGCAAAGCGCATCGGCGCCCTTCCCTATCCGGCGATCATCGAGCTCAAGGAGGGGGGATTCGCGGTTCTCGCGATCGCCGGCGACAAGAGCAGAGTCCGCCTGATCGACCCCCTCGCGCGCACGGTGAGGGAGATGTCGCACGAGGAGGCGGAAGCGGTCTCGTCGGGAGTGGCGCTCTTGGTCGGGCGGCGGCTCGGCGGCGCGGGAATGGATCCCGACACCTTCGGCTTCCGCTGGTTCTGGCCGTCGATCATGCGCTACCGAAAGCCGCTGGCGCATGTGCTGGTCGCCTCGCTGTTCGTGCAGCTGTTCGGGCTGGTGACCCCGATCTTCTTCCAGCTGGTGGTCGACAAGGTGCTCGTCCACAAGGGAATGTCGACGCTGGTGGTCCTCGTCGTCGGCATGGTGACGCTGGGGCTGTTCGAGACGGTCCTGCAATTCCTTCGCGCCTATACGCTGAGCCACACGACAAACCGGATCGACGTCGAGCTGGGACGGCGGCTCTTCCATCATCTCTTCCGGCTGCCGCTCGCCTACTTCGAGACTCGGGCGGCCGGCCAGACCGTCGCGCGCATGCGCGAGCTCGAGACGATCCGCGGCTTCCTGACCGGCCAGGGCCTGACCTCCCTCCTCGATCTCGTCTTCACCCTGGTCTTCATCGCGGTGATGTTCGTCTATTCGGTGAAGCTCACGCTCGTGGTGCTCGTCTCGATCCCCCTCTATGTGGTGATCGCCTCCATGATACGGCCGGTGCTGCGCGAGCAGATCAAGGAGCGGTTCAACCGCGGCGCGCGCTCGCAGCAGTTTCTGGTCGAATCGATCGTCGGGGCGCAGACGCTGAAGGCGGCCAGCGTCGAGCCGATGATGCAGGCGCAGTGGGAGGAACGGCTCGCGGGCTATGTGCGCACCTCGTTCGACGCGGGCGTCACGGGCTCGCTCGGCCAGAATCTCATCCAGTACGTCAGCAAGATCACGACGGCGCTGATCCTGTTCTTCGGCGCCCAGTCGGTGATCGAGGGCTCGATGTCGGTCGGCGAGCTGATCGCCTTCAACATGATCGCGAGCCAGGTGGTGCAGCCGATCCTGCGCCTGTCGCAATTGTGGCAGGACTTCCAGCAGGTGCAGGTGTCGGTGGCGCGGCTCGGCGACATTCTCAATTCGCCCCCCGAGCCGATACCGCAGAATCTTCTGACGTTGCCGCCGCCGCGCGGCGCGATCGAATTCAAACGCGTGACCATGCGCTACCGCCCCGACTCGCCGGACGTCCTGCGCAACGTGTCGCTGTCGATCGCGCCGGGCGAGGTGATCGGCATCGTCGGGCCTTCGGGGTCCGGCAAGTCGACCCTGACCAAGCTTGTCCAGCGCCTCTACAGTCCGCATATCGGCCAGGTGATGATCGACGGCGTCGACGCGGCTCAGCTCGATCCCGGCTGGCTGCGCCGGCAGACCGGCGTCGTGCTCCAGGAGAACGTCCTGTTCAACCGGACGATCCACGAGAACATCGCGCTCGGCGACCCGGCGATGGCGCGCGTGATGGTCATGCATGCGGCGAAGCTCGCCGGCGCGGACGAGTTCATCGCCCAGCTGCCGCAGGGCTACGACACGATGATCGAGGAGCGGGGGGCCAACCTTTCCGGCGGCCAGCGCCAGCGCATCGCCATCGCGCGCGCCCTCGCCACCAATCCGCGCATCCTGATCCTCGACGAGGCGACCTCGTCGCTCGATTACGAAAGCGAGCGGATCATCCAGGAAAACATGCGCTCGATCGTGAGCGGCCGCACCGTCATCATCATCGCCCATCGGCTGGCGGCCGTCCGCCCGTGCACCCGGATCGTCGGGATAATGCAGGGCGAGATCGCTGAGGTCGGGACGCACGAGGAGCTGATCCGGCGAGACGGGCTCTACGCCAGGCTGTGGGCGCTGCAGTCCGATCAGGCGAGGGCCCCGGCATGAACGAGCGGGCCTCGCCTCCGGCTACGCAGCCGCCGCCTCCACCCGCTCCGCGCGGTCCCGACGCGGTCTCCGGGCGCGACCGCGAGTTTCTGCCCGCCGCGCTCGAAATCCTCGAAACGCCGCCGCCGCCCGTGCCGATCGCCCTCATGGCGACGATTGCGGCTTTCGTTGTCGTCGCGCTGGCGTGGTCGTTTTTCGGCCGCCTCGACGTTCACGCCGTCGCCCCGGGCAAGATCGAAACCGTCGGCTACGCCAAGGTGATCGAGCCGCTCGATCCCGGCAGGGTGGCGGCGATCCATGTCGAGGCGGGACAGGCGGTCAAGGCCGGCGATCTTCTGTTCGAGCTCGATCCGGCCGAGGCGGCCGCCGATGCGAAGAGCGCCGAGGCCGACACGAACGCCAGCCTCGCCGAGATCGCCCGCCGGCGCTACGCGATCGAAGCGGTGCGGGCCGCGGAAGCCGAGATGACGCGCGGCGACGGCGCCGCCGCTCCGAATCGAAGGGGCCGACGGACATCGACTCGCAGCCCGGCGACAGCCCGATCGAGCGGCTCGCCGCTGAGCCCGAGCTGAAGATCGCCTGGGAGCGAGGCTTTGCCCGAACCGTACCGCCTGCGCGAGGAGGCGGTCCTGCGCGCCGACCTCGTCCAGCTGGCGGACTCGCTCAGAGCGCTCGACAAGCAGATGGCGCAGAAGCTCGCGACGCATAAGCGCCTCGACATGAGCATCGCCTATCAGCAAAAGCTGATGGTGACGCTGAACCAGCGCGTCTCGACCCGGCAGGAGGCGATCGACCTCAAGGTCGGAACCAAGATCAACCTCTATGACGCCAAGGAGGAGCTGGAGAAGTCGCAGTCGCAGCTCGCCTCCGACGAGGGCCAGCTGATCGAGACCGACGCGGCGATCAGGGAAGTGCAGAGCGAGAAGGCGAAAACCGTTTCGCAGTTCATCGCCGACAATGAGAACAAGCTCGCGGAGGCCTGGCGCAAGGCCGACGACGCGCGCCAGGCGGTCGCCAAGGCGGCGGCGCGGCTCGCGCGCACCAGGCTCACCGCGCCGATCGACGGGGTCGTCCGGCAGACCGCGGTCACCACGGTCGGGCAGGTCGTCATGCCCGGCCAGCAGCTCGCGGTCATCACGCCGGCCGGGGGCAAGCTCCAGGTCGAGGCGCTCGTTCCCAATCTCGACATCGGCTTCGTCAAGGTGGGGCAGGAGGCGGTGGTCAAGGTCGACGCCTTCCCGTTCACCCGCTTCGGCGTGCTGCACGGCAAGGTCGTCAAGATCGCCTCCGGCGCGATCGACGAGCAGGAGGCCAAGCGCGCGCTCGCCAACGAAGCCGCTTCGGCCAATGTCGCCCAGTCGCCCGCCGCCCGCGCCCGGCCAGCCGGAGAGTTTCGTCTTCCCGGTCGCCATCGCGCTCGACGAGACCTCGATGAAGATCAACGGCTCGATGGTCCCGATGACCCCGGGCATGACGGTTTCCATCGAGATCAAGACCAACTCCCGCCGGGTGATCGACTATCTCCTCTCGCCTCTCACCAGGATCGCCTCGGAGGCGGCGCGCGAGCGCTAGGCGTCTTCGGCCGCACGCCGATAGGCGCGGCCTCTTTGCTGGAAATGTCAGCCGCGAGCGCGGCGCGGCGCTTTTGTTCTGGCGCAGGCTTTGAAACGGAGGCGGGAGTGAAACGGGTCATCGTTTGCTGCGACGGCACGTGGAACGACACCGACCGTCAAAGCGAGGATACCAACGTCTTCAGAATGGCGCGGGCGATCCACGCGACGCAACAGACGGACGCCCTGCAGATCACGCTTTACCTTCGCGGCGTCGGCACGTCCGGCCTCAGGATCGAAAGGCTGGTCGAAGGCGGCATTGGACTTGGCGTCGACGACAACATCCGGTCCGCCTACATGTTCATCGCGCAGAACTATGTGCCGAAGGACGAGATCTTTCTCTTCGGCTTCTCCCGCGGCGCCTACACCGTGCGAAGCCTGGCGGGGCTGATTAGCGCCTGCGGCGATCCTCAAACGGGAGAAGCTCGGCGATCTGCCGCTGGCGTGGATCTATTACCGGTCGGAACCTCCTCCGCACTCGCCGGAAAAATTTCAGAGGAAATACAACACCGAGTGCCACGCCGACGCCGAGATCAAGTTTCTCGGCGTCTGGGATACGGTCGGGGCGCTCGGCATTCCGGGAGGCTTCTTTTCCGCCGAGGACGCCAAGAAATTCGCGTTTCACGACACCGGTCCCTGCAAGGTGATGAAACATGGCTGCCAGGCGCTGGCGATCGACGAACATCGTCACGAGTTCGTGCCGACGCTTTGGACGAAGCCCGCTCCGGACGGGGTCGAGATCGAACAGGCGTGGTTTGCCGGCGCGCACGCCGATGTCGGCGGAGGCTATGTCACGCGGACACTCGCCGACATCCCGCTGGTTTGGATGGCCAGGAAGGCCGAGCAGGACGGGCTCAAGCTCGACTGGAGTTGCCTTCCCGACCCGAACGCGCTTCAAGACTTGGCCCCCTCGCACGATTCGAGCAGCGGCCTCTTCTCGTTCGATCGTTTCAGCCCGACCTTTCGCGAAGTCCTGCAGAGGCCGTTCGCCGTGTCTCCGTTCGAGCGCCTCTACGCGCCGCTCGACAACCAGGGAAACCGTCTGCGGACGATCGACGAAGCCCTGCATCGCAGCGTCGTCAGCCGCTACGGCAAGTCGGCGCCCGAATGCGTGACCGACGCCGCCGGACTATGCAACTCCGAGACCTATGCGCCGAAGAATCTATCGCCGCTGTTCTCGACGGATGGCGCGCTTGTGCAAGAGCGAAGGTTGTCGATTGATCCGTCTAGCCTTGGGCGGCGTGACGCCTTTCGACGGCAAGCACGAACCAATAGCCGACGTCCGGCGCGCGCCAAGTCGCTTACGGTGCTGTTCTCCGAGCACAACACTGACGCGGTATTCGGTATCTCCGAGCAATCGAGTGTTCCCAAAGCTGCGCGAAGGACGCGGCTCCGGGTTCCTGAGCGGCGGCGAGCAGCAGATGGTGCGCCCGCCGGTTAGGCCGCCTCCGGCTTGTTCACGGTCTCGATGCGATCGAGAATCTCCCCGAGATCGCGCTTCGCAATTTGAAGATCATAGTCGTTCTGCAAATTGAGCGAAGCTGCGCCGTTGTGCCCAGCGCCTTGGCAAGCCGGAGCGCAATGTCGGCGGTCACGCCGGTCTGTTCGGCGGCGATCCGCTCGATCCGAGTGCGAGGCAAGCCGCACGCCTTGCCGAGAGCGCACGCCGACATTTTCAGCGGAACCAGGAACTCCTCCCGCAGAACCTCGCCGGGATGCATGGGCTCGAGCTTCTTCGATTTCGGCATAGCGTGCTCCGTTGGTTTTCGTGCTCGTCTCGAGCTTGGCTCGACCCGACGGGGCGGCGGCGAGCATGCTACAGCAGATGCGAGCCGTTTCGCTCTTCCGTTCGACGCGCCTGCCGACTGCCAGTGCTCGGTCTCGCGCCGGAGTTTCCCGGCCCCCTGCGCCGAGCGGCCTGAGGCGCGATGCTCGCCAAGCCGACTGCAGAGGAAACCGGCGTCCCGCTTCCCGCCCGGAGAAATCTCTTGCAAAACTTGCCGCGATGTTCTACGTTTGTTTCTGAGGGGTCGTCTGAAGGAGAGCGCCTGACCGCCCGCTACCCCGGTAGCCGTCAAGCCCGCCGCGCAGCCGACGCGTCCGGCCGCGCGCGCCCAGTTTTCCTTATGAAAAGAGTGTAGTTTGAAAAGCGGTCACAAATGGAAGCAAAGGGAAGCAATAGGAAGTGGCTTTCGGCGCTGTTCGCCTCCAGTTTGCATGTTTTGGCCGTTGCAAGTGGCCGCGTGGCGCGTGTTGCAAGCGATTTTTAGGATGCGCCGACCCCTTATGGACCTCGAAGGACGCTCGGCTCCGCCCGCAGGTGCGCGCTTCGTTCGAGCCAAGTCACTCCGCCGTAACTGCCGACGTTGTCATGCCCGCGCGAGCGGGCATCCAGAGTCGCGGACGCAGGACGCGACCGGGAATTCTTGTCCGCGCGTAAATTCTGGATCCGCGCGTTCGCGGAGATGACACTGTGGGAGAGGATCGCGGCTACACTGAAGGTCATCAGAGCGTGCTTGGGAGTTATGGTCAGCTGGTCGGCTGGAAATGGCGCCGCAACCCTTTGAAAAGTCCTGATTTGGGCTCAGGGGTGATGTGGCGTCGAACTTTTATACGCCCCTCAAGGAGACCGCCGAGTTGTTCGCTTTCGCCGAAGCCGTTCCCGCCGTTCGTGCCCAACCCTTGGGCCGGACCCGGGGATCGGGCGGATCGCGCACCGGTCAAAAGCCCGCACGGCGAAGGCGGTCGTCCGTCTTCCCACGCGTCGCCCGGAAATGGCGCCGCAAAGCATTGGAAACATGGAATCCACGCCCGGAATGGGATGCGCTTGGATCCCCCAGAGGCAAGTGACGCGGATGGCTCTGGCGGAGTCTATCCCCCGCACGGCATGGCGGCCGAACAAATCGCTGTGTGCGTCAAGCTCCTGCAAGCGGCCCTGGAGCCTTGTGACGTAGAAGGAAACCTTAGGGAAGGTTTGAATAACGCTAGGCATGTCGCCTGGCTCGACTGATTTGCTTGAACGCATGACGCAGGCCGAGTTGATCGACCTGGTTCGCCGATTGATTGGCGAGACGGCGCGTTTGCAGGCGGAGCTCGAGAGACGCGACGGGGTCGAAGCGGGGCAGCGGGCCGAGATCCAGACGCTGAAGGATGAGATCGCGCGGCTGAAGGGTTTGCCGCCGCGTCCGCCGTACAAACCGTCCGGGATGGAGAAGGCGACGGATCGGCCGGAGCGCGGAGCGAAGGGCGACGAGGAAGAGGCAACGAAGCGGCGGCGCGGCCCTGGCGTCTCCAAGCTCTCAGTCGCCCGGACGGAGACGCTGGCGGTCGAGGCGCCGATGGGCTTGCGCTTCAAGGGCTATGAGGAGATCACCGTTCAGGACCTGGCGGTCAAGGCCGAGGCGACGCTCTATCGGCGCGAGCGCTGGCAGACGCCGGACGGCAAGACCCTGATCGCGCCGCTCCCGGCGGGGATTGTCGGCGGTTGCGGCCCGCATCTTATTTGTCTGGTGCTGGCGCTGCATTTTCAGGGCGAGATGACCTGCGACAGGATCGCGGCGCTGCTCGCCGGCTTGGGCCTCATGATCTCGAAGCGCCAAGTGGTGCGGCTGGTGACCGCCAAGCTCGAGACATTCCGCGCCGAGGACGAGGCCGTGCTGCGGACGGGGCTCGCCGACTCCCCCTTCGTCACCGTCGACGACACCGGTGCCCGCCACGCCGGCAAGTCCTGCTTCACCACGCACATCGGCTCCGACCGGTTCACCGCGTTTCGCACCGGGCCGGGCAAATCGCGCCTGGCTTTCCTCAGCCGTCTGCTGGGCGGGGCGGCGCGCTATGTGATCAACGGGGCGGCGATCGCCTATATGCGCGGCGCCGATCTGCCCCAGGATGTCATCGACAGGCTCGCCGGCCATGCCTCGCTGGTCTTTCGCACGCGCGAGGATTGGATGGACCACTTGCGCGCCCTCGGCCTCGCCGACTTGCGGGTCACGCCCGATCCGGTGCGGGCGGCCAGCGAAGCGGCGCTGTGGGGAGCGATCGAGGCCGAAGGCCTGCTCGGCCAGGCCGTCATCGTCTCCGACGACGCCGGCCAGTTCCGCGTCGGCGTCCACGCGCTCTGCTGGGTTCATGCCGACCGCCTCGTCCATAAACTCGTCCCCGCCAACGACAAGCAAAGCAACGCCGTCGAGATCGCGAGACGGATGATCTGGTGGTTCTATGGGCGGTTGAAGGAGTACAAGCTCACACCCAGCGCGGAACAGGCGAGCCTCCTGCGCGCGCAATTCGATCGCATCTTCAGGCGTCGAACCGGCTATGCGACGCTCGACCGTCTGTTGAAGCGCCTGCTCGGGCGCAAGGACGAACTTCTGCGCGTGCTGGAAAGACCGGAAATCCCGCTCAACACCAACGCATCGGAAAACGACATCCGCGCCTTCGTCACCAAGCGCAAAATCTCCGGGGGAACCGTCAGCGACAAGGGCCGCCAAGCCCGCGACGTCATGCTCGGCCTCGCCAAGACCTGCATGAAACTCAAAATCCCTTTCTTCAACTATCTCGGCGCCCGTCTCTGCATCCCTGGCCCCGAAATCCCCGACCTCGCGACCCTCGTCAGCCCCGCACCAAGCTAAACGCTTGGCCCGGGAATTTGCCCCGATTACGAAATGGCGCCGCAACCCATTGAAAAAGCTGGATTGGCGCCCGGAAACTGGATGGCCTCCGAACCGAGGCCGCGGCGACGATCGTCAGTCCGTCTTCCTGGAAATCCTCGAACAGGGTCAGCGCGTCGCGACGAAGAACAGTCTCGGAAACGGCAGCAGCACGGTCCCGTCCGCTTCGGCCGGATAGGATTGCGCGATCGCGGCCTCGTAGCGGCCGAGATAGGCCTCGCGCTCGGCCGGGTCGAGCGGCTCGATGAAGGGGCGCAGGCCGGTCCCCTTCACCCACTCGACCACGGCGCTCGCGCCGGCGAGCGGGTGAAAATAGGTCGTCCGCCAAACCTCGACCCTCGGCGCGTGGGCCCGCAGACGGCGGAAATACCAGTCGGCGCCATGGCGCACGGCGCGCGCTTTCGACGCGCCGGCGAGCTTGTCGGCCCAGGGGCCGCCGGCCGCGACCTCGCGCATCAGCCGATGCGAAGGCTCGTCGAGATTGTCCGGCGTCTGGACCGCTAGCGAGCCGCCGGCGGCGAGCCTTGCGATCAGCGCCGGCAGCAGCGTCTCATGGTCCGGAATCCACTGGATGACCGCGTTGGCGAGGAGGACGTCGAAGCCCGAGCCGCCCCATCCGACGATGTCGGCGAGCTCGAAGGAGACGCCGGGCAGTCGTTTGCGGGCGGCCTCGATCATGTCGGGCGAGCTGTCGACGCCGATGATCGCCGCCTTGGGATAGCGCTCCCGCAACGCTTCGGTGGAGTTTCCGGGGCCGCAGCCGATGTCCGCCGCGCTGCGCACGTCCAGGTTGGGCACGCCCGCCAGGAGGTCGCGCACCGGCCGCGTGCGCTCCTCCTCGAACTTGACGTATTGGGCCGGCGACCAGGACATGGACCGCCCTCATGGAAAGAGCCGCCGCCGCTCCCACGGCGATTCCAGCGTCGCCCGGGTGAAGCGGACGCGATCATGCAGGCGATAGGCGCCGTCGCGCCAGAACTCGATCTCGACCGGCTCGAGCCGCCAGCCGCGCCAGTAGGGCGGCCGGGGGATGTCGCCGTCGCCGAAGCGCTTGGCGTAAGCCTCGACCGAGGCCTCGAGCGCAGCGCGCGATTCGAGCGGACGGGACTGTCGGCTCGCCCAGGCGCCAATCCGGCTCTGCCTCGGCCGGGTGGCGAAATACGCGTCCGCCTCCCCCTCGGCGAGCGGGCTCACTGGTCCCCGAAATCGCGCCTGACGACGCAGCGACTTCCAATGAAACAGCGCCGCCGCCTTCGGGTGGGCGGCGAGCTCTCGTCCTTTCGCGCTTTCGACGTTGCCGTAGAAAACGAGGCCGTGCGCGTCCGCACCCTTGCAGAGGAGCGTCCGGACGTCGGGCAGTCCGGCGTCGTCGACCGTCGCTAGAGCCATCGCTTCGGGATCGTTGACCTCGGCCGCCCCGGCCTCCTCGAGCCACAGCCGGAAAAGCGCGATCGGGTCCTCGGCCTCGGTAAAGTCTGGCGGCGTCACGGCGCTCAAGGTCCCACTCCCATTTCCGCATCGACCGGACGCGACCGTCATAGTCGTCATGATCGGAATCGACAACGGCGCCCGAACTCGGTGAAACTTACGCGCGGGAATCCGGTTTCTCCGCCGGACTTGCAGGGCCTCCGGCAAAGGCCCAAATAGATGAGGGAGACATGAGCGCCCGAGCTCTTATCCGAGGCGGCGTTCAAGAATGGGCTCATGATGCGCAATCCATATGACGTTCTTGGGGTGCCGAAATCAGCCAGCGCGGCCGAAATCAAGTCGGCCTTCCGCAAGCTCGCCAAGAAGTACCATCCCGATCAGAGCAAAGAGCCGCGGGCCAAGGAGCGCTTCGCAGAGGTCGGCTCGGCTTACGAGATTCTCAGCGATGAAAAGAAGCGCGGCGCTTTCGACCGCGGCGAGATCGACGCCGAAGGCAAGCCTCGCGCGCCGCAATTCGAGGGCTTCGGATTTGGCCGGCAGCCGGGCGGCGGCGCAGATTTCCGCGGATTCGGCTTCGACTTCGGGCCAGGCGGGTTTTCCGCCGGCGGCTCGATCGAGCCTGACATTCTCTCGGAGCTGTTCGGCGTAGGCCGACGCGGCGGCCGCGCGAGGACGGCAGCCTCTCGCGGCGAGGACATCGCGGTCACCGTTACTGCGCCTCTCGCCACTGTCGCCAGCGGCGGTTCGATCCGCATCGCTCTTCCGACCGGCAGAACGCTGGATGCGGCGATTCCGGCGGGAATTGAGGAGGGAAAATCCATCCGCTTGCGCGGCCAGGGCCACCCTGGCCAGCGCGGCGGGCCGGCCGGCGACGTCATCGTCACGATCCGCTATGCGCCCCACCCCATATTCAGGGTCGAGGGCCGTGACCTCAGGCTCGATCTGCCCGTTACGCTCTACGAGGCGGTGCTGGGAGGGACGGTGCGCGTGCCGACGCTGGGCGGCGACGTCGAAATGTCGGTTGCTCCAGGCATGAGCGGAGGGCGGGTGTTGCGATTGCGCGGCAAGGGCCTGCCTGCCTCCGCCGGTCAGCCGGCGGGCGATCTTCTTGCAACCATTCGCATCGCGCTTCCGGACTCGGCAGACCCGGAGCTGACCGAGCTGATGCGCAAGTGGCGCGATCGCAAGCCCTACGACCCGCGTTCGGGCAGGAGTTGACCGCGACGGCCGTTCGGCCGAATCTCATGACGCGCTCGAACATTTGTGACAGGGAGAGCGCCGCCTGCTTCCCATGCGAGTTCCGCGAGGCTAAGGGATGCTCGCGCGCGTTCGCGTTTCGGGACAAAGCGCGGCGGGGCAGTGCGAGGCGTTGATGGAGCAGACGGATCCGGTCGTCGCAGGAGCGGGAGTGATGCGCGGGATGCGCGGCGTCATCCTCGGACTGGCGAACAATCGCTCGATCGCATGGGGCATCGCCAGGACGGCGCGCGCGGCCGGAGCCGAAGTTGCATTCACTTACCAGGGCGAGGCGCTGGAAAAACGCGTGCGCCCCCTGGCGAAGGAGATCGGCGCGGAAGTGCTCGGCCATTGTGACGTGACCGACGGCGCGAGCATCGACGCGGTGTTCGCGCAAGCCGAGAAGGTTTGGGGATCGCTCGATTTCGTCGTCCATTGCATCGCATTCGCCGACAAGGACCAGCTGACCGGTCGCTATATCGACACCACCGAGGAGAACTTCACCAAGTCGCTGGCGATCTCCTGCTATTCATTCACCGCGATCGCGCAGCGAGCCGAAAAGCTGATGGGCAATGGCGGCTCGATGCTGACGCTTACCTACTACGGGGCCGAGAAATGGATGCCTCACTATAACGTGATGGGCGTCGCCAAGGCGGCGCTGGAGGCCAGCGTCCGCTATCTGGCCGCCGATCTCGGCGAAAAGGGGATCCGCGTCAACGCCATCTCGGCTGGCCCGATCAAGACATTGGCGGCCTCGGGGATCGGCGATTTCCGCTATATCCTGCGGTGGAACGAGTACAACTCCCCGCTGAGGCGCCTGGTTACGACTGAAGAGGTCGGAGAAAGCGCGGTCTACTTGCTCTCGCCCATGTCCCGCGGCGTGACCGGCGAAATCCTCCATGTCGACGCTGGATACCATGTCGTCGGGATGAAGAACCCAACTGCTCCCGACATTTCCGTCGCCAAGGACTGAGGCGGTCGCGCCGAAACCGGAAGCAGGAAATCCATCCCCTCCAGCGGCGAGAACGGAGAGAACCGTCTCCTGTTACGTCCTGATCAATGGGGAATTGCATGCGGCCGGGCGAGTTTTTCGTGATAAAATTAGCCTTATTTCAATGGCTTGAACGAAATATCGCATAAGGCGGATGAAGAAATAACAGGAAGCGGAACAGGAGGGTGACAGGGGCCTAACCGGAGCTTCCTTCTTTCGTCTACGTTAAGTGATTGATATTTGGGCAGAAGGTCCTTTGATCTGCTCATTTTGTAGCCATGTAAAATAGTTATTATGGCTTGTGTTGTAGGGTGAATTGCTCTATCATCGAGCCATGTACATCGAGTTTGTCCTGAACTGCGACTCCCCGCCGGCGATCCTTTTGCGCGAGAGCTATCGCGAGGGCGGCAAGGTGAAGAAGCGCACGCTGCTCAACCTTTCCGACTGGCCGGCCGAGCGCATCGCCGGCTTCAAAACGCTCTTGAAGGGCGGCACGGTCATTCCGAACGAGAAGGAGGCGATCAGCATCGTCCGCTCGCTGCCGCACGGCCATGTCGCCGCGGCGCTCGGCGCCGCGCGCAAGATCGGACTCGACCTGCTCATCGGGGGGGGCGGGTACCGCTGCCGGGACTTGGTCCTGGCGCTCGTCGTCAGCCGGGTGCTCGATCCCGGCTCGAAGCTCGCGACGGCGCGCGCGCTCGCGCCCGACACCGCCGCCTCCAGTCTCGGCGCCGAACTCGGCCTGGGGCCGGTCGACGAGGAGGAACTCTATCGCGCCCTCGACTGGCTG
>CAWFVS010000064.1:0-18167 GCA_963819255.1 uncultured Alphaproteobacteria bacterium
CGGATGTTCCCCCCGTGTCGGCGAGGCGCGCTCCCGATAACGGGCTGAGCTCATTTAAGTTTTCTGCGTTGTGGGAGGGTTTGTTCGTCGGCTACGCGGGCGCCGGGCGAGAGGCAGCGCGGCGGGATGGCGACGCGGCGGCTTCGAACAAGCGGCGCAGGTCATCGCGCGGCGTCGAACCCGATGGTAGGCGGGCCGGCCGCCGATGATCACTTCGACGAGGCAGAGGCTGGCCAGACCATCGAGACCCTCTTGCACGGTCAGGTCGATGTCGCGCCAGCGCTGGCGTAGGGCTGCGTCAAGGGATAGGCCAGCATGACGACGAGGGCGTGGCCGCGCGTGCGGTTCTCGTCACGCAGATAGACCAGCCGCATCTCGAGCTGCACGGTTTTCGAGTCGCGGAACCCCATCGACTGGCGAGGTCCTTGTAGCGGGTGCGCACGATCTTGTGGCGACGACGGTCTCGGCAGATCGGTCGTAGCGCGTAGCGACCATCGAGGCGCGCCGGCCACGGCGATGCCGGCCTCGTCCACCGTGACGAAGGCACGCCGCTCCTGTTCGTCGACTGCGGCAAGGACTTGTCGAGGCTGAGCGTCGTGCGACTCACCTTCAGCCTGGCAGTCTGCGTCTTCGCCGCCGCTCTCGGTGCTCCGTTGGATGCAGGCGTTGGCCGCCTCGGCGGCGGGTACCGGCCAGGGCCTTGAGCTTGTCCGCTCGCGCGGCCGCCAGCTCCCTCGCCGCCGCCGGATTGCCGCGACACATACGCTCGCCATCCAGGTCTCCGAACTCGGCCAGCGTTCCTCGAACAGGTCCAACTCCACACGCCGGCCACGATGAGCGCGTCGATCTGCGCCTTCGCGATCGCGGTGATGTAATCGAAGCTAGCACTCACGGATTCCGCGCGCTGCGGGGCTTTGATCGTGCCGCGGTCGCCGACGAAGGTCACCCGCTCGGCCCCAAACCGGTCGGCCGCCTTGTCCAATTGCGAGGAGGACGTTTTGAAGTCGGAGGTGTGCCTGGGGAACACCTCGATCGACAGCGGACGTCCGTCGGCGTCGGTCAGCAGTCCGTCACGATTTGACGCTGCCGATTGCGATTCTGTCGTCCGCTGAACCGGCCGAGCCGTTGTGCTCGCCTTCGAGATAGGTGCTGGTCACGTCGTAGAGAAACACGTGGGCACCGAGGCCGCCTCTCTCGGGCGAACAACCGGCGCTCGATGTCGGCCTCGTGGTCCGCCGACCAATCGAGATTGTCGGAGAGGTCGTCTTCGTCGAAGCCGACCATACCGAGCGTCGCGCCGACGGCATGGCCGCCCGCCAGACGAACCACCACGGCACAAGCCCTGGTCGAGCACGCGGCGATCATCTGCCAGAGCGCGGCTTGCCTTGTCGGTCCGCGCCCAGGCGCCGCGACGAGGCCCAGCTCGCGCGCCAGTTGGGAAGAACCCGCCCCACGGACGGACCGTTTGAGCTGGGGCCCACCCTCGATGGCGGACGCCAGGATGCGGCCCAAGTCCTCCTTGTTTTCAGCGCCAGCCCGGATCGCCTCCACTTCCTCGCGCTTGCAGTGGCTGAGATGGCCCCAGCGTTCGATGTTCGACCTTGCCGTCCTCGCGATAAGTCTGCACGCAGAAGATGGCGGATGTAGGTTTTGCCGTTGAGGCGGGTGGTCGAGCTGTCGACGAACATTATGGCTACTTATTTACGCCAAACAGCTAAATGTTGCAAGAAAAACTCATCAATTTTAGTGGCTACGTCAGTACCGGTCAAACCGCCGAATGGGGGAACATCCGCTACAACACAAGCCATAATCACTCTTTTACATGGCTACAAAATGGGCAGATCAAAGGACCTTCTGCCGAAATATCAATCACTTAACGTAGACGAAAGAAGGAAGCTCCGGCTAGTCCATCCGCATCGGGATGCCGGCCGCCGCCATGCGGGCCTTCGCTTCGCAAATCGTGAACTCGCCGAAGTGGAAGATCGAGGCGGCGAGCACAGCGCTGGCGTGGCCCTGCTTGACGCCCTCGACGAGATGATCGAGCGCGCCCACTCCGCCCGACGCGATGACGGGAATCGTCACCGCGTCCGCGACCGCCCGCGTAAGCTCGAGGTCGAAGCCCTGCTTCGAGCCGTCGCGGTCCATCGAGGTGAGGAGAATCTCGCCGGCGCCGAGCTCGGCCGCCTCGCGGGCGTAAGCCACCGCGTCGATGCCGGTCGGTCGCCGTCCGCCATGGGTGAAGATCTCCCAGCGCGGCGGGTCGCCGGACGCCGAGACACGCTTGGCGTCGATGGCGACGACGACGCACTGGCTGCCGAATTTCTCCGCCGCCTGGCGCACGAAAAGCCGATCGGCCACCGCGGCGGAATTGATGGAAGCCTTGTCCGCGCCGGCGAGCAGCAGAGCGCGGATATCGTCCGTGGTCCGGACGCCTCCGCCGACGGTCAGCGGCATGAAGCAGACTTCCGCGGTGCGGCGCACGACGTCGAGCAGGATGCCTCGATCCTCGTGGCTCGCGGTAATGTCGAGAAAACAGAGCTCGTCCGCTCCGGCCCGATCGTAGGCGATGGCGCATTCGACCGGATCGCCGGCGTCGCGGAGATCGACGAATTTGACGCCCTTGACGACGCGGCCGTCCTTGACGTCGAGACAGGGGATGACCCGGACCTTAAGCGTCACCGGGCGGCCCCTTCCGATTGGCGTGGACGGTCTGATTTCGACCGCAGGAGCGCGAGCGCCTCGCGCGCGGCGAGGCGCCCGTCGTAGAGCGCGCGGCCGGCGATCGCGCCGCCGAGGCGGGCGCAGTCGGGCTCGGTCAGGCGCCTCACGTCGTCGATCGAGGCGAGACCGCCGGAGGCGATGACGGGGATCGAGAGCGCGTCGGCGAGGGCGACCGCGCCCTCGATATTGAGGCCGGTGAGCGCGCCGTCGCGAGCGATGTCGGTATAGATGATCGCCGAGACGCCTGCGTCTTCGAACCGGCGCCCGAGGTCGAGCGCCGAGACGTTGGAGGTCCGCGCCCAGCCCTCGACCGCCACCCAGCCGTCGCGGGCGTCGATGCCGACGGCGATCCGCCCCGGGTAGAGCCGCGCCGCCTCGCGGACGAAATCCGGATCGCGCACCGCCGCCGTGCCAACGATGACGCGCGTCACGCCGTTGTCGAGCCAGCCGCGCACGGTCTTCATGTCGCGCACGCCGCCGCCGAGCTGCATCCTCATCGGCGCCGCCGAGATAATCCGCCTGACCGCTTCGGCGTTGACCGGCTTGCCGGCGAAGGCGCCGTCGAGATCGACGACATGCAGATATTCGAATCCCTGGTCGGCGAACGCCTTCGCCTGTGCGGGCGGGTCCGTGTTGAACACCGTCGCCTGCGCCATGTCGCCGCGCAGCAGCCGCACGCATTCGCCGTTCTTGAGGTCGATCGCGGGAAAGAGAATCATGGCCGCCACTTCAGGAAGTTGGCGATCAGCCTGAGGCCGAGGGTCTGGCTCTTCTCGGGATGAAACTGCGTGCCGAGGATGTTTTCGCGCGCGACGACCGCGGTTACTGGATCGCCGTAGTCGGCCGTCGCGACCACGTCGGCCGGATCCTCGGCGTAGAGCTGGTAGGAGTGGACGAAATAGGCGTGCAGGCCGTCCGGCCCGGTTCTGATCCCGTCGAGCGCCGGATGGGCGCGCTTCGCATCGAGCGTGTTCCAGCCCATATGGGGAATCTTGAGCTTCGGGTCGCTCGGCTTGATCGGCGCGACGTCGCCGGCGATCCAGTCGAGGCCGCCGACCACCTCGTGCTCGAGACCGCGGGTCGCGAGCAGCTGAGCGCCGACGCAGATGCCGAGAAACGGCTTGCCGCGCCGGCGCACGGACTCCTCCAGGGCCTCAACCATGCCGGCCACCCGGTCCAGGCCGCGCCGGCAGTCGGCGAACGCGCCGACGCCAGGCAGCACGACGCGCTCGGCCGAAAGGACGTCCTCCGGCCGCGAGGTGACCCTGATCTTGCGCGTCATTCCCGCCTCGTGGGCCGCCCGCTCGAACGCTTTTTGCGCCGAATGCAGGTTGCCCGAGCCGTAGTCGATGATCGCGATGGTCACAGCGCGCCCTTGGTCGAGGGGACGCGCTCGGCCTGACGAGGATCGATCGCGACCGCGGCCTTGAGGGCGCGCGCGACGCCCTTGAAGCAGGATTCGGCGATGTGGTGGCTGTTCACGCCATAGAGCGTCTCGACGTGCAGAGTGAGTCCCGCGTTTCCAGCAAAGGCCTGGAAAAACTCGCGCACGAGCTCAACGCCGAACGTCCCGATGCGTTCCGTGGGGAACTCGGTCCGGAAGACGAGAAACGGCCGTCCCGACACGTCGATCGCGACCCTGGTCAGGGTCTCGTCCATCGGCAGCAGGCAATCGGCGTAGCGGGTCAGGCCCTTCTTGTCGCCGAGCGCTTTGGCGAAGGCCTGCCCGAGCGCGATCCCGACGTCCTCGACCGTGTGATGGTCGTCGATGTGCCGGTCGCCCACGGCGCGCACCTTGATGTCGATCAGCGAATGGCGCGCGAGCTGGTCGAGCATGTGGTCGAAGAACCCGACCCCGGTCGAAATGTCGGATATGCCGGAGCCGTCGAGATCGAGGCTTGCCTCGACGCTCGTCTCCGTGGTTGTGCGTGCGACCGCGCCCTCGCGCATGGCAATTCGGGAGCCCGTGAAAGGTTTCGCGGCGTGATAGCAAGCCCGGAGAGGATTTGCCACACGGCCTTTGCGCCCGCCGCGCCGCGATCCGCTGGCTTCCGGTTTCCCCGCAGATTGGCTCGATTTTCGGGCAGAGACTCAGAATGCTCTATGGAAGACCGCTCAGCCTGACACGGAACCTGGGAGGCTGCTCGTCAGCTTGTCGCTGAACGAAAAACCTTTCCCCCCAACATTGGGGGCGATTGAATGCAGTTGCTGACAGCCCCGCCGCAAACTCGCCGCCCGCTCCTACGCCTTGCGAGCGAAAAGCGGGCGGCGCGGCCTCATACCTCCGCGGACAGGTAGGCTGTCACTTCCATACCTGCGCAGACTTCGCGCACTTCAGGAGTTGTCCATGTCATGGGCTATTCCTCAAGCAAGGGGTCTTTGCACGATGCGACTACCGTCGCTTCTGGTTGTCGAGGAAGCGACAGAAAAGTCTAGCACCGCGGCCTCGACTGTCAACGCGGAAACAACGGACGGCGCGCCAGCGAGCGCAATGCGACCGCATCCCTCCGGCTTCAGGCGGCCGGAGCGGCGAAAGGTCGCGAGTTGCTGCTCTGGAGCGTTGAACCGAGGCGCTTTATACTGCATTGAGCGGGGCTCGGTCGCATCGAGCGGCGGCGGCCAACTCGGCGGAGATCCAGGGAGCGAACATGAGCAGAGTTGCAGTAGTCACAGGCGGCACGCGCGGCATCGGCGCGGCCGTCTCAAAGGCCTTGAAGGCGGCCGGGTACCAGGTCGCGGCGACCTATCACGCCAACGACGAAGCCGCGGAGAAGTTCAAGGCGGAAACCGGCGTCCATGTCTACAAATGGAACGTGGCCGACTATGACGATTGCGTCACTGGTCTGGCGCAGGTCGAAAAGGAGCTTGGGCCCGTCGACGTCCTCGTCAACAACGCCGGCATCACCAAGGACAGCATGTTCCACAAGATGACGCCGGACCAATGGTACGCCGTCATCAACACGAATTTGAATTCCCTGTTCAACATGTGCCGGCCGGTCATCGACGGCATGCGGGAGCGCGGCTTCGGCCGCATCATCAACATCTCCTCGGTCAACGGACAGAGGGGGCAGGTTGGGCAGACGAACTACTCGGCGTCCAAGGCGGGGGACATCGGCTTCACCAAGGCGCTGGCCCAGGAAAACGCCATCAAGGGGATCACCGTCAACGCCATCTGCCCGGGCTACATCGCCACCGAAATGCTCAGTCATATGCGCAAGGACGTGCTCGAGACCAGATTCTGCCGCAGATTCCGGTCCGCAGGCTCGGAGAACCCGAGGAAGTCGCGCGATGCGTCGTGTTCCTCGCGTCCGACGACGCCGGCTACATCACCGGTTCGACCCTTTCGGCGAACGGCGGTCAAGTTCATGACCTGAGCCGGCAGCGCCGAATACTAAGGCCCCGCGTCTCAAGAGAACGCGGGGTCGCTCGTGAGTTCGGTGCCTTCCCGGCGACTTCCGGACGGAAGAGCATCCTGCTACGCCGCTTCCTCGATCTCGGGATCGGCAGCCTCGCCGCCGCTGCGGCGGCCTTGCTGGAGCGGCCGTGGCTCCGCTGGAGCTGCGCCTCGACAGTCCGAAGCGCGTCGAGCTCGCTTGTCCTTTTGCACCGCGGCGATCTCGCGCACCATTCGGTCCAGAGCCGCCTCGTACAGTTGCCGCTCCGAATACGACTGCTCGGGCTGCGCATCCGACCGGTAGAGATCGCGAACCACCTCGGCAATGGCGTTGATGTCGCCGGAATTGATCTTGGCCTCGTATTCCTGAGCCCTGCGCGACCACATGGTCCGCTTGACGCGCGCGCGGCCGGTCAAGATCTCCAGCGAACGCTTGGCCGTGTCCGGATCCGATATCTTCCGCATTCCCGACCCCGGCGCCCTTGGAGGTCGGGACGCGCAACGTCATCTTGTCCTTGGAGAAGCTGATGACGAACAGCTCGAGCTTGAAGCCGGCGACTTCCTGCTCTTCGATCGCGACGATTTGGCCCACCCCGTGCGCCGGGTAGACAACAAATTCGTTCAGTTTGAAGCCCTGACGCTGCGCGCTCGGTTTCGCGGCTTTCGATGCGGCGGCCGTGCGCCTCACGCGGGAGCGGATTTCTGCTCCTTGCTGGCCGACGGCGCCGCCTTCGTCACGGGCGCCTCAGAGATGGGACGCGGATGACGTCGTCTTGTCGCGGTGCGGCGCCGCCGCCCCCGTCCCAGGCTCCTGAGCCGACCACGCGGGCTGCGGCTTTCGTCTTGCTCTTCTGCTCGTTGTCGGTCTGCAATTTCGCTTCCACTCGCTTCGGGTTCGGGGTGTTTCGCCGTCGTCGAGACCTTTCCTCGTGCGCGATCCCCTTTCTTCTTCGTCTTGGTCGACGCATTCGCGCAGGCCGCGGCGCGCTTCGCGACCTTCGTGCGGCTCTCTTGTCGAGCTCGGCCCAGCCTTGGCCTTTCTGGCGCGCTTCCGGGCCTCTTTCGACGAGGCGGACTTCTCCTTCGGCTTAACCGCCGCCTTGGTGCGCTTGGCGCTTGACCGCCCCTTGACGGGGCCGCGTCGTGTCGCTCGGACCGCGGTTGTCGTTCTTTGCTTTTGAAGAGCCGTTGCGGTTTTCTTTGTCGACTTTCTACGCGCCGCCATTGTAAACATCTCCACGCCTGACTGGCGCCAACGCCGCAGTCCGATCCCGCCAGTCCTGTAAACAGCTACACGTCCCCAGATAGGGACTGAACGACGCCGCCGAAAGTCCGCCGCGCGGTGCATTCCGCAGTTAATATGTCGTTTAGCACAATTCAGTCGAAAAATCAAAGAGTATGACGCATCGTAATGCGCGCCGCGGCGTCAGACCGGGTTAACCGAACGTCCAGTTAACAGAGCACCACAGACTTTATCGTCGCCTAATCGCCCTGACCGGGCTCGGCGGAAAAGTAGTCGGCGAATTTGTTAGGCCGACCGTCAAATTCCTTGGCGTCGGCCGGAGGTTCTTTCTTGGATGTGATATTCGGCCACGCTTTCGCATATTCGGCGTTCAGCTTCAACCAATGGGCCAAATCAGGCTCCGTGTCCGGCTTGATCGCCTCGGCCGGGCACTCCGGTTCGCAGACCCCGCAGTCAATGCACTCGTCCGGATGAATGACCAGCATGTTGGCGCCCTCGTAGAAACAGTCCACCGGGCAGACCTCCACGCAATCCATGTACTTGCACTTTATGCAATTTTCGACGACCACATAGGTCATTACTATTCCCTCTTGATCTTGTAGAAACCTTTCCGTCAGTCGCAAACGCTGCAACGCTCTGAACGACCTGCGCTCGTGGGCTCCTATCAACGATTGTTTCCCTGCTTTTCAAGGACTATCCGAAGCTCGAGCAGCTTTGCGAACGGAGAGGTCGGATCGACCGTCGGCGTCTGGACTCGAATTGAGCGACGCCTTGGACATTCTGCTTAGCTGAAGTCTTGCGATGCTTTTGGTCGACGCCATCGAAGCGCTCCTGTTTGCGCTGCGGCGAAGATCCCTTCTCGTGCGCGCCCAGACTCGCGCCACCCGGATTTGCTTTCCCTTTTCCCCGGCGCTCGCCGGAATCGGCCCGGGCTTCGGCGACTCCGCTTTCGCTCCGGCGATTTGCACCTTTTGAGGTCGCCTCACCCCGACGAAGCCGCCGTTTCGCCTGCTCAGGTCGCTGCCTTCGAACCGGTCTCCATGCAATGACCGTCGCAACGAGAGGCGAGGCGCCGGATGGGGGATTGGTTGCTTCCGGCGCGCACGTGTCGGGCTCGCTCAGCTCAGGCGAAGAATCCGGAGCGGCCATCGCTCGGTCAGTCTCCTCCGAAGTCTCGGTCAGGGCCGACGATGGCGGCTCCGTGCCGGCATCGAGGTCCGGGATGGGATCGGCCATAATTTCAGCGCTCTCGCCGCCAATCGACGGCTCTGCGCCGCTCTCGAGGGTTTCGGCGACCACCTTCGTGTCGGCCGTAGCCGCCTCAGCCGCGATCGTCTCGACCGCAGGCGCCTCAGCCGCCTCAGCCGGGATCGACTGGTCTGCGCCGCTCTCGAGGGTTTCGGCGATCGCCTTCGTCTCGGCCGCAGCCGCCTCAGCCGCGATCGACTGGTCTGCGCCGTTCTGGAGGGTTTCGGCGACCTCCTCCGCCTCGACCGTCGCCGCCTCAGGCGTCTCAGCCGCGATCGTCTCGACTGGCTGCGGAGACGCCAGCCTGCTGCGCTCGATCTCGAAGCTCTCATAACCGAGCGATCGAAGGATCGATGCGAAGGCTTCGCCTGAGCAGCCTGTCAATGACGTCATCTGACCGCTGACGAGAAACGCGGAGCCGGCGGGGCGAGACGCCGTCCGATGACGAGCAGACCACAAATGCAGCCCGGATCATGTCCGACAGGCGCTCGACGATGTCGACCCGCACGGCCCGTTCGCCGGAGGGGCGGAAACCCGCGACGCGGTATCCTTCCCTCGAGATCAACGGATTGACGGGCAGCGACGTTCGTCCCGACGCCGCCAGCGGAAGCAACGTCTTGGCGTGTTCCTCATCGTCGGCGTCGGGCGTCCGCACGCGCCACATCTGAAGCGCCAAAGCTCTCGAGGCGGGTTTGAGCGACTGGGGAACGTAGACGTAATAGGCTCCGAACCTGACCCCGCGCCGCCTCAGGGCGGCGCGGGAATTCTGATCGAGCGCCTTGATCTGGCTCCTCAAGGGTTCGCGCTCCAAGACCCCAAGGGAATCCGCAATCTTCGCCGCGAGCTGACGAACCGGCTCAGACTCGTCCTGGAGGCCTCGCAACTCCAGGAGCGGCCCGAGAAGTCGTCGGATCGTCGCCGCCAGCCATAGTTCGAGCCGGGCTCCGACGGTCTCTCGCGCGCTCTCGGGCAAACTCGCGTCGGCGAGCACAAGAGCGCGCGGCGTCAGCAGATCGGGGCCGGCCGCCAGTCGGGCGATGGGATCGCCGAGCCAGCGGATGACTCCGTCATCCGAGAGAAGGATGGAGGCGTCGACGGCATGGTGGAACCGTGCCGCTCGGGTCGCCAGCTCCAGTTTCAGGGCTTCTCGCCAGGTTTCCGACGCATCTTCCGATGCGCCAGGGTGAGCGCCGACAAGTTGCAGCCCCTGAAGATTGGAGAAGTCGTAGGTATGCTGAAGGGGCACTTCCGACGGCGCTTCGTCGATGGACATCACTTCTCCGTCAATCGCCACGGTTGCCTCGGCTCGCCCGCTGGAATACACCGCGCGGCGAAGGTCGCGCCTCAAACCCTTTATCCGACGCTCGCGGCGCTGCCAATGATCTCTTCGTCATCCCACGTCGACTTCGCCATCCGCACGTCGACCGCCGCCGCAACGATAGCCGGATATCCGTCGCACAGCCAACGCGTAGCTCACGCAAGAGGCTCCCCTTAATGCTTCGCGCAGGCGTTGAGGGTCCCGCGGTCGCGTGGAGCTGCGCGGCCGCGAAAACGCCTATCGCAGCCCCGATGCTTTGATCCACCATTTTGGCTGCTGCGCGACGAGCATCCTGTAAGCCGTCGTCGCGCCGACCATGCTGTCGAACAAGGCAAAGCAGGTCGCTCCCGAACCAGACATTCGCGCCGCCCTTGCGCCGGGCAGGCGCGAGAGCGCGTCAAGCGCCGATCCGATGAGGGGAGCAATGCGAAGCGCCGCCGGCTCGAGATCGTTGCGGGCGGAAACGAGCGAGTCGAGGGTAATTCCCGCCGCGGAGTCCAGGGCGAAAGCCGGCTGCCCCGTCGATTGGAGGCGTGAACCCGGGGCCAGACCGAGCGCTTCATACACGTCTCGCGTCGGGGCGGGCACACGCGGGTTGGCGAGGACGGCGAATACCCGGGGCAGGGCCGCCGGAGGACCGAGCCGCTCGCCGACCCCCGACACGGTCCGGGCTTTGGGGAACAGACAGACCGGGACGTCCGCCCCGGATTCGGCGGCCGCCGCCTGGAGACGCTCATCCTCCGCCGACAGGCCGTTTGCCTCGGCCAGCGCAGCCAGCGCGGCCGCCGCATCCGAAGAGCCGCCGCCTATCCCGGCGGCGGCTGGCAGGCGCTTGACCAGACGGAATCGGCCGAGCGTCAAACCGGGAATGTGCGCCGCCAATGCGCGCGCCGCCCGCAAGACAAGGTTTTTCTCGGGGGGCCCGGCCTCGGGCGCGGTTGGACCCTCGACATTGAGCTCCAAGCATCGTCCGGGCTCGTATCCAAGCCAGTCGCTTATCTCCGCGAAAGCCACCAGGCTCTCGATCTCATGCAACCCGTCGGACCGACGGCCGACCACACGCAGGCTCAGGTTTACCTTGGCCGGCGCACGGAACCAACGCATGGGCGGCAGCGGTCAGCCGCCGCTTTTCTGCGTTTCGGCTTTTGCTGGCGCGGGCTGCGCAGCGGTCGTGTCCGGGAGGCCGACCTGGATTTTCTTCAGGATCGAGGGCAGATCCTCCGGATCCGGACCCATGTCGCGCGCATGGTTCCACTGGAAATGCGCTTCCGTGCGCCGATTGATCCGCCAGTAGGCGTCGCCGAGGTGATCGTTCAGCACCGGGTCGGCGGGCTTCAAGGCGATCGCACGCTCGAGCGTCTGCGCGGCTTCGTCGTATTGTCCAAGCTTGAAGTGGGCCCACCCCAGACTGTCAATGATGTAGCCGTCGTTCGGCTGCAACTCGACGGCCCGGCGGAGCATCTTGAATGCCTCTTCGAGGTTGACGCCCTGATCGACCCACGAATATCCAAGATAGTTGAGCACCAGCGGCTGGTCCGGATACAGCTGCAAGGCCTTCTTGAAATCGGCTTCGGCCTTTGGCCACTGTTTATCGCGTTCAAAACAGATGCCGCGGAAGTAGAAAAGCGTCCAATTGTCACGCTGCGGAACGCCGACCGCGGCGATCGCCCGGTCATAGGTGGCCGCCGCTTCCGCGTATTTCTTGGCGGAGCGTTGCAGACCGGCCAGCGCGGTCAAAGCGTCGACATCATTGGGGCGAGCCGCGACAAGCTCGGTCATACGCTGCAGCGCCTCGTCCGATTTCCCCATGCCGTCGAGCAGAAGCGCAACCTGAATGTCGGCGTCTTCGCGGAAAGGCGAAGTCGCCGGCACCTGTTGATAGGCCGCGATCGCCTGCTCGCTCTGCTTCATCCGCTCGAACAGATTCGCCAAGGTGACTTCCGTCAGGTCGCTCGACGGCCGCAGGTAAAGCGACAAGCGAAGATAGATCAGCGCCGAGAGCTCGTCTCCCTGGCGGCTCCCCACGGCGCCCAATCCATACAGCACCTCCGCAGCGCCCTCCTTCGGGCTGCGCACGAACGGCACGAGAACGCGCCCGGCGTCGAGATCCGCAAGCGCGCCCTCGACGACGGGGTGATGGGGGGCCAGGGCGGAATAGTCGCGGTAGACGCCTTTTGCGCCGTCGACGTCGCCGTGGGTCGCCAGGAAACGGCCGTAGGCGTCCGCGAAGCGAAGCGTGCTCTTGTCCGCCTCATACGCGGATTTCAGTCTTCGCCGAGCCTCGGAGGAATTTCCGAACTGCTCGGAGATGAGCCCCACATTATAGTCGCGAAACGCGGCGAGCGCCGGATCCCGGATCCGGTCGAGCGTGTCGAGCGCACGGCGCGGGTCGTTTTGGCCCGCATAGCACCAGGCGATCAGAAGCCCAGTCGTGATGTCTCTCGAGCGAGGATCGCCGGTCAAGAGCTGCGCTCTCGCCACCCCATATTGTCCTTGTTGGATAGCATGAACCGCGGTGGACAGACGCGCGAGACTGTTTGTCGGGTCCCGGATCAAGAGGCGCTCGGCGAGCGCGTCGGCGTTTTGCTCGTCGCCGTTGGACAGCGCCGCCGCGAACGTTCGCTCGAGGAGATCGGGATTTCTGGGATCGAGCCGCAGAGCTTCGCGGTAATAGGTCTCGGCGGACGCCGTGTCGCGATCCGAGCTGGCGATCAGGCCAGCCAGGTAATTGCCGGGTTGGCTCACGCCGGAATCCGACGAGGGCGCTTCGGACGGCGGGGCGGCGGCCATCGCGGGGGGAACCGCGGAGAGCAAGCCGGCGGCGAACAGCGCGACCGCCAGCGTTTGGCGCTTGAGGGGGCTTTTCACTCTGATCAACTCTTCCTGCTCGGGGAGCGGTTTATCGAAGTGGATGGGCGAGCTCTTCGTCGTCCAAGCACATCGGGTTTCCCGTGTCATCTGAAATAAGGGCGAATTTGGGCCGTCCGCGCTCACATATTCGGAATAAATCGGTCCGCCGCCGCCATCCAGCGGGACCCAGGTGCTCTACGCGGGATCCGGGCGGCGGATTTAGTTCACATATGAACTATATTTGACCGACGGCGCATTCCGAGTTCGATGAACGCGCCGCCGCCCAGCATGCCAGCGCCGGGTATGCTAGATTGCTGAACGGCGGCGGCGCAAGCGAGCGACGCGAGGAGAAGGGCCAGCTTGAATTCGCGCGAGGACGGGAAATCCACGGCGTTGGACACGGCCGGAGCAGCCGCCGCGTTGAGGTGGTGGTCCAGCGCGGGCGTCACGATTGCTGTCGACGAGACGCCGCGCAACCGATTCGACCAGGGGAGCGGAGCGATCGGCCGCCCGGCAACGGCTTCGCCGACGGTCGCCGCGCGGGAAGCTCGGGAGATGCGGCCGGAGCGTCAAAACGGTCCGCCCGTCTCTCCGCCCGCCGCTGAGGCGGCCGCCCAGGCTCTTGCCGCCGCCGCGGCCGACCTGGCGGCGCTGCGATCGGCTCTGGAGGGTTTCGACGGCTGCGGGCTGAAGAGAACCGCGACGCAACTCGTGTTCGAGGACGGCGCGCCGGGATCGCGGGTGATGTTTGTCGGCGAGGCGCCCGGCGGCGACGAGGACCGCGTCGGCCGCCCCTTCGTCGGACGAGCGGGACAATTGCTCGATCGCATGCTTCACGCGATCGGGCTCGATCGCCAGCGGGTGTACATCGCCAATGTCGTGCCCTGGCGGCCGCCGGGCAACCGCCCGCCGACGCCGCAGGAGGCTCAGGCATGCCTGCCCTTCATCCGCCGACAGATCGAGCTCGCCGCGCCCGAGATCCTGGTCTGCCTCGGCGGGTCGGCGGCGCAAGCGCTGCTTGGCCTTCGCGAAGGAATAACGCGCGCGCGGGGGAACTGGTACGCCTACGAGCGCGAAGACGGACGGACCATCCGCGCGATTGCGATGCTGCACCCCGCTTACCTGCTGCGGCAGCCCGCATTGAAGCGGCAGGCCTGGGCCGACATGCGTGCGCTGGCGCGCGCTCTCGAAAGCTGAAAGACGTCGAATGGCGCCCTGGGAAGTTTCGGTTGAGCGCGGGAGCGGATCGGCCTCTCCTCATCCTCAGGCGCGATCGTCATAATCCTCGGGCAAGGTCTCGTCGGGCGCCTTCGGCCGAATGACCAGGGAGACGAGCGCCGCCACCACGAGGTTCGCCGCGACCGCGGTCAGGCCGTTGTATGCGGCGAAGCCGAGCCCCGTGTCGATATGGCCGATGAGCGGGACGTCCCATTTCAAGGCATGCACCGGCGTCCACGCCTTCTCCCCCCAGGCGAGCGAGGCGCCGACGGTCATGCCGACCGCCCAGCCGGCGAGCAGCGCCGGACCGCTGAGCCAGCGACCGTAGAGACCGAAGATCACCGCCGGAAAGATCTGGACCATCCACATGCCGCCGAGCAACTGCAGATCGAGCGCGAATCGGGTCGGCACGAAGAAAATCACCATGAGCGCGCCGAGCTTCACGATCAGCGAGACCAGTTTGGCGAGGACCGATTCCTCGCGCGGCGTCATCTGCGGATGGATGAAGGGTTTCCAGATGTTCCGGGTGAACGTGTTGGCCGCCCCGATCGACATGACGGCGGCCGGGACAAGCGCCCCGAGCGCGATCGCGGCGAAGCAGAAGCCGGCGAACCAATCCGGGAAGGCCCACAGCACAAGCTGCGGGACGGCGTCCGTCGGGCTCTTCACGCTGACCCCGGCGGCGAGCGCCATCGCGCCCAGGAGGGCGATGAGCCCCAGAACCACCGAATAGGCCGGCAGCGTCATCGTGTTGTGGCGGATCGCGCGGCCGCTCGATGCGGCCAAGGCGCCGGTCAGGGCGTGCGGATACATGAACAGCGCCATCGCCGAGCCGATCGCGAGCGTGACATAGGGACCAATCTGGGCCGGCGAGAGCGTGAGGCCCGCGGCGGCGACGGTGTTTGCGGCGACCTTCGCGGCGTAGGCGGCCTCGGCGGCGCGGAAAATCTTGCCGAAGCCGCCGAGCTCGTAGGGGATCAAGACGACCGCGGCGATGATGAAGACGTAGATCATCGCATCCTTCACGAAGGCGATCATGGCCGGAGCGCGCAGGCCGCTCTTGTACGTGTAGAGCGCCAGAATGACGAACGCGATGGTGATCGGCGCGTGGCGCATCGGCCCCCCGCCGGAAAACCCGAGCGCGTCGATCACTTTCTCCAGTCCGACGAGCTGCAAGGCGATATACGGCATGGTGGCGAGGATGCCCGTCAGCGCGACCGCCAGCTCCAGCAGGCGGTCGCCGTACCGGCCGCGGACGAAATCGCCGGCGGTCATGTAGCCGCGCTTGTGCGAAACCGCCCACAGCCGCGGCAGCGCCAGATAAAGGAACGGATAGATGATGATCGTGTAGGGCACGGCGAAGAAGCCGTAAGCGCCGATCGCATAGACGACGGCGGGGACGGCGATCACCGTATAGGCGGTGTAAAGGTCGCCTCCGAGCAGGAACCAGGTGATCCAGGGACCGAACCGTCGCCCGCCGAGACCCCACTCGAGAATATGGCCGAGGTCGGCCGCTTTCCATCGCGCGGCGATGAACCCGAGCGCCGTGACCAGTGCGAAAAAGAAGATGAAGACGCTCGCCGCGACGACGTTGACATGGGCGAACACGCCTAGCGCCTCCCGACCCAGTCTGCGGCGAAAATGGTCAGCGCCGAAACCGGGACCAATAACAGCTGAAACCAGTAGAAGAAGGGCACGCCAAACAGGGCGGGCGTCTCCGTGTTGTACAGGGGAACCCACAGCGCGACGACGCAGGGGACGAACAAGAGGAGCAGTTTCATCTTTTCCTCCCCCGGTCGGGCGCGATCTCGTCGGCCGCGCCGAATCGTTGCGGCGATTCGGTTAGCGAGAATCGCGGCCGCAGTCGAGGGGAGCCGCCCGACCTTGTAGGGCGCGGTCGTTGACCGCGCCGCCGCGCTCCATAGGGTGTCGCCGGGACACCCGTCTCTCGACGGGCCATGGAGCGCGGCTACAGAGCCGGCGCGGCCGTTTCCCAAAAACGGCGCGGCGTGCTACGAGCCGCGCATGATTTCACGCATCGACCGCCGCTTCCAACGGCTTGCCGCCGAGCGTCGCGCCGCGCTCGTCACCTACGTCATGGCGGGAGATCCTGACCCCGATACATCACTTGCGCTCCTGCGCGCCCTCCCTCGCGCAGGAGCGGACGTCATCGAGCTCGGCGTGCCCTTCACCGATCCGATGGCGGACGGTCCGGCCGTCCAGGCCGCCGGTCTGCGCGCCCTCAAAGCCGGACAGACATTGCGCGCGACGCTGAGCATGGTCGCGGCGTTTCGCGCCGGGGATGCCGACACGCCGCTCGTCCTCATGGGCTATTTCAATCCGATCTACGTCTACGGCGTCGAGCTGTTTCTTCGTGACGCCCTGGTCGCGGGGGTCGACGGGCTCATCGTCGTCGACTGCCCGCCGGAAGAGGACGAAGAGCTCTGCGAGCCGGCGCGGAAGGCCGGACTCGCCTTCATCCGCCTCGCCACTCCGACGACGAACGATGCCCGTCTTCCGGCGGTGCTCCGGAACGCCGGCGGGTTCGTCTATTACGTTTCGATCACCGGGGTGACGGGGGCCGCGAGGCCCGACCCCGCTGCCGTCGCTCAAGCGGTCGCGCGAATCAAGCGACACACGCCATTGCCGGTCGCCGTCGGTTTCGGCGTCAAGGATGCGGCGGGAGCGGCGGCCATCGCCGCGACGGCCGACGGCGTCGTCGTCGGTTCCGCTCTTGTCGAAGCATTGCGCCGTTCGTTGGATCGCGGCATGGCCGCTTCTGCGACGGTTCCAGCGGTCGCCGGCCTGGTCGAAGATCTTGCGCGGGCGTGCAGATCGGGCAAGGCCGCTCTTTGAGAAGTCATACGATGAATTGGATCTCCAATGTCGTGCCGCCGAAGATCCGGTCGTTTCTGCGCCGGGAGAGCCCGGACAACCTCTGGGTGAAATGCCCCGAAAGCGGTCAGCTCGTCTTCCACAAGGACCTGGAAGCCAACCTCATGGTGGTTCCAGGCTCGGGCTATCACATGGCGATCGGCGCCAAGGCTCGCCTCGCGTCGCTCTTCGACGGCGGGGAATACGAGGAGCTGGCGGCTCCGGAGGGGCCAGCCGACCCGCTGAAATTCCGCGACGTGAAGCGCTACTCGGAACGCCTGAAGGAGAACCGCGCGAAGACAGGCGCTGCGGACGCCGTCACTTTGGCCTTTGGAAGGCTCGAGGGACAGGACGTCACCGTGGCCGTGCAGGATTTCGCTTTCCAGGGCGGCACTTTGGGCATGGCCGCTGGCGAGGCGATCATCGCAGGCATGACCTCGGCGGTCGAACGCCGTACGCCGTTCATCATCTTCACCGCGTCCGGCGGCGCGCGCATGCAGGAGGGCATGTTCGCTCTGATGCAAATGCCGCGCACCACCGTCGCCGTCCAGCGGCTCCGCGCGGCGCGGTTGCCCTATATCGTCGTTCTCACCAATCCGACGACGGGCGGCGTGACCGCCTCCTACGCGATGCTCGGCGACGTGCATATCGCCGAACCCGGCGCCGTCATCGGCTTCGCTGGCGCGCGGGTGATCGAGCAGACCATCCGCGAGCACCTGCCCGAGGGTTTTCAGCGGGCCGAGTATCTGCGCGTGCATGGCATGGTCGACATGGTCGTTCCGCGCCATGAGCAGCGCGAAGCGCTCGCCCGACTTTGCCGGCTCTTGTCGCGAGCGCCGGCGGCCGCCTGAGCCTGCCCGAGGACCCGAAAGCACTCCCAAGGCGCGGTGGGTTTCGCGGCATGCCCCCTCCACCACGCTTCGCGCGATCCCCCTCCCCCGTTCCGCTGACGCTTCACGGGGGAGGATATGGCCAGCTATCCTCCCCCGCTTCCGGGGGAGGGGGACCGCCCGAAGGGCGGTGGAGGGGGCGGCGCCGCCAGCCTGTTCGGGGAGTTCCTGCAAGCCGCGCCGCTTGAAGCCAGGAAAAATCTGACTAAAGTCAGAGAATGGACGGCGATCAGGTTCGGCGGGTTCGCAGTTTCAACCGCGCGGTCGCGCTGAGCGTCGGCGCGCTCAACACGAGCTACCTCGAGCGCGGCCGGCCGCTCGGCGAGGCGCGCCTCGTCTTCGAGGTCGGCGCCGAGGGGACGGAGGTGCGCGCGCTGCGCATGCGGCTCGGCCTCGATTCCGGCTACCTGA
>CAWFVS010000065.1:0-145225 GCA_963819255.1 uncultured Alphaproteobacteria bacterium
CCGCGAAGCTCCTGGCGCGACTGACAAGAACGCGCAGGGCAATGTTTCGAATTGACGACTAAGGTCGCTTAAGCCTTTCTGCGCGCCCTGCGCTTCGATAGCCTCGAAGGTGACCCCGTCACTTCCCGGAGCCCCATTGTTCTCTTTGGCCAGCGCATACGCCTCGCAGTATGACGTCGAGGGTCGATTCGGGGAGAACGCGGGTGGCGCACAAGTTGAGTAAAGCGGCGAGACGGCAAACGCATCCGTGCGCGACGACGACCCCAGGATGCGACGAGCAATTCAGGCGAGCACAGAAAGTAATACGGCTCTCGCCAAGCGGTTTGGCGTCGGTCGCAAGACGATTGGCAAATGGAGGGGGCGAGAGCCTACGTCGGGCCGATGGGACCGAGGAGCCCGCGCCCAAGGCTTCTCACCGAGAAGGACGAAGCGATCATCTTGGCCTACCGTTGGCGCACCCGCCTTCCGCTGAATGACTGCCTTGTTCGACTTCAACGCTTCATGCCCAAGCTGAACCGCTCGACGCTGTCTCGCTGTCTCAAACGCTACGGGCTCGGCAGGGTCGGCAAGACTGCAATCGCCCCGCCCCTCACTTGCGAGACCCTGATGAGAGGGCCCTACCGCTTTGAGATCCGGCCAATATGGTCGTCTTTCCCGCCGGAGTCATTGGCGTGGCCTATCAGCTCTTCCTCGCCGTAGAAGAGGTTACCAAGCAGGTCTATGCCGAGGTCGTCCCGCCCGGGCCCGAAAATGCGGCGGCGTTCCTGGCCCGCCTGGTCGCTGAATTTCCCCAGAAGATCGTTGCGGTCACCACGGACATTCGTCCGATGTTCACCGACGGGAGATGGTTGCCCGGCGAAGACATGGCCGAGGTCGGCTCCCATCCGTTTCCTGTCGCCTGCCGCGCCTACCGGATCGCCCACGCGCCAACGATCCCGCCCTGTAAAGACCCCCCAAAGATCCGCACCTTGCGCGTCGAAATTCAATAGCGGCGTGGTCGGCCGCTGCGTTGACCACAGCTGCCAGTCCTTAAGTTGCACATCCAACGTGTCCCCGGGGGGACATCATGACCGCGGTTTGACGGCGGTCGGGACCTCGGTTTTTGTCCCCGTGATATCCAACAATCGAGCGCAGCGGGCTTCCAAGTCGCACGACTGTTTCTATTCGCGCTCGCGGCCGGCCAGGAATCGCTTGTTTATCAACGCGAAACGCAAAGAGTGGCGGCCCCAAATATACTGAAACTATGGGATGGATACTCTGAGATTTTGGCCATGATACCTTGAAATTTGGACACCTCAGTCAATTCGACCCGTACACCTTGCTGGCTGAGTTTGCCTCTTGTCTCGCAATCAGTTGCGAATGGACGCCAAAGTGGGACGATTAGGTGCCTCCGTGGGCCCGTTTGGTCGCCTTCGAGCGACTTCGGGAAGAACATCTTGAAACTATGGCATGGACATCGCGAAATTATGCCCAGGTCACCCCGAGACCAAGCCGAGGCGAGTTGTCTCCAAGGCTGTCCTTGAACTATCACACATGATTGATATGATACTGGGTTTACTCCGTTATGTCAATAGGTTACGCGTGGATTGTCTCAAACTGTCCGCTGCTAAACCTGTGTCCCGCCATAAGCGAAGTCAGACGGCAGCGTCCTGCTTGATCTGGCGGCGCTGGACAAAGTCGACGTTAACCCGGATCCTACCTTTTGGAGTTTCGAGGCCCTGACGCTAAATCGGCGCTAAACCGGGAGATGGCGGCGCTTCAGGCAGGAGCCGCGTTCAGGCGTCGGCGGTCGGCCGCGTCCGGTCCAAGACCTTGATCCGCCATTGCGCGCCGCATTCCCGGCCGATCAGCAAGGCGAGGCGCGCGGCCGCGGCCTGGACGTCGCCGGCGCCGTTGGACTGGACGGTCAGGACGGCGCGGCGGGTCTCGAGGCTGGCGGCGGTGCGGGCGTCCTGGCGCCAGTTCCACCGCCGGCAGAGGACATGCCGGGCGTCGGCGTAGACGACCTCGCCTTGCTTCGGCGGATCGTTCGGATCCTCGCCCGCCTCCGCCCCCATGTCGAGAAAGCTGTCGTCCGGACGGGAGAAGCGGAAGACGAGACCGCCAGAAGTCTTGTCGAGGTCGTCGCAGCCAAGGCAGAGGCCGGTCTCGAGCGAGACCAGGTTATAAAGATCGACCAACGCGTTGATCGCCGGCAGCGGCTGGCCGGCCTTCACCCGTTTGATCAGGCGTTCGGCCGAAGACCGGTAGCTCGTCCGCTTGATGCCGAAGGCTTTGTAGGCCGCGCGCCAGGCGGCGACCTCGGGAATGGCGGAGAGCTCCATGCCGCCCCAGCGGCGCCGGCATTCTCCTTCCGCCGCCGCGACCTCCTCGGCGAGCACGGCGGAACGATTCGGCGCGATCGTCAGCGGCTCGGCGAAGACGAAGGCGACGCAAAACAGCGGAAAGCGCTCGGTCAGCTCCTCGATCGAAAGTCTCGGCATCGGCGCCGCTCATGTGTCCATCTTCAAGGCCTGGATGAAGGCCTCCTGCGGGATGTCGACCTTGCCGAACTGGCGCATCTTCTTCTTGCCCGCCTTCTGCTTCTCGAGCAGCTTGCGCTTGCGGGTGGCGTCGCCGCCGTAGCATTTCGCGGTGACGTCCTTGCGGAGCGCACGGATCGTCTCGCGGGCGATGATCTTGCTGCCGATCGCCGCCTGGACGGGAATCTGGAACATGTGCGGCGGGATCAGGTCCTTCAGCTTCTCGACCATCGCCCGGCCGCGACTCTCGGCCCGGTCGCGGTGGACCAGCATCGAGAGCGCGTCGACCGGCTCGCCGTTGACCAGGATCGACATTTTGACGAGGTCGCCCGGACGGTGGTCGGCGAGCGAATAGTCGAACGAGGCGTAGCCCTTCGAGATCGACTTCAGGCGGTCGTAGAAGTCGAACACGACCTCGTTCAGCGGCAGCTCGTAGACCACCATCGCCCGTTTGCCCACATAATTGAGGTCGACCTGGATTCCGCGCCGGTCCTGGCAGAGTTTCAGGATCGCGCCGAGATAGTCGTCGGGGGTGAGGATGGTCGCCTTGATCCACGGCTCTCGGATTTCGGCGATCCTGACCGGGTCCGGCATGTCGGCCGGGTTGTGCAGTTCGAGCTCGCTCCCGTCGGTCAACCTGATCTTGTAGATGACCGAGGGCGCGGTCGCGATCAGGTCGAGGTTGAACTCCCGCTCGAGCCTCTCCTGGACGATCTCGAGATGCAGGAGCCCGAGGAAGCCACAGCGGAAGCCGAAGCCGAGCGCGGCCGAGGTCTCCATCTCGTAGGAGAAGCTCGCGTCGTTGAGCCTGAGCCGGCCCACCGCCGCGCGCAAGGCCTCGAAATCGGCCGCGTCGGTCGGGAACAGGCCGCAGAAGACGACCGGCTGGGAGGGCTTGAAGCCGGGCAGCGCCTCGGCCGTCGGCCTGCGGTCGTCGGTGATGGTGTCGCCGACGCGGGTGTCGGCCACCTGCTTGATCTGGGCGGTGATGTAGCCGACCTCGCCGGGGCCGAGCCGGTCGGTCTCGGTCATCTTCGGCCGGAAGACGCCGAGCCGGTCGACCTCGTAGGCGGCGCCCGCCCCCATCATGCGGATACGCATGCCTTTGCGGAAGAAGCCGTCGACGACGCGCACCAGCACCACCACGCCGAGATAGGCGTCGTACCAGGAATCGACGAGGAGCGCCTTGAGCGGCGCCGTCTCGTCGCCCTTCGGCGGCGGCAGGCGGCCGACGATCGCCTCGAGAACGAGGTCGACGTTCAGGCCGGTCTTGGCCGAGATCGGCACCGCCTCCGAGGCGTCGAGGCCGATGACGTCCTCGATCTGCTCCTTGATGCGGTCGGGCTCGGCCGCCGGCAGATCGATCTTGTTGAGCACCGGCACGATCTCGTGCCCCGCCTCGAGCGCGTGATAGACGTTGGCGAGCGTCTGCGCCTCGACCCCCTGGCTCGCGTCGACCACGAGGAGCGACCCTTCGCAGGCGGCGAGCGAGCGCGACACCTCGTAGGCGAAGTCGACGTGGCCCGGCGTGTCCATGAGGTTGAGGATGTAGGCCCTGCCGTCGCGCGCGCGGTATTCGAGCCTTACGGTGTTGGCCTTGATGGTGATGCCCCGCTCGCGCTCGATGTCCATCGAGTCGAGCACCTGCTCGACCATCTCGCGCTCGGCCATCGTCCCCGTCTGCTGGATGAGCCGGTCGGCCAGGGTCGACTTGCCGTGATCGATATGCGCGATGATCGCGAAGTTGCGGATGTTTTCGATCGGGTGGGCGGTCATGGGGCGGGATTAGCAGGGCGCGGCTGGGAAGGGAACCGCCCGAACGACGCTCTGCGAGGTCAGGCGGCCGAACTGTTCGACCATGGCGCGCCCGACTTCCGGCCTCGGTTTCGCCTTTGGTCGAGGTCCGGCAATCCCAGTGGTTTTCGCAGGTTGCACCCTGAAAAGTCCTATGTTAGGCAACGCCCGCCTTTGGGGTCGGGCCGGCCCGCTTTCTCATATGCGCGAAGCGGAATCCTCACGAATTCCGAGGGTTGGCGACTGTCGAGAGGCTTCGCCGCACGCTCATCGGCGCATCTCGAGGTTACGAGCTTTGGCACAGGACGAGACCCTCGTTTCCGGCGTCGCCGGCCGGTATGCGTCGGCCCTCTTTTCGCTTGCCCAGGACGATCGTCAGACGGACGCCGTCGCCCAGTCTCTGGCGAAGCTCGACGCCCTCATCGTCGCGAGTCCCGATCTCGAGCGGCTCGTGCGCAGTCCGGTCTTCTCCGCCGAGGACCAACTCAAGGCGCTGAACGCCGTTCTCGACAGGGAAGGCGTCGGCGGAATCGCGGCCAATTTCGTCCGGCTCGTCACGGTCAAGCGGCGCCTCTTCTTCATCCGCGACATGATCGCGGCCTATCGCAAGCTCTATGACGCGAGCCGCGGCGTCACCCGCGCCGAGGCGACAAGCGCAATCGCGCTCTCCGAAGCGAATCTGGCGGCGCTCAAGGACCAGCTGAAAGCCGCTTCTGGCGGCCGTGAAGTCGAACTCGACGCCAAGGTCGACCCCTCGATCATCGGCGGCCTGATCGTCAAGCTCGGCTCGCGCATGGTCGACGGCTCGCTCAAGACCAAGCTCAACGCAATCCGCCTAGCCATGAAAGAGGTCGGCTGATGGACATCCGCGCCGCAGAAATTTCTTCCATCCTCAAGAGCCAGATCGCCAATTTCGGCGCCGAGGCCGAGGTGACCGAAGTCGGTCAGGTCTTGAGCGTCGGCGACGGCATCGCGCGCGCCTACGGGCTCGACAAGGTCGAGGCGGGCGAGATGGTCGAGTTCGAGAACGGCACCCGCGGCATGGCGCTGAACCTCGAGACCGACAATGTCGGCATCGTCATTTTCGGCGCCGACCGCGAGATCAAGGAAGGCCAGACGGTCAAGCGCACCGGCGCGATCGTCGACGTCCCGGTCGGCAAGGAACTCCTCGGCCGCGTCGTCGACGCGCTCGGCAACCCGATCGACGGCAAGGGCCCAATTCACGCGTCCCGGCGCGCCCGCGTCGACATCAAGGCGCCCGGCATCATCCCTCGCAAGTCGGTCAGCGAGCCCATGGCGACCGGTCTTAAGGCGATCGATGCGATGATTCCGATCGGACGTGGTCAGCGCGAGCTCATCATCGGCGACCGCCAGACCGGCAAGACGGCGATCGTACTCGACACGATCCTCAACCAGAAGCCCTTAAACCAGGGCGACGACGAGAACCGCAAACTCTACTGCGTCTACGTCGCGGTCGGCCAGAAGCGCTCGACCGTCGCCCAATTCGTCAAGGTGCTCGAGGAGAACGGCGCGCTGGAATATTCGATCATCGTCGCCGCCACCGCGTCCGACCCCGCGCCGATGCAATACCTCGCCCCCTTCGCCGGCTGCGCCATGGGCGAATATTTCCGCGACAACGGCATGCACGCGGTCATCATCTATGACGACCTGTCCAAGCAGGCTGTGGCCTACCGCCAGATGTCGCTCCTGCTGCGCCGGCCGCCGGGCCGCGAAGCCTACCCGGGCGACGTCTTCTATCTGCACTCCCGGCTGCTCGAACGCGCCGCCAAGCTCAACAAGGACAACGGCTCGGGATCGCTGACTGCGCTCCCGATCATCGAGACGCAGGCCAACGACGTGTCGGCTTACATCCCGACCAACGTGATCTCGATCACCGACGGCCAGATCTTCCTCGAGACCGACCTCTTCTACCAGGGCGTGCGCCCCGCGGTGAACGTCGGGCTGTCGGTGTCCCGGGTCGGTTCCTCGGCGCAGACCAAGGCGACCAAGAAGGTCGCCGGCAAGATCAAGGGCGAGCTTGCCCAATACCGCGAGATGGCCGCCTTCGCCCAGTTCGGCTCCGACCTCGATGCGGTCACCCAGCGCCTGCTCAACCGCGGCGCGCGGCTGACCGAGCTTCTCAAGCAGCCGCAGTTCTCGCCGCTCAAGATGGAGGAGCAGGTCTGCGTCATTTACGCCGGCGTCAACGGCTATCTCGACAAGCTGGCCTTGAACCAGGTGCGTCCGTTCGAGGACGGGCTGCTCGCCTCGCTCCGCTCGAAGCACGCCGAGGTTTTGGAGGCGATCCGCTCGTCGAACGATCTCACGCCCGACGTCGAAGCCAAGCTCAAGTCGGCGGTCGAATCGTTTTCCGCCAGCTTCGCCTGATCCACCAAACTGGACCCCGCGTTCGACGAAGAACGCGGCGCGCGCGGAGACGCTCAAGCGATGCCCTCGCTCAAGGACCTCAGAAACCGGATCGCCTCCGTCAAGTCGACGCAGAAGATCACCAAGGCGATGCAGATGGTCGCCGTCTCGAAGCTTCGCCGCGCCCAGGCGGCGGTCGAGGCCGCCCGCCCCTACGCCGAGCGGGTCGAGGCGGTGCTGACCAATCTCGCGGGGGCGGCGAAGGATGGCGAGGCGCCGCGTCTGCTGGTCGGCTCCGGCTCGAGCCAGACGCATCTCCTGGTCGTCTGCACCGGCGAGCGCGGCCTCTGCGGCGCCTTCAATACGGCGATCGTGCGTCTGGCGCGCGAGAAGGCCAACATGCTTGCGGCCGAGGGGAAGGCGGTCAAGATCCTTTGCGTCGGCAAGAAGGGCTACGACCAGCTGCGCCGCACGCACGAGAGCCAGATTGTCGAGTTGATCGATCTGCGCGCGGTGCGGACGATCGCCTACGAGACGGCCCGCCCGATCGGCGAAAAGATCATCGCGCTGTTCGACAACGCCCAGTTCGACGTCTGCACGCTCTTCTACTCGCGCTTCAGGTCCGTCATCTCGCAGATCCCGACCGCCCAGCAGCTCATTCCGCCGGAGCTCGGCGAGAAGAACGAAAAGGCGCCTTCGTACGACTACGAGCCGGACGAAAGCGAAATCCTGACCCAGCTCCTGCCGCAGGCGCTGACCGTGCGCGTCTATCGCGCGCTCCTGGAAAACGCCGCTTCGTTCTTCGGCGCGCAGATGAGCGCGATGGACAGCGCCACCCGCAACGCCGGCGAGATGGTGACGAGATACACGCTTCGCTACAACCGGACCCGACAGGCGATGATCACCAAGGAGCTTATCGAAATCATCTCGGGCGCCGAGGCGCTCTGATCCGATCCGCGCCTGCGCCGCAATCCTGAAGTTTGAACGAGGACGTAAAAATGGCGAATATCGCGAATGCAACCGGCCGGGTCACCCAGGTCATCGGCGCCGTCGTCGACGTGAAGTTCGACAGCTACCTGCCGCCGATTCTCAACGCGCTGGAGACCGACAACAGGGGCAACCGTTTGGTGCTCGAGGTCGCCCAGCACCTCGGCGAGAACGCCGTGCGCTGCATCGCGATGGACATCTCGGAGGGCCTCGTCCGCGGACAGGAAGTCGTCGACACCGGCGGCCCGATCTCCGTTCCGGTCGGCCCGGGCACACTCGGGCGCATCATGAACGTCGTCGGCGAGCCGGTGGATGAAGCCGGTCCGATCCAGATGGAGGGCCGCCGGGCGATCCATCAGCCGACCCCGGCATATGTCGAGCAGTCGACGGAAGCGCAGATCCTCATCACCGGGATCAAGGTCGTGGACCTGCTCGCCCCCTACGCAAAGGGCGGCAAGATCGGCCTGTTCGGCGGTGCGGGCGTCGGCAAGACTGTGCTCATTCAGGAGCTCATCAACAACGTCGCCAAGACCCACGGCGGCTATTCGGTGTTCGCCGGCGTCGGCGAGCGCACCCGCGAGGGCAACGACCTCTATCACGAGTTCATCGAATCGAAGGTCAACGCCGACCCGCATCATCCCGATCCCAACGTGAAATCGAAATGCGCCCTCGTGTACGGCCAGATGAACGAGCCGCCGGGCGCCCGCGCCCGCGTCGGCCTGACCGGCGTCACCGTGGCCGAATACTTCCGCGACCAGGGGCAGGACGTGCTGCTGTTCATCGACAATATCTTCCGCTTCACCCAGGCCGGCTCGGAAGTGTCGGCGCTGCTCGGCCGCATCCCGTCCGCGGTCGGTTACCAGCCGACGCTCGCCACCGACATGGGCGACTTGCAGGAGCGCATCACCTCGACGACCAAGGGCTCGATCACCTCGGTGCAGGCGATCTACGTGCCCGCCGACGACCTGACCGACCCGGCCCCCGCGACCTCCTTCGCCCACCTCGACGCGACGACCGTGCTCTCGCGTGCGATCTCGGAAAAGGGCATCTATCCGGCGGTCGACCCGCTCGAACTCGACTTCTCGCATGCTCACCGCCGCGGTTGTCGGCGAGGAGCACTATAACGTCGCCCGTCAGGTGCAGCAGGTGCTGCAGCGTTACAAGGCGCTACAAGACATCATCGCGATTTTGGGAATGGACGAGCTCTCCGAAGAGGACAAGCTGACCGTAGCCCGCGCCCGCAAGATCGAGCGCTTCCTGTCGCAGCCGTTCGACGTCGCGGCCGTGTTCACCGGGACGCCCGGCGTGCAGGTCAGGATCGAGGACACCGTCAAGGGCTTCAAGGGCATCGTCGAAGGCAAGTACGACAATCTGCCCGAGGCGGCCTTCTACATGGTCGGCACGATCGAGCAGGCCGTCGAGAAGGCGAAGAAGCTCGCGGCGGAAGCGGCCTGAGCCCGACGTGAGAAAGGGTTCAGTCGATGGCCACCTTTCCCTTCGAACTCGTGTCGCCCGACAAGGTGCTGTTCAGCGGACCGGCGCAATCGGTGGTCGTGCCGGGCAACGAAGGCGACTTCCAGGTGCTGACGGACCATGAGCCGGTGGTGACTTCGGTGCGTCCCGGCGTGGTCGCCATCGAGGACGCGGCCGGCCGGCGCCACCGCGTCTTCGTCCGCGGCGGCTTCGCGGAAGTCAATCCGCTCGGATTGATCCTTCTCGCGGAGACCGCAATCCCCTTCGAGGACCTGAGCGCCGCCCATCTCGATGAGGAGATCAGGAACGCGGAGGAGGATCTGGCCGACGCGGGCGAGGACCAGAAGCGCCAGGCGCAGGAGAAACTCGACCGCCTGCGCGAGCTCAAGGATTCGATGAAACTTTGACGGGGGGGCGCGGAGCGCCAGCCTGATTTCCTTCGCTCGGCCTTGGCGCGGCGGTTCTATGACCCGTGAACACTATGACGCGTTCTGCGCTGGCCTTCCCCATGCGACGCATGTCGTGCAATGGGGCGACGCGAGCGTCTGGAAAGTCGGCGGAAAGGTGTTCGCGATCGGGGGATGGTCGGAATCGAGCGAGCTTGCGGTGACCTTCAAATGCTCGGAAGCGAGCTTTGCGGTGCTGAAGGACCTGCCGGGTCTGCGCCCTGCGCCCTATCTCGCCTCGCGCGGCCTGACTTGGATTCAGCGCACCGACCGCCGCACGCTCGGCGATGCGGACCTTAAGGACTATCTGCGCCGTAGCTACGCTCTCGCGGTTGCGGCGTTGCCGGCCAAAAGGCGACGAGAGCTCGGATTCGATCGGTCGCTCCACAAGGAGCAGTCGGAACGTCGGTGACAGATCTCCGCCAGCCTGTCATCGGGCGCTTCGCGCCGACCCGGCTCTCGCAGGCTCTCGAGCGGGAAACCGGATCAGCCGCCGAAGATGACTCGCCGGAACCGCGAAGAGGCGACGGCGAAATAGACGGCGCCGATGATGAGCATGGCGACCATCGGTCGCCACACCAGGCTCACGTCGGCGCCGCGGAACAGCACCGCCTGGGAGAAGGCGACGAAATGCGGCGTCGGGCTGATCGTCTGCATGACGTGCTGCAGCCAGACCGGCATGCTCTCCATCGGCGTGCTCGACCCCGAGAGGAGCTGAGTGACCATCAGCACCGGCATGGCGAGCAGGCCGAACTGGCCCATCGTCGTGGCCAATGTGCCGAGCATGATGCCGAGCGCCGCCACCACGAGCGCGTAGATCGCGGCGCCGAGGAGGAACAGCAGCAACGAGCCGTTGATCGGCGAGCCGATCCACCAGTGGACCACGAACTGCAGAGACAGCATCGCCGCAACAAGGATCACGAGGCCATTGGCGATCATCTTGGCGAGCATGATCTCGGTCGGCACGACCGGCATGACGAGCAGGTGCTCGACCGTGCCCTGCTCGCGCTCGCGGATCAGCGCCGCGCCGGTCAGGATGACGGTCAAGAGCGTGATCTGGTTGATGACCTGGGTCATCGCCGAGAACCACGCGGTCTTGAGGTTCGGGTTGAACGCGGCGCGCACGACGAGGTTGATCGGCGCCGCCTTCGAAGCATCCTTGCCGGAGATGAATGACTGGATCTCGTTGGCGATGGCGGTCCTGAGATAGTTCGCGCCGTTGCCGGCCTGGGCGACCGCGGTGGCGTCCACGTTGATCTGGATGCCGGTCTTGCGTTGGGCGCGGATGTCGGCCTCGAAATTGGGCGGGATCTCGACAACGAACAGGAGCTTGCCCTGGTCCATCATCGGGTCGATTTGCGACGCCGTGATCTGTACGGGCGGCTGGAAGGTCGGGCGTCTCAGGCCCTCGGCGATCCGCCGCGACAAATCGGAGCCGTCCTCGTCGACGATGCCGACCGAGAGGTTGGTCGCTTCGGTCACGGCCCCGGTGGCGACCGTGTTGACCGAAATGCTGAAGGCGTAGACCACGAGGATGAGCATCGTCGGGTCGGCCCGGATGCTGCGCAGCTCCTTGATCACGAGGCGGAAGATGTTGATGACGTGATCGCGCAACGTCAGCGGTTTTGCGTCGGCAAGGTGGGGGACCGGCGGAGGCTGCGACGACATCTCAAGTCTCCTGTTTGCGGAGCAGGAGAAGCGACAGCGCGAGGAAAGAGAGCGCGATGATCGTGATCCCCGCGACATTGCGCCACAGGTCGGCCATGCCGAGCGCCTTGGCGAACACCCCGACGGTGACCGGCTGATACCAGGCCGAGGGGAAGGATAGGCCCAGGATCTTCGCGGTGCCCGACAGGGATGACACGGGCGCGAAGAGGCCGGAAAAGTTGACGGCCGGAACGATCGACAGAATCGCTGTGGCGAACACCGCCGCCACCTGAGTGCGCACGAACGAGGAGATGAGCTGCCCAAACCCGGTCGTGGCGAACACATAGACGAAGGTGGCGATGAGCAAGGTGAGGAACGGCCCCTTGATCGGAACGTGGAATATGAAGATCGCCATCAGGAACAGCGCAAAAAAGTTGATCATCGCGACGGCGACGTAGGGGATCTGCTTACCGATCAGGAATTCGAACTTGGTGATCGGCGTCGAGCGGAAGTTTGCAATCGAGCCCGTCTCCTTCTCGCGCACCACGGCGATCGCCGACATGATCGCCGGGATAAGACAGAGCATCAGCATGAAGACGCTCGGGACCATGGCGTTCACACTGAGAAAGGCCTGATTGTAGCGGAATCGAGTTTGGATGTTGTCGTCGTTCCATTTGTTCGGCGCGCCTGGACGATGCACTTCGCGCTGAAGCTCCTCGCCCTGCTTGCGGACAACTCCGCCGACATAGTTCTTCGCGGTCTCGCCGCGGAACGTCATGGCGCCGTCGACCGTCGCGTCGACCTCCGGCTGGCGGGTGCTGAGGAGATCGCGGCCGAAGCCGGGGGGGACCTCGACGACAATCTGCGTGTTCCCGCTCTTAAGTCGCCGCTCCGCCTCATCAGCCGACTTGATCGGAGGCTGCATTGAAAAATAACGCGAGCCCTCGAAACCCTGCAGCAGTTCGCGGCTCTGGGGCGTGTCGTCCTGGTCGAAGGACGCCGTCGCCAGGTTCTCGATGTCGAACGAGATGCCGTAGCCGAAGGCCAGCATCAGGATGATCGGGCCGAAGAGGGCGAAGGCCATTCGTATCGGGTCGCGCAACAGCTCGACCGTTTCCCGCCGCGCGTAAGCCCAGAGCCGTCCAATGTTGAAATGCTTCGGCGGCGAGACCGGCTCCGCCTCGGCCGCCTCAGCGTCCGCCGGCGACGCTTCGATCTTCTTCGAGCGATCGATCCCGGCCGCCTCGGCGAGATAGCCGACAAAAGTGTCCTCGAGCGAAGCGCCGCCGCGCTCCTTGACGAGATCGTAAGGCGCGCCGACCGCCAGCACTTTGCCGGCATGCATGAGCGAGATGCGGTCGCAGCGCTCCGCCTCGTTCATGAAATGGGTGGTGACGAAAATCGTCACCCCGTCGTCGCGCGAGAGATCGATCAGCGTCCGCCAGAACGCGTCGCGGGCGATCGGATCGACGCCCGAGGTCGGCTCGTCGAGGATGAGAATGGCGGGCTCGTGCAGGACCGCGACGGCGAGCTGAAGGCGTTGCTTGATGCCGAGCGGCAGGCTGTCCGGACGCGCGTTGACGAAGGCTTTCAAGTCGTAGCGCTCGAGCAGCTCCTCGAGTCGCCCGGCGACCTTTTCAGGCGGCAGATGATAGAGCTGGGCGTGCAACTCGAGGTTCTGTCCGACCGTCAGCTCGCCGTAGAGCGAGAAGGCCTGCGTCATATAGCCGACGTTGCGCCGGGCCTGCATGTCGTTCGAGCCCATGGGCTGGCCGAACAGCTGGCAGGTTCCGCTGGTCGCCGGCAGGAAGCCCACCAGCATTTTCATCGTTGTCGACTTGCCGCAGCCGTTCGAGCCGAGGAAGCCGAAGATCTCGCCGCGCGGAATTCGGAAACTGACGTGGTCGACGGCGACGAAATCGCCGAACCGCCGCGTGAGACCCTCCGCCTCGATCGCCGGCGTCTCATCGGGCGAAGCCACGCGCGGGCGCACGACCACCTTCTGGTGCAGGGCCCGCTTGGCCTCCGGCATGAGCGCGATGAACGCCTCGTCGAGATTGGGTTTGCCCGTCTTGGCGAGCAGCTCCTTCAGCGTGCCGGTGGCGATGATTTTGCCGTCGTCCATCGCCATCAGCCAGTCGAAGCGCTCGGCTTCGTCCATATAGGCGGTGGCGACCATCACGCTCATTTGCGGTCGGCGGGCGCGGATAGAGTTGATGAGATCCCAGAATTGGCCACGCGACAAAGGATCGACGCCGGTCGTCGGCTCGTCGAGAATGAGAAGATCCGGATCGTTGATCAGGGCGCAGCAGAGGCTAAGCTTCTGCTTCATGCCGCCGGAGAGCTTGCCCGCCGGGCGGGCCTCGAACTTCTCCATCGCCGTCGCCGTGAGGAGCTCGGTGATGCGCATCCGGCGCTCTTCTGCGCCCTGCCCGAACAGCCGGCCGAAGAAGTCGATATTCTCGAACACGCTCAGCGTCGGATAGAGATTGCGGCCGAGCCCCTGCGGCATATAGGCGATGCGCCCCCGGATCTCCCTCAGGTTGGACCTGTCTGCGACGTCCTTGTCGAAGACGAGGACCTCCCCCTCTTGAATCTTCCTCACCCCGGCGATCAGCGCGAGAAGAGACGACTTGCCGACGCCGTCCGGCCCGATCACGCCGACCATGATGCGCGCGGGAATGTCGATACTGACGTCGTCGAGCGCGACGGTCGCGCCGTACCGGTGCGATACGTTCAAGACCTTCGCGATTGCGTTGCCGATCATTTGGCGTCGGGGGCCTTGGTTTCGGACGCGTCGCTGCCGTTTGTCTTGACCTCAGGGGTCGCCGCCGAATTGCTGTCGGCGGGATCTGCGGGCGTCTTGGCTTCAGGCGGCTTGGGGAGCTTGAGCTGAAGGTCGGCAGGCCATTCCACATCGGCTTTGGTGCGGACGAAGCCGAGACCCCGCACGCCCGTCTTCACGCGCGTGTAAAACTGCTGAAGAAGCTGCGGGTCGATCTTCAGCTTGACGCGGAACATCAGCTTGGCGCGCTCGTCCTTGGTCTCGACGGTCTTGGGCGTGAACTGCGCGTCGGCCGCGACGAAGCTGACGGTGGCCGGAATGACGTAGTCGGGGACGGGTCGAGGATGATGCGCGCCTGGTCGCCGACCGCCAATCTGCCGGCTTCCGAGGCGGGAAGGAAGAGCGTCATATAAACGTCGGTGAGATCGAGGATGGTGACGATCGGCGCCCCTGCGGCGACGACCTCGCCGGCCCGGGCAAGTTGATACTGGACCCGTCCCAGCCGCGGCGACACGAGGGTCAGATCATCGATGATCGACTGGATTCGATCGACCTCAGCCTCCGCGTTGGCGATCTGGGATAGAGCCTGATCGCGCTGCGATGTGAAGCTCTTCACCGCCGCAATCGCCGAGTCGTAGTTTCGCTTGCGCTGCTCGAAGGTCTGCTTGGTGATGTGGCCGGACTTCATCAGCTCCTGGCCGCGTTCGAAGTCGGATTTGGCGAACGTGAGCGCACTCTCACGGGAGGTGATCTCCGCCTCCGCCGCCGCCAGCGCGTCGTTGGCCTTCTGAACATCAGCCTTCGCGGCGCGCAATTTGGCCTCATATTCCGGCGAGGTGATCTTTGCGATGACCTGCCCTTGAGTCACATTGGAGCCCTCCTCCACCGTCACTTCGGAGAGCCGGCCCGGATATTTCGAGGAGACGTCGACCTGGGTCGCCTCCAGGCGCCCGTTGGACTTGACGATGCCGGCGGGCAAAGTCTCGCCGCGCAGGCGGGCGATCAAATTCCTGAGGATCTGAGCGTGCGCCGACGGACCGAACCAACCGCCGCCCCTCGGCTCCCCGCCGATGAAGACCGCGGACACTCCGACGCCCGACAGAAGGGCCGCCATCGCCGCGCGCCGACGAAAAGTCATTGTGGGTCTCCTCCGAACGTCATGCGTACCTCGCGCCTCGTCAGCGGGACCCAAATCTCAGAGCGCAGCAACGCTTCACTCGAAAACGCGATGCGACGGCGAACGCGACGCCTTGGGGCCGCCGCTCATGGTTCAAGCCCTCGGCCGCCTTACTAGGCAAGCCCGCCCATGTTGTAAAGAACGAACCGGGGAGGAGCGCACGGCTGCGACAAAATGGCCCGGCAAAGGCCGCAAGATCAAGGACAACGACAGTTTGGCGAATGAGGAAAAGCCCAGCAACAAAGTTTACCAGCGCGAGCTTGCCCGTCTACACGCCGAGCTGGTCAACTGCAGCTCTGGCCGACCGAAACGAGGAAGCTTAGCGGACAGATGAGCGACCGGAGTCGCGGCGGCGACCCCCGCGCCCGTCGCGCCGAGCTATCCAGCTGATTATCGCGACTTATGAGATTAGGTCGGCCTTCGGTTGTCGCAGCCCGTTAATCAGCAGGCCGGATACGTTATGAAAGCCATCTCACATTTCATCCTGACCACGTTTCTCGGCGGCATCCTCTTTCTGGCCCCGATCGTCGTGCTCGGGCTCATCCTGGGCAAGGCTTACGACTTCGCGCGCCGGGGACTTCAGCCGGTGACGGCGCTCATTCCGGACCGTTTCGCCTCCGGGCCGACCGCATCGGCGATCCTCGCGATCATCGTCCTGGCCCTCGCCTGCTTCTTGGCCGGGCTGCTCGCGCGAACCCTGCTGGCGCAAAAGATCGTGGGCGGCCTCGAGGCCGCTGTCCTGTCGAAGGTCCCCGCCTATGAATATCTGAAGCAGGCAGGCATGAGCGTGCTCGGCGTTAGCGAGTCGGCGGAACATCCGGTGGTGCTTGCGGAGCTCGGCGGCGCGTGGCGCATTGGGCTCCAGACTGACGTCGTCGGCAAGGGTCTCGTCGCCGTGTTCGTTCCCAATGCCCCAAACCCTCTGTCGGGCGCGGTCTTCCTCATCGCCGCCGATCGGGTACGGCCGGCAGGCGTCCCGCTCGCGGCGGCAATGGGAGCGCTGAGGCGCTGTGGAACCGGTTCGGCAATTCTCGGCAAGTCCCTGTCGGGCCGAGGTCCCTAGCCTCGCGGCGGAGCCTCCTCGGAGGCGGCTGAGGGCGGCTGAGGTGCAAAGGAGCCAGCGCTCGCCTATTGTGTCGGCATCGAAGAGCAGGCGCCGAGCGACAATTTAAGAATACACGATGGCTATCGGAAAGCCTGTCTACCTTCCAATGAACGAACCTGGGAGAAAAAGATGGCAGCGACAAAGGGTCGGGGCAAAGGCCGCAAGATCGATGACGATAACGGCTTAGACAACCAGAATAAGCTCTCCAACAAAGATTACCTGCGCGAGCTCGCCCGGTTGCACGCCGAGCTGGTCAAGCTGCAGCTTTGGGTCGTCGCCAAGGGCCTGAAAGCCGTCGTCGTGTTCGAAGGCCGCGACGGCGCCGGCAAGGGCGGTGTCATCAAGGCGATCTCCGAACGCGTTTCTCCGCGCGTCTTCCGCGTCGTCGCGCTTCCCGCCCCGACCGAGCGGGAGAAGTCGCAGATGTACATCCAACGTTACATCCAGCACATGCCCGCTGCAGGCGAAATCGTCCTCTTCGACCGCAGCTGGTACAATCGGGCGGGCGTCGAGCGGGTGATGGACTTCTGCTCGATGGAGCAGGTCAAGCGCTTCCTCGAAGTCACTCCGGAGTTCGAGAAGGCGATCGTCGAATCCGGCATCGCTCTGATCAAGTATTGGCTCGAAGTCAGCGAAGAGGAGCAAACGCGGCGGCTCGAGGCCCGCATCGACGATCCGCGCAAGATCTGGAAGCTGTCGCCGATGGACCTCAAGTCGTATAGCCGCTGGTACGACTATTCGCGCGCCCGCGACGACATGTTCAAGGCGACCGACACGCCCTGGGCGCCGTGGCATGTGGTGCGGTCGGACGACAAGAAGCGCGCGCGGCTCAATGTCATTTCGCATCTTTTGTCGCAGATCCCGTACGAGGAATTGGAACGGCAGAGGCCCGAACTGCCAAACCGGCAGAAGCCTCACGGCTACGAGGAGCCGCGCTACCCCTATAAGGTTGTGCCGGAGCTCAAATGGCCAAGCGGCTAATTCGTTCGTTGAATGATGTTCGCGGAGCCTTGAACGGGCGGCCGCAGGCGCCGCTCCGCACGACCATCAGAACCGGCACTTCTTCAAAGTCGTCGCGAGCACCGGATCGCCAGTTGGACTGAAGAAAAGCTCGGTATCCGATCTGAGTTTGATGTAAACCGTCCGCGACGTATAGCTGATCGAGTCCTGACAATCGGCGCTCAGTCTGAGCGCGCCGCTTTCGCGGGTCGCCGTCTCGAGTTTGCAAACGGCGGAGGGCAGCCGGATGCGCTGCGGCTCGACGATCGCGGCCTGGGCAAACTTGTCCACCGGCTGTCGATACGTCAACGCCTTGCCTCGCCGCTGGAACAGCCGGTTGCAGTCGGCGGCGGACGGAGCCCAGGCGCCGACCAGCTGCGTGACGCTCTGAGGAGCAAACTCGAGCGCGGCCTCCTGCGTGGCGGGCGCTGACGTAGTCGCCTCCGCGACCGGCGCGGGAGCCGCGGCGGGCGGCGCCGCTTGCGCGACCGGCGCGGGAGCGGGCGCAGGGGATGTGGCGGCAGGCGCAGGAGCCGCGGCGGGCGGCGCCGTTTGCGCGACCGGCGCGGGAGCGGGCGCAGGCGGCGGGGCTGCAGGCGCAGGAGCCGCGGCGGGCGGCGCCGCTTGCGCGACCGGCGCGGGAGCGGGCGCTACAGGCGCAGGAGGCGCCGCGGGCGCAGCGTTTTGCGCGACAGGCGGAGGGGTCGCCGGCGCGGAGGCGGCAGGCGCGGGCGTTTCCGCGACCGGCGGCGATGCGGGCGCGGGCGGAAGCTTGATTTCCAGTTCGGCCGGCCATTTGACGTCCGGCCGCGTGCGTACGAATCCCGAGCCAGTCAGGCCGCCCTCCAACCTTCCGTAGTAGGTCTTGAGGACCTGCCGATCGATCCTGAGCTCGACGCGGAACATCAGCTTGGCGCGCTCGTCCTTGGTCTCGACGGTCTTGGGGGTGAATTGCGATTCGGACGCGACAAAGCTCACTTCCGCGGGAATGACGTAGTCGGGGACCGCGTCGAGGATGACGCGGGCTTCCTCCCCGATGCCAAGCCTGCCGGCGTCAGCCGCGGGAAGGAAAACGATCATGTGGAGGTCGGTGAGATCGAGTATCGTGACGATCGGTTCGCCCGCCGCAACGGTCTCCCCTTTTCGCGCCAATTGATACTGGACCTGTCCGTTCCGCGGGGACACGAGCGTGAGATCGTGGATCATCGACTCGATTTGCTCGACTTTGGCTTCCGCGCCTTGATGGCGCTTTGCGCTTGGTCCCTCCGGGCGGCCATCGTCTGGACCGCTGCTTCCGCCGACTCGTAGTTGCGCTGCCGTTCCTCAAACAGCTGCTTGGTAATGAAACCGGACTTGATGAGCTCCTGTCCGCGCTCGAAGTCGGACTTCGCAAAGTCGAGCGCGGCCTTTCGCGAAGCGATGTCGGCCTCGGCCGCCGCCAAAGCGCCCTGGGCGGATTGCAGCTCCGACCGCGCAGCACGCAGCTGCGCCTCGAATTCGGGCGACGAGACTTTGCCGATCACCTGCCCGATCGCGACCTTGGTCCCCTCCTGCACGGAAATTTGCGCAAGTTGGCCGGGATATTTCGACGACACATCGACCTGATTCGCCTCGATGCGCCCCTTCGCCTTCGCAATCCCGGAAGGCAGGGTCTGGCCGCGCAATCGCGCAATCAATTTGCGGAGCGGCTGGGCGTGCGCGGACGAAACCAATCCGTAATCGCCAGAGATTCGGGCGTCCCCGATGGACAACACAAGGCCCGCGCCCAAAAGTAAAGCGAGAACCGCCGAAGTGCGCTTATGACAAATTTTCAAGTCGGACTCCCACCGCACGACGCTTCCGATTGCAGCGTCCTGCGTACGTTGGCGATCAATGGCGCACGTTCAGCGAGCGGGATCAACGCCCCATGCACCGGTTATAGTAGTAGCTGTAGGCGCGGCTCCTTTGAACGACGCGCCGTGTCACACCCACCCCGGCGCCGATGGCCGCGCCTGCGCCCGCCGAGGCCGAGAAGGAGCCGATGCCGGCTCCGACAAGCGCGCCGCGAACCGGACCCCCGCGGGTCGGCGCCGAGCGCGCCATGTTGTGGGCATAGGCCTCACAGCGTTGAGATTTTGTCGCCGCCACGGCCGCATCGCCTTCAGCGAGCGAGAAACCGGCGGCCAGAACGAGGCAGGTCGCCAGACTGAGGAGCCTACGCGGTCTCATGTTTCGCTTCTCCGACCTCGGATGCTCAGTGTGAGCGCTCTGAAGGCCGCGCCTTCTCGCTTGCGCCGAAGCTTTTTTTCGATCTCGCTGCACGGTTCACGCTTACACGCAGATGGGAGGCGCTTGAAGAGGCGAGAGCAGGATGCGCCAAAAGGTCGCGCGGCGGGCCGGAAATGCTTTGCTCCCGTCGTTCGGCGTCGTGTTCGGCCTCAAATAGCGACGCAGCAGGCGCCGCGACATTTTGACGCGGCGTTCGGAACCCAACCCGCGTTCGCAAATAGGGTAGTATGTATGGAGGAGAATCTTCCGCCTATGAAGGCGTCGACTTTGCCCATTGGCTCAGGGCGTCTTTGCCGGGCGATATGCGCGGCGCCGGTCGCCCTTGTCGCGCTCTTCGCTCCGCTTCCGGCGACGGCTCTGGACCGTCAGCCTCCCCTTGGGCTGAACTTCATGACCGAACTGGGCCGGCCCTGGACGGGTGACCTCGACGGCATGGCGAAACGCCGGTTCGTGCGTTTCCTCGTCCCCTACAATAAGACCCTCTACATGATCGACCGAGGGCGGCAGATGGGGCTGGTCGCCGAATTGGGACAGGCGTTCGAAGCCTGGCTCAACGCCAAATACGCCAAGGGCCATCTGAGAATGCACGTGGTCTTCCTGCCCGCGGCGCGCGACGCGCTGATCCCCGATCTGCTGGAAGGCAAAGGCGACGTGGTCGCGGGCGAACTGACGATCACGCCCGAGCGGCAGGCTTTGGTCGATTTTGCGACGCCCTGGGTACGGGACGTCAAGGAAGTCGTCGTCACTGGCCCCAATTCTCCCAGCCTTGCCTCGCTTGACGACCTTGCGGGCAAGGAGGCGTTTGTCCGCGCCTCGAGCGCCTATTCCGGCAACCTGCGCCGCCTCAGCGCGAATTTCGCGGCCAAGGGCCTCCCGCCGATCACAATTCACCCGATCGACGAGGATCTCGAAGACGACGACATTCTCCAGATGGTGAGCGCCGAACTCATCCCCTATGCGATCGTCGACGACTACCAGGCGAACGTTTGGGCGAAAATCCTTCCGGGCTTGAGAGTGCGCGACGATCTCGTCATCCACGACGACGGGGCGATCGCGTGGGCCGTCCGCAAGAATTCGCCGCTGTTGCAGAAGGAGCTTGGCGCTTTCATCGCCGCCCATGGGCCGAATACAAGCTTCGGCGCAACCGTCATGCGCCGCTACTTCACCGGACCGGAAGCGCTGCGCAATGCGGATTCGCCAGTCGCGATGCAGCGCTTCCAGGAGCTGCTGCGCGTGTTCGAGCGCGCCGGCGCGAAATACGGGTTCGACGACCTGATGCTGATGGCCCAGGGCTATCAGGAATCGCAACTCGATCAGTCCCGGCGCAGTCCTCGAGGCGCGGTGGGCGTGATGCAGGTCCTGCCCTCAACGGCCGCCGCGCCGCCATTGAACATCAGGGGCGTCGATCGGGACGTGCAGGCGAACGTAGACGCAGGCGCGGCGTATCTTCGGCTCGTTCGCGACAAGTACGTCAACGATCCGGCCGTTAAGGATCCCCGACCGGACGCTGATGACATTCGCCGCCTACAATGCGGGCCCAGGCAATTTCTGGCGGTTTCGAAACGCGGCCGCCGCAAGCGGCCTCGACCCCCACGTCTGGTTCGACAACGTGGAGACGGGAGCCGCGAGAAGTCATCGGACGCGAAACCGTCCAATACGTCGCGAACATCTTCAAATACTACATTTCATTCAAGCTGGCGGAGGAACGCCTCGAGGCGAAGAAGGAAAGCCAACCCGCTCTTCCCCCGGAAAAGGCGCCCTGAGGTCACGGGCAGAACCCCAAATTGTCTTGGACGTTGAATCATGCGCCGCTGGCGTCAGGCCTCCGCCCTCCGGACAAGATTGCCCGCGAGGATTTGGATGCTCAGGAGCAGCACCCACAGCGGAAAGAGCGCGAAGCTCCAGCGGAGGAAAGAGCTGCCGAGCAACAGCAGGACCGCTAGCAGATAACCGAGCGCGGCCAGCCAGCGCGGAGCGAAGCGCGTCGACATCGCGACCGTCGAGGTGGAGATCATGAACACGCCGGCCATCTTGACCATGTAGACGTTGACGAGGTTGTACGAGACCGCCCGCGCGAAGCGAAACGTGGGCAAGGCGAACGCGGCCGGTTCGTCCTTGAACGCGATGAGCATGGCGCCGACGACCGCCGCGGCGACGTACAGCATGCCCAAGAACAACAGGCCGCTTCCAGGAACACGCTCGCAAAGAATCGGTCCTCGCGCCGGCCGAGCCGGTCGCGAAGGACGCCGATGAACCACAGAAAGGCAATTCCGGCGAAGGGGACTAGATTGAGCGCAAGCGCGACCTCATCGGCGTTGGCGGCGAGCCATGCGGCCGATGCCTGCGGCTCGGCGGGAATTGCGCTCCAGAGCAATCCGAAGCTCGCCAGGGTCAGCAAAGAAAAGACGACGCCTGCGATGGCGGCGGCCTTCGGGGTTCTCAATCCGGCCTCGGTGACAGCATCGACCTGGCTCATGTCTTCAACTCATCTCGCGGGCGGCCGACTCGAACCGCCAGTCCGACTTTATCATCTTCGAGCCGGCCCGGAATTGCCGTTCACTCATGGAGCCGGCGGCAAGCGTGGCGCGTCGCGCACGACGGCGGGTGGCGAACATCGTCCTTGCGTCTTTGCGCCGTCGATCCGATAGACTGCGCGGATCGCCGGGGAAATCCGCGACGATCGAAGCCATACTGGTCAGCCTGCGATGCAGCCTTGGCTTATTCCGATGATCTACGTGATCGGGGCCGTCCTGGGCGGGATCGCCCTGCCGCGGATCGAAACCGCCTGGGCGACGCACGTCACGTACTACGTGTTTGAGCTGTCGGTTTCCTCGGCTCAGGCCTATCTTTCGGCCGCGGCGTCCGGCATGATGGCGCTGACCGGTATTGTGTTCGCCATGGCCTTCGTCATGGTGCAATTCAGCGCGATCGCCTATTCGCCGCGGCTGGTGCTCTGGTTCGCACGCGACCGCATGCTTTTTCATGCGCTCGGCGTTTTCACCGCGACATTCATCTTCGCCCTGTTACTCTGGCCTGGGTCGACCGAGACGGAACGGAACTGTCCCGCCGTTCTCGTTGGGGCTCGTCGGAATTATGATCGTCGTCAGCATGCTCATGTTTGCGCGGCTGATGCAGCGCCTCGGCGACCTTCAGATCGGCAACGTTCTTCATCTGGTCGGCGACCGGGGGCGCGCCGTCATCGGCGACATGTTCGGCCCCTGGACCAGGCGTCCCCCGCCCCGCGCGCTTGGGAAGGCGCGGCGCGTCATACGCGGCTCGGCCAGGCGACCCAGACGGTGAAGCATTTCGGCAAGCCCCGCACCATCGCCAGGCTCGACATCGGCTCCCTTGTCGCGCTGGCGCGACAGGCGGGCGGAACGATCGTGATGGCCTGCGCGGTCGGCGACACGCTGGTCGAGGGGGCGGTTCTACTGCGCGTTCACGACGCGGCGACGCCGCTGCCGGAAGGCGCGCTCCTCGGCGCCGTTCGTCTCGGGCGCGAGCGCACCTTCGAGCAGGACCCGAAGTATCCGATCCGGCTTCTCGTCGACATCGCCATCAAGGCGTTGTCGCCGGCGATCAACGACCCGACGACGGCGGTGCAGACCATCGACCAGCTCGAGGACCTCCTGCGCCGCCTCGGCGCCGCCGAATTGGACGCCGGCTACGCCGCCGACGAGACCGGCGTCCTGCGGCTGGTCTTCCCGACGCCGACCTGGGAGGATTATCTGACGCTCGCCTTCGACGAGATCCGCCAGTTCGGCTCGAGTTCGGTTCAGGTGTTGCGGCGGTTGAGGTCCGCGCTCGTCGGCCTCGCGGAAGTCGTTGTCGAGCGAAGAACGGGCGCAGGCGGCGCGGCGATATCTCGAGCATCTCGACCATGGCATCGAGGCCTCGCCGTTCGACGTCGAGGACCGGCGCATGGCGCGCCAGGAGGACCGGCAGGGGATCGGCCTGTCGCGCCGCAACGTCGACATGACGTGAACCGTTCCGATTGCGGTCCGCCGGAGACTCTAAGCGCGCGTCATGGGCTTGGCAAAGCAGCGTGTTGACCTCTGGAGCATTAGCGCTGCCGCGTGACGATGTCCCGTCTAATTTAATTTAGAGCAGAGCGGCGCCGAGGATCCTCGCCCATGTTCGCCCTCCCGCATCATGTGGTAGAAGTTGCTCGCTCGCGAATCGATAGCGACGCCGCGGCGAATCGATGGGGGTCCGAGCATGATCGACGCCGCCAATTATTGTGCGACCGAGACGCTGCATGACGGCCGGACGATCACTTTCCGCGCCCAGCGTCCGGAGGACCTCGATGGCGGGCGCGATGCGCTCGCGCGGACAAGCGCGGAAACGCTTTACCTCCGCTTCTTTGCGGTCAAACGCGAGATTTCCGAGAAAGAGGCCCACTATTTCCTCGACATCGACTTCGTCAAGCATGTCGCGCTGGTCGCGATGGCGGACGAAGACGGGCGCCCGACGCTGATCGGCGGCGGCCGCTACATCGTCATCGAGCCCGGCAAGGCCGAGGCGGCCTTCGCGCTCGTCGACGACTATCAGGCCAGGGGGATCGGCTCCGCATTGATGCGGCATCTGGTGGCGATCGGACGCGAGGCAGGCCTGCGCGAACTGGTGGCGGAGGTCCTCTCGGACAACCTTCCGATGCTGAGGGTCTTTGAGCGCAGCGGTCTTGCGATGAGCACAAAGCGCGAGGGCCCCGTCGTACACGTCACTCTGCGCTATCCCTGATCGCCGGAGGCGCACGGGGCTGCTCTCCGAGCTGGTCGCGCAAACCCGACTAACGGCGAGGAAGACCATCCATGAAAACGATCGCTCAATTCGTACGGACGACGATTGTCGGCGGCCTCTTTTTCCTGGCGCCGATCGTTGTTCTCATCGTTATTCTCGCCAAGGCGTACGACTACGCGAAGAAGGGTTTGAACGCCGTTCTTGTTCACATTCCAGCCGCTTCGGACTTGAGCGCTGGCGCGGCGACCGCGCTGGCGGTCGCGCTCATTGCGCTTGTCTGCTTTCTTGCCGGTCTCATCGCTCGCACGGTGACCGCGCAGAACGCTCATCGACGTATTGGAGTCCTCGGTGCTGTCAAAGATTCCCGCCTACGACTATCTGAAGAAGGAGAGCGCAAGCGCGCTCGGCGTCGCCGACTTCGGGGAACTCCCGGTGGTGCTCGTGCCCATGGAGGGGGGATGGCAGCTCGGGGTTCAAACCGAAGCGCTGAGCGACGGCCTCGTCTCGATCTTCGTCCCCGGCGCGCCGGACCCTCATTCCGGGGCGGTTTTTTTCTTTTCGACGGACGACATTCGACCCGGCCGGCGTCAACCTGGCCGCCGCGCTCAGCTGCCTCAGGCGATGCGGCAAGGGCGCAACCGAGCTCGGCGTCAGTTGGCCAATCGGCGCATAGCGCGGCGTGGTGCTTTGAATGCCCCTGCGCTCGGCGTCACGGATCGCGAATTTTGCCCCTACGGGCAGGCGTCCCAGAAGCCCTGACGTTGGCTCGCGTCGGTGTAATACCAGCAGAGCCCGGCTTGCGGCGGTGCGCCCGCCCATGCCGCCGCGCTCGCCGCGCAGACGAAGCCGAGCGCCGCGCCGGCCGCGATGGCGCCGCCCGCCGGCCAACGGTACCAGCCGGGACGGCCTGCCCAGACCGCGCCGCCGCGATAGCCGTAGCCCGCGCCGCCGCGATAGCCGTATCCAGCGCGGTTGACATTGCGGTTGACGTTTCGGTTGACATTGCGATTGACGTTCCGGTTCACGTTGCCGGCGTACGCGCCGCCGCGATGAACGCCGCCATATGCGCCGCCCCGATGCATCCCGCCCCCGCCGCGGTGCATGGCCATGCCGCCCCGATGCATCCCGCCCGCGCCTCGGTGCATGCCGCCGCCGCCGCGGTGCATGCCGCCACCCCCGCGGTGCATGCCGCCGCCTCGGCCGCCCCTGACCTGGGTGATGAGGCCGTCGTTGACGTGGGCCGCGGGGTTCATCCCCGTGAAGATCTCGATTGCTTCCGCCTGCGGCGCGATAAGGCTCGCGAGCGCGAGCGCAAACAGCGCATTCTTGAAATGACCCTTGAACCTCATGGCGCTACCCCTGGATTGCGGCCCCCTCGGCTCGCGGTCCGTGCCGAGAAATGCCGAGTTTCTTATCATCAAGACGTACGTTTGCCGTACTTTGCGGCCAAAGCCGAATTCGTGACAACCAAACGACAGCCTCGCCCAAAACGAGATAATCGCGCATTGATCTGCATCAACAACCCCGGCAGACGATCGAGGACGTTTCTGCCGCGCCGAGGCGATCTTCATCGAGGAGGTCGCGCCGCGCCGCCTTGCGCCGGCTGACTGCCCAACTGTAAACCATATCAACCGCAAATGCGGCAGATCGGCTGGCGCGCTCGGCGCACCCCCCTTGATCTGGCTGCAAACCAGATCGCCTGTTGGGCGCCCCGGACGCCAGCCGACGCTCCCGCTGGGCGTTACCGACTGCCGGCGGGGGAGGCGATGTATGCCAGCGCGCTCCTGCATGGTTCGCTGGCCTCGCCAAGATGCGGCCTCATGCAGTCGGCGATGCCGCCATATTTGGCGTGGGGGCAGAACTGCTCGATGTCTCCATGGCACTGCTTGGCGACCCAGGCAGCCTTCGCCAGGATTGTCGAGCAGCCCACGGAGAGTTCGCTGAGGTGCGATTCTATGCACGCATGAATGTGTCCGGCGCCCGGCGCGACGCCCGCGCATAGGGACTTGAGATCGGTTGTGCATGCTCGCTGTCGGGACGTCTCTCTGGCCGATGCCGTCGACGCCGTGAGAGCCAGCGCCGCGCCGAGCGCCAACGCATAAAATGCCGTCTTCATGGTCGCATCTCCCTTCAATCTGATGACGAACACGCTCCATTTGAGATATCGCGGGCGCTTCTCCTATTGCGGGCTTGCCGGCGCTGCGGGCGCTGCGGGCGCCGTTCCACCTGTACGCCGCGTGTGCCGCCGCTCATGGCGAGCGGTGCGCCGCCCCTGGCGCCGCTGCATCCCGTGGGTCCCGGTCGCCTCGGACGTTGCGGGCGTCGCGGCCGTCTGGGCCTCGGCGTCTGAACCCGTCAGCGCTCCGAATCCTGCAACCGCCGCCAGCCCGAGAAGCGAAATCACCCTTCGCCGCGAAAGCATTTTGGTTCCTTCTTGATCACTCATCTCCATCCTCCCTATGCGCGGGCGTATCGCCCCGGGACACAATTCTACCTCAATTTGATTTCGGTCGAGGAAGAATGCACGCAAATCCACCTTTAGGGCGCCGGGGCGGCGGAAGTTGGGCGATTGCCGCGAGCTGGATGAAAACGCTTCGGCTGAGGCGTTTGCGTTAAGCCAGACAATGGCGATGGGGTCGTCGAAGCTTGCTAGGTCTTCAGAAGATCCCAGTTGTCTTCGTATCGCTCCACGGCTTCGACATCAATGAATCCAAATTTGCGCCAATCCGGCGGCTGACGGAGCTCAGCCTCCATATCGCTGTTCCTGGCGACAAAGAAACGAGCGGCATTCGGATTTTTTCGATGCCAAAGAGGACGTAGACCGTGACCTCGCTTGCAGCGGCTCCAGCAAAGTGCGAACTGCGGACATACCATGGACCCACATGCATGGTCCTCACATGAACGGGCTTTGGCGGCGAGCCATGTTGTCCGACAAGAACGTCGTATTTCTTGGTGTAGCGGTCGGGGAGCCGCGCATCGAAACCGCGTCTCAGGAGTTCGTCCCTCACCCGTCGCGCGCCCGCCGGACCTGCGGGCATGCGCGACCTGCGCTTCCTATTGGCTTTGTCCTCGACAGTCGCACTCACAACCCAAAACCCGCCAGCGCCGACCCTCAATCCTCGGAGACAACCTTTATTCGACCCTCCCGGATCGCCTTGACGAAGGCGCGGTGATCGCGAAGGTTCTGGTCGGCGTATTCGACCGCGAACTCGCAGACCGCGTCGTCGAAGGTCGTGTTGGAGCCCATGTAGCCCGCGATCTTGGCGGGATCGCCGGATCGCGCGTGCGCCCGAGCCACTGCCACCCCGGCACAGCCGGGGGTCTCCCGCTTATGCTAGAAGTTGATCAGGCCATGCTTATGGACATGAGTCACATGAACTAGCGGCGCCACTTCTACTGTCACGTGGTGCATCAGGTATTGATGGTTAACGTACCCGACATGTCCAGCCCAAGCCATGTAGCACCAAGTGTCCCCGCAACTTTCGATATCAATCGGCGCTCCCGCCGGAATGATGGCCTTGATCTTATGATGCGTGCCGGGTCCCGCTCGCAGGTTTAGGTTCGAGGTGGTATGGGTAATGGCCGCTCTGGCCGGCAGAGCGGAAAACACCAAACCCACTACTAGGGCACTTGCCAAGACGGCGAAGCGGAACTGCATGGGTGTTCTCCCTTCGTTGTTCGTGCAAGCAGGTCGATCCTGTCCCGTCGCACGTGACGTAACTTTCGGCTGCGACTATGGCGATTTCGGACCGGCTCCTATTGGTCAAACTACCGCGCTCCTTCATGTAGGCTGAGGGCGCGCTCGCGCCGACCGCCAGAGCGGGCATTTCATCAAAGTGGTGCCGAGTATCGTTGGCGAGGAAGTCCGGGGCTTTTTCTGGACTTCTGAGCGCCTATTTCCGGACTTCGGGGACGTCGGCGAAAGCCTGAGGTTCGAAGAGGCTGAGAACCATATCCTGGCGGTCCGCTCCCGGTGGCGTTGCGACTGAGCAGAACCGATTACGAACATGCTCCCCGAGATGTCCCCCAGGTTTGGAGACACCTTTCAGGTCCTGTTCCAGGCCGAAGAACGGGGGAAAAGGGAGCACTCGCGTAACCGGGGCCGATGCCTCGGCTCCGCACCTGCACCACCGCGGCCGCCGTCGAATGGGCAGCCGAATACGTGAAAAGCCGCGCTGCCATCCGAAATGGCGGCGGCGCGACTCGTCAGTTGACCGCGAGAGGTCGGGGCCTTCCCGCGCAGATGGCGGCCGCGCCCGACGCTTCAGCAATTATATACGCCGGTCGCGCAGCGGCGCGTCGTCCTGCGCGCCGCGCCGGCGACGCTGACGGGCGTCAGCGGGCGCCCCACACGCGCCTCAGCGGTCGCGACGTAACCACTTACCCCAGGGACCGAGAGCCGCTCGCCAACCTCCATCGCCAGCAGGCCCAACATCACGACGCCCAGGGGGAGGCCAAACTGCTTCAACTTTGTCACTTTGAGCCTCCTATCTTGAAGTTCTCCGGCAAGTCGCCGAGCTTGTCCTGAACGTCTTTCAGCGCAACCTGTTTTGCGTTTGAGGCATTTTTGAAAGCGAAGTCATCGGCCGCGACGTCATTGCCGAATTTCCAGTCGCGGAATTGAATGGTGTATTGGGGGTCTTCGTTCGCCAGCTTGGACGTTATGACAAACCGGCAGGGATACGGCCGCTCGCCTTGAGCGATCCAGATCTGCCAGTCAACGTCGTTTTTGCGAAACGCGAGCGTATCGCACTCGACGCCGTTTATCACGCCGCTGCCGAGATCCTTCAAATCATAGACGTCCTGCATCAGTTCGTCATACGAGTTGGTCATCAAGAGATCGGCTCCGGGCATGGGCCTGTTGTATTTGTCCTGGAGGGTGTCGATCAGTTGATCGACGGTGCCCGGAGCGGCAATCTGCGTGTAGAGATTGGCGTTCTTTCCCAGAAACGTGAGCGTCTTGCCGTCATAGAGGATCTCGAAGTCAGCAAACCCGCCGGACCGCGCGACGCGAATCTTGTCCGGTCGGGCGAGCGTTGCAGTTCCCGAGCTTGCAAGGCCCAATTTCTGATCGGTCGGCGTGACGACTTCGAAAACAGTGTCGAAGCCGACCGACAAGGTTTTCTGCGCAGCCAGGAAGTCTGACATCGCCTTGAGCAGCTTCTTCGCTTCGGCCGAGTCCGTGACCCTGTCGAGTTCAACCCTGCGGTTGAGAGCGCGCCCTTCGGGTGTGGCGTTGCTGGTAATGGGCCGACTCTCTCCAAGACCTGCCGTCACCAGCCTTTGAGGGTCGACTCCCCGATCCACGAGGGCCGCCTCGATGGCGAGCGCGCGATCCAACGAAAGGTGAACGTTGTGTTCCGGATCGCCGGTCGAATCCGTGTGTCCGACGATCCTCAAGTGCCAGTCCGGGAAGTTCTTGAGCGCGGTCGCTATGTCGTCAAGGAGCGATTTCGACTCGGGCTGAATCGTTGCCTTGTCGCTATCGAAGTGCAGGCCATAAAGCTCGAAACTCTCCTTCGTCTGAAGCGCCTGCTCCATCGCCTCGCGGCGATAGCTGCGCTCCTGCTCCTCTGCAGTCTGCGCCCGGACTGGCGCGTTCGCGATGATCAGCAGAGCGACGCTGCTGATCAGCCCGAGAGTTCGCAAGTTGGGTCTTCCTCCGGATGTGATCATTGTTCTGCCCTCAAAATTGGCCACTGTCGACGCTCAATTGTCTTGACGTCGAGGCGGTATCCAGCGGCGAAGCGCCGCTGGAGTTTGGCGACTAAGGCTTTTCGCGCAAATCAGATCGGTTGTTGGCTTCGCACTGAAAGCCAGCCGACGTTCCCGTCCACGGACACCGACAGGTTCTTTTCTGCTGACCATTTGACAGAGATTGGCAAGCTCGCAAGGAGTGCGGCACCGATCACAGTCGCGCCAATCAACACCGATTTACGCATAGAAGTTCTCAATACCGATCGGCGGCGGGAGAGGCCATGAACGCCAGCGCTGACCTGCAGGCGGCGCTGGCTTCGCCGAGATGCGGTTTCATGCAGTCGGAGATGTTGCCGAATGTGGCGCTGGGGCAGAATTGCTAATGTCCGCTGCGCATTGCTCGGCGGTCCAGGCGGCCTTCGACAGAATTGTCGAACAGCCCACGGAGAGTTCGCCCACATGGGTCTGCAAACAGGCGAGAACGCGTCCTCCGCCGGGCTTGACGCCCGCACACAGGGACTGGACATCGCCGGCGCAGTCCCGTTGCGAAGTGAACAACCCTTCCTGCGCTCGCGCGCCCACAGAACCCGTAAGCAGCAGCGCACCGCCGACCGCAAACGCATAAAACGCTGTCTTCATGATCGCATCTCCCTTCAATTTGATGACGAACACGCTCCCGAGATATAATCCCGTCCCGGGCGCTTCTCCTATTGCGGGCTTGCCGGCTGCTGCGGGCGCCGTTCCACCTGTACGCCGCGTGTGCCGTCGCTCATGGCGAGCGGTGCGCCGCCCCTGGCGCCGCTGCATCCCGTGGGTCCCGGTCGCCTCGGGCGTTGGGCGTCGCGGGCGTCGCGGCCGTCTGGGCCTCGGCGTCTGAACCCGTCAGCGCTCCAAATCCTGCAACCGCCGCCAGCCCGAGAAGCGAAATCACCCTTCGCCGCGAAAGCATTTTGGTTCCTTCTTGGTCACTCATCTCCATCCTCCCTGCTCGCAGGCGTATCGCGCCCGGCTTTTTTTAGAGCAGAATTCGCCTCGAATTTGATTTGGATCAGAAAGGTCGAAAACGCCAGCAATCTAGCGCCATGGCGGCGGAAGTTGGGCGATTGCTGCGACTTCGACGATAAAATTCGGTTAAGGCGTTTGCGTCAGCCCAAGCAATGGCGATGGGGTCGTTGAAATTTGCTAGGTCTTCAGAAGATCCCAGTTGTCTTCGTATCGCTCCACGGCTTCGACATCAATGAATCCAAATTTGCGCCAATCCGGCGGCTGACGGAGCTCAGCCTCCATATCGCTGTTCCTGGCGACAAAGAAACGAGCGGCATTCGGATTCTTTTCGATGCCAAAGAGGACGTAGACCGTGACCTCGCTTGCAGCGGCTCCAGCAAAGTGCGAACTGCGGACATACCATGGACCCACATGCACGGTCCTCACATGAACGGGCTTTGGCGGCGAGCCATGTTGTCCGACAAGAACGTCGTATTTCTTGGTGTAGCGGTCGGGGAGCCGCGCATCGAAACCGCGTCTCAGGAGTTCGTCCCTCACCCGTCGCGCGCCCGCCGGACCTGCGGGCATGCGCGACCTGCGCTTCCTATTGGCTTTGTCCTCGACAGTCGCACTCACAACCCAAAACCCGCCAGCGCCGACCCTCAATCCTCGGAGACAACCTTTATTCGACCCTCCCGGATCGCCTTGACGAAGGCGCGGTGATCGCGAAGGTTCTGGTCGGCGTATTCGACCGCGAACTCGCATATCGCGTCGTCGAAGGTCGTGTTGGAGCCCATGTAGCCCGCGATCTTCGCCGCGTCCCCCGATCGCGCGTGCGCCCGAGCCAGCGCCCAGGCGCAAAGCTTGCCGTATTCCCGCAGCATCGTGGCGTCCCAGTCTTCCAAAAGGCGGAGATTTTCGCGTCGCGAAGCTGGCGGAAGTAGTAGTCGCGGCCGTTCTGTCCGCGCGTCCAGCCGAGGAAAATGTCGCTTGCCGATTGCATGAGGCGCTGGCCCGCCACGACCCGTTCGCCGTGGTTCTTATGCTGGGACTTGCCTGCATAAGGCTCGAACACCGATTTCCGCGCTTCTTTGACCTGCAGGAAAATCGGGTCGTCATCGGCCGCCATGAACAGCCCGAGAGCGCAGAACGTGGCGACGCTGCCCACGCCGACGACCTTGATGGCGAAGTCGAACAGGTGGAGGCGGTCAAACAGCGTCCGGACGTGCTCGGGTAACGACTTCCGATAGCGTTCGAGCGCGTCGGCATATCCGCTCCTTGCGCCCGGGGCCTGCTCCTCGGTGGGGTGGAAGATCAGCGGCGGCTCGTCCTTGATCCTTGGCGCCGAACCCAAATGCTCGACCAGCTTGGGGAACAGGCTTTCCGGCAGGCTTTTCCGGCGGGCCTGCTCAACTCTTTGCTTGACGCGCTCAACCTCCTCTCCGGTCGGCAGGACCTTGAGAACGCGGTCGAGATCAATGCGGTCGTACCAGACATCCAGGGCGCGCATGGAGGCATAGTCGATCATTCGTTCACGGTAGGAGCGCACCAAATCCGTCGCCGCCTTCGCCGCCTCGCTGTCGGGCAGGTTGAGATGCTGGGCGGCGATGACGATGCTGGCCGTCAGACGCTTGACGTCCCACTCCCATGGAGCCGGCAGGGTTTCGTCGAAATCGTTGATGTCGAAGAAGATGTTGCGCTCCGGCGTGGCGAAGCCGCCGAAATTCATGAGGTGGGCGTCGCCGCAGGCCTGAACGCGAAGCCCGGACGTCGGGGTCGTCGCCAAGTCGGCCGCCATGACCGCGGCGGAGCCGCGGTAGAAGGCGAATGGCGATTGCGCCATGCGCCCGAAGCGGATCGGGATCAGTTGCGGAATTCGGCCTTCGTTGGACTCGTGCAGGAGCTCGATCGGATCGGGCCGGTCCTTGGGCGGCTTCCAGCCGCCGTGCGCGGCGCGCGGCGTCGCGTCACGCAGCGCTTTCCCCGCGGCGCGACGTTCGTCCGCGGATATGTACCCTTGAGGGGAACCGGCGGTGTCGTTCGTCGGCTCAGGATTTGCTTTCGTCTTGTGCATGGCAGAGCCCATCATCCGCCTTGATTCGATTTCCGGCAAGACTTCCGGCGGCCGGGCGGCGATCGCATCGGGTGTCCGGGACGTCGGCCGATGTCCGGAATTCACGCAATCAAGTTGACCCCTCCGTCGACATAGACCGTGCCGCCGGTGATTCGCTTCGCCAGAGGCGTCGCCAGATAGGCGCATGCGAAGCCGACGTCCATGATGTCAACGAGCTCCCCGAGCGGCGCTTTTTGCGCGGCCTCGTTCAGGAGGAGCTCGAAATCCTTCAGGCCCGACGCCGCGCGGGTTTTTAGCGGCCCCGGCGAAATCGCGTGCACGCGGATCCCCTGCGGGCCAAGCTCGTAGGCCAGATAGCGGCACACCAATTCCAGCGCCGCCTTCACCGGGCCCATGACATTGTAGTTCGGCACGACGCGGTTTGCGCCCAAATAGCTCATCGCGAACATCGTCCCGCCTTCCGTCATCAGGGGGGCGGCGAGTTTCGCCATCCTCACGAAAGAGTGGCATGAAACGTCCATGGCTTTCGCAAACCCTTCGGCCGAACAGTTCAGAAGCCCACCCTGAAGATCGTCCTTGGGCGCGAAGGCGATCGAATGAACGAGGATGTCCAGCCGGCCCCATTGGGTGCGGACCAGATCGAATATGGCTTCGAGCTGCCCGGCAACGGAGACGTCCAGCGCTCCAGTAATCGCGGCTTCGAGTTCCTTGGCGAGCGGCTCGACATGCGGCTTCGCCTTTTCGTTGAGCCAGGTCATCGCGAGATCGGCGCCGGCGGTGCGGAAGGCCTTCGCGCAGCCGTAGGCGATCGACTGGTCATTCGCCACGCCTATGACCAGAGCTTTTTGCCCCGCCAGAACGGGCCGGATATTGCCGTCGCTCATTCAGTTTCCCTCAGCCGATTGACGCCGACGCGGACTTGCGCCGGGCCGCCGCGACCATGACCGCAACCGCGCACGAGGCCAAGCGGCTCGTCAGCGAATCGGCTCGGCTCGTCAGAATGATGGGCACGCGCGCGCCGAGCACGATGCCGGCGGCGTCGGCCCCGGCGAGGAACGACAGGCTCTTCGCGAGCATGTTGCCGGCCTCGAGATCCGGAACGACCAGAACATTGGCGCGCCCCGCGACGGGCGAGGCGATCTTCTTGGTCGCCGCCGCCTCCGGGCTGATGGCGTTGTCGAGCGCGAACGGCCCATCGACAAGAGCGCCGGTGATCTGGCCGCGATCCGCCATCTTGGAAAGGGCCGCGGCCTCGATCGTCGAGGGCGCCTTCGCCGTCACCGTCTCCATCGCGCTCAGGATCGCCACGCGGACCTCGCTCGCGCCCATCGCATGGGCGAGATCGATCGCGTTCTGAACGATGTCCACTTTTACGTCGAGGTCCGGAGCGATGTTGACCGCGGCGTCGGTGATGATCAGCGGTTCGGGATGACCCGGCACGTCCATGATGAAGCAGTGGCTGATGCGGCGGGCGGTCCGGATGCCCGACTCCCGCGAGACCACCGCGCCCATCAGTTCGTCGGTGTGCAGGCTGCCTTTCATCAAGGCCTCGGCCTTGCCGGCTCTGACCAGCTCGACCGCCTTGGCGGCCGAGTCGTGGCTGTGCGCCGACGCCACGATCTCCATGGCGGAAATGTCGAGGCCCGCTTTCGCGGCGACGTCGCGCAAGCGCTGAGGCGGTCCGACCAGGACGGGCTCGATCAACCCGAGACGCTTCGCCTCGACCGCCCCGCGGAGCGACACGTCGTCGCACGGATGCGCGACGGCGACCTTGATCGTCTCTTCCTTTTGCGCGGCCGCGATCAGGCGATCATACTTCTCGTGCGAAACGGCCGGTTTCGGAGCACTTGCTGCGTCAGACATTGGCTGCCCTCCGACTCCGGTTCGGCGCGAGCTTCGCGCCGAACAGGTCTTCGATCCGCGCGAGGCGCTTTCGAACTCGCAGGCTCCAAAGCGCCCGCGGCGCCGACGAGCTCGGAGAACGCGGCCGACGCCGCGGCTGGTCCACCCTCGTCGCGCGCCAGCAGTTTCGGCAGGGCCTCGATGGCGCGCTCATCGTTCATCAGGACGAGTTGATATTGGGTGGTGAGCAATTCCTTGAACTGCGGCAGGCTGAGGCGCTGGTTCGACTTGCGGGTCTCGCGGATGGCCTTGAACATCCGGAAGCCCCTTTCGTCGAAGCCGCCGCTCGGCAGGCGGACATAGATCAGCGCGCGCAGCACGGCCTCCTCGAGACCCCCTTCATCGAACTTTTGCGTCGAGAATCGAGCGCAATCCGGCGGCGTCGGCTTCGCGCGACAGCTCCCGCGCAATCCGGCCGGGAGCCTCGTCCGCGACCGCGCCGAGCCCGACCATCGCCTGCAGCAGCGGGGAGCCGTAGGTGTTGAGGAAGAACGCTTCGGTCATGCTGTCGCGGATTTCGCCGGCGCTTTCGAGGCAGGTCGTGATCCAGGACGACGCGGCTTTCTCGATGGCGAGCAAGGGATTTTCCTCGCTCACCGGCATCCGGTTCGCGCGAATCCTCTCGGCGAGCGGTTTGATGGACTGCATAAACGGATTCTGATCGGAGAAGAGGCCGAAGCGCAGGCGGTGCGGATGCATGGCGCGCGTCGCCTCCGCCATCGGCTCGGTGACGAACGCGCGAATCCACGGCTCAGCGAACGTGCGGTAGAGGCCGAGATTGATGTCGGACAGGCGCGCAACGGCGGCGAAGCGTTTCTCGTCCTCGGCGCCGTTGACGCCGAAAGCGCGGATGTCGTCGAGCGTTCTCGCCTCGAGGCGGAACAGATACTTGCCGTCGACGAGATCGCGGTTCTCGGTGTCCTCCCCGACGTCGGTGATGACGGCCTCGTACAGGCCGGGCGGCGTGACGTCGATCATGTCCATGCAGGACACGAATTCGCGGTGCTCCTTGGACGCGATTTTGCCCGACACGAAAATGCCGAGGTGCCCGATCGTGTGATGCAGCGAGTAGACGATCGTTTGCCCGTTGGCGACGATCTCGCTCACGTCGTCATAGAGGTCGAGGATCCAGCCCAGCGCCTGCTGGGGCGGGGTGATGTTGTCCCCCCACGAGCAGAAGACGACGATCGGCGATCTGATGTTGCGAAGATCGATGCGCACGCCGTCGGACGTGCGAATTTGCCCGGTCGAAAGCTTGTTTCCGACGAAAAGGTTGTCGGCGATCCACTGCATCTCGCCGGCGTTGAGCAGGACCGGGCTGCCCCACCAGGTCTCGAATTCGAGGAACCGATCCGTTTCGGTGTCGACCTTGGAATAGACGTTGTAGGGCTTGGTCCAGTAGGTGTTCGCCGGGTTCAGCAACTCGAAGTTGGCGACGAGATTGGCGCCGTCGAAAATTCCCGCGCCCATGTCGCCCGCGAGCGCGGTGAGCCATGTGCCGCCGAGCGTCCCGCCGAGATAGCGCATCGGATTCTTGCCCCGCACGCCCGCCCAGTAGGAAAGCGGCGTGCCGGCGAGGAGAATCGGCCCCATCAGGTCGGGCCGAATGGCGGCGGTCATCATGATCTGCCAGCCCGCCTGGCAATTGGCGATGACGATCGGCTTGCCTTCGGCCTCGCGATGGCGCGCCGCGACCTCCTCGATGAAGATCGCCTCGACGCGGCTGACGTCCTCGATCGTCTGCCCGGGAATTGGCTTCGCCAGGAAGCCGATGAAATAGACCGCGTGACCAGCGGCCAGCGCCACGCCGATCTCGCTCTCCGGTTTCATCCCGCCGATGCCCGGCCCATGACCCGCGCGCGGGTCGACCACGACGATCGGCGGCTTGGCCGGATCGATCGTGACGCCGGCGGGCGGGATGATGCGCACGAGCGCGTAGTTGACCGGGGGCTTCAGGGTCCGCCCATCCCCTACGACCTCGGCGGCGAAGCTCAGCACGTGCGGCGCCTCCTTGGCCGCCTCTGCGACATGCGTGTTTCCCCGCTTGTTGAGGGTATCCAGAAACAGGACGCCCCGCTGCCACGCGTCGACCCAATATTCCCGCGCGGCGTTCAGCATGACTGCACCTTCAACCATTGCTCTCTCCCTCCCCTCCGGCGCCAGCGACAAACCGAAGCTCGCTCGCGCCGCACTCGGGGCTCTCATGCCACTTCTACTCCGTAAAGACGAGAGGTGATTGAGGCGCGTCAATTCCAACAAACGCAACCGGCCGTCGATCGTCCGCCGGTCGATTCGAACTGTCCTTTATTACATAATTACATTGTATATCTATCCGGACGGCGGTCCGCGGCAATCCGCAAAAAACAGCGTGACGCTAAAGGGGGGTCCAACCCATTGATAAATCGAAGCCCCGCCGCTAAACCGGCGCTAAAACGGCGCTAAACGGCATTGACGCCCCGGAAGCCTCGAGGAGGAATCTGGCTTGTCGCCGCGCACCCGGCGCCTGAGGCGCCGGGCTGCGCCACCCGAAATGCCCGGGCCCGCAGTTCGTGTTAGACAAATTTCTGCAGGACAGGACAGACCAATTGGAGCAGGCAGACCATATGTTCGACCCCGCGACTTTCACGCGACCGAGACGCTGAGCGACGGACGCAAGGTTGAAATCCGCGCGCAGCGGCCGGAGGACCGGCAAGGCCTGCGCACGGCCGTCGGGCGGAAAAGCCCGCAAAGCTCCTATCGCCGCTTCTTCGCGGTCAAGCGCGAGTTTTCCGAGAAGGAGGCCCACTTCTTCCTCGACATCGACTTCGTCAACCATGTCGCCCTGGTGGCGGAGGCGACCGAGGACGGGCGGCCGGCCATCGTCGGCGGCTGCCGCTATATCGTCATCGCGCCCGGACGCGCGGAAGTGGCGTTCTCGGTGATCGACGCCTATCAGGGGAAGGGGCTCGGCACGGCGCTCATGCGCCACATTGCGGCGATCGCCGGCGAAATGGGCGTCGAGGAGCTCGTGGCCGAAGTTCTCTCGGACAACGCGCCGATACTCAAGGTGTTCGAGCGCAGCGGGCTCGCCCTGACGACGAGGCGCGAGGGCCCGGTCGTCCACGTGTCGATGCGCTACCCGGGACCGGCGGAGGCAGGCGCTGCGCGCGAAAGCTCCCTCACTTCGCGCACTTGACGAAGGTGGTGTCCAGCGTGGGGTCGCCGGTCGGACTGTAGACGATCTCGCCGCCCGACGTGACCCTGATCTGCACGTTCTCGGTCGTGTAGCTGATGGAGTTGTTGCAGTCGGCGGTGATCTTTATGACGTCTTTCTCGTGCGAGACGCGCTGAACCCGGCAGGTGCTGGCGGGCAGGCGGATCTCCTGCGGCCCGATGATCGCAGCCTGGGCGAACTTGTCGATCGGCCGGCGGTAGGCGAAGCCGGCGCCGCTCTTGACGAAAATTCTCGAGCAGTCGGCCTCGGACGTCGTCCAGGCCCCGTCAGAGGCGCGCGTCGATCGAGTTGGCGAACGAGCCCGACCCGCCGGCGATCAGTCCCACAAGTCCGATCGCGCTCCTCGCCAAGGCTCGGCTGCTCATTCTCATCGTGGCGCCCCAGATGCGTCGGAGGAAGATAGTTCAAAGGCGGAACGCCGCCAAGTCGCAGAGCGAACCCCGCCCTGCTCTTGCGCCATCGATCCGACCTGGTCGACAGTGCAGGCTTCGACCGCACTGATCGCCGTCGTCGAGGCTTCGGAAGGCTGGCGCAGCGTCATCCCCGGCTGTCTGATTGTCGGCATGCCGCCGCTGTCGGGCCGCGATCGGTGCTCCTGACCGGGCGCCTTCGCCGCCCCGCTGGCGCCGAGCGCAGCGCGCCATCAAGAGGAGAAGAGGCGATGCTTATCCAGGACCTGGACACGCCTTGTGCGGTGGTCGATCTCGACGTCATGGAAAACAATCTCCGGCGATGCCAGGCCTATCTCGACCGCCAAGGGCTGGCCCTGCGCCCTCACATCAAGACCCACAAGATCCCCGCGTTCGCCCATTTGCAGATCAGACTCGGCGCCAAGGGGGTCGATTGCCAGAAGCTCGGCGAGGCCGAGGTCATGGTCGAGGCGGGAATTACCGACGTCCTTCTCACCTACAATGTCGTCGGGCAGCTCAAGCTCGACCGCCTCGTGGCTCTCGCCCGCCGCGGCGACATCAAGGTGACGGCGGACTCGGCCGGAGTGGCGGAAGGACTCTCGTCCGCGATGTCCCGCGCCGGTCTCACGCTGCCGGTGCTGGTGGAATGCGACACGGGGGCCTTGCGCTGCGGAGTGACCACGCCGGCCAAGGCCGCCGCGCTGGCGCAAGGGATCGATCGCGCCCCGGGCCTGGCCTTCCGCGGCCTCATGACCTATCCGCCCAAGAGCTCGGTGGCGAAGACCCAGGCCTGGCTGGCCGAGGCCGTCGAGCTGTGCGAGCGCTCCGGACTCCCGGTCGAAACCGTCAGCAACGGCGGCACGCCGGATCTCTACCGCGCTCACGAGGTCGCCGCCGCCACCGAGCACCGGCCGGGAACTTACGTCTATAGCGATCGCTATCATGTCGAGACCCACGCTTTCGGCGCCTGGACCGATTGCGCGCTGACGATTCAGGCGACGGTCGTATCTCACCCCGCGCCCGATCGCTGCGTCATCGATGCGGGGTCGAAGAAGTCTATCGTCCGATTTGCTCGGACTGCAGGGCTACGGCCGCATTGTCGAACATCCGGACTGGGAGATCCATGCGCTGAGCGAGGAGCACGGGCACGTCCGCGTTCCGACCGGCGCCGCGCCGCCTGTGATCGGAGAGAGGGTCTTCGTCATTCCCAACCACGCCTGCGTGGTCACCAACTTGCACGATCGGATCTACGCCGTCCGGGAGGGGAGGGTCGAGACCTTCTACGACGTGTCGGCGCGGGGAAAGGTGCAATGAACACGATTGGCGCGATCCGGGCTGACCTCCTTGCCGCGCATCCGCTCCAGTTTGAGTGGTCACGATCTGGCCAAGCGGCCTTTCGGGCCGCTGGGAGGCGATGACATGGGCCTCGATTTGGTCCTTCGTGGAGGGCGGGTCATCGATCCGGCGCAGGGGATCGACGCGGTTATGGACGTCGGCTTTGCGGGCGGCCGCGTCGCGGAGGTCGGTGGAGAGCTCCTCGGCGCCAAGGTGCGCGACGTATCCGGCCAAATCGTGACCCCCGGTCTCATCGACCTCCACACCGATGTCTACGTCGGGGGGCACGTCGCTCGGCGTCGATCCGCTCCGGCTCGCGCGTGGGGGGTGCACGACCCTCGTCGACACCGGCAGCGCCGGACCCGGCAACTATGCCGGCTTCCTCAGTCACGTGATCCAGACCTCGCCGGTCCGGATCCTCGCTTTTCTCAATGTCTCGTTCGCCGGCATTTACGGCTTCTCCAAACGGGTGATGGTCGGCGAGAGCGGCGACCTCAGGCTGACGGCGCCTACCGACGCGGTCGAAGTCGCTCGCGCCAATCCCAACACGATCGTCGGAATCAAGGTCCGCGTCGGCCTCCATGCGTCGCAGAACTCCGGCGTGATCCCGCTCGACATCGCCCGCCGGGCGGCAGAGGAGCTCGATCTGCCGATGATGGTGCACATCGATCACCCGCCGCCGACCTCGAGGACGTCCTCGCGCGCATGCGAAGGGGCGACATCCTCACCCACAGTTTCCGCCCCTTCCCCAACAATCCCTCGACGAGCGGCGGGCGAGTCCGCGAGGCCGTACTCGAAGCCCGCGAACGCGGCGTGATCTTCGACATCGGCCACGGGATGGGATCGTTCGCGTTCAAGACCGCCAAGGCGATGCTGGCCAGCGGCTTCTTGCCTGACTGCATCTCCAGCGACGTCCATGCGCTCTGCATCGAAGGTCCCGCCTTCGATCTCCTCACCACGATGTCGAAGTTCCTGTGTCTCGGCATGGACCTCGGCGACGTCGTGCGGGCGGCGACGGAAGCGCCGGCCAAGGCGCTTCGACGGGTCGATCTCGGCAGTCTCAGGCCCGGCGGGATCGGCGAGGCGTCGATCCTGGCGCTGAAGAGCGGCGGATTTGACTATGTCGATTTGACGGGCGAGCATGTGACCGGAGATCAGCGGCTGACTGCGAGCGGCGTCGTCATCGGCGGACGCTGGTGGAGCGGCTGGCCGAGCAACATCTCGCCATCAGTGTAAGAGGCGACCATGACGGATCAGACGCCGGAGCAACGAATCGCCGCACTTGGCCTGACGCTTCCCAACGCGCCGGCTCCACTCGCGAACTACGTTCCTTATCGCTGGGCTGGAAACCTCCTGTTTCTGTCAGGCCAGGGACCAAGGCGGCCCGACGGCGGCTTCGAGATAGGACGTCTCGGCAAGGACGCGACGGTTGAAGACGGCTATCGCGCCGCGCGGCTGACGGGATTGCAGCTGCTTGCGGTCGCCAAGTCCGCGATCAGCGAACTTTCGCGCATTGAAGCGGTCGTCAAGCTGCTCGGCATGGTCAACGCCGAGCCTGACTTCGCGGATCACCCGCAGGTCATCAACGGCTGCTCCGATCTCCTCGTCGAAGCGCTCGGAGACGCCGGCCGGCATGCGCGCTCCGCGGTCGGCATGGGCTCCCTGCCCAACGGCATCATGGTCGAGATCGAGGCGATCATGCTGATTCGACCGTGAGCGGGAACGCCTTTGGGATGCCCCTGTTTTTCCTAAAACCGGGTGAAAACCGGGAAAATGGAGCCTTCGCGGCCTTGGTTCTCGACGTGCTTGGCGCAGGGGAACTCATCGGCCGCGTTCCCGTCCGGTCAAGCAGTTTACGATCACCGCCGCCTGGCCCGGGTAGAAGTCTTGAACTCCATACGCCCGTAGATGCAGTCCATCACGACGCCAAGAGGGATGATCCGGCCGTCGAGACGATTTCCTGCCACAGCCGACCGCCCGCCGGGGCCGGGCCAGAATGTCCTTCCAGAGGCGATCGAGACTTTCGAAGGAAATCCCGTACCAGACGGCGCGCCGGCGACAATCAGGGCAAGGATGAGCGCCCAGGCCAGCCGCGCCTAACGATCGCGTTTCTCGACGGCGCATTGGTCAGAACGCACGCCCGTTGGGTAAACCGTATCGGCCCCGTCACTCCCTGCCATCACCGCCAGCGCCTGTTTGAGCGGCGCGGGCGAAGCGCGGAACGCCCCCAGATAGGGGTTGGAAAGGTCGAGGATCAGGAGGACCGCAGTCGCGACCGCGATCGCGCCCACCGCAAGCGCGACGACAGGCATCGCGCCGCCCTTCGACATCAGGCCGAAGCCGCAGAACAGGAAGAACACCCAGCCGACCACGGTCAAGAGGAGCGGATAGGAGACGGGAGCGGACAGGGCGAAAGACATCTGCAGCCGCGACTGGCCGATCGCATCGAGGGTCGACGTAGCTGTGGCGAGCGCCTGCTTCTGCTCGTCCGTCGTCGGCTGGAGATGTCCCAGCACCTTTGCCGGATCGCGTATGGTCCGGATCGCCGCCTCGAAATTTTCCGCCGCGAAATTGGCGTCGCTTTCTCTGGCTCCCCAGACCTCATCGATGGTCTTGCCCAGACGCTCGCGCAAGTTCGCCCGCACCGGCTTTGCTTCCGGCCCATAATCCTCGAGCGCGAGATCGAGCTGCAGCACTTTCGACGCCAGCGTCTGAATCGCCGTGTTCTGGCCGGCATAAACGCCGTAGGCCGTCCAAATGAGGAGGCCGGTGACCAGCGCGCAGAGCAGCGTGAGAAGGCCCACGACCGCGCCGATCATGTCGCGCGCGGGGCCGGCCGTGTGTTCCTCGGGCAGCAGCTGCTTGAGGGCGAGACCGATCAATCCGCCGGCGAAGACGCCAGCCGCGACGGCCGCGGCGAACAGTTCCGGACTCATGGATCTCCCTTCGGCGGACCGGAGATCGGTCCTTCGCCCGTTTGCGTCATCGATCTGGAGCCTTCAACACGCGATCGGCGGCCGCGTGCCCCTCATATCAATACCAGCCCGGCACGACCGGCCCCCAGGCGCCGCCCCAGTCCGCCGCGGCCTCGGCGTTCAACAGCGCCGTCGTTTCCTGCATCTGCGCGATGTTGTTGGCCGTGCGCAGCAGCTGGTACTGCTGATAGGCGGCCTCGTTGCCGACGAAGGCGCAGCCGCAGCCCGCCGCGTCGGCGAAGATGTAGGCGTTGCCTTTCTTGCGCTGCGCATAGACGAGCGTGTCCTGAGGCAGCGCCTGAAGCTTGGCCATCCTCTCCGGCGTATCAGCCTGAAGCCGCCTGAAGCCCGCCGCCGAAAGCTGCCCCTCCCTTTCCGGCGCGCCCACGCTGACACAACCACCCAGCGCCGCCGCCAGGATCAGCGCCGCGCCCAAAACCTTCCTCCCGCTCAATTTGCCCTCCCGAATACGACTTAAGTTCAGCGGCGACGACAAAACGTTGCCGCCGGTCATGCGTCAAGCGAATTCACCGAATTCACGATGAGGCGTGGCCGCCCCGCGTCGCTGAGCGCGGCTCACACCTTCGGAGGGTGCGCGTCTGCCCATTTTGCGCGGGGACACGCCGCCCCTCCGACTTGCGCCCGCAGAACGTCAGCGAATAGGCGTCAAACCCTGGTCGAACCAACGCCGCCTCATCCTTTCCAGAATTCGCGCCCTTACCCCGGCAGGTGGGGCGCGAGCGCCGCTTTCAGCGCCTCCTCCTTGGCGTGATCGAATGAGGTCTTGATCACCGTGCCGCCGACTCCCTTGAGGTCCTCCAGCACCTTGTCGGTCGTCATCTTGCGGATGAGGAGAAAGAGGCCGGCCATGCCGGGCTTCAGCGCCTCGTTGGCCTGCTGCTTCATGTCCTCATCGTTGATGCCGACGTCGGTCAGGGCGCCGCCGAGCGCGCCGGCGCCAGCTCCGACGGCGGCGCCGGCGACCGGCATGAGAAACAGCCAGCCGATCAGCATGCCCCAGAAGGCGCCCGAGACCGCGCCGGCCGCCGCCGGGTGCATGAGCTGGTTCAGCTTCACCCGGCCCTTGTCGTCGCGCGTCGCGATCACTGCGTCGCCGACGTCGATCAAATACTCACGCTGCAATGAAAGCACTTTATCGCGCACCTCCTCGGCTTTTTGCTCGCTGTCGAAGGCGATGAACACCAGATCGCTCATGCTTTGTCTCCTTGCTGTCGCCGAGGGCGGCGCGACCCACTGCTTTGTTTCAAATTTTCGACAGGCTGATGACGTCGGTCTCAGCCCCTCACCGTTCGAAGGCGAAGATGCGCTTCCAGTCCTTCTTCATGCTGACGACGATCCAGCCGTCCTTCGTCGCCTCGTCACGAAGCGCCTGGGTGAATCGCCCAACTTTCGTGTCGGGCAGACCCTGAGCGGGCCCATAAGCGTATTCGCGCTCGCCGTCGTCGTGCAGGACCAGCATCGCAAGGCGCGCGCCCGCGCCGCCTTTCGTGTACTCGCACATCTGCCGATCGCCGATCGAATTGCCGATGGAAAAATGGGGCCTGCGCCCGATCATGAGATGGATGCTTCGGGCTTGCCCGCATTGTCGTCGTTGAGGACAAGCTTGGGCTCCCTGACGAGGACGGGCTTTCCGTTCGACCCATATCGGTAGCTCAGACCTCCTGCCGTGCCGACGATCTGCTCCGGGGGGATGCCGTAAACGCGCTCGGAATAGACGCGCACGAAGTCCTGCCCGCCGCCCGTGACGATGTAGGTCTTGTAGCCGTTGGCGCGCAGGAAGTTCAAGAGCTCGATCTGCGGCAGGTAGGTGAGATCGGTATAGGGACGCTTCCAACGCTGGTTCCCCGCCTGCTTGAGCCAGGTCGCGACGTCGTCGCGGTAGGTTTCGACGTCCATGCCGAAGAGGGTGGCGGCGGCGATCTTCACAAGGTCGCCCATCGTGAACTTGGCGATGGCCTCGCGGTCGCCCGAGAGCACGGTCTTGAACGGCTCTTCGTTCGCGAGCGCGGGCTTCTCCTTCCCGACCGCGGGCACGCGGTCAAAGCAATAAACGACCTGCGTGTACATCGGATGCTCGACCCATAGCGTGCCGTCCTGGTCGAAGGTCGCGATGCGTTCCGGCGGCGGAACGAAGTTCTGGCTTGAGGAGTTCGCTGGTTTCGCGGGCGAACTTGAGGATCGCCTCCTTGGTCGGGCCGTCATTCCATGACGGTAGCGGGTCGGATTGCGCGGCGGCCGGCCCGGCGGCGCACAATCCAGCCGCCGCGCCGAGCAAGAGCGCCGTGAACTCGCGGCGATGCAGCTCCATGCGTTTTCCCCGATCGTCCCGCAGTCGGGCGCGATAGCCCCGCTCCGAAGTTGGAAGGCGACATGGGGCACGAACGCCGCCCACGAGTCAACGCGACTGCGCCAGGCGCGCCAATTCGCAAGATTCGCGGTGGCCATGGTTTCGAGAATGTCGGCGGGAGGTTAGAGCCGATCCCAAATTGCGCGGAACCGACTTCGTCATTGCGAGCGGGTGTCTCGTTTGGGCGGAACCGATGCCGTCTTTGCGAGCGACTGTCCCTTCGTCGCGTCGATCCCCGTGGTCCCTTCGTCGACGTCGACCTCAGATCGCGCCATTTCCATCGCAGGAACCAATGTTTTCAGTGGCTTGCGGCGCCGTTTCCATCGCGCCTGACGCCGCGGCGAGGCGAGGCCCATCCATCCGTTTCTCGAGGAAATTTTTACTGTTTCGTAATGTTTGTGTCAGGTTTTGGCGCGACAGAAATTGTCCCCGGCGCGCAATGCGGGGTGCAGCGAGACGTCGATAGGGGGCGCGCGCGGCGCGGCCATCGCTCCACGACGACGATTTCAACTCACGGGACGTGCTCGAGCGAAGCGAAGATCAATACAAGGCCTTTGCGCAAGCTGGATTGCTTCGTCGCTTCGCTCCTCGCAATGACAATTCAGGCAATCGGGATCCGCTCTAAAAGGCCAAGCCGGCGAAGACCGTCAGCCTTCTGGGATAAGCGGATCAAAACGTCAAATTGAACCTCAGCGCGGTCATGAAATCGTAGACCGGATATTGCTTGACGATCGGAACCGCGACCTTGAGCGACACATTGAAATTGTCGCTGAATTTGTGTCCCATTCGCGCGTCGAACGGCAGGAACAGACGTCCCGTCTGGCCGGTGATCGGAGCGCCGAAGTTCCAGCGGATCTCGGGGCAGCGAGATGTTGAGCATCGGCGCGACCTGCAGGTTGCTGATGGATCTCCTGGTGGGATCGCCAGCGAAGCTGACGTCGTAGCGCATGAGCGGCTCGACATAGCTGCCGGAGCTGATTTCCGGCAGCGCGTAGCGTACGCCGGCGATGGGCATGATCTGCCATTTGCCCGATCCGAGCGCGGCGTCGCCGGTCGGGGCGATGAGCCGGGCGCCGGCGCCTGCTTTCCAGCGGGCGTTGATATTGTCGATCAGCGCAGCCTGAATGTCGGCGTCGCCGAGCCCGTAGAGAAAGTCGCCGTTCGGATTGCTGTCGGTGTATTTGTCCTTTGCGAGGTACGGCAGGTCGCCGCGCAACACGAGCCACCACTGCGAGCTCAGCATGTAGGTCGAGTCCCAGCGAAGCTTCCAGGTGTCGGTGGTGGTCGTGACCGGATTCCCGTTGAGGTCCGTTCCCGGCGAGGTCTTGACCTGGTACAAGATCTGGAGGAGGCGCTGGACGTTGAGAACGTCGCCTTCCGGCCCCGGGTCCTGATCCGGGTCTGAGGCGTCCTGACCCAAGGCCGCGGCGGCGTTCGGCCCTTCCTGCGCGAGGGCCGGCGTCAGTTGGAGCGCCGCGGCGACGAGCGAGCAACCGAGCAACCAAACTGCAGTCCCGAGCTCCCCAATCGATCCCTTCAGCGGGCGCCGGAGCCACGCCTCCGCCGGATCAGTCCGCTGTTCCGCCGAATAAATCCGCTGTTCCGGTCGCGTAGCCTGTTTTCCGCAACTCCTTGGCATTGTTAGCGTTTCAGGACAATTTTCCTTACCCCGGCGCAGCAAGACGCGAAATCCACTGTTCTTGCCCCTGTTCCCAGCGGATTCCGGCGCGCCGGCGGCGCCGTTAAGGCTGAGGCCTCTCGCGCACGATGCAGCGAAAACCGACGTGGCTCGTGGACGTGTCGACCGGCTCGGCGTGCCGGGCGGCCGGGCGGTAGCGGCGGCAATAGCTCGGCGCGCAGAGATGCGAGCCTCCTTTCAGCACCTTGCGCGGGATTTTGATCTGCGGCTGACAGGGGTCGTAGCTCTCCGCCTCCGGCCCGCCGCGCGGATTCACCGGCACGCAGCAGGCTTTTGGCGCGTCGGCGGGATGGCGCGGGCGACCAGAAATCGGTCGTCCACTCCCAGACGTTGCCGATCATGTCGTAAAGGCCGTAGTCGTTCGGCGGATAGCTCATCACGGGCGAGGTGCGGGCGAAACCGTCCGCCTTGGTGTTCTCGTGCGGGAACGCGCCCTGCCAGGTGTTGGCCATGTGTTTTCCGCCGGGAGTCAGCTCGTCGCCCCAGGCGAATTCGGCGCCGTCGAGGCCGCCGCGCGCGGCGAACTCCCATTCGGCCTCGGTCGGCAGCGCCTTGCCCGCCCAGGCCGCGAAAGCCTCGGCGTCGCGATAGGCGACGTGAACGACGGGATGATCGTCGAGCCCCTTGATCGAAGAGCCTTGCCCGTAGGGCTTCCTCCACGTCGCGCCGAACTTGAAGGTCCACCATTGCGACCAGTCGTTGAGATCGACCGGATGCGACGGCGGGTCGAACATCAGCGAGCCGGCGCGCAGCATATGCGGCAGCGCGCCCGGATAGTCCTTGGGGTCGGGCGGGATCTCGGCGAAAGTCATGTAGCCGGTCGCCTCGACGAAGGCGCGGAATTGGCGGTTGGTGACTGGCGTCTTGTCCATCCAGAACCCGTCAACGGTCACGCGATGGACCGGCGCCTCCTCCGGGTAGTGCGAAGTCCGATCCCATGCGGAACGCGCCGCCGGGGATGAAGACCATGTCCGAATGAGGCGGCTCCGCAACGGCCGACGCATCGGCAAAACGCTTCTCGTCGTCCCAAAGGGCCATCGGACCTCTCCTCGTGCGGCGCGTATTCTGCCATGGACCGCGGTCCCGCGTCTTCCCCTTGCGAAACGGAGCGGCAGACCCCTCGATAGCCGCCGCAGGAATGGGCCTCTTGAAGCGCGGCCTACTCCGCGACGCGCAGGAGCTGCTTGCCCTCGTTGCGGCCCTCGAACAAGCGCCGCAGCGTCGCAGGCGCGTTCTCGAGGCCGCGCTGCACGTCGACCCGGTGCTTGATCCTGCCTTCCCGCACCCAGCCGGCGAGCTCGTCGGCCGCCTCACGGAAGCGCTTCGCATAGTCGGACACGAGGAACCCCTCCATCCGTCCGCGCCGGGAGACGAGGTTGAGGTAGTTTTTCGGCCCCGGCGGCGGCTCGGCCACGTTGTAGTTGGCGATGCCGCCGCACAGCACCACGCGCCCGCGCAGCGCCAGGCGCGCCAACGCCGCGTCGAGGATGTCGCCGCCGACATTGTCGAAGAAGATGTCGATTCCGTCGGGGCAGAGCTCCTTGAGCCGCGCCTTCACGTTCTCCGACTTGTAGTCGATTGCCGAGGCGAAGCCGAGCGCCTCGGTCAGCCAGCGGCATTTCTGAGCCCCGCCCGCGATGCCGATCGCGCGGCAGCCCTTGATTGTGGCGATCTGCCCGACCACCGAGCCGGTGGCGCCTGCGGCGCCCGAGACGACGACGGTTTCGCCGGCGACCGGCCGGCCGACGTCGATGAGGCCGAAATAGGCGGTCATACCGGTCATGCCGAGAACGCTCATCGAAAGCTCCAGCGGCGCCTCCGGCGGCAGCTTCTTGAGCTGGCCTTTCGGGTTCATCGCGACATAGTCCTGCCAGCCGACAAGGCCGGCCACGATGTCGCCGACCGCAAACTCGGGATCGTTCGACGCCTCGATCCGGCCGGCGCCGAGCGAGCGGACGACCTCGCCGATCCTGACCGCCGGAAGATAGGTGTCGCCGCCGATCCAGCCCCGCTGGGTGGGGTCGCAGGACAGCATCAGGACGCGGACGAGCACTTCGCCCTCGCCCGGCTCGGGAACGTCGGTCTCGACGAAGTTGAAGTCGCTGTCCTCGATCGCTCCGCGCGGACGGCGGGCGAGCAGCCACTGACGGTTTTTCATGTCGATGGTCCTCGGTCGGGAGCGCTCTCCATAGCATGGAGACGCCTAAGCGGCGCTCTTGAACGCTCGCAAATCGGTCCTGAGAACGTGGAATTGAACGGTCGCGCTTGCCCGGCCAGGCGAATCAAGTCAGACGTTGGGCGCAAGGCGTCACGGCGACTAGAAGAACCCGTGCGGTCATGGCGCCACGCATTCGGCGGAAAGGCCGCCCATTTGCAAGGCAAAGGAGGGCGTCGCCATCCCCATTGCCGCTTCGCTGATCGGGCTGGCCCTCGCCGCCCTTTTCGCTGCGCTCGTAGCGGCGAGGAGCGGGGGCTTCGTTCACGGCGTCGCGCAGACAATCGCCATCGTTCTCGCCTCGCTGACCGGCGCGCTGATCGGCTTCTTCATTCCCCTGATCCCGCTCGCCGACGGCGTCGGCGGCAGCGCGCTCGCGGCTGGCATCCTCGGAACGCTCGGGACGATCGCCGGCATGTCGGCGGCCGAAAAACTGATGGTTCGCCTCGAAAAGCCGCAATAGTCGATCGCCGTTGGCGCGAGGACTGGCGCGGACCTGCTCCCGGCGCCCAATCTCGAAAGAAGTCATGGCCCAGTCTCCTTTCAGTCGGTTCGGCGCGTTTGCCCGATTTCGAAATCGCGCGGCGGCGCATGAGCCGGCATGACGGGCCTTAACGTTCGCGGACCGGGCTTCACCCTCTTTCTGGGGGGATTGTCGGCCCTTCCCCCTCTCGCCATCGACACGGCGCTGCCGGGCCTCCCCTCGATCCAGGCCGAGTTCGGGACCAGCCCCGCCGAGGCGGCGGCCGTCATAGCGATCTTCATCGCCGGCTTCTCGACCGCTCCGCTCGCGGTCGGCCCGCTCGCCGATCGCTACGGCCGCAAACCGGCGATGCTCGCAGGGCTCGCTCTCTTCACGTGTTGCGCGCTCGGTTGCGCGGTCGCCCCGTCGATCGGTGCGCTGCTCGCCTTCCGGCTCATCCAGGGCGTCGGCGCGGGCGCCGTCGGGGTTCTGCCGCGCGCCGTTATCCGCGATTTATTCGAAGGCCGGGCGGCACGGCTGCAACTGGCCGCGGTTTCGCTGGTGTTCAGCGTCGCGCCGCTCATCGCTCCGACGCTCGGCGCGGGCATCCTCACCCTTGGAGACTGGCGCGCGATCTTTTTCGCCTTGGTCGCGGTGGGCGCCGCCATGACGCTCGCCGCCACACTCGGCTTCCGTGAGTCGCATCCGCGCGACAGGCGACGCAGTCTGAAGCCCGCGATCGTCGTCGCGGGCTACCGCCGGGCGCTGACGCATCCCATGTGTGCGGGCTTCTCGGTGATCGGCGGGACGACGTTCGCCGGCCTTTTCGCTTATGTGAATACCTCGCCGCTGCTCTTCATGCAGGGCTTCGGCGTGTCGAAGGCCGGCTTCGCCGGCTTGTTCGCCATCACCGCGTCCGGCGTGATCGTCGGTTCGACGATCAACACGTGGCTCCTCAATCGCCATGCGAGGCCGCGGACTGTTCTGGACGTCGCGCTCTGTCTGCTTTGCGGCATCGCCATCGGGCTCGTCGCCGTCGGCCTTGCGGGGACGCGGTCGCCGTTTGCCGTGGCGGCGTTGGTGATGGTCTATGTTTCGACCTTCGGCCTCGTCTTTCCGAATGTCGTGCATGAGGCGATCCATCCGCTGCCCGAGATCGCCGGCGTCGCGTCAGCGGTGGTGCAGTCGATCCAGATGCTGTTCGGCGCGGTCGGCGGAGTGGCGGCGGCGGCGTTCTATCGCCACGGATCGCCGCTTTCGATCGGCCTCGTGATGAGCGTCGGGGCGACCTGCGCGCTCGTGCTCTATTTCGGTTGGCTCAGACCGCAGATTGAGGACTGAGCGCCGCCCGCCGCTTTCACGCCTCTCGCTCCATGCCCTCGCGCAAGATTTCGAGCGCCAGCCACTCGTCCTCCGCCTGTTCCAGCTCCTCGCGGGCTCGGCTGTACCGAATTGTCGCCGTCTCGAACGCCGCCGGTTCGCGGGCGGCGAAGTCGGGGTCCGCGAGCTTCGCTTCGAGCGCGTGGAGTTCCCCGCGCAATGCGTCCATCCGGTCGGGAAGCATGTCGAGCGCGCGCTTGTCCTTGAAACTGAGCTTCCGTTTCGTCGACGCATGGCTTTTCGGTCGAATGGCCCCTCTGTCGCGCTTCTCCGCCGGCGGCGCGGCGAGTGGGCCGGAGGGTCCATAGCCGCGCTGCGCGACCATATCGGAATAGCCGCCCGAATATTCGAGCCACCGGCCGCCGCCCTCGTCGACGATCACCGACGTCGCGACGCGATCGAGAAAATCGCGATCGTGACTGACTAGAAGAATCGTCCCCTTGTAGTCGCCGAGCAGCTCCTGCAACAGATCCAGCGTCTCGACGTCAAGGTCGTTGGTCGGCTCGTCGAGCACGATCAAATTCGACGGGGCAGCCAGGGCTATGGCCAGCGCCAGGCGGCCACGCTCGCCGCCCGACAACTTTTCGATCGGCGTGCGCGCCTGCTCGGGGCCGAACAGGAAGTCCTTCATGTAGCCGATGACGTGGCGGCGCTCGCCGTTGATCGTCACATAGTCGCTGCCGCCGCCGGTGAGCGCGTCGACGAGCGTCGTGGACTCTTGCAGCGAGGCCCGCTTCTGATCGAGTCTGGCCATCAGCACGTTCGTTCCGATTCGCAGCCCGCCGGCGTCGGGCGCCAGCGCTCCCGTCAAGAGATTGATCAGGGTCGTCTTTCCGGCGCCGTTGGCGCCGACGATCCCGATCCGGTCGCCGCGCGTGACGCGCAACGAGAAATCGCGAACGATCGGCCTTCCGTCATAAGACTTGGCGATCTTCTTGGCCTCGATCACGAGCGCGCCGGAGGCCTTGGCTTCCTGAGCGGGCATGTTCACGAGGCCGGCCCCGCGCCGCGCCTCCCGGCGTTCACGGCGCAGGGCTTCGAGCTCCGCCACCCGGCGCATGTTGCGTTTGCGCCGCGCCGTGACGCCGTAACGCATCCAGTGCTCTTCGGCGACGATGCGCCGATCGAGCTTGCGCCGCTCCGCCTCCTCCTCTTCGAGCTTCGCGTCCCGCCAAGCCTCGAAGGCGCCGAAGCCACGGTCGAGGCGATGAGTCGTCCCGCGATCGACCCAGACGGTCGCATTGGTCAGATCCATGAGCAGGCGCTTGTCGTGGCTGACGAGCGCAATCGCCGAGCGGCTTCCGGCGAGACGGTTTTCCAGCCACTCAATCGCGATCAGGTCGAGGTGATTGGTCGGCTCGTCGAGCAGCAGGATGTCGGGTTCGGGACTGAAGACCCGGGCCAGGGCCGCGCGTTTGGCCTCGCCCCCGGACAGGGTCGCCGGATCGGCGGAAGGGTCGAGCCCGAGCTCAATCATCATGGTCCGCGCCGCGTGAGCGTCGTCGTGTTCGCCTAAGCCCGCCGCCACATAGTCCAACGCCGTCGCAAAGCCGGACATGTCCGGCTCTTGCGGCAGGAACGCCAGCCGGGCGGAGGGCTGTCGAAAGCACGTTCCACGGTCCGGCGGCGTGAGCCCGGCGGCAATCCGCATCAGCGTCGATTTCCCCGATCCGTTCCGGCCCACGAGGGCGATCCGGTCTTCTGTCGAGATCGACAGCTCCGCCTTGTCGAACAAGGGCGCGCCGCCCAGCGTCAGACCGATGTCACGCAACTGCAGGAGGGGAGGCATGAGGCGGTCCTCGCTTCGGCGCGCCGCGTTAAAGGCTGCGGCCCGAAAGGAAAAGGCCGAGGCTCGTTTGTCGGAGCACTGATGAGCACCGACGTATCGACGTAGACATCAGTAACGCGTCTCGCCTCGCACCGATCGCAGCCAGCTCCGCGCGGGCTCCGACTGCATCGGCATCGAGGCGGTCAGCGCCCGCAAGGCCTCGCGATCTACGGGCTTGGGCTGGCGCTCGATGCCGGTGAGGCGCGCAATCGGCTTTCGCGCGCCGCGTGATCCGCACCGGTTCGCCTCGCGCGGCGCGTTCGACCAGTTCACTCAAGCGCGCCTTCGCTTTGGCGAGAGTAACCCCTTCCATTCATGTCCCTCGTATAGGGTTTGTGCACTTGTCCCCTCACGCCGCCTCAAGCGCCAGCCCTTGCGCCGCGGTGGCGACGCGCAGCCGTTCGCCGCGGATCATCGCGTTGACGTGAGCGAGGGCCTCGCCGAAGGCGAAGACGAGCTGATGCGGGTCGTCGATCCTGCGGCCGAAGATGACCGGCACCAGATCGGCGACCGTCTGCGGCTTGACCCTGCATGCCTCGAGGATGGCGAAGCAGCGGGCCTCGTGATGGGCGACGAGCTCATCGGCGCGCGTGCGCAGGCCGACGAACGGCAGGTTGTGGCCCGGAAGCACGAGGACGTCCTCCGGCAGCGCGGCTTTCAGCTTCTCGAGCGAGCGCAGATAGAGGCCGAGCGGATCGCCGTCCGGCTCCATCGCCTCGACGCTGACGTTGGGCGAGATTTTCGCAAGAATCTGATCGCCCGAGAGGACGAGATTGTCCTCGGCTGAATAGAGCATGACCTGCTCGGGCGAATGGCCGGCCCCCGTCATCACCTCGAACACGCGACCGCCGATCGCAATCCGATCCTCCGCGATAAGGCGCAGGAAGATTCTCGGCGGCGCCGACACCATGCGCAGATAGTTCAGTCCGTGGCCGAGCAGGATTTCCGTCGCCTCTTCTGAGAGGCCGTGCGAGCGATAGAATCCCCGATACGGCTCGGACCTGAGACCCTGAGGATCGAGACGGATATTGAGCGCGATCAGGTATTCGGTCTGGCTCATCGCGAGGGAAAGGTCGAAGCGTTCGCAAAGCCAGCCCGCGAGGCCGATGTGGTCGGGATGGAAGTGGGTGGCGATGATGCGGGTCAGCTTGCGTCCGGCGAGCGGCCCGTCGAGCAGCGCGTCCCAGGCGGCGCGCGAGGCGGCGTTGTCGATCCCCGTGTCGATCAGCGCGAGCCCATCGCCGTCCTCGATGAAATAGATGTTGACGTGGTCGAGCCGGAACGGCAGCGCAAGGCGCGCCCACAAAATCCCCGGACGAACCTCGATAACCTCGCCGGCCTTCGGCGGCGCCGGAAAGGGAAATTCCAGCGTTTCCGGCATGGCGTGGGTCGTCATCGCATCTCCTCAAGAAACATCATTCGAGCGGCGCGAAGCGGGGCGCCTCCGCCGCGTCCAGCCGCCCGTCGGCGGCGCGCCTGTAGACGCCCCGCGCGGCGTTGTGCGGATGGGCGGCCGCTTCCGCAATCGTCAGCACCGGCGCGAAACATGCGTCACTGCCTTCAAGCAGCGCGCGCCAATCCCCGCTCGGCCGGCTCAGGAACAACGCGCGGAAGCGATCCTTCAGCGCCGGCCACTTGTCCATGTCGTATTGGGCCTTCGGATCGACGTCCGCAAGCCCGAGCTTTTCGAGGAGGCTCGCGTAGAACTGCGGCTCCAAAGCGCCGATCGTCACATAGCGCCCGTCTGCGCAAAGATAGGCGTCGTAGAAGGGCGAATCGTAAAAGATGCTCGGCCGCGGTCCGTCCAGCATGCCGGCGCCGCGCGCCCAGAGCGCGATGCCGCTGAGAGCCGCTGTGATGTCGACGATCGCTGCGTCGACGACGCAGCCCTTGCCGGTCCGGCTCGCGGCGAAGACGGCGCTCACGACGCCGAAGGCGAGTCCCAGCGCGCCGCCCGCGTCGCCGATCACCGTCGGCGGGACGATCGGGGCCGCGCCCGGGCGCTGGGTGAGCGACAGCGCGCCGCTCAGCGCCAGATAGTTGAGATCGTGCCCGGCCGAATGCGCGAGCGGTCCTGACTGACCCCAGCCGGTCATGCGTCCGTAGACGAGGCGCGGATTGCGCCTCGCGCAGTCGGCCGGGCCGAGGCCGAGCCGCTCCATGACGCCCGGCCGGTTGCCCTCGATCAGCGCGTCAGCGCCCTTGATGAGAACCATCGCCTCTTCGACCGCCTCTGGCCGCTTGAGGTCGAGCGCAAGAACGCGCTTGCCGCGACGCAGCGGGTCGTCGCCGGCCGCGGGGTCGGGATTGCCGAGGACCGCCTTCACCGGACGGACGATCGCGACGACCTCCGCCCCGTGGTCAGCCAGCATGCGCCCGGCGAGCGGGCCCGGGCCGATGCCCTCGAACTCGATGACTTTGAGGCCGGCGAGCGGACGGATCATCAAGAAGTCCCTTCTCGGAAAAAGTCGGGATCAGTGTACACACAGTCGGCCCGGAGACGACAGAACCGGGCCTCGGGCGTCGCAAGGCTCGGCCTCGCTCGCGGCGATGAACTCGTTCTTCTAACTGGCGATCAACCGGTTGCCGCTCGGCACGGTCGGCGCCATCGAGTTCCTCGGGCCGATCGCGCTGGGCGCCCTCGGCGTCCGATCCGCGCGGAATCTCTCCGCCCTCGTAGTCGCGATCGGCTTCCTGGCTCTGCGCCAGGTTCCGAGCCTCGCGGAGCTGTCCGGCGTCGGACTGCATCGCGGTCCATCGCGCCGAGGAGACTGCGGAGGGAGCGCATCGGTCCGACGAGCGCGCGTCGTTTGTCGCCCGATGAAGGCGGCCTTCGACGCGATCGGCGGGAAAAGGAAAGAACCGCTAGGACCTTCGCCACAACGACGTCAGCGGACCCTTCTCTCCGGCGACAGGGTCGGACGTCGGACGTGGGAGGGACTGCATGCGTGCGGTCATCTCCGCGGTCGGCGCGTCGCGGCAGATGTCCCACCGCTGCCCCCGCGGGTAAGCGCCGACGACGAGGAAATCGCCGCTCGCCGTAAGCCGGCAATGGCCGGTCCCGACGGGCAGCACGATGACGTCGTCCGGGCGGACGTCCACCTCCACGCCGCCGGGGCCGCCAAGCACGAGCTTCGCCGTTCCCGCCGCAAACCCGAGCGCCTCGTGCGCGGTCGAATGGAAGTGATGGTAGCCGTAGACGCCGTTGCGCCAGTCCGGCGGCCAGCCGTTCCGTGTGAACAGCGCCTCGAACGCAGACGCGCGATCTTGCGGGCCGTCGCCGCCGAGCACGCCTCGATAGTGCAGAACAGGCAGCGCGTTGTTCGGAACCCAGCCGTTCGGCTGAAGCCTGATCGCCTCGGGACCGCCGTCCCCCGACCGGGCGGCGTCCGCCGAGGACGCGATCGCGCTCCACAATCCCAATCTGCCGATCATCCGACTGAGCCCGCGCAAAAGAGGATCGGGCTTTGCATGCCTGCGCAGTGTGGAGCTTGTAGGGCTGCGGCAAAAAGCCGACCACTCTCGTAACGCGAGAAGGGAAGATGCTCGAAGGCCTGCCGCCCAACAACGCCGCGCACCGGATGACGCTCACTACCGACGAACGGCGGGCGCGCGCCGTCGCCGACCTCATCGTCGAGAGTTTCGAACCGGCCGATGCCGCCTCAACCGCCTTCGAGACGGACGATCCCTGGCCGGGCGGAGGCAAGACGTGGCTGGCGGAAGCCTATTTCGGCTTCGAGCCGGACCAGGACGCGATCCGCGCGCTCATCGCCGCCGCCGCGGACGAAGCGACTGCGCGCGCTGCGGCCTTCGGCGTGACGGAGAAGCGCGACTGCGTCGCCAATTCGCTTGCCGGCCTCGCGCCGGTGCGCAGTGATCGCGCTGGCTCTGGAAGCGGGTGGTAGAGTTGAGGTGCCAGTGCTAACATGCGCTTGCGGCTACCTAGACGATTGTCGTGAGCCCAATTGGAATGCGAATTTTTTAGGACGGGGCTTTTTGCCATGGCCGTCTTGCGCATCAGCCAGCAACCTGGCTCCGGGCTGGACAAGCACCAGATCGCCGTCAACGCTGAAATCCCTGGGTTTCAGCCTTTGAGCTTCAGCCGCGAGATCGAATTCGCGCTATCGCCTCAGGATGGCGAGAAGATCCGCTGGTATCTCGAGGACTATCTGCAGTTTGCGCAGGACCCCGCGCCGCAGATCGCCGCGCGCGTCGAACAGCTCATGGGCGAGCGTGGGGAGGCGCTGTTTCGCGCAATCTTCGAGGGGCGGAACGACGCCGTACAGCTTTGGGCGTTGGTAGAGCCGCATCTGTCTTTGACGCGAATCGAGATTGCCACCGGCATCGCCGAAGCCACGGCCATCCCGTGGGAGTTGATCCGCAATCCCTATACTCATGCCAATCTCGCTCTGTCCGCGCAGGCGTTCGTGCGCGCGCAGCAGGGCGGCCGCCCTCTCTCGCCCCGGCGCGGACCGCCGACAAGGTCCGCATCCTGCTCGCGATCTGCCGGCCGAGAGCGGGCGAGGACGTTCCCTTCCGTTCCGTCGCCGGGCGGCTGGTCAAGGGATTGAGCGACAAGCGACCGCGAAGCCTTTCAGCTCGACGTTCTGCGTCCTCCGACCTACGAGCAACTCGCGAAAGAGCTGAGGCTCGCCAAGGAGAGGGGAGAGCCGTACCACATCGTGCATTTCGACGGGCACGGCGTTTACGCCGACCCCAAGTACCTCGAAGGAGAGGGTCAAATCCTAAGCAATGTGATGCTGAAGGGAGAGGCACGGGGTCCGGGCGGCTATTTGGCTTTCGAGGACCCGGACAGCAAGGCACGCAGCAAGTTCGTCGATGGCTTCACGGTCGGCGGCTTGCTTGCGAGACGCAGGCGTTCCCATCCTCATCCTCAACGCCTGCCAATCCGCCTTCGCCGAAGCGAGGTCGAAGCCGAATGAGGATGCGCCCGAGACGGCGCGCGAGGAGATCGAGGCCTATGGCTCCTTGGCGCAGGCGGTGATGAACGCCGGCGCCGCCGGCGTCGTCGCCATGCGCTATTCCGTCTATGTCGTGACCGCGGCGCAATTCGTCGCCGAACTCTACGGCGCTCTGGCGCGTGGGCGAACGCTGGGCGAGGCGGTGGCCTGGGCGCGCGGCAATCTGGCCGATGAGCCGAACCGCAAGATCGCCTATGACGCGCGGCCGTTGCAGGACTGGGTCGTGCCGGTGGTCTGGGAGCGGACGCCGCTCAGGCTGTGGCCGCAGTCGCCCGAGGGCGCGCCGCTCAGAATCAAGCTCGACAGCGGCGGGGCGACGGCGGGCGATCTCGACGCCAAACTGCCGCCGCCTCCCGAGGTCGGCTTTTTCGGCCGCGACGAGACGCTCTATGCGCTCGATCGCGCCTTCGACCGGCACAAGGTCGTGCTGCTTCATGCCTTCGCCGGCAGCGGCAAGACGACAACCGCGGCGGAATTCGCGCGCTGGTACGCGCTGACCGGCGGAATTGAGGGGCCGGTCCTGTTCACCAGTTTCGAGCGCCGTCTGCCGCTCGCCCGCGTGTTGGACAAGATCGGCGAGAGTTTTGGCCAAGCTCTGGACCGCTCTGGCGTCCATTGGGGCGCCGCGAATGACGCTGAAAGACGTCGGGTCGCGTTGGATGTGCTGCGGCAAATTCCTGTTCTCTGGATTTGGGACAATATCGAGCCGATCACCGGCTTTCCCGCCGGAACGCCGTCCGAATGGAGCGCAGCGGAGCAGCAGGAGCTGCGGGACTTTCTTTTGGAGGCGCGCGGGGCAAAGCGAAATTCCTGCTCACCTCGCGGCGCGAGGAACAGGCGTGGCTGGGGGAGATACCGCGCCGCGTTTCGGTGCCGCCGATGCCGATGCAGGAGCGGCTGCAGCTCGCCGGCGCCATCGCCGACCACAGAGGCCGGAGCCTCGCGGACCTGCCGGACTTGACGCCCTTGTTGCAGTTCACGCAGGGCAATCCCCTGACCATTCTGGTCACGGTCGGCGAAGCCTTGCGTGCCGGGATCGACAGCGGGGAGCGACTCGACGCCCTTGTCGCGGCTTTGCGCGGCGGGGAAGCGACGTTGGAAGATGAAGAGGCGGAGGGACGCACCAAATCGCTTGGCGCGTCGCTGAGCTATGGTTTCGCCAGCGCTTTCACTGAGGACGAGCGCAAGAGACTGGCCCTGCTGCACCTCTTCCAGGGCTTTGTCGACGTCGGCGCGTTGCGCATGTTGGGCGCTCTGGAGGCCGATTGGGCGCTGGAGGACATGCGAGGCATGACGCGCGAACAGGGCATCGACTTGCTCGACCGCGCCGCCGAAATTGGGCTTCTGATCTCCCATGGCGGCGGCTATTACGGCGTCCATCCCGCGCTGCCCTGGTATTTCCGCGCCCAGTTCGCGCGCCACTTCGCCGGCGAAAGGGCTCAGCGCGCCCGTCGCGCTTTTGTCGAGGCGCTGGGCGAGCTAGCGAATTATTATGCCCGGCAATACAATGAGGGAAATCGTCAGGTCCTCCACGCCTTGATGGCGGAAGAGGACAATCTGCTCGCCGCTTGGCGGCTGGCGCGCCAATATGGTTGGTGGCGGCGCGTCATTTCCGCGATGCAGGGGCTGCGCGTGCTATACGAGGCGACCGGACGAGGCCCCGCCTGGCGGCGCTTGGTCGAGGCCGTCACGCCGGCTTTTGTCGATCCCCAGACCGATCAGGTGCTTCCCGGGCGCGATAAAGATGATTGGAGCCTCTTCACGGGGTATCGCGTGAGGCTCGCGGAGGAGGATCGAGATTTCATTGAGGCCGAGCGCTTGCAACGCCTACTCGCAGATTGGTATCGCGAGCGCGCCCGTGCGGCGCTGGCGACGGCGCCTGAGGAGCGCAGCGTCGATCAGCGCAACGCCATCCGCACGTTCGGCGCAAGCATTCATGGACTCGGACAAATCCAACGGGAAAACGACGATCCGTCTTGCGTCGAATCCTATCGCGAGGCGTTCGGTTTGTACCAATCCATCGCCTACAGGACCGGGCAAGCAATGTGCGCCTTTAACCTTGGCATCGCCTACATGGAGGTCGCCGCGCTGCGCGATTTCGACACGGCGGAACACTGGTTTCGGCAAAGTCTGGATTTGCATCCGCCCGGGGACGACCTATTCGCGGTAAAACGCTCGGTAACCTTGGCGCACTTTCTTTAGCGCGGTCTGGCGATGCATTGACTAGACAGCGGTCGAAAGAAGAGTATCTGCTTTTTATGAACGACGCCGGGGTACCATTACCAGCAGGCGCTACGGTTGTTTCCGGCGACTGCCATAGTCGACCGCGGAGTTGCCCTCAACCAGCTTGGTAACATCTACTCCCGCGCCGGCGACATCGACCGCGCGCTGCAACATTACCAGCAATGCATTGGCTACTATGAACAAGCGGGCGATATCTTCCGGGCGGGACAGACCCGCCAAAATGTCGCGGTCGCTCTGCGTCTAGCCGAGCGTTTCGACGACGCCCGCGCCTACGTCAACGCGGCGCTCGCGAATTACCGAACCTTTGGCGACCGCGCCGCAGAAAAAATTCAAAAAACTGAGCGGCTGCTCGCGGACATCGACAGAGCCGAGGCGGAACAGCGGGGAAAACCATGAACGCCGGCCCGGTCAACCTCCCGGTCCTCGGCGCGCTGCCGCGCGCGGCCGCCGCCGCGAAGCTGCGCGAAATCGGTGAAGACCAGGCCGCCGAGGCGCTGGAGCGCGCCGCGCCGCCGCCCACGCAAATGCGCGCGGCCGACTGGTGGCCGTTCGGCGACAAGGCGTGGCAGCACACCGCGCACGCCATCGGCTTTCTGCCGGCCGGCGGGAGCGGAACGCAAACCATCGTCGGCGTCGGCGAGGCGCAGGCCGACGTTTCGCTCAAGAACGCGCGCATCAACGTCGCGCTCAATGTGCTGCGGGTCGCCGATTATCCGGGCGGCGGGACGCATCGCGTGCTGTTCGATTTCTACGCCCGCAACCAGGTCCCGGGCGCGAGCGAGGACTTGCATTTCAACTCGGCCTATCGCGCCCGCGAGGGCGAGCGGGCGGCGGTGCGCGGCTATCCGATCTTCGTCGGCCTCGGCGTCGGCGCGGTCGGGGTCGCCTTTCACTTCCACACCGTCAACGTCAAGAACGACGAAGACGAAGCCTTTCTCGACTTCCTCGACGGCGACGCCTTCAAGGCCGGGCTGAAACTCGCCACGACCGCGCAGCCCGCGATTGCGCCTTTGTCCGGCATGGCGCTCGCGCTGACCAAGAGCATCGCCCAACGCAATCGCAACGTGTCGGTTCAGGACTGCTATCTCGGCCTCGATTTCGCTGGCACGCCGATGGGCGCGCGGCTCGCCGTCGGCGATTACATTGCGGTGCAGGTTCCCGAGACGCTGAAACGCGTCTGGGACTGGCAGGACTGGGTGTACGACCCCCGCGCCGGCCTCATCGTCTCGCGCGCCGACCCCGACGCGCTGATCCCTTACAACTACGTCGTCTTTGGCGTCAGTCGCTACGAAGGCGAGTGAGGTCGCCCGCGCCAGCTTATCCGATCGCGAAAAGACGCCGGTGCTGAAGGCCGCGACTGCGAAGCCCGTTTACGATTTCTTCGACGAGGCTGGCCGAGGGTGAGGGCGCGTGGTAGGCGACCCCTTCTTCCGCTTGCGGAGGTGGCCGGCGCCAGCCGGCCCGATCAGGGACATGAGTTCGCGCGCGCTTGCCCTCATCCGTCGCGCTTCGCGCTCACCTTCTCCCGTAAACGGGAGAAGGGAGTAGAGGTCCCCATGCTCGAAGGCCTGCCGCCCAACAACGCCGCCCATAAGCTGACGCTCACGACCGACGAGCGTCGGGCGCGGGCGGTCGCCGACCTCATCGTCGAGAGTTTTGAGCCGGCGGAGGCGGCTTCGACCGTCTTCGAGACGGAGGCGCCATGGCCCGGCGGCGGCAAGGCCTGGGCAGTCGAGGTTTATTTCGGCTTTCCGCCCGACGAGGCGGACACAAGGGCGCTGATCGCCGTCGCCGCCGATGAGGAGACGGCGCGCGCCGCCCAATTCGGGCTGACCGAGAAGCGCGACTGGGTCGCCAACGCGCTCGCTGGGCTTGCGCCCGTGCGCGCCGGGCGCTTTCTCGCCCATGGCGGCCACGACCGGCAAAAAGTCGGCGCGAACGACATCGGGATCGAGATCGAGGCCGGACTCGCCTTCGGCACCGGCCATCACGGCACCACGCGCGGCTGCCTCCTCCTCTTCGACCGCCTGCTGAAGCGGCGGCGCCCGGACCGGGTGCTCGACGTCGGCTGCGGCGCCGGCGTGCTGGCGATCGCCGCGGCGAAAGCGTTGCGCCGAAAAGTCCGGCTCGGCGACGTCGACCCGGTCGCGGTCGAGGTCGCCAACGCCAACGCGCAGCTGAACGGGGTCGGCCAATTTTGCCGGGCGATCGTCTCCCGGGGCGTCGAGAACCGGCTCTTGCGCGAAGGCGCGCCCTATGACGTCGCCTTCGCCAACATCCTGGCGAAGCCTCTCAAGCTCCTCGCCCCCTCGCTTGCCGCCGTCATCGCTCCGCACGGCGAGGCCATCGTCTCGGGCCTCCTCGCCGCCGATGTCCGCGGCGTGCTCGCCGCCTGGCGCGCGCAGGGCTTGTTCCTCGCCGAACGGATCGACCTCGACGGCTGGGCGAGCCTGAGTTTGCGGCGCATGTCGGCGAGCGCGTCTACCGGTACCCCAATGTGCATCCTCTTCGGCGACTTTCTTCAGCGACGCCGGCAATTGGGAATTGTCGTCGCGAGGCGCTGTCGCGCTCGCAATGCGAACGCGGGGTCAGAACTCCAAGCTCCTGCGCCTGCGGGGCTGGCGTCCCGCATTGCGACAATTTCTGTCGCATGAAAGCTTGACTTGAACATAAGTAGAACATACAATGTACGGAGACGCGGGTCACACACCCCTAGCATGCTGTTTGAAAGCTCAATCGTCGCTCGGCCTTGGATCCCCGCTCGCCCGCGCGTCGCGTCCGGGACAAGGTCTGCCAGCGGGCTGGAAATTCAGTGGCAAAGGCTGAGCAGATCGAATGAGCGGACTCTGCGGGAGGATCGGGCCGCGAGCGCGAGCTTGGCGCGAATTTTCTGCTCGATCGGCTGCAAGCCATTGATAAGGAAAGGAAAATTCAATCAAGGAGGTTCGGTCATGCGCAGGCAGACGCGATGACGCGATGGAAATGGCGCCGCAAGCGCTTGGAAAGATTGATATCGGCGATGGAAATGGCGCTGTCCGCGGCTGGCGGACTAGAATGAAGGGACTCGGGGTCGCTCCCACTGGCGAGTGCGGTTCCAACTGATCGGGACCTGCTCTAAAGGCCCGGGCCTACGAGGCTTGCCCGAGTAATCCTTGCCGCCCGCCGCAGTCCAGATTTCGCCGCGCTTCATTCATCGCCCCAACCCGAAATCGAATTCGACGAAGCTTTGGTCGTCGGCGGCATGCGCGCTTCGCGCGACCGCGAGCGACTGGCGGTGCGCCTCTTCCGCGAATTCCCGCGCGCGAACATCGGGGACCCAGATCTGGATCGGGCGTAATCCTTGCGCCCGCAATCTCTGGCGGTGCTTGCGCACCTTCTCGCGCGATGCCTGAACGCGGGATAAAGTCACTTCGATCTTCCTTGGTTACATGTAACCTAACGCTGGACGTCGGCTCGCGCAACACAGGTCATTGGTCAACTCACGCTTGATGCGTGCTCGCCTCGTAGCGCAGGGTTTTTCCTCGCCGAGCGGATCGACCCGGACGGCTGGCGAACCTCGGATTGAGGCGGCGGTAGGGTTTCGCGAGGCTTCCTGCTCTGGCGACCCTTCCGCGGACTGAATCCGCTGTTCGCGCCATCTTTTCCGCTGTTCCGGCCACCTGGCCGATTGGGCCGCATTTTGAAACGACGCTGACCTTCTTGGCAAAGAGAACTGCAGATCGAACCCACAAATCCAAAATCCGCTGTTTTCGCCCCTGTTACCAGCAAACTCGGCGGAAGCTTCGCCGCGCTAGACCTCGCGGCCCTTGCCGGAGTCCCTGCCGTGTCGCATGACTGTCACGGTCGGCGGCGCTTAATCTGCCGCCGAGCCGAACGCGCAGGAAGCACGCCATGACCAAGATACCAGCCGGAGTCGGTCCGAAGCTGCCGCAGATCGTCGTCCTGTTCGGCGCGACGGGCGACCTGTCACAGCGCAAGCTGCTGCCGGGTCTCTATCACCTCGCCGCCGCCGGGTTCATTCCCACGTGCCGGATCATCGGGGTTGCGCTCGACGACATCGATGTCCCGGAGTTCCGCGCTCTGGCGCGCAAGGCGGTCGAGCGGCATCACAATCGCAAGCCCGGCATGGAGGCCTGGCCGGGCTTCGAGGCCGCGCTCGACTATCTTTCCTGGGCGGCCGGGCCCGGCGCCCTGAAGGCCGCGGTCGAAAAGGCGGCCAGAGCCTGCGGCGAAGAATGCCGCCTCGTTCACTATCTCAGCGTGCCGCCGGGAGCGGCGCTTTCCGCCGTCAAGATGCTCGACGAGGCGGGCCTCGCCGAAGGTTCGCGGGTGGTGATGGAAAAACCGTTCGGCACGGATCTCGAAAGCGCGGTCAAGCTCAACGCCGAACTGCACAAGGTCTTCTCCGAGGACCAGATTTTCCGCATCGACCATTTCCTCGGCAAGGAGCCGGCTCAGAACATTCTCGCCTTCCGCTTCGGCAACGGCTTGTTCGAGCCGATCTGGAGCCGCAATTTCATCGACCACGTCCAGATCGACGTGCCCGAGACGCTGGACATCGGCAATCGCATCGCCTTCTACGAGCAGACCGGCGCCTATCGCGACATGGTGGTCACCCACCTTTTCCAGATCCTCGCCTTCACGGCGATGGAGCCGCCGACCTCGCTCGCGCCCGGGCCGATCAGCGAGGAGAAGAGCAAGGTGTTCCGCTCCCTCCTGATGATCGAGCCGGCGGACGTCGTGCGCGGCCAGTACATCGGCTACCGGAAGGAGAAGGGCGTCGACCCCGAGTTCGACACCGAGACCTTCGTCGCCCTCAAATGCCGGATCGACAACTGGCGCTGGGCGGGCGTGCCTTTCTACCTCAGGACCGGCAAGCGGATGGCGGAGGGTCAGCGGATCATCTCGATCGCCTTCCGCGAGCCGCCGCGCAGCATGTTCCCCGAGGATTCCGGCATCGGCCTGCAGGGTCCGGACCACCTGACCTTCGATCTCGCCGACGAATTGCGCGTGTCGCTGTCCTTCTACGGCAAGAGCCCTGGACCGGGCATGCGCCTGACCAAGCAGAGCCTGCAGTTCGCCATGCACGAAACCGGGTTCGGCGGGGACGTGCTCGAGGCCTACGAGCGGCTGATCCTCGACGCGATGCGCGGCGACCACACCCTTTTCTGCTCGTCGGAGGGCATCGAGCGGTTGTGGCAGGTTTCGACCCGGCTCCTCGACAACCCTCCGGGGGTGCGAATTTACGCGCCGGGCTCCTGGGGGCCGCAGTCGATCTACCAATTGGTCGCGCCCCACTCCTGGCGGCTGCCGTTCGAACGCGCCTGGCGCGACCCCAATCTCGTCGGCGCATAAGCGATTCATCCTTCTCCCCGCTTGCGGGGAGAAGGCCAGGATGAGGGGCCGCTCGCCCCCTCCCCGCAAGCGGGGCGAGAGGGAAATTTCCGCCGCCAGATTCCCTCTCGACCGAACATGCTCTAAAGGCGCCGGCGATGTCCGACCTTTCGCTTCTCATCGAACCCGAAACGCCCGACGACGCCGACGATATTCAGCGACTGAACGAGAGGGTCTTCGGTCCGGGCCGGTTCGCCCGCACGGCCTACCGCATCCGCGAAAGGGCGGACCCCGATCCGACGCTGAGCTTCGTCGCGCGCGTCGGTACTCTGCTGGTCGCGGCCAACGCCATGACGCCGATCGCCATCGGGACCATGCCGGCGCTGCTGCTGGGGCCCCTGATCGTCGAGCCGGTCTTTCGCAGCCAGGGCATCGGCGAGGCGCTGGTGAAGCGCTCGCTCGAGGAGGCGAAGGCGGCCGGCTGGACGCTCGTCATCCTGGTCGGCGACGAGCCCTACTACGCCCGCATGGGGTTCCGGCCGGTTCCTCCGGGACGCATCACTTTGCCCGGGCCGGTCGATCCCGCCCGGCTGCTCTATTGCGAGCTCGAGCCGGGCGCGCTCGAGCGAGCGCAGGGCGAGGCGCGCGGCGCGCAAGGCAAGGAAGACTAGACCCGCGCGCTGTGGCAGTGGGGAACCTCGCCGCGCCTCCGTTCACTCACGCGACCCGCCCGCTCCGAAACGCCTCGACCGTCTGCATGACGCCGCGCACTTCGGCGAGTCCCTTGAGACGGCCGATGAAGGAATAGCCGGGGTTGACGCGCTTCATTCCATCGTCGCCGAGAAGATGCCCATGGTCGGGGCGCATCGGAATTTCGGCGTCGGCCCGCCCCGCTTCGCGGCGGCGCCGCTCCTCGCGCATCAACTCCGTGACGAGCGCGATGAGGTCGACATCCCCGCTGAGATGCTCGGCTTCATAAAATGAACCGTCCTTTTCGCGCTTGACGTTGCGGAGGTGGATGAAATGCACACGCGGCGCGAACTCCCGCGCCATCGCGACGAGAGCGTTCGCCGGATTCGAGCCGAACGAGCCGGCGCAGAGCGTGAGGCCGCAGGCTTCCGACGGCGCGGCCGCGAACAGCTTGCGAACGTCTGAAGCGGTCGACAGCACGCGCGGCAGGCCGAAGATCGGGAAGGCCGGGTCGTCCGGATGGATGGCGAGCTTTGCGTCCTCCTCCTCCGCGACCTCCGAAATCTCGCGCACGAAGGCGACGAGGTTGTTCCGCATGTCCTCGACGCCGATGTCCGCGTAACGTTCGAGCATCGCGCGGAAGCTCGCTCGATCGTAGACGAAATCGCGCGCCGGCAGCCAGTCGATCAGGTTGCGCTCGAGCGCTTCCCTCGTCTGCGGCGCCATCGCCTCGAAGCGCGCCTTCGCCGCGGCGATCTGCTCGGGCGGATAGCCGGCCTCGGCGCCCTCGCGCTCGAGGATGAAGAGATCGTAGGCGGCGAAATCGACCGCGTCGAATTGCAGCGCCGTCCCGCCGTTCTCGAGCCGCCAGTTGAGGTCGGTGCGGCTCCAGTCGGTGATCGCCATGAAGTTGTAGCAGAAGGTTTTCACCCCGGCGCGCGCGGCGTTGCGGATCGACTGCTTGTAATTGTCGATCTTCGGCCGGAAACCGCCCGAGCGGGTCTTGATCTCCTCGGGAACCCCGATGCTCTCGACCACCGACCAGACGAGGCCGGCGCGCTCGATGGCGCCGCGGCGTTTCGCAATCTCGTCGTCGCTCCACACCTCGCCACGGTTCATGTGATGGAGCGCGGTGACGATTCCGGCCGCGCCGGCCTGGGCGGCGTTCTCGAGACTCACCGGATCGTCCGGCCCGAGCCAGCGCCAGGTTTGGAGCATCGCGTCCTCCCTCCTAAGCCCTTATCCGGCGCCATAGCCCGTCGCGAGACGGGCGTTCTTACGAACGCCCTATCGCGCCACCTTCTCCCGCAAGCGGGAGAAGGGGAGCTTAGACCTTCCGCCCGATCGCCAAAAACTTCTCCGCCCGCGCTTCGCGCAACTGTTCACGGCTCATGTTCGCGAGCGACTTGAGCGCTTCGCTGATCGCCTGGCCGGTCGCCGCGACCGCCGCCGCCGGGTGGCGATGCGCCCCGCCGACCGGTTCAGGAATGACGCCGTCGATAATGCCGAATTTGATGAGGTCCTGGGCGGTGATCTTCATGCTCGTTGCCGCGTCCTGCGCGCGCGAGGAATTGCGCCAGAGGATCGAGGCGGCGGCTTCGGGAGAAGCGACCGTATAGATCGCATGTTCGAGCATCAGCACCTTGTTCGCGGTTGCGATGGCGATCGCGCCGCCCGAGCCGCCCTCGCCGATGATGACCGCGACGTTCGGCACGCCGAGCATGAGGCACGCGTCGGTCGAGCGCGCGATCGCCTCGGCCTGCCCGCGCTCTTCGGCGTCGACGCCCGGAAAGGCGCCGGCGGTGTCGACGAGCGCGATCACCGGCAGGCCGAAGCGGTCGGCGAGCTCCATCAGCCGCGCCGCCTTGCGGTAGCCCTCCGGCCGCGCCATGCCGAAATTGTGCCTGAGGCGGCTCTCGGTGTCGGCGCCCTTCTCCTGGCCGATGACGCAGACCGCTTCGCCCTCGAACCGGCCGAGCCCGCCGACGATCGCCTCGTCCTCGCCGAAATAGCGGTCGCCCGCCAGCGGCGTGAATTCGGCGATGAGGCCCTTGAGATAGTCGGAGCAGCGCGGCCTGTCCTGCTGCCTGGCGACCTGGGTCTTCTGCCAGGGCGCGAGGCCCGCGTAGAGCTCGGCCAGCGCCTTCTCCGATTTCGCTTCGAGCTTGGCGATTTCCTCGGCGATCGCGGGCGAATCGCCCTTTTCCGCCACCGCCCGCAGCTCGTCGATGTGGGCGTCGATCTCGGCGACCGGCGTTTCGAAGCTGAGATAGGTGCGCATTCCAACCTTGCTTCCCGCCGGCACGAAAAAGGCGCGCGAAACTGTCCGCCGCGGAAAGCGAAGTCAAGCTTTCGAGCGCTCGAACAGGCGCTCGCGCCGGTCTAAAGCCGGGGGCCTTGCGCGGCCGATTCCCCTGGTAACTGGGAAAGGAGCAGGGAACCTCTCGCGTTGGGGGCCTAGCGACAGAACGCTAGAACGCCGGCGCAATGATCCGGACCCGCCTCGTCGACCCGTCCGGCGCCTTCTCCTCGACCGTCTGTCCGTCGTTCAGGCGGTAGACCGCCGGTCTTTCAGCGCTCTCGTCCTTGATGCCCGAGGTTTCCCTGCTGATCGAGGCGGCGGCTGCGCTGAGTTTCGTGTCCACGCCATTGATGTCGAGCTCCAACGGGAGCGGGCCCAACTCATCGGTCATCGTGGCAGCGTCGGTCTTCGTCACTTCGGCCCGGGCGGACAGGATTTCTGGGCGCCGCTATCGGCCGGGACATCTCGGCGGATTTCTCCGGAGTGACCAGGATGTCATGCGCGTCATGGCCGTATCTCGCCTCGGCGCTGGCCAGCGCCTTGGCCCAGCTCTGCCCCGGGCGGCGGCACGAGCAGCGCGAATTGTAGGACGCCTCGAACTTGTGCGCGTTCGGCAAGCTGTCATAGGGCTCGCCGGTCGAGGACACGGCCTCGTCGATCGTGCCGCCGAGTGGAAACGAGTAGAGTTTCACCTCGGCGTTCGGGCACTGCGCCCGGCAGACCTCCTCCAGGCTGTCGGCGCGGCTGCGCCTTCCGAAATAGGTGACGGGAAAGAAGCTTCCGTCGCAGAGGCGGACGCAGACCCGTGTACGCCCCGCCGCCCGCTTCTCGTTTTTCTGCCGATTCCAGCGGGATGCGGCGTCGCGGCGCCTCCAGGCGGCTGAACGTCCTGAAGCCGGCGAATGGACGCGCAACGCCGTCGGTCGGGCTCGGCTCCCCTCCGCCGCAGCGGGCGCAGCCGGAGGTCTCGGCGAACGCGTTCGCCATGAGAGCCGCGACGAGAATGAAGCCCGGCCCCCCGAGTCCCCATGCCGGCCGGGCACGGGGCGCGGCTGCAATAGCCCGGCCCAATCTCGACGGCAGGTTTGGCCGACGGCGATCGCCGCCGTGGTTGAGACGCGCCTTCCCCATCGACCCGCCCTCGCGCCAGAGCTCTCCGCTACCTTTAACTGTCGGGACTCAACATGGTTCCAGAGCCGCTCTCCGAGGCAGAGATTCCCAGGTGGACCAACGGATCGAGGACAGACCAATTCACCACAAAGTTCGCATCGACCCTATGGATACGGAGGTTGTAACGGGGAAATGCGCCACTACTGCTATATTTATCAACACAAAGGACGCGAAGATCGCACGAAGGTCACAAGGCTCGTGCCCTTTGTGTATCCGTGGTGTCCTTTGTGTTTCGATTCCCGTCGACAATCTCGGCGAAAACGTGCGGCTCCCCATCGCCGCATGGCGGAGCGAGGCTAGTTTCTTTTGATGGCGCTAAGGGCACGAAGAACGACAGAGCCCTTTTGCGTCTTCGGTGCCTCCCTGACGGCGCGATTAAGGCGTCGGCGAAAACCTTAGCCGGCGCCATAATCAATCGAAAGCCGGGGGTCTTCCGACGCGACATGACGCCAGCTTCTCCCGGAGAGAGAGAGGGGTTCCCGACTTGCAGGTCGGTGAGCCGGGTAGGGACTTGGCGTGCTGAGGTTCGTCAGGCTCGCGCAAGAGCAAAGCAGGAGCTTCGACGGCCGCCGTCCCTACGCGAGCACGATCATGCACGCTTCCCACCAAGACCCGGTTCCGGTCCAGTTCTCCTCGCGTGAATGTGCTGTGACCGGCCCTGCCTGATGCCTGACGCGCAGCCGGCGCGCCTGCGCGCGTTTCCCTCCTCGATCGACGTCATCGCGCCCTGCCACGACGAGGAGAACACGCTGCCCCTTTCGATCCCGGCGATCGTGGGGACCATGCGCCGAGTCATCGCCGCAAACCATGCGCGCTGCCGGCTCAGGGTGATCGTCGTCGACGACGGCAGCCACGACCGCACCTGGAGCGTGATCTGCTCGCAGACCCGGATGTATTCCGAAGTCGTGGGGCTCAGACTTGCGCGCAACTACGGCCATCAGAGCGCGCTCATCGCCGGCCTCGGTCAGTCCGACGCGGAAGCGGCGATCTCGATCGACGCCGATCTCCAGGACGATCTCGGCGCGATGGGGCCCATGATCGACCATTATCGCGCAGGCGCGGAGATCGTTTTCGGCGTCAGGGATAATCGTTCGAGCGACAGCCTGTTCAAACGCGCAACCGCGGCGGCGTTCTATCGCGGCATGGCGGCGCTGGGCGTTCCGCTTGTCCACAACCACGCCGACTACCGCCTGATGTCGAGGAAGGCCGTTTCTGCGCTGAGAAGATACGAGGAGGCCAATCTCTTCCTGCGCGGCCTCGTCTCGACGATGGGCTTTGCGACGGCGACCGTCTCTTATGCGCGCAAGCCGCGCGTCGCGGGCCGGACCTCGTACACCGTCTGGAAGATGCTCGGCCTCGCGCTGACCGGCCTTGTCGCCTTCTCGACCGCGCCGTTGCGGCTGATCGCCGTCGTCGGCTTCGTCTCGAGCCTCGTCTCGCTCGGGATCGCCGCCTGGGTGGTCGCTTCTGCGATCTTCCTGCGCGCCTATATCGTCCCCGGCTGGGCCTCGATCCTGCTGCCGATCAGCCTGTTCGCCAGTCTGCAAATGCTGACGGCCGGGATCGTCGGCGAATATGTCGGCCGCATCTACCTTGAGGTGAAACGCCGGCCGCGCTTTCTCATCGACTGCGTCACGGGCGAGGCGGGCGCCTTGGACGAGCCGTCCGATGCGCCGATGGCGGCCGACCGGCGGCGGCAATTCGACGGAGCGGTCCGCTAGTCAATGCCTTAGCGCCGGCCGCTAGCAGCCTGTCGGACTGGGTTTTTCGTTGGAGAGGCGGGAGCCGATTTTTGACGCGCCGGGACGGCGGAGTGGCGCTTCTCGAATTCGAACTTCGACCTCGAATGCGCTTTTGACGCCGTCAGCGCCGCGTTTTGGCGGCGCGACAAGGCTCTTCCGCCCGTTCAGGCGGTCTTCAGAGTGAATAGTCTCCTTATGTTCCATGACATCGTCACGAGACTCCACTCGCCGCGCACGTTGTCGAGGCCGCGCAGGGAAAACTGTCGGAACCCCATTACCGATTTGATGATCCCGAACACCGGCTCCGGCGTCTGTTTGCGAAGCGCATAGAGCTTTCGCCCCTCCGGCGTCTTCAGCCGCCGGGCGTTGGCCTCTACCGCCGTCGGCGGTTTCGGCGCCGGGTTTTCCGGCGCCGGTTCCTGCGGTTCGGGCTTGGCTTCCAAACGCTCGGACAGCGGCGGATGATGCGGCTGGCGTCCCATCGCGATGATCGGCTCGATCCCCGCCTTCTCGCAGGCCTCGACGTTGCCGGCGCTGTAATAGCCCGTGTCCGCCAGCAGCGTCGCGCAAGGGCCGACGTTCTTTTGCATCGCGCCGAGCTCGGCGAGCATCGGCTCGACTTGTTGTTTGTCGTTCGGCGCCTGCGTCACGTCCACCGCCACGACCAAATTGCTGTCCACCGCCACCGCCGCTTGCGCATTGTAACATTGCTCGAAGCCGCCGCCCGCGGTCGGCATGATGCGCGACTCCTCGTCGGTCAGATTGAACCTGGCGGCAAGCCGCCGCAGCCGCCGACCGAAGGCCCCCAGCCAAAGTTCCGGGCCTTCCGCACGCGTTTTGGCCTTTCCGAGCCGGCTGTGACCGCCCGTTCACAGCCCGCCGCCGGTTCGCCTCGCGGCTCGCCGTCTCGCTGTCGATCCCCTTCGAGTATTGCATCACCATCTCGACCGACATGCACATCTGGTTGCTTGCGCCAGTTGTTTGCTGAAGTACGCGTGTTTGCGCTGGTTGCGCTCGTATGTGAGACCTTTGCGTTGGTTGCGATGGCGCAGCCGCACGTGCGACCTCCAACGGCCGTTTACCCCCACGCCCACTAGAGCAGATTTCGTTCGGTTGGAATTGTCGCCGCGAGGAGCTATCGCGCTCGCAATGCGAACGCGGGGGTCCCACTCAAAGCTCCTGCGCCTGCGGGGCTGGCGTCCCGCATTGCGACAATTTCTGTCGCACAAAAGCTTGACTCGAACATAAGCAGAACATACAATGTTGGAGCAGCGGGTCACACACCGCTACCGTGCTGTTTGAAAGCTAATCGTTGCGCCGCATGGGATCCCCGCTCGCCCAAGCGTCGCGTCCGGGGCTAGACCTGCGAGCGAGCTGGAACCGCCGTGGCAAAGGCTGAGCAGCCAACCAGCGCCTGCGGCGCGCCATTATGAATGAAAAATACAGCGGAGCGTTGGGTCTTCAGCCCTGCCGATGTGGGCTTGGCTATTTTCATGGCAGCCAACCAGCGCCTGCGGCGCACCATTATGAATGAAAATGCTGGCGGCGCGGGCCGATTTGTCGGAGCCTTGGCAACGGGCGATCGTGCTGAGGCTGACAAATCTGCGGTGGTTTGCGACCCCGAATGGCAGTCGGGCCCGCGCTGCATAGAGGTACCATTCTTTGTCGCCCTCGGGAACGGGGAGCACGCGTAGCAGTGTCTTGAACGTACCTGCAGCGTCACGGTCGCCTTCTGACGGAAGGAGGCGATGATGCAAGCGATCATCGAACGATGTTGTGGTCTGGACGTGCATCAGGAGACGGTCGTGGCGTGCGTTCTGGTCGGTGCGCCCGGGGCGCAACCGACGAAGGAGGTGCGGACGTTTCGCACCATGATGCGGGACCTCGAAGCGCTGCGGGACTGGCTGCTGGAAGCGGGCGTGACGCACGTCGGGATGGAGAGCACGGGCGTCTACTGGCGCCCGGTCTACGCCGTCCTCGAGGGGCATTTCGAGCTGATCGTCGGGAACGCCCGGCACATCCGCAACGTGCCGGGGCGCAAGACCGATGTGAAGGATTCCGAGTGGATCGCCGATCTGGTTCGGCACGGCCTGATCGCCAAGAGCTTCGTGCCGCCCCGGCCGCTGCGGGAGCTGCGCGAGTTGCTGCGCTACCGCCGCAAGCTGGTGGAGAGCCAAGCGGCTGAACGCAACCGGCTCCTGAAGCTCCTGGAGACCGCCAACATCAAGCTGGCGAGCGTCGCTTCCGACGTTTTTGGCGTCTCCGGCCGCGCGATGCTCAGGGAGCTGATTGCGGGCGAGGCCTCTCCCGAGGCGATGGCCGATCTCGCCAGGGGCCGGTTGCGCCGCAAGCGCGCCGATCTGATCCTGGCGCTCGACGGGCGCCTCGAGGAGCATCACCGCTTCCTCCTGACGATGCAACTGCGCCGGCTCGAAGCCATCGAGGCCGACATCGCAGCGCTCGACCTGCGCATCGACGAGCGGCTCGAGCCCTATCGCGCGCCGCACACGCTCCTGATGCAGATTCCGGGCGTCGACTGGGTGGTTGCCGCCGTGCTGATCGCCGAGATCGGCGTCGACATGAGCGTGTTCGTGAGCGTCTATCATTTGTCGGCCTGGGCGGGCGTCTGTCCCGGCAATCACGAGAGCGCCGGCAGGCAGAAGAGCGGCCGGGCGCGCAAGGGCAACATCCACCTCCGCGCCATCCTGGTCGGCGCCGCGATCTCCGCCTCGAAGACCAAGGGCAGTTACCTCAAGGACAAGTACCACCGCCTCAAGGCCCGCCGCGGCGGCTTGCGCGCCGCGCTCGCCATCGCCCACAAGATCCTCGTCTCCGCCTATCACATGCTCGCTAAGAACTTGCCCTACCGCGAGCTCGGCGAAGCCTATCTCGACCAGATCGGCCAATCCCGAACCGTCGCCAACCTCAAACGCCGCCTCGAACGCCTCGGGTATCGCGTCACCCTCGAACCCAATGCGCAGGCCACGTGACGCCAACCCGCAGCGGGGTCATTTTCGTAGCAGATTGAATGGCGGACTCTGCAGGAAGGATCGGGCGGCGAGCGCGAGCTTGCGCGCGAATTTTTTCTGCTCGATCGGCTGCAAGCCTTTGATTGACAACGCCTACGCAAGGCGAAGGGAAGGGAATGGCCATGAAGGAGGTTTTTGGTCCTGCGGAGACAGACGCGATGACGCGATGGAAATGGCGTCGCAAGCTCTTGCAAAGATTGATTTCGGCGATGGAAATGGCGCGATCGTAGTCGGCGGACGTCGAATAAAGGGACTACCCGATCGAAGCGACGAAGGGACAGATTTTGGCGCCCAATGCATCGAAAAGCCGAGATCTGCCTGTTACGCCCCATGACAAGAGATGAAAGGGAGCGCGCGTGCGGCGGCCTGAATGCTTTCGGAGAGGCCCGGTTAAGCGCCTTCGAGTAAGCGATGTCTCACATGTCCTCTCTCGCTTCCGGCGTGTCCGCCCGCTCCCGCCCGGCGCCGGCCCGGCCGCTCGCCGTTTTGGCCGGCGTCGCGCTGGCGGCCGCCCTCGCCGTCCTCGCCCGGCGGATCGCCCCCGACGCGCCGATGATCTTCGCCTTGAGCCCGGCGGCGCTCGCGGCCGCCGCCGTCACCGCGCTCGCGCTCCTCATGGAAAACCATTTCTTGGGGAAGCTCGCGCGGGCGGCGCTCTGCGGCGCGGCTCTTGCCCTCTTCGCCGTGTTTCTGGATTCGCCCGAAGCCCGGCTCAGGCTCTTCGCCTTCACGACGGCCGGCCTTTCGGCGTGGCTCGCCCTCTGGCTTTTCCGCACCGCGCCGCGACGTCCGCGGCTGTCGATCGACCTCGCGGCGTTGTATGCCCTGGCGGCGGCGGCGCTTTCCGCTTACGCCGCCGCCATCGTCGTCCTCTCGCGCGATTTGATGATCGCCGACTTCATGACCTATCGCGGGGTTTCGATTGAGGTCGCGAGGCTGGCGCATGCGCGCGATTGGCCTTTGCTGGTTACGGCGGCGATCGAGTCGATCGTCGAGGACTATTCCTGGGCGCCGGCGCTCGCGCCGGGTCTTGCGCTGGCCCTGACGGCGCCGTTCTCGCGCGCCGTCTACACCTTCGCGCTGATCAGCCTCTACGCCGCGCCGGCGGCCATGGCGCTCGCCGTCCTTGCGCGGGACCTCGCGCGGCGCGCGGGCTTGAGGCGCGATGGCGCGAGGGCGGCGGCGATCCTCGCCTTCGGGATGGCCGCCGCAGTCGCCGCCTATCCCGCGGGGATGGCGGTCGTTGCGCGCGGCATGCCGGACATCGGCGGGCTTGCGCTCGTCGTCGTCGCCATCCGACTTGCCGAGCGGCTCGCGCGTCTCGTCGCCCTGTCTAAGGGGCAGGAGGCTCGCGTCGCGCGAATGACGCGTCGCGTCGCGATAGCTCTCGGCCTCGTCCTCTTTGCGATGTTCGCCTTCCGCCGCTGGTACGCCTTCGCGGCCGCGGGCCTCGTCGTGGCGCTCGCCCTCGAGCTCGCGCTCGCCTGGATGCGCGCGGGCCGTTTGCGCTGGCGCGAGGCCCTTGCGGCGACGGCGCTCGGGGCGCTCGTCCTGCTCGCCCTCGTCATGCCGGTCGTGGTCGACTGGCTGCCGAACCTTGGCGCGCACGATTACGGGTCGGCCTACGCCGCTTATCGCAAGCCGCCCCAGGTTCTCTTGGATCAACTCGGCGATTGGGTCGGGCTTCTGCCGGCGCTCTGCGCCCTGGCTTCGGCCGCGTTCTTGTGGGCGCACTCGAAGGACCGGCGCCTGTTGCGGCTCACGCTCGGCCAAGCCGCGGTCGCCGCCTTCCTCTTCCTGCGGATCCAGACGCCCTATATCCATCATCTCGACCTGATCGCGCCTGCGATCGCCGCGCCGGTCGCGGCGGCGTTGATGATCGGCCTCGGCAGGGCGCCAAAGGCCGCGTTCGCCACCCTTATCGGCCTCGCTCTCGTGACGCTCTCGCCACTCGCACGGACGCTCAACGCAATAGACCTCGCCCCGGTCGCCGGCTTGCCGCGTGCGCCTCGCGCCGACCTTGCGGACCTCGAGCGCCTGAAAGACTGGGTCGACGCCCGCGCACGCCCCGACGCCAAGGTCTGCGGCCTCGGCTCGAGCTACACGTTCAGTGGACAGCTCATCGGCGAATTATGGCAGCTTCATCCCGAGCGGCAGGTTCTGGAGCGTAGATCCAAGACGGACGTCACGATGTCGGACGTCGACACGGTCGACGGGCCGCCGGCCGCGGGCCTGAAGGACTGCGCCATCATGATCGTCGGCGATCCGGTGCAGACGCACCTCGATCCGCGGTACCAGCAGACGGTCGTCGTGCCATCGCGCGAGATGCTGAGCGGGCAAGGGATCGGCGCAAGTTTTTGCGCGCGGGAGAGGTTTTCCACTTGGAGAAAGGCGTGAGCGCGGTCGTGTTCGAGCGCAAGAGCCCGCTCGACGACGCAGACATCGCCGCGCTTTGGGCCCGCTGGCGCGGGGCCCGCGCAAAGGCTCTTCGCCCCTTCGGGCCGGATCTCGCGGGAGAACAATGCGCCCTTGCATCGCAGCGCGCGATGCGGCATGAACGGAGTCGCTAGGAGTGTAGCTCAATTGGCAGAGCACCGGTCTCCAAAACCGGGGGTTGCGAGTTCGAAGTCTCGCCTCTCCTGCCATCGCCGGCAGGTCGGGAGGGTTCAACGCCTTGGCGGGGAAGGGGCGGATTTCGCGGACGGCTGGCGGAGAGCGGGCGTAGTTCAATGGTAGAACGGAAGCTTCCCAAGCTTCATACGAGGGTTCGATTCCCTTCGCCCGCTCCAACACTCAGCTTGTAGCCAAAGCCCAATCGCTGGGGTTACCCTTTTAGGAACGGCCGAACCAGAAGATGCGCCCGTAGCCGCATCTGATCGAAGAGGGGCAGGTCAATGGTTTGATCCGGGGGTTCTCGCGCGACAGCCAGGAATATGGTCGCGAGAGATCGTCGGTTCTCTGAGGATAGGTCCTGCCGAAGATGCGACAGCATCGCTTCAAATGCCGTCGCTGCCGATTTCGTGTGAAGAGTGCGATTGGCCGGCCCATCGCTGCCGTCGCTGCCGTGAGAGTCCGAGTCTAACTCAGACGGAGGGATATTGAGTGCGTTGGCGATACGCGGCATGGCCCGTGACGTGCGCTGAAGGCCGGCCTCGATCGCCGCGACGATCGCCTGACTGATGTCTGCGCGTCGCGCCAACTCCGTTTGAGACAAGCCCAGCGACTCACGGACCTTTTTGACCTTCTCGCCGTCAATCACGAGCCCCCCGTCCGCCGGCGCCAGGGCCTCGGCCAGCTCCCCACGGAGTCTAATGACCTTCTCGCCGTCAATCACGAGCCCACCTCCGCCTTAACCACGACTGGCGCGATCCGCCGCCTGCGCCGTGAGCCGTCTCGTAAGAGCCGAAAACTCGGCGATCGCCCATTCCGCCTTCGCTGTTTCTCGCGCCGCACGCGCGTCGGCGTCGGCGAGCCGGCGCTTCAGGATTTCGTTCTCGGCCTTCAGGGTCTCAATGTAGGCTTCGAAGACGTGCAGAAGCGCCAAATCGTCCGCGCTGACAGGCGCGCCGAGGGCATGACCACGTGCGGGCATGTGGACGTCGGGCGATCCGATTGAGCCCGAGAGATCGGGCTTCGTCGTCGGGAAGCAGTCGCCGATCGGCGGCGGGGCCGCGTCGAACTTGGGGAAAGCCGAGACGACGGCGGCGAGACTGACATCGCTCGCTTCTGCTTTGGCGACGCGGCGTAGCCACTGCCACAACGTGTCGGTCTCCTCAGCCCGCGAGCCGCCGCCACCACGGCCGCTCTGTTAGCCGCTCGGCCCGTCCGCGCCAGGCGTCGCGATCCCGCTTGAGGTCGTCCAAGGTGCGACACAGCTCCTCGTGGCTGATCCGAATGTCGCCAAGGAGCTGCTGGATGTTCGAGATGGCGGCGTCGGCAGCCGCGAGCTTCGCCGCCAGATCGCCGGTCGCGATCGTTTCAGGCGCCGGGAGCTGCCGTAACGAGACATTTGGGGCGCCGCCGTCCTCGGTCAACTCGGCGGACATGCAGCCGGACTCATGGCGGCGGTCGAACTCGTCCGTCCCGGTATCTTCCCTATGAAGCCTCAAAACAGCCATTGCCACTTTTCCTCTCAGACGTTGTTGGGACGACGTTGCGGCAAGATGGTTAAGGTAGGGTTAATCCACGCTGGGCCCGATCGCGATCGAGCCGCAGGCGCAGCGGGCGGCCAAAGGCCGCACAGCGGCGCCCCGCTATCCTCAGGCGCCAAAGGAAAGGGGCGGCTCCTCAGCTCCAAAGGAGAGGCTTCGATTGCTCCCTCGCCTCGGCCAGTGTTTCGGCGGTGTAATATTGGCTCTCGGGACAGGACCGTCGGTCACCGACGATGACTTGGCCCGTCAGTCGCCGAGCTCGACGAGCTCGGCGCCGTCGATCGCCGCCCTTCTTTCGGCCTCGGTGTGCGCCAACGAGCGCTCCAGCTGCTCGGTGCTGGCCCTGCTGCTGCCCGACAGCACCATTCCGCCGATAACGAGGACGAACCCGACGATCATCCGAACCGGCGTGAAGGTCAGGAGGCCGAGCAGGAGACAGGCGAGCAGCGCCGGCCCGACGACGGCCGCGGCGCGTCCGGCCAGCATCAGCCTTCGACTGCGCCCGATCGCCTCACGGAGCTCCTCGATCCGGTTCTCGAGCCGCTCGATCTCTTCCATGACCGTGAACAATCCGGTTTGAACTTCGGCACCTCAGGCCGCATATGGGTCCGGCGGCCTAAGGTTGCACGGCTTCCGCCTCGCGGAGCCGGCAAAGACTTACGCCGATTGACTGTCCATATTCCACGAAAGCTGCCCGATGCCCCATTTGTTCAGCGAATTCCGACTGCGCGACGTCGCCTACGCCAACCGCATCGGCGTCAGCCCGATGTGCCAGTATTCCTGCGGGAACGGTTACGCCAACGACTGGCATTTCGCCCATCTTGCGGCGCGGGCGGTGGGCGGGGCGGGCCTCCTCTTCACCGAGGCGGCGGCGGTTGCGCCCGAACGGCGGATCTCGCCGCAGGACCTCGGCGTCTGGAGCGAAAAGCACTTCGAGCCGCTCGAGCGGATCGCCCGCTTCGTCAAGGCGCAAGGCTCCATCCCCGGCGTTCAGCTCGCCCACGCCGGGCGGAAGGCGAGCGTCCATCGTCCCTGGTCCGGCCAGGGAAGCGTGCCCGAATCGGAAGGCGGATGGCGGGCGGTCGGGCCGAGCGCCCTTTCATTCGGCAGGGGCTACGCCACGCCGGAGGAGCTGACCGTCGAAGGCATTTTGGCGCTGCAACGGGCTTTCGCGAGCGCCGCCGAACGCGCCTGCGCCGCAGGCTTCCGCACGATCGAGGTTCACGCCGCGCACGGATATCTCCTCCACCAGTTCCTGTCCCCGCTCAGCAACCGCCGCCGCGACGCCTATGGCGGCTCGTTCGACAACCGCACGCGCTTCCTGCGCGACTGCGTGGTCGCCGTGCGCAGCGCCGTGCCCGATTCCCTCCCGCTGTTCGTCCGCATTTCCGCGACAGACTGGACGGACGGCTGGGACATCGAGCAGTCGATCGAGCTCTCGCGGCGCCTGAAAGATCTCGGCGTCGACGCGATCGACTGCTCGTCCGGCGGAAATGTCGAAGGCGCGAAGATTCCCGTCGGCCCCGGCTATCAGGTGCCTTTCTCCCAGCGCATTCGCCGCGAGGCGGGGATCGCGACCGCGGCCGTCGGCATGATCACCGGCCCTGCCCAGGCGGACCAGATCGTCCACAACGGCGAGGCCGATATGGTGCTCATCGCCCGCGAATTTCTACGCGACCCCTATTGGCCGCTCTCCGCCGCGCGCGCGCTGGGCGAGAGCATGTCCTGGCCGGCGCAATATCTGCGCGCCGCCCCGAAAGACACGCCAGAGCGCCTCGCCGCGCACGAGTTCGATTGACGTCTCCGTGTCTGAGGCGAATGAGACGTTGGCGGTCCGATGACAGTCAAGGAAGACATCCCGCGCCGGGAAGGCTTCATCTTTCTCGCCGCGTTCGTGGCGTGCATTCCGGTCGCTAACTTCATGATCCAGCACGTCGGCACGCAATGCGTTGCACAGGGTCCATGCCTTGTCCCGGTTGCGCCCGGTCTGACCGCGCCGAGCGGCGTCCTGATAGTCGGGCTGGCGCTCGTGCTGCGTGACTTGCTGCAGCGACGTTTGGGGCTCCGGTGGTCCGTCGCCGCGATCCTGCTTGGAGCGATCCTGTCAGCCGGTTTCGCCCCGCCGGCGCTCGTGGTCGCATCCGCAACGGCGTTTCTGCTCTCCGAGATGGCCGACCTTCTCGTATTCACCCCGCTTCAACGCCGGGGTCTCGTGCGAGCGGCTATGGCGAGCAGCGCAGTCGGCCTCGTCGTCGACAGCGTCGTGTTCCTCGGTCTCGCCTTCGGGTCGCTTCAGTTTCTGCCCGGCCAGGTCATCGGCAAGGCGCTGATGGTGCTGCTGACGCTGCCCCTCCTGAAATGGCTGCGGAAGCGCGACCAGCGCCTCGGCATTCAACCTGCGTGACAGGGGACGGGGCAGCCAGAGCGTGCAAGAGGGAATCGAACCCCGACCCCATCATTACGAAGGATGTCATCAGACAATTTGATTTACTCCAGATTTCAATTTGTTAGCCTGTCTTAGCCTTCTCTTCGTGGGATTTTTCGTGGGACTTCGCGCGAGTTGCTACCGCCTCAAGGGCCGCCGCGACTTCGGCGGTTTGGACGTGGGCGTATTTGGTGGTGGTCGCGATGTCCGCGTGATTCAACGCCTTCTGAACGATCTTCAGGTTGCCCGTTTCGCGCAAGAGCTTCGTGGCCACGTCGTGGCGGATGTCGTGGAAGCGGAAGTCTTTCACGCCAGACTTCGCCCGTAACCGCCGCCAGTGCGTCTTCGCTCCCGCCGGGGTAATCGGGAAGCGTTCGCCCTTCCCCTCCCCGGCTGACGGCGGATGTAGGTGAAGACATATTCAGGATGATGCCCCTGGCACTCAGCGAGGATCGCCGACACGGCGGGCGTTATGGGCGTCGTGACGGGCCTGCCGCGCTTGCCAACGGTCGTGATGAGCTTGGCGGTCCAGTTGACGGCGTCCCACTTGATCAGCGTCTCCGAGCGTCTGAGGCCGGTCAGGCGGGCGAAGCGAAACCATGCCGCGTAGTCATCGCGGACGGCGGCGTCCAGCGCATCAGCCTCATGGGCGTCAAGCTCCCGGACGCGCTCTTCCGGCTGTTTCTGCCAGTGGTCACGGGCCTGTGGGCTAAACGTCGACGTGGTTACGAAGACACCCTTGGTCGCTCCTAGACCGATCCGGTTTAGTCGCGAGCAGCTTGCGCTCTTCGTCCGTCGCCACAAAACGTCCTTTCGCAGGCGACGAGATCAGCCCGGCCTTTGACATATAGAACTTGGCCCAGTGGATGCGGTTATTTAGTACGCGCTGCCGACCGCTTGGGAGCAGCGTTTCCTTTTCTTCCGCACTTAATCCGAACTCGTTGGCAACGCTATCTGCGACATCCGCGATGCACTGCTCCCCCTCGGCGGCTAGTCTGAGAACGGCGAGCATGAGGGTCTGGTGCGCGTCGGAGAAGCCCAATTTTGCCGACTGCCGAAACAGCCTAAGCCGGCGGAGCCGGAACCAAAAACGCGTCAGGCGTTTGAGCAACAACCACCCTCGGCTGTCCGGGCAATTTTGGATGATCCGCCGATTCACATCCGCCCAAATTCTTCCCGCCAAACGCGGGTGCAAGGGTAAGAACCCATTGGGCTCAAGCCATTATGGCCGGACCATTGTGCCAAAAAATATTTCTGCCGCAACGCCAATTTGCGCAAAAAATGTCACGAGTCAGTCCGTAAGGGACTACGCTTTGTCGCAGACGGCGCTGCGAAAAAGGGGCCCCTTCGGGGCAGATTGAAGTAAAGACCACGGCGCGATTACCATGCCGTCATGGGCGAGGGGCTGAGCACTCTTTATCACGATCTCCTGAGCGGCAGCTATGACTGCGTTGATCGCATCGTGCTGAACGGGTATTTCCGCATGGGACATGACCCCGGTGGCTTCCGCCTGTGGTGGCGGCAGCTGACCGGATCGGACGCGACACTGGACAATGCTCATGTGATGCGGTTGGCCGGCCGCTTTGGCCGGCGCATTCGTGGCTACGCCAAGGCGCACAACATTCCGGTCGTCCACTGTTCGGTGGGAGAGCGCAAGCACGACATTGCCGAGGACTATTGTGCCAAGACCACCGTCACCCAGGGATTGTTTCTCGTCCTGGTTGGCCGGGCACAGGCGCCGGTGTGGGATATCGGCGCCAATCACCACATCGAGAGAAAGAAGCCGATGCCCTATGTCAACCACTACTCGTTTCATATTCTGGACGCGGAGTGGGGACACATCACCATCAAAATAAGCGGTCATCCGCCGTTCCCGGCGCAGATTATGCTGAACGGGCACGAGTATGTTGCGTGCCAGGCCCGCAAGGCAGGAATCGCCTTCACCAAGCAAGGGAACTGCTTTACGGATGTCTCTCACCCCGCAGCCTTGGCGAAAATCGCAGAGACCTTGTCCGAGCAACGGACGATAGGGCGGTTGAGCCAATTATGCGATCGTTGGATCTACTCAGCCTGTTTGAGCTTCGCGCTTGATTTGGAGGAGCAGAGGTCGAGCGGGTTTCGCTATCAGTACTCAAACTACCAGATCGAGTACAGCCGCAACCTCATTTTTGAGGTTGGCGGCCACATGGAGCAGGTCTTTCAGGCTCTGATCGACCGCAGCCGCGTGCTGTTGGACCTGAAGACCGTCAGGACGATCCTCGGAGGCAAGCATCGTCCGAAATATCGCTCGCGCAAGAAACGCGCGGCAGAGTGGGAGGTCGCGGTCGAGAGACCTACGTATGATCTGACGATCTTCAAGCTCAATTGTGGCAGCTTGACTCTGAAGATCTACACCAAAGGCGAACGCGCGCTCCGCATCGAGGCCATCGCCCATAACACGCGGCAACTTGGTTGCGGTCGTGAGCTGGAAAAATTCCCCGAGATCATCTCCCGCCTCAAGGCTGTGCTGGAACGATTTGCCGACGCTCTGAGCTGCATCGATCCGTGCTTCATCGCCGATCGGACGCTTGAACGTCTGCCGGCCCCGTCCCGCGTCGGCAAGGTCAACGTCGGTGGGATCGATCTCAACAAGCCGCGCATGCGATGGGTCGCCGAAGCGATCATTGCCTTGTCCGCCTGTTCCGACGGCTTCACCGCTTCCGACGTCGCCGCACGGGTCCAGGCACTCGGCAGGCAGACCCCGAGCCAATATGGCTCGACCCGCGCAGCCTACGACCTGAAGAAGTTCCGTGGCCAGCAAATCGTCGAGCGCATCGGCCAGACCCGTCGCTATCGAGCCAGCCCGGCGGGCCTCAAAGCAATAACCGCACTGATCGTTCTCAGAGATAAGGCCATCAAACCGCTTCTCGCTGCCGCCCAGGGACTAAGACCACGCCGCGGCGCCCGCAACCCGAGACCGCTCGACGCCCATTACGACGCCGTTCGGTCGGCGATGCGAGGTGTGTTCCATGAGCTTGGCATCGCCGCATAAATATCGAAAATTTTCTTTCGATGCTGCGTCGTTAAGCGCCTAAAGGCTTCCGCCGGGTCCGTTTCGACGTCCTCATAGCCCCACGTCAGCTTCTCGGCCATCCAGTAGAGGGCCTCTCCGAGTGCTGATCGGTCTTTGTTTGTGCCCAACGGGCGCTCCAAGCTAAGCTCATGGCTAACCTGTACGTTATCATCACGGGGCGGCAACTGTGCACACTCGCCGGGGTCGGCGGCGAAGTCCACGCACGCCGACATTCCTTGGCTTCGGTTCATCGGGCAGCAAATGTTCCGGCCGGCCGCTCCGCCATCGCCGAGGTCTACCCCCGGATGTGGAATGGGAGCTTCGGGCGCGAAGCCCGCGACGTCGACCAGCACTACAGCGTCGCCAGAGGGTTTTCCCATGCCGACCTGCCGAGACGCCCTGTCTGGGTTCCTGAAGCCCGTCCTGACCCCGTCTAAGCGGTACAGTCGCGGAGGTCGAGGGCTGGATATTGGGGATCGCCGGACCGCCGCAACGTTCGTGATCCGCCGCGCTGAAGGGGGTTCAGCACGTCACGGTGACCCCGTCGCCTGAAGGCGCAGCAGTCATGCCCCGCCACGCGGTTTGGTTTCCGCCTCATTCAATGCCCGAGCCATCAATTTCGCCAGCAAGTCTCGCGCTTCGGTCCGCCCCATTGGTCTGGGCGGCGGGACGAACTTCCGCCTTGCATGTCGCTCGAAGTTTGCGGTTCGCTTGAGTTCGCGTGATCTCGCCCGCGTCGGCCCAAGCTAGGTCAAGAAACTCCTTCTCACCTGCGGCGAACCTCAGGATAAGGCACTCCAAGGCCTTGAAGGTGTCAAACCAGTCATCGCCTCGCGAGAAATACGTCAGTGCGTCCGCAAGAAGATCGTCCTCTGCGGCAATCGACAGCCACCGTTGGGGGTTGCTGGGCTCTCGCGGTAGGGCAGGCTTGCCATTCGGGCCAGCAGTGATGACCACTGCCCGCATTTTGTCTCGAAGTTCTACTGCGCCAACCTGCGCAACCTCATGCCATCGGCGAGTGCCGTCGGACAGAAATTCCGCAATACCCTGAAGTCGGACCACCCGTGCTCTGTGGCTTACGCCGAGTGCGCCATTTACCTGATCCATCAGTGCTCTAGCGCGCTCATAAGCCTCGCTCGGCATCATTGCGGCGTCCAGCAGGCTTGAGCGGAGGATCAGCCCGTCCTCCGTTTCCATCACCCACGGGTCGAATGGTTGTTTGAGAGCTTCTTGCCAGTCCTCAAGGTCGAACGTTTCGCCGTCGAGCACGACGCCCAACCAAGTCGCGATGCAGTATCACTACCCATATGTTCCCCATCGGAATGCCACCGCGCGCGGCAAATATGCGTGCAATTGATTGCAATACAATCTCCCTGCCTTCACCACCCCTTGCGCATCCAGTCGTCGATGTCGCGCGAGGATAGCACCTTTTCCGTGTATTCCCAGTCAAGCCCGTGGTCGTCGGCCACGTCGCGGAGGTAGCGCAGCTCCATCGGCGGCTTGGTCGTGTCGACGCGCTGGGAGAAGTGCCGGACGGCGGAGCGGTCTTTGAGGACCGCGTCAATCCAGTCGTCCTCGAAGGCGTCCGGCAGCTGGCCGAGCACAGCGAAGATGTCGCCGAAGCGATGCGACAGGGCGGCGTAGACTTGGTCCTCAACCGTGCCGGCGTAGCGCAGGTTAAGGACCTGGACGTTGTCGCGGACCTGGCCGATGCGCTGGATGCGACCCTTGCGTTGTTCGAGCCGCGACGGGTTCCAGGGCATGTCGATATTCACCTGTGCGCCGAGCCGCTGGAGATTTAGCCCCTCGCACGCCGCATCGGTCGCGCAAACGAGCCTGATGTCGCCGTCCTGAATGTAACGCTTGATCAGTTCGCGCGACGCCTTGGTTCGACTTTGGCCGCGCTGGACGAACGATGCCGCGCCGCCGGCATAGAGGGCGACTGGCTCGTTTGGGAACGCCTCGCAGAGCGCCTCCAAGACCCACTCCGCCGTCGTCAGGTATTGGCTGAAGATGATCGCACCGTTGGTCTCCAGCCACTGCCGGTCGCGCAGGTAATGCAGGACAACCTGTACCTTGGGGTCGATGTCGCCGCCCGCGACGACCGCCTCCAGGTTGCGCTCGACCTCGCGCAACAAGGCGATTTCCTCGGGATCGGGCGGAGCGATGTTATCGGGCGCACCTTCGTCTCCAACCTCGTCCTCAGGAACGAGAGGGAAATCTAGCCGATTGAGCAACACGCGGGCCGTGTCGAGGCCGGCTCGCGCGGAGGACCCAATGCGGCGAAGCAGGATCGTCTTCAAAAACCCTGCGCCGGGCTGACGCTGGGCATACAGCCGGCTGAACAACTCCGCCGCCCCGTAGGCCGTCTTGAACGCGAGGCTCATTTCGAGCCCATCGCCGTTGAGCAACGACGTCGGGAGGCCGTCGCCGTCGCGAGGATGAGCCACGACTCCTATCGGCTTGAGCAGGCCCCGCTGCTCCAGCATCGGTCGCGTTCGCCGAACGACGCGCCGCACGACCGGGTTGCAACTCTCCGCGAGCATCGAAAAGTCGGCGAGGAAGTCCGCCCGGAGGCTCGGGCTGAGGTTGTCGTATCGCGGCCCGACAATATCCCTGGTCGGGAGGCCGGCGTCCGCGCGCACGTCGCGAAAGACCCTGTGCTCGTTCGCCGGCGGCAGCGGGTTACGAAACAGACCCCATCGGTTCGTGACGTTGACCGGCCATGGCCGCGCGCGGGTCAGGTATTGGATCAACTCCTCGCGCATCCATTCGCCGCCGTCGAACGGCTTCCCCAGCACCTGCGGCGCGCCCTGGGTGAGAGCCGACAGCAGGTCCCACAACTCCACCGCCTCCAACTGGATCGGCGTCGCCGTGCCGAGAATGACGTTCACCGCGTTTCCAGCGACGGCCTTGAGAAAGCCAAGCAAATTGTTCGGCCGGGCGGCTTCGCGTCCACTCTGACCCCGCGAGCTTCGCGCCTTGTGCGCTTCGTCGAGGATGACGACCCCGAAGGTCTTCTTGGCGAGCGCGCCCCGCTCTCCCTCGTCGTCGCCGTTTATGATGAGGCCGGTTGATACGATACCGACGCGCCAGGGGCATTTCGCCACGAGCGTTGCGTCGCCCTTCGGGGTCAGCGGTCGGCGCTCGGCGTCGAGCCAGCACTTCTTCTGGGTCGACCAGACCGCCGCTGGCACTCCAAGCCTATCGTCAAGCTCGTCCTGCCACTGCCAGATGAGGGTCGCCGGCGCGAGGATCAGCACGGGCTTGTCGTCGAGAAGCGAGAGCACGAGCGCCGCTGCCGCCATCGAGAGGGTCTTGCCGAGCCCAACGTCGTCGGCGAGCAGGTAGCGCGCCTTGCCGTGGAGCCGCCAATCGTCGGCCCAGGTCTGGACGAACCGCTTCTGCCACGACCGCAGGATTTGCCCACCCTTGTAAATCGGCCGCTCGGCGAGCACGGCGTCCACGGGCACGCCCCCATCGGCCCCGCGCGCCGCCTCGATGGAGCGATATTCGACGCGGCTCGCCATCGCCGCGACGTGCTTGACGACCGCGTCGGGCAGGTCGACCCCTTGCCTCCAGAAATGCTCGAATTCCTCGCGCACCCATTCGGCCGAATGCGCGTCGTCGTCGGCCCAGAGGATTTCATAGGCATGGCGAAAGGCGGTTGCCGAGTCATTCACGCTGCCAACGAAGGCATAGACCCGTCCGTCGGCGTGTTCGATCACACCGGCCTTGCCATGGACGAAGACGTTTTGGTCGTCGCGGGGCACCACCCGCACTTTCATGCGGCCTGAGGCGAGCAGGTCGTGCAATCGCCTATAACGCTCGCGCGCGAGCAGGAGATCGACGCTGTCTTCCATCGATTGCCACGACGAGACCAGGGTGCGCGCCAGCGCCTCCCGGCCGTCGCGCGCGGCCTTGGCCACCTTCACGTCGAAAGGGTCGAGGTCGCCGTTGCAGACGACCCTGATTTCGTTGACCGTCTCCAACAACTCGCCGACAACTTCTAGCAATGACGAGCGAAAATACCCCGCGATGCGAAGATATCGCGTCGCGCCCTTGAGGCGCGTCGAAAGGACCGGGCCAAGCGCCTCGCGACGGGAAGAGAAACGCTCGATCGCCATGCTGCCGACAATCCCGGCTCTAAGTGGTCTTCGTCCTGATCAGACTCGATCGACCTTCAACGCCTCCGCCAACTCCTCGGCGGTGGCGCTCTCTTCCGGGCGGGTCGTCTTCGTCTTCAAGGCGACATAGGACGCCTGCGCGATCAGCTTCTGCCGGCGCTGCCAGTAGTCGGCAGCATATTCGGTCTTGAGGATCGTCACGCCGCGTTTGGGATCGCGCGTGCCGCCCTCAAGCGTTTTCCAGATTGCGAACAGGACCTGACGCAGCTGAGTCTTAGCGAAACCTTCCCCCTCCAGCATACGACCCTTGAGGTCGTATGCGCCGGCGAGCGAGGCGGCGTTGGCGGCGGTCGAGGCCATCAGCGAAGCGTAGTCGCCGAAGGCGAAGCTCTTGGCGAAATTCTGGAAGTCTGCGACCTTCGCCGCGCCCTTCGCCTCCATGTCGAGCATACGAACGTAGAACCGCTCCGGCGCTCCGAGATCGCGCCACATATCGCGCGGGAAGCCTTCGGGCACGAGCAGCCCGTTTGCAACCTGCGCGGCGTAGTCGACCAGCTCGCGCAGCATTGTCGCCTCGTTGTTTGCGAGCCTACGGTAGAGGTCGCGATCGAGAGGTTGGCGGTCAATCGAAGAGTAGGCGGTGACGACCTGGAGTGCAGCGGCATAGGCCGCGAGCGTTAGGTCGCCGTCAGTATAGAGCAACTCGGCGTTGCTTCGTTCGTGCCAGGCCGATCTGCCCGCCCTCGTCGACCTCTGGGCGGCGGCCTGGCGCGAGACTGGACTTGCGATCGACTTCGAATCCCGCCGGTCCTGGCTCGTCGAGCGCCTGCGCGCCCATCGGGCCGCCGGCGGAACGATCGTGGTTGGCCTCGGCGCCGACGGTCGGCCGGTGGGATTCGTCACCCTCGATCCGGCGAACGGCTATCTTGACCAGCTCTGCGTCGCGCCGCGCATGCGGGGCACGGGCCTCGCCCCGCTTCTGCTCGCTGCGGCGAAACGCCTCGCCCCGGGCGTCGTCGAGCTCGACGTCAACGAGGACAACACTCGCGCCCGGCGGTTCTACGAACGGGAGGGTTTTCAGGCGGTGACGCAGGGCGTGAGCGCGCGCTCCGCGCTGCCGACGCTTAGAATGCGCTGGACGGCGGGCGGCTGACGGAGCGGGTTGCCATCGCAGGCGTTCCCCGTTAGGCCATGGCAGCGCAAAAGCCGACGCCGCCGCGCCCGGCGGCGAGAATGCGGCGCACATCCAGGGAGAAAACAATCATGCGCAACTTCGTCATCCTGTCGCTCTCGGGCGCCGCCCTCGCGGCGCTCGCGACGCCTGTCCTGGCCCAGGACATCAGCATCGCTCTCGTCGGGCCGATGACGGGCCCGTTGGCGTCGATCGGCGACCAGATGAAGCGCGGCGCGGAAGCCGCGGCCCAGGCGATCAACGAGGCCGGCGGCGTCAACGGCAAGAAAATCAAGATCGTCGTCGAGGACGACGCCTGCGATCCGAAACAGGCGGTGGCGGTCGCCAACCTCATCGTCGGCCAGCAGATCAAATTCGTCGACGGTCATGCCTGCTCGGGCTCGTCGATCCCGGCGTCCGATATCTACGCCGAGAACAACCTTTTGATGATGAGCCCGGCTTCGTCGAATCCGGTGCTGACCGAAAAGGGCCATCCGACCATTCTGCGCCTCTACGGCCGCGACGACGCGCAGGGCGCCTTCATCGCGCCCTGGATCGCCGAGAAATACAAGGACAAGAAGATCGCCATCCTGCACGACAAGTCGGCCTACGGCAAAGGCATCGCCACCGTGGTGAAGGACAAGCTGAACGCCGCCGGCGTCCACGAGGCCGTCTTCGAGGGCATCAACCCGGGCGAGAAGGACTATACCGCGATCGTCACCAAGCTGAAGGGCGCCGGCGTCGACGTGGTCTATTTCGGCGGCTATCACCCCGAGGCGGGGCTCATCATCCGCCAGGCCGCCGATCAGGGTTACAAGCCCATATTGATCGCCCCCGACAGCCTTGCCACCTCCGAGTTCTGGCAGATCTCGGGGCCGGCGGGCGAAGGCGTGCTGTTCACCTTCCCGACCGATCCACGTCGCTCGCCGGCGGCCGCTCATGCGATCGAGCAGTTCAAGGCGCAGGGCTTCAATCCCGAGGGCTTCACCCTGTTCAGCTATGCCGTCGTCGACGCGATCGCCGACGGGATCAAGATGGCGGGATCCGAGGACCCGAAAGCGGTCGCCAAGGCGATCGAGAGCGGCAAGCCGGTCGAGACCGTAATGGGCGCCGTCCAGTTCGAACTCCAAGGGCGACATCAAGGACCCGCGCTACGACATCAATCAGTGGAAGGAGGGCAAGTACGCCCCGGTCGCCCAGTAGCCCGGCCCAGTTCCCTGGGCAGGGAAAAGATCAGGGACGCTTTCGCGTTTCCGCCGGCTTTCGGAAAAACCGCGCCGAAAAGCCCGGTGATTCCGGGCTGTTCCGCGAAAATTCCCTACCCGACCGAACAGAGAATAAATCGGCGCATCAGGGAAGCAAAATTCCCTGTTCGTCGACATGCAGGGACAACTCGCGCCGTTAACCAACGGGGCGGCGGCAGAGCCGTGTCGGAAATCATCCCGCTTCAGGGGCGCACCACCACGCATTCGAGACTGCTGGCGCACGCCGCCGCCTCCATCGCCTCGGCGAGCGCGGGCAGCGCGAACACACGCGGCGTGATCGCGCCGATGTCGAGGAGGCCCGCGCGAACGAGATCGACGAGGCGCCGGTAGGCGCGCGCCGGATACATATACTGGCCGAGAATCTCCCAGTTGTTGAGCATGACCTCAGTGTAGGGAAGCGGCAGGTTGACGGTCATGCCGCCCATCAGCACGAGCCTCCCGTTGCGCTTGAGGCTCGTCAGCGCCGCCAAGGTCGAGCGCGGATCGCCGGCGTTCCCGACCATGTCGAAGGCGAGCTCGACGCCGCCGCCCGAGGCTTCGCGGATCGCTTTTGCGTCGGCCGCGACATCGCCGGCGAGCGCGACGGCTTTTACACGCGAGCCAGCGGCACTTGCGACGGCTTCGAGCGCGTCCCGGCTGCGTCCGGCGGCGATCACCCGAGCGGCCCCCATCGCGACGCCGAGGAGGACGGCGGCGGTTCCGAAGGCGCCCCTCGCGCCGTTGACGATAAGCGTCTCCCCGGCCGCGAGCCGGCCGCGCAAAAGGCCGCCGAAGGGGACGATGAAGCGAGCGATTGCCGCGAGTTGCGCCGCATCGGCGTTCTCGAGCCCGTCGAGCAGGGTGACCGCCTCGACGGGCGCCAGCGCATATTCGGCCAAGGTCCCGTCCGGCCAGTCCGCGAGAAGCGGCCCGGCGTCGGCGCTCGCGGTCAGGCCGATGAGGATCTGGGCGGGATCATCCACGTTCTCCCGCGCGACAAAATGCGGAGAAAGGACGACTCTGCGTCCCGCGCCGATATGCCAGACGTTTTGCCCGACGGCCTCGACGGTTCCGATCGCGTTGGTCCCGATCGTGAACGGCCCCGGCGGCGGATTGTAGCGAGGCAGTTTCCCCTCGACATAGGCCTTGAGATAGGAGAGCAGCGCAGTCGCCTCGATCCGCACGAGAACGCTGCCGGGACGCGGCGCCGGTTTCGGGACGTCGTTTAGCGACAGACGGCCGCCGAGCTTTTCGAGACGCCAGGCTTTCATGAAAGCGCTCCTCGTTTTGCCGCCGATGATAGCAAAAACGAACGCAGCCGAGCCCGCGCCGTTCGGCCCGACCTGAACGAGACGGCGCCGGCGCGCTGCAGGCTTTTCGGGCAGGCTCGCGGCCGGGATGGAAGGGCGGAGCGCCGCCGCCGGTCGACGCGCCAAGCCGCGCAAAGGAAGTCGGGCAGTGTCGCCGAGTCAGTGGGGACGTTGCCGGGCCCACTCCTCACAAACTCGGACGAACCTTCAAGGGCGGCGTCGCCGCCGCCCTGCAAGACTCGCTTCCAGCTGGCGGGCTGCGCCTTTGCCGGAAGGGGGGATCGAACCCCCTGGACCGCTTCGAAAGGTTTCAGCTTACATCACCATCCCCCTTTCCAGGACTTCGCCTGTCGCAATCAGTTTGAATTTCGGGAAGAGGCGGACAGTGCGGGTCGGCCGAACGGCAGTAAACGGGCGGACAGGAGGCGTTCCCACGCGATGCCGAAAGCCCGGACTCCGCCCCGAGCGGACCTTGGGTGCACGCGATGGACGGGTGCTGTCGCGATTTTGGTTGGAATTTGGTTTTTTGGCGTGTTCTCCAGCACGGCGAAATTAGCCGACGCTTTGGATTGAACATTTTTCATAAGGGTCAATTTGATGGCTACACCGGATCTGCGTCGATCACTTGACGCTGTGGCGGGCGTCTCGCGATGGCGACCGAAATCGGATGCTTGCGCCAGGCTGCGCGGTTGCCGGTACATGCACCACTGACCGACGGCGGAACCCAGTGAGCCACAGGCGGTAGTCGCATTCGACGCTGCCGCGCGCGTATTCCTTCCGTGCATGTCCTCCCGCGAGCCGGAACAGAAAGGCACCATCATGCGCTTCGTCATGAACCCCGATATGGTTTACCGGTACCCGATCTGGGCTGTCGGTCTTCTGCTTGTGGGCGCCGCTGTGTTCGGCGCTGCGCTGCTTGAACTCTTCGCGCGCCGACTGCTGCCGATCGAGCTTCGACAGCGGCACAACGACGTGGCCGCCGCGATCTTCTCTATCATCGGGGTGACGTACGCCGTTCTATTGACCTTTGTCGCCATGCTTGCATGGGAAGGCTTCAATAGGGCCAACGCGGCCAGCTATGCCGAGGCTGCAGTCATTGGGGACGTCTACCATCTGTCAGCCGGTTTTGCGGATCCCGAAAAGTCGTCGATCCGAAGCGAGATCCTCGAGTATGCGCGACGTGTTGCGACTGTCGAATGGCCGGCGCAGGCGGAAGGACGCGTGGTCGATCAGGACTCGATCTACCTCAGCGGATTGAACAAGATGGCGCTCACTCTTCATCCGTCCGGCCAAGCCGATGGCGACTTGCATTCGCTTCTGATTCAGGCGGTTGAGCGGTTATGGGACGCCAGACAAGAGAGACTGCTCGCTGCGCAGCCCACCATTCCGGGCATCGTTTGGTTCGTGCTGATCGTCGGCGGGGCTCTGACGGTCGCCTTCGGTTCGTTCCTTGGCGCCCCGAGCCTGTGGATGCAGCTTGCGATGTCGGCTGTGTTGGCCGCCTCTGGCATCCTGGTGCTGATCCTGATTATCGCCCTCAGCAACCCATTCCGCGGCGATTTCCGGGTCTCGGCCGCGCCATTCGAGCATGTGCTGTCGCGGATGGAAGCCTCGGCGGGACAACAATAATTCCCAAGCGGCCATGCCGCGCCGACGGGTAATCCCCATGCCAATGCGGCTAACGGATCGCTCTGGCTTGAAGTGGGTCAGTTTGAACTTCGGCTTCCGACCCTTCGCTGCCGTTCCTGATCTGGCCCGGTACGTGCGGAGAACGCCAGAAACCGGCTATAGACACTAGGGGCACAAGGCGCCGTAAGCGCTCGTTCCGGATGGCCTAACGGACAAGTGAACTCTACCCAAGACGGATCTTCGATCCCCTCGTCTAGTATGCCCGCCACATCGCTGGACAGGTCTCCACTAGCCGATTACCGTGCACATCTACGTGGAGCGCGGCCATGGACATCGGCGTGTGGCTTCGCAGTCTCGGCCTCGGCCAATACGAAGCGAAGTTCCGAGACAACAAGATCGATGCGGACGTGCTGCCGCACCTTACGGCGGACGATTTGAAAGATATTGGCGTTGCTGTGGTTGGCGATCGGCGCAGGCTCCTCGTCGGCATCGCCGCTTTGGTCGAAGCCACGCGGTCGGCGCCCGCCGCCGACCCAGCCCCCGAAAAGTCCGCCGAACGGCGTCAGCTAACGGTCATGTTCTGCGATCTGGTCGGGTCGACCGCGCTGTCGGCACGGCTCGATCCCGAAGACATGCGCGCCGTCATCGCGGCCTATCATCAGGCGGTTGCAGGCGTAGTGCAGGGCGAGGACGGTTTCGTCGCCAAGTACATGGGCGACGGGGTACTGGCCTATTTCGGCTACCCGAGGGCGCATGAGGACGACGCCGAGCGCGCGGTGCGCGCGGGACTGGCGATCGTCGAGGCCGCGCCGACGCTCAAGACAGCCCTGGGCGGCCCCCTGCACGCGCGCGTCGGCGTCGCGACGGGCATCGTGGTCGTCGGCGACCTCGTCGGCACCGGCGAAGCGCAAGAGCGCGGCGTCGTCGGCGCCACGCCGAACCTAGCCGCCCGGCTGCAAGGCGTGGCGCCCGCCGACAGCGTCGTCATCGCCGATGCGACCCGCCGACTGATCGGCGACCTCTTCGAGCTCGAGGATCTCGGCGCGCTGGAGTTGAAAGGGCTTGCCGGGGCAACACGGGCCTTCGCCGTTTTGCGCGTGCGTGTGGTCGAAAGCCGCTTTGAAGCGCTCCACGCCGGCGGCCTCACCCCCCTCGTGGGACGCGAGGAGGAGATCGAAATTCTGCAGCGCCGCTGGGCCAAGGCGCGCTCGGGTGAGGGGCAGGTCGCGCTCGTCTCGGGCGAGCCCGGCATCGGGAAGTCGAGGCTCGCAGCCGCCCTGATGGAGCGGCTGGCCGACGAGCCGCATATGCGCATACGGTATTTCTGTTCGCCGCAGCATGTCGACAGCGCCCTCTACCCGATCATCCGCCACCTGGAACGCGCGGCCGGTTTTGCCGCGGAGGACGATCCCAAGACCAAGCTCGACAAGCTCGACGCTCTGCTCGCCCGAAGCCCGACATCGCCCGAGGATTCGGGTCTCCTCGCGGACTTGCTCGGCCTCGGCAACGACGGGCGCTATCCAGTAATCGAGCTGCCCCCGATACATCGCCGCCAGCAAACTCTGGCGGCGCTCGTCGGTCAGATCGAGGCGCTCTCGCGCCCAACTCCGGCGCTGCTCGTTTTCGAGGACGCGCATTGGGCCGATCCGACGAGCCTGGAGACGCTTGATCGGTTGTTCGAACGGATCGAGCGGGTGAGCGCATTGGCGATCGTGACGTTTCGGCCCGACTTCGTTCCGCCATGGACTGGCCGGCCTTATACAACGGCGCTGACGGTCAACCGTCTAACACGAAACGAGATCGAGGTATTGGTCCAGCGCGTCGTCGGCAACCGGGCGTTGCCGGAGAGCATCCGCAGCGACATCGCCGAGCGCGCCGACGGCGTGCCTTTGTTTGCCGAAGAAATCGCCAAGGCCGCGGTCGAGTCGGAGGACGAAAGCGAAGCGGCGGGCTCGATGGCGGCGACGGCGTCGCCTGTACGGCCCGTGCCCGCCACTCTGCATGCCTCGCTGATGGCCAGGCTCGATCGGCTCGGAGCCGCCAAGGAGATCGCGCAGATCGGCGCCGCGATAGGGCGAGATTTTTCGCACGGGTTGATCGCGGCGGTCGCCGAAAAGAGCGAGCCCGAATTGGCGGTTGTGCTCGACCGCCTCGTCCAGGCAGGCATGCTGTTCCGGCAAGGCGTTCCGCCGCACGCCAGCTATCTGTTCAAACATGCGCTCGTCCAGGACGCAGCGTACGGCACGCTCCTGCGAAGCCGCCGGCAGCAACTCCACGGCAAGATTGTTACGGCTCTGGAAGAAGAATTTCCAGAATTCGCGGAAACGCAGCCCGAAATATTGGCGCGACACTGCGCGGAGGCGCAGCTCGATGAGAAAGCTGTGAGATACTGGCGCGCCGCCGGGGAACTTGCGGTTCGTCGGGCGAACAACAGTGAGGGCATTGGGCATTTCGGCCGAGCCATGGCGCTCATCGAAAAGCAGCCGGCTAATCCAAGCCGCTCGCAGACCGAGCTTGCGATCCTGTCACAGCTGGGTCCCGCTTTGATGAGCGTACATGGTTGGTCGGCGCCTGAGGTGGGCTCCGCCTTTGAGCGTGCGGAATCTCTGGCGCGACAACTCGACACTTCCATCGACTTGGCGCCTCCGCTGGTCGGATTGTGGCTGTTTCATACCGCTCGGGGGCAATTTTCCCGCGCGGAGGAAAACACCAACGAGCTTTTCAACGTTGCGCACGATCTGAGCGATCCAGACATCCTTCTGCAAGCGCATCATTGTGCTTGGCCAATTGGGTGGTTTCGCGGAGATTTCATTAATGCAGAGACGCACGCCGACGCCGGATTGAGCCTCTATGACGAGAAGCGGCACGTAAGACATCGGTTGCTCTACATCGGCCATGACCCGGCCGTCTGCGCTTTGTCCATCAGGGCTGTTTTGCAATGGCTTCTGGGCCGTCCCACGCAAGGATTGCTGTCGGAGAGTGAGGCGATTGCGCTGGCGCGACGTTTGCAGCACGCGCCGTCATTGGCTCATGCATTGTGGTTTACATGTCAAGCTCAGGTTGCGCGCTGCGACGCACTGGCGGTTCTCGACACCGCCAGTGAATTGATTGCGTTGTCAGAGGAACAGGGTTTGCCGCAGACCCACGCCGCTGCTTTAGTGTATCTCGGCTGGGCCCTAGGTCAAACTAAAGATGTCGATCAGGGGGCCAATCTCGTCGAGAGAGGACTTGCGGTATGGAATCGGCTCGGATTGAGATCCAATCTATGCTTTTCCCTTTGTCTTCTGGCGGAAATCTATTGCCGCTGCGGCCGCTACGATGAGGGCTTGGAGAAGGCGGATCAAGCGATCGCCGTGTCTTCAGAGATCGGGGACCGATGGTGCTTACCGCGGACCCATGAGATCCGTGGCCGGCTGCTCCAACAGACCTCCCGCAACGCCGACGCCGCAGAGCAAGACCTGCTCGCGGCCGTTGGCGTCGCGAGATCGCAGTGCGCCAAGGGGTCAGAGTTGCGCGCGGCGACGAGCCTTGCTCGTTTCTGGCGCGATCAGGGCAAGTCCACGCAAGCGTGCGACTTGCTCGCGCCAGTCTACTCCTGGTTCACCGAAGGCTTCGACATGCCCGACCTGAAAGCGGCGAGGGCGTTGCTCAACGTACTCGCCCCGTAGGGCGCCCCAACGTCGGGCTGCTCCTATGCCTCAAGAGAGTGTGGCGAAAGCGCCAATTCACCCGCCAACGACCAGCCGATGGTGACCCTCTCCCCGATGTCCACGCCGGTCCTTCCGATACCCGCTTTGCGTCGCTTGGGATCGGACGACGGGCAGTCGTGAACTACCGCTTGGGGCGGAGATGAAGTGTTCCCACGTGACGCCGGAAGCCCGGTTTCCGGCCGATTCCGGCTGTTCCCGCAGGCCCACTGGACGGGAAAACTCCGCCCAAACCTGAAGTTCAAACTGGCCCGCTACCCTCTGGCTTGAAGCGGCCCCGCGCCAACAGGGCGAGACACGTTCTCTCGCTCAGAGCGCCGAATGATCCTTCACGGCATTTTCGAGAGCCGGTTTGAGTCCGAAGAAGCGCTCGTCGACGGCTGCGGGATTCTCGCGGTTGAGCGCGACCATTTGGGCCCGCGCTTCGCCGCCTCGGACGACCTCGAACGCGTTCGCTTCGATGCCTTGGACGACGGCGTCGGCGACAGCCGTGGCAGGTTCGCGTGCGAAACCAAGCTCGGGTCCGGCCCGGTTCGATTTCATCATAGGGGTGTCGGTCCCGCCGGGGTAAACGGTCAGCACGTGAACGTCTTCGCCCTTGAGCTCGCGTCTGAGCGCCTCGCCAAAGTGGGCGAGACCGGGGGTTTACGGTTTACTGTGACACTTGCTTCAATGCCCATTTGCGGGGGCGACAGGAATTCGTCTGAACCAGTAATTGAAGCAAGATCGCGGTAGGGACGCCCATTACATTACTGGTGCGCCCCCAGCCGCTGCCCGGCTTCCCGCGACTTCGTGCCCTGGCGCTTTTTGGACGCCGGCCGTCCGAGCGTGCGGAAAGGATTGATGCCGCCGGCGTCCAAAAACCTGCACAGAACCGGACGGGCCCGATTAAGGCATCCGGCTCCCACCTTGGATGTTGGCGGCGAAGCGTACGGCTTGCCGCACGCGGTCCAGACCGTGGGACGCGCCTTCTCGGCTCGGTGTCCGGAGCGTGCCGCCCTGTTCCGCGTTCTCCTTGGCCCCGCCCTTGGCTCCACGAACTCCTCCGCCGGTCGCCCGGCCTCGTTCGCTCGCTTCACAGCTACTATGGCGGGTCTGACCCCTCGTCCCAGTGCATCATCGGCTTCGGCTCGTCGCCTTCCCGATGCGGACCGCCCACCTCACGCGCGGCCAAGGTCGAGGTCTCCCGGTTTCCGATCGAGGAGCGTTCATACATGCCAGGGTCTTCGACCACGCAGGACCTGACATGCGCTCGCGTTGACGCGCATCCCCGTTTCGCCTTCCGCTGTGACAACGGCGTCGGCGTCCCGATTGATTCTTTCGCGGCTCAATGGCTTGGCCTATACGCACCCCTGCCGACGCTTCGCCCCCGGCCTCACTGCCGACGACGCACGGCTCGGGGCCGATGTGGTTCGCTATTCCTTCATCGTAGTGGACTTGCACCTCCTACTCCTCGCCGACCTCCCGGCGCACTGTCACCGGAAGCCCGGCCGGTCCATGCGACCTTTGTCCTGGCCTCACGACTGGCCGTCGGCGCGAGCCGAAGGTCCGCGTTGCAAGGCGACTAACGGCACTCAATGAATGCGCTCATGGCCTTCGCCTCATCGGCCAGGTCCGCCGGCTGCATCGGCTGAGTCGCGCTTCCGGTCGCATGGGCGACGCTGTTCGCATCCATGAAGCTGGTCACGATCGAGGCCCTGATGGCGAAGTTGACGTTTTCGGGAATTTCGCCGTTCGTGACGACCATCAGCTTAAGAGCGTTCAGCTTGGCCGACACGACCCCGACCACGTCGCCGTTTTGGTCGAGCAAGGGGCCGCCGGAGTTTCCGGGCTGCACCGGCGTCGAGATCTGGAGGTAGCGGCTATCCTCGCCGATGCCGACCAGCGCCGAGACGTTGCCGAGCGTGAAGCTCCCCGACTTCGCCAGAAGCTCGGTGAGCGGGTACCCGAACGCCTCCACGCCCTCACCGAGGCGGATCGACGTCCGGAAGGCGGCGGTCTTCTTGGCGGTCAACCCGGTGCTCAAAAGCGCCAGGTCATTGCGCACGTCGCGCGCGATCACCTTGGCGACGGCCGTCGCCCCTTGGTCCGTAGTGACGCGAATGTCCGAGCAGTTCTCGACAACGTGGGCGTTGGTGACGATGGCGCCATCCGCGGCGACGAAGAATCCGGTTCCCGAAGAGACTTCCTCCTCCGGCTTTGGCGCCGGCTTCGGTTCCTCGGTCGCCTTCGCAACCGTGGGCGAGGGCTGAGGGGGCGGGTTCGCCGGCTGGAGCTGAGCCGAAGGGGCCGACGCCCACGCCGGCAGGGAAACAGGCGCCCCCGCCTGCGCCAGGGCGGAGATTTCCTCGGTCTGCCGATGAGCGATGCAGACCTCGTCGCCCTCGCACTGGGCGATCATCCTCCAGTACGGAACCCCGATCGCATCCGCCGCGGGCCGGCCCCGGGTCGTCTTCAGGAACGCGTATCCAGCGGCCAAAACGTTGTCCAACTCGGCGAGCCTCGGAGACCGGCAAATCTGGATCTCGGTCGGCGTCCGGGCCTTGTTGCAGTCGAAGCTGGGACTCGCGGCTCCGACCGGAGCGGCGCCGGCGCCGTCGATGCTGTAGCCGTTTTCGGCGAGAAATTCTCGCAGAGCGGTCGGGAAATCACGGCGCCGCTTCGCGTAGTCAGGGCATGGCTCGCCGCCCTTCGTATCAATGGCGCATACTGACAGGTCCCAATCCGAGTTCCGATCGTACAGGTCGAGCATCCTGCGCCACGCTTCGGCGCCGTTCCCGACCAGCGCGTTGTGCGCGACCCAGCCGCCCAGGAACCCGTTGTCCCGCCACTCATCAAGGGTTGCGAGACCCTGATTGGCCAGCAGCATTTGCAGGATCGGCCTTCGGAATTCAGGGTTGTGCGAAGCGTCCACGATCCTGGCGCCCGCCAGCCGGAGCACCTTTGGCGGCGCATAAGACGCCGCATAGGAAGCGAAGGCGTAATCGAATCTGTCGTCCTTGCCGACCAGCTCAGCCGCCCCGTCGCCGTTGAGGTCCTCGATCCGAGGCCCGTCGGAATCGAATTCGCCGACATCAACGGTCTGCCACCGACCGTCGATGAAAGTCAGCACCGTCATGTCGGTGCAGCAGTGGGCGCCGCCGGTGAAATGCGTAACCACCACTTGAGGAAACGGCGACGAGCCGTCCAGCCGTGCAATGTGAGCTGCGGTCGGATTGTAGGGCCCCTGATCGTCGAACCTCATCCTCGCCACGTCTCGTCCGCCGCTGCGGACGATAACGACGCCGGGGGCGCCGATGCGGACCTCCACGCCGAACGCAGAAGCCGCGTGCGGTCCCTTTTCGGAACTTGCAGACGCAAAGACTGGAGACTTCTGGGCTTCCCAGACCTTTTCCAGGAAGGTCTCGCCTTTGGTCACGAAGGCGTCCTTGGGCGGCCACCACAAGTCCGCCAGCTTCTTTTTCAGCGCCGGCACATCCGGAACGCTGAGCGGACCCGCGACGACCGCATACCAACCGTTGGTGGAAGACATGACCATCGGGGGGCCGAAGTCCGAGCCGAATCGCCTGGCCAGTCCGATCGCCTCGTCGACGTTTTGCCGGCTCGCAAAGACGAGCCAACGGACGTTGCCCCTCGTCTCGAACGCTCCCGCCGCGAAAGAGGCGCTCGGCGCGATCAGCGCCGCCGCCAGCGAGAGCAGCAGACTGAGGGAGAATACGAACTTGCTCATACCCGGACGCCGAGGAATGGCCATCTTGCCGCTCAAGCGGCCATCCTACGAAGTATCGACTTGCTCCTTCGCGGCGTCCAGAGCGTTGACGACGACGAGGGCGCGAACTTCGCCCGCAAGGTTCACCAGCGCCGAACAAAGCAACTCGCCTTCGTTTTCCGTGCCGGTCCGCCACCGTCTCGCCGTCGTGACCGGTCGCGCGCCCCCTCCTTCGGGCGTCGTCGCTGGGCTGCCTGCCCGAGGCCGAACGCTGTGCATCTCACCGCCAGAGGAGCACTGGGTGGCGAGATCCTCATGACGGCTCGGCGCGCGCCGGCAATTGTCTACAGTGTCATCGCCGGCTGGTTCGTCGTCCTTTCCTCTCCTGTCCCTCAACGTACTCGCGCAGCGCACGATTGATGCGCGTTTGATAGCCCTCCTCGGCCCTCGTGTGGCGCCTGAACCAGGCGACGACGTCCACGTCCAGGCGAAGGGTCAGCTGTTGCTTGAGCGGACGGTAGAACACGCCGCGCTTCGCCCCCGACCAGTCGGGCAGCTCCGGCGCGTCCGATGTGTCAATCGCGTCGTCAAGCAGGTCGGCGAGGGATTTGAGCTCCTCCGCCTGCTCGGGCGTCAACCGCTTAGAAGCTCCCCTCTTCATAGGCTTTCCTTTCGGATGCGGTGGCCTTTCGCGCGCTGATGATGCGGCCAACCCTTTCTTCGCCTTCACCGGCAAAAACCGGAAAGGGCGTGCGGGGCAGGCTCGCGCCGGAATAGAAGGGCGGAGCGCCGCCGCTCGGCGCTCGCCAACGGCGCAAAGGAAGTCGGACAGTGTCGCCGAGTAAGCAGGGACGTTGACGGCCCCACTCCTCAGGTCCTGCCGGCGTGAATAGCTGCCCTCAAGAGGGCGTGCTGACCGGCGCCGAGGACGCCCAGATGTCCTCCAGATAGCGCTGGCTCGCGACGAGGCCCGCGAGCCATGCCTTGCCGTCAGCGGCGGAGGCGCCGGTGCGCTTGCAGAAAAGATCGACGAACGCCTGCTTGACGTCGGGCGCCATGCGCGAGGCCTCGCCGCACACGAACACCGGCGCCTCTTTCTGCAAGAGCTCCCACACTGCGTCACCATCCGCTCCGATCGCCTGCTGCACATAGGTCTTCGGCTTGCCCGGCTCGCGGGAGAAAGCGCACACGAGTTTCGTGACGCCCCCCGCTTCGAAGGCGCGCATCTCGTCCTCGTAAAGGAAATCCTGCATGGGGTCGCGGCAACCGAAGAAGAGGAGCAACTCGCCTATCGGCGCGCCCTGTTTCTTCAGCGCCGCGCGCTCGAGCAGGAAGCCGCGGAACGGCGCGACGCCCGTGCCCGGCCCGATCATGATCATCGGCAGGTGCGGATTCTCCGGCGGGTGGAAGGGGATCGTCGGCTTGCGCACGAAGGCGTACACCGTGGCGTCGGCCGGCTGCGCGGCGAGATAGTTCGAGCAGACCCCGCGGAACTCGCCGCGCCCGCTGAGCGCCGAGCTCTCCAGCACCCCGACCGTGATGCTACATATGCCGGGGTCGACGAGAGGCGATGAGGAAATCGAATAATAACGCTCTTATGGCGTTAGCCGTTGGTAAGGCCCCAAGCCAGCGGCGCCGAGGATCCAGTCCTCCGGTTTGACCTGCGGCCCGAGCGCTTCGAGCGCTCTGCGCCAGCCGAGATAGTTCGGCAAATCTTCGGTCGCGACGCCATGGAAGCGGCGCATCCATTCTTTGAGCCGGCCATGGTAGGCATTGACATTATTGATGTGGAGGTCGGGGGCGTCCGGGCTCGGCTTTCCTGGAGCGGGCAAGACGTGATGCGGAATGCCCGCTTTCTTGGCGAAGGCGACGATGGCCCTGCCGCCGTCGCAGCAGAACTGGTTGGCGGGAGTGACAACGCCGCCCAATGCTCCTGTGATGGACGCCCGGTCGAGCTTGGGCAGGACGGCGTCAATGGTGGCGCCAGCGCGGTCTCGCGCAACGATCACCGGGATCGTTCGGCGGACAAGCCGCGCTTTGCCGCCTTGCCGCCCCTCTTGCGTGCCTTGCGAGGAAGATCAGATCGTTTCCCCTTGAATGACTCCAGAATAAACGTCTCATCCCCTTCCACAATTCCAGACAGGGTCTTGGGTTTGTCGGACGATAGAGATTTAAGAAATCGATGCCTCCATCGAAATGCTGTTTTATAGTCGACTTCGCAGCGTTCCGCAGCTTTCGAGGTGGTTACTCCATCGATCATGGATTGGGCCTGCTCCCGCCACTTTTCTCTCTTGCGCAATCTCGCCAACGGCGTCTTGGTCAAGCCATTGAATGTGCGGCCGCAGCCGCGGCAGCGATACCGGGGCAATCCATTCGCCTTGCCCCACAAAATCACGTCCCGATTTGCGCAGTGTGGACACCCCATGCCGACGACCCGACGGTGGCCGACTTCAGCCACGGAACCCAACCGGGAACGGCTTGGGTTCGGCGGTGCAGGGGGCTCCACTGAGCCCTCCAACTCCGGCATGATCGTGGAGTTCCGATCCGTGACCGCCGCCTCAATGGCGCAGCCCCAATATTCGAACGCCTCGTCATCAAGGCTGGCCATCGCCTCGGCCAAGGCCAGCGACCGGAACGCCTCCCGCCGCTGCGATGACGTCAGCCTCGCTGTTCCAGCCACCCATTCCGCGAAATCCGCGACGTCCATGCATGCCTCCTCGGAACCTGCGAGGAAGCCTACCATATACCAATAGCTAACGCCATAAGAGCTAATAATAACGAGGCCTCAGCGGCGGCGCCATATCGAGAAAGACCTCGAAGGGCGGCGCGCAGGACGGATATTCGTCCAGAATATCGAGCGCTGAGGCGTGCGCTCCGAAAACCTGCTCGCCATAGCGCTCGTCGTCGCCGGCGAGCGCCTCGAGCGCTGTTCGTTCCTTCTCGTCCTTGGCGTGCTGGGCCAGGGTCGCGATTTGCTCGCGCGTCGCCACATCCTGAAGCTCGGTCCGGTTGGCGAGAATTTCGAGCAGCGGAACCGGCTCGTTGACCGGCAGGTGCGTGTCGGCGTTGGCGCGCGGCGTGATCGTCGCATACAGGCTCGGGGCGAGCTTGAACCGCCTCAGCACCCGCCTGATCGTTTCGAGGCCGTTGCGGGGCACGATCCCCAGATGGTCTCCGGCGCTGTAGGAGACGCCGGAGGGAAGCGCGATCTCGATGTGCCGCGTCGAGCGCTCCGATGGCCGCTCGCAGTCGCGCCGCTGCAATTCCCGGTTCACGCGCACCGTCATGGCGACGGCGCTGTAGGAACGCATGATCGGGCTCGTCGCCAGCCTGTTGACGAAGCTGACCGAAATGCGCGGCCCGGCCATTTTCGCTTCGGCCGTCGCCGCCGGCAGGTCGAGCGCCTTGGCGAGCGAGGGAAAAAGCTTGCCGTACCAGGCGCGATAGTCGCGGTCGAAGTCGCCGCGCGCGTCGCCTTCGCCGCGCGTGTAAATGCGCCTCCCGCCGTGTCCCTCGAGCTCGGCGTCGATCAGGGTCGGGATCGCCTGATAGGTCGCCGACCAGTCGCGATTGCCGCAGCCGAAGACGCTGTACTCGACGCCGGCAAACGCGTCGGAAGGCAAGGCCGGATCGCGCAGCTTCTTGCAGAATTTCGCGGCGTTGTCTGGCGGCTGGCCGTTGTACGAGGCGGTGACGATGACGACGGCGCCTTGCCTGGGCAGCGCGTCGGCGTGTTCGTCGAGCGCCCCGACCGTGGCGGCGAAGCCCCGGTTCCGCGCCTCGTCGGCGATGCGGTGCGCGATGCCCTCGGCCGTGCCGGGGTTGGAGCCGAACAACACCAGCAGCGGCGTCGCATGCGTGTCCGCGGCCGCAGCCGGAACCGCGGCGGAGGCGGGTGAAGGCGCGCTCGGCGGCCGGAGCGGCCGCCAGCTGGGGCGCGGCGAAGAACCCGGTCGTCGCGCGCCCTTCGCGCGGCTTCACCCGAATGATGAAATTCGCGGGCTTGATCGTCCGCGTCTGCTTGGTCTCGAGCTGATAATTGGCGAAGTCGACAAACTCGAAGCGCTGCAGCAGCATGGCCAAGACCAGCGTCGCCTCCTGCAGCGCGAACTGGCGGCCGATGCACGCGCGCTGCCCGGTGCCGAAGGGCTTGTAGGCGTTGGGCGGAACTTTCGCCCGGTTCTCGGGGCTGAAGCGGTCGGGGTCAAACGCCTCGGGGTTGTCGCCCCAGATTTTTGGATCGCGGTGCAGCATCCCGGTCAGCACGACGACCGCGCTGTCCGCCTCCACCTTATACTTGCCGCCGAGAACGGTGTCCTTATACGGGCGGCGGGTGAAGGCGGGGGCGGTCGGCCAGAGCCGCAGCGTTTCCTCGAGGATCTGCGAGACAAAGGGCAGTTGGTGGATTTGGGCGTAGGTCGGCAGCCCGCTCACATCCGCTCCCAGCACCCGGTCCACCTCCTCGTAGGCCCTCTCGAGGACCTTCGGGTTCTTGATGAGCTCATAGAGCGCGAAGGAGAGAAGCCCGCTTGTCGTCTCGTGACCGGCGATAAGGAAGGTGATGCATTGCGCGATGATGTTGGTCTCGTCGAGCTTTTCGCCCGACTGGCGGTCGACGCCGGTCAGCATCCTGTCGAGGAGGTCGTTGACCTTGCCCAGTGCGCCCGACTTGCGCCGCTCTTCAATGATGTGGCGCACGGTCTCGACCATGAACTCTTGGTCGGCCCGCGCCTTCTTCGCCCGCCCGGGTTTGAGCTTGGCCTGGATGGGCAGTTCACGCGCGACCGCCTGCGCCGCCTCAAGCGTGTTCAGCATGGCGAGGACGAACGGGTGCGGAGTGTCGCGATAGAAGGAGTTGAACCGGTAGTCGAAGCCGCAGAGCGCGATCGTGTCCAGGGTCAGCCGCGTCATATCGGCTGGGACGTCCACCGTGTCGTCTGCGTTCAGCCGCTCCCATTTCAGCATCAGTTGCGTCGCTAGATCGAGATGCGCGGGTGGTATCCGCGCATTGCATCCATGCTGAAAGCGGGCAGAAGCACATTGTGAACCTTGCGCCAGTTCGGGTCCTCCGTCTCGGAGGTGAAAAGGCCACGCCCGGCCGGGCCCGAGGCCAGCGCGCGCAAGCCCCCGCCGACCTTCTTGTCGAAGAGCGATTCGTCGCAGAGCGGGTCGACGAGCTCGAAGCTCGAGGCGATGATGCGCGAGCCGCGCCCGGGAACGTCGAGCTCGTAGATGGGACCGTATTTGCGCGCGAGCTCCGCGAGCCCTTCCATAGGATGGGCGGTGTCAATGTCGAAGAGGTTGCCAACCAGCATATGGCCTGGCGGGCGCGGGATCGGCTCAAAATGCGGCGCGTCTTCCATGGCGTGTCTCCTCCCTGCGCTTTTCAGGCGGCGCCAGTCTGCGGCGGGCGTGACGTCGGTTCAAGCCGGGAGTGGGACGAGAATTGGCCAGAGGCGCAAGCCAATTGGCATTTCAATCTGAGACCTTACGGGAAGCCGTTCTCAAACCACGGAATTGCGCTTATGACGACGTTCGCCGACCCCTCGCCGGAGGGGGCGCGGCGCCAGGACGGGAGGAAGCCGATGACGACGATTCGCGGAGGCCTCATTCAGATGGGCCTCAAAGCGTCCACCGAAAAATCGCCAAAGGAGATCGCCAAGGCGATGCTGGAAGCCCATGCCCCGCTGATCGAGAAGGCGGGTCAGGCGGGCGTGCAGATCCTCTGCTTCCAGGAGGTATTCAATCAACCCTATTTCTGTCCGAGCCAGGACGCCAAATGGTACGCGGCGGCGGAGCGCATCCCGGACGGGCCGACGGTCCAGATGATGCAGGACTTCGCCAGGAAATACCAAATGGTGATCGTGGTCCCGATCTACGAGGAGGCGATGACCGGGGTCTATTACAACGCGGCCGCCGTCATCGACGCCGACGGAAGCTATCTCGGCAAGTACCGCAAGACCCACATTCCCCATGTCGCGGGTTTCTGGGAGAAATTCTTCTTCAAGCCCGGCGCGTCCGATTACCCGGTGTTCGACACGCACTACTGCAAGCTCGGCGTCTATATCTGCTATGACCGCCATTTTCCCGAAGGGTGGCGGGCGCTGGCGCTGAACGGGGCCGAGTATATCGTCAATCCCTCCGCGACGGTCGCGGGGCTGTCGGAATATCTCTGGAAGCTCGAGCAGCCCGCCGCGGCGGTGGCGAACGGCGTCTATATCGGCGCGATCAACCGGGTCGGCAAAGAGGCGCCCTGGAACATCGGCGAGTTCTACGGGCAGAGCTATTTCGTCAATCCGCGCGGCCAGATCGAGGCTATCGCCAGCCGCGACCAGGACGAACTCCTCGTCCACGAGATGGACTTCGACAAGGTGCGGGAAGTGCGAAACCTCTGGCAGTTCTTCCGCGACCGCCGGCCGGAGACCTATGGGGCCCTGACGGAGCTCGGGTGAGAGACGCCCGGGGGTAGCGCAGTCCCGCCGGATTCGCACAGGCTGTTACTCGCGTTGTGCGTGGCCTGCGAGTCTTCCCGTTCTCCGTGAAGCGGGGAAGGAGGCGCGAAGCGCCGGATGGGGTGTGGCGAGCAGCTCTGGCTCGATGCAGGTTCGGGCTGTCGTTGGCGCAATGCAACTCGCGATCGATGCAGCGGCCCGCACCCCATCCGGCGCCATAGCCCGTCGAGCGACGGGCGTCTTTCGACCCCTATGGCGCCACCTTCCCCAGCAGAGCTGGGGAAGGAAAGCCCGCCTCACCCGCGCGGCTTGGCCTTCATCGCCCGCGCCCAGAGCGCCTCCTCCATGCGCTCGGCGATCTCGCGCAAATAGGGATTGCGCGCCTCGCGGCCGGCGCGGCCGGCGTCGAGGTCGCTCTGGAATCCGTCGCGCTGCGGCCAGTGCTCGGAAAGCAGCTCGAAGCCCGCGTCCTCGATCGTCTCGACGGCGCGCGTGAATTGCGTCTCCGACCGGCCGACCTTCGACAGCACGACGACGAGCCGTCCCTCGGCGCCGCGCCGGGCGAGCTTTCGCCCGAGGTTGAGGGTGGGCCTCAGGTCGTCCTGCGACACGCCGGTCGGCAGGAAGACGACCTCGGAATCCTCGGCGATCTCGGTCGACAGGTCGTCGGCGAGGCCGCGCGTGTCGGCGACGACGAAATCGAAGCCGTTGTCCTTGCGCAGTTTCTTGAGGCTCTTGAAGGCGCGCGCGTCGATCTCGGGCTCGATGCTGGCGCGCATGCGCAACGCGCCCCATTCGACGCAGGTCAGCTGATCGAGGTCGAAGTCGGCAAGCAGCGTCTTGCGGCCGCGATGGATGGCGCCGATCGCCAGCACCCGCGCGAGCGTGCTCTTTCCCACCCCGCCCTTCTGGCTGACGAAGGCGACCGTCGTCGGAATCTTGCTCATGACCTCTCCGCCGCTCGCGCTGACGCTCGCTTTTCGCGAGGGGGCGAGTCCTTTTGCGGCGCATGCTAGCCGCCCACGCCGCGATAGCAAGCGCGCCGCCGCGCCGACGACAGATTTATGATGGCCGCGCAGCCGGGTCTGGCGTGCTATAGCGCGCCTCGAGGGAGACGGCGCGAGGCGCTCGGGGAACATGGCTTTTGCGAATATCGTCTCCGAAGCGGCCGTCGCGCTCTGGCTTCTCCAAAATCTCGGCTCGACGATTGCGGTCGCGGCCTACCGCTACGGGCTGCCCCGGCTGGATGCCCCCGCGAGCGAGCCGAATGTCGCCGTCATCCTGCCGGTGCGCGGCGCGGCCGACCTCGCCGATCATCTCAGGCTGCTGCGGACCCAAAAATACCGGCGCTACCGCGTCATTGCCAGCGTCGAGAGCCGCGACGATCCCGCCTTTGCGGCGCTTTCCGCGGCTCAGCGCGAACCCGGCGCGCCGCTCGAGGTGACCGTCGCGGGCCTTGCGCGGGACGCGGGGCAGAAAGTCGTCAACCAGCTCGCCGCGCTCGAGCGGCTGAAGCCGGACGACGCCATCGTCGCCTTCATCGACGCCGACGCCCTGCCGACGCCGCTGTGGCTGCCGCGCCTCGTCGCCATGCTGGTCAATTCGAGAAGACCGCTCGCGACCGGCTATCGCTGGATGACGCCCGCCGACGACAGGTTGAGCTCCTGCTGCCTCGCCGCGGCGAACGACGCCGTCGCCGCGCTGCCGCGCGGCGCCCTGAAGCTGACGATCGTGTGGGGCGGCAGCGTCGCAATGAAGCGCGAGACGCTCGAAGAAATCCGCCTCGAGGACTTCTGGCGGGGCGCGATCAGCGACGATTTGCAGATCGCGGCGGCGCTGCGGCAGGCGGGCATGCTCGCCTACGCGCCGCGCCAGGGCCTGCTGCTGGCGCCGGCCTCGTGCTCCTGGCGCGAATTCTTTTCCTTCGGCGTCCGGCAGCACCGCTTCATCTGGATCCACCAGCGCAAAAGCTGGGCGATCGCGCTCGTCTGCCTGTGGGTCCCGCCGCTCTGCCTCGCGCTTGCCGCGCCGAGCCTCTTCGAAGGCGCCGCCGCCGCATGGGCGGCGCTCGCGCTGATTCTCGCGCTGGGCGAGGTCCGCGGCCGTCTGCGGCAAAGCCTTCAGCGGGCGCTGTGGCCGGAGCTTGGGGGCCCGCGCGACGCGCGGCGCTGGCAGGCCGAGCGCTGGCTGAGGCCCGTCTGGTGGCTCGTCCACGCGCTCGCCGCCGCCGCGGCGCCGCTGTCGCGCACGATCGACTGGGCAGGCATCCGCTATCGGGTGAACGGCCCGCAATCCGTGATCGTCGAGAGGCGCGAGGAACCGCGATGAGGCTTCGGAGGGCTGCGAGGCCTTTTGGAGCTCAGGCCGCCAATATCGACCACGGGAAGCGCGGGCTCGGCCTGTCTCCGGCTCAGCGGTCGATCGTCGCCATCATCCGCTCCGGGTAGCGGGGCCCGGCGGTCCTACCGGGCGCCATCGCTTCGTCGAGCGCCTGCATGTCCGCTTCGCCGAGCGGGATGGATTCCGCGGCTATGTTCTCGTCCAGATAGCGGCGCCGCTTCGTGCCGGGGATCGGAACGATGTCGTCGCCCTTGTGCAGGAGCCAGGCGATCGCGATCTGGCCGGGCTTGGCGCCCTTGGCCGCCGCGACCTCGCGCACGACCGCCGCGGCGCGCAAGTTGGCGTCGAAATTGTCGCCCTGGTACCGCGGATCGTTTCGCCGGTAGTCCCCTTCCGGGTAGTCTTCCGCCCGTTTGACCTCGCCGGTCAGGAAGCCGCGGCCGAGCGGAGAGAAGGGCACGAGGCCGACGCCCAGCTCGCGCAGGACGGGCAAAATATCGGCCTCGAGATTGCGCTCCCACAACGAATATTCGCTTTGCAGCGCGGAAACTGGATATTCGGCGTGGGCGCGGCGGATGTTGGCCGCGCCGGCCTCCGACAGGCCGAAATAGAGAGCTTTGCCCTCGCGGACGAGATCGCCGACCGTGCCGGCGACGTCCTCGATCGGCACGGCCGGATCGACGCGGTGCTGGTAGAGGAGATCGATATGATCGGTTCCGAGCCGGCGCAGCGATCCCTCCACCGCCGCCCGGATCGTCTTCGGCCGGCTGTCCAGCTCGACGCCGACCTGCCGGCCGCCCTCGATGCGAAAGCCGAACTTGGTTGCGATCGTCGCCTCATCCCGCCTGCCGTGGAGTGCGCGGCCGATCAGCGCCTCGTTGGCGAAGGGGCCGTAGACCTCGGCCGTGTCGAAGAAGGTGCAGCCGAGGTCGATCGCGCGATGGAGGGTGGCGATCGATTCCGCCTCGTCCGCTGGTCCGTAGGACTGGCTCATTCCCATGCAGCCGAGCCCGATGGCCGAAACCTCGAGGCCCTGCCGGCCGAGTTTGCGTTTGCTGAGGATCATGGCGTGTACTCCGCTTTTATGCCGTTAATCCGGCGCGATCAGCGCGACCGCGGGGAAATAGCCTGTGTACCGCCTCGCGTCGCGCGTCAGCAGCGTGAGGCCTGCGACGGCCGCGTGCGCCCCGATATAGAAATCCGGGAGCGGAGAAGTCCGCGAACCGCCGCGACGGCGGTATTCCACAAAGGCGCGTCCCGCGACAAAGCCCGCCTCGTAGGGGAGAGGGAGCCGGCGAAACTCCCCGGAGCCGAGATGACGGTCAAGCTCTCCCATCGTCGCGAAACCCGAGGCGACCTCGGCATAGATTATGGGGTTGATGGCGATCTCGTCGCGATTGGCGGCGTCGATCAGGGCGCGCTCCGACCACGCGCGCCAAGCCGCATCCTTGGTGAGCACGTCAATGATGACGTTGGAGTCGACGAGAATCATCAGCGGGAAGGCGCGTCCTGGTCCGCGGGGGGGCCGCGCATCAGCTCGAGAATCTCGTCGGTCGTCATCTTGAAGTCGCCCGCGCCTCTCAGGCGGTCGACAAGTCTTTGGCCCCGCGTCTTGCGGGGGCCATCGCGGGTCGCCTTGCGCAGTCGCACTTCGCCCGCTTCGATTTCGAATTCGACGTCGGTGCCCGGCATCAGCCCAGCGCGCTCGCGAACCTCCTGGGGGATGGTGACTTGCCCCTTGGCGGTGATCCTCACAGTGCGACCTCTTTCTTACCGGAGGGGGTAAGAATAATCGCTCGACGGTGAGCGTTCAACGTGGCGAGTGTCGCCCAAGCCAGAGCGCCGGGCCCGGCCCGCGAGACCGCCCGATGTTTGCCTAGGTCGCGCCGACCCGAGCGCGGAGCGCGATTGCTTCGGCCATCGCCTGTTCCGCTGCGACGGCGACCTTCTCGGTTTCGGCGAACTCTGCGCTCGGTTGGTGGCGTGTTTGCAGTCGCGCCGGCCCGGGCGCGGCCGGAGGGAGCAGCGTCGCCGGCGGCGCAAAATATGGAGGCGGGCGTTGCGAACCTTTCCGTGTGAGGAAGACAGAGTCATTATGACAGCTAAGGGCCTCATCGCGAGCCCAGCGCCGATAGCCATGAGCGATGAAAGTCGACGCGTGGTCCGGGCGGGGCTCGAGCCTTGCCTGGCCCGCCTTTGGCGCTACGCCGTCGTGCTGTCGAGAGCGAGCGACGCCGCCGACGACCTCGTGCAGGCGACCTGTCTTCGGGCGATCGAACGCGCCGATCAGTTCATTCCGGGCACGCGGCTGGATCGGTGGCTGTTCACGATCCTTCGTTCGATCTGGCTCAACGACCTGCGCGCGCGGCGGATCCGCGTGGGCGGCGGCTTTGTGGACGCCGCGGACACCCTGTGGTTCGACGGCGCGGAAGCGATCGAGACGAATATTCTCGCCAGCGAAGCGTTAAAAGCGATCGGCCGGTTGCCTGAGGCGCAGCGCGAAACCGTGCTGCTCGTCTACGGCGAAGGTTACACCTACGCCGAAGCGGCATGCGCGCTGCGCGTTCCGATCGGCACTGTGATGAGCCGCCTCGCCGCCGCGCGAGCGGCATTGGCTAGCTTGAAGTAGGAGCGTTTTTTCAGAATGGCCGACCATGACACGGAGCTCGTCGCGCTGATCGACGGCGAGCTCGACGCCGACGCCAAGAGCCGCATGCTCGCGCGCCTCGCCCAGGACGAGGCGCTTCGGAGGCGCTACGAGGCGTTGCAGGAGGCTCGCGGAACGATCATCGCCGCGTTCGATTCTTTGCTCGAAAGGGCGCCGACCGCCCGGCTTCGCTCTCTCCTTCCGCCAGAGGCCGCTCCGCGCGCCGCTCGAGCGCGGGTCGCGGGGATCGGTCTTCGCGAGCTCGCGGCCGGAATGGCCGCCTGCCTCCTGGCCGCGGGGCTCGGGGCGTGGATCGCGCTCAGTCTCGCGCCGCGTCAGGAACAGCAAGACTGGCGTTCGGCGGTCGAGGAGTACACGAACCTCTATACGAAGGAGACCTTCAGTCCCTTGCAACCCGACGCCTCCCTCGAGGCAGTCGAATTGGCCGCCGTCGGCGCGAAGGTCGGCGCCAAGCTGACCCCTGAAGCGCTTGCGCTCTCGGGACTGCAATTCACCGTGGCGTTCATGCTCTCCTACAAAGGCTCGCCGCTCGGCGCGATCGCTTATGTGGACCCGGCGGGCGAGCCGGTCATGTTCTGCGTCATCGCCAATCAGGCGCCGGACGCGCCCCTGCGGTCGGAACGGCGCGGCGAGCTCTCGCTCGCCTTTTGGTCCCGCAGCGGACGCGGCTATCTGGTGATTGGCCGGATTCCGGAAGAGCGCGCGGTCGCCTTGGCGCAAATGTTGGAAAGGCGAATTTGACGGCGCGATTATAAGAATGGGGCGAGCGTTTTGGCGGCGGAAAGCGCCTTTGCGTGCGAGCTCGTGACCCAGATCGTGGTCTGAGGGCGCATGCCGCATTCGCGCGGCGACGGCCGCGGTCTGTAGAGGCCGACCTATCACGGCCGCGCGACGTCGGTCGACCATAAACGGAAATTCTGACTTAACTGAGTTAACGTGTGAGTATCGCTGTGGAGGCAAGGGCGGAAGCGGCTGAGGCGCTGGCGACGCGCCGCAAAGACAGCGTGAGGCGCGCTGATGCGGCCAAAAGCCGCACCAAGGGTGACGCGCCTGGACGCGCCTGAGAGGACGATTGACATATGCTCGCGCGCGCTATTTCTTGTGCATGGGGAACGGCTGCTTTTTGGGAGGAGCCGTTGATTTACATTCCGGATAAAGTCGCGGCGTTCGCCGCGGCTCACAACACGTCGCCCGTCATCGCTTATGCCATTTTCGAAATGACCGCGGATGTCGTGGAGGAAGAGCGCGTCTGGGCGCGACCCACCCACATCGAGGTGCGGACGGTTTTACGTCGCGCCTGGCAGCTTGCCGCCCGTGATCAGGAGGCGATCTACTGGAACGGCTGCGCCCACAGTCGTATCAGTCATCATTGAGGATCCCGCAGGCGCTCGCTCCGCGGGCGCTGTCTTTTCCGGACGTTCATCACCGGCGCGCCGCGGTATGCTCGTCGTCAGCGCCGAGCGGCGGCGCACCGAAATCTGACGACACAATCAGCGAATAAGTTCGCTCATCCCGTAGCGTAATCGCCGGAACCGAAATTTCTTGCTTGTCTATAGCTATTGGACGTGTGAACTTTAGTGAGAGCAGGCAAAAAGAGCGCCTGTCTCAGAGCGGGCGCCCAACTGTATGGAATCGCCAACGTCCAATCGCGCAGTGACGCAGCGAAGCGGAGGACGTCCGTGGACGCTTTGACACTCAGAGGCGAGCCGCCAGCGAAGGAGCCGGCGTCTATCCAGCCGATCTCCGTGAGCGGAATTGCCTACGCGAAGATCATCGACGGCATGATGAACGTTGGCTTGTTCCATGAGCAGGCGACGGCGGACGGCCGGAACGAACGCGTCATCGTCGCCAAGCTCGTCTTTCCGGGCACGGCCTCGTTGGTTAGAGCGGCCATAGTGGCCAAGTTGGAAGCCGCCTTGCTCGAGCAGGCCGAGCTGCAAGGCGGGGGCCGCCCGAAGCTCGGCGCAATTCCATAGCAAGACCTGAGACCTCGGCGGTCCGGTCGCCTTTTCTCGTCTCTTCCCACAACGGATGGACGCTGCCCCGCGGCGGCGGCGATCCCGCGGTCAAAGCCGGAGCGACCATGAGTTGCATGGCGGAGAAGGATAATATTATCGTAGAAATCGCGCTTGACGAGTTGTCTCGATAAGGACGGCGGCGTCGGACGGTCTCGAAAGCGGCCGTCACGCGATCCAGGCGGGTGCATGGCGCGGGATGGGCGCGGGCTGGGAGGCCGAGCCCGAGGAGGCGCCCGTGATTAAAGATAGCACGAAGTACAGGAGCGCAGTCACGCTCTGCGAGTTCCTGACTGGCGTCGCTTATGTCATGGAGGCCAGCGGCGCACTGAACGACGGGATGAGCGACCGAGTAGAGGAACTTATGGAGCCGATCCGCCCGGCCCGGGATTGGCTTTGGGCGGTCGGCAAGCTGATGACCGAGGCGAAGCCGCTGCCTGCGGATTTCGACGTCTCGCTCGACGCGGCCGAGGTTCGGGCGCTCGACGCCCTCCCGAAGTTGAAGGCGCTCATAGGCGAGGCCTGCGATCAGCTCGCCGAGACGAGCCGCGGCTCCATCAGATGCAGAGCGCCACGCCGCGGCAGCCCTCGCGCCGACGAGCAAGGCGGGGCCTGAGCCCGCGTTGGATGCCGGTGACCTTGACTTAGCGTATACCGGGAGCGACCGGGAAAGGCGGCAAGGGGCGGCAAACCCTATTTCATGCTCGCACCGGAATGCCGGCTTTCGCCCAAACTCCGGTCTTCCCGAGGCTGCCCCTGTAGGCGCGCTCTCCGCCGATACCGAAATTCAAAGTAACACTGCCGGCAAAGAACTCTCTCGCGCCGGCCGCCGCCGTCAGGCGAAATCCTCCATCTCATACATTTCGCGGATCTCGATCGTCGATGGCCCGGGCATCGGATTGGGGCAGCGCTTGACCCAGTCGATCGCCTCGTCGAGGTCCTTGACCTTCCAGATCCAGTAGCCCGAGGCGAGCTCGCCGACGTTTCCGAACGGGCCTCTGGCCACCGTCCGCTCCGCGCCGGAAAAGGCGACGCGCGCGCCTTTGCTGGTCGACTTGAGGCCGCCGGCGTCGACGAAGAGGCCGGCGTCGATCAGCGCCTGGTTGAACTTGCCCATTGCGGCGAGGAGCTCGGGGCTCGGCATCTTGCCGGTTTCGGAGTTTCGGTGGCTTTGACGATGACGATGACGCGCATAGGACTTCTCCTTAAGAGTTTGAAGTTGAGGAACCCCTTCTCCGCGGAGCGGGGAAGGTGTCCCGAAGCGACGAATGAGGTGTGGCGCGCAGGTCTGGCCGGATGCAGTTTCGCGGCCCCGCTCGTGCAATCCGACTCGCGCTAGAGGCTGTGGACCATACCCCATCCGTCGCTCCGCGTCTTTCAAGGCCGTCCGGGCCTGGACCACGCGTGCGATCTCCCCGGCCGAACACAGGGCTACTCCGACCAACACAGTTGCTTCCCCGCAGATTAGCGGCGGAGCGCGCCGGTGGCGCGGCGGTATTTCGCGACGACCGCGCCGACTTTCGCCTGGACGATGCGCCTCGACAGAGGAGCCTCGTCCTCGGGGAGCATCTCGCCGACGAACTGCGAGATCAGTCCCGGCGGGACGGAGGCGGCGTCGATGTTTTGCGTCAGCGTCTTGACCGCCGCGTCGACCCGCGGCTCCGGCCAGTAATAGCGAACGCGGTCGCTGAGGCCAAAAAGCCTGCCCACCCGCTCGGCGCCGTCCGCGGCGACATAGCCCCGCCAGTGGACGGGGTTGTCGTCCATCGCCGCTCGAGCGCGGCGAGCACATCGGAACGCCCGGACGCAACGAGCCGCTCCTCGATCGCCGCCATGGCGACGACGGCCTCGCGAAAGGCGAAGGTCAGCGAAGGGCCGACTTTCAGGATGGCGAAATGCGTCGCGACGAGGCTCGCGAGCGCGGATTCGCTCTGGAAATCGGTCGAATGGGCCTCGAACACGACGCCCGGAACGTCCAGCACTGACGCGCTCAGCGCCGCCGCTTTCGCCGGGTCGTAGGCGAACACCTGCGTGTTGCCCATGTCGACCCCGGGCTGAACCACCAGCGCGATGACCTCTTCGATCGGCTTCGCCGATCCCTTTCGCCGCAAAGGCCGCCTGATGGAGTTCGAATGTCCGCCGGGCGGCCTCGGGGCGGGTGACCGCGAGCGAGTCGAGCGCCTCCGATTCGCCCCCGGGAATCGGAACCTCGGTCCCGATCACATAGACGAGGTCGCCGCCGGCGCTCGCCTCCTCCGCGACGGCGCAAAGGTCCGCGGCGCGTTCGGCGATCACAGCCTCCGTGAGCTCTGGTCGTCCGCGCAGGCCATGCTCGTGTCGAGATGGACCTTGGAAAAGCCGGCTTCGACATAGGCCCGCACCATGTCGCGCGCTTCGCGCAGGGCTTCGCTCGCGGGCCGGCCTTTCCAGGGATTGGGCCCGAGGTGATCGCCGCCGAGGATGATCCGGGCCGGGTCGACCCTCTTCTCGCGGGCCAGGCCTTCAATGAAGGTCCGGAAGGCGGCGGGCGTCATGCCGGTGTAGCCGCCATGGCTGGTTCACCTGGTTGCAGGTGGCCTCGATGAGGATGGGATCGTCGCCGTCGCGATAGGCGGCGAGCACCGCGCTCAGCGTCTGCGGATGCGCCGTGCACCAGGACGCGACGCCGCGCGGCTTGCCGGCGCGGTTGTCGGCGATGATCGATCCGCCAGACGTCGCGGGCGCTCATGAGCGTTTCGCCAGAAAGTCTTCGAGGGCCGCGAGCGAGCTGTTGCCTTCCATCGGCCCGACTTTGGTCACCGCCAGCGCGCCGGCGGCGTTGGCGCGCTCCATGGCCTGGCGGAAGTTGAACGCTCCCGAGGCGATCAGGGTGACGAAGGTCGCGCAGAAGCAGTCGCCGGCGCCGGTCGGATCCAGGACCTCCACCTTGTGCGCCGGGAGGCTGACGCGCTCGCCCTCGCGGCTCACGCCCTTCGCAGCCGTTCTCGCCCTTCTTGAGGACGACATAGTCGGCGCCGCGGGCGAAGAATTCCAACGCGAAATCCGACAGGTCCCGCCCGGGAAACAGCGTCGCGGCGTCCTCTTCGCTCGGCAGGAACACGGAGGAGATTCCGATCATCTCGCGCACGGAGTCGAAATAGGCCGGGTTGCCGATGAGCTCCTTGCGGACATTCGGGTCGAACGAAATCTTGACGCCCTTCGCGTGCAACGCCTTGCAGACGCGGAGAACCTTGGCGGCCATGCCGGCGTCGCCGAGCGCGGAGCCCGATACGTGCATGAAGTCGAGGCCGAAGGCCTCGAGCGCCGCGATCGTCGGCTCGTCGGCGTCGAACTGCGCCGCCGCCGAGAGAATGATGTTGTAGACAAAGTCGCGGCTGCCGTCGTCGTTGTAGCTGACGAAAGCGGTGCCGGTCGGAACGCCCTTCACGACCTTGATCAGACGCGTATCGACGCCATGCTCGATCAGGCGATCCAGCACGACCTGACCGAAGGCGTCGTCGCCGACCGCGCCGACGAAGATGCATCGGCCGCCCGCCTGCGCCGCCTGATCGATGAAAATCCCGGCTGCGCCCGAAGGAAACGGCCCGGAATAGGTCGCGAGGCGCCTGTGCCGGCCGTTCTTGGTCGAGCAGACGAGCTCGACCAGGAGATCGCCGATACAGCCGATTTTTGCGCCGCCCCGCATCGTGACTCCACCCTCGAATGTTTCTTTGAGTCTCGCGAAACGGTCTCTTCGGAGTCAAACTCGTTTGCCGCGTTGCAACGCGGCCAACGATGCTTGACGGGCAAATCGCTGCGTCGATTATCCGCCCTCGGATACGCCTAAGGCAGTGCGGCCTGCCCGGCCCGCTTGCCAGCGCGGGCGGAAAGCCCGAATCTCGGCGCGCGGGCGGAGGAATTGCTGAAGCGCCATGAGCACGGCTTTTATCGGAGTGGATGTCGGCACGGGCAGCGCCCGCGCGGGCGTTTTCGATTGCTCGGGGCGGCTCCTCGGCGCGCCAGGCGAACGATCGCGATCTGGCGCGAGCCCGGCGACATCGTCGAGCAGTCGTCCGCCGACATCTGGCGCGCGGTGACGGAAGCGGTGCGCGAGGCGGTCGAGGCGTCCCGTCTTCCGCGCGCGGCTGCTCGCCGGCCTCGGCTTCGCGGCGACCTGTTCGCTCGTCGCGCTCGACGAGCGCCTGCAGCCGCTGTCGGTCAACTCCGCCGGCGCGCCCGAACGCGACGTGATGGTGTGGATGGATCACCGCGCGGCCGAGGACGCCGCGCGGATCAACGCCGCCGGCCATGAGGTTTTGCGCTACTTCGGCGGCGCGCTTTCGCCTGAGATGCAGACGCCGAAGCTCGTCTGGCTCGCGCGGGCGAAGCCCGAGATCTTCGCCAGAGCGGCGCATTTCCTCGGCCTCACCGATTGGCTTTCTTTTCGCGCGACCGGCTCGCTCGCGCGGTCGCTCTGCACGGTCGCCTGCAAGTTCGGCTATCTGGCGCACGAGCGGCGCTGGCCGGACGAGTTTTTCGCCAGCGTCGGCCTTCGCGCCTTGAGCGCGGACGGCTTCGCCCGTCTCGGCGCGGAGATCGTCGCCCCGGGGACGCCGCTCGCGCGCGGGCTGACGGTCGAGGCCGCCGAAGCGATGGGGCTCGATCCCGGAACGCCGGTCGGAGCGGGGCTCATCGACGCGCACGCCGGCGCGCTCGCCACGCTCGGCGCTCGGACGGATGGAACGCCAGGAGATCCGCGGCGCCGGCTGGCGCTCATTCTCGGCACGTCTTCGAGCTGCATGGCGGTGTCGGACGAGCCGCGCTTCATCGACGCTGTCTGGGGACCCCACTTCTCCGCGCTGACGCCCGGCCAATGGCTGATGGATGGAGGCCAGTCGGCGTTCGGGGCGGCGATCGACCGTCTCGTGCGCCTGCATCCGGCCTTCGCCGAGGTCGTCGACTGGCGGGCTCGAAGCGCTGGAGAGCCGGATCGTCGCTCGCGCCGGCGGTCTTTCCGCTTCCGCGCTGATCGCCGAAGGGCTTCATGTGCTGCCGTCGTTCATCGGCCGCCGCGCCCCCGCCGCCGACGCCGCCGCGCGCGGCGGCATCGTCGGACTCGATCTCCGGGAGGACGCGGCAAGCCTCGAGGAGCTCTATGTCGCCGGCCTTTGCGGCCTCGCCTATGGGATCGCCGACATCGTCGAAGCGTTCGGGCGCGCGGGTTACGACTTCGAGACCATCGTCGTCAGCGGCGGGGCGGCGGGGAGCGCCCTCGTCCGCCAGATCGTCGCCGACGCCTGCGGCAAGTCGGTGTCGACGCCGGAGACCTCCGAACCGGTGCTGCTGGGTTCGGCGATGATCGGCGCGGTCGCGGCCGGAAAGGAGACCCTGCGCTCGGCGATGGGCTCGATGTCGGCGCTGGCGGACAGAGCCGAGCCGGCGAGCGGCGGGATCGCCGCATTTCACGCCCGCAAGCGCCGCGCGCTTTGCGATCCTCGAACGGGCCGAAGCGCGAGGTCCGCAAGGCGATGCGGGCGGCGCGCTGGCCCGAAGTCGTCATTTTCGACTGCGACGGCGTGCTGGTCGACAGCGAGGTGATCTCGCTCGGCGTCACGCGCCGGATGCTGGCGGAGGCAGGCTTGCGCCTCAGCGACGACGAGACGCGCAAGCGCTTCCTCGGCAGGCGCCAGGACGCGGTCCTGCGGCGGGTCGAAGCCGAACTCGGCGCCCGCTTGCCGAACGATTTCACCGGAGCGCTGTCGCGCGAGATCCTCGCGACCTTCGAGCGCGACCTGAAAGGCGTCGAGGGCGTCCGGCAGGCCGTCGACGGGCTCGACGCGCGCGTCTGCGTCGCCTCCTCGAGCGCGCCGGAGCGGCTGCGCTTCGCGTTGCGCGTGACCGGCTACGAGACCCTGTTCGCGCCGAATATCTTCTCGTCCGCCGAGGTTCCGCGCGGCAAGCCGCATCCCGACCTCTTCCTGTTCGCGGCGCGCTCGATGGGCGCGGCTCCGGAGAATTGCCTCGTCATCGAGGACAGCGTCGCGGGCGTCACCGCGGCGCGCGCCGCCGGCATGACGGTGTTCGGCTTCGTCGGCGGCAGCCATTTCTCGGTCCCCGCCCAGGCGGCGGAATTGACGGCGGCGGGGGCGGACCTCATTTTCGACGACATGGCGCGGCTGCCGGAGATCGTGGCGACGCATCCCGCGCGGTCCGCGCCGGAGACCGAGAGGGAGAGCGATGGCGCGCAGGGCCGGATCAGGAAGGACTGAGACTCGACGAGGCCGCGCGCGCAGGCTGGCTCTACTACGTCGCCGGCAACACGCAGGACGAGATCGCGCGCAAGCTTGGCATCTCGCGTCAGGCGGCGCAGCGACTCGTCTCGCTCGCGATCAGCGAGCGTCTGATCAAGGTCAGGCTCGATCATCCGATCGCGCGTTGCATGGAGCTCGCCGCGGCGCTGAAGCTCCGCTACGACCTGCGCTTCTGCGACGTCGCGCCGACCGATCCCGGACTTCGACCTCCTCGACCCTCGGCATCGCCCAGGTGGCGGCGGCGGAATTCGAGCGCTGGCTGCGCCGGTCCGAGCCGGCGATCATCGGCATCGGCACCGGGCGCACGATGCGCGCCGTCGCCGACCAATTGCCGCCGATGGAATGCCCGCAGCACAAACTGGTCGCGCTCGTCGGCACCACCAACATCGACGGCTCGGCGTCGTTCTACGACGTCATCATCCGGGTGTCGGACACGGTGCGCGCGCCTCATTACCCGATGCCGCTGCCGGTCATCGCCCGATCGGTCGAGGAGCGCGAGCTGCTGACGAGCCTCGCGTCGGTGAAGAGCCTGTTCGATCTCGTCGAGCGCACGGACGTAAGCTTCGTCGGGGTCGGGTTCGGTCGGCAATTCGGCGCCGCTGGTGCAGGACGGGATCATCACCCGCCAGGAAGCGGAAGCGTTGCGCCATCTCGGGGCGGTCGGGGAAATCACCGGCTGGGCCTTCGACGCCGCCGGACGCGTCCTGACCGAGGGAACCAACCTCAGGGTCGCGGGAGCGCCGCTGCGGAGGGCAGGCAACCGGCTGGTGATCGGGGTCGCGATGGGGCCGTCGCGGCGCGCGCCGCTGAGGGCCGCGCTGACCGGGGGGCTCATTTCCGGTCTGGTCACCGACGAAGCGACGGCGGAGCACCTGCTTCAGAGGTGACAATCTCAATTTTGGATTTCGTGACGCTATTGGCTCATCCCGGAACGAGAAGGCCGGTGATGTCGCCGAGGATTGCTGAAGCGCTCCAGTGCTGCAATCCCAGGTGGTCGCACGTCCACTGGCTCGGCGACGACCGCGAGCGGATCGCGCAAGGGAACCCGCCGGCTGAATCTCGCGCTATAAAACCAGCGTTCTCGATGCTATCCAGCACATGGAGACGCTTCGCGAGAACTCCGAGCGCGAAGAAGCCTGCCAAGCGCAACTATCGTTTCGCCGCCTTTCAACTTTTAGTGATTTCGAACGACCGAGGAAGACAATGAAAGAAAAAAAAGAAGCGATTTCAGGGACTGTCACCGGCAACGATCAGCATGTCGGGTTCCGGGCCATGATCATGAAGCAGGCCATCGAGTACAATCTCGCCGGTTTCGCGAAGAACCTGCCCAACGACGTTGTGAGCTTCACGCTCCAGGGCGACGCGAAACGATTGCCCGAGGCGGTCGCGGCCATTCAGGAGGGGACGAAGAAATCGTCGCACATCAAGGTCACGACAAGCCCGGCGGCGGTCGACCCGAGCCTGGGCGCCTTCACGATCTTCGCCTGGACGTCGACGAGCCGGAATATCACCAACGCGTACGATCTCGTCTTCCATCTGCGCCCAAACGACGGAAAGCTCGCGCAGGCGGACGTCAAGGCCGTGTGGCGCGGCATTCTGCAATCGACTCTGAAAGGCGACGACCTGAAGAAATTGGCCCCCGACGACTGAGCAACGCCTTCGAGATTCGCGCCTTTTCAATCCCTCTTCGTCGAGAGAAAGGAAGTGGGGGAACCCGCCGCTCCAGCGTTTCCCCGTGATCCGAGGCTCGCTCCGACTTATGGCCTTGACTGGGAAGCGCAAACGTTGCGGACGAACAGTCTCCGAGGCTCACGCCTCGCCTGGCGTTTCCGGAAAGACGCGCGTCACGTGACCCATCTTGCGGTCGGGCCTGATTTCGAGCTTGCCGTAGAGATGCAGGCAGAGATCGGGCTGGGCGAGGATGTCGCGCCATTCCTCGGCGTCTTGGCCGATGAGGTTGTGCATTTCCACCCGGCCCCGCCGGATCGGCGCGCCGAGCGGCCAGCCGGCGATGGCGCGCACGTGTTGTTCGAACTGCGAGGTCTGCGCGCCGTCGAGCGTCCAGTGGCCGGAATTGTGCACGCGCGGCGCGATCTCGTTGACGACGAGGCCCTCGCGGCCCTGCCGGTCGCGGGTGACGAACAGCTCGACCGCCAGCACGCCGACATAGTCGAGCGCCTCGAGGACCGTCGCGGCGATGCGCCTGGCCTCGAGCGCCGTCTCGACGCCGACGCGGGCGGGCGCGCGGCTGCGCGCCAAAATATGCCGCTCGTGCTCGTTCTCAGCGAGGTCATAGGCGACCACCTCGCCTTCGAGGCTGCGCGCCGCGACGATCGACACTTCGCGTTCGAAGGCGATGAAGCCCTCGAGGATCATCGGCGCGCCCCCCAGCGCCCGGTGGACCGCGGAAACGTTGGAGCCTTCGCGGATGAGAGACTGGCCCTTGCCGTCGTAGCCGAAGCGGCGGGTCTTGAGGATCGAGGGCCGGCCGAGCTCGGCGACGGCCCGCGCGAGCGCGCCGGCGTCCTCGACGCCGACGAAGGGCGCGGTCTTGAGGTCGAGGTCGCGCAAAAAGGTCTTCTCGACCAGCCGGTCCTGGGTCACCGCCAGCGCCCGCCCGCCCGGCCGGACGGGCAGCCGCTCGGCCAGGAATTCGACCGTCTCGGTCGGCACGTTTTCGAATTCGTAAGTGACGATGTCGACGCCGTCCGCGAAGCGCTTGAGCGCCTCCTCGTCGTTGTAGGCGGCGACGGTGCGCGCGGCGGCGGCGTCGTAAGCTGGCGCCTCGGCCTCCGGAGCGAAGATGTGGGTCCTAAGCCCGACCTTCAGCGCGGCGATGGCGAGCATGCGGCCGAGCTGGCCCGATCCGAGAATGCCGATCGTCGCCCCGGGGCTGAGAATCATCGAGCCCCCTCGTCGGCCGGACGCTCGGCGACCGCTGCGGAGCGCTCCGCCCGCCACGCCTCGAGCCGCGCCGCGAGCGCTTGGTCGGAGAGCGCCAGCACCGCGCAGGCGAGAAGGGCCGCGTTGACGGCGCCGGCTTCGCCGATCGCGAGGGTCCCGACCGGGACGCCCGCCGGCATCTGCACGATCGACAGAAGGCTGTCCTGGCCCGACAGGGTCTTGGAGGGGATCGGCACACCGAACACCGGCAGCGTGGTGAACGCCGCCGTCATGCCGGGCAGGTGCGCCGCGCCGCCGGCGCCGGCGATGACGATCTTGAACCCTTCCCCCCTCGCGCCTTTCGCGAAGGCGACCAGCCGATCGGGAGTGCGATGGGCGGAGACAATCCGCGCGTCATAGCCGACCCCGAGCGCCTCGAGCGTTTCGGCGGCGCGCCGCATCACCGCCCAGTCCGACTGGCTGCCCATGATGATGGCGACCGGTCCCCGAGCGCCGCTCACGGGGGCGAGCCGATGCGCAATTCGACGAAGTCCATGGGGATGGCGATTAACGGAACGCCGCGGGGGGCGCAAGCGCTGGCCCGGCGCCGACGGCCCGAACGGGGCACATCGGGCAACGCTTCATTTTGAGCTTACTTTGTCCATCCCCGACCTCCATAATCGCCCGCCTCGGTCGGGCCCTCCTTGCCCCGAAGAACTCGTCGCCTCTGTCGCGGTCAGCCAACCCGGCGGCGCGAACGTCGAGCGAAGCGAATTGTCCTTGTCCAAAAGGCTGATCGATCATTCAGGTTTCGTTCAAGTCGCCCAGCGTAGGGGACAAGAGCCTGTTGAACAGGCGCTGCCAGAACTCGAAAGGTGGACTCATGCAAAAGACTTTGATTGCCTCGGCGCTCGCGCTCGCGGGCCTGTCGGCCGCCCTTCCGGCTCAGGCGATGCCGTTTCCTCCGCTTTCCGACGGGCAATCGGGCGTGACGCTCGTCGCAATGGGCTGCGGTCCAGGATGGACCCGGGGCCCCTACGGGCACTGCCACCCGATGCACGGATACGTCGGCCCAGGCCCAGGCCCTGTCGTCGTCGCGCCGGGCGTAGGCGTTGCCGTGCCGGGCGTAGGCGTTGCCGTGGGACCCCACCCCCATTGCTGGTGGCGTTACGGCGTTCGTCACTGCAACTACTAACCCCTTTGATGACGCGGGGCCGCCGTCCGGGGCGGCCCCGTCCCCTCCGACCCTGAGGATAATTCGTCTCGAGGTGGCTGGCGTCCCCGGGCCGGGGGTGCGTAAGAGGGGCGACGCTATCCATCCGGCGCGCCGACCGGGTCGGCCAGACGGTGCAGCCGATCCGCGGCGGCCTGGGCGAAGCGCAGCAGCAGCGCGCGCCGGCTCGCCGAGGCCATGCGCTTGAGATTGGCCTCGCGCAGGATTTCGGCCCCGTAAGGGTCGGCGACGATGAGGCCCGCCTCGGGCGGCGCGATCTCGACCGGCGTCGCCTCGGAAATGGCGAAGTAGAGCCGGTCGCAGCAGGCGGCGTAGTCGCGCCATTTCCGGTCGGCGCGGAGGTCCGCCGGCGAGGACTTGATCTCGACGATCAGCACCTCTCCCTCGCCGTTGACCGCGACGATGTCGGCCCGCCGTCCGTCGATGAGCGGCAGCTCGGTCACGCTCGAGAAGCCGCGCGACCTCAAGAGCCGGCGCACGCCGCGCGCGATCATCGTCGCCGTCTCGGACTGGCGGCCGTCGGGCGGGAGGAAGAGCCGCTCGGTCACTTTACGCCTCGACCGCGAAGCAGGCGACGTCCCGCCCCTGCTTTCGTTCGAGCGGCGGCTTCTCCGTCCGGCAGCGGTCGAAAGCGAGGAAACAGCGCGGGCTGAACGGACAGCCGGGCGGCGGCGCGATCGGCGAGGGCGGCTCTCCGGTCAGCAGGATGCGCTCGCGTTTCGCGCCGGGAACGGCGACCGGCGTCGCCGAAAGCAGCGCGCGGGTATAGGGATGCCGGGGGCTCGTGAAGATCGCGTCGCGCGAGCCCATCTCGACCGCGTGGCCGAGATAGATGACCAGCACATCGTCGGCGATGTGGCGCACGACCGAAAGGTCGTGCGAGACGAAGACGTAGGCGAGCCCGAACTCCTCCTGCAGGCCGGCCAGCAGATTGAGCACCTGGGCGCGGATCGACACGTCGAGCGCCGACACGGGCTCGTCGAGCACCAGGATCTTGGGGCGCAGGACGAGGGCGCGGGCGATGGCGATGCGCTGCCGCTGGCCGCCGGAAAACATGTGCGGATAGCGGTGGTAATATTCCGGGCGAAGGCCGACCTTCTCCATGATCGCGAGCGCCGCCGCCTTCCGCTCGGGCGCGCGCATCCTCGTATTGACGAGCAGCGGCTCCTCCAGCGCCTTGCCGATCGTCTGGCGCGGGTTGAGCGAGCCGAAGGGGTTCTGGAACACCATCTGGATTTCCCGGCGCAGACGCCTTCGCCTCGCCGCGTCGGCATGCGCCACGTCTTCGCCGTCGATGAGAAGCGCCCCGGCGGTCGGCTTTTCGATGAGGGTCAGGAGCCGGGCGAGCGTCGACTTGCCGGAACCCAATTCGCCGACGACCGCCAGCGTCCGCCCCGCTTGAAGCGAGAACGAGACGCCGGCCAGCGCCTTCAGCGTCGCGGGCGCACGGAAGGCGCCGCGCGAGGCGGAGTAGTCGCGGACGAGGCCCCTCGCTTCGAGCGCCGCCGTCATGGCGCCCCGCGCGTTTCCTCCCCCTTGCGGGGGAGGCCGGGAGGACGCGCCATGCCGATGTCGGTCGCGCCGCCCTCAGGGCAGGTGGGAACCCCGCGCGCGAGCGGCGTATGGCAGAGGGCCCGGCCGAATTCTGGCGAGGCGGGGCGAGGCGCCAGACGATGGCAGGCTTCGAAGGCGAAGCGCGCAACGGGGGGCGAACAGACAGCCCCTCGGCCGATCGAACTGCCCCGGCACGACCCCCGGGATCGCCGGCAGCCTGCGCTCGGTCGCCCGCTCCGGCAGGGCGGCGAGCAGGGCCGCGGTATAGGGATGATGCGGATCGGCGAACAGTTCGCGCGTCTCGTTCGCCTCGACCTGCTGGCCGGCATATTGGACGATGACGCGGTCGGCGGTCTCGGCGACGACGCCCATGTCGTGGGTGATGAGCACGAGCCCCATGCCGTTCTCGCGCCGGAGCGCCAGCAGGAGGTCGAGAATCTGCGCCTGGATGGTGACGTCGAGCGCCGTCGTCGGCTCGTCGGCGATGAGGAGCTTCGGCCGGCAGGCGAGCGCCATGGCGATCATCACCCTCTGGCTCATGCCGCCCGAGAGCTGGTGGGGAAAGGCGCGCGCCCGGCGGACGGGGTCGGGAATGCCGACCTCGGCGAGACAGCTCGACGACGCGCTTGTCGCGCGCCTTGCGGTCGAGGCCGAGATGGGTCTTCAGCGCCTCGCCGATCTGGAAGCCGACGGTGAAGCAGGGGTTCAGCGAGGACATCGGCTCCTGAAAGATCATCGCCATGTCCTTGCCGGCGAGCCGGCGGCGCTCGCTCGCCGACATCGCCATGAGATCGGCGCCGTCGAACGCCATGCGGTCGGCGGTCACGGTCGCGGTCGGCGGCAGGAGGCCCATCACGGCGAGCATCGCCACCGACTTGCCCGACCCGGACTCGCCGACGATCGCCAGCACCTCGTTGCGGTCGCAACGTCACGTCGATTCCGTCGACCGCCGTGAAGGCGCCGCGCCGCGTGGCGAATGTGACCGTCAGGTTGCGGATATCGAGCAGCGGCATGAAAGAGCGCGCAAAAGAGCCGATCGAGCTTGTCTCAGGCTTATAGCGATTGAGATCCAATGTCGAAGGCCCCGCGCGACAGGAGGCCTTTATCCGCCAAGCCATCGACGCCGGACGGATTGCGCGCCCTGAGGACGCCGCGACGCAGGCGATGGCGCCGTGGGAAGAGCGCGAACGCCGCCGCGTCGACCCCCGGGTCTAACCCGGGGGCTGGCGCGCGTCGATGAGGCCGAGGCCGCCCTTGCCCGAGGCGAGGGAGCCGTCGTCACCCCGGAGACCTTGCGCACGCTTGCCGAAGACGTGAAGCGCAGGGGCCGCGCCCGCCTGGAGGCGGAGAACGCCGCGCCCCGCTGATGGGCGCATCGCGCCGCAGGCTTCCCCTTCCGTCGTTCCGGCGACAGTGCAGTTTACTGACCTTGCGCCTCGACGCCCGGGAAGCCGAGACGGCCGGCTCATTGATCGGCCAAAAAACTGCATTGTCACCGTAATGCCCACGTTAGTGGATAAGTGACGGAGCAAGAAAATGAGGCGCGCGATAATCTTGGCGTTGGATTACGGGGACATGAATTCACCATTTCCGGGCGCGGGACGGCCAGCGGCCGCATCCCCAAATTGGGGCCTAAGGTCACGGTTCGTATCCGTCGTGGAGTCTGACCAAGCTCTCGCGGACGGCAGGCTCTGCTCCTGCCGGCCGGGCGGCGTCAGATCCCATCACATGCGCCTCGCGACCTCGAAGAACAACCAGCTGCCAACCGCGATGCCAACAGGCCAGAGGATGAACGGATAAACGATGTCGGGCATCAGACTAAAACCCCCATGGTGTGGAGACGAACTTGCTACGCATGAACCTGCGTCCGGCGCGCGTGAAACGATTGCGTGCCGGCTCGTCGGGTTTCGACCGTTCGGTCAGAGAGGCGTGCCGAGCCCGACGGTCATTCCCTTGCCGACCTGAATCAGCATGGTCTTGATGAAATCGGGGGCGAGAAACCGGGCGCAAGCCTGGCCGTCCGCGACGAGCGCGAGCATCACGGACCCGCCCGAACTCGCCATGACGGCGTGGTCGCCCGGAGGAAGCGTCCGCGAAATCGGGGGCAGCGCGACATAGAGCGCACGGACGAATTGGAACTGCTCCGGCGTCAGATCGGTCACCGTGGACACCGACTGGATTGCAGAGATGGGCACGCACTCCGGCGCTTCCTGATCCAGCCATCGGTCAAAGACGCCGGCGCCGCCGTCGCCGGCGAACGCCGCGGTGGACGAAACAAGGCAACCCGCCGCAAGCGCGGCGGCAATGAACGGCTTCATGATGTCCTCGCTTGGTTACAGTGCGTTGAGCAAGTTAAGCGTATGCCTCGCCTCGTCCATTGGACGTGCGCATCGCCGTTATGTCCTTTCGGATGACAGCTATGGCGCCTTGGTTGGTGGTGTCCCGCCGCGTGGCGTAGGAGCTGCGAGGCGACCGGCTCGAGTCTGGCGCAGAACGTCAGCATCGATGAAACCGCGGAAGTCGTCCGCGCCGGGAAAGCCTGCGCTCCCGGCAAGGGCGCGTTGGCCACGGCCGTCGTCAGACGCCTGATGCGGGGGAACACGTGCTCCTGCGCCGGCTCCTCGATGGAGGACCGGCCGGAGGCCGCGCCTGAAGCGCAACGGACTGATCCCCGTGTGGCGGCAGCCGAGGCCCGCCGCCTAGCGACATCGGGATGATTGTCAGCCGCTCAGGAGCTTTTTTCTGCGAGCTTCTTGTCGAGGCGATCCGCCTTTCGATTGATCATCATCGAAGCACCTCGACGACGCGCCTCGTCACTCGGTCGATCACAACGACGACGGCTCCGTCAACAATCAGGATAGCGTACGGTCGATTCGGGAAGCCGTCGTCATCGAGCTTAGCGGATAACGGGACCAGATCGCCCACCGCATACTGTCGGGCGGCGTGGGTTTGAGGTGGGCCAGACAGCGAGAAATCCGGTTGTTTCTCTGCGCGAGCCAAGCCGCATGAGAGCGTCGTAACGAACAATGTCAGACCGATTGCGGGAAGGCTGAAATTCAAGAAAGCCATTGTCATCACTCAAAGCCGTGGCCGATCGAAATTGATGTCGGACAGATCGTGCGGGGCCGTAAATTAAGGGCGCGTGGCCGGCCGGGTCTATAAGGCCTGCGGATTGCCGCTATGTCTCAACGGATGATCGCTATGGCGCTTTGGTTTACTCGGACCGGGTCTGTCCTCCGACGGCGACAGGGGTTCGACCCGATCCCGTCATGCCTCGGGATTACGTTCTCAGGAAATACGTGTAGCGACCGATTTTGACTGTCGCGGGGCTCGAACGGCCCGCGGCGACGCCTCCGGCAGGCGGCGCACGCCGGCGTCGCCGTTTCCTTGGCGCCGCTGTCCCGCTCCCTGTTCCTGTCCGAAACAGGGGAGGAATTCTCCCTGTTGCTTTCACGCGCAATGTACGTTCTATTACTTCATGATTTTGTTGCAAGCATAGGAAATAACGGTTCTTTTCTCGCCTAAGCCAGTGCGAAAGGCGTGCGGTTTTCTTTTTTCTGCCAGATAGCAGGGAGAAACAGGCGAGGTGTCGGCCGATCAGGGGAGCGCGTCCGCCGCCAAAAACGCGCCGGGCGCGGCCGACGACAGGGCGAAAGAGGGGCGCTTGTTTCGGATTCGCCGGCATTGTTTCGCTTGCGCCGGAATGATCTCGCCGCCCCGCCGGCCGCCAGTCTTCCCCGGAGCGGAACCATCCCGCTCATCCGCGCCGCATTTTCGGATCGAGCGCGTCGCGCAAACCGTCGCCGGCGAGGTTGATGGAGACGACGGTGACGAGGATGGCGAGGCCCGGCAAGGTCACGATCCAAGGGTTGGAGCGGATGAATTCGCGGGAATCGGCCAGCATCGAGCCCCATTCCGGCGTCGGCGGCTGCGCGCCGAGACCGAGGAAGCCGAGCCCCGCCGCCTCGAGGATCGCGTCGGAGACGCCGAGCGCGGCCATCACGATGAGCGGCGCCAGGCAATTGGGCAGCACCGTCGACCAGGCGAGCCTGAGCGGCCCGACCCCCGCGACGCGCGCCGCGGTCACGTAATCCTTGTTGAGCTCGCCGAGGGCGGAGGCGCGCACGAGGCGCACGTAGCGCGGCAGGTACACGATCGTCACCGCGACGATCGTGTTGGCGAGGCTCGGGCCCAGCACCGCGACGACGAGGATGGCGAGCACGAGGCTCGGCACCGCCATGATGAGGTCCATGAGGCGCGTCACGGCCACGTCGACGATCGGACCCGTCATGGCGGCGAGGAGCCCGAGCGCGGCCCCGATGACGAAGGACACGCCCATCACCGAGAAGCCGATGAACAGCGAAACCCGCGCCCCATAGATGAGGCGGGACAGCATGTCATGCCCGTCGCCGTCGGTGCCGAGAATGAAACGCCATGACCCGCCCGCCTCCCAGACCGGCGGGGCCCGCACGGCGTCGCGGAACTGTTCGATTGGCGAATGGGGAGCGACGAGGTCCGCGGCGAGCGCGAGCGTGAGCACGAGGGCGAAGACGGCGAGGCCGAATACGGCGCCCTTGTTTTCAAGGAACACGGCCCAGAAGGCGGCGAGCGGAGAGGGCTGCGCCAGAACCTCAGCCGCATCGCTTTCGTCGGCCGGGGGAGCTCCAACCGCGGCAAAGTCAGCGGCCATGGCGGATCCTCGGATCGATCGCTCCATAAAGGAGATCGACCAGGAGGTTGACGAGAATCACGACGGCGGAAACCAGCATCACCCCGCCTTGCAGAGCGGGATAGTCCCGACGCCCGATCGATTCGATCAGCCATTTGCCGACGCCTGGCCAGGAAAAAATCGTTTCGGTCAGCACCGCGCCGGCCATCAGGCTCGAGACCGAGAGACCGATCACCGTCACCACCGGCAAAAGCGCGTTGCGCAGCGCGTGAACGCCGATGACACGGCTCGGCGACAGCCCCTTCGCGCGCGCAGTTCGCACGTAGTCTTCGTTCAGGACCTCCAGCATGGAGGAGCGCGTCATGCGCGCGATGACGCCGAGCGGCACAGTTCCGAGCACGATCGCCGGCAGAACGAGATGGCGGAGCGCGTCGAGGAAAGCGCCGGGCTGGCCGGACATCAGGGCGTCAATGGTCATGAAGCCGGTCGGCTGGTCGAAAGAATAGTTGATGAGGTCGATGCGCCCCGACACCGGCAGCAGCGCCAGCTTGACCGAGACGAACATGATGAGCAGCAGGCCCCACCAGAAGATCGGCATCGAATAGCCGAATAACGAAACGGTCATCAGCGCCTGGTCGAACAGGCGGCCGCGCTTGACCGCCGCGATCGCGCCCGAAGGCACGCCGACGAGCACGGCGAACATCATTGCGAAGAAAGACAGTTCCAGCGTCGCCGGGAACAGCGTCAGGAACTCGGTCAGCACCTTCTGCTGCGTCGCCAGCGAAACGCCGAAGTCCCCGTGCAGGAGCTTCCACACATAGTCGAGGAACTGCTTCCACAGCGGCTGGTCGAGGCCGAGCTCATGACGGAAGAAGGCGAGCCGTTCGGGCGAAATCCCATGCTCGCCGACTCTGACCTCGACCGGATCGCCGGGCACGAGGCGGATCGCGACGAAGGTGAGAAACATGAGGGCCAGAAACGTCGGGATCGTCAAGGCGACGCGACGGAGAAAGTAGGCGAGCATAGCCAGTCCGAAAACGGCCGGCTCCGTCCTCCGACGGAGCCGGAGCCGCCCCTACCGGATGTCCACGCCTTCGAACGCATGCGTGCCGAGCGGGCTCTGCTTGTAACCCGTCACGTTGGAGCGCATGGCTTCGTAGACGATCGAGTGGGCGAGGAGCAGCGACGGCGCCTCGTCGTGCTCGATCTCCTGCATGCGCTGATAGAGCTTCGCCCGCTCGGCCTGATCCGGAACCGTCCGCGCCTTGGCGAGCAGGTCGTCGAACTCGGCGTTGCACCACTTCGAGATATTGTTTCCGGCCGGCTTGCCTTCGGGGCAGCCGAGCAGGAAGAAGAAGTTGTCCGGGTCGCCGTTGTCGCCCGTCCAACCCATCTGGCCCGTCATGTCCTCGCCGTCCTGAATGCGTTTTCGGTACTCGCCCCATTCATAGGTGACGAGCTTCGCGTTGACCCCGATCTTGGCGAGATCGGCCTGCATCATCTCGCCGATGCGCTTGCCGTTGGGATTGTAGGGGCGGCGAGACGGGCTGATACCAGAGATCGATGTCGAGCGGCGTCTTGACGCCGGCGGCGGCCAGCATGGCTTTCGCCTTTTCGGGGTCGTAGGGCGTGTCGGGGATCTTGGCGTCGTAGGACCACATCGTCGGCGGGATCAGGGTTGTCGCCTTCTCGCCCGCCCCGAGATAGACGTCCTTGATGATGGCGTCGCGGTCGATCGCCATCGACAGCGCCTGCCGCACCTCCTTCTTGTCGAAGGGAGGCTTTTGGTTGTTGAACGCCCAATAGGCGACATTGAGGCCAGGGGCGTGGATCACCTTGAGGGTGGGGTCCTTCTCCATCTCGGCGAGGTCGGCCGGGCGCGGATAGGCGTTGACGTGGCATTCGCCGGCCTTGAGCTTGGCGTAGCGGGCGGTCGCGTCGGGGGTGATGGCGAAGACGAGATCGTCGACCAGCGGCTTCTCGCCGTAATAGTCCCTGTTCGCCTTGTAGCGGATCACCGAATCCTTCTGATAGGCGACGAAGGAGAACGGGCCGGTGCCGACCGGCGCCTGATCGAACTGCTCCGGGGTTCCCTTCTTGAGCAGGAGGTCGGCGTATTCCTTCGAGCCGATCGCCATGAAGTCCATCGCCAGATTGGCGAGGATGGCGACGTTCGGCGTCTTGAGCTTCATGACGACGGTGTGGTCGTCGGTCTTGGTGACCGAGTCGAGCAGCTTCGGCATGTCCATGTCGTTGAAGTAGTCGTACTTGCCGCCGGACACCTTGTAATAGGGATGGTCGGGCTTCCACTGGCGGTCGATCGACCACAAGACGTCGTCGGCGTTGAAGTCGCGGGTCGGCTTGAAGCCTTTCAGGGAATGGAACTTGACGCCCTTGCGCAGATGGAAGGTGATCGTCTTGCCGCCGTCCGCAATGTCCCAGCTCTCGGCGAGGCCGGGGACGACCTCCGTCGTGCCGCGCTTGAATTCGGTCAGGCGATTATAGACCGGGCGCGCCGCGTCGAAGCTGGTGCCGGTCGTGTTGATGGCGGGGGTGAAATTCTCGGGGCTGCCTTCCGAGCAATAGACGAGCGTCTTGGCGGAGGCCGGGCCGGCGCCGGCCAGCAGCGCCGCCAGCCCGAGGCTGGCGAATGTGACGGTCTTCATTGATTTCCTCCCTGACAGAACCCGCGGCCTCGGCCAGACGGCCGCGCCCGAAGTCGCGCCCTCCTCCCGCGCCGGAGAACGCCAGCCATCGAAACCCTTTTTCCGATCAAAGGCAATGTTGCTTCGCACGCCGCGACGCCGGGCGACGAGCTCGTGGCGACGTGCTTCAAACCGGGCCTCTGGGTCGCCGACCAACTCTCGCTGCTCCTCGAGCTCGCCATGAAGACCGTCGTCGTGGATGGGGTGTACGACGAGATGACGAGTGGTGCGTCCAATCCGAAAGATAAGGACGTCAAGAACTTCATTGACGCCAACCAGCCGCCGTTCATCATCGAGGAGACCGACATCGGCCGGATTGAGCGGGCCACGCGCGCGCGCGCCGAGAAGCCGAAAAAGAACGCTGGCGAAATCGCGATCGCCGATTTCATGTCTTCGAGCGGACGGGTTGCAGCGCTATCTCGCCCCAGGCGAGCCGGTCGCCTTGCTGTTCGAGGACCGCGATTGGCGGGTCTTCAGGAAGCCGCCGAATTCTGCACCTGATCTCGACGGTCGGGATGTTGCGTGGCCTGGAGCGGGTGGGTGTGATCGAGTTGGCCGACGACATCATTCACGAAATGACCCACCCGACGAAACCAGGCAGGCGGACGACCGATGCGCGCGCCCTCGTCGACCTTCCTGACGGGATCGACGATCCGGCGGCGATCGGGAGCGAGTGGACGCCTGCCGGACCACGGTGATCAAGGCATGGATCGCCGCCGTTTCCATTCACGGCGTTGCCTTCCGGATGTGTTTCGGCGGATATCCGCTCCTCAGGTTCAAGTTGTTGCTCTTAAGGCTTCATGGGCCCTGGCGGGCCTGTCCACGGCCCGCCAGGCGCTGCGGGCAGTTAACGCCAAGTTTGAGTCAGCGTTTGGTCGATTGCCGCCGCCCGTGCAATATTGTCAGGCGGCGTCGGACCAACTTGACAGCAGCGTTGTGTGATTTACTTGAAGGTGTTTTTATGGAAAACAGCCAAATGACGCGCTGAGATCGGATTCAACTTGGTTGAATAGTCGCACAGGGCCGTGGTGGGCCGGGCAGGACTGCCCGACCTGAGCGAAATCAGCGGCTTAGTCAAAAGTGAGGCCCGAGAAACCATCTATGCTTTCTAGGGCTTCCCGTGGCGTGTCCCTCACCGTTTTGCAGTTGCCCTGCAATTGGCGGCCTTCCGAAATCGCCGCATTCGAGTTCCGACGACCGCCCGAACTGGGCTCGGAGAACTCGTTTCTAGACCTTGCTGACGCAGCCGTCGACCATCCGCGAACCACATGCGTCCCGTCCGTTGCGGGCTCGCTTGGCAGCGTATCGGGGAGGACATGCGTCTGTGGAATACATAGCGGTCGGGGCTTGCGGTAGGACCTCGTTCGTCGTCATGAAACTATCTTCATCGAGAGACGCGGTCGGATGTTCGATCGCCCGACGGCTCGGGCCTCGACGTTTCGTCCGGGGACGCGGAAGACGTCGATCTTGATGAATTCCCACGAAGGCGCGAAGCTTAATCCGGGGGCTCAAACCAGGCAGCGTCAACCAGTCAGGGAAACTTGACGTTTGCGAGCTGGGGCTTGTTGATCTTCCAGACCCCGATCGGCAGGCCGTGGATGAAATCGTCGACGTACGTCATCGTGATGCAGCTTGATACGTCGTTGCTGTGAAAGGGCACCTTGGTCCAGGCCCCCTGCGATCCAAACCACTGACGACGGTATTTTTCAGCGATCTCGAAGAAGTTAGCGCCAGGCGGTGCAGCCTTCAATTTTTGATACAAGTTGTACTTGAATTTTTCGATGCGCTTTATCCAAGGCTTCACATGCACATAGTTGTCGCCGTGACCCTGACCGGGTTCCAGCGCGTAACCGAGGACTACGACACGCTGCGTCCTCGAATTCTTGATCGCGGCATCATGCAGTTCAATCGGGCCAGCGGGGAGCGATGACAGATAATCCGTCAACGCTTGTTTTGCTGCTCTGCATTCTCCTTTCGTGTGCGCGCCTGTAGACAGATCATCACAAAACGAGTAACGCTTGTACTCCTTGTCAGAGAGTGCAGGTCGACTTCGCGGCGGATGACCGAGCGTGCGAGCAGTGGTGACAAAACAGAGCCCTGAAGCAGGCCCCGCCGGACGACCTGAACAGTGAGATGATCCAGAGAGAGCAATCGATCCTCACTGAGATCGGAGTGCTTAGCATGGAGGTACTGAAGGATCGCCTCCTCGTCCTTATGCGTAGGCACCACGATCTTCGCACACTTCGGCAGATAGGCGATGTTCCTGATCAACCTCCGGTCGATCGGAAGCCATCCGAGGTGGCGTGATGAAATGGACCCGAAGCAGTCTTTGATGTCCGGGGTCCACCACCAATGGTGTTCGTTTTCGATGTCCTTACAGATGCTCTTGATGAGACCCTTCTCACCTCCGCCTCCTTTCGTTGTGAAATCGAACTCGTTGTCGATGCCCATCATCGACAGCATGTCCCGCACCAGAGGGCTTGCGCCGTCCTCATGACCCCGGAAACGACGATCGGGCGATAACCCGGCTTCCCCCCTTCTTGACCCAGTGAACAAGAACAGGCTCTTCGAGGGGCTTCCAGACGCTCAGCTCTTTTGCGCGCCCATGGAGTTCGTCGAGAGTGACCGTCGCCCCGCGTCGGTGCATGGCGCGCAGGATCGCATAGAGGCGCGCGCCGTATGAGTGGAGCAGGAATGCTTCGCAACCTCGAACTGCTTCTTCATCCCTACCTCTCGCCAAGGCGACCTTCGTTTATTTTTCCAGATAGGCTGTCTGCCCGGCATCCAGCTTAGCGAGATCGGTCTCTTCAGGGGCGCGCCTTTCTCCGACGAATGTTGTCGAGCCACTCGATAGCCGCGACAATATCGAGCCGGATGCTCTCGTGAGCTGCGTCGATCATCGCGCCGATGCCGGAAGTGATCATGGCGGGTTCCCCCATTCTGCAGTCCATTGCACACTATGCAGCTAATTGCAGGGCTTAGTGATTTGGCTGGCGAGTACTTCGTAGTCCGACGTCAAATGGCAACCACGATCGGCAAGCCATGCGTCCAGGTCAGCCCGGTCGTAGATCACACGCCGGGGACCAGCTTTGGAGAGCGCGGACCGCCGCCATGGCAGCGCAACTTGGCCAATGTCGAAGCGGCCAAGCGCAGGTAACGCGCCGCTTCTGACGTGCGCAATTGTACTTTCAGTCATTGATTGCCCCAGCACGCAAAGAATTGAATTATATGTAGTGACGTACACCTCCTTTTCGCAAGGGGTATAAACGCATTTCTTCTTGGGTCAGGCGATATTTTTTGTTTGTATTATTCAAAAGCAGACTGTCAGATTCATCGCACCATCCGTTAGGACGTCGTGCGGACTTGAGTACGGCCGCTATAACTGGCTTACGGTTAGGTATGCGCGTCGTTCAGCCTGACACTGCCATGTCACACTTCAATGCAATTACCGACTAGTCACGCGACCCTACACTTTGCCAACGCGAATGACCCTTGCCCGTGCCGTGTCGCCGAGAGCCAAGGTGAGCTTGCGCTTGGCGCGATACGAGCTTCGCGCGTTGGCCTAACAGGCGGCGCGCGAGACCGGCGGTGGAGCCTTCGCTGACTGCTTTCCTGAAATCAACTGCAGAAACGGCGGGGAGACTAGAGGGGCTTCTTAAGGACAGACATCTGACTGGACCCATCGTTCAAGTTACGCCTGTCGCCATTGATGCTTCCCGTTCCGCACCATTTCGATCGCGTTTCTCAGCGGGCGTTCCCCGCAACGCTTCATCAACCCGATAAGGTTAATTTGCCTTTGGTCAACACATCGAACCGCGCTACGGCGATACCTGATCGCGAGCGTTTCAGAGCATTGACGGAGGCGGACGTGGCGGCACGCAGCATCGCGGCGCTGAAGAAGCGGGTCCAAATGCTAGCCGCTAAGGGCGATGACAGCATGTTAGAGCTCGCAGAGGCCATGTCCGAGCTGAGGGCCATACCCAAGTCGCCGGACTGTGGTGGGCCGACGATTGATGAGCTCGTCGACATCACGAAGCTGAGCCACCGCACAATCAACTATCTGCTCAAGGTCTGGCGCGAGACCAACGATGTTCGGCATATTCCCGGAACCTTCTCGTTCGCACAGGGTGGACGAAGCTCGCGGTCATTGCCGAGCATTGCAAGCCCGCCGATTTTGAGCAGGGTCTCACGCTTGCCGACACCTACACCGCGAAGGAACTCCCCTCGATCCTCAAAGAAGGGTCCTCGAACTCGAACGCCAAGGCCCGGACGGTCCAGCTCCGCTTCACCCCCAAGGAGCACGAGTACTTCGAGACGGTCCTGCGCGCCCACGGCGCTCAACACCCAAAGAGAGGATGGGGTCTGTCCGGCAAGGAACAAGCCTTGTTGAAGGCGTTCGGGCGGAGCAGCCCAATACATTACCCGAAGGCGATGCAGGACCAGGCTGCAAAATCGAATGCGGAACTGGCGGGGCCTCCCATGTCCAATCGACTGCCAAGGATGGCCCAGCGCGTCGCATCGACGCCTAATGACCCTTTGGCCCAGAGTCAGGCGACCGTAGGGTCGGTCACCGAGGTACAACGCGACCCGATAATCCAGGAACTGACCCCCTGACACCCGGTTCCTGGCACGTGCGCTGGTTGCCCCGCACGCCGAAGTCCGTCCTCCTGGCCCCAATCAGGCGGTGGATGCCATGGCTGGATCAGCTCGGCGACGCACGCCTTTTGGTGGATGCCCTCGCGGCGGTATATTGAATTCGTCCGCGCGCTCACCAAGGGCACGCAACTGCGGGAAAACGTCATGGCGACGCCGATGACCACAACCACGAGCCCGCGCGGCCTGCGTCGTCGTCACTGGCGGGTCAGGCTACATCGCCGGGTACTGCATCGCGCAGCTTCTCAACGATGGCTGGCGCATTCGCACGACCGTAAGGAACCTTGGACGGGCCGACCAAGTGCGCGCGAGCATTGGCAAGATTGCGCCGAACGCAGGAGCGATCGAGTTCGTGGCGGCCGATCTCAATGAAGACGCCGGCTGGGCCAGCGCGGTCGCAGGGGCTGAATATGTCCTCCATGTCGCGTCTCCTATCCCAGCGGTGAACCCGAAGACGGACGAAGAGCTGGTTCGACCGGCGCGCGACGGGGCGCTTCAGGTCCTGAGGGCGTCGCGCGATGCTGGCGTCAAGAGGGTGGTCATGACATCCTCAATGGCCGCGATTGCTTATGGTCGGGGCGAGCGCGCGAAGCCGTTCACCGAAGCCGATTGGACGGACGAGACGAACCGCGACGACACCTCGGCCTACGTGCGGTCCAAGACTATCGCCGAGCGTGCAGCGTGGGCGTGGCACAAGTGCGAAGGCGGGACGCTCGAACTAGTCACCGTCAATCCCGCCCTAGTTCTGGGGCCAGTGCTCGGGTCGGATTTTTCCACCTCGCTTGAGGCGATCAAGAAGCTGCTGGACGGTTCTGTGCCCGCTTTGCCATGCTTCGGCTTCTGCCTCGTCGATGTCCGGGACATCGCTCAGTTGCACCTGTTGGCGATGACGGTCCCCTCTGCCGCCGGTCAGCGGTTCCTCGGGGCGTCCGATTTCTATTGGATGAAGGACATGGCGAATGTCCTCAAACAGGGGCTCGGGGAAAAGGCGCGGAAGGTTCCCTCCATTTCCATACCGGACTTTGTCGTTCGCCTATTCGCGGTGTTCGATCCAGTTCTGCGCGGTCAGCTAAATAGCTTGGGAAGCGCCGCTTGGCTTCCTCGGACAAGGCCAGGCGCGAGATTGGACAACGCGGCCGGTCCCGGAGATATTTCGACACCGCCAGAAGCCTCCAGGCGCATGCTGGCCTAGCTGCGCGTGTGGGAGCGCCTCGACAGCGACGGACGCGAAGCTCTCAAACAGCGCCAAGCCGACCGCCATTAACCACGAACCTGTCTGCCCTCGGGCATCACAGCAGCAATTAATCTGCAGTTGATTGCACGTTTTCCTTGACCAGTGCGCGGTGCGTATAGAATGTGCCGGAGCCATGGAGGGCGTTGATGGCGCAGACAGGATAGTCTGTCGGATCGCCCTCCAGCAGCGGTCCGAAGGCGAAGTCAAATCGCTGGACGGGGACCGCACATGAATTTCGCGTTCAAGCTCAACGAGCAAGTCTCAAAGAACCAGTATTACGCCGCCAAGCCGAAGCGCGCGCCCAAGCCGTATCGCTTCGAGGTCGAGAAATTCGCCGACCTCAGTTTCAACAACCGCAGGCGGATCGAACATGAGGCCGACTTCCTGAGCAAGCGGTCGGCGTTCGCAGTCATCCCGCTGCTCAATGCGCGGGACCCCATCACGACCTATAAGCTGGGATGCGTCCTGACGAGAATGCTGTGCCGGAATTGGTACAAGAACCTTCTCCTGCTCCCGCGTTCTGTCCAAGTGGGTTGTCATCTGTCCTATCCGATCGCGGTGCGAGGCTTAAACCTTTATCGGTCCATCTCGGCTTCGGGGGTGGAGTTGCGCCACCTCGACGGGCTGCCCATTTCCAAAGCCGTCATAATTGCTGGGTCCATCAATCCGAGCAACGTTGAACGCTGGGTACGGGTTGCCAAGGTTGCGAATCGCGACGAGCTTCAGCGCATGGTTGACCGGGCGTGGGAGGTCGGCATCTCTCGGTGCGCGACGGATGAACGATGGGCGCTTCGCCAGGCTCTCGGCGAGCAGGAGCAGACGAGCGAACGGGTCAAGCCTTTGGTCACCTTTTTGAAGCGCGGTATTTCTTTCAGGGTCGCAGCGGAAGCGCGGCTTGAGCCCGTGGCCAGCAACAAGAACTCAGAAACCTGCTGATCTCGATCTGGCGTCGGCGCGGCGAGGAGGCCCCAGCCTTCCCGCCTGCGCTCGCCGGAGCTTGGGCCAGGGCAAGCGATTCACTGCGGTCGACCTCTGGCTGGTTCCCCGCGACCGAGAAAACGCCGAGATGGCGACGTTCAGTATCCGAAAGGCAGCCATTTATGCAATCAACTGCGCGACAGCGCTCAGGTGACTTCAGGCTGGAATCGGACGTCAAACCTCTTGCGCACCTAGATGGGCGGATAAGTCGACCTCGTCGAACAGCTGGCCACATGGCGGATGCCGCTCGCGCTCAAGCTCCTCGCTACGCTCGCGGCCGACGGCGACCAAGCGGATGCGGAGCCCGAACTTGCTGACGTGAATGCCTGCCCGGTGAATGTCCGCTGCGGCTTGTTCAGTGGATCGGCCGGCAGGCGACACTGCGATTTCCGCCGAACCGGCCACCTATTCCGATTTAAATCCGGCCACTTTGATTGATGCTGCGCCTGTGGGCTTGTGGGCAAGGCGACCCTCGTCAATAGCCACGCTGAAATCATAACGGTAGCGCCTTGTCCACAGAGTCCACAGGCCGGACGAGAACTGCGGTGTTGAGGTGGCCGGTTATTTGTCGGAATAGGTGGCCGGAATAAATCGGAATTCGCAGGCGACCGATCCCTGCGAGCACGCGATGGACGTTTTCACAATCCGGGCGGGTCCACGGACCGTATTGCGGAACGTTGCGGGCGCTTCCAAGGCACGATGTCCTCAAACGCCGTCCATTTGTAATCGAATGGGAGGTCGGGGATCGCCGCGATACCGCCTTCAATTTTCGGTTTCAGAGAGTCGGGGGCGAAAATCCAGGGCTTGACCCGCCAGGTGTCGGGCGCTTGCGTCAGGCGAAACAAGGTCTCGCAAATCTCCTGCCAATGCGCCGTCCAAGCCCGGAGCCGCTGTAACATATACTTCGGCTTCTGCGCGAAGGTCGCCTCGCAAAGGTAGATCGTCTCATCCTTGAAGTCGACGGCGAGCACGTCGATCCACCAGTTCCGGCCCTTGCCGTGCGGCCCGACGCCGCCGAGATTGAGGCCGAAGCCCGGACTGACGAATCGCGTCTGCTCGTAACACAGGTACTCGGCGACGATTTTTTCGTAATGGCCCATGCTAAACGGCCTCGTGAGTTTCAGGTAAGGAACGGGCCAAGCGGGACCGGCTGATGATCTCATCGGATGGTAGGCGACGACGAACCTGGAAGAGCTCGCGGAGACTGCTCACCACTCCTGTCCAGAGGCAAATGGAACGGGTGGGCCAAATTCGTCGTCGGCGTTATTCTACCAGTCGAAGCTGTTCCGGGACTTGCGAGACGCGATCTGCGGGCCTTCGACGTGTCTTCCGTGTACCCGGATAGACTCCCCCAGGGTTGGGTTCGAAGATAGTCGAGCCGGACGTGCTTGAGTGACCGACAACGGTAACCCCTGCCGATGCTGTCCGCCGCCGTTCTATGACCCGCGACAAGACTCCGAAGCTGTGTGATTGACCATTCGATTCGGAAGGTCTGATAACCGTTCCGCCTAGGGCATCGAACGTGGCGCGGACCCTCAACGGGCACACGAAGAGGCACGACAACGGGCAGCCGAAGGGGGCAGCGGAAGCCAGCGGAGGGTCACGTCAGGCGTGCGGCCAGAACCCTGAAACGGGAAGACCGGGCCAACGTTCACGCGCGGTTCAGGGCGGCGAGCTTAGCAGGGAACCACACGGGGTCGAAATGGACCCCTATATGGAGAAACACACAATGCTCAAGTCAATCGCTCTAATGGGCCTCGGCGCAGCCGTAGTCTTCACGTCTCTCCCCGCCATCGCTCAGACCTACCAGCCGGCCGCCCCCACAGCCAGCGCGCCGTCCGCCACAACCCCGACGGGGTCGCACAGAAGCCAGATGCGGCATCGGGCCAACATGAGCAAAGAGAGGGCTAGAGCCTCGGCCCACCACATGCGACAGATGCAGCACAAACCCGCCACGACTCCGTGACTGACCGCGCCTGTTGCGCGCGCTCGTTTTGAACACGGCAGCTCGCCAGCCGCCAATCAGCTCGCCATCATGCCAGCCCGGTGATTTGCGCGCGTATCGCGAACGATACGGCAGCGGATAGGCTAGGCCGAAGGTGTCCCCGAGGGCAGGCGCAGGCCCGCCCCCGGTGGTCGTTTAGTTGTTCGCTAGGTCAGCTGCGTCCCCAGCCTTTGGCCGACAGGTTCGCCTCCACCATCACACTGGTCCCCGTATCGAGGCAGATGCGCTTCCCTCTGGGCCTCGCGATCGCCTGCGCCACGCGGCCCCCAATGGGCGAAGGTGGCCGCGTTGTGGGCGTCTTTTTGGAGCTGGCGGGCCTCGGAGCAGGCCATGAGCTTTTTCAGCGACGAGAGCAGGCACTGGGAACGTGCCCAAGAAGGGGCCTCGGTTCACCCAAAGCCCCATAGCAGTCTGTTAGCAAATATTCACGGGCTGCTGGCCGAGGTAGTTCCCATACCCGTCGTATGTTGGTCTGTAGCTGTAGCAACTGCCCCCATAGTACGGAGCCGCCAGCAGAGCGCCGGCGGCCAACCCGCCCACGACGGCAGGCCCCCACCAGCCAGCCCCGCCGCCATACCATCCCCGGTGCCAACCGCCGTGCCAGCCCCCCCCATGCCAGCCACCTCCGTGCCAGCCGCCCCCTTGCCAGCCGCCCCCATGCCATTGGCCGGCCGCTGCGGGCTCGGCAGTGGCAATGACCGACGCCGTCAGCGACAATGTCGCAAGCCCGGCGATACACACCCTAGAAATCGCCTTTCGCATGTCACACTCCTATCAGTGACCTCAAACCGGTTTAGAGTGTTGCACAATTTAGCCCGGCACGATGTGAGCCCGGTCACGCTTCCCGCCCGGCCATTGCGAAAACGACAGTAAGGAATGTGATGCGCGGCTCACCCGCCGTCACCGGGCCTAAGCGCACCACTCATCCCTGCCGCGCGCTTCATGAAAACGAAGCCCGACCGCTCAATGTGTTCAACGAGGCGCTTGGCGACGGGCCATGATCTGGTCCGTGCGGCGAACACGCCTGCGGCCTTGGTGACACAGCGCGAAGGCGAGCGCCGAAACCAATTCGGCGCGTGCAGCGGGTGCAAGCGTGTCGGAGGATCGGGCACGACGGCACACGCTCACCGCATGCTTCCGCTCGATGTGCTCGCCCGAAAACGCGATTTCCGCCGATTGCTCAACCGTGAAGCGCTGATGCGACTCAACCTGGTAGGCAGCTATCAACTGCGCTGTAAGACGCCCGGCCCAAGGCTCATGAGAACCCGCACGGAGATGGCTTCCCCATGGACAGGCGACCACGGCGTTGGCCTACGACCGTTAGGAGCGCGCGATTATGCAATCAATTGCAGATAGCTTTCCCCGGTTCGCGTCGTCGTGATCAAGACTCTCCCCGACAAGTCTCGCGCCGCCTGAATGCCACATAACGGCCGCCCAGGCCGATCCGTGGAGTTCCGCTACTTCCCCCTCTTCCAGGCAGCGGTGCGTGGCCTAGGGCCTCTGTTGCGTCTTTTTCTGAGCCTCTGAAAGCGCGCGACCCCCGCCAGGCAATGGCCTCGCCGATGCTCATTTCCGGCGTAGACCTCAGTGGCTGTCTTTGCAGAGTGGCCGGAATGCGATATGCACACCAGAAGGCATGTGAAGCGGTTCGGTCACCGCTTCCGTGCCTTTTTCCATGCTGCACCCGACGCACATTCAGCGATGACTTCCTACGATTTCGAGGTTCTCAAGGACGGCGTTGTGATCGACACGCAGTCGATCCACCTGCCGCACATCCGATTCGCCCGGCCGGAGATCATGAGGCTGGCGAAGAGGTTTGGCGGATCGGGCCATAAAATCCGCGTTAAAGACGATGCCGGAGGCATTGTCATCCTCACAGGCGTCGAAGCCGTGCGTCGCCACACGGGGAACGGGGACTAGGGGGATAGTCTTCTCGGGCCGATGGACCCCGTCGCTTTTCGTCCGCTTGCTGGCTGCGCACTCTTCCACAACCCAGCCGCTCAGATATGATAAGCTCGCGCCGGCGCGCACGATGACGCCGTCGTAGCTCACGCGCGTCGCCGGCTGCCTGCGACCAACGAGGGGAATTCGACGAGAAACCCGTCGCCCATCGTCTTGAACATCCGCCCTCCGTCCGCGACGATGACGCGGTCGGCCGCCTCACGGCTCTCGCGCATGGATTTCGCCGTGCCCGCCTCGTCCTTGCCCATCATACGCGAATAGCCAACGACGTCGGCGGCGAGAATGGCGGCAAGGCGGCGGGCGGCAGTCATAGCTCTGATCGCGACCGGCTTGGCGATTTACGCCTGCCCGGGGGCGCGCTGAAAAAAGGGTAGCGTGGTCGCGGGGTCTATCCCATCCTCCGGCACCTGCGAGGGCCTCTTGCCATATAAATGGCCGTCCAGGCCGATCCCTCGACTTATTTTATTCCCCCTAGTTCAAGCGGTATGCGACCCACGGGCTTCTATGTCGCCTCTTGAACCTCCGAGAGGGTCGGCATCGGTAACTCGATAGCGAGCCGCATCTGCAATCAATTGCAGAAATGGGTGAGGTCAGTCGAGGCCGGAGACGGGCGTCAGCCTGTTGCGCAGTGAGACGGCAGGCGAAACGATCGACCTCGTCGAACAGTTGACCATAGGGCGGATGGCTCGCGTCGTCGCACGTTCGACCGAC
>CAWFVS010000066.1:0-169188 GCA_963819255.1 uncultured Alphaproteobacteria bacterium
CTTATTGATCTTCGGCTCGATTCGCCGCCGCCTTTCGGCCGCGGTCGGCAGCCGGGCCAACAGGGCGATCAGGGCGCGGTCGGCCAGGACGGCGACCCGCTCCTTCGGCTTCAGCCAGGCGCAGGCGTCCTCGATCGTTTCGGCGTCGTTGAGCTTGGCCGCGGCGACCGCCGCGTCGACATCGACGTCGCCGAGCCGATGGCGCGGCTTCTCCGGCAGGAACGTTTCGTGGATCGGCGCGCAACGCCGGGTCGGCGTGGATGGCGACAGCGCGTCCTCGTGGTCGTGGCCGATGCGGGCGAGTTCGTCGGCGAGCGCGTTGGCGCGCTGGACGACCTCCGGCGGCGACGTCTCCTCGGGCGTGCGCAGCAGGCCGATCCGCCGCAGGCCGAGGCCGATCCACAATTGTCCGCTCGCCCAGGAGAGCGGAATGGAGAGGATGAGGCCCGCAATCGTCGGCGACATCCAAATGACCAGCGAGGGCGAGATCAGCGCCGCGGCGAACAGCGTGATGAGGCCGAGCAGCGCGTGCGCGCGATGCCGGCGCGCGATGCTGTGGAACGGGATCGAGCCGTCGTCGCGCCGCTGCGGATTCCAGCCGGTGTCCCGTCCCGAGAGGATCTGCGCCACCGAGCCGGACTGGATCAGCATCATGATCGGCGCGATCGCGGCCGAAACGACGATCTCGAGCAATGTCGAGGCGATGAGCGCCAGCGCGCCGCCCGAGCCTCGGCGGGTCGGCCCGTCGAAGAGCGCGAAAATGAGGCCGAGGAACTTCGGCGCCAGCAGGATCGCGATCGTCAGTTCGAACAATTGCAGCGCGCGTTCGTAGTCGAACCGCGGCCAGGCGGGAAACAGCGAGAAGTCGGCGGTGAAATATTCCGGCCGGATGTAGTGCGACTGCAGCACCAGCACGATGCCGACGAGGAGCTGCGCCATCCACAGCGGCGAGGCGAGATAGCCCATGATGCCGGTCGCGAAATGCTGGCGCGTCGCCCAGACGAAGCCCCTTGCCGCCGATGATGCGCGAGTGCTGGAGATTGCCCTGGCACCATCGCCGGTCGCGCGCGGCGAGATCGATCAGCGAGGGCGGGCTCTCCTCGTAGGAGCCGCCGAGGGTCGGCAGCATGTAGACCGAGTATCCCGCGCGCCGGATCAGCGCCGCCTCGACGAAGTCGTGGCTGAGGATGTGGCCGCCGAACGGCGGCCTGCCCGGGAGATCCGGCAGGCCGCAATGATCGGCGAAGGCGCGGGTGCGGATGATGGCGTTGTGGCCCCAGTAGTTGCCGTCGCGCCCCATCCAGGCGGTCAGTCCCGCGGCGATGACCGGGCCGGCGATGCGGGCGGCGAATTGCTGCAGGCGGGCGAACATCGTGTTGCGGTTGACGATGAGCGGCAGGCTCTGGATGATGCCGCTGTCCGGGTCCGCCTCCATCGCCGCCGCGAGACGGACGATCGCGTCGCCCGACATGACGCTGTCGGCGTCGAGCACCAGCATGTGCGGGTAGTGGCCGCCCCAGCGGGTGACGAAGTCGGCGATGTTGCCGGCCTTGCGGCTCGAGTTCTTGCGGCGCCGGCGATAATAGACGCGCGCGTTCGGCAGCCGCTCCGCGCATCGCGACGAAAGCCCGCTCCTCGGCGATCCAGACGTTGGCGTCGGTCGTGTCGGAGAGGAAGAAATAGTCGAACGCCGAGCCGAGGCCGGTGCGCTCGACGTCTTCGATGATCGCCTGCATCGCGCCGAACACCCGCGACGGCGCCTCGTTGTAGATCGGCATGACGACCGCCGTCCTTTCCGACAGCGAGGCTGGCAGCGGCTCGCGCTTGTCGCGAATGCGCGATGAGCCAGACGAAGCCGACGAGGCTGGCGGTGAACGAGAGCGCGACCCAGGAAAAGGTGATGACGAAGAGGACGACCATCACCCATTCGAGCGGCGTCGTCGTGCCGACCCCGACGACCTTGTACATCTGATAGGCGCCGTAGGCGGTGAGCGCGACCGCGCCGCCGAACACGACGAGGCGGGCGAGCGCGGTGAACGGCTCGAGACGCGGATTGACCCAGGCGCGCCGCTCGCTTCGGGAAAATCGGCGGAAAGACTGCGCCGGCATGGCGAGCGGGGCGTAGCCCGGCATCGACGCGCCGAGGGACGACCCCGCCGAAGGCGGGAGCCGGCTTCGTCGGGCGCTTCGATCCGACGGACCGTTACGCTGTCCATCGATAAAGCCATGTCTCGCTGACCGCCTGATTGTCGATTTTAAGAATGAGCCGAAGCTCGGAATAGGTTTCCGATCCGGGATCGAGGTCGAAAACGACGCGGACCGACCGCCGGTCCTTGTAGGGGAAGAGGCTGACCGAACCGATCTTGCCGGGGTTGGCCTGGATGTCCGCGGTGGCGGCGGCGGCTTTCTGCGGGTCGGCGAATGCGTCGCCGGCCATCTCCACGGCGAAGCGCGGCCGCCCGCCGGACTTCCCGGCGCGGCTCGACGTGCAAACGGCGAGCGGCGGCTTCGACGGCGGCGTCCAGCACCAGAACTGGCGGTAGGCGAGGGCCCGGCTCGTGCCGGCCGGCAATGCCCGCCTTGGGCCGCCACTGCGCGACGATGTTGGCGTTGGCCTCCGAGGCGGCCGGAATTTCGAGCAGCCGAACGTCGCCTTCGCCCCAGTCGCCGATGGGCTCGATCCACAGCGTCGGCCGCTGCTCCCATCGGCCTTCGTCGTCGTAGAAGGCGTCGAAGCTGCGGGAGCGCTGCATGAGCCCGAAGCCGCGCGGACTGACGTCCGCGAAGGCTGAGATCTGCAGGGTCTCGCGGTTGCACACCGGCCGCCACAGCCACTCTTCCTTGCCGGAGAGGATCTGAAGGCCGGTGACCTCGTACACCGCCGCGCGCCAGTCGTCCGGGCGCCGATGATCGAGGCTGCTGAAGAGGTAGTTCGCGGCCATGCCGCCGATGCCGAGCTTGTCGGTCGCGACGCGCGCGATCAGCGTCATCTCGGTGTCGATGATCGTGGCCTCGAGCGGCCGGATGGTGAAGCGAAAGGCGCCCGTCACGCTCTCCGAATCGAGCAGCGCATACATCGTCAGCGTGTTCGACGCAGGCGGCGGCTTTTCCACCCAGAACTCGCGAAACAGCGGAAACTCCTCGCCGGGTTCGTCGCCGGTGCGGATCGACAGGCCGCGCGCGGTGACGCCGAAATTCTGGCCCCGCGCGCGCGAGCGGTAGAAACTTGCGCCCTGGAAGATCGCGGCGTCCTGAAAGCCCTCGTCCGACGCCCGCAGGATGCGCAGGCCGGAAAACCCGAGATCGCCCATGGCGGGCGGCGGCTGCAGCTTGCCGAAGTCGAAGTCGGCCGGATCGTAGATGACCCGCTGGGAAAGGCCGTTTTCGACGATGTTGATTTCGATCGGCGTGGTGAAGACGAAACCCCGATGCAGCGGCTCGAGGGAAAAGCCGAGCTTCTCGATCGGCCCAGATCGCGCTGCCCGGGACCCGGCGGATCGCGGCGTATTGCTCGAAATTGAGGCCGGCAAAGACGCTCGGCAACGGCGCGCTCGGCGCCTTGAACGGCTTGGCGGCGAGTTGGATCGCCGCCTTCAGCACGGTGTCGGCGGCGAAGGGAACCGGAGAGGCCAGCGGTTCGGCGACGGCCGGGCGCACGCCGCCCGGCGCTGCGCCGGCCGCGAGCGCCGCCCAGCGCAAGTTCCAGGAATTCGCGACGTTGCGGTCCCGCCATCGTGCTGTTCGTCTGCTCGTCGCCGGTGCGGGCCCCAAGGGGCTCGACCGGCTTGTCGTGTCCGATAGAATGACAAATCAAGGCATTGCGGGAAAGCACGCGCCGTCGCGCCGCGCGCCGCCCGGTCACGCGACGAGTTGTATATGCTTTTTTGCGGCGCAGCGAGACGCATTTTCTCGCAGGAGTTACGCTTCGGCCTGCGACGGCGGCTAGAACCGACGCCCGTCTTCCGCAATAACGCGCACGTGGGCAATTCGGACGCGAGGGGCCTTGGGACGCCTCGGCGCGCCGGAAGCCCCGGCCGGGAGCAAAATGCATGGATTCCTTTCGTCCTTGCCTGACGATCGTCCTCGCCGCCGGCGAAGGAACGCGCATGCGCTCGCTGCGCCCGAAGGTGCTGCACGAGATCGCCGGCCGACCAATGCTCTCTCACGTCCTCGCGGCGGCGTGCGAGGCGGGCCCAGGCGACGTCGCGGTCGTCGTCGGTCCGGGCCGGGACGATGTCGCCGCCGAGGCGGTGAAGGCGGCGCCGGAGGCGAGGGTGTTCGTGCAGAGCGAAAGGCGGGGCACCGCCCATGCGGTTCTCGCCGCGCGCGACGCGATCGCGCGCGGCTACGACGGGATTTTGGTCGTCTACGCCGATAGTCCGCTGCTCACCGGAGCGACGCTGTCGGCCATGCGGGCGAGCCTGGCTGACGGCGTCCGGCTCGTGGCGCTCGGGTTCGTCGCGGCTGACCCGACCGGCTATGGCCGGCTCATCGAGCGCGATGGCCGGCTCGTCGCCATTCGCGAGCACAAGGACGCGACCGAGGATGAGAAGAGCGCCCGGCTGTGCAATGCGGGCCCGATCGCCTTCGGCGGGGCCGAGGCCCTGTCGATGCTGGAGGCGGTCAAGCCGCACAATGCGCAGAACGAATATTACCTCACCGACCTCGTCGAGATCGCGGCCGCGCGCGGGTTCGTCGCCCGCGCCATCGAAGCCGACGAGGCGGAAGTCATGGGGGTCAACGATCGCGTCCAGCTGGCGGCCGCCGAAGCGACCATGCAATCGCGGCTGAGGCGCCGCGCGATGATCGAGGGCGCGACGCTCGTCGCGCCCGAAACGGTGTTTCTGTCGTGCGATACGAAGATCGGGCGCGACGTGGTCATCGAGCCGCATGTGGTCGTCGGACCCGGCGTGGCGATCGAGGACGGCGCCGTCGTCCACGCCTTCACCTACCTCGAGGGCGCCCGGATCGCGCGCGCGGCGATGATCGGCCCCTATGCGCGGCTCAGGCCCGGGGCCGACATCGCGGAGAAGGCGAAGATCGGCAATTTCGTCGAGGTGAAGGGGGCCTCGATCGAGGCCGGGGCCAAGGTCAACCACTTGAGCTACATCGGCGATGCGCGCGTCGGAGCGGGCGCCAACATCGGCGCGGGACGATCACCTGCAACTACGATGGCGTCGGCAAGCACAAGACGGACATCGGCGCCGGCGCCTTCATCGGCTCGAACTCCGCCCTGGTCGCTCCGGTCCGGATCGGCGACGGCGCCTATATCGGCTCGGGCTCGGTCATCACCAAGAACGTCGAGGCCGACGCGCTCGCCGTCGCCCGCGGCCGACAGGAGGCGCGCGCCGGCTGGGCGAAAGCGTTTCGGGCGCGCCACAAGAAGGGGTGAGGCTCAGGCGCCAAAGGGTGCGATAAGCCGGTTTAGCGCCAGTTTAGCGGCGGGCCCCTGACTGTTCAAAGGGTTGGACCCCCGTTTAGCGTCGCCCTTTCCAACGCTGCCAGGCGGCGTCCCAAGCCGTAATAACATACTTATTATGATATTTTGCTGGCTCTGATGAGACGCATATGGCCTGAGCAATCGCTCCCCGATCCTCGTTGGCGCTATTTCTCCGGAAGGCCGGCCTTGGCGAGATCGGCCACTTCGGCGTCGACGATCGTAGGATCGCTGTAGAAATACCCTTGGCGCCACTTGCCCTGAGTGAATTTCGGATCGCTCTTCTCCAGATAAGACCTCACCTGCGCTTTGGCCTCGTCGATCCGGCCGAGGCGAACGAGGTCAATGGCGACGTTGAGCGGAGTGTCCCAGCTCATGTCCGATCCTTTGTATGCGGCCAAGGAATCCTGAAATTTTCCGAGGATGCGAAGCGCCCAACCCCTGTTGTAATTCATTTGCTTTGCGGAACCCGGGTCACGTTTCGCTGCAAAGTCGATCCACTCCAGGGCCTTATCGGCGCTACCCGACGTGATCGGCACGACCGATAGGTCGCCGATGAGGAAGGCGTCATGCGGCGCGAACGAAATCGCGGTTTCAGCCTCACTCATCGCCCGGTCGAAGTCGTGTTCGGTCAAGAGCACCTCGGCGAAAAGCCAGTGCGCGAGCCGCTTGACTTGAGGCGACAGGTCTTCTCGACCGAGCACTTCGCGGACCAGCGCCCCGGCCTTGCGGAAATCAGCCGGTATGTCGTCGCTCCAAAAAGCAAAGCCGGACTTGAAATGATACCAGCCGAGCTTGACCTTGAGCAGGTTCGAAACCGGATATTTCGACAGTCCTTCTTCCCAAATCCGTCCAGCGCGATCGTTGTCCTGCTTCGAACTCGCGTTCATGAACAGATCGTGACCACGAAGATAATAATCATATTCACCAAATTCAGCGGCATCGCGGCCCCACGCTCCCCGATACTCGCCCTGCTTGACCTGGCCCTTCTCGCCGGTCATCGCACCGACGATCTTGGTCGTCACCTCGTCCTGAAGCGCCAGCGGATTTTTTCCAGTCTTGTCGTAACGCTCGGCCCAGACATGCTTGCCCGTCTCGGTGTCGATGAGCTGGGCGGTGATGCGAATTTGGTCGGCGTCCTTGCGAACGCTGCCCTCGAGCGCGTAGTCGACGTTGAGGTCGCGGCCGATCTGACGGATGTCGACGGGTTTGCCTTTGTAAGTGAAGGAGGAGTTGCGTGCGATCACCGAAAGATCGGGAAAGCGCGACAGCATGGTGATGATGTCCTCGCTCACCCCGTCGCCGAGATAGCTGAGGCTCTTGTCGGCGCTGAGATCATCGAAGGGAAGGACGACGATCGAGGGGACATGGGCGCCGGCCAAGTGGGATGGCGAACGCATGAGGCCATACCAGCCGGCCGCGAGGCCGGCGAGGAGAACCATCGCCGCGGCAATGCGCCTCGCCCAATCCGCGAGGGCTGATTTTGGCGGCTTGCGCTTCACCGGAGCGCTGACGCCATCTAGCCTCACCCGATAGACCGGGATCGGTTCGCTGATGTTCTTGACTTCTGCGCGCCCATCGGCTCGAAGCCGAACCCCAATTTCTTTTCGACCTCGTTCGCGACTTTGCCGGAAACACAGATGCCGCCAGGATCGGCAAGTTGCTCAAGCCGCGCGGCAATGTTGACGCCCTCGCCGTGCCGGTCCGTCCCCTCGACGATCACCTCACCGAGATTGACGCCGATGCGCACGTCGATACGACTGTCCTCGGGGACGCCAGCGTTTCGCTCCGCCATACCGCGTTGGATGTCGACGGCGCATTCGACCGCGTCGACGACGCTCGCAAACTCGGCGAGAAGACCATCGCCCATCAGCTTGAAAATGGAGCCCCGGTGCGCCGCGATCGCCGGCTCGACCAGTTCGGTCCGGCGCGCCTTGAGCCGCTCGAACGTTCCCGCCTCGTCCTGCTCCATCAGACGGCTGTAGCCGGCGACGTCGGCCGCGAGCATGGCGGCGAGCTTGCGTTCCATGAACGTGCCCCCTTTGGCCGTTCACGGATACGGGAGCTCGGCTCGAACATCAGCAACAAACGCCTTGCTGGACAATGCGACTGACAACCCCGCCGCATCCCAGCCGCTTTCCTTCAACAGCAGCGACACCTTGACCATCGTCGATACCTCTGCCAAATCGAAAACACCTCAGGTGCCGGAACATCCTGGGGGCCGGACCCACATCCGGCCGAAGTTCGCCGCCGAGGACTGAAGCCTCCACCGCACAAACCCCTTCACGCCTGACGGGTCGCGTTCATCCTGAACCCGCGCCTCGGCCAGCTCGTCCCGGGCGGACCCGCCCTGGTGGCTAAGCGGCTCGCCATCTATCTTGGCCGCGGGCATGGACGGCGACCGGCTTTCAATTCCGCCACTCGAGTCGGAACACTGGCACCGGTTCCGCGAGGCCCTTCAGCCGCCGCTCGCCCAGCGACACAAACTGCGCATCGTCTGTCCCGCAAAGTTCCCTCACAAATCCGGAGACGACAACGTCGCTGGCCCCAGCTTCGCTACACAGCCGATAAGCCAACTGGACAGTCGTTCCGAAGAGATCGTTATTGTCCTCGACCGGTTCGCCGGCATGGATGCCGATCCGGACGTTCAGGCTCTCGGACGCCTCGGCATTGTAGGCTGCGAAACGCCGCTGGATGTCGGCCCCGGCGCGAACGGCGTTGGCCGCCTGGTCGAAGGAGGCCATGATGCCGTCGCCGGTGTGCTTCACCTCGCGCCCCCCGTGCGCGTCGAGTCCGCGCCGCACCAGTGCGTCATGAGCTCGCACCAGTTCGAGCCCGGCGCTGTCGCCGAGCCGCGCCGTGATCTCGGTTGAACCGACAATGTCGGTGAACATGACGGCCCGAAGTCCGGAATCCACGGCCGACGCGCCCGCCCCTGCGCGGGCGCGCGGATCACCGATGCGGCCGAGGAACGCCTCGACCGCGACAAGGTCGACCGGAATGATTGCGTTGGCGATTTCGCCGTGCGCCTCACGATGGACCCGCTCGGCGGCGGCGGCGTCCGGCGCCTGGACAAGGCAGAAGCCGGAATCGCGTTCCTCGTCGAACCAGTAGGCCATATATTTCACCCCGTACCTTTCCTGGATTTCCAAGTCCTTTCGGTGCGCCTCAGCGACATCCTCCGACGTCATGCCACGCAAGTCGTGGCGGTCCATGAAGATCGGCATGCTCGGCTCTCCTGGCTCACGCCGCGGCGAATCAGGCTGCCGGGCGGATGTTCTGGTTCACCTTGAAGAGGTTGTCGGGATCGTACTCCTTCTTCACCCGAGCGAGGCGATCGTAATTCTCTCCGTAGGCCGCCTTGACCCGCGCCTCGCCCTCGTCGTCCATCATGAAGTTGGCGTAGGCTCCCTGGAGATTGAACGGATGGACGGCATTCCAGTAGGCCTGCGTCCATCCCTTAAGAGTCGGGGCCATCGCCGGGTCAGGATCGATTCCGGCAATCACCATCGACCAGATTGCATCCCGGTAACCCCACGCGGTCGAATCCTTTGTCCGACGGTGGACGGCGCCGTCGATCGGATATAGGTGCATGATGGAAAGCGGGCTCGGCAACTTCGCCGCATGAGCGAGATGCACGTCGACGGCGGCGTCGGGCAGTTCCTTGACGAAGTCGCCCTTCCAGTACCAATGCAGCCCCTTCGGCAGCAGCGGGTCGAACAGCGTCTGAATTACCGAGTAGGGCATCGGCTGGGCCCAATCGATGATCGGTTTCGGCAGAGCCGCCCGGACCGCGTTGACGGCCTTCTCGCCCTCCGGGAGCGGCCCGCTATGTGAAACAACCAGCGCGCACATTTTCTTCGACCAGTGTTCCTTCGGAAAAGGCTCAGCAGGAGGAACCACCTGCAACCCGAGGAACATGAAGAACTCGTCCGGGGCCTTCGGCTGGTTGCTACGAAACCACTTCATCACAGCGGCGGCGTCCGAAAGCTCGAAAACGATCGGGCCGCCGTAGAGCATCGCGACCGGTTGGGTGCGAAACAGGAAGCTGGTTACGACGCCGAAGTTCCCGCCGCCGCCGCGGAGAGCCCAGAACAGGTCCAGGTTCTCGAACTCGGAGGCTGTGACAAAGCTCCCATCCGCCAGCACGACGTCGGCTTCGAGGAGATTATCAATGGCGAGGCCGTATTGGCGGCTCAGATAGCCGTGTCCGCCGCTCAGCGTCAGGCCTGCGACGCCGGTGGTCGAGATGATTCCGAACGGCACGGCCTGGCCGAAGGCTTGGGTGGCGTGATCGACGTCGCCGGTGGTGCATCCCGGGCCGACTCTCGCCGTCCTTTTCGTCGGGTCGACCCTGACCCCCTTCATCGTCGAGAGATCGATGACCAGGCCGTCGTCGGCGCTGGCGAAACCCGGGCCGTTGTGGCCGCCGCCGCGAATGGCGATGGAAAGCTTGTGCTCACGGCCGAAATTCACAGCGGCGATCACGTCACCAGCATCGGCGCATCGCGCGATGAGCAGCGGCTTCTTGTCGATCATGGCGTTGTAGAGCTTGCGAGCCTGTTCGTATTCGGGATGATTGCGATCAATGACCGGGCCACGCAATGCTTGAGCGAGGTGTTCAATGAGCTCATTGCGCATCTGTACTTCTCCTTGTTTTGCGTTCGCCCTTAACTTTGGCTCCAACGCTTCCAAGTGCTTCGATCGACATGCTCCGCTCTCCCAGCTGCGGAAGGTCCGCGCTTTCGGATCTCATAGACTTCGAAGGCTTCGCTGACGCCGCGCAGCGGCAGCAGTTTCGACATCGTGGTAGCTGTGGTCGCGCACCAGCCGCGCAACGTTGCTGCTCTCAACCACCGGCTTCGTCGCCAGAATGGACGTCGGCTCGGCGGCGATCACGAGCGCGGCCAGGACAAAGGCGAGTGCCGCGGGGACCGCGAGACCCGACGCCGCCACCCCGGCCGTTTTTTCATCACTTCCTTCGCAGCGTGCCAATTTTCCTCGAGTAACTACTCAGCCGCCTAAGTTCTACCCGGCCAGGTAGGCTAAAAAAATCCGCCAACTTACTATTTTCCGTCGCCATTCTAATTCAGGTACGGCATGGATTGGACCTGCAATACTTACTGGCCAGCCGGGAGCCAGAACATACGAATAGGGAACGCAGCTTACTACTGTGGCGCCAATCCAAACCGACATCAATGCGTATTTCTACCCCTTTCGGCGGCGCTTCTGTTCCTGGCGACGGTCTGGTTGGCGCTCCCTGACCGATAGCGCCGTTCTCGACGCACGCGACCTCGGATCCTGCAGGGGATGACCGAACGGCAGGAATGGGCAGGCTCCCCGCCTTCCCAGCAACCTTTGTACGCCCGCTTCGGCGACAGGTCGCTCTCCGCCCATTCCCGACGCCCCGGCTCGGGCTGTCGAGGTCGAGGCTCCGAGCCATACTGGAGCGCACATCGGCATGGCAGGGGTTTCAGCGTCCTACGCGGCCATTTCGAGGTCGGCTGGAAGGGGGTAGCCGGAGGCCCTTCGGGTAAACCTTCAGGCCTGCCTTTCACCTTCCGCATGGTTTTCTTCAGCCGCTCGACATCCTCTTGGCGGAGGCGGCTCGCTTCTTGTGAAGGCTTAGTCGCCCGCGGCTTACCGGCTTCAGCCGCACGCCAACGGGTAGAAATACGCATTGATCTCAGTTCCGATTGGCGTCAGGGAGTTAGCGCTCCTCACGAACGTTGGACTGGGCCGGCGATTATCCAAGGGACGGTCGCCGGCCGCCCTTCTCCGCGGCGGATCGTGCTGATGGCGAGTGGTCTGACGCCGCCATGCCTCGGCGAAGGATGGTTGCGGAGATGAGACGTGGCGACGGGATGGGTTGATCGGTTTGCGCCGGTTGGGGCGATTTGGGTCTGTTCTGCCTGCGGCAACACGAGCCGGGATCTTTGTGGGTCTCCGACGGCGAGCGCAACCTGGGGCGAGAGCTGCATGATGAATGCGGTTCTCTGCGACAACTCGTTGTTGCCCAACGGGCGGGTCCAAAGAGCGGAGCCGCCGATAGCGATTGAGGCGAAAACTGCTCACAATTGAGCGATGAAGCGTATGTCGAGGTTCGGCTGAAAATCGCGAGTTTTCCGCATCATGCCCGCCGGCCTCGAAAAGGAGGGACGCCTCCTTGCGATGTGCGGCAGGGGGTTGCTCGCCAACAGCGCCCGGGCGCGGCGCGAATGTCGCAAACCTGTTCCGCACAAAGGGTCGCCGTTCAAGGCGCACAAGCGCCCGATCGAGCCTGTGTCCCAGGCTCTCCGGGGCTTACCCGTTCCGTGCAAACTGCCGCCGAAGGTCAATTGGCGATGGCTTCGAGTCTTTTCCAGTCGAAGACGACGCCGTGGCCCGGCGCGCTTGGCGCGATCGCGCTGCCCTCTTCGATGCGGAGCGGCTCAGCGATATAGCGATCCACCCCGAAGCCGTGCGCCTCGAGGTAGCTCCGGTTGGGGCAGGCCGCCAGCAGATGGACCGTCACGTCGTGCGCGCCATGGCTCGTGATCGGCAAGTTGAAGGCCTCGGCCAGATGCGCGATTTTCATGAACGCCGTGACCCCGCCGCAATTCGTGACGTCGGGCTCGGGGAAACTCACGCCGCCGCAAGCGATGTAATGCTTGAATTCCCATAAGCTGCGGAGGTTCTCGCCCGCCGCGACCGGCAAGCCTCCCTCACGGACGATTCTGGCATGTCCTTCCGGATCTTCCGGCGCGGTCGGCTCCTCGAGCCAGGTCAAGTCGAAGGGCTTGAGGGCCCGCGCAGCGCGAATGGCCTCGTCGACGGACCATTTCATGTTGGCGTCGGCCATGAGCGGAAAACCCTCCCCGAGATGCTCGCGCATGGCCTCGACCCGCGCGACATCCTCCGACAAACGGGCCCGCCCAACCTTCATCTTGATCGCGCGGAAGCCACGCTCGAGATTGTCGTCGGTCTGGCGCAACAACTGATCGAGCGGCAGCTCGAGATCGATGCCGCCGGCATAACAGGGGACCCTGGGATCGAAGCCGCCGAGCAACCTCCAGAGCGGAAGCCGCGCCCGTTTCGCCTTGAGATCCCAAAGCGCGATGTCGACGGCGGACATGGCGAGCACCGTTGGTCCCCCCCGTCCCCCGTAATGCAAGCTCCACCAGGCCTTGCGCCAAAGCCGCTCGATGTCGTCGGCCTCTTCGCCCGTCAGAATCTCGCTGAGCTCGCGTCTGAGGACGGCGTCGACGGCGCCGCCGTTACGGCCGACGGTGAAGGTGTAGCCGAGCGTCGCGCCGTCGGCGTCGCGAAGGCGCACCGTGTTCAATTCGAAATTCCGCATTTCGCCGTGCGTGCTGTCGGTGAGCAAGACAGGAAGAGGAACACGATAGAAATCCGGGTTCGACTACGACGATCTTCGCCATGGCTCTCTGTTTTCACTCCCCGAGACAAGCTGAAGCGGCGCCCGGCGCGGCGTGCGGATCGGTCATGGCCGCCTTTCTGCCGCTCCCGATCGAGTTGATCAGCCTCGCGCGCGCTCAAGTCTTCTAATCGCAAAAGGCGCTATGATGACATGCCCAACGCCTATCGCCCGGCCGCAACGGGCTTGCACAAGCCGGTGGCGATCGCGGCTGCGGCGAGCGGCTGCTGATGAAGAGGCGAGCCAACCATTTTTCGCGCCGTACTATTCCGCGCGTGAGCGACAAGCGCGTCTCGCCCTGGCGCGGCGGCATAAGTCCGATGAGGCGGCAAGCCATGCAAAACTTTGAATTCTGCAATCCGACCAAGATCGTTTTTGGGCGTGGGACGGAGAACAAGGTCGGCGTCGAAGCCGCCGCCTACGCCAAGCGGGTCCTGCTGCATTTCGGCGGCGGCAGCGTGCGCGCCTCCGGCCTGCTCGACCGGGTGAAGGCCTCGCTCAGTGCGGCCGGGGTCGAGTGGGTCGAACTCGGCGGGGTCAAGCCGAACCCGCGCCTGAGCCTTGTCCACGAAGGCGTGCGGCTGTGCAAGAAGGAGAAGCTTGGCCTCGTCCTCGCCGTCGGCGGCGGCAGCGTGATCAACTCGGCCAAGGCGATCGCGATGGGCGCGGTGATCGACCACGACGTCTGGGACTTCTATATCGGCCGCGGGGCTCCGACGGCGACGCTGCCGGTCGGCACGGTGCTGACGCTCCCTGCCGCCGGCAGCGAGGCCAGCATCAGCTCCGTCATCACCAAGGAAGAGGGGGCGTTGAAACGCGCCGTCGAACTCGGAGGTGATCTACCCGCGGTTCTCGATCCTGAACCCCGAGCTGTGCTTCGGCCTGCCGCCGTTCCAGCTCGCCTGCGGCGCGATGGACATCATGGCGCATCTGATGGAGCGCTATTTCACCAACGTGCCGCACGTCGCCTTCACCGACCGCCTGCTCGAGGCGACGATGAAGACCATCATCGCCGAAGCCCCGAAGATCCAGAAGAACCCCAAAGACTACGAGGCGTGGGCGGAGTTCATGTGGGCGGGCACGCTTGCCCACAACGGCCTGCTCAACACCGGCCGGGTCGGCGATTGGGCCTCGCACATGATCGAGCACGAGATCAGCGGCATCTATGACGTTGCTCACGGCGCCGGCCTCGCCGTGATGTTCCCGGCCTGGATGCAGCATGTGCTGCGCCACGATCTCGACCGCTTCGTGCAATGGGCGGTCAGAGTGTGGAACGTCGAGCTCGACGTTTTCGATCGTGAGGGAACCGCGCGCCAGGGCATCGCCCGGATGGAGGCGTTCTACCAGTCGCTTGGCCTCGTCACGACGCTCCGCGGCCTGAACATCGGCGGCGATCGGATCGACGAGATGGCCGACAAGTGCACGGGCGGCGACACCCACACCGTCGGCAATTTTGTCAGGCTTGATCGCGCGGGCGTGGCGAAGGTTCTGCGATTGGCCGCGTAAGGGGGCCTGATGCGGGATGGACGTCGGCCCGACGTCCACAAGTCGCCCCACTCCGATTCCTTCATGGGAGAGGAGGCCTTCTCCGGCTCGTGGAGAGAAGTAGGAGCGCAGGATCGACGCGTCATGATCGACGTCGCCCTGCTTTCCGACCCGCAACGCCGTTCCTTCGCGATTCCCGCGCCGGAGCAAATTTGCACGAGTGTTGATTGATGCACGTCAAATGCCGTGCCCCCCTGCCGATTATCAAGGCGAATGGGAGGACGATGGGCAAATGCGGTGCTATTTGATGAAGGGCGGACACATCGTGTCGATCAGGGAGCTTCAGGCTGACTTGTCCGATGAAGAGGCGGTTGAACAGGGCCGGTTGGCATATGAGGCGGGACGAGAACACTTGGACGACTTTGAGGTTTGGCAGCGCACTCGCAAGGTTTATCGACATAGCCTTGATCGAGAGCCGTTCCCCTCTTCTTCGAAGCGGGCGGTATGGCCCTAGGAGCGGCGTGGCCCAAAGCGACGTGGGTCCTCTCTCGCAACAACGAGCTGACGCTCAGTGGAGCTTACCTTTCTCCAACTCGCGAGTCGTCGACTCCGCTCTCGACGACGGGAACGGCGACCGTGCCCGGCATAAGCGCGGTGCAGGGGCAATAGACGTTCCCGGCTCCCGTCTTGCGGGAGCCGGGTCAAGGCCGAGGATGGTGATGGACGGAGCCGCGAAGGCGCTATACCACCAAGCCTTCATTATGCTTATGCGGAGCGGCTGATCCTCCAGGTTTGACTTTCAGTTTCTCTAAGGATGGCTTGTAGCCGTTGGCCTTGTACTGAGCGCCGGCGATGGGGATCAGCCTCGACCCGTAGGCGACCATAACCATACCATCTGGAGTGACGTACAATCCTGTCGCCGCGGCTTTGAAGGGCTTAGCTGAGCGCATCGTTCACCCTCGAATTGCGTGGACAATTGGCCGTCGTATTCATGTGGCTATCGGATAACACTGTCGCTTAACGCGTAAACAGAAATTCTTTTTGGCGCGGATCTGTCGAGGCGCCGTACCGCTCCGTGCAGTTCCTCCCGCCAAGGCTTTTTTGTGTTGCGCGAAAGAAGCAAATCTATGGCTCGATTTGCAACCAGAAGCTCGAATTCGTCGAAACTCACAGCAGGCAACAGCAGCCTAAACTTGGATCACCTGTTCCATGGATGAAATCTCGTCCGGCTCGCTCCGTCCCTTCCCGCTGGCCCATGGGCTTCAGCCGCGTTCAACGGTCGCCAGGCCGGGGAACCGGCGGCGCGACGCGGCCATCATCCCTTGGGCCCGCGCTCGCGCCGCCCCCCAGCGCCGCGCGACGGCCGGCTGCTCTCCTTTGGAAGTGGTAGCGGTTTGCCGCCGGTGTCGCAATCCTGCATTCAAAGGCAGCATTCAAAACGCCGCGAGAAGCTGCGCCCGGATCGCTTAATTCCTTGTTCTGAGGCCGGAAACCGTCGGCCGCTAACGACCCTCTCTGACCGCATTCGAGCTTTGCATTCAAAATGGTTGCCCTCCTCGGCAATCCTGCTAGGATCGTTTCCTGACGCCTGCGACGGAGTTCGTACGGTCTGGTTTCGAGCCAATCGGGAGGAAAGCGGGATGAGTGACGCAACCACGCGCCCCCTGGGGTTCACCTGGGAAACCAGCGCGGAAGACGACGTTTTTCGCAAGGTCGTTTTACGCCTGGTTCCATTTCTGTTTCTTTGCTACCTCGCCGCCTACCTCGACCGGGTCAACGTCGGCTTCGCCAAGCTCCAGATGCAAAAGGAGCTCGCTTTCAGCGAGACCGTCTACGGCTTTGGCGCCGGCATCTTCTTCCTCGGCTATGTTCTCTTCGAGATGCCGAGCAACATCATCCTGCACAAGGTCGGAGCGCGATTGTGGCTCGCACGGGTCATGCTCACCTGGGCTTTCATCTCCGCCGGCACCGCATTTGTGAGCAGCCCCACGTCCTTCTACATCATGCGCTTCCTGCTCGGCGTGGCCGAGGCGGGTTTCATTCCCGGTGTCCTGCTCTATTTGACCCATTGGTTTCCTGCCGCGCGGCGCGGGCGGGTCACGGCGTTGTTCCTGACGGCCATCCCGATGGCGAGCATCTTTGGCGGCCCCCTGTCAGGCTGGATTCTGAGCGCGATTTCTGGCGCGCACGGGCTCAGCGGGTGGCAGTGGCTGTTCCTGATCGAGGCGATACCGTCTCTGGCGTTCGGCGTTGCGATCCTGTTTTACCTGGACGATCGGATCGAAGACGCCAGATGGCTCGATTCCCACGAGAAGCGGATGGTCTTAGCGATCATGGCGCGGGAGCACGAAGAGAAAGAGGGCCTGTCCGAGCTGCGCTACGCATTCGTGACTCCCCGGGTATGGCTGTTGAGCGCAGCCTACTTCTGCATCGCGAGCGGCATCTACATCGTCAGTTTCTGGCTTCCGACCATCATCAAGCAGACCGGAGTCGCCGACCCGTTCAAGATCGGTCTGCTGACCGCGATTCCCTATCTCGTGGCGGTGGGCGCAATGATTTCGGTCTGCGCTCGCGCTGACCGAAAGAAGGAGCGCCGGTGGCACACCGCCGCCCCCGCGGCCGTCGGCGCGATCGGGCTCGCCATCACGGCTGCGGCGACCGGCAACACTTTGGTGGCGATGATCGGGCTGACGCTCGCGGCCGCCGGGGCGTCGACCTCGCAGTCGGCCTTCTGGACGTTGCCGGCGTCATTCCTCGGAGGCATGGCGGCGGCCGCCGGAATCGCCCTCGTGAACTCGGTCGGCAACATCGCAGGCTTCGCGAGCACCTATGCGGTCGGATGGCTGGCGGATCTGACGCACAGCAACGTCGCCAGCCTCTACTTGTTCGGCGGAGTGCTGCTGCTGGGCGGAGTTCTGGTTCTGTTCATCCCACCGTCGCTGGTCAACAAATAGCGGCGAAAATGAATCGGGGACTGCTCACGGCTCGGAAAGCCGTCCTTCCATCAGTGGGGACGCACGCGTCGCTGCAAAGCCTTCGCCGCAGCCTCGGTTTGTTTGTTCTCAAGGGTCGCAAGGACCCGGGCCGACGCGTTCTCGACGTGCTCCTGCGCCAGCCGTTCGGCTTGCTTGCCGTCGCCCATCACAATGGCGTCAAGGATCGCGACGTGCTGTCTCCAGATGATCTCGGGCATGGCGTCGTCTTCACGGAGAACTTCGGCCATGATCCGCTCCATGTTGGAATAGTGCGGGACCATCATCTCGACGACGATCGGATTGCCGGAAATCTCGGTCACGAACGTATGGAACAAGGTGTCGGCGTCAATCATCCTGCGTATCGAGCCGCTCTCCAGGGCGAGCCGTCCGGCCTCGATGACGGCAGGCCCCTCCGCTGCGGCCTTCTCGCGCCCATGCTCGGCGGCGAGCCGGCTCGCCAATCCCATCCAGGGCGGCGCGGATCTGATAGAGATGGCGGACGCGCTCCGGGTTGAGCGGCGCGACGACAAAGCCCCGCCGCGGAGCATCGAGAACGACGCCGTGGTCCCGCAGCAACAGCAGAGCTTGCTGGATCGGTTGTCGCGACACGCCGTAAGCGCGAGCAAGCTCGTCCTGAATCAGACGGGCGTCCGCGGGCAGACGTCCGTCCGTAACCTCAGCGAGGATGGCGTTGTAAACAAGCCTGACGAGCTTGTGGCGGTTCGACGCCTCGGACTGTCCTTCGCTGGTGCGCATTTCACTGATGATCCAAGTATACCGGGCGGAGATCCGACGCCCAAGTCCATAGCCGTATCATATAGAGACTGGCTGGCAGGCATCGTACAGCTTTCCGTTGAACTCATAGATTGAGTGTGAAAACGGCGTCAACAAGTAACGCCGGCTTCGGAGAAACACCATGGTCAGCGCCTGGCGCAACCCGTCGAAGCGGCTGAAATGCTGGGCGACGAAATTTCGAACGACCAGCCGCGACAGGGCGTCCGCATCCTTGTGGCGAGCGAACCGGGCGCCGGAGAAGTGGTCATGAAGAACGTTCTCACCCTCGGCCAGATGCTCACCGCGCACGCCCGCATGAGTCCGGAACGGACGGGCGCTCGCGACCTCGAACGCAGCCTGACCTTTCGTGAGTGGAACGAACGCGCTCGCCGCCTGGCGAATGGGCTGCTCGGTCTGGGTCTGAAGAAGGGCGATCGCATCGCCGTCCTCGCCTATAACGCGATCGAATGGGCGGAGATCTACGTCGCCGCGGCCAAGGCGGGAGTCGTGGCGGTGCCGCTGAACTTCCGGCTGGTCGGTCCGGAGATCCGTTACATTGTGGACGATTCGGAGGCCGCCGCCTTCATTCTCCAGGACGAGCTTCTGGGCGCGGTGGAGGAGATCGGACAGGATCTGTCTGTCCCGCCGAAGCGGCGAATCTGGTTCGGCGCTGGACGCCGGCCGGCTGGTTATGTCTCCTACGAAGACCTGATCGCCGCCGCACGAGACGCCGAGCCTGACGTCTCCATCGCGCCAGAAGACCCATGGATGCTGATGTACACTTCCGGCACGACCGGGAATCCGAAGGGCGCCATTCGCAACCACCGCGGCGGCGCAATGCTGTCTCTCATCACCGAAATCGAACTCGGGATGAACCGCAACGACGGCGCGCTGCTCGTCATGCCGATGTGCCACGCCAATTCACTCTATTTCTTCAGCGCTTTCGCCTATTGCGGAGCGACGACGACAGTCTACAACCGCAAGAGCTTCGACCCCGAGCATTGCGCGCGCGTGCTCGGCGAAGGCCTCGCGACCTTCACGTCGCTGGTGCCGACCCACTACGCGATGATGCTGGCTCTCCCCGGAGCGACGCGCGCGCAGCTCGAGCTCGACCGCGTCGCCAAGCTGATGATCTCCTCCGCGCCTGCGCGGCCCGACGCCAAGCGCGCCATCATGGAGATGTTTCCGAGCGCGGGACTCTTCGAGCTCTACGGCTCGACCGAGACCGGCTGGGTGACGATGCTTCACCCCGAGGAGCAGTTCGACCACCTCGGCTCTGTCGGGCGCGAGTGCGTCGGATCGGCGCCGATCAAACTTCTGGACCCGGACGGCAAGGAGGTTCCGGACGGTGAGGTCGGCGAGCTTTACGCCGACAACGCCTATCTCTTCGACGGCTATTGGAAGCTGCCGGAAAAGACACGCGAGGCCTTCCGCGGCGATTATTGCACGGTTGGCGACATGGCCCGGCGCGACTCCGACGGGTTCATCCATCTCGTCGACCGGAAGAGCAATATGATCATCACCGGCGGCGAGAACGTGTATCCATCCGACGTGGAGGCTGTGATCAGCGGCCATCCGTCGGTGCACGACGTGGCGGTGCTCGGCTTGCCTGACGACAAATGGGGCGAACGGGTCCATGCGGTCATCGTTCTGCGCGAGGGCGCCGCGCAGGACGAGGCGAGCCTGCATGAATGGTGCAAAGCCCGCATGGCCGGATACAAGCGCCCGCGTTCGTTTTCGTTCATGCGCGACGAGGACATGCCGCGCACCGCCACCGGCAAGAACCTGCACCGCAAGCTGAAGGCCATGATCCTCAGCTCGATATGACGGCGCGGCCGGCGCGGACAGGGCAAGAGAACTTAGGGAGAAACGAGATGGCGACCACCGCCAATGACCTCAACGCCGACCACGGGTCGTGCGCCGCCTGGATCGGCCGCTTTCTCAAAGCGCGCGGGGTCGACCGGATTTTCGGGCTTCAGGGCGGTCACATCCAGCCGATCTGGGATCATGCCGCGCAGCTCGGCATCCGCATCGTCGATGTCCGTCACGAGGTAGCGGCGGTGCACATGGCCCACGCTCACGCCGAACTGACAGGCCAACTCGGCGTCGCCATGGTGACGGCGGGCCCGGGAGTGACAAACACGGTGACGGCGGTCGCAAACGCGTCGCTGGCGCGCGTCCCGGTTCTGGTGATCGGCGGCTGCACCTCCCGGGCGCAAGCCAATCTCGGGCCGCTGCAAGACATCCCGCACGTCGACATCCTGCGGCCGGTGACACGGCAGTCGCGCACGCTCCGAGTCCCCGACCAGGTCATCCGCGAGTTCGACGAAGGCGTCAGCCGGGCGTTCGGCGACCTCGGCGAGCCCGGACCGGTTTACCTCGAGGTTCCGACCGACGTCTTGCGCACGCATGTCGCGTCCCACCTTGTCCTCGACGAATGGATGCAGCCAAAGAAGGGACGGATGATCCAGCCCGATCCGGCGACGATCGCGAAGGCGGTGGACGTGCTGTGGTCGGCCAGGCGGCCGCTCGTCGTGACCGGCCGCGGCGCGCGTCGGGCAGGCGCGGAGATTGTCCGCCTGCTCGATGCGCTCGGCGCGGTGTACCTCGACACGCAGGAAAGCCGCGGCCTCGTCCCCAGCGACCATGCGGCGACTGTCGGGGCCATGCGGGCCGCCGCGATGACCGAGGCGGACACCGTCTTCGTGATCGGCCGCAAGCTCGACTACCAGCTCGGATACGGCTCGCCCGCCGTGTTTCCCAACGCGAGATTCGTGCGTCTCGCCGATACGCCCGGCGAACTGGTGGACAACCGCCGCGGCGAGCCGGAAATCTTCGCCACCCCGGCCCTGGCGCTGGAGGCTATCGTGGCCGCGGCCGGAAACCGCAAACCCTCGGTGGACCAGGGGTGGACCGAAGGCCTGCGCAAGCGTCATCGCGATCGAAGCGCGAAGGCCGGGCCGCGCTACACGACCGGTTCGGACGGCGGCGTCGATCCGCGCGCCATCTTTCAGGCTCTGCGCGACAAGACGAGTCCGGATACCATCGCCATCGCCGACGGCGGCGACCTTCTGAGCTTCGCGCGCGTCGGCATCGAGGCGCGCACCTATATGGACGCTGGCGCCTTCGGCTGCCTCGGCGTCGGCGTGCCGTTCGCGGTGGCGGCGTCTCTCGCCTGTCCCGACCGGCAGGTGGTGTGCGTCACCGGCGACGGCGCTTTCGGGTTGAACGCCATGGAGATCGACACCGCCGTGCGTCACGGCGCGAAGATCGTGGTGATCGTGTCCAACAACGCGGCCTGGAACATCGAGCGCTACGATCAGGAATCGAACTATGGCGGCCGGGTCGTCGGGACCGTGCTGGCGCATTCGGACTACGCCGCCATGGCCCGCGCGCTCGGCGCACATGGCGAACGCGTGGAGAAGCCGGAGGACCTGCCGGGGGCCCTCGAGCGCGCGCTCGCCAACGCGCCGGCGCTCGTCGACGTCGTCACTTCGCAGACAGTCGTGTCGTCCGACGCCACGAAGGGCCTGGGCTTCGTGCCCGAATTCCAGCCGTTGACGGCCTGGGACGATCTCGAGCGCAAGCGTCGCGGCCTTTTGTAAACCAGCGAGGCCGAAGGCGGCGGCGCTCGCGTCAAATCGCCTTGTGCGCGTGTTGCGATTGCATGAAACGGACGCGCGCGCCATCCCGTCACTCCGGGTTGAGCAATCCGAAGACGCTCACGAGCGCGACGACGATGGTTCCGAGCGCCACTTCGACTGTGGCGGTACGGCGCAGCGTTGCCAGCGCGGCCGGCTTCCTCTGGAGCTGAGGGAAGAGCGCATAACGGTTGAACGCCGCAATGGTGATCATCAGGGCGACGATTCCGATCTTGGCGTCGAGCAGCGCCCGGTAGGGCGTGTCGGGCGGCCAGGGCGCATGCCCGCTGATGAGCGCGATATTGACGATTCCGGTCGCCACGATCGCTGCGACGATGAAGTGCCCGGTGAAGGAGAAGCGCGTCATCGCCGAGACGGCGTCGCGATGATGACGGTCCTTCCAATAGGCGTCGAGGAAGGCGAGGAAGGTGATCAGGCCGCCGAGCCACGCGCCCGCCATCAGCAGGTGGACGGCGTCGTTCATCCGATGCAGGACGCCCTCCGCGCCGGTCTGCATCGCCGCATGGTCGACGAGACCGAGGCTCGCCAACAGGAGCCCGGCGAAACCGCGATCACGGCCGATCCGTCGCTCGGCGCAAGCAGCGCGGCGGCGACGAGCGCCGCCGCCAAAGCAAGATGGGCGATCCACGCCTGGCCGAATTCGGTGTCGGTGAGGACGGCGGCGATCACGCCCGGATCGGCCGCGGCGCTCCAGTTGTCGGCCATCGACGCCGCTTCCAGCAAAAGCCAGACAATCGCGGTCGCAAGCGCGACGAGGCTCACGGCAAGCGCCAGACGCCGCAACGCCGGGGTGAGCGCGCGGCGCAACGCTTTGGGCGCGTAAAGCCCGAGTGAAGCGCTCGCGCCGAAGGCCAGCATCGCCGCGAGGAAGTGGGCGAAGCGACAGAGAGCGAGCGCGCCGGTCACGGGCGCGCGCGCCGAATTCCCGCGGGCCCGCCGTGGCGCCGGCCGGCCCGCTTTATGAAAGGGACGGCGGCGCTCTCACCATTCGGCGCGCCCCTCACATCTTCATCCCGCCCATCGCGCCGCCCTTCGCCGCCCCGGGTCCCGCGGCGCCGATTCCCTGCACAGGGAACTGGACCTCGACCGGACCGGCGTGCGCGAAGTCGAGCGTCGCGGTGACCGTTTCGCCCTTGACCAGCGGCTTCTTCAGATGAGTGAACATGATGTGGTAGCCACCGGGCGAAAGCTTGACCGTGCCATGCGGGGGAATGGTGAGTCCGTTTTTCAGCGGGGCCATTTTCATCACGCCGCCCTCCGACTTCATCTCGTGGATCTCGACCGTCGCGAAATCCGCCGAGCCGCCGGTCAGCGTGTCCGGGGTCGCCCCGTCGTTGTGGAGGGTGAGATAGCCGGCGCCGACCTCGGCGCCCTTCGGGGTCGCGCGCGCCCAGGCCTTGTCGATCGTGATTTTGCCGGCCATGACCTCCTGGGCCGCCGAAGCCGACGCCGCGCCGACGAGCGCAAACGCCAGGGCGAGAGCCGAAAAGCGCTTCATGATTTTCTCCTTGCTCGATCGTTACTCCCAAGATGACGCCTATCGGCAAGCCGGCTCCACCAACCACCCTCGTCCTGAAGGCCCTTTGCCGAAGGCAAAGGGCCTCGAAGGACGCTCGTTGGCCACCGTGCCGCGGCCGTCCTTCGAGACGTCCGCTTCACGGGCTCCTCAAGGACGAGGGTGGTTGAGCAAACGCGAGCCACTTGGAAGTTCACCTCAATCGTAGAACTGCGGGTTTATGCGCAGGGCGTCGCTGCTCACTTCACGGTGAATTCGAAGGTTCCCTGCGTATGGTGGGTGTCGACCGACACGGCATGCCAATGCACCGTATAGACGCCGGGCGACAGCGCTTTGGCGATCGGGACGATCAGCACGTTCTGATGCCCGGCCTCGACTTGAGGCCGACCGAGCGGCATGGAGACGCCGTTGGCCGACGTCAGGGTGACGCCGGTGAAGCGCGGCTCGACGCCCTCGCTGAAATCGAGCTGGATTTCATGCGGGGAGGCGACGGTTCCGCCGACCGGCGGCGTCGCTTTCTCGAGCTGGGCGTGAGCAAAGGCGGACGTCGTCGCCAAAGCGAACGCGAGCGAAGAGGCGACAGTGAGGACAGTCTTTTGCATGGGTCAGATTCCTGGGGCTATGCCGAGGCCGTTCGGGAAGATCGGCCGGCCGAGGCTGTTGGGGAAGATGTCGTCGAGATAGAAGTCGAGTGAGCCGATCACGCCAACGCCGTGACCGGTCGCGCCGGTCATCGGGATCATCGCCTCGAGGGCGAACTGCCATTTGTCGGTTATATAGACGGCGCCGGGTTGGAAATATCCGGTCGTCGTCACTCCGGCGGGACCTCCATTGTAAATTGGGGTCTGGAAGGCGAACTCCGCGACCGGGACCAGGTGCTTGATGAAGTCGTTGTCGATCGAAGCCACCTGCGCGTTGAAGTACGGCAGGCTGTATTGGAGGGTGAATCCCCAGTTGAACGTGGACACGTTGGGGCTGCCGTTTGTCCAGTCCTGCCCGGGCGTGGACGTGCTGAATTCGCCGGTGATGGCGAAGGGGCGCAAGGACTTGAGAGCGGGCGGCAACGTTCCGAAGCCGAGACCAAAGTCCACCAGCGGAGAGTAAGTGTTTTGTCCGCCGGAGCCCGCCAGGATTCCCGTGCCGGTTCCGGCCCAGGATATGTCGAAGCCGACCTTGAACATGAACTCGGCGTCCGGGATGCACAGCGCCTGCCACTGCAGCTCGGTGTCGAGCGCGTTCCAGCCGTAGCCGCCGGGGTGCTCCCAGGTCGGTCCGGAGCCGATCACCACGCTGAGGCCCGGGGTGATCGTCTTGGTCCAGCTGAAACTCGCGTCCCACTCGTGGGCGCCGTCGGAGTTGAAGGGAACATAACTGACGGTCGGCAGCGTGAGCTCGTCCGTGACGCCCGGGTCGTCGATGGCAAGGGTGGCCGGGAAGATGCGGTCGCCGCAGACCGCGTGCGGGAAGGCGGGCGCGAGCCACAGTGCGGCGCTTGCGCCGGCGAGCGCGCCGACGATCGGACGCGTGGATCGGGAGAACATGATGAGCAAACTCCGGTCTGAGAAGACGAAGCCGCGCCCCCCAATCGGGGGCGAGCGACAATGGGATCGGTCTCAGACGGGGAGGGGCGGGCCGCGAGCGTGGTTTCGAGTGGTCGGCGGGGCGGGGACCGCGCCCGGTACGGGCGCAGCGACGATGCGGCGGGGGGAGGCTTCGAGCCGGATTGGCGAGGCGGGCGCGTCGGGCGCGATCAGCGCCGCCGCCTGCGCGGCAAACCGGCAGAACGGGCAGTGGTCGTCGCAGCAGCCGCCTGGGGCGCGCGGCGCGCCCTTTTCGTCGGCCTGGACGCAGAGGGAAGCGGCGTCGCCGAAGGTCGCCTTGAGTTCGGCGGCGATCGAGGCCGTGTCGGGCGAGGCGGCGAGCGGGGCGGAAAGCGCTTGGTGATACGGGACGGCGAAGAGCTGGACGATCAGCGACAGCGCGACGGCGAGGGCGGCCAACGGAGAGCGGAACGACGCGAGGCCCCACCGCCCGCGTCGCGGTCCCTGCGCTGACTTCCGGCGCGCGAGGCTCACCAGAACGCCCTCCGATCGCCATTCGATAGCCGAATGTTTCGATGGGCGCAATTCGGCGACGTCTCAAGGAGATTTCGGGTTTCGACGAAAGTGGACTACCTCTTGCCCTTTTCCGTGACCTATGTATGCTGATTTTTTTAAATCGTCATACGTCACGTGTGCGGGAGAAGCCGTTTCGTGGAGCGGATCACAATCAGCGTGTCCGACGACTTTGCGGCCGAGTTGGCCGCGTTCATGGAAAGCGAGCGGTACGACAACCGCTCTGAAGCCGTTCGCGATCTCGCGCGCCTTGGCCTCAAGCTGGCGCGCGTCGACCCCAGCGTCTCAGGAGAGTGCGTTGCGACGCTCTCCTATGTCTTCGACCACCACACCCGCGAACTGGCGAAACGGCTGACGGATGCGCACCACGACCATCATGACCATCAGGTCGCGACGATGCACGTCCATCTCGATCATGACTCTTGCCTCGAAGTCGCGGTGCTTCGCGGCGACGCCGCCGAGGTCCGCGACTTTGCAAAGACTGTCATCGCCGAACGCGGCGTGAGACACGGTCACGTCAGCTTCGTGCCCGTCTCGATCGATGTGTCGACGCACGCCCCCGGTGGCGAATCCCATCGGCACACGCCCAGACGTCGCAAGAACTAGTTTCGATTTGTCGATGACATTTTGGAGGGGGAGATGACGAACGCTCTATCGAGCCTTTTCAGCGATGACGGCGTGAACCTGCGGGCGAAGGTGATCGGCATGTACGCGTTGCTGATCGGCGCGAATATCGCCGCCTGGCTTTGGGCCCTGTCGGCGTTTCGCGACTACCCGATCCTGCTCGGCACGGCGATGCTCGCCTACGCTTTCGGCCTGCGCCACGCATTCGACGCCGATCATATCGCCGCGATCGACAACGTGACCCGGAAGCTGATGCAGGAAGGAAAGCGGCCGGTCGCGGTCGGCTTCTTCTTTTCGCTCGGTCATTCGACCATTGTTGTTGCGCTTTCGATCGCAATCGCCGTCACGGCGACGGCGCTCAAATCGAATTTCGATAACTTCACCAGCGTAGGCGGCGTGGTCGGCACGCTGGTTTCGGCGTTGTTCCTGTTCGCCATCGCCATCGCGAACATTCTTGTCCTCATTTCGATCTACCGCACTTTCCAGACCGTGAAGAGCGGCGGCAAGTTCGTCGAAGAAGACCTCGATCTCATGCTGTCGAAGCGCGGGTTCATGGGGCGCATGTTGCGCCGTTTTTTTCACCTGATCGAGCGCAGCTGGCACATGTATCCGCTGGGCGTGCTCTTTGGCCTCGGCTTCGACACGGCCACGGAAGTTGGCCTGCTCGGCATCTCGGCGACACAGGCTGCGCAAGGCCTGTCGATCTGGTCGATTCTGGTGTTTCCGGCGCTGTTCACGGCCGGCATGTCATTGATGGATACGACCGACAGCATCCTCATGCTCGGCGCCTATGGCTGGGCGTTCGTCAAGCCGATCCGCAAGCTCTTTTACAACCTTACGATCACAGCCGTATCGGTCATCGTCGCCGTCGTCGTAGGCGGACTCGAGGTGCTCAATCTGATTGGCGGTCAGCTCGGTCTTACCGACGGTGGCGGCTTCTGGGGCGCGATCGGAGCGATCAACGAAAATTTCGGCATTCTCGGCTACATCATTATCGGGATTTTCGTTCTGAGCTGGTTGATCTCTTTCACCATCTACCGCGCCAAGCGCTACGATGAGATTGAAGTTGCGAAGATCTAGGAGCCGGGAGGAACTCCGCTCTCGGAACTGACGCAAAGCGACCGGGGGGCGCAGTTGCGCTGCGCCCCCGACACCTGTAGCCTCACTGCCGATGGTTCCCTTCGGGGATCAAAAGGGAACACGGTGCAGGCCGAAGCGCCGAGGCCGTGGCTGCCCCCGCAACTGTAGGCGGTGAGACGACGCCACTCATGATCACTGGGCAAAGCCTGGGAAGATCGGCGTCCGTCGTTGACCTGCGAGCCAGGAGACCTGCCATCGCTCGTGCAGCCGATTTCGGGCGAGGCGATCCGATGTCCTGTTCTCCGACACCTCTGATCGCGCTGCTTTTTTCTCATCCGCAGCATGCGAGGGTGTCATGCCTGGTTTTATTCTACGCATCTGGAACGAAAGCAACTCGAGCGTTCGCGGCCGACTGATCGCTCTCTACGGGTTTCTCATTGGCGCAAGCATCCTCGTCTGGATCTGGGCCCTGGTCGCCTTGCACGGCAACGCGGTCCTGCTGGGCACGGCGTTTCTCGCCTACACCTTCGGTTTGCGTCATGCGGTCGACGCAGACCATATCGCGGCGATCGACAATTCGACGCGCAAGCTGATGCAATTGGGCCAACGGCCGGTCGGCGTGGGGTTCTATTTCTCGCTTGGTCATTCGCTCGTCATCATCCTGCTCTCTATCGCGGTCGGCTACGCCACCGCGCAGGTAAGCGGCCAATTCGAGGACCTTAAGGCCTTCGGCGACGTTTTCGAGACGATCGCGTCGGCATCGTTCCTGTTGCTGTTGGCTCTCTTCAACATGCTTGTGCTGGTTTCCGTGTGCCGGACCTTTCAGGCGGTCAAACGCGGCGAGCGCTTCGCGGAGGACGATTTCGATATTCTGCTTAACAAGCGCGGTTTTTTGACGCGCTTGTTCCGGCCATTGTTCCGGATCGTGACCAAGAGCTGGCACATGTTCCCGATCGGCTTTCTGTTCGGACTCGGCTTCGACACCGCGACCGAAGTCGCGCTGTTCGGAATTTCCGCAACTCAGGCCGCTGCGGGCGCATCCTTCTTCGCGCTGCTGGTATTCCCGGCCCTGTTCACCGCCGGTATGACGCTCATCAACTCCACCGATGGAGTTTTGATGCTCGGCGCCTACGGTTGGGCGTTCATGAAGCCGATGCGCAAGCTCTATTACAACATCACCATCACGGCGGTCTCGGTCGTCGTCGCGGTCCTGATCGGGGGCGTCGAGACGCTGGGGCTGATCGGCGACACATTCAAGCTCGAAGGCGCCTTCTGGGACGCGATCGGGTCGCTGAACGACAATTTCGGCGTGCTCGGATACGCCATCATCGGAGTCTTCGCCGCGAGCTGGCTCCTCTCCGTGCTGATCTATCGCGCGAAGGGCTACGACCGGCTTGAAGTCCGTTCGGGCGCGTGATCTGGGAATATCGACGATCGATCGCCCTGAGCCCGATCCTGAGGCGCCGCTCGCGGGCTCCTCAGGATGGCGGCATGAGCAGACCTGACGGCGACGCTCGTTTGCACGCCGCGCCGTCGTGCAGAGCCGGATTTCGCTGGAGTCCGCCATTCGGAGGCGTCGGGGACGAGAGCGCCCATATTCGGATTGTTGCGCCAGATGTGACTTGAGACGTCGCCAGTCGTTGGCCTAAACTTTGCGTGGCTTTTCGACGCGGGTTCAAAAAAGGGGTCAACGATGTGCGGAATTGTAGGCGTTCTCGGAACGGGGCCGGTCGCGGGCGCTATCGTCGACGCGCTGAAGCGCCTCGAATACCGCGGCTACAACTCGGCCGGCGTCGCAACCCTCGAGAACGGCCGGCTCGCGCGGAGGCGCGCCGAGGGTAAGCTGAAAAACCTCGAGGCGAAGCTCGCCGCGGCGCCGCTCGCGGGCTCGATCGGCATTGGCCACACGAGGTGGGCGACGCACGGAAAGCCGACCGAGACCAACGCCCATCCGCACGCCTCGCCCCGGCTCGCCGTCGTCCACAACGGCATCATCGAGAATTTCAAGGCCTTGCGCGAGGAACTGGCCGCCAAGGGCTACGCGTTCGCGACCGAGACGGATTCCGAGATCGCCGCCTTCGTGGTCGAGGACGAGCTCGAGAGCGGCAAGGCGCCCCCCGAAGCCGTTCACGCGGCGCTCAAGCGCATGCGCGGCGCCTTCGCCCTCGTCTACCTGTTCGAGGGCGAGGACGATCTCCTGATCGGGGCGCGGCAGGGAGCGCCGCTCGCGGTCGGCTACGGCGAGGGCGAGACCTATCTCGGCTCGGACGCCCTCGCGCTCGCGCCCTTCACCGACCGCCTCGCCTATCTCGAGGAGGGCGACTGGGTGGTCGCCACCCGCGCCGGCGCCGACATTCGCGACGCTTCCGGGGCAAGGGTCGAGCGGCGCATCCAGCGCAGCCCCGCCGGCAGCCTGCTCGCGGAGAAGGGCAATTACCGCCACTTCATGGCCAAGGAGATCCACGAGCAGCCGGAGGTCGTCGGCCATACGCTCGCCCATTACGTCGACATGGCGGCGATGCGGCTCAAGCCTTTCGACTGGCCGGTCGCCCCGAAGGCGCTCGCCAAACTCTCGATCGTCGGCTGCGGCACCGCCTATATGGCCGGCCTGATCGGCAAATACTGGATCGAGCGGTTCGCGCGGCTGCCGGTCGAGATCGACGTCGCCTCGGAATACCGCTACCGGGAGACGCCGGTCGAGAAGAACGGCCTGACGATCGTCATTTCGCAATCCGGCGAGACGGCCGACACGCTGGCCTCGCTGAAATATGTCAAGGAGGCCGGGTCGAGGACGGTCGGCGTCGTCAACGTGCCGGATTCCAGCATCGCGCGGCTGACTGACGCGGCCGCGCCGACCTTGGCCGGTCCGGAAATCGGCGTCGCCTCGACAAAAGCCTTCACCTGCCAGCTCGCGGCCATGGCGGCGCTTGCGATCGGCCTCGGGCGCGCCCGCGGAACAATCGACGAGGCGCGGGAAGCCGCTCTGCTCGCCGAACTGGTGGCGACCCCCGGCCTTCTGGCCGAGGCGCTCAAGATCGAGCCGGCTGTGGAGAAGCTCGCCCACGCCATCGCCCATGCGCGGGACGTTCTTTACCTGGGGCGCGGCACGGGCTATCCCCTGGCGATGGAGGGCGCGCTGAAGCTCAAGGAGCTCAGCTACATCCACGCCGAGGGCTACGCAGCGGGCGAGCTCAAGCACGGGCCGATCGCGCTGATCGACGAGGAGATGCCGGTCGTCGTGATTGCGCCCAAGGACGCGGTGTTCGAGAAGACCGTCTCCAACATGCAGGAGGTCGCCGCGCGTGGCGGGCGGATCATCCTGATCGGCGAGCGCCACGCGGCCGAGGAGGCGGCGGTCGCGGTCGAGCATTTCCTGGCGATGCCGGACATGGGAACGAACTTCGCCCCGATCGTCTACGCCGCCCCGATCCAGATGCTCGCCTACCACGCCGCCGTCATCATGGGGAAGGACGCCGACCAGCCGCGCAACCTGGCGAAATCGGTGACGGTCGAGTAGGGGCGGGGCCGACGACGGCCTTCGTGCTTCGGTGCGCTTTGTGGTGAATTTCACCCACCACGAAGGAACACGAAGGGCGCGAGCGGCTTGTTCCATGTGGTCGGAAACCGGCCACGCGGGCGGCTGCATCCCGCCGACAATTTCTACTGGCGGCGTTGACATGGCGCAATTCGCGGGCGCCGGACAGTGCTTATATGCGAATTGAAAGCGAAAAGGGGCCGCCCCATGCGGAGAATCGATGCGAGCGAGCGCCCGATGCCGGAGATCAATCCGGCGAAGGTCTGCTTCGTGATCGAGAAGGCGCGCGAGCTTCTGGCCGAGGACGTGGGCCTTGCGCCCGACGCCTCGAACCCGACCGACGACGGCGAGCGCATCATCCTGAGCGATGCCGCCAACTCGATCCGCCGCGAGCTGGTCGAGTTCATCCGCGACCTCGACGTCGACGAAGCGGCGGCCCTGGTCGCCCTCGCCTGGATCGGACGCGGCGATTACGAGGCGGACGACTGGCGAAACGCGGTCAGGGCGGCCTACGAAAGGCGCGAGGGGCCGACGTGGAAATATCTGCTCGGCATGGCGCTTCTGCCCGACTATCTGCAGGACGCGCTCTCGGCGTTCGGGCGGTCGTGCGAGGACTACGAGCAGGGGAGCGAGCGGTAGGGCGGGCGGCGCTGGAGCGCGTCCCGGCGCCTTAGCGACTCTGGCCCAGGGCGAGGACCGAAGAGACGACGCAATTCATTTCAGGGCCGCGACTGGGCCGCGACCTGGAATGGTTTGCTTCCCCCCGGGCTACGACAGGCTATGACCCGGAATCGCTCGCAATGACGTCGATCCGCTGGTGCAGAAGTGGCGGCGCGAACGCGGCGGCCGGAACGCGCTCCACGAGCCTCGACGCCCGGCGAGCGCGTTTGGGGTCGCTTCCGCCCTGGCCGGCCGCGGCGCCTTGCGCCGCTTCCTCTTCACGTTCCCGCCGCCCGAAACGTCCGGCGCAGGGCGCCCGTCAGTTCAGCGAGTTGCCGACTTCCGTGAACACGGTGCTGACCTTGCCGCCGACGGTCGTGACCGCGGTGATGATGGCGACGGCGATGAGCGACGCGATCAGGGCGTATTCGATCGCGGTCGCCCCCGAATTCGTCAGCGATAAAGTTCTTGAACGGCTTCAACATTGGCTTGCTCCCCTATCGGCGCCCTGCATCGTGAATGCGCACAGTAAGCCAGACGTATACGCCGAAAATCTCTACTCACAAGTTGATATTCTTGACTTGCTTACTCTTTGTCTAAAGTCGATCACGCCAACGGGTTAATCGGTTGTGGTATTAAGCAACTCGGTTGCGGTAACTTCGGCTGGACGCAGAAGGAACCTGGTCGGTCTGGGTGTCTGGCAACTACCGCATGACCTTCGAAATCGAGGATGGCGAGGCTATGAACGTTGATCTCGAGGACTATCATTAGACGGATGAGGCTATTGGTGACGGAAATGTTCGACCCGCCGCACCCCGGCGAAATCCTGCGCGAGGAGTGCCTCAAGCCGCTGCGCCTGACGGTGACGGCGGCGGCGAAGGGGCTCGGCGTCTCGCGCGGATCGCTGTCGGAACTCTTGAACGGCCACAACGGGATTTCGGCAGAAATGGCGATCCGGCTCGAGAAAGCCAGTTGGGGCCCGGCGGAATCCTGGCTGCGCAACCAGTTGTCCTACGATCTCTGGCAGGCGCGACAGCGCGCCAAGACGATCAAAGTGAAGCGTTTTCCCGCGCCCGAGGCGGCTTGACGGGAGACGGCGCGGTCCGCTGTCTCCCGTTGGGAGAGGGGGGATTTACGCCGCCCGCAGCGCCGCCGCCGCGAACGCCGCCGCCAGCGCCAGCCACGACAGCAGCATGGCCGAGCCGCCGATCGGCGCGGCGAACGGAAAGAGCCGCACGCCCGCGAAGGCGTGATAGGCGAGATCGGCGGCGAACAGCGACGCGCCGGCCTCCATCACGAAGCCGCTGATGAGAAGCGCGCGGGAAGCCGCGACCCGCACATGCGCCGCGATCCCGAGCGCCGCGACGGCGTGCAGGATGAGGAACAGGGCGCCCCGTTGCGCCAGCTCCCCGCCGCTCATGTGCACCGCCGCCGCGGCGAGGGTCACTCCCGCCCCGCCCATCAGCGCGGCGCAGGCGGCGAGAACGAGCGGCGGACGAGTCATCAGGCGGGCTCCGGGAGTCGAGACGCAGGCAAGAAGGCGCCGCCGCCGCTTGTCAAGATCGCTTCTCCCACTCGATCTTTTGGGCGTCGCGACGCGGCGACGATGGCGGGAAAGCCAACAGGTATCGGATCGACAGGCTGTGAGGATAGTGCGGGCGTACGAAAGTCGGGTTGCTCCTGCGCGGAACTTCTCGCATGCTGCGGGACTTTGATCTTCGTCGCGCGCCGAGCGCGAAAACGAAGGAAGGGGCGCATTCAATGGTTTCAAAAAGTCTCACCAGGCGGTCGTTGGTCATTGCAAAAGCCAACGCCCAGAGCGGGGTCGACGCCGCCCTCACCATCGTCGCCCGCACTCAAAACCTGATGTCGCCCGGGCGCGGGCCGGAAAACGCGCGCGAGGCGCAGCTGATGGTGCAGGAAAAAGTCGACGCGGCGGTCGAGGGGGCCATCGCCGCGCAGGCCGCCTGGGGCGCGTTCCTCGTCAGGGCGGCGTTCGGCGGCGTGCGAAGCGCCAACGACCTGTCGATCGGCCTCGCCGGCGTCGCCGAGGCCGCGGCGAAGCCCGCTCGACGCAAGGTCCGCGCCAATGCGCGCCGCCTCGCCGGAGCCAAGGCGCTGGTCTGACATGGACCTCGCGCAAAATCTGCACGGCTATCTCGCGACCTACGGCTATCTCGCCATATTCGTCATCATCAGCCTGGAGAGCGCGGGCATCCCGTTGCCGGGCGAAACCGTGCTTGTCGCTTCTGCGATCCTGGCCGGACAGGGAAAGCTGCACCTCTGGGGCGTCATTCCCGCCGCCGCGGCCGGCGCGATTTTCGGCGACAATTGCGGCTATTGGGTCGGACGGGAATTGGGCTTTCGCTTCGTCTACCGCTATGGCCGCTACATCCGGCTGGACGAGCGCCGGCTGAAGCTCGGGCAGTACCTGTTTCTCCGGCATGGCGGCAAGATCGTGTTCTTCGGCCGCTTTGTCGCCGTGCTGCGGGCCTTCGCGGCGTTCCTCGCCGGCGTCAACCACTTCAACTGGGAGCGGTTCTTTTTCTTCAACGCAGCCGGCGGCATCGTCTGGGCGACGATTTTCGGCGTGGGAGGCTATTGGCTCGGGCGGGCGGTCGAGACCTACGCCCGGCCGGTCGGCATAGCCATCCTCGTCGCAGCGGTCGTCGGCGCCATCGTCGGGGCGCAGTTCGTCCGCCACCATGAGCAGGCGCTCGAGGACGAGGCCGAGCGGGCGCTTCCCGGCCCGCTGGCGCCGCCGAAGAAGACTCGCGGCTAGCATCTCTTCGGAGAGCGGGCGTCCCGCGCGCCTTTGGGAGGCGTTGTGGGGCGCGCTCGCTGAGCGCGCCGGTCGGGTCGGCGACCCGGCCCTACAGGCCATCACGCCGCGGCCGGGCGCTCGACCGGTCCGATCCACACCCTCAGCCTCTCCGAGCGGCGCAAGAGATCGACGCTGACGGTGCGGTTGATCTTCTCGGCGTCGAGCGCGCGGACAAGCTCGCCGACGCTCGTCACCGCCCTGCCGTCGAGGCCGATGACGATGTCGCCGGATATGAGCCCCGCCTGGGCGGCCGGCCCCTTCTGATCGACCGCAAGCAGCCTCGCCCCGCTCGCCTGCTCGAGGCCGAGCCGCAAGGCGATGCGCCGGGGGATCGTTGCGGTCGCGGCGCTGACCCCGATGAAGGCGCGCCGCACCCGCCCGTGGCGGGCGATCTCGCCGGCGATGAAATTGGCCGTGTTCGAGGCGACGGCGAAGCAGATGCCCTGCGCGCCCATGATCACGGCGGTGTTGATGCCGACGACCTCGCCCACGGTGGAGACCAGCGGGCCGCCGGAATTGCCGGGATTGAGCGCCGCGTCAGTCTGCACAACGTCCTCGATCATGCGTCCGGCGCGCGACTGGAGGGTGCGGCCGAGGGCGGAGATGACGCCGGCGGTGACGGTCGCGTCGAAGCCGAGCGGATTGCCGATGGCGATGGCGATCTGGCCGCGTCTCAGCTTCGAGCTGTCGCCGAGCCTGGCGGCGGGCAGGGCCACGTCCGCCTCGACCCTGAGGAGGGCGAGGTCGGTGTCGGGATCGTCGCCGAGCACCCGGGCCTGCAGGTCGCGTCCTTCGACCGTCGTCAGCGCCACGACGCGCGCGCCCTGAACGACGTGGGAGTTGGTGAGCGCCAGCCCGTCGGAGGAGACGATGACGCCCGAGCCCGAACCGGCGCTTCGGCCGCCGCGTTTGACGTCGATCCGCACGACGCTGGGTCCGACGCGTTCGGCCACGTCGCTGACGACGCGCGAATACTCGTCGAGAAGAGCGGAGTCGCTCGCAGTTTTCGCCCCGGGCCCTTGAGCCGGGCTGTCCGTATCGAGCGCGAAGGACGGAAAAGGAGGCTGGAGAGGTTCGAACATGGCGGCGATATGGGAGTGCCGGCAGGGCGCTGCAAGCGCCGGTTTCGCACACGACTCCGGGCGCTTGCTTGAGGCTACGTAGAATCCCTAATTGCGTGAAGGCAGGTTGTTTGCTTGGTTTGACGCAAGGGAACAGCCGGATCTCATCGCAAATCTCACTGTTTCACTTGGCTGTTGTGCGCCCGACCATGCGGTTGCTTGTATGACTATTTCGCCGATGAGAATCATCCCAGGTCCACGCCGCCGCTCCGCCTCCCGGACGCTCTCCAGCCCCCGCCCGAACTGACGCCGCGCCGATGCCTGCCGTGCTCAGAGCGCCTGCGGCCTTTCCTTACGCAAACGGCTTGCGGCTGCGCCGGCTCCCGCTGATTGCCGCCCTCATTGCCGTCGCGGCGCTTTCCTTGAACCTCGCCCAGCGAAACCTTGCGCGTCCCGCTCCCGCCGCGCCGGCCGAGCGTCAAGCCGCGCCGCCTGCGCTGCGTTCCGCGCCGCTCAATCAAACGCCTTACGTCCCGCCGATCCGCATCGGGTCGAGCGAGGCTCCGCCAATTCCGCGCGCTTCCGCGCCCCTCCGAGATTCCGCCGCCTTGCGGCGGGGTGGAAAATCGTCGTGACCGCGACCTTCTCCCTGTTTTCTGCACCGGTCGAAGAGTTGGACGACGATGAACAAGGCTAAGGAATTTTGGGCCCCGCGCAAGCACGGGTTCGATGACGACGGACCGATTTCCTATCCGCCGCGGGCGCGCTCGGTGCGTTCCGACGGGCGCTCCGGGGGCTTCGGCGACGAAGCCTCGCCGGCTGAGCTCGTGGCGGTGAGTGAGCCGCCGGTCGAGGCGACCGTGAAATGGTACAAGGAGGACAAAGGGTACGGCTTCGTCGAGATCGCCGACGGGCAGGGCGACGCCTTCCTGCACGCGACGGTTCTTCACGCCGCCGGCCACGACACCGTCCTGCCCGGCGTGAAGATGCTGGTCGTCGTCGCCATGGGCGTCAAGGGTCCGCAGGTGGCCCGCGTCGTCTCGCTCGACGCCGCGACCGCAGTCGTCGATCGTCCCCGCCGCATGTTCGACAATCCCCGCGGGCCCCGCCGCATGGCGCCGGATCCGTCGACCGCCATGTCCCTCGAGGGCAGGGTCAAGTGGTTCAACGAGGCCAAGGGGTTCGGCTTCGTCGCGGTCGAGGACGGCGGCAAGGACATCTTCGTCCACGTCTCGGCGCTCAACGCCGCCGGCATCGCCCATCTCGACGAGGGCCAGCCGGTCAACATGAAAGTCATCGACACGCCGCGTGGCCGCGAGGCGATTGCGATCGCGCTTTAGCGCGGGGTCCCTTCCCCAGCCCCGCTGGGGAAGGTGGCGCGGAGCACCGGATGGGGTGTGCGCCGCTGCTTCAGTGGAAGCCGGATGGCGGGAACGCTGCCGCGAGCTTGCATCCCGTGATTGTCGCGCCCCGGGCGCCGCTACCTCATCTCAATTGATGTGCGGATCCCTTCCCCAGCTCTGCTGGGGAAGGTGGCGCGCAGCGCCGGATGGGGTGTGGCGAGCAGGAATCTGTACGATGAAGCTATCACGGTGACGGTCGTGCAGGACGGCCGCCATCGGCAGCGGCGGCCCATACCCCGTCCGGCCCTTAGGGCCACCCCTGCGCCCGGGGGCAAACTCTTTGCCAGCAGAGCTGGGGAAGGAATGACGCCTTGTGATATGTAGGCAAGATGGATGAGCCGCCGCGTTTCCGTCAGTCCTCGCGCAAGTTCGCGCGGGCGCAGCGTCAGAACATGACGAGGGCGGAGACCATGCTTTGGCGAGCGCTGCGGATCAGATCGACGGACACGGCTTTCGCAGGCAAACCCCAATCGGACCTTAGGCGACGCCGCGAAATAACTGCGTCAGCGTGACGTCCCGTTTTCGCGCGGTCGTATGGTATAATTCCATTCACCATTTCAATAATTTCGCCGCGTCGCCTAGGCGACGCCGCGAAATAACTACGTCAGTGTGACGTTCCGTTTTCGCGCGGTCGTATGGTATAATTCCATTCGGGATGGAATGCGTCTTTCTGGATGTTTAGAGCCGCGAGCTCTTCGTCGGTGACTTTGACGCCCCTGGGATAGCTGTTCTCGTCGAGGACACAGCGCACCGTCAGTCCTGCTTTGGTCGTCGTCGCCGCGATCAGCTCGACGACCGCCAAACGGCTCGTCAAAGGCGTTCCCCGCCAGTTTTGCGTGATGTGGCAGAACAGACGATGTTCGATCCTGTTCCACTTCGAGGTCCCGGGCGGATAGTGGCAGACCGTGATCGTCAGTCCCTTTTCGTCGGCCAACTTTTGCAATTCGACTTTCCAGAGGCGGACTCTTGAGCCGTTGGAGCCGCCGCCATCGGCGGTGATCATCAACTGACGGGCGGCGGGATAACGCTCGCGTCCCATGAGATCGAGCCAGCGACGGATGGCGTTGACCGCGAACGTGGCCGTGTCGTGATCCACGCCGACGCTCACGCAGCCGGCGTTCGCGCCGATGTCGTAGACGCCATAAGGAATGGCTTTGCCGAGGTCCTCGTCGACGAAATCGTGCACGTTGACGAGGTCGGGTCGCCCTCGCGGCCGATAGTCGGAGCCCGCATTCTTGTATTCGCCAATCAACTCTTTCTTCTTGGTGTCGACCGAGATCACCGGTTGGCCCGCATTCTGAAACGCCAGGACTTGTGCATTGATATGTTCGAACTGCGCATCGCGGTCGGGATGTTTCGCGCCTTCCTTGGTTTTCCGGTTGACCTGCCGACGATACCCGAGCCTTTCGAGCAGCTGCGGAATGCGGCTCGCCGAAACCTGATGGCCCATCTCACCCAACGTCGCCGCGAGCTTGGCGTGGCTCTTGGATACCCACAACAATGGTCGCATAGGGTCGCCGACTGTCGCCGGCTCCAAAAGCTTTCTCAGGTCCTCAAGCAGCGTCGGGTCCTTCTCGACCAGTGCTCGTCGGCCGCCTCCCGCGCGCCGCACCCTGTTCGTCGCTCGCGCAAAATCGAGTTCCTTCAGCCCTCGCCCAATCGTGTTTCGAGCGATCCCCGTCGCCCTCGCAACCGCGCTGACCCCGCCGACGCCCGCCGCCCGCGCCTCCGCCGCTGCAAAAAGGCGTCGTCCCCGCTCATCGAGCCCGACGCCGAGAGCCTCGTAACGGATGCGAATCGCGCTTTCGTCTATCATCCGCCGCGCATACGAATTATCCTCCGCCCTGGGAATCCCCTCGCCGATTCAATAATTTCGCGGCGTCGCCTAAGGCCGAGGAGGCCGCCCACACCCTATTCGGCGCTACGAGCCACCTTGTGTCCGCAAAATGTGAGAGAGTGGGCGAACGGGCGGCTGTTCCAAGCAACCGCCCGTCGCCGGACCTGAGCCCGTGGCCACCACAGATGAAGACTGCGGGGAAGCGAGGGACAGGTCTGGCGTCTTCCATAAGCCCGAACAGTTGCATGGGCGTGAGAGCCCGCACGAGCAAGGAAGGGAGTGGGAGTATGCCACAAGAGACGCGCATTGTCGGCCTTGATGTCGCAAAGAAAAAAGTCGACGCCTGCATCCATTCGCTGGGGCTGCGCCGGTCGGCGCCGAGCACTCCGGAGGGCGAGGCGGAGCTGATCGCCTGGTTGCGGTCGAACGGGGTCCGCCGCGCGGTGATGGAGGCGAGCGGCGGTTATGAGCGGAAGCCCTGCGCGCGGCCGGGCTCGAGGTTGTCATCGTCGATCCGAAGCGGGTTCGTCATTTCGCCAAGGCGGCCGGGCGGCTGGCCAAGAACGATCCGATCGACGCCGACACAATCGCCCGGTTCGCCGAGGCTTTTCCCGACGGCGAGCCCCAAGCGCACGATGCCGCGCGCGAGGAGATCGCCCGCCTGGTCCAGGCCCGGACGGCCTTGAAAGACGTGGAAGATCGCATCAAGCAACAGCGCGAGCATGTTCCGCCGGCCATCGTCGCCAAGGCCCAGGCCGCGATCGCCAAGACGATCCGCGCCGAGCTGCGCAAGCTCGACGCCGCCATCGCCGCTAAGATCAAGGCCAACCCGACGTTCGCGCGCCGGGCCGAGCTCATCGACAGCGTGCCCGGGCTCGCCGACCAGACCGCCGCCGGGGTGATCGCCTGGCTGCCCGAGCTCGGACGCATCAGCAACGGAGCCGCCGGCGCCCTTCTCGGCGCCGCGCCTTACGACGACGACAGCGGCGAGCGCAAAGGCGCGCGCTGCATCAAAGGCGGACGCCGCAAGCTGCGCAACCTCCTTTATATGCCGGTCATGGGCGCCGCCACCCAGCACAACCCGGTGCTCAAGGCCTACTACCAGCGCCTGCGCGCCAAGGGCAAGGAAGCCAAGGTCGCGATCATCGCCTGCATGCGCAAGCTGATCGTCATCTTGAACACCATGCTCGCGCGCGACGAGCCCTGGAACCCGCCGGCTCGAGCGGCCGCATGAGCGGGCCCGCGCATGGCCGCCGGGCGGCGCATCGCGCCGACCGCTTGCAGGCCCAAAAGCCCGGTGAGCGGACGGGGTCAAGGCCGAAGCCGCCGGAGGCGGGGGCGCGAAGCGCCAGCCTTGAGCCCGGCCGAGCACCGGGCTATCCCGACCAACACAGTTGCTTCCCCGCTTCGCGGAGAAGGGGAGACGAGACTACGCCTCGCCCTCTCCGCCCTTCTCCAGCCGCGCGAGCGGCAGGGTGAAGCTGAACTTCGCCCCGCCGCCGGGATTGGCCTCCGCCCGGATCGTCCCGTAATGGGCCTCGATGATCGAGCGCGAGATCGACAGACCGACGCCGAGACCATCGGTCTTGCTCGAGCTGAACGGCGTGAACACATCCGCCGCCGAAGCCGGCAGGCCGCGGCCCGTGTCGGCGAAGTCGGCGCGGATCATGCCGTCCTCGAGCGCGGTCGAGATCGTCAGCCGGCGTTTGGGCGCATCGCTCATCGCCTCGATCGCGTTGCGGATGAGATTGACCATCGCCTGCTCGACCTGGACCCGGTCGGCGAGCACCTTGTCTTCGCCGGCGTCGAGACGCGTCACGATGTCGACCCCGGCCTGGCGCGCCGACGGGCCGACCAGCTCGACCGTCGTCTTGATCAGGTCGTGGAGGCTGAGCTCGATCTTGTCGGGCTCGCCGCGCGCCATGAATTCGCGCAGGTGCGCGATGATCTGACCTGCGCGATGCATCTGCGCGGAGGCCTTGTCGAGCGAGTCGTCGACCGCCGCGTCTGCGCCGCCGGGCTTCGAGTCGAGGACGTGGCGGGCGGTGAAGAGATAATTTGCGGCCGCCGCCAGCGGCTGGTTGAGCTCGTGCGCGAGCGCAGTCGCCATGTCCGCCATCGTATCGATGCGGTTCGAGTGCAGCCGGCTGAGCCTCTGCTCGAACCCCCGCCGCTCGCTGAGGTCCCGGGCGAAGCCGATGAACAGCCGCTCGCCGCCATAGCGGATCTCGGTCACCGTCAATTCGACCGGAAAGATCGTGCCGTCCTTGCGCCTGGCTTCGACCTCGCGGCCGACGCCGATGATCCTGGCCTCGCCGGTCTCGACATAGCGCTTGATGTAACCGTCGTGCAGCGAATGATGCGGCTCGGGAACGAGAATGTCGACGTCGCGCCCGATGAGCTCGTCCGGCGCATAGCCGAACATCTTCGTCGTCGCCGCGTTCAGCTCTTGGATGACGCCGGCCTCGTTGATGGTCACGATCGAGTCGGCCACGCCGTCGATCAACGCCCGCAGCCGGGCTTCGCTCTCGCGCAGCGCCTGCTCGGCGTGCTGCCGATCGCCGATGTCGACGAAGGTGATGACGACGCCCTCGATCTTGTCCGCAACGGTGCGGTAGGGCCGCGTGCGCATCAGATACCATTTGCCCTCGCGGCTCCGCACCTCGCTTTCGGCGAGGGGAAGATCGCGCAGGACAGAGCGGGCGTCCTTGACGAGATCGTCGTAGTCCAGGCTGTGGGTGAAGTGGGTGATCGCCCGGCCCTCGTCGCCGGCGACGACGTTGAACAGGTCGGCGATCAGCGGCGTGAAGCGCTTGATGCGCAGCTGCGCGTCGAGAAACAGAATGCCGACGTCGGTCGCGGCCATCAGGTTCTGGATGTCGCTGTGGGCGCGCGACACGGCATCGAGATTGGTCTTCAGCTCACTATTGACCGTCTGCAGCTCTTCGTTGATCGACTGCAGCTCCTCCTTGCTGGTCTCGAGTTCCTCGCCGGTCGAGCGGTATTCCTCGTTGATCGACTGCAGCTCCTCGTTGGCGGCGCGCAACTCCTCGTTGGCCCCCTCGTATTCCTCGCGCGAGGTCCCGAGCTGCGACTGGGCGAATTGAAGCTCCTGCTGAAGCTGCTGGATCTGTTCGCCCGGCCCTTCCGCTTCGATGCCGCCGACGCCCCCCGCCGTGTCGCCGAGCGTCTCGCCCTCGAAAAAGAACACGATCGCCGACCGGCTCGCGTTGGGGTCGGCGCTGAGCGGCTTCGCCTGGAGATAGACGCGCCTCGGCGCGCCGTTGAAGCGCACGGCGATCGGGCCGCTCAGGCTCGGCTCGTTGCGGCCGAAGGCGCGGTGCAGGGCGGCCCGCAGATCGAACCGCAATTCCTCGCGTGCGAGCTCGGTGATGTTATTGACGAGCGTTCCGCCCGAGGGCTGCAGATAGCGGCCGGCTTGCTCCGACAGATGAATGACGCGATAGCGACTCGTCGACGACGGCGCTCGGCGGAGCGAGCCGCTCCAGCGCCTCGCGGTGCACGACTGCGTCGCTCGCGGCCCGGAAGAGCGCCGGCGGCCTCGACGCCAAGGGCTCGAGCCCGAAGCTCGGCGGCCCGACCCGCGGAGCCACGCGGAGGCCGGTTGGGATCTGCATGCGCTGGTAGATGCGCGATTCGCGATCGATGGCGCGGAACATGCCGGCTGGGCTGTCGGCGGTCTCCGATGCGCCGAGGAACAGATAGCCCTGCGGCTTGAGCGCGAAGTGGAAGGTGGCGCAGACCTGCTGCTGCAGCTCGCGGTCGAGGTAGATCAGCACGTTACGGCAAGAGATGAGGTCCGCGTGGGAGAACGGCGGATCCTTGAAGAGGCTGTGCTTGGCGAACAGCACGACGTCGCGCAGTTCCCGAGTGACGCGGTAGCTATCGCTCTCGCGGGTGAAGAATCGACGGAGGCGGTCCTCCGTCATGTCGGCCTCGATGGCGAGCGGATAGCGGCCCTCGCGGCCGATCGTCAGCGCGGCGTCGTCGAGGTCGGAGGCGAACACCTGGAGCTCGCAGCGGATGTCGTGGCGCGCCACCTCCTCGAGCAGCAGGATCGCGATCGAATAGGCTTCCTCGCCGGTCGCGCAGCCGGGAACCCAGACGCGCACGCTGTCGCCGGCCGCCTTGTCCTCGAACAGCCGCGGAATGACGATCGCCGCAAGCTTGTCGAAGGCGGAAGAGTCGCGGAAGAAGGTCGTCACCGAGATCAAGAGGTCGGCGAACAGGGCCTGCGCCTCCACCGGGTTCTCGCGCAGGACCGTAAGATAATCCGACATCGTCGCGGCGCGCTGCACCTGCATCCGCCGCATGATGCGGCGGCGGACGGTCGACTTCTTGTAGTTGGAGAAGTCGTGGCCGGAGCGCACACGCAGGAGCGAGAGGATGCGCAGCATCGCCTCGCCGTCCGTCTCGTCCGCCGCCTCGGAAGCGACCCGCCCGCGATTGGCGATCAGCTCGGGCAGATGCGCGGCGATCTCGCGCACCGGCAGGACGAAATCCGCGACGCCAGTCGCGACCGCCGCGCGCGGCATGGAGCCGTATTCGGCCTCGTCCGGGTCCTGCACCAGGATGATGCCGCCCGCCTCCTTCACCGCCTTGATGCCGACGGCGCCGTCCGAGCCTGCGCCGGAGAGCACGATGGCGAAGTCGTCGCCCCGCTGCGCGGCGAGCGAGCGGAAGAAGAGGTCGATCGGCGCCCGCTGCCAGCGCGGCTCGTCGAACTCGGCGATGGCGAGATGCTGGTCGCTGACCGTGAGCTGCCGGTTGGGGGGGATGACGTAGACATGCCCCGGCTCGAGCTTGACCCGGCCGGACACTTGGGTGACCGGCATTTTCGTGCGCGCCGCGAGGATGCTCGGCAATTCGCTCTGGTGCCCCGGGTCGAGATGGACGACGACGACGAAGGCCGCGTCCACGCTGTCGGGTAGGCTCTCGAAGAACGACTGCAGCGCATGCACGCCGCCTGCCGAGCTGCCCATGCCGACCGTCGGAAAAGGCCTCGGCTGATATTCGCCACTCGTGGGTTGGGGATTTGGGGGAGCCGGGTCGTCGCCGCTCATGGGTGGCCTCCTGCAATCGGCGCCGGAGTTAAAGCGACGAGGCCGATCCGCTCCCCATGGCGTCAGACCGAGATGATGCGCTTCTCGCGGCGTCAAACGGACCCATCATAGCCCATCGCCTTGCGAGAGCACTTTTTTCCACCCGGTTGAAATCGCCGCTGAACCCTTCCCCAGCTTTCTGGGGAAGGTGGCGCGAAGCGTCCGGATGGGGTGTGGCGAGCAGGAATCCGCCGGTGAAGGCTTCGCGGTGTCCGTCGTGCAATGCGGCTCCGTTCAGAAAGGATCGTGACCAACCTCCCTCGCTGCCTTCCGGCAGTGATACGTAGGCAAGATGGACGAGTTGCCGCGTTTCCGTCAGTCCTCACGCAAGTTTGCTCGTGCGCAGCGTCAGAGCATGACGAGGGCGGAGACCATGCTTTGGCGCGCCCTGCGCAATCATCAGATCGACGGACACGGCTTCCGCAGGCAAACGCCGATCGGGCCTTATTTCGCGGATTTCGTTTGTCTTGCGCGAAAGATCGTCGTCGAAGCAGACGGCCGCACGCACGAGACGGCTGATGCCAAGATTAAGGACGCCGAGAGGGATGCATGGTTTCGACGCGCGGGATTTCGCGTTCTTCGATTTCCCGATGAGCTCATCATTCGCGGACTGCCGATCGTCATTCAGCGCATTCGTGCGGCGCTGCGCGAGACATGAACGCGGCTTCGGCGAAGCGCGGCAGGCGGCGCCCGCCTGGGAGCGGAAACCAGGGCGCCTCGAAAAAAGACCGCGGCGAGGTTCGCGCCATCCGACTTATGCCGAAGCGGCGGCCAACACCCCATCCAGCGCTTCGCGCCACCTTCCCCAGCCGAGCGCTCGAAGCGCGACCTCCGATCGGACCTCAAGTCGCAGCCAACCCGAGGGGGCGCATGTCCTTCCCAGGCGCTCGAAGCGCAGGGGTCCTTGGGCTGCTCCCCAAGGGCTGGCCCGATCCGATCAGCCTATGATCAACAAGGCCTCTCGGATACCGTACCGGTACAGGGGTCCCCGCGGCGTTTTGATATGTGTAGAGAGCCGGCCTACCAGTCGACGAACGGCGCCGCCTCGATGTTCTTCGGCTCGACCCGTTCGGCGCCGCGGCTCGCCAGGATGCGAAAGTGCTCCTCGAACCGCCGCGGGGTCTGCTCCAGCCACCGAAGGACGTCCTCGGCCTGGTCGGTCGGCAAGCCCTTTTCCCTCAGCGTCGCAAGAACCCGGAGCTGGCGCGCGATGCACTCTTGGCCCTGGCGGACATGCCGCAGAGCCATGCGCAGTTCGGTTTCAGCCGCGCGGCGCTTCGGGCGTCCGATCCCGATTGTTGGATCTTGAGGAGCGTCAGCGGCGCCGGACGCCTCGGCCGATGCGCCGACGCCGACGGTCGGGAAACGCTTCGGCGGGGCGTTCCGAGACTGGGAAAAGCCGGATCGTCGCCGTCTTGGCCTCCTGCGGTCGGCGCCGGAGACGCCGCGACTGAGACGAACCCTCCGGCCGCCAAGCTCTAGCCATTAGCTTCTTCGGCGGGAACCGAGGACTTTGGCGATTTCCGTTCGAAGCTCAGGTATCAGGTAAGGCTTGCTTATCCGCGGCAGTTCGAAGCCCAACCCAGCAGCCAGATCCGCGTATCCGGTGGCCAACAGGATCGCGAGGTCAGGACGGATCTCCTTCGCCGCCTTTGCGAGCTGGACCCCGGTCATCCGCGGCATCAAATAGTCGGTGACGAGCAAATCGATGTCCTCCCCGCTGTTGAGGATATCAAGGGCCGGTCTCCCCGAGTTGGCCTCGATCACGGAATGCCCGAGAGCGGCAAGCATGTCGGCCGTGCTCGACGCAACCAAAGGGTCATCGTCGACGACAAGGATCGAAGCTTTCCCGACCTCCGCTCCCTTCTTCTGAGAAGCCGTCGGAGGCTTCATTTCGACGGAGGCTTCGCTCGCCGGCAGCCAAATTTCCGCCGTCGTGCCGCGTCCCAATTCGCTCGAAAGCCTCGAGTTCCCCGCCCAATTGCATGGCGAGGCCATGCACCATCGAGAATCCAAGTCCCGTTCCCTTGCCGATCTCCTTCGTGGAAAAAAAGGGCTCGACCGCCTTGGCCAGGGTGTCGTCGTCCATCCCGGATCCGGTGTCGGTTACCGTAAGTCGAACGTATCTTCCGGGCGCGAGTTCGCTCCCCGGCGGCGGCTCGCTTTCCGCCGCGCTGATCGTCAGGACTCCGCCGTCCGTCATGGCGTCGCGCGCGTTAACGGCAAGGTTCAGCACCGCCAATTCAATCTGATTTCCGTCCACCGACACGGCGAGGCAACGCAGCGGGAAGATCGATTCGGATCTCGATCTGAGGGCCGACAGACCGTTCGATCAGATCGGTCATGCCCTGGAGAAGATCGCGAAGGTCTCTCGGCCTGATCTTCAGGTCCTGCCGGCGCGAAAACGCAAGCAGCCGCTGGGTCAAGGCCGCGCCGCGCTGCGCGCCCTGCATTGCGCTGTCAATGAGACGGGCCGAATTCGGCTCGTTTCCCACGCGCTTGCGAAGCAACTCCAGGTTGCCCAGCACCGCCGTCAGCAGGTTGTTGAAGTCATGCGCCACGCCCCCAGTCAGTTGCCCGATCGTCTCCATCTTCTGCGATTGCCGCAGGAGGTCCTCGGCGTGTCGACGCTGCTCGATCTCCGCAAGCATTGCCTCATGCGCGCGGCTGAGTTCGGCGGTCCGTCGCGAGACACGTTCTTCGAGCAACTCGTTTGCCTGTCTGAGCGCGTCTTCGGCGGTTTTCCTTGCCGTGATGTCCGCCGCGACGCCAACGATCCGAGCCTCGCGCCTTCGATCGTCAACGACGGCGGGCTCGCAGCTCGGCCCAATGGATGCCGCCGTCAGTCCAGACATTGCGACATTCGATCGCGAGTTCGTCCTGCCCTTCATTCGCCGCGAACGCCTCCTCGATGCGTTTCCTGTCATCGGAAGGAATGGCGGCGAGCAGCTCGTCATAGGAAAACGGGCTGGTGGGCTCGCGCCCGAAAATGGTTTTGAAGGTTGCAGACGCAGTTAGCACGCGTCTCCCCGGATCCACTTCCCATTCGCCCAGATGGCCGGCCAACAGCGCGGTCCGAAGCCGTTCCTCACCCTCATGGAGTTCCTCGATTCGAGCCCGAGCCTCATATTGCCTTTGGCGCGCTTTGAACGCGGTTCGCGCGACGCTGACGAAAGTCGCCGGATGAAAGGGCCGCTCGATAAAAGTCACGTTGCCGAGCATGCTCGACAATCTCGCTGCCGCAGGATTGCGCGCTCGCTCGCCGCCATGATGCGTCAGGACGATGAACGGCAGGTCAGACCAGGAAGGCTGCGCCGCGAGGCGCTCCGCGACGGACGGCAGATCGGATGGCCACAGCGCCTCCTCCGTGACGACAGCGAAACAGGCTGTCTCGTCGAGCGCGCCCTGAAAGTCCGAGAGGTTCGAGCAGATGACCGAGTTGATGCCGGCCGAGCGCAGGAGCTCCCGAGCTATGGCCGCGTCTCGACCGTGCGGCGCCAAAACAAGGGCGTTGGGCCCGCCCTGACTAGGCAGGCTCATCGGGGCTCGTCCCCTCGCCCGGACGGTCGATCGAGCGCCGGCGCCCGACAAGGATTGGCGCTCCCTCGAGAATGCCGCGGAACTCGGTCAGAGGCTCTCCCATAGTGAAACCGCCGGCGGCCGACGCGGAATTCTCTGATCGTCGTCTCGTGACCGCCGGCTCGTTTCTTGATGACGGAGACGGCGCGTCGGACGCTCGCCGACGCCTCGAAGTAACGCAGCAGGATAACCGTATCGGCGAGATAGGTAATGTCGATGGGCGCCTTCATGTCCCCGATAATGCCGTGTTGAGCAACAGTCAGAAACGTGTTGACTCCCTGCCGGTTCAAATATTGCAGCAGCTCGTGCATATGGAGGATCAGCAATTTTTCTTCCGGCATCGCGGCCTGGTAGCCATTGAGGCTATCGATGACGACCGTCTTTGCGTGTCCGGTGTCGATGATTGCGCGAACGAGATGCGCGAACTCGCCTGGCGACAACTCCGCGGCATCCACTTGTTGGATCATGAGAGAGCCGGACTTGCGCATCCCTTCCAAATCGACGCCCATTTTCTCCATACGGTCGAAAAGGAGGCCGAGTTCCTCATCGAACACGAACATCGCCGCTTTTTCCCCGCGCCGGACTGGCGGCGACGATGAACTGGATGGCGAACGTGCTCTTGCCGGCGCCTGCCGGCCCAAGGATCAACGTGCTGGAGCCCTGTTCGATCCCACCGCCCAGAAGCGCGTCGAATTCGGCGACGCCGGTGGTGGCGCGAGTTCGCTCGAACCGCGTGTGATGCTCGGCGGCGACCAGCCGCGGAAAGACGGCCGCCCCGCCGGTTCTTATCGTAAAGTCGTGATAGCCGAGGCGGACGGATCGTCCGCGATATTTCGAAACCCGAAGCCGCCGACGTTCGGCGCCGTAGTTGGGCGCCAGCTCCTCCAGCTGAATGACGCCGTGGACGATGCTGTGCGCGGTCTTGTCCGAAACCTCGGAAGTCAAATCGTCAAGCAGCAGCACGGTCGCGCCCCGACCGGAGAAATAGTGCTTGATCGCCAGAAGTTGCCGCCGATATCGCAAAGAGCTTTGCGCGAGAAGGCGGATCTCGGACAGACTGTCGAGGACCACCCTGACCGGCTTCGCGCGCTCAAACGCCGCGAATATCGAACTGGTCGTCTCGCCGAGCTCCAGATCAGAAGAATAGAGAAGGCTCTGCTGCTGTTCGGCGCCCACGAAGCTCTCAGCCGGAGCCAGCTCGAATATTTCAACGTTTTCGTCGATGGTCCAGCCGTGCGAAGCGGCTCCGCCCCTAAGCTCCTGCGCGGTCTCCGACAAGACGACGTAGAGGCCTTTTTCCCCGGCGCTGGCGCCCTCGAGAAGGAAACGCAATGCGATCGTGGTCTTGCCGGCGCCCGGGTTTCCCTCGATCAGGTAAACATGTCCCGGCGAAAAGCCGCCGGACAACACGTCGTCGAGTCCTGGCACGCCGGTGCGAGCGCTTATGACTTCGCCTCTCGCAGGCTCCATGATCGAACTCCCGTTCCTGGGGTTTCTCCGGAAAAGAAAGCTAAATCTAGCGCATGGCGGCGGCGCCGCCAATCGACGAGGTCGGAAAATAACCGCTTGCAAGACCAGCATTTCGACGCTCGCCTGAGCGCCCAAAGACCTCTGTGGAGCCCGCGCGAAAAACGCCGGAAAGGCGGCGCATCAGGCAAGAGATATCCCTGCATTCGGCCGAACAGGGAATTTGAATTCCCTGCCCGGGAAAAAATATTCCCTGCTCGCCCACGTAGGGAATTTTCGGGTAACGACCTCGAATTTTTGGACGTTTCGGGGCGGTTTTTGCCAAAAAGCGCCGAAATTCGAGAATTTCCCTGCGTTTTTCCCTGCGGCAGGGAATTCGGCCTATAGTCGCCCCTTCCCCAGCGCCGCGACGATCGCCCGCGCCCGGCGGCCGGCGAAGGCCGAGGCGACGTCGGGGCTGAGCCTGACTCGCCAGTTCGGCCGCTCGCGGTCGGTGCCGGGCAGGTTGGTGGCGACCGCCTCGCCGGTGAGATCGTCGAACTGGGCGCTGGCGAGGAGCGAGCCCGCGCCGCCGATCAGCGCATGGACCGCCGCCGCGGTCGCATCGTCGAGCGGGGCGTCCTCGGCGGGGGCCGAGGCGATCAGCCCGGCGGAGACGAGCGCCGCGATCAGGCCGCGCTTCTCCTCGAGCCGGGCCGCGACCGCCTCGCCCGCCGCGCTCAGCGTGAGCAGGCCGAGCGCGAGCCTCTCGGCGATGTCGGCGCCCCGCCACCAGCCGGCCAGCGTCGCGAGGTCGTGCGTCGCGACGCAGGCCGCCGACACCGGCGGATAGCCGGCGGGCGGCAAAACCTCGGCGCCCTTGCGCTCGAACCACAGCACCCGCATCCCGAAAATGTTCGCCCGCGTCAGCCGGTCGCGGAATCCCTCGGGCACCGTGCCGAGATCCTCGCCGACCACCATGCATTTGGCGCGTTGGCTCTCGAGCGCGATATGACCGATGAGGTCGTGGAGCGGATAGGCGAGATAAGCGCCGTCCGCCGGCCTCGCGCCCTCGGGAATGAGGAAGAGTCGCTGGAGGCCCATCGCATGGTCGATGCGCAACATCCCGGCGTGTCGCATGTTGGCCGCATAGAGCGCGCCGAGCGCCGCCCAGCCCTCGCGCGCGCCGGCCAGCGGATTGGGCGCGGGCAGGCTCCAGTTCTGGCCCTGGACCGAAAAGGGGTCGGGCGGGGCGCCGACGGATGCGCCCTGCGCCAGCGCGCCGGCGTGCGCCCAGGCCTCCGCGCCGTCGGGCGCAGCGCCGACGGCGAGGTCGCGGTAGAAGCCGATCTCGAGGCCGCGCTCCCGCGCGCGCGCCGCCGCGCGGGCAAGCTGGCGGTCGGCGAGCCACTGGCAGAAGAGGGCGAAGTCGAACGCGTCGTGGTCTCTCGCGATGGCCTTCTCGATCGCGCTCGCGTCGCCCGCGCGCACGGCTTCTGGCCACGACCGCCAGTCGGCGCCGGCCTCCCCGGCGGCGATCGCCTGGAACGCCGCGAAGCGCCGCAGCGCCTCGCCGCCGGCCTCGACAAACGCGTGATGCTCGGCGCAGAGCGGGTCCGCGGGCCGCGCGCGCCGGGCGCGGACGAAAGCCGCATGGAGCGCTTCGAGCGCCGCGTGCTTGACCCGCCACATCGCGGGATAGTCGACGAGCCTCGTCGCCGCGGCCGCCTCGATCGTCGGCGCAAGCGCGCCGAGCGCCGCTTCGAGCGCCTCGCCGCGTGGCAGGCCGGCGTCGAGGACGTCGATCAGCATCGGATCGAGAAAGCGACGGTCAGACGGATGGTAGGGGCTCGCCCGCTCCCGGTCGTGCGGGAACAGCATATGCATCGGGCTCACGCCGAAGTAGGCCGCTCCGGCGCCGCCCGCCGCCTCGCCGGCGAGCCCGAGCGTCGAGAAGTCGCCGATCCCCTGATCGCCGGCGCGACGCAGCGCGTAGAGCATCGCCGTGACCCCGAAGCGCTTGCGCGGCCCGGCCGAGGGCCCGTAGCATTCCGGCGGCGCGACCGTGATCCGGCAGTCGACGCCGTCGACGAGCAGGCGATGGCGGCCGAGAGGCAGGTCCGGCAGCGCCATCGCCCGTTCCTCCACCGAACGGCCGTCAGGAAGGTCGCTCCGCTCGCCGTCGCCGGCGCCGACGCGCCATTCGAGAATCCTGCCGTTCTCGCATTCGATCCGGGCTTCGCGGCCCTGAGGCGCGTCGCGCAGCGGCGCCGCGAGCGGCTGGTCGGCGCGCATCACCAGCGAATAGGGCACGCGCCGCCGGCGCGTCTCGTCGAGGACGCGGGTCAGGCTTTCGCGCGCCTCCGCCTCGCTGCCCGCCTCGAGCCCGAGCGACGCGAGGAGCGCGATCTTGGTTTCCGGCGAGACGATGGTGCGTTTGCCGCCGACGTCCCACCAGTCGCCGGCGATCCCGGCGGCGCTCGCGAGCGCGTCGACGGTCGCGGCGGCGGGCGGACCGCTTCGAGATCGACCGCCGGCAAGCGGGCCTTCCGCGAGGATCAGGCACGAGCGGGCGGGGAGCCGCTGACGGTCGGCGATGGCGAGCGGGCGCTCCGGCGCCTCGGGAGCGTGACTGTCAACGAGCAGGCGCCACGCCATCCCAGGACGAGGCTCAGGCACGTTGAGTTCGATCTCCTCGCGCGACTGGTTCATGGCGAGCGCGACGCGGTCGACGCCGCCGTCGTGGGGGGCGGCGAAAACCGCAACGAGCGCCGGGCCGGAGGCCTCATTCCATGTCGACGGCGTCATCGGCCCTTCGGCGTCGCGCCATTCGACGTCGGGCAGGCCCGATTCGTCGAACGGCGCACCGGTCAGAAAGGCGTCGCGCGACAATGCCGGGTGGGCGCGGCGCGCCGCGGCGAGCCGCCGGACGAAGGCGATCAGGGACGAATTGGCGTCGCTCCAGTGAAGGGCGGTCGTCGCGTTGTCCTGGGCGTAGGCGTTGTTGTTGCCCCCCTGGCTGAAGCCGAGCTCGGAGCCCATCGCCAGCATCGGGATTCCGCGCGAGGCGAACAGCAGCGTCAGGAGGTTGCGCTCATCGCGCGAGCGCGCCGCGACGATCGCCGGATCGTCGCTCGGCCCCTCGACGCCGTTGTTCCAGGAGAAGTTCGCGTCGGTTCCGTCCCGGCTGTGCTCGCCGTTCGCTTCGTTGTGCTTCTTCTCGTAGGAAACCAGGTCGGCGAGGGTGAAGCCGTCGTGCGCGACGACATAGTTCACGCTCTTCGAAGGGGCGGCGGCGCGGGGGAACACGTCGCGGGAGCCCGCGATGCGGGTGGCGATCTCGCCGCGCATGCCGGGATCGCCGCGCCAGAAGCGGCGCGCGGCGTCGCGGAAGCGGTCATTCCATTCCGCGAAGGCGGGGCCGAAGGACCCGAGCCGGTAGCCGCCCAGGCCGACGTCCCAGGGCTCGGCGATGAGGCGCGCGCGCCGGAGCACGGGGTCCTCGGCAAGGGCCCGGAAGAACGGGGCGTCGGGATCGAAGCCGTCCGGTCTGCGGCCGAGGGCGGTCGCCAGGTCGAAACGGAAGCCGTCGATTCCTCCATGAATCATCCAGCGCCTGAGCGCCCCGATCGCCATGTCGACGACGAGCGGGCGGTCGAGCGCGAGGCAATTGCCGGTGCCCGCGTCATTGACGTAGATCGCCGGATTCTGGGGGTCGAGACGGAAGAAGGCCACGTTGTCGAGGCCGCGGAACGAAAGCGTCGGGCCGAACTGGTCGCTTTCTCCGTTATGGTTGAAAACGACGTCGAGGATCGCTTCCATCCCCGCGGCGTGCAGGGCGTCGGTCGCCCCCCTCACCTCGGTCCAGCCGCCCGGAGCGAGACGCGGATCCGGCGAGCCGAACACCACTGGATTGTAACCCCAGGCGTTCGCCAAGCCGAGCGGCGGCAAGTGCCGCTCGTCGACGAAGGGGTCGGCCGGCATGATCTCGACCGCCGTGACCCCGAGGCTGGCCAGATGCGCGATCGAGGCCGGATGGGCCAGTCCGGCGAAAGTTGCGCGGGCGCTTTCCGGGACCGCAGGATTGAGGCGCGAAAACCCACGCACATTGAGCTCGTAGACGACGAGCGAGTCGGCGGCGATCCGCTTGCCGCCCGGCTCGCCCGCGGGCGGCGCGCCGGCGATCGCCTTCGGGGCATAGGGGCCGCTGTCCTTTCCGAAAGCGAACATCGAGGGATGCAGCCGGAAAGGCCGGTCGAAACGGAACGCATAGGGGTCGGCGAGCAGTTTGGCGACGTCGAAACGCTGGCCCCGCGCCGGATCATAGGGTCCCTGAACGCGGAAGCCGTAGCGCGCCCCCTCGCCAAAGCCCGGGGCGAGGCCGCGAAACGCTCCGTCATCCCCCCGGTTCATCGCGGCGCGAAAGACTTCGCGGTCGCCATCGTAAAGGCAAAGAAAAGCTCCTTCGGCGTTCGGCAGCGCGAGGGCCGCCTCCAGCCCATGCGGCGATACGACGACCCCGAGGCTCCCCGCCAATCCGCTCATGCGGCGGGCCGGGCGATCGATCGGTAGAGCCCGGCGTAGCGACGCGCGGGGCCGCGCCACGACACGTCCGACCGCATGCCGTTCAGCCTCATCCGCCGCATGGTCGCCGGATCGCGGTAGCTCTCCAGCGCCCGGTCGAGCGCGTGACCCAGGGCCTCCACGGAAAGCGGGGAGAACTGGATGCCGGTCGCGACGCCCGCGGCCGCGGCCGCCTCGTTGGCGTCGATCACCGTATCGGCGAGGCCCCCGACGCGCGACACGATCGGCGTTGCGCCGTACCGGAGGGCGCAGAGCTGAGTCAGTCCGCAGGGCTCGAAGCGGGACGGCACGAGGATGAAATCCGCGCCGCCCTGAAAGAGGTGGGCGAGTTTTTCGTCATAGCCGAAGACGGTACCGACCGAACCCGCCCGCGTCGCGGCGGCTTCGGCGAAGCCGGCCTCCAGAGTCCGTTCGCCGGAGCCCAGCACCGCGAGCTGCGCCCCCTTGGCGATCAAAGGCGGGAGCGCCTGCAGAAGAAGGTCGAGGCCCTTCTGATGGGAGAGACGGGAAATGACGGCGAACAGGGGGCGGTCGCCGGGCGTCAATCCGAGCTTGGCTTGCAGCGCAATCTTGTTGCGCGCCCGCAGGTCGATCCTGGTCGCGTCGAAATCCTGCGGGAGAGCCGGGTCGGTCGCGGGATTCCAGACGCTGTCGTCGACGCCGTTGAGAATGCCGTGCACGGCGTGGGAGCGCGCGCGCAACAGGCCGTCCAGCGCCATGCCGAATTCCGGGGTCAGGATCTCGCGCGCGTAGGTCGGCGAGACGGTCGTGACCACGTCGGCGAGCTGAAGGCCGGCCTTCAGATAGCCGACGCCGCCGAAATACTCCACGCCGTCGATCGCCAGAGCGCGATCGGGCAAGCCGAGCTCCCAGAACACGGAAATGGGAAAATGGCCCTGGAAGGCGAGGTTATGGATCGTCACCACTGAACCGGGACGCCGCCCCTGGGCGAAGCGCAGATAAGCGGGGGCGAGCGCAGCCTGCCAATCGTGGGCATGGACCACCTCGGGCTGGAAGGCTTCGATTGCGCCGAGCCCGATGTCCGCGCCGACGCGAGCGAGAGCCGCGAATCGGCGGGCGTTGTCGGGCCAGTCGAGCCCATCCGCGCCCAGGTACGGATTGCCGGGACGGTCGTAGAGATGCGGCGCGTCGATCACGAACAGGTCGAGACCCCCGGCCTGACCGGCCAGCACGTGCGCCGGCCCGCCAAACAGATCGCGATATTCGCGCGCGACCGTGGCGTCGGCGAGCTTGCCCTTGATCGCCGGGTAGGCCGGAACGAGCGACCGCATCTCGACGCCTTCCGAGGCGAGCGCGCGCGGCAGGGCGCCCGCGACGTCGGCAAGCCCGCCCGTCTTCACCAGCGGAAAGATTTCCGAGGCGACGGACAGAACTTTCATTGCGCTCATTGCCTGAGCTTTTCGATCATCGGCCCGGTGATCAGCGTCACGCCGTCCTCGGTGCGCCTGAAGCGCTTCGCGTCGAGAATCGGATCCTCGCCGACGACCAGACCGTCGGGAATGCGCACTTCGCTGTCGATCACCACCTTGTTGAGCCGCACATTCCGCCCGATGGTCGCGTAGGGCAGGATGACGGCCTCGTGGATTGTCGAATACGAATGGACATGCACGCCGGTGAACACCAGCGACCGGCTGATCGCAGCGCCGGAGACGATGCAGCCGCCGGAAAGCAACGACTGAATCGCAAGGCCCCGCCGGCCGTCGACGTCGTGCACGAACTTCGCCGGGGGGGTGATTTCGCCGTAAGTCCAGATCGGCCACCCGCGGTCGTAGAGGTCGAGGTCGGGAACGACGTCAGTGAGATCGATGTTGGCCGCCCAATAGGCGTCGACCGTTCCAACATCGCGCCAGTAGTGCTTGGCCTCCTCGGTTGATCGCACGCAGGAGTGCGAGAAGTGGTGCGCGACGGCTTTGCCCTCTTTGACGAGGCGGGGGATAATGTCCTTGCCGAAGTCGTGGCTCGAATTTGGATTCGCCGCGTCTTCCTTGAGAAGGTCGATCAGAAACGACATCTCGAACACATAGATGCCCATGCTGCAAAGCGCGACATCGGGGTTGCCCGGCATCGGAGGCGGGTTCTTGGGCTTTTCGAGAAAGCTTATGATGGTGTTGTCGGCGTTGACGTGCATCACGCCGAAGCCTTTTGCTTCCTCGAGAGAGGCCTCGAGACACCCGACCGTCACATCCGCGCCCGAGTTCGACATGCTGCTGCAGCATCTTCTCGTAGTCCATCTTGTAGACATGATCGCCCGCCAGCACCACCATGAAATGCGGGCCATAGCTCTCGATGATGTCGATGTTCTGATAGACCGCGTCAGACGTGCCGAGGTACCACATGGTCTCGGAGACGCGCTGGGAGGCGGGCAGGATGTCGAAGCTCTCGTTTCGTTCGGGCCGAAAAAAGTTCCACCCCCGCTGAAGGTGGCGGATCAGGCTGTGGGCCTTGTACTGGGTGGCGACAGCGATGCGGCGAATGCCGGAGTTCAGCGCGTTCGAGAGGGCAAAGTCGATGATGCGCGACTTTCCGCCGAAATAGACGGCAGGCTTGGCCCGCCGGTCGGTGAGCTCGAGGAGCCGGCTTCCCCGTCCCCCCGCGAGTACGTAGGCCATGGCGTGTCGGGAATAGGGCGGCGAGAGTCCCATCTCCTTCGCCGATCGTGTCTTGCGCATGTCGACCCTCCCCGTCATGCGGCGTCCGCGCCGGCGCTTCGCGGGCTGAAGACGAGATACAAGGTCGCGAGCGGCGGCAACACCAGGGTCGCCGAAACGGGAAAGCCGTGCGAAGGGCGCCGTTCCGCGACGACGTCGCCGAAGTTGCCCATATTGGACCCTCCGTACAAGGAAGCGTCGGTGTTGATCGCCTCCCGCCAGTGGCCCTCAAAGGGCAGTCCAATGCGATAGTTCATGCGCGGTTCCGGCGTGAAGTTGCAGACGATCGCGACCGGCGGGTCGTTTCGGGCGCCCCGGCGCAGGAAGGCGAGCACCGATTGCGTGTCGTCGTTGACGACAATCCAGCGGAAGCCGTCCGGTTCGCAGTCCCGCGCATGAAGCGCCGGCGTCTCGCGATAGATCCGGTTGAGGTCGCGGATCAGCGCCTGCACGCCCTGATGCGGCCAGTGGTCGAGCAGCCACCAAGGGAGAGATTCCGCGGAGTTCCACTCCATGGTCTGGCCGAACTCTTGCCCCATGAACAGAAGCTTCTTGCCCGGATACCCCCACATGAAGCCATAAAAAGCCCGCGCGTTGGCGAAGCGCTGCCACTCGTCGCCAGGCATCTTGCCGACCAGCGAGCCTTTGCCGTGCACGACCTCGTCGTGCGAGATCGGCAGGACGAAATTCTCGCTGAAGGCGTAAAGGAGCCCGAACGTCATCTTGTCATGGCTCCAGCGGCGATAGATCGGATCGCGCGACATGTATTCGAGCGTGTCGTGCATCCAGCCCATGTTCCACTTGAAGCCGAAGCCGAGTCCGCCGGCGCTGGTCGGCTGCGAGACGCCAGGGAAAGCCGTCGATTCCTCGGCGATGGTGATCGCGCCGGGGAAGCCTCCATAGACGAGCTCGTTGGCGCGACGAATGAAGGCGATCGCCTCTCGATTCTCCCTGCTGCCGTCCGGGTTGGGCAGCCACTCGCCTTCGCGGCGGGAGTAGTCAAGGTAGAGCATCGAAGCGACGGCGTCGACGCGCAGGCCGTCGATATGGAACCGGTCGACCCAATAGAGTGCGTTGCAATAGAGGAAGTTCGCCACCTCGTGCCGGCCGAAATTGTAGATTGCGGTGTTCCAGTCCGGATGGAACCCCTTGCGCGGATCGGCGTGCTCATACAGGGCGGTGCCGTCGAATCGCGCAAGACCGTGCTCGTCGGTCGGGAAATGCGCCGGCGCCCAGTCGAGGAGGACGCCGAGGCCGGCCGCGTGGGCGCGGTCGACGAACCGTGCGAAGCCGGCCGGCTCGCCGAACCGCCGCGTCGGAGCGAAGAGGCCGATTGGCTGGTAGCCCCAGGACTCGTCGAGCGGATGCTCGCTGATCGGCAGAAGTTCGACATGAGTGTAGCCCATGCCGGCTACGTACGGGAGGAGCTGGTCGGCGAGTTCGTCGTAGGTGAGAAGAGTTCCGTCGAGATGTCGTCGCCACGAGCCGAGATGGACCTCGTAGATCGACATCGGCCTGCGGCGGGGCTCGCCCTCGGCCCGCTTCGCCATGTACTCGGCGTCGGTCCAGGTGAAATCGGAGCTGTCCGCGACCACCGAGGCGGTCGAGGGGCGGAGTTCGGCCTCAAAGCCGAACGGATCGGCTTTGAGCGGCAGAAGTTTGCCGTCAGGGCCGGTCAACTCATATTTGTAGACTGCCCCGGCCGCCAGGTGCGGAACGAAGATCTCCCACAATCCGCTGTCGTAGCGCTTGCGCATCTGGCAGCGCCGGCCGTCCCAGCGGTTGAAATCGCCGACGACGGAGACGCGCGCGGCGTTCGGCGCCCAGAGCGCGAACAATACGCCGTCCACGCCTTCGTGCCGGGTCAGTTGGGCGCCGAGTCGCCGGTAGAGCTGGCGATGCGAGCCCTCACGCAGGAGGTAATCGTCGAGCGGACCCAGCGCTGGGCCAAATGCGTAGGCGTCGATATACGACGACGCGCCGAAAGCGGTTTCCACCTCGACGCGGTAGAGCGGTTTCTCGCTCGCCGAAGGGATCCGCGCCTCGAAGAAGTCGTCCTTGCGTCGGGGCAGCTCGGCGATCGCCTTGTCCCCCTCGCGGGTAAGCGCGCGCACCCGCACCGCGTCCGGCGCAAAAACCCGGATGACCCATCCTTGGGGGGTCAAATGCGGGCCCAGCACCGCAAACGGATCGCCGCATCGTGCGGACTGGATCGCCGCGACGTCCTCCTCGCGCGCCCTCCAAGCCTCCATTTCATCCTCCAACTCGTCGGCGCTAGCAGAGCGGCGTAAACGGGGCGTTCCAGATTTCCTTGGCGTACTCCGCTATCGCCCGGTCGGACGAGAACCAACCGACATTTCCGGTGTTGATGATGCTCGAGTGCATCCACCGCTTCCGGTCACGCCAAGCCTCGTCGACGCGCATCTGCGTCTGCCAATAGGCGTCGAAATCCGCGCACACCATGAAATAGTCGTGATGGGTGAGCGTGTCGACCAGACCGCGGTAGCGGCTGGCGTCGTCGGTGGAGAACACGCCGGAGGCGATTTCGTCCAGCGACTCGCGCAGCACCGGGGAGGCGGCGATGCGGGCGCTGGCGTCGATGCCGTGCGCGCGCGCGTTCTCCACCTCGGACGCGGTGAGGCCGAAGATGAAGATGTTTTCGTCGCCGACGAGGTCGCGCAGCTCGACATTGGCTCCGTCGAGCGTGCCGATGGTGAGCGCGCCGTTGAGCGCCATCTTCATGTTGCCCGTGCCGGAGGCCTCCATGCCAGCGGTCGAAATCTGCTCGGACAGGTCGACTGCCGGAATGATCGTCTCGGCGAGCGACACATTGTAATTGGGCAGGAAGACGACTTTCAGAAGGCCGCGCAGGGTCGGATCTGAGTTGACGACCCGGGCGACGTCGATGGCGAGCTTGATGATGAGCTTGGCCTGCGCGTAGCTCGCCGCCGCCTTGCCGGAGAAAATCTTGACGCGCGGAGCGAAGTCGACCGTGGGATTGGCGCGAATGGCGTTGTATCTCGCCACCGTCTCGAGAATGTTGAGCAGCTGGCGCTTGTATTCGTGAATGCGCTTGATTTGGACGTCGAACATCGACGCGGGGTCGATGCGTTGCCCGAGCTGGACGGCGACGTGACGCGCGAGCGAGACCTTGGCGGAGCGGCGAGCAGCGCCGACGCGCTCCTGCATCGAGGCGTCGTCGGCGAACGCGGCGAATCCCTTCAAGGCCTCGGCGTCCTCGAGCGCGTGTTCGCCGAGGGTCGAGCGGATGATCTCCGCCAGCGCCGGGTTGCACTCGATGAGCCAGCGTCGGAAGGTGATGCCATTGGTCTTGTTGAGGATCCGGCCAGGGTAGACCGTGTTGAGGCTATGGAACACGGTCTTGCGCATCAAATCGGTGTGCAGCGCCGACACACCATTGATCTTGTGCGAGCCGATGAAGGCGAGATTGCCCATCCGCACCCGTCTGCCGGCGTGCTCGTCGATCAGCGAGAGCGTGGCGAGAAATCCCGGATCGATGAAGCCGCGTCGGCGCGCGCCGTCGAGATGCGCCGCGTTGAGCAGATAAATGATCTGCATGTGGCGTGGCAGCAAACGCTCCATCAGCGGAACGGGCCATGTTTCGAGCGCCTCCGGCAGGAGGGTATGGTTGGTGTAGGAGAAGGTCGCCTGCGTGACCGCCCACGCTTCATCCCATTCGAGGCCGTTGAGGTCGATCAGGATGCGCATGAGCTCGGCGACGCCGATCGCGGGATGGGTGTCGTTCAGCTGGACCGCGGCGTAGTCGCCCAGCGTGCGCACGTCGTGATGTTGCTTGATGTGGCGGCGGATGAGGTCGAGGAGCGACGCCGCCGCGAAGAAATACTCCTGCCTGAGGCGCAACTCCTGTCCGGCTGGGGTCGCGTCGCTCGGATAGAGCACCTTCGAGATCGCTTCGGCGCGCACCGTGTCGGAAAAGGCGGCGACGTAATCGGCGGCATTGAAGGCGTCGAGCTTGAACGGGTCGGGCGGGCGCGCCGACCACAGGCGGAGCGTGTTCACATGCCTGCCCCGCCAGCCGACCATCGGAGTGTCATAGCCGACCGCCTCGACGGTTTCGGCGGGATGCCAGATGTGCCGTGTCCGCTCGTCTTCGCCCTGGACCATTTCGACCCAGCCGCCGAAGCCGATGGCGTAGTTGACTTCCGGCCGCTCGAACTCCCAGGGATTACCGTTGGTGAGCCAGTCCTCGGGCGTCTCCTGCTGCCAGCCGGCGCGAATGATCTGCCGGAAAAGACCGTTGTCGTAGCGGATGCCGTACCCATGCGCGGCGATCCCCAGCGTCGCCATGCTGTCCATGAAACAGGCGGCGAGGCGCCCGAGGCCGCCGTTGCCGAGCGCGGCGTCCGGCTCGACGTGACGGAGATCCGTCAAATTGACGCCGAGCTCCTTGAGCGCCTCGGCCATCGGCCTCGCGATACCGAGGCTGGACATTGTATGGAATAGCAGCCGGCCGATGAGGAATTCCAAGGATAGGTAATAGACCCGTTTGCGCCCGTCGGCGTAGACTTCGGCGGTCAATTCGAACCAGCGGTCGACGACGATGTCCCGTGTGGCGAAGGCGACCGCGAGAAACCAGTCCCTCGGGCTGGCCACCTCTGGGATCTTGCCGACGGAATAGGTCAGTTTCGACAGCACCGCGGCCTTGAGTTCGGCGGAGGTGTGGACCTTGCGCGACCCCGGTTGCGCTTGCGTCGCCGCGGCTGAGCTGACATCGTCCATTATCCAGGTCCCTTTACGCGAGTGGTCTGTTCAGCGGTCGCGTCCGCGTCTGTAGCACGACCGGCCCATCGAGTCCGGCCATCGGCCGATCACTGCGCCGGACTTGGCGCGGGTTTCGCGTTTCGGATCTGGTCCTGCAGCGCATTCAATTCCGCGGTCGCCGCCTTGATCTCATTCTGGACGGTTTCGGATTGCTTCTGGGCCGCGGCGGTCTGGTTCTGGACTTCGGTGAGGGCGGCGCGCGCCGCGTCGACTTGCCCCTGCAACCGCGCCTGTTCGGCGGACAGCGCCTGATCCTGAGCCTGCATGCCTGCCAGACGGTCGCTCTCTTGCTTGAGCCTCGAGTTCGACCGACTGGAGATCGCGGGACTTGGCGCTCGCCTCTTCCTGAGCGCCGGAGATGGCGAGCTTGGCGTCGCCGATCTGTTTGGTGAGGTCGGCGAGTTCGTTCTGGGCGGACGCGCGTGCGGCGGATGCTTCCGACAGGGCCTTTTCCGCTTCGGTCGCCTGGGTCTTCAGGTCGGCAGCCGTCCCCGCCGCCTTCTGCAGATTCTGGAGGTCCGCCGCGAGGGATTCCCGCGCCCGCTCCGCCGCATTGAGCGATTCGGTCAGCTCGCTCTGGCTCCTCGACGCCTCGGTCCACAGGAAGGCGGCGAGAAGCCAGCCGATGATTGCGACGCCCGCCAAAGCGAGCGGAACGGGCCGGCGCCATCCGTCGCCCGCATCGTAAGCCATCGACTCCTCCTCGTCCCGGCGCGCGGGATAGGTCGCACCGCTGGGGGTTTTCCATATTGAGGGCGCCGGGACAGTCCGCCAAGCGAAAAACGGCGTCGAAGGCAAGCGGCAAAGCAAGCGCTCGAGCCCGACCTGTCATTCCCGCGAACGCCGGAATCCGGCGCCCCGAGGTTTGCGGCAAGTCTGGATACACCGCTTTCGCGGGTATGACAAAGCAGGCTAGTCCTCGATTGCCTGATAGGCGAGGGCGCGCAGGCCGAGCTCCGGCAGGTCGAAGCTCATCATCGACTGCGTCATGAAAAGCCCGACCATTTCCTCCTGCGGGTCGACCCAAAAGTAGGTCTTCGCCGCCCCGGCCCAGCCGAACTCGCCGACCGAGCCCGGCGCTCCGCTCTGCGCCAAGTCAAGGAGCACCCGCGAGCCGAGGCCGAAGCCGTAACCCGGCAGGGGCAGGCCGCCGATGTCGAGGGGGAGCAGCGCCTCCGGCACGCGATTGGCGTGCATGAGCGCCAGGGTCTTCCGGCCGAGAATGCGCGCTCCGCCGAGCTGTCCGCCGTTCGCCAGCATCTGGGCGAAGCGAAAATAATCGCCGATCGTGCCGAACAGGCCGACGCCGCCGCGGGCGAACACGTCCGGCGAATCGACTGGATAGGTTTTCGAGACGTCGAGACGGTCGTTGACGCCCTTCGCCCACGCCTCAAATGCGCCGCTGTGGGTCGTGTTGGCAAGGAGCAGATCCGGACGGCCGTACATCGCCGCCAGGCGGTTTCGTTTCGCGGGCGGGACGCCGAAGGCGGTGTCGATCATGCCCAGCGGCTCGAACAGGCGTTCGCGCAGGAAGTCGCCGAGCGGACGCCCGGAGATGACCTCGATCACGCGGGCGACGACGTCGATGCCGACGCTGTAGCGCCAGCGCGACCCCGGCTGGAAGGCGAGCGGAAAACGCGCCAGGTCGTCGATGGCGGCCTCCAGCGGGCAGTCGGCGTCCAGAAGCTTGCCCTCGCGATACATCCTGCCGACTGGGGACTCGTCGACGAAATGGTAGGTCAGGCCGCTCATGTGGCTCATCAGATCGCTGAGCATGATCGGGCGCGTCGGATCGACCAGACTTCCGTCCGCCTCCATCACCTTCACCGCGCCGAAAGCCGGAACGAACTTGGCCAGCGGATCAAACAGCGTGCAGCGCCCTTCCTCGAGCAGCGTCATGAGGCCTACGCATACGATCGGCTTCGTCATCGAGTAGAGGCGGAAGATGGTGTCGGGCGACATCGGCGCCTGCGCTTCTTTGTCGCGCCAGCCGAACTGGCCGGAGTGCACGATTTTGCCGCGTCGCGCGATCAGCGTGCTGACGCCCGCGTAAATCCCGGAGTCGACGTAAGCCTGCATGGCGGGGCGGACGCGCTCGAGGCGGCGGGCGCTCATTCCGACCGATTCCGGGCTCTCTACAGCGAGGGTCATATGTCCGCCCTTTCCCCTTGCCCCGCGAGGCCATTTGCTGATGGCTGCATCTCGCCCCCCACCCCGACCTTCTCCCCGCGCGGAGAAGGCGTCTCTGCGGCTCACTCGGCTGCGGCCGCCCGCCCGCGCTTCGGCGCGCCGTAGGTGTCGGGGATCTTGTCGGCGAAGGCGGCGACGAAATCGTGCGTCGTGATCGACTTCGGTCGCGGGCCGCAGCGCGTCGTCCCTGTAGGTCTTCGCCGTCTCGTCGGCGACGACGCGGCGGTAGATTTTTCGGTAGCGCATGGCGAGCTTGAGCCATTGCGACGCGACCCTCGTGAAATCCCACGCACGCCACGGATAGAAGACGAGCGGATTGACGACCTTGAGGCCGTGGCGCCGCTGCGTCCGGATTTTTCGCCGCACGTAGCCGAACTGGAGCGGATGGACGCCCTCGATGCGGGACGAGCCCGAGAAGACCGTCATCGCGTCGACGATCTTCTTCGGGCTGATGCCGCTCGCCACCGCCCGGCGGAGCACCGTCTCGACATGGGCGTCGGAGTAATAGCGCGCCCAGGCGTCGCGATAGACGCCGCGCCAGGCGTCCGCCGACATGATCGGGTGATCGGCGCAGACGTGCTCGAGATCGTAGTTGTTCATGTCCGGCTCCATCCTCGCCCCCTTGAGATGGAGGACTTTATGGTCTTCCGAACCGGGCAGGGGGGTGAGGAAGAAGAACTCGAGGATGTCGATCGGCAGCTCGCGCTTGATGGTCTCGATGTCGCGGGCGATCGACTCGGGCGTGTCGGTCGGAAAACCGAGGATGTAGCCGGCCCAGGTCATGACCTTGGCCCGCCGCCACGCGAGCAGCATGTCGCGATATTCCCAGATCTTGTTCTGCCGCTTCTTCGCCCCCATGAGCGATTGGGGATTGATGTTCTCGAGCCCGATGAAGACGAGGTTGCAGCCGGCGCGCGCCGCCTTCTCGATGAAGCCGGGGATCTTGTGGCAGAGCGTGTCGACCTGCAGCAAGAGGCGGATCTTGAAGCCGTGATCCTCTCTCAGCGCGATCAGGCGGTCGAGGATCGGCTCCCAATTGCGGTTGCGAGCGAAATTGTCGTCGGTGACGAAGAAGCGCGTGATGCCCTGCGCGGCGTTGGCGCGCACGATCGCCTCGACGTCGTCGGCGGTGCGGTAGCGGGACTTGCGTCCCTGCACGTTGATAATGGTGCAGAAGCTGCACTGATAGGGGCAGCCGCGGCCGGCGTCGAAGCTCGCGTAATGTCCCGCCACCCGCGTAACGACGGAGCGCGGCAGCAAGGGGAACGCGGCCGCCGCCATGTCGGGCATGTCGTCGAGATAATTGTAGAGGGGTTTTGCCGTCCCGGCGTCGATGTCGCGCAGGAATTCGGCCAGGCGGCCCTCGCCTTCGCCGGCGAACAGGATCATGCCGAGGGCCTGGGCTTCCCTGAGCTCCGCCGGCAGGTCCGGCAGCATGGCGATGCAGCCCGAGACGTGGAAGCCGCCGACGGCGACCGTCACGCCGTGAGCCCGGAACTGGCGGCCGATATCAAGCGCGCGGGGAAACTGATTCGTCTGGACGCCGGCCAGCGCGACGAACCCGCCTCCCGCGTCCCGGATGCGCCGGGCGATCCCGGCAATGTCGATGATCGTGTTGCACTCGTCGAAAGCGTCGATCTCGATCGTGACGTCGGGGCCGAGCGCCTGCTCGTCAACGCATTGCTTGAGAAGGCCGTGGAGGCTCGCAAGGCTGTTCGACGGGATGGTCGAGCGCCGCCACTGGATGACATAGCCGTCGTCGTCGTAATGCGACGGCTTGATGAGCACGATCGGAAACTTGCGCTTCGCCATGGCCGGCCGTCGTTGTCCTCGCTTGCAAGCGGCCGAGAGACGGCCATCGCGGGGCCGGGACTTTGCCTTGTTACGCGCGTTCCGACAACTCCAAACTGAGGCGCCGTGAAGGCGGGCACGAGGCCTGGGTTCGGCCCGTTTCTCCCTGCTAACCAGGCGAACTGTGTCTTTACTCGCCCCTCCTCGCTTTAGCACGGCCTCATTTCAGCTGGTTATTCGAAGAATTTAAATCAAAGCGAGAGCAAAATAACGGGGCGCGGAACACGCTCATCAGGGAGATGAAAAACAGGCGCAATGGAGAGGTCTCACGATGGTCATGCGAAGAGTCGGGGCTATCTGTCTGATAAAGAATGTATCTCAGCGAGCGCGAACTCGCGGCGCTCCCGGACGGCGTCGCGGGCCCTCGAAAGGAGATGTCCTCCGCCCCCGCCCCGGTTCCAGCGACAGTGCTGTCAATCAGGTCGGCTGCCGCTATCGCTGATTTGCCCGCCCACAAGGCGGTGAGGTGGCTCGCAGGCAGCCTGCCCAGTATAGCACGCCAAACGCAAGAAGCACGGCGTCGACTGCCGAACGGCCGCGAAAGTGTTCCTCGACCCTTATGTGATCGAGTTCGACGACCTCGGCGCGGCGGGCGAATTGCGTTTCAGCGCGATTGGCCTGGTCGAAGGCCGGATGCTCTTCGTGGCCTCACGATGAGAGGCGATGTCGTTCGCATCATATCCGCCAGAGGAGCGGAGCCGCATGAGAAAAGGAAATATCACGAGGTTTAAGCTCGATCCGAAGAAGCCGCCCAGTCCGATTGGCGCTCGTTCGACGCCATGAGCAAGAAGGAGCGCCATCGGCCGCGCGTTCGGACCCAGACGCCGCGCCGGCGACCGAGGCCGAGCTTCAGCGCGCTCGCCGTGCGCCGAGCGTGCGCGCCTTGCGCAAGAAACTGAACCTGACGCAGGAGGAGTTCGCGGCGCGGTTCCACCTCCCGCTCGGCACGGTGCGGGACTGGGAGCAAGGCGCGCACCGCCCCGACCAGGCGGCCCGCGTGCTGCTCACGGTAATTGAAAAGGACCCGGACGGCGTCGTGCGCGCCCTCGAAAGAGTAGCGCCGCGCGACGACGTTCCGGTCGGCGTCATGGAGGGAATTGCCGTGGTAACAGCGGGCAAGGCCGCTGACTTGGCCAAAGTCTCTTTCTGCAAGATCGGCCAATAGATCGGCCAAATTTCTCGCGCTGGCCGCTTTTTCCCTTTATGTTCAATTCCATGATCATCGATGGAATCGGCCAAAATGACGCTCGAAACCGTCCAGCGCATCGAACCGGCGCGGCCTGAGCAGGCGACCGAGGCCGGTGACGGACGCGATTGCCGATCTTGTCGGGGCGGCGACCAAGCTCGGACAGGCGCTTCATCCGCGCACCGCCGCCAACCTTGCGGATCTCGTGCGGATCGCGAACACCTATTACAGCAACCTCATCGAGGGCCATAACACGCGTCCCAGGGACATTGAGCGCGCCCTCGCCGGTGACCTGTCTTCGGACAAGGAGCGCCGCAACCTGCAAATGGAGGCGGCGGCGCACGTCCGCCTTCAGGCCGAAATTGATCGCTTGGCGGCGGAGGGAAACCTCGGCGAGCCGGCGGCGCCCGATTTCCTGCGCTGGCTGCATTGCGAGTTCTACAAAGATGCGACGGAAGACATGCTTCGCGTTCGCGGCGCTGGCCGCGAGTTCAGGATGGCGCCGGGCAAATGGGCTCGCGCCCCGAACATGACGTTGCAGTCGGCCGGCACGAGCCGCCTTCCAGCGCGCGCGTCCCCGACTTCATGGCGTATTTCGCCGAACGCTATCGGTTGGCGCCCCTTGGGACCGCCGGGCGACTGATGGCGATGGCCGCCGCGCACCACCTCTTCAACACCATCCATCCGTTTCCGGACGGCAACGGACGGGTGAGCCGACTGATGAGTCATGCGATGGCGCTCGTTGCGGGGATCGGCGCGCACGGCCTTTGGTCCATCTCGCGCGGCCTGTCGCGCGGCCTCGAAAGTCGTTCCGAGTACAAACGGATGATGGACAACGCCGACACGCCTCGGCAGGGCGATCTCGACGGGCGCGGCAATCTTTCGCTTCGCGCCCTCAATGAATTCGTGCTGTGGCTTCTTCGGGTGTGCATCGACCAGGCGACATTCATGTCCGGACTGTTCCAGATCGACGCCCTTGGCAAGCGCCTGCGGACCTATGTCGAGCGAAGCGACAGACTGAAACCGGAGGCCGGGCGGCTGCTGGAGGAGGCGCTCATTCGCGGCGAATTCGAACGGGGCGAGATCGCGCGCATTACGGGATTGCCCGAGCGCTCCGCGCGCCGAGCATTGGCGGGCGTCGTCAATGCCGGCCTGCTCCCGTCGGACACGCCTAGGGAGCGGTATCGCTTCGCTTTCCGGCGGACACCTTGGACGTTCTTTTTCCCCGGCTGTTCGCCGAGGCGTGATTTGAACGCGCGTGCTACGGGCTGCCGCTGTTCCTGATGCGGCGCAAGAGCGCGCCTAGCTTCACCCTCACCGGCGACGTCGTCGCGCTCCAGCGGCGCCGTATCGCGCTGCCGGCAGTGGTCAGATCATTTCGGCGAACGCCGAAAGGGCTGGAACGTGTTTGCGGTCTTCGCGCCGATGCCGCGCACGCGCCCGACGAGATGAGCGGCCGCTGCCGGCCCGAGAAGCGCTGGACTGCGCAGATTGGCCTGATGCCGGTTCTGCGGCTTCCGCCGCAAGCCGCGCGCATGCTCCGCCGCATCCCGCGGCTCTTGGACGACGATCCGGTCGGGTCCGCCGTTATCCGGGGCCGCAAGCGTCAGCGCCGACAAAAGGTCCGGCGCCGCGGCGACGCGCGGCGTCAGCGGCGGCCCGAGATCGAAGAGCCGGTGCAGGGTCGCCTGAATGGAGCAATGATCGAAAGGATAGGAAGGCTCGCCGTTCGCTCCGGCCGGCGGACGGATGATGCTGCCCGGCGGCACGAAGGGCGAGACGATCACGGCGGGCACGCGCGCTCCGTAGCGGTCGAACCGGAATCCGTCCGGAGCATGGCCGCCCGGCGGGACGGCGGACGGCGGCGGCGCGTGATCGAAACAACCGCCGTGCTCGTCGTAAATGATCATGAGCAGGGTGCGCTCCCAGGTCGGCGCGGCGCGCACCGCGTTGTAGACGCTGGCGACGAGTTGATCGCCGGAGCGAATGTCGTGCGGCGGGTGTTGATCGGTGGGCGGCCAGCTGAGCCAGGGATAGTAGCGCGGCTCGATGAAGCTGTAGTGCGCCAGCCGGCTGCTTCTGGCGTGCCGCTCGAACTCGTCCTGATACAGGCAGAAGCGGGTCGGAATTTTCGGCCACAGGTCGATCAGGGTCGCCGACTGCGGCAGGTCATGGAAGTAGATGCGCCATTTGTAGCCGCGGGAGTCGAGGCGGCGGAAAATGGTCGGCAATAAACGAGGCCAGCGGTACGGAAAACGCGAACGCTCGTTGTTGACCCAGCCGCCCGCGGTGCCGGCGTGGGTGAAATAGCGGTTCGGCCAGGTCTCGCAGGGCGCCGAGGCGTGCCATCTGTCCGAGACGCCGAACGCCCGCGCGAGACTGCTCAGGGCGGGCGTCTGCGCCGGGGTGAAGGCGTGCATGATTGTCCGCGGCTCCGGAGCGATCGGGTCGGACCCCCGGTCGCCCCTTTCCTCGGGATTCATGTAATTGTCGACGAATCCCGTCATGGATGGGGACTCCCACCGGAGCCGCTCCCAGGCCGAAGAGCTGCATCGTGATGTCGTCGAAGGACTCGCCTGGCTCCGGGTCAGGCAGGCGGGGGCCAAACTCGCCCTCCGCGCTCCAGATCCTGATCTTTTCAACCGTTCCGTCGGGCTTATGCCACGGATTGGTCTCGGTCATGTCGAGCCCGTCGAAGCGCTCGCTCTTCGGGTAGAGCTGCCCGAGCATGGCGTCGAAGGAGCGGTTCTCGAGCATGAGAACGACGACATGTTCGATTTTCGGCATGCGCTCCCGATCGGCATTGAAGACGCGTTTTGACCGGCCCAGCCTCTCATCGCGGCAAACGCCACCGCCGGGGGGATGTTCCGAACGGTGTAGTCGCCCTCGGTCCTGTATCCACGCACCTCGAGCGGCGGCGCGGTCAGCAGCCCGATCCTCGGGGCGCGCTCAGGCGTTATAGGGGCATGAGCAGCCTCTTCTTTTCATGGATCGTGTCTGCGATTTCGGCTTCGGGCTACGCAGGCGTGGTCGGCCTCATGGCTCTGGAATTGGCGTGCATTCCGCTGCCTTCCGAGATCATCATGCCGTTCGCGGGCTATCTGGCGTCGGCGGGTCGGTTCAGCGTGATCGGCGCGGCGGTCGCCGGCGCGGTCGGCTGCGGTCTCGGCTCCACCGCGGCCTATTTCGTCGGCGCTTACGGCGGCCGGGCCGTCGTCCTGCGGTGGGGGGCTTATGTGCTGCTCGATCGGGACGAACTCGACCGCGTCGACCGTTTCTTCGCCCGCTTCGGAAGCGCGTCGGTGTTCATCGCGCGCCTGCTGCCTGTCGTGCGCACCTTCATTTCCCTCCCCGCGGGGATTGCGCGCATGCCGCTCGCGCGCTTCGAGATCTACACCCTCGTCGGATCTTTCCCGTGGTGCCTGGCGCTCGCCTATCTCGGTTTCCGGCTCGGCAAGGCGTGGAACACGAATCCCGTCGCGCGGAGCGTTTTTCAGCGCTTCGACTGGGTCATCGTCGGGCTGCTGGCGATCGCCATTGCTTACTATGTCTATCGGCGCTGGCACGCAGCGAAAGCCTGAATTGTGGGCTGGCAACGACGGACGCCTGCGCTCGCTCGCCTCAGCGCGGGCCCGGGCGACTTCTCTCCGGGCGATGTCCGGCACGGCGCCGGGATGACGATGCGGTTGTCGAGGTGCACGAAGCCAAATCCGCCGCCGGGCGCGGTGAATCTGGCTCTCGTGACCGCCCGCCATGCGACCATGTCGCAAGCCGACTGTGAGAACGTCTACCGGCGAGCCTGGGCGGGCTGCTACACGATGGACCACGTCGGAACCGTGATGCGCAGGAGCGAGGCGTTCCAAATCATTCATCAACGCACCCTTGAAGCCCTCGTCTTTTTCCGCCATTGCGCCCTGCGCGAAGGCGTACGGGGTTCTCCGATTGAAGCGAAGGCGCGACCGCAGATCCAGCCGGCCGCGGGAAAATCCGTTCATCTTCTACCCGCGCTTCTGGTGGGAGACTGTTTACAAGACCCTGGCGCTCGGACTCGATTTTGCGAGATACGTCGCGGCGGGGAAACGCATCGCAGCCGATCCGGACCGGTTCGCGTATTTCGACAAGGCGCTGGCTCCCGCCTCTGACGCGGAAGGGCCTTTAGGCCTCCGTCGCGCACGATTGAGGTTGGACCTTGGTTGCACATCGCCGGCATCTTTTGCAAGGAAGGGGATCTCTTCGACTTTGCCGAAACCGTCGATCGGGGCGGCGTGGGAGCTTGGGATGAACGTCGAAATTTTCATGAAACGCCCCCTCCTTCCCGGCGCGAGCGTCCTTCTTTGCTTTTCGGGTCAGCCGGTTGTCGGCCGCGTGTCAGCAGGCTGCCCCTGATAGCGCGCGACCTTGATCTCCGCCGCCCGCTTACGGGTCCGGGCAATGTCGCAGCTGTTCTGCATCCGCATCAGAACGCCAGTTCTTGGTGACGAACAGGCTCCAGGTTCCCTTGCGGTCGCCGGTGAGCTGATGACCTTCCAGCTCGGAACCGTCCGCAATTCCTCCTCCCGCTCCATGTCCTGGAGGAAGGAAACGATCCGTCGCAACTTCGGCGCGACGGCGGACTGCAGACCGGCGGCCTCATCCTCCTCGATGAACCGGCGCAGCCCCTTGTGGACCACGTTTCTGATCTTCATGGCCAGCCTGCTGCGCCCTAAGAGCGCGCGACGCGCGCCCTCACCCGCGCTCGCGTCGCCTCGCCCGCCGTACGCCGCGCAGGACGCTCGCGACGAGAATCGCCGGCAGGGAGAGCGTGAGCATGAGCCCGACAAGAGCGGACGGAAGGGCGGCGAACCACGCCAGCAAGGCGACGAGCGCGACAGCGGCCAGCACGCCGATTGGGAGCAGCTCGTCGTCGACGAACAGGTCGACGAGCTGCCTGACGATCCGCGCGATCATGCCCCCGCCGCCGCTCCCGGCTTGAGCAGCGCGAGCAGGGCGACGGCGACGCCCAGGAACAAGGCCGCGAATCCAAGGACCGCCGCATCTCCGCCCGGCCACGCCACGCCGAGATTCTCGCCCGTCCAGAACAGGCCGAAGGCCGAAAGCATCACCCCGACCGCGAATTTGAGCGCGTTTTCCGGGACCTGCGAGAGCGGCGCGGCCGCCGCCGCGCCGACCGCCGCCACCACGACGCAAGCCGCCAAGGCGCCCGCGCTTGCCAGCCACAAAAGGCCTCCCGCGCCGAAGGCGATGACGATGAAGACGACCTCGGCTCCCTCGAGCAGCACGGCCTGGAAGGACGTCACGCCGGCGATCCAGTCGAGTCCGCTCGGGTGCTGGAGTTCGGCCTCGGCAAGCTCGCGCGTCTCCCGGGCGAACGCCGCGTGCTCGTCGTGCAGCGCGACGACGCCGATTGCACGCAGGATCGCCTTGCGCAGCCAGCGCAGGCCGAAGAGCAGCAGGAGAACTCCGACGACGGCCTGCAGCGCGCTAATCGGAATCCGCCCGATCAGCGGGCCGAGAACCGCGACCATCAGCGCAAGCGCGGCCAGCGCCGCCGCCGCGCCCAAGAGTGCGGGGCGCCAGCCGCGCGCGACGCCGACCGCAAGCACCACGGTCAGCGCCTCCACCGCCTCAACGAAGGAGGCGGCGAACGAGGCGCCGGCGACCGAGGCCATGACCGTCAGACTCGACATCGGGAACCCTCGCTCCCTCGCCTGCCGGCGCGATCGGCGTCAGCTCGGGCGCCTCGCCAGCGACAGCCATAAGCCCCCGCCGATCAAAACAGTTCCCGACAGCCGGCCGAGCAGTTTCGCCCGCGCGGGCTTCATAAACCATGCGCGCCCGAAACCCGACGCCAGGGCCCAGGCGCAGTCCGACGCTCCGGCAAGACAGACGGAGACGGCGCACATCGCGCCCAGCTGCGGCCCCGCCGGCAAATGCGGGTCGACGAACTGCGGCAGAAAGGCGGTGAAGAAGACGATCGTCTTCGGATTGGACAGCGCGACAAAAAGGCCCCGCACGAACTGCCTGCGCCCCGTCTCGACCAGGCCGCCTCCGCCCTCTCCGGCATGCCGCCACGCCTGCACGCCGAGCCAGACGAGGTAGGCGGCGCCCGTCCAGCGCAGGGCTTCGAACAACAGGCTCGTATGCGTATGCACCCAATCGAGCCCGAGAGCGATCGCCGAGAGCAGCAGAGCGTTGCCGAGCGTCGTGCCGGCGACCGTCGTCAGCGCGGCCCGCGAGCCTTGCGCGACCCCCGTCGAAATGACCAGCGTGACGATCGGGCCCGGCGTGACGATCAAAACGATCGTGATCAGGACGAAGGCGGTGAACAGCTCGATGTTCATTTCAGCCATGCTCTTATGCCTTTGACGCTCTCCGACATCGCGGCGCGCACGAGCCGCTCAATTCGCCCTCGACAGGACGGCTGCCAGATAACCCGCCAGCACGACGAAAATGAACAGGTCGGAAGCCGTTGCGATGTTTTCAATGGCGTTCCGATCGTGCCTCAGCGCGTGCTTGACGCCCGCAAGTCCGTAGAAAAGCCCTCCTGCGAGCGCCGCGGGAACGATCCATTCCCGAATGAGCGATAGCGCCCCGAGCGTACCGATCGCCAGGTTTCCGAAGCCGAGCTCCTGGACAATGGTCAGCGCCGCCTGGTCCTTCACGCCGAAGATTGTCCCGGCCGTGAACTTCGGGTCGGCCACTTGTCGCAATCCGGCGAGAATCAATCGGAGGCCGACCGGCCAGAAGACGAACCACTTGCCAATCAATGACATGATATCGGCCCCGCCACGCACGGCGAATTCGACGGCGATCGACGCGATGGGAAGGGCGCCCATCAGGAGGATGATCATCGCAAGATACATGGCGTCCCAACCGCTTACGTCCTCAGGAACAACCCGACGGTCAGCGCCAAGCCGATCGCGACGACGCCGACTTTCAAGAGCTTCTCATTGACGCTGGCCAGCATCAGCGCGCCGGCCCAGCCGCCGAACGATGCGCCGATCGCGGTGATCAGGGCCTGGAGCCAGCGTACATCGCCGGAAAAGACGAAGATCGCGACCGCGGAGGCGTTCATCACGCCGGCGAGGATGTTCTTGGCCGCGCCGGCGTTGCGCACCGCGAGGCCCGCCATGGTCAGCGAGGCCATCATCAGGAACCCGATCCCGCCGCCGAAATAGCCGCCATAGACGGCGATGAAGAATTGCACGACCGCCGCCGCCCACGGCGGCAGACGCGCCTCGCCCGGCTCCGGGGCTTTTCGTAGTAGCCCGCCCCAGGCGAACAGGACGGTTGCGAACAGCACCAGCCAGGGAACCAGCTTGGCAAACACGCCCGGCGGCGTCCAGAGCAGGATGAGCGCGCCCAGCGCCCCTCCGACGAGGCAGATGACGAACAGCGCGGCAAACGAAAGCCCCTGCGGACTCTCGGCGTAAGCGCGTCCGGTGAAGCCCGTGACGAGCTGGGCCGGAAAGAGCGCGACGGTCGAGGTGATGTTGGCCGCGCGCGCGTCCATGCCGGTCAGCATCAGTGACGGCAGGGTAATGAACGAGCCGCCGCCGGCCAGCGCGTTCTGGGCGCCCGCCCAGATCGAGGCGACGAAGAGAATCGCCAGCGATATCGTCATGCGCGGGATTTGCGCCGATGGGGCTGCGCCGGGCAGCCGGGAACGTTAGAATAGAAACACAAAGTACAGCATGGACTCACAAAGAGCACGAAGCTCTTCAATGTCGTTCTACTCAAGCAGAGTATCAATCGTATGTCCTTGTGACCTTTGTGCGACCTTCGTGCCCTTTGTATTGATAAAAAGCAGAGTAGTCGCGCTTCTGCCGTTCGATCCCCCAGCGTATCACAATGTCATGAAAATTTTTTTGGTTCATCTTTTTACCATAAGGGATACCGGCTCGCCTCAGGTGAAGTCCCGCGCGGCGGCGCGGTGCTCGGCGATGAGCGCGTCGAGGTCGAGGCCGACCGGCATGCCATCGACGACGCGCCATTGCCCGGCGACCATCACTCGGTCCGCCCGGTGGGCGCCGCAGAGAACGAGCGCGGCGAGCGCATCGTGCGCGCCGGAAAAGCGCGGCTCCTCGAGCGTGAACAGCGCGAGATCCGCCCCGCGGTCAGCTTCGATGCGGCCGACGTCAGAGCGTCCGAGACAGCGGGCCGAGCCTTCCGTCGCCCAGCGCAGCGCGTCGAGATGAGTGACCTTGTCCGCCCCGTAACGCAAGCGCCCGATCATCAGCGAATGGCGCACGGCTTCCATCATGTTCGATGAATCGTTGGAGGCCGAGCCGTCCACGCCGAGGCCGAGCGGCGCGCCGGCGGCCTCGAGCTCATGAGTTCGGCAGACGCCGGAGGCCAGCACCATGTTGGAGGCGGCGCAATGGCAGACGCCGACCCCCGCTCGGCCGAGCCGCGCGATCTCGCGCTCGTTGAAGTGGATGCCGTGCGCGAGCCAGACGCGGCTCGACATCCAGCCGGTCTCCTCGAGGAGATCGACCGGCCGCAGGCCGTACATCTCAAGGCAGAACTGCTCCTCGTCGGCGGTCTCGCAGAGATGCGTGTGCAGCCGGCAGTCGTAACGCTCGGCGAGGCGGGCGCTCTCGCTCATCAGGCGCCTGGAGATCGAGAACGGCGAGCAGGGCGCGAGCGCCAGCGCAAATCATCGCGCCGGGCTTGCGGTCGTGGAACAGCTTCAGCACCCGTTCGCTGTCGGCGAGAATGGCGTCCTCGTCCTGCACCACGCTGTCGGGCGGCAGGCCGCCGTCCTTGGCCGAGCGGTTCATCGAGCCGCGCGACACCGTCATCCGCATGCCGAGCGCCAGCGCCTCCTCGATTTCGATGTCGACTGCGTTCTCGAGCCCGGCCGGATAGAGATAGTGATGGTCGGCCGCGGTCGTGCAGCCGGACATCAGAAGCTCGGTCAACGCGAGCCGCGCCGCGAGGCGCAGATGCCCGGGCTTCAGGCGCGCCCAGATCGGATAGAGGCTGGTGAGCCAGGGAAAGAGCGGCTTGTTGATCGCCTGCGGATGGGCGCGGGTCAGGGTCTGGTAGAAGTGGTGATGGGCGTTGACGAGGCCGGGCAGCACGACGTGGCGCGAGGCGTCGAAGACGACGTCGATGCGCTCGGGCGTCCCGCCGCGCGCGACAAGCGCCGCGATCCGCGTCCCCTCGACGACGATCCCGCGCTCGGCCCCTTCAGCGAAGATCGCCAGCGGGTCCCTGATCCATATTCGCATGCCGCCCTGCCTTTTTTTCTCCGTCGCAGGCTTATTGGGGAGCGGATGAGCGGCGTGTTAACCGCAACAGGAACGGCGCTCACTCGTTTTGCCTCACGGCGACGCGCAAATTGTTCATTCTGCCAGCGTCCAGGACGGTCTAGCTATTTTTTCCAAGACGAGAACGATTTCATAACAGCCCACTGGGTGGGTTTCTGGACCGATTGTATAATCATATCCAGCGTCGTTCTCCTCAAGATGCCTCACGCGATACGAGTTTTCCTCAAGAGATTCTTGGAATTCCTTAAGCAAACTCGTGGGAGAATAAAACCTCTTATGATCGGCGTTATATCTTGAAGGCAAGCTCTTTTTCTTCTCATAGAGTAATTGCGATGGAACCGCACAAATGAGAAAACCGCCGACCTTAAGCACCCGATGCCAATCTCTAATCACAATTTGATACGACTCGATATGTTCGAGACAATGACCTGAGTAGACGCTGTCGACAGAGTTGTCGGCGAAGGGCAAGTGAAGGCCGTCATAGCCAGGATAATCCATATCGACCCCGATCGCATGCGCGACGACTGTGGTCCCTCTCGGATTGTCATAGCCCTTATACCCGATGTCCAGGACCACCTCGCCAGACATGAAACGTTGCAAAAAACCGTTCGCACGGCGGGTAAGATAACTCTTGCCCGATTCGGCCGGCGGAGGCTCGAATTCCAGAGGAAACAATCGGGCGTGTTCCTCGTCAAAAATGTTGATGAACTGCCGATGTATTTTTCGAGTGAACTCATGGGATTGGACAAACGTAGAGACAATCTGTTCCACCGGCATCCGTTTACGCAAGGCTTCGACGTAGGTCGCATTGCCGTCGGGGTCTGGGTCGCGTCCGAGAACGCCGCGATAAAGACTACGTATGATCTCCTCGGGAGTATACGACCGAGCATCGTTGGGCGTCTGCGGCTGCGAAGAAGGATTTTGAGCGCCCACTGGACAGTTCCATCAGATCGCGCGACATTGCGCAAGTAGCAACAATCATATCTCAACTATTATCATATCATATCGTCGGGCGCACTCGAACGAGAAAAATCCGTTCCATGCGCCGAAGTCGAGCCTCGGCCAGCCGTTAGGCAAATCCGGAGTGCGGCGGATCAGTCCTAAATCCATGTACCAGACTTATGTGAACGCATGACTGCACAACGCGGCCTCGATCGACGAGAAAACGGGAGGATAGCTTGTCGGCGGAACTGAATCAACTTTGTGGCGGCCTTGAGGTTTCTCGAAAAATTCGTTTGAATGGGCGCTCGATCGGCCGGGCCAACTCGGCAAAGTATGCATGAAAAACGAGACATGGAACAGCGGGGGCTATGCTTCGCCCGCGACGAAGATCCCGGTCCTGAGACCGCGACTTCCTGCGATGGAGCAGCTCGCGCCCTATTTGCGCAGGATCGACGCAAGCCGGATTTATTCGAATTTCGGCCCGCTGGCGCGTGAGCTCGGCGAGAGACTGGCGAAGCATTTCGGCTTGCTCGAGCCAACCGTCGTCGTCGCGGCTTCGGGAACGGCGGCCCTCGTCGGCGCCATTCTCGCGACCGCCGGAAGGGCTTCGCCCGACAAACCGCTCGCCGTCGTTCCGGCTTTCACTTTCGTCGCGACGGCCTCGGCGGTCGAAGCTTGCGGCTACCGCATTCTGCTCGCCGACGTCGGTCCAGATGACTTTCTGCTCGATCCCACGCGACTGGCTGCCGACCACAGTCTCGACCGCGTCGGCCTTGTGGTTCCGGTCGGTGCTTTTGGACGAGCCGTCGACCAGGCCGCTTGGAGGGCGTTTCGCGACAAGACCGGGATCGCGGTCGTCATCGACGGCGCGGCAAGCTTCGAGACGGTGACGTCGGCGCAGAGCCGCATGCTCGACGACATTCCGGTGGCGATCAGCCTGCATGCGACGAAAAGCTTCGGCGCCGGCGAGGGCGGCTGCGTCGTGACGCGCGACGCTGAGCTCGCCGTGCGCATTGTGCGGGCCATCAATTTCGGTTTTTTCGGCGCCCGTGACTGCGAAGCCGCCAATATCAATGGCAAGATGAGCGAATATCACGCCGCAGTTGGTCTCGCCGAACTCGATGGCTGGCCCGAGAAGAGCCGCGCGCTGCTCGCGGTTGCGGAAACCTACCGGAACGCCCTCGAGGGGAGCGGTCTCATCGCCGATTTCTTCGCTGCGCCGGAGATCGCCGCCTGCTACGCGCTCATCCGTTGCGAAACCGGCGCGGACGCACAGCGCCTGGGGAAGGCGCTGACGAGCCACGGCGTCGGCTTCCGCCGGTGGTATGGCGGAGGGCTCCACCGCCATAGCTATCACGCCGGGCTCGAGCATGGAGACCTGACGGCGACCGAACGGCTCGGCGACTGTCTCCTCGGCCTTCCAACCGCGCCGGACCTTGCTGCGGACGACATCCAACTCATCGCCGGCATTTTGAGCTCCACGATCGGACGGGAGAGGCGCGGTTGATTTGCGTTCCTCGCATCGTCTTCTACGGCGCATCCGGCATGTCGGCCGCCTGCGCATATAATCTTGCCCATGGCGGCCCTCGTCCGGTCTGCGAAGCCGCCGCCTTCATCGATGATTGGCGTGGCGGCCAAGGGCTGCGCGTAGGGGATGCGCCGGTGATTTCCTTCGAGGAATGGGCGGCGGCCTGGCGCGATCTTCCCTGCATTGTCGCTGTCGGCGATCCAGGAGATCGACGGCGGCTGGCCGAGCGGATCTCCGCCGGCGGCGGGAATTTTGCGCGCCTCTATGAGGCGCCGGACATGGCGATCAGCGGGGTGGTGATCGGCGCTGGCACCGGGGTCGCCATGCCGTCGTCCATCAATGCGCCGAACATAACGATCGGCGACCACGTCCAGATCATGCCGATGTGCTCGGTCGGCCACGACGTGCAAATCGAAGATTTCGTGACGATTTGTCCGGGTTGCGTGATCTCGGGCTATGTGACGATCGAGACCGGGGTCTTCCTCGGCGCCGGCTCGACCGTCGTCAACGGGACGGCGCGAAGGCCGCTGGTCATCGGCGCGGGCGCCAAGGTTTCGGCGGGATCCGTCGTGACGAAGTCCGTGCCCGCCGGGACCGCCGTCGCCGGCAATCCCGCACGCAGTTTGCGCGAGCTTGCGCGCGCGCATAGGGTAGTGGCTCAGGATAGGTAGGGCGTCTTGCACGAGCTCTCCATCCTTCTTATCAATCCGCGCTTCCAACCGTCTTTCTTCGGCCAGGAGCATGCTCTTGAACTGCTGCCCGGCGACAAACGCTGCAACATATTCAACGGCGCTCTGCCGCTTCTGGCGGCGCTTGCGCCCGATGGCTGTCGCGTGACGATTGTCGACGAGAACGTCGAGGACATCGACTTTGCCGGCGCCGCCCGGTTCGACGTGATCGGCCTCACCGGCATGATCGTCCAAAAGGCCAGGATGGACGAAATCCTGCGCGCCTTGCGCGGGGCTCGTGGGATCGTGTGCGTCGGCGGCCCGTACGTCACGGTTGACGAAGCGTATTTCCAAGACCTCTGCGACGTGCTTTTCATCGGCGAGGCGGACGAGACATGGCCGGAGTTCCTGCGCGCCGTCGCCGAAGGCGAACGGTACGGCGCGCGCTACAAGCAGGAGGCGCCGACCGACATGAGTCGGCTGCCGGTCCCGCGCTTCGATCTGATGCGAACGGCGCGATACCTCTCGGGTTCGATCCAGTTCTCCCGAGGCTGTCCCTTTCTCTGCGAATTCTGCGACATAATCGTGATTTTCGGTCGCCGCCCGCGGCTCAAGAGCGAGGCGCAGATCCTTGCCGAGCTGGACGCCCTGCTCGCGCAGGGCGTGCGCCTCGTGTTTTTCGTTGACGACAATTTCATTGGCAACAAGGCGGCCGCAAAGTCGATGCTGCTGGCGCTGGTCGACTGGCAAACGCGCAAGGGTTTTCCAATCGTCTTCAGCACGGAGGCCAGCCTGAATCTCGGCGACGAACCCGAACTTATGGATCTCCTGTGGCGCGCAAACTTCCGCATGGTGTTCGTCGGCATCGAATCGCCGCGCAAGCAGTCGTTGCTCGAAACGCGCAAGGTGCAGAACGTGCGCGGCAACTCCATGACCGACAAACTGGAACGGCTCCGCGCCAACGGCATTGTCGTGTACGCCGGCTTCATCGTCGGTTTCGATAACGACGACGAGAGCGTATTCGACGAATTGTTCGACTTTATCCAACATAGCGGGATCGGTATCGCGAGCGTGTCGATTCTTTCCCCAATTCCTGCCACTCCGCTGTATGCCAGACTCGCCCAGGAGGGGCGCCTGAATTCAAGCGACCCTCTGGTTTGGTTCGAACCCAAGCTCATGACGCGTGCGAGACTGAAGGAGCGCTACCAGGCATTGAACCGGCGGCTCTTTTTGCCTGAGGTATTTTTTGCTCGTGTGCTCGACGGCTATTCCCGTTCTGCCGCCTTTCGCGCGCGACACCGGGGTTGCCGCGGCCCGCGCGCGACAGCGGCCCGGCCTCCAGTTGGCCGCGGCGACGGTGACGCTGACGCGGCTCCTGCGCGTTCTCGCCCGGGAGGGACTGCTCGGCGCGTTCGGCAAGACATATCTTCTGACCTTTGTCGCCCACAAGCGCGCGCTCGGGCGCGACGCCCTGCCTCTAGCGGATTTCGTTTCCCTCTGCGCCCGACAATGGCATTATTACAAGATTGCCACCGCCGATCGATCTTATTGGGGAAGGGCCGGACTCCGCGGTTCCGAAACGACGAAGTCCGCAGGCATCGTCCAAGCCGTTGATTGAGCGGATCAGCATGCTGCGAATAGGCGTATACGTACCGATTTCCTTGAACGAGAAATACGTCAATATGATTTATTTCCTTGCTCGATCTTTTGACCGCTTTTCTGGACTGACCGACTACAGATTTGTCTTCACAGTCAGCCTCGACAGCGCGATAGATTTGAATTCTCCGTTGCTCGACTGGACCAAGAAATTTCCGATCGAGTTTCGCTACTGCGACGAGAAGGCCTGGGCGGTTCATGCGAAACGGGCGATCGACGAGAAAAAGCCCTGGTTCCAATACGCCGCGACCGCCAAACAGCAGATGAGCTACGATTTCGACGAGGACGTCGTCATTTTCATCGACGCCGACACGGTTATTTGCGGCTCACTCGTCGAAGTGGTCGGGCGCGCGGCCCAGGAAAGGAAAATTCTCGCGCGGACGGCATGGCAGCCGCCAAGCATCGATCTTGCGCGCGCGCTACGCGAGCGCGGCTGCTCCGAGCGCGATTACGGACTCGAATATGCAGGCTACGGCTGGTCGTTCATGGAGCCGCGCGCCTGCCCGCCCTATTTCAATTTCGGCTTCGTCGTCATGCCGGGCGACCTCGCGCGGCTCATGCGGGACAATCTCAGCGCGGACGGGGCCTTTGTCGAGGAGCGGTTCTACGACGTTTTTGGGCTCCAGACGTCGCTCTGTCTTATGATTTGCAGGCTTGATCTGGGATACGGCGGCCTGGACGAGAAGTACAATTTCGGCAATGGGGACACAATCATCAAGTACCCGATACATCCCGACCCTATTGCAGCTCGCGCGCTTTACGAGCGGAGCGTCGCATCCATCAAGGACATGCGAGTTATTCACTACACGGTTCAGCTCCCGCAATTCTCCAAGGACGTCGACATGCGGAGCTGGGACAACGTTCTGAGCTTCTGCGCTCGGGAAGAGCTGGGCATTGTGAACACGAGGCTCCGCGACACGTTCCGTCTGTTCCTGGGCGACCGCTTCTGATTCAATCGGCCAGCGCCGGCGAAATCGGCTGAAGGACGTCGCGAAGCCGCGCGCGGAAATGCGGCTGCGATAGCGCTCAACACCCGTTGTGCGGCGCAGCCGCGCCGCCGTTCGGCTGCTGCGGAGTCGCTTCGACCGAGGTCGAGCGTTTCGACTGCAACTCGAGCTTCTCGAGCAACGATCCGAGAGCTTCAGAATGGAGCTTGAGGTTCGCGGCAAGACGAGCGGCAAGGCGCACCGTGTCCGCGTCGTAGGATTCGCCGCTCACAGGAGAGGCTGGCTCTTTTCCAACCGGACTGCGCTCGAAAAAGGCCGCTTCGAGCACGGGCTGCATGAAATCGTCGACAGCGAGGAAGGCCTTCGACGCCTCCCGCGCCGCGACAGAGAATCCATCGAAAGGCGCGCTTTCCACGAGACGCCGGTACAGCTCCGTCGCCAGGGTGTCCGACTGCGGCGGCGCCGCATCGTGCCTCAAGCCTGGGTCAATGGTCCGCATAATAAGATCCCTTAGGATCGGGCTGTCCAACGCGCTGCTCACGCCGAGAAACGAGGCGAGCCGATGCAAGAGACCGCTGCTGTCGACAAACCACTCGTCAAAGGGGACGATGCACACCCTTCGATCGCCAATGCTCCGGACGGCGTCGGAATTGTAAACCATCCACCGATAGGCCGCGTCATGGGCGCCGATCCCGTCGCGCCGAGCGAGCGATTGGGCCACCAGGGCGGGATGGCGCACACAGAACACATAGCGGGGGGTCAAGCGCAGGTCCGCGCAGATCTGGTCCCAGAGGGTGAGCAAACGAGCAGCGCGGGGATCCTTGAAGCCTTGCAGACGTCCGGAGCCGAGCAGTCTCGCATCGACCCAGTCCTCGATCTCCTCTTTTTGCGCCTGAACGGCCGGCTCCGACGGCCAGTCCAGGCGGCAAATGGAGCCCGTGGTTCAGGTCGTACCAGCCGCGACCGAACGCCCGCAGCACTCTGTCATGAAACTGGACGAGCTCGGGACGCTCCCAGTGGCCGGCAGGATTGTCGGCGGTCGGCTCGATCTCGTCGCTCATGTCGACGCCGAGCAGGCTGATCACGTTTGCACAGAGCGAGGTGCCGCTGCGGTGCATGCCGGTCACGATGACGAGATCGTCCGACCGCTCCCGGTCGCGCCGCTGGCGTCGCGGAAGCCCAAGCTCCAATCCCGCGGGTTCCTCAGTCGCGTCGATTTGCGGCCCGCGAAGCCGACGAGGCAGTTCTTGCAGGAGGTCGGTGTCGCGCAGGGCCGGAACCAGCCGCCGGAAAGAAGCGTCGGCGAACAGGAGGCGGAAGAAATCTTCCCACGATTGCGCGGACCCCAGGTTCGCCAAGGCGTCCGGGCCCAGTTCGATATGGGGTAGCAGCCAGGAGATCTCGTCCTGCGTCGGGCGCGCCGACAAGCGCTGGTGGGAAATCCGGCGACGGCTGGCCAGTGCGGAGACGACGCTTTCCTCGAATTCCCTGCAACTCAGAGCGTTCCGGACAAATCCCGTCAGCGGTTGGCCTTTCGCCTCTTCGATCACCGCCGTGCTCTCCGGCGCGCGTCCATGGACTACGCGATAGAGCAAGACAATGTCGCTCTCCTCGCAAAGCCTCTCGCCGCTTTCGAAGGTCACAGCATCCCTCCTTCCTGCATGGAGTCGACCAGGCGGATGCGCGTGAACGGGCGACAGTGCCGCTCGAAATGCGGGTTGTAGAAGGGGTCCTGAGCGACCCTCGCGCTCCAGCGCGAGCGAAACCGCATCTCCTCGTTCGACTGTTGATCCGCCGCGGCGCCCGCGGCCGATCCCGCGCGCGTCCTCGAACTCGAGGTGATACAGCATGATGGCGGGATCGTAGATTGTCTTGTAGCCGCGTTCTCCGATGCGAAGGCAATAGTCAAAATCGTTGCAAGTCAGAGCAAAGCTCGGGTCGAAGCCGCCGACTTCTTCGAACACCGTTCTACGCGTGGCGAGGCATGCCCCGGTGACGGCGGAAGCTTGGCGGACGAGATGATGTCGGCCGAAGTATCCCGGATCAGCCGCATGCAACCCCGCTCCGTCATGCGCAGAGTGGCCATCCACGCCGAGAAGGATGCCGGCATGCTGGATGACGTTGTCCTCATAGAGCAGGCGCGCTCCGACCGCCCCGACATCGGGCCGCATCGCCTGGGCGACGAGACGACTGAGGACAGTCGAGTCCTTCATGAACGCGTCGTTGTTCAGGAAGAGCAGCACGGCGCCGGACGCCGCGCGCACGGCTTCGTTGTTGATGACCGACCAGTTAAACGGTTCTTCGAAGGACATAACCCGCACATCGGGTGAAGGCAGCGAATCGATCAGCGCGCGCGCGTCAGGCTCGGTGCTCCCGTTGTCGACGACGAAGATCTCGCAAGGACCTCGATACGCGTCGATCGCCGGCCGCAAGGCGGCTAGGCACCGGCGCAAGAGATCGGCTCGGTCCCGCGTCGGGATGATGATCGAGACCGGCGGCGCCTCTTCCGGAAGGGCCCACTTCAAACCGATCCCGCCCTTGCGCGGGCCGGCGAACAAGTCGACCAGCGGCGCGGCGCGAGCCTGAATTCGGCTTCGCCTAAGGTGATCATTCACACAGGCAAGCCGATGGGTCTCGCTCCGGTCGAGTCCTTGCAAGTCGTAGTTCGCTTCGGCCGCCCTGCGCCAGTGATACAGGACGCGGCAGACATGGCGCACATCCTCCGTTCTGACCTGATCGAGGCACCGAAGCACGAGATCATAGTCCTGCGTCCCGTCGTACTCGGGGCGAAATCCTCCGATTTCGCGGACGAGCGCAGTCTCCGCGACCAGCAGGCGACAAAGATAATTCTGGCCGATCAGCAGGTCCCAGTCGAAATCGGGTTTGAAGTAAACCGAATGAAAAAACCGTCGGCCTAAGTCGTCCACGCTCAGTCTGTCCTCATCGGAGTAGAGCAGCCTGTGCCGTCGCGTCTGGAGCGTTTGCACGACGGTGAACAGGGCGTCGTCCGACAGCTCGTCGCCCGCTTCGAGAAAGCAAAGGTATTCCCCTGTCGCCGCGGCAAGGCCGCGATTGCAACGAGCCGCAAGTCCGCCTTCGCCGCCCGGAACGAACTTGACGCGCACGTCGCCCGAAACGACGCGGTCGACAGCCTGGCGCATTTCCGAGAGGTTGCCGGATAAGTCGCCGCAAACAAGCAGCTCCCATCGATCGTATGTTTGCCGCGCAATGCTTCGCAGGCTGTCCTCGAGCTGTCCCGGGGCCCAGCCGGATGTCCGAAGCATGATGGAAACGAGCGGACGATACTTGAGCGTCAGCGCTTCGGCTTGTTGGCGGACGCGCCGGAACTCGCCGATCGCTCCCGCGTCACGGGCGTACTCATCGTAGCTGTTCAGGGAATAGGAAGTGAGGAGAGAAGCGGAAGGAATCTGTGCTCGAATCGATCGGAGCGCAGCCTCGATCTCGGCAAGTCGGCAATTCAACTCCTCGAGCGCGCCGAGGGCGGGAACCCGCGACAGGTCGACGTATCGCTCGCCGCTTATCGGTTCGCGGGACTCGAACTCGACCGCGCTGACGTAAATCCTCTCGCTCGCGATCGGCGCAACGACGCCGGCAAGGTGAACTGAAAGCCGAAATTCCCTTCTTCCCCGAAAGTCTGCATTAGATCAGCACGGAACCGATCGCATCTTGCGACGCCAACGGGCTGGCCGTCGGCGAGAATTTCGAGCGTCACCCGCTCATCGAGATTCGCCTGGTTCGCCGCCCAACCCGTGAGCTCCGCTTCGAGGCAGAGCTCGATCGCGCCGACGATCGCTTTCTTTCCGGCCCAGTCGAGACGGCTCGTCATTTCCAGAATTGCATCCGCCAGCGCCGGATCGTCGCGCAGCGCCGGAACGGACCGGCGGAAAGCCTCGTCGTTGAAGAGGGTGGTAAAGAACTCCCGCCAGCTGCGAAGCGCAGTGAGCCGGCCACGAGCGTCCGGCTCGAGCGGCAGGTTCTTGGCGGCCCACTCCAAGTCAACGGGTTCCGGCGCCCGCCGCATTCGTGCATGCGGCGGAAGTTCGCCGTGCGCGATCGGCGAGATGACGTTCGAGCGAAACTCGTCGGAGGCCAATCCGGCGGCGACGAGCCGCGGCACGGACTCCATCATCTTCTCCGCAAGGATTTGCGGACTCTCGGGCGCTCGGCCATGCAGAACATGGTAGCAGCACACCACGTCGCGCTCGCTCGCGCCCCCTTCACTCGGCGAGGCGGGCTCTTCGGACTGCGCGGGTGATTCTGCCGACACGAAATCCCTGCGAAAAATATCTCTGGCGCTGACGATGACGCCGTCGAGCCGCAGTGTGTCACGCCTCCCCTCGTCCAAAACGTTCTTCCCGAATTCGTGATCAATTCCGTTCTTATCGATGTTTTCGAGCCAGCGTCGCCAGTGCCAGCCGAGATTTGGATCGTTAATCTCATGGTGGCGTACGAGCTCGCGGATGTTCGCGATCTTGCGGGCGAACCGCTCCTTCGTCGTAAAGGGTAAGTGGGCGATAAAAAGATCTCGCGCCTGTCCCCGGCGCGGCGTCATGCCGGCGGGGGAAACAACGTCGTGAGCGCCCATGATGACGGACGCCACGAATTGGGGACGAGCCATGATCTTCGGCCCTGGAACGCCCATGATCCAGGATGTATCCGGATTGTTGCGCGGGCGGAATTCAGGGGTAGGTTTGGCGACGGCGAGCAGCCGATCGTAACCGGAGGGATCGAACCGGATCGCCTCCCATGAGTCACCACGTGCGAGAGGTATATTGTAGCGAGGGACGCTGACAATATCGAGGTCGGGCAAGGACGCGCAGTCGGAGAGGCGCCCGGTCAGCGGGATCCAGAACTCGTCTGCGTCGAGGAACAGAATCCAGTCGTACTGCATGGCGGCGAGGCGCGACGCCGTGTCGCGAGCGGCTGCGAACCAGTCACGGCCTTCGGGAACAGTATCGTCTCCCAAAATAAGCTGGATATTTCCGCGAGACTGCCTAGCGCGTAACTCCTCCAGCGTTCCGTCAGTCGAATTCATGTCGCAGACGACGATTGTGTCGACGCCGATGGTGTCGAGATGGTCTATCGCCTTGGCGATGAGTTCAACTTCGTCCTTTACGCCGACAAAGGCGCCGATTTTCATTGCAGAGCCTACTCCTTGATCTCGCGCGGGGGCGTTAGCCGTATAGATCGGGCGGCCCCGCTTGGACGGGCGTCTGATTGCGGCTCGAACACTCGCGCGTGGAACGGGTCGGTGTCAACGAAGGTCGGGCTGGCGGCGCGATCGGCAAAGTCACAATTCAACGCAACGATTTGATGTTCAGCATCCTGTTGGTCGGGCCGAGAGCGGTCAGCACCGTCGCTTCATCGCCGCGGATGACCGCCATCTTGGCTTGGCCGGTGAGACCCGATCCGGCGTCAAGATTGAGGCGAAACCGGCGGATCTGATCGGCATGCGATGGCTTGGGCCGCGCGTCGTTCGGCGTGTGGCCGTGCACGACGAAGAGCCCGCTAAAGCCGCCAGGGCCTGGCGAGGCTTCCAGGAATGGCCAGCGCACCCACGCCCAATGGCGGTCCTCTTCGAGCTCCGCCAGCGGCTCGCTCCATGACGTCTCGAGAAACGCGTCCAATTCGATGCTGGGATTGACCCCGGCATGGATGAAGAGAAGGTCTTGGGAGCGCCAGTGCGGGCGCAGGGATTCGAGCCAGCGCCGCACCCGCTCTGGCAGCGCGGCCCGAATGCGGGTCAGCAGCTCCTCCGCTCCGTCGGACGGGGCGTCGAGATCGGCGAATTGTCGAACGGCAGCCGCGCCGCCGTTGTGCAGCCAGGCGGCGAGCGCGTCGATCGCGTCCTCCAAGGGCGTCCCCCAATCGAGCGCAAGGCGCATCATCGCTTCGTGGTTGCCCGTCAGGACGATCGCCTCGTCCGCGTGGATGCGCTCGCCCGCGCCGCTCGCGAGCTCGATCGCGCCCAGACTGTCGGGCCCGCGATCGACGAGGTCGCCGAGAAAGACGACGACGCGCCTCCCGCGCCGCTTCGGCTCGCTCGCCGCCTCATCGAGCAGCGCCTGAAGAAGGTCGGGCCGGCCATGAATGTCGCCGACGGCGAAGACCTCGACATCCGAGCGCGACCGCGCGCGGAAGAACAAAGGTTTGTCGATCGACGACCGCGGCCATGTCCGCTCCCGTCCGGCGGCGGCGGAACAATTGCACGCCCGCCCGGGCGTGCGCCAGCCAAGCCTGCGATAGGAGGGCCAATCAACGGAAGCCTGTCGCTAAAAAATCACGCAGGGACGTTCGACCGCGGCGAGGTGTTCGGCAAATCCGGGATGGGGCGGATCACGTCCTTGACCTCAAAGGCGGTCATCAGCCGCGTGCGCTCGGATGCCAGCATATCCTTGCGGCGCGGAGGCGCCAAGCTGCGCCCGTCGCAGAAGCATGCTATGGGGCTCGCAATGCGAACCTGACGGAAGCGCCTCATAGACTGACTGCGTCTGACGGGGCGGAGTCCCGCTTGAGCCAATTATCTGTCGCCGAAGGTTCTCGACTGCGTAGGACAGACAATGTCGTGAAGCGGTCACAACCACCGACATCTGCTTGGCGCTCGTCGCCGGCCTTGTGAGCCCGGCTCGCGGCGTACCGCGGGGTCGCAACGGCGGCCAGAGGGCGGGAAATGCCGTCCACAATTCGAATCAGGGCGTGACGCTTGCAGGGAGATCGGAGTCGCGAGCGGGACTCGCGGGCGCTAATCTCCGTGGGCGACGGCGCAAGCTTTTGAAAGATAGGAAAATCTCCATCAAGGCGGTTTGGTTCCTGCGAAGCCGAGGACGCGATGCCGCGAGGAAATGAGCGCGGCGCGTCGCGGAAAGATCGATCGGCACGGAAACGGGCGCTCGTAGTCGGCGGACGTCTAATAATAGGACGCGCGGGCCAGAAGCACGGCAATGGTCTTGAGCGTGGGGGCGAAGAAAATGTTCATTGTCGTCAGAAAGCCGATCAGGAGCGCGGCTCACAAGGACTTCTCGTCGCGGGTCGAGCGAAAACTCATGCGAACAGCGAGGTTGAGTGGGCTGGGGTTCAGATCGCCGAGATCCATGAGGTGGACGCGAGCAACGCCCTAGCTGCGATTGAGGCCTTGAAACGGGGCGAGGGGACGCTCGTCGACGTCAGCGTCGCGCATGGCATACATCAGTGGACGCCCGAAGAGGCCATCGAGCAACTGGAGGCGGAGGCGGAGGCCGCAATCGACGCCGAGGAGTATTTAAGACGGCCTCGACGTGGCTGCATGCGATCAACGAGGTGTATTGGGTGCCAGGCGAACGGAAGCCAGGTCCGCGGTCCAAGGAGCTTGTCGCTTTGGAGAAAGCTCTCAACGGTTGCGGACCGGTCAGCGCGGTGAAGAAGTTTCGGAAGCTCAAGCTTCCGGCCTCTGCGTTTGAGTTCGGCACGCGCAAGAACAGGCGCGGCCGTCGCGTTCAGTTCCGCCTCATACCCTTTGAATTGGAGGAGGGCGAGACCATCGCCCAAGCCATCCAGCGACGCGCGCGGGAAGTGGTTGGCGAACGGCAATAGCAAAGGGCGAAGGCGGTCGCAATGGTTGACGTCCGGCCCATAACGCCTTCGCCCGAATTCTCAAGTTCTCCGCTTATACCTGCCTGCTTGGGAACGGCGCTCGGAGCTTGTTGCGGGAACGCCCGCAACTGGCGCAAGACTCCCGTAGCGCCTTCGGCAGCTTTCTGGGGCATTCCTGCCGTTGCCGGAGCGACGGGAACGCGCGGTATGGGTCGATACCGGAGTTTCAAACTGAGACAGGACCGCCTCACGCTCGGGTTCCGCCGGCACGCGGGACGCGCTAGGATCGAGTCGATGTTTCTGACGTTCTTCGCCAATCTCCGGCAGGCGCAGGTGCCCGTCACGCCGCGCGAATATCTGGACCTGATGCGCGCCCTCGAGGGCGATCTGGCGGAAAGGTCGGTCGACGAGTTCTACCGCCTGTCGCGCGCCGTTCTCGTCAAGGACGAGCGGAATCTCGACAGGTTCGATGTCGTCTTCGCCGCCACGTTCAAGGGCGTGCTGTCGGTCGCGGCGGCGGTCGAGAGCCGGGAGCTGCCGGAGGAATGGCTGCGGCGGCTCGCCGAGCGCTTTCTCACCCCGGAGGAGCGGGCCGAGATCGAAAAGCTCGGCTTCGACCGGCTGATGGAGACGCTCCGCCAGCGACTCGCCGAACAGAGGGGCGCCACCAGGGCGGCTCGAAGTGGATCGGAACCGGCGGAACGTCGCCCTTCGGGGCTTACGGCGACCATCCCGAAGGCGTGCAAATCGGCCAGGACCGGAGCCGCCGCGGCAGCGCCGTCAAAGTGTGGGACAGGCGCGAATTCAGGGATTTCGACGGCGCCGCCGAGCTCGGTCCGCGCAACGTCAAGCTCGCCCTGCGCCGGTTGCGCCGGTTCGCCCGAGAAGGCGCGGCCGAGGAGCTCGACCTCGACGGGACGATCCGCTCCAGCGCCGACAAGGGCTATATCGACGTGAAGCTGCGCCCGGAACGGCGCAACGCGGTCAAGGTGCTGCTCTTTCTCGACGTCGGCGGCTCGATGGATTGGCACGTCGAGGCGGCCGAACAGCTCTTTTCCAGCGCGCAAAGCCAGTTCAAGCGGCTCGCGCATTTCTATTTCCACAACTGCCTCTACGAGAGCGTGTGGAGGCACAATCGGCGCCGGCATGACGAACGGATCGCGACGCCCGATCTGCTCAATTCCTACGGCCGGGACCATCGGGTGATCTTCGTCGGCGACGCGTCGATGAGCCCTTACGAGATCGTCTCTCCGGGCGGCTCGGTCGAACATCTCAATCCCGAGCCCGGAAAGGTCTGGCTCGAACGGGCGATCCGGAGCTGGCCGCGCACGGTCTGGATCAACCCGACCCCCGAAGGGCATTGGGCATACTCGCAGTCGACCAGAATGATCGCCGACATCTTTCAGGGCCGGATGTTTCCCCTTTCGCCGGACGGCGTCGAGAGCGCCATGAGGGCGCTCGCCGCCTGAACGCTTCGCCGCGTCCTCGAGCGGATTATTCCCTCACCACCAGCACCGAGCATTGCGCGTGGCGCACGATCGTCTTGGCGTTAGAGCCGAGCAGATAGTCGCTCATCACCGGACGATGGGAGCCGACCACGATCAGGTCCGCGTTCCAGTCCTGAGCTTCCTGCAGCAACTCGTGGTAAATTCCGCCGGCGCGCGCCGCGGCGCTTTTTCGCTCGGCCGGCAGGTCGATCTTGGCGAGGATGGCGCTCAGCGCTTCCTCGGCGCGCTTCGTCTGTTCGGCGTCGAAATCGGCAGGGACGTATTCCATGAACGTGGCCGGCACGACCGGCTGAACATTCACCAGCCTCAGCGCGGCGCCGCCAGCCTTGGCGATCTCCAACGCCTGCGGCAGCCCCTTGGGGACGCCGGCGGCGTCAGCGAGGTCGACCGCGAGAACAATGCGCTTATACATCAGACAGCCTCCATACGACCGAGGCCCGGGGACACCGAGTCCTGTCCGACAAATTGAGGGGCGCGTCCCCGTCTGGCAAGCGGGCTGCGGCAAAATGCGGCGGCGCCGGCGCCGACTTGGCTTCGCCGCGCCGCCACAACGATAGTCATTGTTCCTTTATCAGAGGATCGCTATAAGGCCGGCCAAATTCCAATGAGGGACAGGAATCACACAAATGAACGACTTGGCCGTTGAAAGCTACAAGCCGTCCGACGACGAGCCGTTCATGAACGAACGTCAGCGGGAGTATTTCCGGCGCAAGCTGATCGCCTGGCGGGAGGCGATCCTGGCCGAAAGCCGCGACACGCTCGCGGCGCTTCAGCTGGAGAGCGAAAATCATTCCGACATCGCCGACCGCGCCTCGTCCGAGACCGACCGCGCGATCGAACTGCGAGCCCGGGACAGGCAGCGCAAACTGATTGCGAAGATCGAGGCCGCGCTCGCCCAGATCGAGGACGGCTCGTACGGCTATTGCGTGGAGACGGGCGAGCCGATCTCGCTCCGTCGGCTCGACGCCCGCCCGATCGCCACATTGTCCGTGGAAGCTCAGGAGCGTCATGAACGGCGCGAGAAGATCTACCGCGACGAGTAGCGGTTCGACGGAGCCTGGTCCGGCGTCGGTTGTCCTAATGGCGTGTTCGTAGCGACCGTGAAATTCTCCTGCCCTCGCTTGCATGGGCGATGACGAGTTCGGCTGTTACGCCGAAGCAATCCGCTGTTCCGTTTGCTTCGTGATGTTTGCTTAACGGCCTGTAGAATTGGTGTTTTTTGCGAAAATGGGTGCGCAATCGTCCGCAAAAAGGCAAAATCCGCTGTTTTTGCCCCTGATACCAGCGGCCGGCAACCAACCGTCAAGCTTAATTTTAATTCAGTGTTTCGCGGCCGAGCAGTCGCGCCATTTCCGCTTCCAGAGAGTCCAGATCGGAGAATGAATCCTCGACCTTCTGCGTCGCCTTGTCCGATTGCGGCGTCTCGCCGGCCCGGGCGGGTTTGCTGGCGCCGGCTGGCGGGACCGGCGCGGCCGCCTGATCGACCTTCGACTCAAACTTGCCTTCGGGCTTGGCGCTGGGAGCGGGCCGAATTGGCGGGGGCGGAAAAGCTGGAGCTTTCACCGGCGCGGGCTGCGCGGCCTGCGCCTCCGGCTTCGCCGCCTGCGAGAGCGTTCCCGCCGGGGCGACAGGCGCCTTTGCAGGTGCGCCCTGCCCGACGAGCGGCTCGGGCTTCGCCAGCGCTTCCGCTGACGGGACGGCGGCGCCGGGGGATTTAGGCGCCGCGACCGGCGCGAGCGGCGGCGGCTGCCCGCCGTTCGGTTTCGAAGCGGGCGCGGCGTCGCCCGCGTGCGCGGCCGCCGGCGGCTGGGGCACGGGTTGCGTATTCGTGTTGACGGGACGGGGGAGGTTGGACCGACCGGCGGGGGCGATTGGGGGCGGCATCGACGGGCGCGGCGGCAAAGGGCGTTGCGGCTGAACTGCGGGGACCGGACGAGCAGGCTCCGCGACTTTCGGCGCCGCTTGGACGCTACGCGCTGCAGCTGGAGGCGCCGCTGGCGCGGAAGCCGCGGGCGCAGTTGCGGCCGGCGTCTGAGCCGGAGCGGCGGCCTGAGCGCGGACGGGTTGGGCCTGGACCGCCGCGACGGAAACAGACGGAGGAGACCCGACAGAAGCCGCGGCCGGGACCGGGACCGGCGGCGGAACGATTGCGGGTTCTGCCCGCCGCCCCGCCGGGGCCGCCGGCTGCGCCGGCGTAAGATTGGTTTCGCGACCCGGCGCGAACGCTCGATTGATCTGGGACTCGACGAGCATGTCGTTCGGGCCGCCGATCATGACCAGATGCTCGACGTTGTCGCGCCGGATGAGGACGAGCTGCCGTTGGCCGTCGAGACTGAACGCATCCACGAGGCCTAGCCTCGGCTGCCGCGTCCGTCCCCCCGGGACCCTCAATCGGTGTGCGAACACCAAGCGATAAACGATTGCCAGCGCCACCAAAACGGCGATCCCGCAAACCGCCAGAATGCCAACCTGGACAACCGGGTTGCCGGCGAACGGAAGATCATTCAACCACTGCATGATATTTCCAAATCCCCGCGCGCCCTAATTCGCCTTGAGCCGCGTCGGCGGCCCAGATGCGCGTCGTCAACACCCTCGGGCGCGTTCGGTCAAGTCCGGACCCGGCAAATCCTGGACGCTTGGGCATTATGACCATTGCAGTGCAGGACAACCCAAGTAGGTTTCATAACAATCCGCAATCCCATTGAAAACTGCGGAAAGCAACGAATTTCGACCGTGCTAGGCCCGGACGACGCCGAGACATCGGGCAAACCGCGTGCTAGCACAGGCCATCGCGATCGAGTCGGCGCGCTTGCGAAGCATGGTCCCTGAGTCTGATCCTCCGATGAATTCAACGCCGCCTCCTCTGGTGGACCGCATCGAGCGGACGGGAAATCCGCTCGTCTTGGCGGCCGTTGTGCTCGCTGTCGGCTGTGCGGTCCTTGCGTTGTGGCTGGCTCCGAAAGGAGCCGGCATGGCGGTGATCCCCGCGACAATCGGCGCGCTCGCCTTTTGCGGCGCCCTGGGATTGCTGCTCCTCGCCTTCCGCCTTCTACAATTCCCAACCCGCGGGGCGCGTTTCGACGCCACCAAGGCGATCGTCGAATCCAACCCGGACGGCCTCCTAGTCACCGATCATCAGTCGCGAATTCTGTATGCCAACAAGGCCTATCACGTTCTCTCGGGCGCCCGTTCGACCAGCGAGCTGAAACCGGTTGAGCGCCTGTTCGCCGGACCGTCGGACATCTCCGAGTCCATCTACCGACTGTCGCAGGCGTCCAAGGCGGGCAAAAGCGCTGGCGAGGAACTGCGCCTCGCCCCGTCGCTGAACGGCGAGGCGGACGTCGCCTGGTATCGCATTCGTGTGCGGCCGCTGGCGGGCGTCGCCAGAGAGCGAGCGACGGTCTGGATGGTGTCTGACGAGACGCGTGAGCACGATCGCCACGAAAGCTTTTTCCAGGACCTTCAGCATGCGATCGACTATCTTGATCATGCCCCCGCCGGGTTTTTCTCGGCCGATCGCGACGGCGCGGTCGTTTATATGAACGCAACGCTCGCGGGGTGGCTCGATGTCGACCTCGCTCAGTTCGGGCTCGGCCAGCTCAAGATCGACGACATCATCGCTGGCGACGGCGGCGCCATGCTGACAATGATGTCGGCCGAGCCGGGCGAAGTGAAGACCCAGCCCTTCGACGTCGACCTGAAGTCACGGCAGGGCCGTGTCCTGCCCGCCCGGATCCTCCACAAGGTCGCCTTTTCCAGCGATGGCGCCCCAGGACCGTCCCGATCGCTGGTCATCAACCGCGCGCCCGGCGAACTCAAGGGCGAGGAGGACCTTCGGGCCGCCGAGGTGCGCTTCGCCCGCTTTTTCAATTCGACGCCAGTCGCAATCGCCGCGGTGGACGCTTCGGGCATGCTTCTGCGTCCGAATGCGGCCTTCGCCCGTCTCGTACCGGAAACACTGAAGTCGTCCGCGGGCGGCGGAAAGCTGTCGATCTTCGCCCTCATGGCGGAACGCGACCACGCTCCCTTGCGCCAGGCGATCGCCGCGGCCAGTGCTGGCCGCGGGGAAATCGCCCCCCTCGACGTATCGATCAAGAACGGTGAGCGCTCGGCCCGCCTGTTCGTCTCCGCCGCGGATCCCGGCAGCGATCAGGGCGCGAGCGCAATCGTCTTCGCTCTCGACACGACCGAACAGCGCACCTTGCAGGAGAACCTCGCCCAGAGCCAGAAGATGCAGGCGATCGGCCAGCTCGCCGGCGGTGTGGCGCATGACTTCAACAACGTGCTCACGGCCATCATCGGCTATTCCGATTTGCTTCTCGCCAACCACCGGCCGACCGATCCGTCCTTCCAGGACATCATGCAGATCAAGCAAAACGCTAACCGCGCGGCGGGCTTGGTGCGGCAGCTGCTCGCATTCTCGCGCCGGCAGACGCTGCGGCCACAGACGCTGCAGCTCAATGATGTGCTGTCGGAGCTGCAGATGCTGCTGCGCCGACTGGTCGGCGAGACGATCCAGCTCGACGTGGTTCACAGCCGCGACCTCTGGCTGGTCAAGGCCGACCTCAATCAGTTCGAGCAGGTGATCGTCAACCTCGTCGTCAACGCCCGCGACGCGATGCCGGACGGCGGCAGGATCACGCTTCGCACCAGTAATTTTGCGGCCTCTGAATGCGCGCGCCTCAAGCAAAAGGCGATCATCGCCGCCGACTATGTTCTGGTCGAGGTCCAGGATACCGGGCACGGCATTCCGGCCGAGGTTCAGGCCAAGATCTTCGAACCCTTCTTCACCACCAAGGAGGTCGGCAAGGGCACCGGCCTTGGCTTGTCGATGGTTTACGGCATCGTCAAACAGACCGGCGGATACGTGTTCTGCGAAAGCGAGCCCGGCGCCGGCGCGACGTTCCGCATCCTGCTTCCACGCCTCGTTGAGCCGGAGCCGGAGAAACCCGTCAAGAGGGAAGCCGCCAAGCCTGCGGACCTCACCGGTCGCGGCGCCATCCTCTTGGTCGAGGACGAGGAGGCGGTGCGGGCTTTCGCCTCGCGCGCGCTCGCTTCCCGCGGCTACACCGTCCTCGAGGCGGAGTCCGGCGTCGAGGCGCTCCGCGTCGCCGAGGAGTCCGGCGGTTCGATCGACCTCATCGTCTCCGACGTCATCATGCCGGAAATGGACGGCCCGACGATGCTTGCCGAGTTGCGCCGCCGCGGCATCGACGCCAAGGTCGTGTTCATGTCCGGATACGCCGACGACGCCTTCGCCCGCAGCCTGCCGGAGAAACAGGAATTCGTCTTCCTGCAGAAGCCTTTCACGCTCAAGCAGCTGATCGAGACGGTCAAGGAAACCACGAGTTGACGCGCCGCCAACTCAATCGACGCCTGGGGTCGCACGCGGATGCGTTTTGAGGGCACGAAGACCTACGTCGCAGGCGACGAACTGAAGACGGCGGTCAACGCCGCGATCGCGCTCGAGCGTCCGCTCTTGGTCAAGGGGGAGCCGGGCACCGGGAAGACCCTATTGGCGCAGGAGATCGCATCGGCGATCGGAGCCCCATTCATCGCCTGGCACATCAAATCGACCACGCGCGCCCAGCAGGGGCTCTACGAATACGACGCGGTGTCGCGGCTGAGGGATTCGCAACTCGGCGATCCCCGCGTTTCAAACATCGCCAACTACATCCGCCGGGGCAAGCTGTGGGAAGCGTTCGTCTCGCCGACGCGGCCGGTTCTCCTGATCGACGAGATCGACAAGGCGGACATCGAGTTCCCCAACGACCTCTTGCTCGAACTCGACCAGATGGAGTTCCATGTCTACGAGACGGGTGAGACGATCCGAGCGGCGCTGCGGCCGATCGTCGTCATCACTTCGAACAACGAGAAGGAGCTGCCCGACGCTTTCCTGCGCCGGTGCTTCTTCCACTACATCCGCTTTCCCGACACCGAGACGATGCGGGCGATCGTCGAGTCGCATTATCCGAGGATCAAGCCGAAGCTCGTCGAGGAGGCGATGCGATCGTTCTTCTCGCTGCGCGAGACCCCGGGCCTCAAGAAGAAGCCGACCACATCGGAGCTGCTGGACTGGCTGAAGCTTCTGCTCAATGAGGACGTTTCGCCCGAGACGCTGCGGGAGAAAGAGGCGAAGAAGCTGATCCCTCCCCTGCACGGGGCGCTGCTCAAGAACGAGCAGGACGTGCATCTGTTCGAGAAGCTCGCCTTCCTCACCCGTCGGGAGCGATGAGCATCGGAGTCGAGGGCAGGCCGGAGGCAGGAGGCAAAGGCGCGCGCGGCTGTGCGCCTGCCGTGCGCTCCCCTGGCCCCGACTGCCCGGCTGCGACTGCCTTCTTGCGTATTCGGCCTTGCTCAAGCAATGTTCCCGCATGCGACGTCTCTTTCTCATCCGCCATGCCAAAGCTGAAATGCCCCTCCGGCGGGACGATTACGAGCGCGCGCTGACTGATCGCGGCCGAGCCGACGCGCGGCGGGTGGCTCGCGCCCTTGCTGAGCGCGACATGCTGCCCGACCTCCTCGTCCATTCGGGTGCGCTGCGAGCCAAGCAGACGGCGGAAATTTTGGCCGCCGAATGGCCGCGGCGCGTCCCGCTTCAGGAAGACCGCGCGCTTTATGACGCCCCACAGGGCGTGCTGTTCGTCCGCGCGCGCGCCTTGTCCGACGCCTACGCCGGCGTCGCCTTCGTCGGGCACAACCCCGGCCTCGGCGAATTCGCCGTTTCGGAGGCGGGCTCGGGCGCTCATTCCGAGCTCAGGCGCATGGCGGCCAAGTTCCCGACCTCCGCGGTGGCCGCGCTTGATTTCTCGGTCAACTCCTGGGACGATATCGAGCGCGAGGCCGCGCTGCTCGTCCTGTTCCTGACGCCCGCCGAGCTCGAGGCCGAAAAAGACTGACCCTCTTCCGAGAAATGACCGCCGCCGAGCCGCAAGGCTTCCCCCAGAATGACGACAACGTCGAGCGCCTGTGCGCGTTGGGCGGCGTGTCGCGGGCCGGCTACTACCGGCATTTCGGACCGCATTCGCCCAAGCGCGAGGACGCAGACTTGCGCAACCTCATCCAGCGCATCGCTCTCGACAACCGCCATTACGGCTACCGGCGCATCACCTTCGAGCTGAGGCGGCAAGGGCTGATCGTCAACGCCAAGCGGGTGCGCAGACTGACGCGCGAGGACAATCTGTTGAGCCAACGCGCCAAGCCCTTCGTCCCGGCCACCACCTGAGCCGGCATGGCTTCGCCATCGTCCCCAACCTAACACGCGGTCTCATTCCCACCGGCCTCGATCAGATCTGGGTCGCCGACATCACCTACGTGCGGCTGGCGGAGGGCTTCGTCTATCTGGCGGCGATCCTCGACGCCTTCTCGCGCAAGGTGATCGGCTGGGCGATCGCCGACATTGGTCAAAATCGCCTCACTCCTCCTAAATGAACAGGCGCGGCCGGACTTCACCCGCGGACCCCGCCTTGTCGTTTTTCTCCGATCTCGCGTTCGAGGCGGGGCTCGTCGCCCGATCGGTCGGCGATTATTTCTCCGGCGGGGGCTTGCGCCTCGGGGTCACGGGTCTCTCGCGCTCGGGCAAGACCGTGCTCCTCACAGCGCTCGCCAACAACCTGATCTCCGGAGCGAGACTTCCGGTGCTCGCCGCTTCCGCGGAAGGCCGCCTGACGCGGGCGCGGCTCGAGCCGCAGCCCGACGATGCGGTGCCGCGTTTCGCCTACGAGGAGCACCTGACGAGCCTCAGCGGGCCGGACCGGCGCTGGCCGCAGTCGACGCGCCGCATTTCGCAACTGCGCCTGACCATCGAATTCGAGAGCGCGGCCGGCTGGGGCGGTCGAAGCTCGAGCCTCTCAGTCGATCTCGTCGATTATCCCGGCGAGTGGCTGCTCGACCTGCCGCTCCTCGACAAGTCCTACGCCCAATGGGCGCGGGAGACGCTGAGCGCGAGTGAGACGCCCGCCCGCGCGCCGTTGTCGGCGGATTGGCGCGCCGCGCTGAAGGGTCTCGACGTCCGGGCGGAGGCGGACGAGGACGCGGCGCGCGAAATCGCCAAGCGCTTCACGGCCTATCTCCGCAGGGCGCGCGATGACGTTTATGCGCTCTCGACCCTGCCGCCCGGACGGTTCCTGATGCCGGGCGACCTCGAGGGCTCGCCTGCGCTGACTTTCGCTCCGGTTGCGCTCGGCGAAGGCGACGCGATCCCGCCGGGCTCCATGGCGGCGATGATGGAGCGCCGCTACGAAGCCTATAAGTCGCATGTCGTGCGCCCCTTCTTCCGCGATCATTTCGCCAGGCTCGACCGCCAGATCGTTCTGGTCGACGCGCTGGCGGCGCTCAACTCCGGCGCGGCCGCGCTGCGCGACCTCGAGAACGCGCTCTCCGACGTACTGCGCGCCTTCCGGGCGGGCCGGTCGTCACGCTTCGCCTCGATCTTCCGCCCGCGGATCGACAGAATCCTGTTCGCCGCCACCAAGGCCGACCATCTCCACCACACCAGCCATGACCGGCTCGAAGCGATTCTCCGGGCGCTGACCGCCAAGGCGATCGCGCGCGCGGAAGGCGTCGGCGCGGAAATCGACGTCGTCGCCCTCGCCGCCGTCCGCGCCACGCGCGAGGCCGAGATCCGGCAGGGAGGCGAGACGCTGCAGGCGATCATCGGCGTGCCCGAGAAGGGCGAAACGATCGGTGGCCAGAAGTTCGACGGCGTGGTCGAAGCAGCCGTCTTTCCGGGCGAGCTGCCCGCCGATCCGATGTCGATTTTCGAAGGCGATACGATCGCCCTGCCCGAGGCCGACCGCGACTGGCGCTTCGTCCGGTTCCGCCCGCCGACCGTCGCGCGCGGGGAGCCCGCGCCGCAGATCAGGCTCGACCGCGCGCTCCAGTTCCTGATCGGGGATCGTCTCGCATGAGCCAGCGCCCGCCCCGCCCACGAGCCTTCCGGCTCGACGACGCGCGCGTCGCGGTCGACGACGCCCCTGGCCCGCTCGCGCCCATCGCGGCGATCCAGTCGCAGCACGAGGCGATCCCCGCCGCGACGCGGCCGCCGCCGATCGACGAGGCGGAGCGGCAGGTCGAGGCGGCGCAGAAGTCGGGCCTCTTGTCGCGGGGCCGCTTCAGCTTGGCCGGCCTTTTGTGGTCGGGCCTCGCCGGCCTCGTCTCGCTCGCCTTCGGGCTCTGGACGACGAGCCTGATCGAGAGCCTGTTCGCGCGGGCCGAGTCGCTCGGGCTGATCGGCCTCGTCTTCGGCGTTCTGTTCCTCGCCGGCCTCGTCGGCCTGATCGCCCGCGAGCTTGTCGCCCTCGCCCGCCAGACGAAGATCGCCGAGATGCATGTCGCCCTCGCCGAGGCGCGCGCCGCAGACGACATGGACGCGGCGCGCAAGCTGATCGGCCGGCTCGTCGCGCTTTACCGCGACCGGCCCGAGACCGCGCATGCCCGGGGACAGGTCGAGGACGCCGCGCGGGCGATCATCGACGGGCGCGACCTGATCGACGTGGCGGAGCGGGCTCTGCTGCACCCCCTCGACGAGAAGGCGCAAGGGGAGATCGCAGACGCGGCGAAGCGCGTCTCGCTGGTGACCGCGATCAGCCCGCGCGCCGTCCTCGACCTGATCTTCGTGGTCGCGCAGATCATCCGCCTCGTGCGGCGCATCGCCGAGATTTATGGAGGCCGCCCGGGTTGGCTCGGCTTCATCAAACTCGCGCGCTCGATCGGCGCCCATCTCGCCATCACCGGCGGCATGGCGGTCGGCGACAGCCTCCTGCAGCAGATCGTCGGTCACGGGATCGCCTCGAGAATATCGGCGCGCATGGGCGAGGGGGTGCTGAACGGGCTGCTCACCACGCGTGTCGGCCTCTCGGCATTGGCCGTCTGCCGCCCCGCTCCCTTCGCCGTCGCGAAGCCGCCGGGCGTCTCCGAGGTCGCGCCGTTCCTATTCAGCGGCGGCAAGGGCCGTGACGCCGGGACTTCGAATCCGGGTTAACGGCCCTATTCGGGTCGCATTCAACAGGCCGCCACCCCATTGAGCATCGCCCGGACGTTCCGTATCTCGATTTGCCTGTTCGACGGCGTCTCGGGCGCGGGAGGGCTTTGCAGAGGCGCGACAAGGGCGGCGGAACGGGTTCGTCCGACGAGTCGGGCGCCATGCCGTTTGCGAGCGCGGATTGAGCCTTTTCAGACGCTTGCGGCGCCGTTTCCGCGCAATCGATCAGCGGCGCACCGGGCGCGCTCGTGGCCCTCCGCCCAGTCAGGCAGCCGAGGCGGAGGCTTCGTCCGAGCCATTCGGGCCGCCCTCGTTTGCGGCCGCGGATTGAGCATTTTCAATGGCTTGCGGCGCCATTTCCGGCCGAGCCGCCAGGACCGATCGGCTCTTCCGCCTTTGCTTCGACCACACGGGTCAGGCCCGCGCGCGTCGGGGAGAGCGCGCCGGTCGGCGGCGAAAAACCCGTGATAGCGGTCGAGCTCGAGCACGATCTTCACGACCCGGTTGATCGCCCGAAGATCGCCTCGCTCAGAGGGCTGACCTGCAGCGCGACGAACTCTTCCGGCGGCGCCGGCATGCGGCGGGCGAGAATCATGCGGGCCTTCGTCACGCCCAGTCGCGCCGCGATCTCGGCGACGGAGACGCCGCGGTTCAAACAATCGACGATCAGCCTTTTCCCTCGCGGCCTGCCTGGCGCGCAAGGCGCGGGCTTCGATCGACCGTTGCGGGTTTTTCCGGCGGACGGAACGGTGACGAATGCGGACACGCGGACACTCGTTGATCTCGATCTTGGCGATCCATCTCAGCGTAAGAACAAAAGTAGAATAAATCGTGAAAAAAGGCGAGAGAATGTTTTAGATGGCGCCGAGTTTCTCGCCGTGTCCGCCTCGGCGTTTCGCGGCGCCCTGTCTCGCGCCGCGTCAAGCCGCCTGGCGTTTCGGACCGACCCTTTTCAACGAGGACACGGAGCGTTACGGGCGTTTCGGGTCGCCTGCCGTGGATCTCATTCGACCGCGCCTTCATTTTGTGCGATCGCTCCCTCTTACTTGTCTTCCAGAGGCAAGAAATACGCCAGTAGCGAAGGCCGGCGTCGCGATGGCGACCGCAACAGCGCCGCCGGCAGAAGTCTTGCCAAAACGCGTTTCATGATCATGCCTCCAGATGCCGGGCGACTGCCGGATCGCCTCCTGTTATGACGCCCATTAGGGTCCCGAGCGGCGTCAGGCCGCCGCGCCGGCCGCCCTCACTCGATGCGATCAGCGTTCTGACAGCGGGGCTCCGGCCGTGACGGCTTTTCCAGGCGATCCCGCGGGGACGGTCTGCAGTCCGCCCGGCGCTGTCTAGATCTGACCGTCGCTCCTTTGACCCCTGGCGCAGACACCGCCGGGTTGCTGGTCTCTTGCGATGACGAGCTCCTGCCTGGCGCCGCCGCCTGACAGTCTCTTCGGCGCGGATGGACCGGGCGTAGCGACGTCTGGGCGGACGCCTCGAGCGCCAAGCAATATCCCAGGGGTGTTTCGGCTCGCGCCGGCCAACTCTCGTCTCCCGCTGGCTCCATGCAAGCGGCGAGTGATCGCCCGCGCCGCGCATCGAGCCGCGCGGCTTGGCGCCCTGGTTCACGCCTTGACCGCGCCGGCGGTGAGGCCGGAGACGATGTAGCGCTGCGCCATGAGGAACATCAGGATCGCCGGCAGGATCGTCAGCGTGATGAAGGCCAGCACCAGCTGCCAGAGGGTCGAATATTGGCCCTGATAGGCCATGAGCCCGAGCGTCCAAGGGTAGCGGAACTCGCTGTTGAGGACGATCAGCGGCAGCAGATAGGAGTTCCAGCTATCGACGAAGGAGATGATTGCGACCGTCGACAGGATCGGACCCGAGAGCGGCAGGGTGACATAGAAAAAAAAGCGGAAGTAGCCGCAGCCGTCCATCATCGCGGCGTCCAGAAGCTCGCTCGGGAGCTGCCTGAAGGCGTTGCGCAGCAGGAGAATGCTCATCGCGAGCGAAAAGGCGACCTGCGGCAAAATTACCCCCCAATAGGTATCCAGAAGGCCGAGATCGCGGATTTTGATGAAAAGCGGCGGAATGGCCGTCGCCAAGGGAAACAGCAGCCCGAGCTGCAAATAGGCTAGAAGAAAGCGGTCCCCGAAGAATCGCAAATGGGCGAAGGTGAACGCCGCCATCGACGAAAGCGCGAGCGTCAGCGCGACGGAGAAGACTGCGATCAGCAGCGAGTTTCCGAGCACCTGCCAGTACCGGTAGCCGGTCAGGATGTCCCAATAGTTCTTCCATAGCCAGACGCGCGGCAGGGAAAACGGACGCGACTGCAGGTCGCCGAGCTCCTTGAAGCCGCCGAGCACCGTCGCGAGGATCGGCACGAGCACGATACCGGCGAGCACGACGAGCGCGGCGAAGAGCGCGATGCTCGTGAGCGCGCTGGGACGGCGGCCCGATGGCTCGTGCGCAGCCGCCGCTGCGCGGGGCATTGGGATCGTGGTTTCAGTCATCGCGCATGACGACCTGGCGGTAGCCGAAGGCGAAGGTCACGCAGATGACAAACAGCACGACGCCGACCGCGGAACTGAAGCCGAAACGCATTCGCGTGATGCCGAAATAGTAGAGATAGGAGACCATCGTGTTGGTCGTCTCGAACGGGCCCCCGCCCGTCAGCGGCGGGATGAAGTCGAAGAGCTTCAGCGAGCCGATGACGGAGAAGAAGATGGCGAGCCGGATCATCGGGCCGAGCAGCGGAAGGGTGATGTGCCAGAAGCGCTTAAACGCGCTTGCGCCATCCATCTCGGCCGCCTCGAGCAGCGACTGGTCGATGCCCTGCAGGCCGGCGACATAGAGCATCGTATAGAAGCCGAAATACTTCCACAGGATGACGATCAGGATCGCGCTGAACGCCCAGGTCTTGTCGGCGAGCAGATAATAGGGCTGAAGGCCGAACGCACCAGTGATGACGCTCGACAGTCCGAAGCTCCCGTCGAACATGAAATGCCAGATCAGGCCGGCGGCCACGTCGGCGAGGACATAGGGCAGGAAGAAAATCATCCGAAACCAGGCGGCGCCGGTGATCCTCTTCGCCACCATGAGCGCCACGCCGAGCGCGAATGGTTGCTGAACAAGGAGCGAGACGGCGATAACGAGGCCGTTGTTGATCAACGAACGGTTGAAGGTCGCGTTGTTGATCAAGTAGCCGTAGTTCTTCAGACCGATGAATTTCTCGGGCCGTCCATAGCCGTCCCAGTTGAAGAAGCCGTACCAGCCGGCCTGTGCGATGGGGAGGGCGACGAACACCGTGAAGAGAAGTAGCGCAGGCGGGAGGAAAATGACGACGGTCGCCCAGCCGTTCGCGGACATGCGCCGGCCGGGTTCGACATAGGTCGGCTCGATCGTCGAGGTCGTCTCGATCGCGGTCAAGAAACGGGTCCTCGCACTCCTGACGTCGACCCCGCCGCGCCCTGACACGGCGGAGCCGAAGAGCAAGACCAGGGCCTATTGCTGCTCAGCCGCGTCCTGGATTGCCGCCGCCCCAGCTTCCGGCGTCATTTCGCCGGCCGCCACCGCCACCGACACATCGTTGATCACGCGGCCGACGGCGGGGCCGAGATCCTGGTCGAAATAGTTCTGGTGGTAGGTCGTCGCGGCAAGATCGCTTGCCAGGCGCTTGAACAGCGGATTGGTGAACGAAGCTTCGGCCCCCTTCACGACCGGAATATAGGCGGCCGTCGCTGCGGCCTCTTTGGCGTATTTCTCCTGGTTGAAGAACTTGAGGAAGTCGACCGCCTCCGGGGGCGCCGACTTGCTGACGAGCCAGCCGTTGATGCCGCCGAGCGTGTCGGTCGCCTTGCCCTTTCCGCCGGAAACGATCGGGAAGGACAGAATACCGATGTCCTCTTCCGGCAAACCCTTGCCACTCGTGGAGTTCGGCGCTTGCATGCCGAGCAGCCACTGGCCCATGAGGTCCATCGCCGCCTTCCCGTCGCCGAACATGCCGGACGATTCCGCGTGCTTGGTCGTGAGATAGCCCGGTTGGAAGGGCTCGAGCGCGCCGAGTTCGCGCAACCGCTTGCCGGCCTCGACGAAGGTCGCGTTCTTGAAGCCGCCGTCCTTTCCGGCGTTCGCGTCGGCCAGAGCATGCTCGCCGCCGATCCGCATGACGAGATAGGAGTAGTAGAAGTGCATCGGCCACTTCTCGCCGGCCCCGACGACGATCGGCGTGACGCCGGCGGCCTTGAGCTTCTTTACCGCGCCCAGGAAGTCGTCCCAGGTCTTGATGTCCTCGGCCTTCACGCCAGCTTTTTCAAACATTTTCTTATTGTAGTAAAAGACGACCTCGCCGACCTCGAACGGCACGCCGACCTGTTTTCCGTCGACCTTGAAGGCGTCGACCGCGGTCGGGGAGAGCGTCGAGTCGACCCCCGCGACGTCTGCGGTGATGTCCTTGAGGAAGCCGGCCTTGTCCTGCGCCTGCATGACGCCCCCGGCCCAGCTGTAGAACAACTCCGGACGATCGCTCGACTGCAGCATCGTCGGCAATTTCGCTTTGAAAGCCTCGTTCTCCAGATACTTGAATTGGACTTTGACCCCAGGATGCTGCGCGTTGTAGTCCGCCGCGGATTTGTCCCACACCGCCTTTTGTGCGGCGTTTTCGCTGACGTGAAGAACCGTGATGTTCGTCTCGGCGAAGCCGGGCGCCGTGAGCGCGGCTAGGCAGGCGGCTGCAAGTCCGAGTTGCCGAAAACTCATTTTCTCCTCCCATAAAGATAGGGGCTCGGATGTTGTTCGCTTTTATCCGAGACACAAATTAAATCTGTCGCGATCTCGTGCCGATGTCAAGCGCAGGCTGCTCTCCGCCGCGGACAGCTGGTTGACAGGGTCCTCTTAGGATGAAAATAATTCCGCGCTCCGAACAAATAAACCGAGGCGGAAACCTCCCGGGCGATGAAAACCGCCGATCCCGAATTGATGCGCGCGATCAACCGTTTCCATGTGATGGACGCGATCCGGCGGTTCGGGCCGGTCTCGCGGGTCGAGATCTCGCAATTGACGGAGCTGAGCCCGACGACGGTCTCCGCCATAACGGCGGCGCTGCTCGACGACCGGCTGATCATCCCGCTGCAGGTCGGCGCGCTGCGCGACGCGGGCCGCGGCCGGCCGCGCGTGATGCTGAAGCTCAATCCGGACGCCGCGCACGTGGTCGGAGTGAAGCTCGCGCCGGACCAGATCACGGTCGCCGTCACCAACTTCTGCGCCGACATCCTGCGCTCGCTTTCGATGCCGATCCGCATCGACCGGCAGACCGCCGCGGTCATCGCCGACCTCGTCGAGGACGGCGTGCGCCGGTGCGTCAGCGACGCGGGCCTCGAGCTTTCGGGCGTCTCCGGGATCTGCGTCGGCTTGCCGGGGGTCGTGGAGCGGTCCGCCGGAGTTTGCCGGCAGAGCCCGATCTTCCGCGAGCGCGACGTGCCGCTCGGCGCGGATCTCGCCGTCCGCCTCGGCGTTCCGACATCGCTCGACAGCGACGTCAATCTCGTCGCGCTGGCCGAGCACTGGTTCGGGCAGGCGCGCGACCTCAACGACTTTCTGGTCGTCAACGTCGACCGCAGCCTGGGGCTCGGCATTCTTCACAACGGCGAGCTGTTCCGCGGCGCGAACGGGCTCAGTCCGGACCTCGGCGACCTGATGGTTCGCCGGCGGGGCGACGGCGTCGGCCGCCTCGCCGAGGTCGGCTCGGAGACGTCGGTGCTCGGCGAAGCGGAAGCTTTGCTGGGCGACGGCGGGCAGCGGGCCGAGGTCGAGCGCGAGATGGCGCTCCTCCTGCAACGCGCAAGCGACGGCGACGCGCGCTGCGCCGACCTCTTCGCTGCCGCGGGCGAGGCGGTCGGCTTCGCGGTCGCCAATCTCATCGCCCTGTTCGCGCCGCCCAAGGTGATCGTTTCCGGGCGCGCCATGGCGAACAGCGAAAGCTTCATCGCGCCGCTCCGCAAGACGGTCGCCGCGCTCCTGCCGGCGAGCCTCGCCGACGTGTCGGACATCGTCGTCCGCGAATTCAGTGAGAACGTCTGGGTGCGCGGCGCCGCGGCGATGACGCTGCGCGAACTCTATGGCGCTCCGTGGGGCACGACCGGTCCGGCGCAGATCCGCGAGCTGCAGGCGTCGCATGCGGGAGAATCGTCATGAAGCGGGTCGGCGTGGGAGTGATCGGCTGCGGCGACATCAGCTCCGCCTATCTGACCGCGGCGCGAAAATTCCCCATCCTCGAAATCGTCGCCCTCGCCGACGCCAATCCGGCGGCGGCGGAGGCGCGCGCGGCCGAATTCGGCGCGCCCGCCCGCTCGGTGGACGCGCTTCTCGCCGATCCGGCGGTCGAGATCGTTCTCAACCTCACCGTGCCCAGGGCGCATGTCGAGGTCGGGCTCAGGGCGATCGCCGCGGGCAAGCACGTCTACTCGGAAAAGCCGCTCGGCGTCAGCGTCGCCGAGGCGCGCCGTCTCGTCGAGGCGGCGGCGGCCAGGGGCCTTCGTCTCGGTTGCGCGCCCGACACCTTTCTCGGCGGCGCCCATCAGACGGCGCGCCAATGCATCGACGAGGGCCTGATCGGCCGCCCGATCGGCGGAACCGCCTTCTTCATGTGCCCCGGCCATGAGCGCTGGCATCCCAATCCGGGCTTCTATTACCTCGCCGGCGGCGGCCCGATGCTCGACATGGGACCCTACTATGTCACCGACCTCGTCAATCTCCTCGGCCCGGTGGCCAGCGTCAGCGGCGTCGCGACGCGGCTCAGGGCCGAGCGCGTCGTCACGAGCAAGCCGCTTCAAGGGACGCGCCTGCCGGTCGAGGTCGCGACCCATGTCGCGGGGACCCTGCTCTTCGCCAACGGCGCGGCGGTCACGATGACCATGAGCTTCGACGTGGCGCGGCACAGGCACGTCCCGATCGAGCTCTATGGCGAGCGCGGCTCGCTGATCGTTCCCGATCCCAATTACTTCGGCGGCAGGATCGAGTTTGGCGCCGCGGACGAGGACTGGCGCGAAATCCCGACGCGCCACGCCTATGCCGACGGCAACTACCGGATCCTCGGCGCAGCCGACATGGCGCACGCCATCCGCTCCGGCCGCCCGCACCGCGCGAGCGGCGCGCTCGCCCTCCATGCGCTCGAGGTGATGGAGGCGTTCCAGGCGTCGTCCGACAGCCGCCGCGCGGTGAGCGTCTCGACCCGCCCGGAGCGCTCCGGCCCCGCTGCCGGCCTCGCTCGCGGTCGGCGAGCTCGACTGACGTCGAAAAGACGGAGGAAAGAACCATGCGCGAAGCGCTCATTGTGTGGGGCGGCTGGAGCGGCCACGAGCCGGAGAAAGGCGCGCAGATCGTCGCGCGCATGCTCGAGGGCGACGGTTTCAAGGTCTACGTCGAAAACACCACCGAGGCCTTCGCCGATCCCGCGATCGCCGACATGAGCCTCATCGTGCCGATCGTCACCATGTCGAAGATCGAAAAGGAGGAGGTGGAAAACCTGACGGCGGCGGTGCGCGGCGGCGTCGGCCTCGCCGGCTATCACGGCGGCATGTGCGACGCGTTTCGCGAAAGCGCCGACTACCAGTTCATGTGCGGCGGCCAGTGGGTCGCCCATCCCGGCGGCGTCATCGACTACCGCGTCGACGTGGTGAAGCCCGACGATCCGATCATGCAAGGACTTCGGGCTTTCCCTATCGCTCGGAGCAGTATTACATGCATGTCGACCCCTCGAACGAGGTGCTCGCGACGACGACCTTTTCCGGCGAATACGCGCCGTGGACCGAGGGCGTCGTCATGCCCGTCGTCTGGAAGCGCAGGCACGGCGCGGGCCGCGTCTTCTACAGCTCGCTCGGCCACGTGGCGTCCGAGTTCGACGTGCCCGAGATGAAGGAGATCTTGCGGCGCGGCATGCTCTGGGCGGCGCGTTAGGCCAGGCTTATCCTCCCCCGCGGAGCGGGGGAGGGGGACCATGCGAAGCATGGTGGTGGGGGAAGGATCATATCTATGAGAAGAGCACCGCGTGAGACGATCTCCGCAGCCCGAAAGCTTCGCCGCGCGCTTTCCGCTCCGGAGGTCATGGTGTGGAGCCGGCTGAGGACGCGCTCGCCGGAACTGCCGGCGTTTCGGCGGCAGCACCCAGTCGGACCCTATGTGCTCGATTTCTACTGCGCCAGAGCGCGCCTCGCAGTCGAGATCGACGGGACGAGCCACGAGGTTGAAGACCGCCCGCGGCGTGACGCGCGGCGCGACGCGTGGCTTCGCGCGCAGGGCGTGACAGTGCAGCGAATCGCAGCCGCCGACGTTTTGTCCAGACTCGACGACGTGGCCGACGGAATCATGCGCCTCGCCGTGGAAATGATCGAGGCCGAACGCCCCCTCCACCGGCCTTCGGCCGGTCCCCCTCCCCCGCTCCGCGGGGGAGGATAGCGCCCGCCGTCGGACGTCTCGCCATGACCATGATCCGCAATCCCATTCTGCCCGGCTTCAATCCCGATCCGTCGATCTGCCGGGTCGGCGGGGACTATTACATCGCGACATCCACCTTCGAGTGGTATCCCGGCGTCCAGATCCATCACTCGCGCGATCTCGTGAACTGGCGCCTCGTCACCCGCCCGCTCGATCGCGCGGAGCAGCTCGACATGCGCGGCAATCCCGATTCCGGCGGGGTCTGGGCGCCCTGCCTGTCGCATGCCGACGGAAAATTCTGGCTCGTCTACACCGACGTGAAACGCCTCGAAGGAAACTTCAAGGACGCCCACAATTTCATCGTCACCGCGCCGGCGATCGAGGGGCCCTGGTCCAACCCGACCTATGTGAATTCGAGCGGCTTCGATCCCTCCCTGTTCCACGACGACGACGGCCGTAAGTGGTTCGTCAACATGGTGTGGGACCACCGCCGGGACGGACCGGCGCGCAATCGGAGGAATCCCGCGTTTGCCGGAATCCTGCTGCAGGAATACGACGCCCGGTCCGGCAGGCTGATCGGCCCGGTCGCACAACATCTTCGCCGGCAGCGCGCACGGGCTGGTCGAGGGGCCGCACCTCCATAAGCGCAACGGCTGGTACTATCTGACGGTCGCCGAGGGCGGCACGGGCTACGACCATGCGGTGACGATGGCCCGCTCGCGGCGCATCCAGGGGCCATACGAGCTTCATCCGAACGTCCACCTGATCACCTCGAAGGATGCGCCCGAGGCGACCTTGCAGCGCGCCGGCCACGGGCAGATCGTCGAGACGCCGCGAAGGTCAGGTCTACCACACGCATCTCTGCTCGCGGCCGCTCGCAGGGCCTGCGGCGCTCGCCGCTCGGGCGCGAGACGGCCGCTGCAACGATGCGTCTGGGGCGAGGACGGCTGGCTCTACCTGGCCCAGGGCGGCCAAACGCCCGCCGTCGAGGTCCCCGCTCCTCCCGGCAGCGCGGCGCGGCAAAGGCCGAAGACGGCGCGCGCCGACTTTTCCTCGGAGAAATTGCCGCCCGAGTTTCAGTGGCTGCGCACGCCCTATCCCGAACGCATCTTCTCGCTTTCGGCGCGGCCCGGCTGGCTCCGGCTCATCGCGCGCAAGTCGATCGGCTCATGGTTCGAGCAGGCCCTCGTCGCGCGGCGGCAGGAAGATTTCTGCTACCGCGCCGAGACCGAGCTCGATTTCCGGCCGCAGAACTTTCAGCAGGCGGCGGGAATCGCGGCCTACTACAACCGGCACAAGTTTCATTTTCTCGCCGTCGCATGGCGCGAGAATTTGGGCCGCGTGCTGACGATCCTGAGTTGCGAGGCCGACTATCCCGACGGGAAGCTGAGCTTCCCGCTCGCCGAGCCCGTCCGGCTCGACGCCGACGGCCCGGTGCGGCTCGCCGTCGCGGTCGAGCGCGAGACGCTGCAGTTCGCCTTCGCCAGGGCGACGAATGGCGGAACGTCGGACCCGTCCTCGACGCCTCGATCCTGTCCGACGAAGCCGGACGCGGGGAGCACGGCTCCTTCACCGGCGCCTTCGTCGGCATGGCCGCCTTCGACACGTCCGGCGGGGCGATTCCCGCGGACTATCGGTATTTCCAGTACGAGGGTTTCGACTGAGGCTCGGCCTCGGAGCAGGAGGGGTTCAAGCCGGGCCGCATCCGCTGGTAACAGGGGCAAAAACAGCGGATTTTGGCAAAACGCGGCCGCCGCGCCCGGGTTGTTGCGGTCAAAAAGTATGAATATCAGCGACTTGGCCGGAATTGGCTCCGCCGACGGAACAGCGGATTTTTTCGCGATAACAGCGGATTGCCGGGGCGCGCGAATTTGATCAGTTAGACGACGACGCCATTTCTTCGCCCACGCGAGGCCGGCGATGTGTTGACAGTCCGCGAGCGGGTTGGCACGGCTTGGTCCTGGCCATCCGGCGGGAAGCAAGAGGGCGCAAGCGCATGTCGATCGATGGAACCTGGAACCTGACGATAGAGACGCCGATCGGCGCGCAGGAATCGACCTTGGAGGCGCACGCTTCCGACGGCGTCCTGACGGGGACGCAGTCGAGCCCCGAAGGATCGCAGGCCATTCAGGACGGCGCGGTCAACGGCGACGAGGCGAGCTGGTCGATCACCATCTCCTCGCCGATGCCGATGACGCTGGAGTTCAAGGGTACGCTCGCCGGCGACACCCTCTCCGGATCGGTGAAGCTCGGCATGTTCGGCGAAGCGAAATTCACCGGCGTCCGCGCGCAGCGCATGTCGATCGATGGAACCTGGAACCTGACGATTGAGACGCCGATCGGCGCCCAGGAATCGACCTTGGAGGCGCACGCTTCCGACGGCGTCCTGACGGGGACGCAGTCGAGCCCCGAAGGATCGCAGGCCATCCAGGACGGCGCGGTGAACGGCGCCGAGGCGAGCTGGTCGATCACCATCTCCTCGCCGATGCCGATGACGCTGGAGTTCAAGGGTACGCTCGCCGGCGACACCCTCTCCGGATCGGTGAAGCTCGGCATGTTCGGCGAAGCGAAATTCACCGGCGTCCGCGCGCAGCGCATGACGATGGATGGAACCTGGCGCCTGACGATAGAGACGCCGATCGGCGCCCAGGAATTGACCTTGGAGGCGCACGCTTCCGACGGCGTCCTGACCGGCACGCAGTCGAGCCCCGACGGATCGCAGGCCATTCAGGACGGCGCGGTCAACGGCGACGAGGCGAGCTGGTCGATCACCATCTCCTCGCCGATGCCGATGACGCTGGAGTTCAAGGGTACGCTCGCCGGCGACACCCTCTCCGGATCGGTGAAGCTCGGCATGTTCGGCGAAGCGAAATTCACCGGCGTCCGCGCCTCGTCCCCGCCTGACGCCGACCCCCTGCAGGGGAAGGCCGGCGAAGCGCCGGGTAGTGTCTGAGTTTGGATTTCAGGTTTGGGCGGAGAGCGCCCTTTGGGGAACGGTGGCTAACCGGCGGAGAGGAGGCGTTACTGCGCGACGCTTGAAGCCCGGACTCCGCCCGAAGGAGACATTCACTCTCGCTGTAGAGCCGGTCTTCTCTATGCTTAACGGGAATTGCCCTCCTCGCGCGCTGAGACGGCGGCAGCCCAGCAGCCGGCGAAAATCGCGACGAAGGGCAACCACGTCCCAAAGAAACTTCGGAACTTCGCGTAGTTGCGCTCAAAGAGCGGCGCGACCGTTGGCGCGTCGAGGAGCATCACGACGATGGTGATCGCAGCGGCCCGCAGAAGAGATCAAACCCCGGGGCCAGTTCCTTGTCGACTGCTGCAAGGAGGGAGGCGACATCGGCGTGGTACGCGCAAAGAAACCCGGCCCAGCCGCCAAGGTCCCTTCTGGATGTTGCGCGCCATCCTGCTCGGCTGAGGCCTATAGGCTGCGACAATATGCGCACTGGCGCATATGCGTTAGTCCACTTACCTAAGCTCACATGGACAGTCCCGTCGCACTTCTCGCCGCGCTTGCCGAACCGACGCGTCTTGCCGCGCTCCGCATTCTCTGGGAGGGCGGCGAACATTGCGTCTGCGAGTTGATGACGAAGCTCGGCGCGAGCCAATCGCGCATGAGCCGGCACATGGCCGCCCTCCGGGCGGTTGGGTTGGTGACAGATCGGCGCGACGCGCAATGGGTGCGGTACCGGCTTTCCAGCGATCTGGCGCCGACAACGCGGGCGATCGTCGCCGCCGTCATGGCGGCCGTGCCCGAACACCATCGGAGGGCGGCATGAGCGCTCAGCTTTCAACCCACCCGGAACCGCGCTCATTGTCTACGGCCATTTGGGTCGCCGGGGTGGTCGCGGCAATCCTGCTCTGGTTCGCGATCTACTGGCGGCTGGAAGCTTTCTCGACGTGGATCGTTTCGATGGCTCCGGTTCCGCCCGGCGGTCATCTCGAAGAGGCAGCGCGCTTTTTCGCCTTCGACACGCCGAAAGTCCTGATGCTGTTGACGCTCGTCGTCTTCGGTATGGGCGTCATTCGAAGTTTCTTCTCGCCAGAGCGCACGCGCGCCTTGCTCGCCGGCAAGCGTGAGGGGTTCGGCAACATTGCGGCGGCCGGCCTTGGCGTGGTCACACCATTCTGCTCCTGCTCAGCGGTGCCGCTGTTCGTTGGCTTCATCTCGGGCGGCGTCCCGCTCGGAGTTGCCTTTTCCTTCCTGATCTCCGCTCCGATGGTCAATGAAGTCGCGCTCGGCCTGCTGTTCGCGCTGGTCGGATGGCAGGTCGCCGCGATTTACCTCGGCTTCGGACTGGCGGTCGCTGTGGTCTCCGGCTGGGTCATAGGCCGATTGAATCTCGAAGGCTGGCTCGAGGAATGGGTCCGCAATATACGGACCGGCAAGACCGAACTGCCGATCGATCATCGGACGATTGTGGATCGCATTCACGCCGGGCTGGAAGCGGTGCGCGACATTGTCGGCCGCGTCTGGGTGTGGATGATCGTCGGCATCGGCGTCGGCGCCTTCATCCACGGCTACGTGCCAAACGATATGCTCGCCTCGATGATGGGCAGAGGCCAATGGTGGTCGGTGCCTGTGGTCGTGCTGATCGCAGTTCCCATCTACTCCAATGCCGCCGGTATCATCCCCGTGGTCGTGGCCCTGCTTAGCAAGGGTGCGGCCCTCGGCACCGTGCTTGCCTTCATGATGAGCGTGATCGCCATCTCGTTTCCGGAAATGATCATCCTGCGGAAGGTGCTCACGCCACGCCTTATCGCCGTGTTCATCGGGGTCGTAGCCACGGGCATCATCGCCGTCGGCTATCTGTTCAATGCCTTACTCTCCTGAAAGGGGCAGATCATGAAAACCATCAAAATCCTCGGCTCCGGCTGCAAGCGTTGCATCGCGACGGCGGAGATGGCTGAGGCCGAGGCGAAGAAGCTCGGTGTCGCAATCGCCTTGGAAAAGGTCACGGACTTCGCGGAGATCGCGAATTACGGGATCGCCGCAACGCCCGGCGTGGTGATCGACGGCAAGGTCGTTCACGCCGGCGGCCTGCCGAAGCCGGAAGACATGGCAAAATGGCTGAGGTCGTAGAGGGAAACTCGACGTCCTGTTCCATCGAGAACGGCTTCGTGTGGCTGCCGCCCGAGGCGCCCTGGCTCGCCGACTATGTTGCGGAGCTGACGGCCTTCCCCAAGACAACGGGTAGGAGTCCGCACCGAAGCGGCCGTCCGCTTTGTCCAAGTGGAAGTCCGCCTCAACTAGCTTTAAGCATCAGTCTTGCGAGACCAGCGATGACGGCTGTCATGCGATTGCCCCGCCCGTTTGTCATTCTGCATCCGCGCGGCGCCGCATCCGGAACCCGAGGAATGGTCGGACAAGGATTTCGATGAAGTGACAGAGCGACTCCTTTCACCGACGCAAGCCGAGCGTTTCTACGACGGGTTTGGAAAGAAGCTCGATTCGCAGACTTTCTATGAGGCACCCGCGCTGAACGACCTTGCGGCCCATCTCGACCTCGAGACTTGCAGGGCGGTCCTCGAGTTCGGCGGCGGGACCGGCCGCTTCGCCGAGGAACTGTTCGAGACCCGCCTTCCGCCGCACGCGATCTATGTCGGCCGAGACATCAGCAAGGTGATGGTGCGGCTCGCCAAAGAACGCTTGGCCCGCTTTGGGCCGCGCGCGACGGTCGAAAAATCCGATGGTCGTGCTCAGATGGACAGCCCGAACGGCGCCTTCGACAGATTTATCTCCACTTTCGTACTGGACCTGCTCCCCGATGCCAAGGCGCAAGCAGTCATACGGGAAGCGCACCGGCTGTTGGCCTCAGGCGGCCTCGCCGGCCTGGTCAGTCTGACGAACGGCAAGACACCGATCGCCTGGGCGATCACCACGATGTGGAATGGCCTGCGGGCGGTCTCGCCCAAGCTGGTCGGCGGGTGCCGCCCGATCGAAATCCTTGATCTGGTCCCGGGTCCGGACTGGAAGATCGAATACCAAAATGTTGTTACACCCTTCGGCATCCCGTGCGAGATCGTCGTCGCAAGGAAAATAGGCGCGCCTTGAATGGCGCAATTGCGGCCACTGATGGGCGCTGCGGGTTGCGGAAAGGAATTGCGTGGGTCGGGGAAAGCCGCCGAAGGTTCCATCAGTCGCCGAGCGCCCAACAAAAGGCACGCCGGATCACGACGTCGCCATTCGCGTCGAAACAGCGCCCGTGGCTGAGAATGACGCGCTCCGGCCACCAGGAAAGGACTTGCTCGTAGGCGCCGCGCACGGCGCGCTTCTTCGGCCAAAACGCTAAGCGGAGGTCGGGGGACAGCCCACCGCCGGGTGAGCATATGCCCACGAGCCGTGCGATCAGTCGGTAGGGTTGGCGTAGCCTTTCCGATCGTGTCGGCCACGATCAGAGTCTCCGACTCCCGGTGAAAGAATACGACTTCGTCCAAAACGGCGCCGGGAACGATCGTCTGATCGATCTCGCCGCGCCAATCCGGCGGCGCCTGCGTCGTCAGATCGCGCTGGAACTGTACATCGATGCGCTGAGAGCGCGCGCGCTCGCGCACGCCCGGCGAGGCCCAGGCGATCGCTTCGGGAAATTCCCGCGCCCACTCCCCGATATGCGCGTAATGGCCCCTGTTGGGGGAAACGAGGTGGCGGACCCTGCCCAGCGACTGGAGGCGCTTCGCCAGCGCGGCGTCAAAGGCGATCGGCGAATGAAGGAACAGGTCGCCGCTCGCCAGTTGAACGACCGTCATCCGCGTCGTGAACGGCCACGGCATTTTCATTCCGAGCAGCCCCACGCGCTCGATTGGCCCGTCCGCGATCCCTATGTGTAGGGCAAGCGGTTTGTACGAATTGATGGGCTCGTAGAGAGCGGGGGTGGCTATGACAGGCATTTCTCTGGTTTACCCGGCTCTGCGCGCGCGATTGGCCGGCGGCTGAAATCCTACGCAACAGCGGCCTGCAAATGGGAGCCTCTCTTTACGAGCCGATCAACGTCTACAAATCGCTGGCGCCGGACATGGGTGTCGTCGATGGTCCATTTGAGTATTTAACCTAGAAACGGCAGTACTAATTTCTACCATATCACATTTATCTATTTTTTTTAATTGTAGCTGGAGTCAGGCTGCCGCTTCCGTTCACGACGCGAATGACGGTGGTGCGCCTTTCGAACGGCGACCTCTTCCTCCATTCGCCAATAAAGTTCGACGAGGGACTGGCCAAGGAACTGCGAGGGTTGGGGACCGTGCGCCATCTCGTGTCGCCAAACCAATTCCACTATGCACATATCGGGGAATGGGCGAGGGCGTTTCCCGATGCGATTTCGTGGGCGTCGCCGGGCGTTCGGCAAAGGGCGCGTGCGCGCCGCGCCGATATCCACTTTACAAGAGACCTTAGCGCCGGCGCACCCGAAGAATGGCGTGGGGAGATCGACCAACTTCTTTTCCCCGGCGGTTATTTTAAGGAGTTCGTTTTCTTCCACAGGGCGTCAAGGACTCTGATCCTGACTGATACCATCCTCAACCTGGAATTGGACAAGGTTTCCGAGCCGTGGCGGACGGCCGCCAGGCTGACCGGGATGTATCATCCCTATGGGCAAATATTCTTCGGCATGCGTCTGCCGCTCCTCTTCCAGCGGCGAGCGGCACGGGCGGCGATCGGAAAGGTCCACGAATGGCGGCCGCAGCGAATTTTGCTCAGCCATGGCCGCTACTTTGATTCAGATACCAATGAAGTCATCCGAAGGATATTCGGAGGGACGCCCCAGTGAGGGCGATTTGTGCGCGACGAGCAAACATCCCGTACTCAGGACTCTTCGCGAGCCCTTTAAGAGGCGAACGGCCGCTCCAGTGCGCGTTCCTTCCGTACCGGGACCGATCAGGAACGGCAGCGTGGGGTCGAAACCTGAAATTCCAAACTGAGACACTACCAAGCGCCGGATGAGGGGGCTTCGCATCATTCGACTTCGATTTCCCGGACGCGCAGTTCGTCGCCGGCGGTCATCTGGACGGGATAGCCTCCGCACTCCGGACAGGCGGCGAACCGCTCGGCGAGCGGGACGGTCTTGCCGCAATCGAGGCACCATCCCGCGCCGGGAACGCGATCGATTTCGAGTTCGGCCCCCTCGGCGATCGTGCCGGCCGAAACGGCGGCGAAGCAGAACTGCAACGCGTCCGGCTCGACGTGGCTGAGAGCCCCGACCTCGACGAAGACCCGCCTCACCTTTCCCGCGCCCTGCTTTTTCGCCGCATCCGTCGCGATTTCGACGATGCTCTCCGTCAACGCCATTTCGTGCATGATCCGCCAAGACCGATAATTCGACCGCTCCGCGGACTCTAGTCGCACATGCGGGCTCTAATCGCACATTAAGCCGGCGCTCAGCCGGAGGGCCGGCGAGGCCCTGCTGCTCAAGCTCTGAGCAGGTTCCCAGACTAAACGGAAAATTATTCGGCCGCCTTGGAACAACGCGGCCCGCTCGGACATTCTGCTGGCGCCGCGTTCCGCCATCCGCATCGAACGCACCGAAATCTGACAATGAGGAGAACATCATGAGGTTCGGGCGAGCCTTTTCGGCGGACGAGGGCTGCCCTTGCACGCCGTCCTCGGCGGCATTGTGATCGCCGGGATCGTCAACGGAATGGCGCTGCTCGGACTGCCCGCAGCGGTGCAGCTCATGGCGACGGCGCTTGTGCTGCTCGCTGCGATCACCGTCGACGTCGTCGTTCGGCGAAGGGGAGAGACCGCGCGCTGACGTAATGCGTTCAGGCTTGGGGGCGAATGCCAGAGCAGAGAGGAGAGCCCATGTCAGCATCCAAGCTTCACACGACGTTCGGCCCGAAGATCGGCCGGAGAACGCTTTTGAAAGCAGGTCTCGCCGCCGGCGTGATGCAGGCGACGGGTCCGTTCATCATCAAGGCGCGCGGCGAGGAGCCGATCAAGATCGGCCTCGACGATCCCTTCACCGGCACCTATGCCGAGCTCGGCAGGCACGAGCAGATCGGCTGCCACTTCGCCGTCGACGAGCTCAACAAGAAAGGCGGCATCCTCGGCCGCCCGGTCACCCTGATCTCGGAGGATTCCACCAGCACCGACACCGGCGTCGCGGTGTCGAAGGCCCACCAGCTGATCGACCGCGACAAGGTCAATTTCCTGCTCGGCAACGTCAACTCGGCCATGGCGCTCGCCCTGGGCGACCTCTCGAACCAGGCCGGCGTGCTGCACATCGTGACCGGCGGCCACACCGACGCGGTGACCGGCAAGGACTGCCACTGGAATGTTTTCCGCGTCTGCAACACGACCCGCATGGAGACGGACGCCGTCTCCAAGCTCCTGATCGAGAAATACGGAAAAAAATGGTATTTCATTACGCCGGACTACGCCTTCGGCCACACGCTCCAGGCGGGGTTCGAGGCGAATCTCAAGAAGTACGACGGGACAGTGGCCGGCGCGTCGCTGGCGCCGCTGGGAACGACGGATTTCTCGTCCTACCTGATCAAGGCTCAGGCGGCCAATCCCGACGTCATTCTGTTCCTCACCGCCGGACAGGACGCGGTCAATTCGCTCAAGCAGGCGGTGCAGTTCGGCCTCGACAAGAAGTTCCATATCGCCGGCGCCCAGCAGGAGCTCGAAGTGCTCGAAGGCCTGCCCCCAGACGCGCGCATCGGCGCCTGGGTGTTCGAATGGTACTGGGTCCAGCCGAAGGTCCCGCATGTCGCCGACTTCGTCGCCGAGATCCGCAAGGTCAACGGCGGCAAGGTCCCGACAGCGCGTCACTGGTTCGGCTACGCGTCGGTCTGGACCTGCGCGCTGATCGCCAATCAGCTCAAGACGCTCGACGCAGTCAAGCTCGCCAAGGGCCTCCAGAACTTCACGCTGCCGCCCGAGGTGGCGCTGATGCCGGACAGGGTCTTCTACCGCGCCGGCGACAATCAGCTGATGCCCAACCTCTATGTCGGCCATGCCGTCCCGCACGGCCCGGAGCCGGAGGACCTGTTCCACGTCGACAAAGTGGTCCAGGGCGTTGACGTAGCGCTGCCTGTGGACCAGACCGGCTGCAAGCTCAGCTTCCCGGCCTGACGCGGGTCCGGCGGGCGCCGTTCTTGCGGCGGCGCCCGTACGCCTAATTGATGACCGCCGGCGCCGGCGTCATCTACGGTTCGCGTCTGGTTTCTATCTCGACGAGCTTCGACGGCGACACTATAGTGCCCTGCATGGTCGCGACGGCGGTGATCGGCGGAGCGAGTCTATTCGGCAGGCGCTGGCGTGCGGTGCTCAGCGGCGTCGTCATCTCGAGACGCCGCGGAGAAGTCGCGCGCTGACGAGGCGCGCCGCCGACCGGGGGCGAATTTCAGCCCCGAAGAGGAGGAAGCCCATGTCCGCGTCGAAGCTCCCCACACCATTCGGCCCGAAGATGGGCCGTAGAACGCTCTTGAAGGCAGGTCTCGCCGCCGGCGCGATGCAGATGACGGGTCCGTTCATCATCAAGGCGCGCGGCGAGGAGCCGATCAAGTTCGGCCTCAACGACCCCTTTACCGGCACCTATGCCGAAGAGGGCAGGCACGAGCAGATCGGCTGCCAGTTCGCCGTCGACGAGATCAACAAGAAAGGCGGCATCCTCGGCCGCCCGGTCACCCTAATCTCGGAGGATTCCACCAGCACTGACACCGGCGTCGCAGTGTCGAAGGGGCACCAGCTGATCGACCGCGACAAGGTCGACTTCCTGCTCGGCAACGTCAACTCGGCCATGGCGCTCGCGCTGGGCGACCTCTCGAGCCAGGCCAGGGTGCTGCATATCGTGACCGGCGGCCACACCGACGCGGTCACCGGCAAGGACTGCCACTGGAACGTCTTCCGAGTCTGCAACACGACGCGAATGGAGACGGACGCCGTTTCCAAGCTCTTGTTCGAGAAATACGGTAAGAAATGGTATTTCATCACGCCGGACTACGCCTACGGACACACGCTCCAGGAAGGCTTCGAGGTGAACCTCAAGCAGTTCGGCGGAACGGAGGCCGGCGCGTCGCTGGCGCCGCTCGGGACGACGGATTTCTCGTCCTACCTGATCCAGGCTCAGGCGGCGAAGCCGGACGTCATTTTGTTCCTCGTCCAGGGGCAGGATGCAGTGAGCGCGCTCAAGCAGGCGGTGCAGTTCGGCCTCGACAAGAAGTTCCATATCGCGGGCGCGCAGGCGGAGCTGGAGACGCTCGAGGGGCTTCCGCCCGAGGCGCGGATCGGCACCTGGATGTTCGAATGGTACTGGGTCCAGCCGAACGTGCCCCACGTCGCCGACTTCGTCGCGGCGATCCGCAAGGTCAACGGCGGCAAGGTGCCGACCGCGCGCCACTGGTTCGGCTACGCCTCGGTCTGGACCTGCGCGCTCATCGCCAATCAGCTCAAGACGCTCGACGCGGTGAAGCTCGCCAAGGGCCTCGAGAACTTCACCTTGCCGCCCGAGGTCGCGCTGATGCCGGACAGGGTCTTCTACCGCGCCGGCGATCATCAGCTGATGCCCAACGTCTATGTCGGCCACGCCGTCCCGCATGGCCCGCAGCCGGAGGATCTGTTCCACGTCGACAAGGTCGTCAAAGGCGTAGATGTGGCGCTCCCGGTGGATCAGACCGGCTGCCACCTGTCCTATCCTGCCTGAGCTCGAGGAATAAGCGGACGCCGGCGCGGCGTCCGCACCGACCCGATGATTGAGCTCATTCTCTACAACGTCTTCAACGGCCTCATCATCGGCGCGTTCTACGCGCTGATGGCGCTCGGCCTGTCGCTCATCCTCAACCTTTCCGGCGTGATCAATTTCGCCCACGGCGGGTTTCTGGCGTTCGGCGCCTATTTCGCCTATACGCTGGAGCCCTATCTCGGCTTCTGGGGAGCGCTGGCGGCGGCGCCCTTGCTCACCGCGCTGCTCGGCATTCTCGTCGAACGCCTGCTGATCCGCCGCCTCTACGGACGCGATCCGCTTTACAGCCTGCTCTTGACCTTCGGCCTGGCCTACATCCTCCAGGATGGCGCACGCATCCTCTGGGGTTCGGAGACCCTGCCCTTCTCCGTGCCGGGATGGCTGAACAACTCGTTAAGCAACGAGTACTTCTTTCTCACCGGCTACCGCGTGTTCATGGTGGCGCTGGCGACCGCGACCGTGGTCGCCCTGTTCGCTGCGCTCAGACTGGACGCGGGTCGGCATGCGCATTCGCGCCGGCGTCCTCGATCTCGAAACGGTCTCCGCGCTCGGCGTGAACATCGGACGTCTGCGCAGCCTCAATTTCGCCCTCGGCATTTTCCTCGCCGGCCTCGCAGGGGTGCTGGCGGCGGGAATGCTCGGCCTGCAGCCGACGATCGGCAATGACCTCATCATGCCGAGCTTCGTCGCCATCATTATCGGCGGCCTCGGCAGCCTGCCCGGCACGCTGGTCGGCGGCCTCTTGATCGGCGTCGCTTCGGGCGTGACGACCGTGTACTTTCCTTCCGCCAGCGAAGCGGTCATCTACGTTTTGATGGCGCTCGTTCTGCTCGTTCGCCCGCGCGGATTGTTCGGCGAGGAGGGCCGGCAATGAAGCCGGAGCGGACCTGGAAGCTGGCCGCCGACGTGTTGGTCTGGCTCCTGCTGTTGACCATGCCCTACTGGATCGGCGCGGTCGGCAGCTACATCCAGCTCGGCACGCTCGTCGTCGTGATGGCGCTCGCCGCCACCGCTCTCAACTTCCTGCTCGGCTTCACCGGCATGCTGTCCTTCGGCCACGCCGCCTTTTTCGGCCTCGGGGCCTATGGCGCGGGTCTGACGATCAAATACCTTGTCCCGGACACGCTCCTCGGCATGGCGGTCGGCGTCGCCACGGCGATTGTCGCGGCGGCGATCATCGGGAAGCTGATCGTTCACCTGCGCGGCATCTATTTCGCCATGGTGACGATCGCTTTCGGACAGATCTTCTACTTCATCGCCTTCCGGTGGAACAATGTGACCGGCGGCGACGACGGGCTCTCGAACTGGCACCGGATGCCGATCCATCTCGGCTTCATCAACATCAACATTCTCGACAGCCCGGTGACGTTCTATTACTTCGTTCTGTTCTTCTTCGCGCTGTCGCTCGCGGCGATGGCGTGGGCGCTGCGATCGCCGTTTGGCCGGACGCTCCTTGCGATCCGCGAGAACGAGCGCCGCGCGCGCTTCCTGGGCATCCCGGTGGACAACCACATCTGGCTGTCATGGATGATCTCGTGCGCTTTCGCCGGCCTCGCCGGCACGCTCTATGTCTTGCTCAACAACTTCGCCGATCCTCACCAGCTGCACTGGGAGCAGTCCGGCGAGTTCGTGATCATGGCCGTGCTCGGCGGCATGCGCTCCTTCTGGGGGCCGCTGGTCGGGGCGGCGATCTTCATGGTCCTGCAGAACTACGTTTCGTCGGTGACGGAGAACTGGATGTCGTTCGTCGGCCTGTTCTTCGTGGTGATCGTGCTGTTCTTTCCCGACGGCGTGCTCGGAATTCTGCGCAAGGCATGATCGATGAGCCTCCTCGAGGTCGAAACCGTGTCCAAGCGCTTCGGCAGCCTCCTCGCCGTCGACAGCGTCTCGATGAGCGTGAATGCCGGGGAGTTGCGCGCGGTGATCGGGCCGAACGGCGCCGGCAAGACGACCTTCTTCAATCTCATCAGCGGCTTCGTCCGGCCGGACGCGGGCCGCATCGTGCTCGACGGCCACGACGTCACGCGCCTGCTTCCGGCCCGGCGGGTCTGGCGCGGCCTCGCCCGCACCTTTCAGATCACCGAGGTCTTCCCCAGGCTGACGGTCGGCGAGAACCTCCAGATTTCGGTCGAGGTCGCCGCGGGCTTTCGGCTGCGGATCGGGCTGTCGGGCCCGGAGAGGCTCAGGGTCCGAGAGCGCGCCGACGAGCTTCTGGAATGGTCAGGCCTCGGCCGCAACGTCGGCCGGGCAGTGGGAGAACTCAGCCACGGCGACCAGCGAACGGTCGAGATCATGATGGCCCTCGCGTTGAACCCGCGCCTCTTGCTGCTCGACGAGCCGACCGCGGGAATGGGCGAACGCGAAACCTACGAGATCGCCCAGCTCATCGGCCGGCTGCACCGCGAGAAGAAGCTCGCCATCGTGCTGATCGAGCATGACATGCGGCTCGTTCTGCGGATGGCCGACCGGGTCATGGTTCTCGACCGCGGCTCGGTTCTCGCAGACGGGGCGCCGGCGGAGATCGTCGCCAACGAGATGGTCCAGGCCGCCTATCTCGGAAAGGCCGTCGCATGACAGGCCAGGCCCTCGAAGCGGACGCCATCGACGCCTACTACGGCAAGAGCCACATTCTTCACGGCGTCAGCCTCGAGGTCCGCGAAGGCGAGATCGTCGCACTCCTGGGGCGCAACGGCGCGGGCAAGACGACGACGCTGCGCAGCCTGGTCGGCCTGACGCCGCCCCGCCGGGGAACGGTGCGCGTGTTCGGCGTCACGACGACCCGATGGCCGCCCTACCGCGTCGCCGCGCTCGGCGTCGGCTACGTCCCCGAAGGCCGACGCATCTTTGCCCCGCTCAGCGTCGAGGAAAATCTGAAGGTTCCGCTCGAACGCCCCGGGCCCTGGACGATCGAGCGCCTCTTCCGCCTCTTCCCGCGTCTCGAGGAGCGAAGGACCGCCAAGGGCCGCCAGCTGTCCGGCGGCGAGCAGGAGATGCTGGCGATCGCCCGCGCGCTGATTCTCAATCCGAAGCTCTTGCTGCTCGACGAGCCGTCGCAGGGCCTCGCGCCGCTCATCGTGCGGGAGGTGTTCGACGTCGTCACGGCCGCCCGCCGCGAAGGCCTGTCGATCCTGCTGGTCGAGCAGAACGTGCGCGCGGCGGTCGAGATCGCCGACCGCGCCTATGTGATCGACGACGGCGCCATCGTCCACACAGGCGACGCGAGCGAACTGGCCGGCGACGAGGCGCGCATGCGCAGTCTTGCGGGCGTCAGCGACGCGGCGTGGGGTTAGGCGTGCCCGGGCCGCAGCCGGCGGCCCGAAAGCAGTCCGCTCATCCAGGTGTTGAGCCGGTCGAGGTAGATATAGACGATCGGCGTCGTGTAGAGCGTCAGCCACTGGGAGACGAGTAGACCGCCGACCATCGCAATTCCCAGCGGCCTGCGCAGCTCCGCGCCCGCGCCGGTTTCGAGGGCGAGCGGCAGGGCCACGATCAGGGCGGAGATGGTGGTCATCATGATCGGGCGGAAGCGCTGCAGGCAGGCGTGGTGCACGGCCTCGGCCGGACTCATCTTTTCCTCCCGCTCGGCGACCAGGGCGAAGTCGATCATCATGATCGCGTTCTTTTTGACGATGCCGATCAAGAGGAGGACGCCGATGAGCGCGATCAGGGTCAGATCGGTGCGCGTCGCGATCAGGATCAAGAGCGCGCCCACTCCGGCCGCAGGGAGGGCGGAGAGAATGGTGATCGGGTGGATGAAGCTCTCATAGAGCATCCCCATGAGGATGTAGATCACCGCGATCGCCGCCATGACCAGGAGCGGCATGGTGACGAGCGAAGCCTGGAACGCCTGCGCCGTGCCCTCGAACTGCCCGACCAGGGTCGGCGGCGCGTTGAGGCTCGCCTTCGCCGCGGTGATGGCGTTGACGGCCTGGCTCAGCGACGCGCCCGGGGCGAGGTTGAACGACAGCGTCACGGACGGAAAGACGCCCTGGTGGTTGACGCTCAGCGGCTCGACCTTGGTCGTCACGTGCGCGACCGATGACAGCGGGACCTGCCCGCCCGTCGCGTTCGTGACGTAGATGCTCGACAGGGACAGCGGCCCTATTTGGAATTTCGGCTGGACCTCGAGGATCAAATACGCCTGTTGGGTCGGCAAATAGATGTTCGCGAATCTGCGCCTGCCCGAAGGAGTCCTGGAGCGCCGCGTCGATGTTGGCGATCGGCACGTTGAGCCGCGAAGCCGCGTTGCGGTCGACCTCCACGGCGACATGGGGCGAGTTGGTCATCTGGTCCGTGGCGACGTCGCGCAGGATTTTCATGTCCTGGAGCTTTTTCAAGAGGATCGGGGCAAAGTGATCGAGCTCGTCCGTGCTCGTGTCGGTCAGCGTGTACTGGTACTCCGCCTGCTCGAGCCGGGCGCCGATTCTGATGTCCGGCACGGCCTGCGTGAAGATCTTGAGGCCGACAACCTTGGTGAGCTTGGGTCTGAGCCGCGCGATCACTTCCTGCACCGGCGGGCGCTCACGGAAGGGCTTCAGCTGGATGAAAAGACGGGCGGTGTTTTCGGCGGCGCCGGCGGTCGCGCCGGCGAAGCCGACGACGCCGGAGACGGCAGGATCCTTGAGGATGATGGAGGCAATTTCATTCTCGTTTTTCGCCATCGCATCGAAGGCGATGTCCTCGCGCGCCTGCGCTGAGACCATGATCAGGCCGGTGTCCTGTGGGGGCAGGAACCCCTTCGGGATCACGATATAAAGGAACACCGTTCCGGCTATCAACGCGATGGTGACGAGCAGCATCAGAAACTCGTGTCGCAGGGCCCAGACAAGCCCTCGGTCGTACATGTCGCGCATCCAGTCGAAACCGCGCTCGAGCCAGCGGCTGAAGCGACCCTGCTGCTCGCGGTTCTCGCGGGTCAGAAACTGTGCGCACATCATCGGCGTCAGCGTCAGCGACACGAAGCCGGAGAGGAAGATCGCGAGAATCGTCACCGCCCCGAATTCGTGGAAAAGCAGTCCGACCACGCCCGACATGAAAAGGACCGGAATAAAGACCGCCGCCAGCGACAGCGTGATGGAGAGAATGGTGAAGCCGATCTCTCCCGCGCCGTCGAGGGCGGCCTGCAGGGGCGGCTTCCCCGCCTCGATATGGCGGACGATGTTCTCGATCATCACGATCGCGTCGTCGACAAGGAAGCCAATGGCGATCGTGAGCGCCATGAGCGACAGATTGTCGATGCTGTAGCTGAGCAGATACATCCCGGCGAACGTCGCGACGATCACGACCGGCAAGGTGATGCCCGGAATCACGGTCGCCCAGAACTTGCGCAGGAAGAGGAAGATCACCATGACGACGAGCGCCATCGCCAGCAGGAGGGTGAACTCGACGTCCGAGACGGAGGCGCGAATCGAGAGGGAGCGGTCGGAAACCAGGTTCACGTGCACGGAGCGGGGGATCGCCTTCTCGAGCTGCGGCATCATCGCCTGGATCCTGTCGACGACGTCGAGCGTGTTGGCGCCGGGCGCCTTGAAGACCAGCAGAACCTCGGACCGCTTGGTCCCGAACCAGGCGCCCGTGCGGGGGTTTTGCGGCCCGTCGACCACGGTCGCGATGTCCCCCAGCTGGACGGGGGCGCCGTTGCTGTAGGCGACGATCACCTTGCGGAACTGGGCGGCGTCGGTGAGCTGCTGATTGACGTCGAGCGGAAACTCCAAGTGGTGGCCTTCGAGATTCCCCGTCGGTTGGAGAACGCTCTGGGAGGTCAGCGCGGCGCTGATCTGCGCGAGCCCCAGCCCTTTCGCCGCGAGCGCGTTGGGATTGAGCTCCACGCGCACGGCAGGCTGCGCCTGGCCGGCGATGATCACCTGGCCGACGCCGCTTACACGCGAGAGCGACTGGGCAAGAAGGATGTTGGCGTACTGATCGAGCTCCTGGATCGGATAGGCGTCGGAATGAACCGCGTAGATGATAACCGGCGTGTCGGCCGGATTGGCGACCCGGTAGGTCGGCGGGGTCGGCATGGTCTTGGGCAAGAGGCCGCTTGCGGCCGCTATGGCTTGCTCCACATAGCCGGCGTCGCGCGTGAGGCTTGTGCTCAGGTCGAACTGAAGCGTGATCGACGTCGAGCCGAGCCCGCTCGTCGAGGTCATCGCGGCGAGCCCGGGAATAGCCGTGAACTGGTCTTCGAGCGGCGTCGCCACGGTCGAGGCCATCACGGTGGCGCTCGCCCCCGGGAGCGACGCCGATACCGAGATCGTCGGGAATTCGACGTTGGGCAGGGCGGCCACTGGCAGCAGAGTGAAGCACACGATGCCGAAGGCGAAGAGCCCGGCGGTCATCAGAGCGGTGGCGATCGGTCGGCGGATGAAGACTTCCGAGATGTTCACGCTCGCGGTCGCTTGGGCGGCGCCGCGCTCGCGGTCGCCTTGGGCTGTTCGATCGCCACCTTCACGCCGTTGGCGAGATTGTACTGCCCGTTGACCACGATGCGCTCGCCCGGCGAGACGCCTTTCGTAAACACCGCGATCCCCTCCTGGCGGGCGACGACCATTACGGGGACGCGGTGGGCGGCGTTGTCCGCCGAGACCGTGTAGACGTAGTCGCCGTCGGGACCCGACATGACGCTCGTGATCGGAGCGGTCATGGCGTTTTGCCGCATCCCGAAAATGAGGGCCACGTTGACGAATTCGCCGGGCCACAGCGTCCGGCCGGCGTTCGGGAAGGTGGCGTAGATCGTGTCGGTCCCGGTCGTGGCCGCGATCTGGTTGTTGATGAAGGTGAGCTTGCCGTCGCCGAGGAGTTTTCCCTCCTGTGAGAACGCATGAACGTCGAGGGGCGCCTTGGCCTGAGCGCCACGAACTTCGCGCAGCTCGGTCTGCGGAATGGGGAAGGTCACGTAGATCGGCGAGATCTGGGTGATCGTCACCAGCGTCGTGCCGGCGCCCGCTTGCACGTAATTGCCGGGATCGACCTGCATCGCTCCCGTGACCCCGTCTGCGGGCGAGTCGATATGGGCGTAGGCGAGGTTGAGCTTGGCCGTCTCGACATTGGCCTGATCGAGACTGACCGTGCCTTGGTCCTGCTGGACCACGAACTCCTGGTCCTCCGCCTTCTGCGCGGCGATGGAATTCTGCTTCAGGAGGAGCTGGTAGCGGGCGAGATCGGTCTTCGCCTCGCCGAGAAGCGCTTGGTCGTGCTCGAGCTGGGCTTGCGCCTGGTCCAGGGCGGCTTGGTAGGGCCTCGGGTCGATCAAAAAGAGCGGATCGCCCTTTTTCACGTACTGTCCCTGGGTGAAGTAGGCCTGCATGATCTGGCCGTTGACCCGCGACTGCACGTTGACCATTTCGATCGGTTGAACGGTTCCGAGCGCGTGGACGAAGTTGGGGACGTCGCGTTCCGTCACGACCGCCGTCGTGACGGGGACCGCCGCGCTCTCCGCCCGTTCCGTCGGCGCGACATTCGTCGTTGGATGTCGCGTCTCGTAGAACACAGCGACCGAGGCCAGAACCAGAGCCACGGCCGCGAGCGCCCATCGGGGGCGAACGCGCATGTCCTCCTCGCCATTCTGATTGCGCGATAACGCGCCGGGCCTGCGCCTGTTTCGCGCGGGCCCGGCGTGACGTGATCACAGTGATGTCATCGCGGCGTTCGAACGCCGCGGACGGTTATCCCGTCGCCTTCTGGAACGCGAAGGCGACGAACCGGTCGCCGTTGGCCGTGTGAACCCGCATCAGGAAGGCCTTCTTGCCCCCGTTTTTGGCGTCAGCGATTTGGGACCTCACCTCGCTCGGCGAGGAAACCGGCTTGCCATTGACATCGAGAATGACGTCGCCCGCGGTTAGACCCTTCAGGGCCGCTTCGCCGGCCGGATTGACCCCGACGATCGCGACGCCCTTCTGATTGGAGCCCTCGGGGGCCGGGGCAAGCTGGAGGCCGAGCTCCCGCGTCTCCGTCTCCTGGTTCGTCTCTGCCTTGGCCGTCTTCTCGGTCTTTTGCTGAGCAAGCGTAATATCCGCCGTCTTCTCCGCGCCGTCGCGCCAGTAAGACAGGTTTATTTTCGCGCCCGGCTTCATGAGGCCGATCTGCCGGGTGAGGTCGCCCGCATCCTTGATCTCCTGGCCGTTCACCTTGGTGATGACGTCGCCCGGCTGGAGGCCTGCGTCGGCCGCCGGCGTCCCCGGCATCGTCTTGGCGATCATTGCGCCTTCGGCGCGCTTCAGCCCGACGGCCTCGGCCATGTCCGGACCGACCTGCTGGATTTCGACGCCGAGATAGCCGCGCTGGACGAAGCCTTGGTGCTCGAGCTCAGCGACCACCTGACTAACCGTGGTTGCGGGGATGGCGAATCCGATGCCGACACTGCCGCCGGAGGGCGAATAGATCGCCGTGTTGACGCCGACGACCTGGCCTTCCTCATTGAACGCAGGCCCGCCGGAATTGCCCTTGTTGATCGGCGCGTCGATCTGCAGGAAGCGGTCGTACGGGCCGTCGCCGATGTTGCGGCCCTTGGCCGAAACGATGCCGGCCGTCACCGTGCCGCCGAGCCCGTAGGGGTTACCGATGCAGACGACCCAGTCTCCGATCTTCGGGTTCCCCGTGGCGAGAGTCACGTAGGGATAGTCACCCGGCTGGTCGACCTTCAACAGCGCGAGATCCGTCTTCGGGTCGGTTCCGACCACCTTGGCGTCGAGAACCTTGCCGTCGTCCATAGTCACCGTAACCGACTTCGAATTCTGCACGACGTGGTAGTTGGTGACGATGTAGCCGTCGGACGAAATGAAGAATCCGGATCCCTCACCCAATATGATCTGCTGCGGATTGCCTTGAGCGCCGTTCGGCTCGCCGAACTGCTGGAAGAACTTCCGTAGCTCGGGCGGCAGGTTGTCAAACCCGCTCCCGCTGTTCGAGTCGCCCTGGTCGACGATCTTGACCTTGACCGCGACGACCGCCGGTTTGACGCGCGCGATCAGCGGCGCAAACGACGGTATCGTCGCCTGCTCCTGCGCGGGCGAGGTCGAGGTCGAAACGTTGGCGGCCTGGACGACATGCGGCGCGCCCAAGGCGCCTTCGCCGACCGCGCCGGCGGTCGCCAGCGCAAGCACGGCGACGGAGGCCAGAACGCGATTGCGGTTCCGCGCAGGGGGGAAAGAACGAAATACTGACATGTTTAACTCCGGTCCTGTTGCCATTCGAACGTCGTCCCCGATGGCCGCATCGCAGCCAATTCGCGGACAGGATGCGCCTCTCCGCATTTCCTCGCTTTGGCCAATGCATTAAGATTTCTCAACGTATTGACGAGCGCGGCGGAACGCGAAAGCGGCCGATGCATCGAACTCCCTCCCGCGTTCGCAGGTTCCAGTGAACTCTCCCGACATTGGCCTGATCAAGCTGGACCCTGCCCTGGTCCTGATGGACCACACGGACCTGGTCTTGCGCCTGCCGCCGCGCGATCGAGAGGAGTGGGCGCCGCGCGAGATCGATCCGGGCTTCGGTGAAGGCCCTCGTGACGGGAACCGCCGCGCTCTCCGCCCGTCCCGTTTGCGCGACGTGTGAGCGTCGTCATCGCGGCGAATGCCGCCGGCGGTCATCCCGCGTTCGGGAACGCGAAGGCGACGAACCGGTCGCTGCCGTCGGCGGTCTGCACCCGCATCATGACAGCCATCCTCCCCGCCTGTTGCGCGGCCGCGATCTCGGACTTGACGTCGCCCGGCGTGGAAACCGGCTTGCCGTCGACATCGACCATGACGTCGCCCGCAGCGAGCCCTTTCTGGGCCGCTTGGCCGGCCGGATCGACGCCGGTGATTGCGACCCCTTTCTGATTGGGGTCGATCTCATGCGCCGGGGCGAGCTGGAGGCCCAAGCCCTGGGGCTTCTCGGGCGCTTCGACTGCGCCTTGGCCACGGTCTCCTTCGTCTGCGGGGCGAGCGTGACCTGAGCGGTCTTCTCGGCGCCGTTGCGGATGAACGAAAGCTGGATCTTGTCGCCCGGCTTCGTCTCCCCGATCCGCCGAGTGAGGTCGCCGCGTCCTTGACCTCCTTCCCATTCACCTTGGTGATGACGTCGCCCGCCTGAAGGCCCGCATCGACCGCCGGCGTGCCCGGCATCGTCGAGGCGATGAGCGCGCCTTCGGCGTGCTTCAGCCCGAGGGCCTCCGCCATATCCGGACCGAGCCGCTGAATCCGCACGCCGAGATAGCCGCGCTGGACAACGCCGCCGTGCTCGAGCGCGTCGACCACCCGACTGACCGTGGTCGCCGGGATGGCGAACCCGATCCCGACGCTGCCGCCGGAGGGCGAATAGATCGCCGTGTTCACGCCGACGACCTGACCTTCCTCATTGAATGCAGGCCCGCCGGAATTGCCCCTGTTGATCGGCGCATCGATCTGCAGGAAGCGGTCGTACGGACCGTCGCCGATGTTGCGCCCCTCGGCCGAAATGATGCCGGCCGTCACCGTGCCGCCGAGGCCGTACGGATTGCCGATCGCCACGACAATCGCCGATGTGCGGCTTCTCCTTGGAAAGGGTCACGTAGGGATAATTGCCCGGCCCCTCGACCTTCAACAGCGCCAGATCCGTCTTCGGGTCGGTTCCGACCACCTTGGCGTCGAGAACCTTGCCGTCGTCCATGGTCACGGTGACCGACTTCGCGTTCTGCACGACGTGATTGTTGGTGACGATGTAGCCGTCGGACGAAATGAAGAACCCGGATCCCTCGCCGATAATCGACCGCGGATTGGCGGGAGAGCCCTTCGGCTCGCCGAAGCGTCTGAAGTACTTCTGGATTTCAGGCGGAAGGTTGTCAAACTGATTGCTCGCCTGGCCCGGGTCGACGATCTTGACCCTGACCGAAACCACCGCCGGTTTGACGTGGGCGATCAGCGGGGCAAACGACGGTATGATCTGCTGCTGCGTGGCCGACGGCGAGATGTCGGCGGCCTGGGCGGAATGAGGCGCCCTCATGGCGCCCTCGCCGACCATGCCGGCGGTCGCGAGCGCGAGCACGGCGACGGAGGCCAGAATGCGGCTGCGGTTCCGCGAAAGCGGCGAAGAACGAAAGACTGACATGGTCAACTCCGAATCCTGTTGCAATACGGGCGGCGTCCCCGATGGCCGGACCGCGCCCAATTCGCGGACAAAACGCGCCTCTCCGCACGTCTTCGCGTGGCCAATACATTAAGTTTAGCTCTTATGGCGTTAGCTATTGGTATATGGTAGGCTTCCTCGCAGGTTCCGAGGAGGCATGCATGGACGTCGCGGATTTCGCGGAATGGGTGGCTGGAACAGCGAGGCTGACGTCATCGCAGCGGCGGGAGGCGTTCCGGTCGCTGGCCTTGGCCGAGGCGATGGCCAGCCTTGATGACGAGGCGTTCGAATATTGGGGCTGCGCCATTGAGGCGGCGGTCACGGATCGGAACTCCACGATCATGCCGGAGTTGGAGGGCTCAGTCGGAGCCCCCTGCACCGCCGAACCCAAGCCGTTCCCGGTTGGGTTCCGTGGCTGAAGTCGGCCACCGTCGGGTCGTCGGCATGGGGTGTCCACACTGCGCAAATCGGGACGTGATTTTGTGGGGCAAGGCGAATCGGATTGCCCCGGTATCGCTGCCGCGGCTGCGGCCGCACATTCAATGGCTTGACCAAGACGCCGTTGGCGAGATTGCGCAAGAGAAAAAGTGGCGGGAGCAGGCCCAATCCATGATCGATGGAGTAACCACCTCGAAAGCTGCGGAACGCTGCGAAGTCGACTATAAAACAGCATTTCGATGGAGGCATCGATTTCTTGAGTCTCTGATCGTCCGACAAACCCAAGACCCTGTCTGGAATTGTGGAAGGGGATGAGACGTTTATTCTGGAAGTCATTCAAGGGGAAACGATCTGATCTTCCTCGCAAGGCACGCAAGAGGGGCGGCAAGGCGGCAAAGCGCGGCTTGTCCGCCGAACAGATCCCGGTGATCGTTGCGCGAGACCGCGCTGGCGCCACCATTGACGCCGTCCTGCCCAAGCTCGACCGGGCGTCCATCACAGGAGCATTGGGCGGCGTTGTCACTCCCGCCAACCAGTTCTGCTGCGACGGCGGCAGGGCCATCGTCGCCTTCGCCAAGAAAGCGGGCATTCCGCATCACGTCTTGCCCGCTCCAGGAAAGCCGAGCCGGACGCCCCCGACCTCCACATCAATAATGTCAATGCCTACCATGGCCGGCTCAAAGAATGGATGCGCCGCTTCCATGGCGTCGCGACCGAAGAATCTGCCGAACTATCTCGGCTGGCGCAGAGCGCTCGAAGCGCTCGGGCCGCAGGTCAAACCGGAGGACTGGATCCTCGGCGCCGCTGGCTTGGGGCCTTACCAACGGCTAACGCCATAAGAGCGTTAAGTTTTCTCAAGGTATCGCGTGGCCGAATACGACTACGCCGAACCGAACCCCTTTCTGGCTCGCGGGTTCCGCCTCGGGATCAAATTCTCGCCTCAGGTCTTTATTTGGGGTCGTTGATGCGGCGGGGCGTGCCAGTCAGCAGCGCTCTCTTGCGTCAATTTTCGAAATCCTAACGGCGCGAGGCTGCGCACCGGACACTTTACACTCGCATATTGGACAAGGCGGCCTTCGCGTTCTCCTTCGCGGAGACGGCGGAGCCGACAACCGCGCAAGAGCCGGATGCAACCCTTTCCAGTCCTGTTCTGGAGCCTCGTGCTCGCGACAGCTTTGGTGAGCTACCGGTGGGGCAGCATGGTCGGCCTCGTTTTCTTCATTGCGTTGTTGATGACGGGCGCCTTCCTCACTTCGCACCAGAGTTTGTAACGCGGTCGGTCGCCAGCGACGGTTGGCTCTTTCTGATGGGTCCTTCGCCGCCGCGCAGCCGCCGGCAACTTGTCGGCCATCCGGCGCGCTATTTCGGCGCGGTGTACAGCCCGTAGTTCGAGATTCGCTCAGCGACGTTCGCGATCTCTTCCGGCGTGAGCAGCGGCGGCTCGCCGCCGAGCTGCAGGCAATTGACATATTGGTGAGCGAGGTTTTCGACCTCGACCGCCAGCCACATGGCGCTGCGCAGGTCGTCGCCGAGCGCGATCATCCCGTGATGGGCGAGCAGGCAGGCTTTCCGGTCCTTCAGCGCCGCGACGGCGTTGTCGGAAAGTTCCTTGCTGCCGAAGGTCGCGTAGGGCGCGCAGCGGATCGTGTCGCCGCCGGCCGCGCAGACCATGTAATGGATCGGCGGAATGCCCCTCTCCATGATGGCGAGCGTCGTGCAGTAGATCGGGTGCGCATGGACGACGGCGTTCACTTCGGGCCGCGCGCGCAGGATGTCCAGATGAAACCGCCACTCCGTCGAGGGCCTCCCATTGCCCACGACGCTGTGGTCGAAGCGCATTTCGATGATGTCCTCCGGCTGCATGAGGTCGTAGGGCATGCTGGTCGGCGTAATCAGGAATCCGTCGCCCTCGCGCAGGCTGATGTTGCCGGATGTCCCCTGATTGATGCCGAGCGCGTTCATCCGACGGCAGCCGTCGATGATGCTCTCGCGCTTTTCTCTCGCGGCTTTCGTCGCCATGATGTGTTCCATCCGGTCTGCGAGGGCGCCCTTTCGGGCCGGCGCGGGCTCCTTCCTTAGGCGGACCGAGGGAGGCGACAAGCGACGCTCTAGAGGCTGATGGTCGGGGATGGCCCGCTACCGCATCATCGCGGCGACGTTTCCGCCGTCGACGGTCAGAACCGCGCCTGTGCTCGTCCTTGCCTTGGCGAGATGAACGAAAGCCGCCGCGACATCCTCGGGCAGAACCTCGCGGCGAACGAGGTTGCCCCGCATGTATTCTTCCGCTGAAACCCCGCGCGCCTTAGAGCGCGCCGCGACCATCTCGTCGGTCATGAGGCCGGTGCGAATGCGGTCGGCGTTGACGGCGTTCGAGGTGATGCCGGAGGCGCCGTGCTCGATCGCATACTGGCGCATCAGCGCCATCAGTGCGGCCTTCGACGCGCCGTAGGGTCCGAAGTCGGGACCGGGATTCACCGCCTGCTTGGTGACATTGTAGAGAAGCGCGCCGCCTGTGCCCTGCGCTTCCATGATCTTGACAGCCTCCCGCGAGACGTAGTGATGCGCCCAGAAATTGAGGGCGAACGCTTTTCGCATCACTTCGTCGTCGACCTTGAGCATGGCGCCCTGGAACGCCGCGCCCGCATTCGACACCAGAATGTCGACGCCGCCATAGGTCGACGCCACCTTGGCTATTGCGTCCTCGACAGCCTTGGGATCGGTGAGATCGCACGGGACCGCCAACCCGCCGAGCCTTTTCGCCGCCGCGCGGAGCGGCTCCTCGGCGATGTCGATCAGCGCTACTTCGGCGCCCTCGGCTCGCATCGCCTCGGCGATCGCCAGGCCCAAGCCGCTCGCCGCGCCGGTGACGATTGCGATCTGGCGGGTCAGCGGCTTCTCCACGTTCTTGGCGAGCTTGGCCTGCTCGAGCGACCAGTATTCGACATCGAAGGCCTCGGCCTCCGGCAGCGGCTCGAAAGCCTCGATCCCTTCCGCTTTCTTGATGACGTCGATCGTCGCCTCGGCGACGTCGGCCGAAATCTTGGCCTGTTTGGCGGTGGCGCCGGCGCCGAACAGGCCGACGCCGGGCACGTAGAAGACGCGCGGCATCGGATCGAGCATGACTTTGCCGCCGCCGACGCGCGCGTTGTTGCGCTCGAAATAGGCCGTGTAGTCGGCGACGTAATCGGCGACCGCGGCTTTGACCGAGGCGGCGAAAGCGGAAAGCTCGCCCATGCGCGGCGCCGGCAATGCGACGCCCTTCCGCTTGACGAACAGGACGTGATCGGGCGTCGCGTTGCCCCGCGAGACGAGGCTCTCGAGCTCGGCTGCGTTGCAGAATTCGAGGATCGCGGCGTTCGAGCGATGCTCCAGCACGAAGCGCTTGGGGCGCCCCTCGATCTCGGTCGGAATGGCGATCGCGCCGCGCAGGATCGGGGCGATCTGGGCGGCGGTCGCGAGAGGCGCCGGCAGGCTCGTCGCCGAGAAGGGGTGCGCGCGGCCGCGGGAGAGCCGCCGCTCCGCTTTGTCGACCATCGCGATCATCGTTTCGTAGGATTCGCGCGGATCATCGGAGAAGGTGAAGATCCCGTGCTTGAAGAGGATCATGCCGTCGCCCTTGGGCTGCGCCTTGAACGCCGCGTCGACCGCTTTGGCGAGAAGGAAACCCGGCATCACGTAAGGCACGAAGATCGCGTCAGGGAACAGTTCGCGGATCAGCGCCTCGCCGTGCGGCTGGTTGTTCAGCGAAACAATGGCGTTGGCGTGGGTGTGATCGACGTGCTTGAAAGGCAAGTTGGCGTGCAGGATCGCCTCGACCGACGGATTGGGCGCTGAAGGGTCCATGAGAAGGCGCCGCTCCAGCTTGACCATGTCGTCGTCCGAAAGCTTTTCCAAATCGACGAGCGCTTGCAGCGGCTCGAGCCGCACGGCCGGCAAGCCGGCCGGCTCGATGGTCGCCATGTCCCAGCCGCTGCCCTTGACGCAAAGGACCTCGACAACGCTGCCGTCGACGTCCGCGACACGGGTCTTGACGGAAGTGTTGCCGCCGCCGTGGAGCACCAGGGCGGGATCCTGCCCGAGAATGCGGGTCGAATAGACGCGAATGGCGACGTCTTTGTTGATTCCGTCGGAAACGTATTTTTCGACCGCCGCCACGGCCTCCGCTTCGGACCAGCGCGACTGCATGAGAGAGCCTTTCCACCAGGGAGGGCGAAAACGAGCACGGCGCGAGCCCCATGTGATCTGGCTATCCGCGCGATGCGCGAAATGGGTTATCTGATCGGGCTCATCGGCGCAACGAGCTCGCCGATCGAGGAACCCCTTGCGAACCCCTCGAACCCCTCGGGATCGATTGACCTCGCTCCAGCCCTTTGCTAAAGGCGCCGCTAGGTAAGTCGTGCGCGCCGATCGGGGCGCGAACATCGACCGGGCGCGAGGGTCAAGGGGGCGTTCATGGGAATCGCATGTCGCTGCGGCGCGCTGGCGCTCGGCGGAGTGATGGCGGCCTTGCTCGCAGGTTGCGCGAGCAAATCGCCGCCCGCTCCCGTCGTCACGGCGCCGAACGTCGGTGCGGACCAGCTCGTCGGCAAATGGGGGCTCGCCTCCTACCACCGAGACAGTGACCGCGACCGCACGATCAAGGAAGCGAAGGCCCAGTGCAACAAGCCCTATGTCATCGTCAAGGGGCCGAATGGCGGCGTGATGATGTATCTGGCCGACCAGCCGCAGCTCTCCGAGCTGGTTCTCAAGGCCGGCGCCGACGGCAAGACTTATCTCGGCCCGCCCGGTGACGCGGGGACGGCCGACGACCGTCAGGTCCTCGACGTGGATCCCGCTTCGTTCACCACGGTCTGGGTGGATCCGGACAACGCCGCGCGCTACGGCACGATGGTCTACGAGCGGTGCGGCAAGCGGGCGTAAGACGCATCCCATTCAACCTTTCAACGGAGCGGGCATGACGGTTCGAGCAGGAGTTTTGGCGCGCGTGGCGGCTGCGGCGATCGCGGCTGCGGCAATGGTCCTTCCCGGCCTCTTCGCCGCGGCGCAGCAGGTCGACATGAATGTCGTCGACCAGCCCGGCTACCAGCCGACGCCGGAAGAGGAGCAGCTCACCGGCGCCTACGAGCGACAGGAAGTGTTCTTTCGATCCTCCGAAGCGCCCGGAACGATCATCATCGACACCAATCAACACTTTCTCTATGTCGTGCAGCCCAACAATCGCGCGCTGCGCTACGGCATCGGCGTCGGCCGCCAAGGTTTCCAGTGGTCGGGGCTCGAGCGCATTTCGCGCAAGCAGGAATGGCCAGACTGGCGACCCCCGCCGGAGATGATCGAACGGCAGCCCTATCTGCCGCGCTTCATGGCGGGCGGGCCGGGCAATCCGCTCGGCGCCCGAGCGATGTACCTCGGCAAGACCGTCTATCGCATCCACGGCACCAACCAGCCGCAGACGATCGGTCACGCGGTCTCGTCCGGCTGTTTCCGACTGGTCAACGAGGACGTGATCGATCTCTACGGTCGCGTGCCGGTCGGAACGAAGGTCATCATCAAGCAGGCGGTCGCGCTCTGACCGCCGCTTAGCCCAAGCCTTTCGAGGATGATCATGCTGAAACTCTCAACCTTTCTCGCCGCGGCGGCGACTTTAGCCTTGGGCGCGGCGACCAGCGCCGACGCCCAGACGCTGAAGACGGTGCAGGATCGCGGCAAGCTCGTTTGCGGCGTGAGCCAGGGCATCGCAGGCTTCTCGATCAAGGACGACAAGGGCCAATGGTCGGGCTTCGACGTCGACTTCTGCCGCGCGCTGGCGGCGGCGATCTTCAATGACCCGTCGAAGGTCGAGTACGTGCCGCTCAATGCGTCGGAGCGGTTCGACGCGCTCAAGGACAAGAAGATCGACGTTCTGTCGCGCAACTCGACCTGGACGCTGGGCCGCGAAAACGACTCGGGCCTCGTCTTCGCCGGCGTCACCTACTATGACGGGCAGGCGTTCCTGGTTCCGAAGAGCCGCAATCTCACTTCGGCGCTCGAGCTCGACGGCAGCAAGGTCTGCATCCAGAAAGGCACGACCTCCGAACCCAACGCCGCCGACTTCTTCGAGACGAACCACATCAATTACGAGCTCGTCGAGGGCGAGACGGTCGCCGACGTCGTCTCGGACTATCTCTCCGGCAAGTGCAACACGCTGACCACCGACGAATCGCAGCTCTTCGCCCTGCGCTCGCAGTTCCCGAAGCCCAGCGATCACATGATCCTGCCCGACGTCATCTCGAAGGAGCCGCTCGGTCCCGTGGTGCGCCAGGACGACATGCAGTGGTTCAATATCGTCAAATGGGTCAATTTCGCCCTCCTCGACGCCGAGGAGCTGGGAGTCGGGTCGAAGACGATCGACGAGGCGATGCAGTCGCAGAAACCGGCGGTGAAGCGGCTCGTCGGCACGGAGGGCGACTTCGGCAAGCCCCTCGGCCTCTCCAACGCCTGGGCGGCCAACGCGATCCGCGCCGTCGGCAATTACGGCGAGGTGTTCGATCGCGACGTCGGGGCCCATTCGAAACTCGGCGTCCCGCGGGGCTTAAACGAGCTTTGGGACAACGGCGGCATCCAGTACGCGCCGCCGATCCGCTGAGGCCGATATCCGCGGTTCGCGCCAAGCCTATTGGCAAGTGTTCGTTCGGCCATGGTAGCAGTCGCCCAGATTCGGCGGTGACGAGTTGGGCGGCGGCGGCGCGGCGCTCTTTGGCGGCTGATTCCGCCTCGGTGTCGGCGTCGGCACGATGGGCTTCTGCTCCTGCGGCGGCGGGACGATGATCACCGGGTACGGGCTCGACATGAACTGCGCCCGAGCCGGAGCGGCTGCCGCGAGGGCGAGCGCGAGGCCGGCCGCCAAGCCTGGAATCTTCGCCTTCATCATCGGCTCCCCATGCCGCCCGGGTTCCCGACCTTCTGATGTCTTCGCCATTGAACCGCGTGGGCGTCGAATTGTCGATAGACGAATGCAGAAAGGGCCTTCGTCCGGGCGCTCGCTTCGGCTCGGCGCGGAAAGCGTGAGAAACAGTGACCGGTGATCAGTGACCAGTGATCAGATAGACCCGCTCTTCTGATCATGGTCAATGTTAGCTGATCATTGTTTCTTATTTTTGCTTCCCGCGACCGATTCTGATGACTGATCACCGCTCAACCGGTCGCTGAATGAGATTTCAGCTCTTGGCGCGCCTTTCGCGGATCATGAAATTGTCGAACGAATATTCCGCCACCTGCCACCACAGATACTCGTCGGCGCGGAAAGCCATATAGGATTCGGCGATCGTCTTGAAACCCGGGTTCTGCTCGGCGAGCTGAGCGTAGAGCTCGGTCGCGGTCCGATAGCAGGTCTCCAGCACCTCCAGGGAAAACAGACGAAGCTGCGCCCCGCCGATCACCAGGCGTTTCACCGCGTCTGGGTTCGCCGCGTCGTATTTGGCTCGCACCGAGCCGTTGGCCAGGGCCGCCGCCGCGCGCAACGACGCCTGATACGACTTCGGAAGCCCGAGAAACTTGTCCCTGGCGACGACGAGATGCAGTTGCATGTCGCCCTTCCACCAGCCGGGATAATAATAGTAGGGTGCAACCTTTGAGATCGGCTCGCGGACGCCGTTCTTCGGTTCGCTGAACTTCTCGTCGTCGTACGGGCCAACCCACTCGAACGCGTCCAGCGTTCCCTTGGACAGCGCCGCGAGAATATCGTCTCTTGGCACGGCGACCGGAATCGCGCCCAGAGCCTGGAACACCTTGCCCGCAAAGCCGCCGATCCTCACCTTCAGCCCCTTGAAATCGGCGGCGCTGCGGATCTCCTTGCGAAACCAGCCCGCCATCTGGGCGCCGGTGTCGCCGAGCGGCAAGGCCATGAGATTCCGCTCGGCGAGCAGATTGTCGATGAGGTCGCCGCCGCCGCCGTCCAGCAGCCAGGAGGTCTGCTGGCGCGCGTTCATGCCGAACGGCGCGCCCGTCCCGAATATGTAGGCCGGGTTCTTGTTCCAGGAATAGGCGAGCGCGGTGTGCGCGCAATCGGCTTTGCCTTCGGCGACCGCGTCGAGCGCTTCCAGCGCCGGCGCGATTTCGCCGGCGGCCGAAACGGCGACGGTGAACTGGCCGTCGGTCGTGTCGGACACCGCCTGGGCGAAAGTCTGCGCCGCCCCGAACAGGAAGTCGAAACTGGGCTGAAAGGCGGACGCCAGTCGCCATCGGACTTCCGGATTGGTATTGGCGACCGCGGGACTCGCGATGGCGAGACCGCCGGTCGCCGCCCCCAGCGCCGTCAAAAGCCGTCGTCGCGCAACCCGCATGTCAGGCCGCCGCTCGAAGCGGAGAAGGGCGGTCGGCGATCCGTCGCCGATTGTTCTCGCGGCTCATTTGTCTTGGATCCATCTTCGGTGCGGCGCCGGCGCGTGCTGGCCGCTCATCTCTCGTTCGTCGCGGCGAAATGCCCGAGCCGCCGAGCAAACGGCCGCCGGATACTCGCCGATGCCGGCCGCGAAGACAAGCGCGCGGACCGTGTCATTTCCATCACGGTCTTCTGCCTTTTGACGGCCAGCGCGGCGCGCGCAGGCAGCCCGCTTGTCCGACGGGCCGCCGTTCCCTTAAGCTTTGCGAGCAGCGTCGGGCCGGAATGCGGCGACGGTTGATCGGGGGCGGACCATGCGGGGCGTCGCAAGGGCGATCGGAATCGCGCTCGGCGCGCTCGCGGCCGCGCCGGCGCTCGCCGCCGATCTCCCGACAAAGAAGCCCGCGCCGCCCCCGCCGCCGCCCCCGCCCTCGACCTGGCAGTTCGAGGTCACCGCCTACGGCTGGGCCCCGAGCGTCGCGGGAAACACCGGCTTCGGCGCCTTGCCGACCCTGCCCTACTACGCGCCCTTCCCCAAGTTGCTCGAACACTTGCAGGGCGGTCTCATGGGCGCTGTCGTCGCCCGCAACGACACCTTCATCGTCGGTCTCGACGCCATCTGGACCAAGCTCGGCGGCTCGGGAACCATCCGCAACCAAAACAATCCGCTGTTTGGCGGACAGACCGATCTCGTTCTGACCGAAGGGATCGTCACGGCGTTCGGCGGCCTTCGCGCGCCGCTCGGCGTTCCGAACCTCGACCTCTACGCCACGGTCGGCGCGCGTAACTTTTACAGCGGCACGAGGCTCGGCGTAACCGGCCCCTTTGGACTGTTCAACGGAACGCAAAGCGTCGACAAGGACTGGATCATGCCGGTCGCGGGCTTCGCGGCGCAGTACCGCTTCGACGACCGCTGGTTCATGAATGCGCTTGCCGATCTCGGCGGCTGGAGCGACAGCGCCACCGGACAGGCGCTCGCATCCGTCGGCTACAAATGGACGCCGAACTTCGCGACGACGCTCGGCTATCGCGTGATGTACACCTACGACAGGCAGGACACCGGCGTCAATTTCAACTTCGAGCCTCGGAGCTTCCGCTATCAGCAGTGGATGTACGGGCCCTTCGCCGGTTTCAAGTTCATGTTCTGACTCGCTTCTGCTTGCGCAAGAAAAATACGCCGGCGGAGAAGCCTCCGCCGGCGTTTTCGTTGTCCGTCTGTCCCCTTCCACCGTCAGCGGCAGACGCGCACGCCCGCGCGATAGTAGCAGTGAACGCCATAGGCCGGCCGCGCCACGACGGCAGCGCCGCCATGGTAGCCGTAAGCCGGGCGCGTGGTGGCCACGGCGCCATGCGGGCCAGCGCATCCGGCGCGGTAGACGCCGCGCGCGCAAACAACGGCGTTGGCTTCCGCCACCGTCCCGGCCAGCAGGCCGAGCGCGAGCAGCGCCGAAACAATTGTCTTCATGATGGTCTCCTTCGCTTGATCGCGGCCGCCGTCATCGGCGTTCGCGTTCCGTTGCGCGGCCTCTTAACGGCCGCATTGCCGAGCGCCCTTTACTTGCCCCCCGCTTCCGCCTTGGCCATGGCGTCCTTGCAGCCCTCGCTGAGCTCGGCGGAGTGAGACTTCAGGCATTGGGCCTTCGACCCCTTGCCCGGCTTCATGTCGCCGCAGAACTTCGTCATGTCCGCCTTGCAGGCCCGGCCGACCGCCGCGGCCTTGACCATCGCGATCTGGCAGTCGGTCGACAGGTCGGAGAAATGCTCCTTCATGCACGCCGCGAGCTTACCGCCGCCCGCCTTCACGTCGCCGCACACCGATTTGACGTCCTTGGCGCAGGCCGTCGCGATCGCCGACGGCGCGGCATGAGCCGCGGGGCAGGCGAACAACAGCGCCGCGCCGAGCGCCATGCCGATCGTCACTGTTCTCATTCGAGGACCCCTCCCTGGAGAACGCACCCGCGCAACCCCGGACGTCGCCTTTCTACGCGCGCCTTAATGAACTGCATCTGAATGACCGCAACAAAGCGAAAGGCGAAAAGCCTCCCGCTTGTCGAACCCACTCAGCTGCTCTTCCTACTGCGGCAGAGCGTGCGCCACGCCCTCGTTCTTCACGACCGGCGGCGGATTCCATTTGCCCGTCAGCGCCTCCGACTTCGGCGCGTAGAGGCGCATGGTGAGGTTGAACGATCCTTTGGGCGCGGGAAGCCAGTTTGCCTCCTTCTCTTGGCCGGGGCTCTCGTTCTGGAAATAGAGGTCGAATGAACCGTCGGAGTTGTGTTTGAGCGGCATCCAGCTGCTGAGCGCGAAGCGGTCGAGACTGTTCGCCACCTGATAGCCGTGCGCGTCATAGAGGGTGATCGACCAGAACGCCTCCGCCGGCGGCGTCGCTCCCTTGTCGAAATGGATCGAATAGGCGTTCGCGCCGTCGAGCGACTGACCGGAAGAATCCGACCAGGAAATCGGCTGCGCCCGTGCCGGTGCGACCACGACCTTCACGTCAGCCGACGGATAGGCCGGGAGACTGTGAAACTCGTTCGTCGGCCCATGGACGGGCGATGCCGGCGCGCCGCCATTGGTCAGCTGCCGCCGGGTCAGGTCCATGGTGACGAGCGGGTAGAAATAGAGATAGGCCTCCACACCGATCGCGTGCGCCTCCTCCACGCTGATCGGCTCGGCCGCCTTCGCCGGGACAGGGAGGACGGCCCCCAAAATTGTTGCAAGTCCAGTGCACCCGGCCAGTCCGAGCAACAACCTTCCACCATCAATCATATGTCTCTCCTCTGCGCCGGCCGTGCGTCGCCAAGCGGCTCGCGCCCGCACCACATAGCGAGGGCGTTGGCGGCCACGACCATCGCGGCTGGGGAACCCTCGCTTCCCTACCTGAGCCTTGAGCTTCTTCAACGGGCCGGGCCGCAAGCTGCGCGGCCAATCGCCTCGCCCCTTACCCAGGCCTCTCCTCGCATGCGGGGAGAGGGGGACCCGGTCACCGGTCCCGCTTCTTCGCCAGCTCCTCCATCATCGCCTTGATGGCCTCGGGCGTCATGCTCGATTCGCCGAGGTCGAAGGTGATCTTGTCCAATTTGCCGGTGAACGCGAACGGCGCCTGATAGTCGGCGTCATCCACCGACGTGCCGGTGTCGAGGCCGACGTCGAACGTCTCGTCCCAGGCCCAGATGATGGGCTGGGTATGGGGCAACGACTTCTGCGCCACCGGCTTGCCGTTCACCGACAGAGTGCCGGCGCCGCCGCGCCCGACCGGCATGCCCATCGGGTCCATCTTCCAATCGAACACGATGGTGTGCTTGCCGGGCGGCAGCGCGTCGGGGCCCTGCCACTTCGGCCGCTCGATGTCGAGCAGGTTCATGGTGAAGGTCGGCTTGCCGTCCTTGAGGTAGAGGCCGTAGCCCGAGAACCGGCCGCCCTGGGTCACCAGCACGCCGTTCGCCCCGCGCTCAGGGACCTCGATCTCGGCGGTGATCGTGTACGAGCGGTTGAGGATCGAGGGCGCGACGGCGAACTGGTTCGACGTGTTCGGCGTCGTGTAGACGAACTGCGTGCGGCCCGCAGCCGGTCCGGGGCGCTGGACGGTCAGGACCGCGAGCTGCGACGCGTTCAGCGGCAGCACCTGGTTGCGCACCGCCTCGATCATCCAGAGCTCCTGCATCCGGCGCAGCCGATCGGGCTCCTGGGCGGCGAGATCGTTCGTCTGGGTCGGATCCTCCTTGAGGTTGAACAGCTCCCACTTGAAGCCATTCAGCACGTCGAGCGGCGGATGCCCCTTGACGCCCTCCCATGGGGTCACCGCCGGAATGGTGTTGGCCATCCAGCCGTCATGGTAGATCGCGCGGTTGCCGAGGATCTCGAAATACTGGGTCTTGCGCGTCGACGGCGCGTCGGCTTTGGCCTTGTCCCAGCTATAGACCATGCTGACCCCGTCCCACGGGCGCTGGGCGATGCCGTTCACCATCGTCGGCTGCGGGATGCCGACCGCATCGAAGATCGTCGGGACGATGTCGATGACGTGATGGAACTGGTGGCGGATTCCGCCGGCGTCCGCGATGCGCTTGGGCCAGCTCACGACCATGCCGGTGCGCGTCCCGCCGAAATGCGAGGCGACCTGCTTGCACCAGCGATAGGGCGTGTCCATCGCAAACGCCCAGGGCACGGCGAAGTGAGGATAGGTCTGATCCGTGCCCCAGGCCGGGATCATGGGCAGCATCTGCTCGACCGTGAAGGCGAAACCGTTGAAATAGGCGACCTCGTTCGGCGTGCCGTTCATCGAGCCTTCGGCGCTCATGCCGTTGTCGCCGCAGACCCACATGATCAGCGTGTTGTCGAACACGCCGAGCTTCTCGATCGTCTCGACGACGCGGCCGATCTCGTGATCGGTGTAGGCCATATAGGCCGCCCAAATGTCGATCTGGCGGAGGTAAAGCTTCTTCTGGTCGTCGGTCAGCGTCTCCCACTTGGGGAGGAAGTCGGGCCACGGCGGAAGCGTGGCGTTCGCCGGCACGACGCCGAGCTTCTTCTGGTTCTCGAAGATCCGCTCGGCGACGGCGTTCCAGCCGTCGTCGAAGAGATGCATGGCGCTGATCTTCTCGATCCACTCAGGGGTCGGATGATGCGGCGCATGCGTCGCGCCCGGCGCGTAATGGATGAACCAGGGCCGCTTCGGGTCGGTCGCCGTCTGCGTGCTGATGTAGTCGATGCAGTCGTCCGCCATCGCGGTGTTCAGGTTCCAGCCCGGCTTGCCCTCGTAGGGATGGATCGGAGTGGTGTCGCGGTACAGGTTGCCCGGCTGCCACTGGCTCGTGTCGCCGCCGACGAAGCCGTAGAAATAGTCGTAGCCTTGTCCGACCGGCCAATGGGTGAACGGCCCCTGCGGGCTCGCCTCCCAGACCGGGACGTTGTGGTTCTTGCCGAACCAGGCGGTTGAGTAGCCGTTGTCCTTCAGCGCCGCCGCTCCATGCGCCGTTTCGGGCCTTATGATGGAGTCGTAGCCGGGATAGCCGTTCGCGCCTTCGGCCACGATGCCGAACCCGACCGCGTGATGATTCCGGCCTGTGAGCAGCGCCGCCCGGGTCGGCGAGCAGAGCGCCGTATTGTGCATCTGGGTGTAGCGCAGGCCGCGCTCAGCCAGCTTGTCGAGCGCCGGCGTGGGGACGACGCCGCCGAAAGCCGAGTTCGAGCCGAAGCCCGCGTCGTCGATCAGGACCAGGAGCACGTTCGGCGCGCCTTCCGGCGGCATGATCATCGGCGGCCAGCCCGGCCGGCTGTCGACCAGATTCGGTTCGATGAAGCCCTTGAAGGGCGGCGTCGGCGTCGGCAGCACCGTACTGTCGGGGAATTGGACCGCTGCCGCAGATTGCGCGTCGGCCGCCGTGCGGAATCCGACGGCGCCGAGCGCCGTCGCCAGCGCGCCCTTGGCAGATGACAGAAACAATTGCCGTCTGTTCATACTCGTCCTCCTCAAAATGGTGCAAATACGAACGTCATGGCCGGGCTTGTCCCGGCCATCCACGCATTTCGGCGCTATGGACGGCCGGGAAGTTTCAGAGAGCAAATCAAGGCGTCGAGCCATCATCTTCTTGCGCCCTCGAGCGTGCGTATGCGGCGAAGAAAGCCTTGTAGCCCTGGCAGAGATAGTTGAGCCCCGATAGTTGAGCCCCTCCCCGCCCCGTCCGCGCCGTTTCTCCCGCCAAAGCTTCACTCCTTGCCCATGACCGCAAGCACCTGTTCGAGCGGCTCGGACGAAGGGCGAAAGAGGCCGGAATAGGGGCTGCTCAGGTCCAGGATCAGATAAGCGGCGCTCGCAATCGCCAGAGCGCCGGCCGTCGTGGCGATAATGGACGTGACGCTGCCTCCCGACATCAACCCGTAGGCGAAAAAGAGGAACGTCGCCCATGCGACGACGATGACGATGAGCGGAATGGAAATGGGGTTGGCCAGCGCGAATGACATCTGGAGGCGCGATTGGCTGATCGAGTCGACCGTCGCCTTCGCGGCGGCAAGCGCTTCTTTCTGCGCATCGGTCGAAGGATGGAGGCTTGCCAACGACGCGTCCCTGTCCCGCAAGTTGTGAATAGCCGAGGCAAAGTTTTTGCCGACGAAAGCGGCGTCGCTCTCGTTTGAGCCCCAAATCTCGTCGATGGACTTGCCGAGAGCCTGCCGCGCCTGCGCCCGGACGCCGCTGGCCTCGGGCCCGTAGTCAGAGAGGGCGAGGTCGAGTTGCAAAACCTTCGCGGCGAGCGTCTGAATCGCGAATTCTGCCCGGCATAGACCCCGTAGGCGGTCCAGATGAGGAGGCCCAGAACGAGAGCGGACAGCAATGTGACCATGCCGACCACCGCGCCGAGCATGTCCTTCCCGCCGCCGGTCACGTGCTCCTTCGGCAGAACGCGGTGCAACAGAAGACCGAGCGATCCCGCGGCGAAGATGGCGACGCCGACGGCAAGCGCGAATTTCTCCGGATTCATTTCATGGTCCCCCCAAGGCGGCCGTGTCGCCTCGCCTCATCGCTCCAGTTCGACGGCAACCTTTCCCGAGCGCACCGCCTTCTTGAGCACTCCATGGTCGCTCTCGGCCTGATCGGCATAGGCCAACGCGAACGTTCCCATTGCGTCGTCGAACGCTTCGGAATTGCCAAGGTAACCCCCGATCGTCCAGGGGTCGCCGGCCTTGGCGTGGGCGCGGGCCAGCGCCCACCCGCACATCTCGCCGTAGATAGCGAGCATCTCCGCGTCGAACGTTTCCACGAGCGCGCCAAGCTTCGCATCGCGCAGCTGACGGATATAGAAGTGGCGACCCTTCGGTCCGGTCACCCAGCCGAGGAACATGTCCGGCGCCGACTGCATCAGCCGTTGGCCCATGACCACGCGCTGGCCGTGATGGTCATAGGCGCTGGCGCCGGCAAAGGCCTCCAGCACCGAGGCGTTCGCCTCTTTCACCTGCAGGAAGAACGGGTGACCGGCAACGGTCGTAAACAAGAGCACCATGCAGAGCGTGCCGACGCTGCCGATCCCAACCACCTTGATCGCGGCGTCGACCAGATGCATGCGGTCGAAGAGCACGCGGCGGTCCTCAGGCAGCGTTTCGCGGTACGCCGTGAGAGCGGCTTTGATGTCGTCGAGATAGCCGGCGTGGGGCGCCTCGACGGGGTGGAAGATCAAAGGCGGCCTGTCGTGGATGCGCAGCTGGGCGCCGTCCTGCTCCACCAGCTTCGGGAACACGAGTTCCGAACTGGGGTGCGCGGTCACCTTGGCGAGCCTGTCTTTGACAAGCGCCCGGCGATCCTTGGGCAACATGGCGAGGTAGTCGGTGTGCTCGATCCGCGCATACCAGATGTCCAGCACGTCCATCGCCGACAATTCGCGCATATGCTTGCGGTAGCTGCGGGCGCAAGCGACCGCGGCCTCGCGCCCGGCGGAGCTTGCCAGCCCGTTCGATCTGGCGGCCAGCACGAACGATGCGACAAGGCGCTTGACGTCCCATTCCCACGGAGCCGGCAACGTCTCGTCGAGGTCGTTGATGTCGAACACCAGCCGCCGCTCCGGCGTGGCGAAGCCGCCGAAGTTGAGCAGGTGCGCGTCGCCGCAGGCCTGCACACGCACGCCGCTCGCCGCCGTCGTCGCCAGGTCCCGGCCATCACCGCGGCCGAGCCTCGGTAGAAGGTGAATGGCGAGGCCAACATCCGGCCGTAGCGGATCGGCACCAGTTCGGGCAGCCGCGCAGCGTCGGCAGCGTGCAGAGTGGCGACCGGATCGGCCCGGCCCGCCGGTTTGCGCCAATGCCCGTGCGACGCACGCGAGACTTTGTCGCGGAGGCTTTTTCCCGCGGCCATTAACGCAGCGCTCTGGGGAAGTCGCCGCGCAGGATGTGGAGGGGCTTTGACGTCGTTCATGATTTGTGAACTATGCGTTGCCGAGCAAGTCGAGAGCTTTTGAATCTCCCTCGCCCCCGCTTGCGGGGAGAGGGCCACCTTCTCCCCGCAGGCGGGGAGAAGGGCTCATTCCGACCCGCACTCATTGAAAGCCGGAGCCGCCTTGCCGGTGAGCAGAGCGGTCAGAGCCGCAGCCGTGCCGATCGGGGCGCCGACATAGATCGTCGAGCCCGTTTTGCTGTTGGCGACGTCGCTCTTGCAATATTTGAAGAAGGACTTGTCGCACGGGTACGGCCCCAGAATCTGGTAGCCCTGCGCGCTGCCGGAGCTGGCGTCGGTGATCGGGCAGGAGCAGATGATCTGTCCCTTCGGCACAGGCTTGTCGAAGCCGGGGAACGTCGTCTCCTCGGTGCTGCGGAAGCAAAGGCCCCCGTCGCATTGCGCGTAGGCGCCGCCTGACTTTCCACCCTCGCACGTGTAGGCCGCGAGGCCCCCCTGCGGCGAGGCGATCTGCTCGGGCAGACTATAGGTGCTCACCATGAATTTGTTGTCGGCGCCGGCCGCGTTGACCGAGCACACGTCCACGTCCTTGCCCATCGGGAACGGCAGGCTGATGCTGTCGCCGTGCTTCTCCTCGCACTGGCAGTAGGCGACGCCGTCATACACATTGCAGCGCGCGGTCGCGCAAAGCGCGTAAGTCTGGTCCTTGCAGACCTTGAACGTAGAGCCGGCCATCGCGTCGACAAGCTTTTCCAGGCAGGCCTTGGGAAGCTGGCCCATCTTGTTCTGCATGCACTCTTTCATGCGTCCGACATCGGGCAGCACGTCCTTGCAGAGACTCCAGACGTCGCCGGCGCACGCTTTGATGATCCCGAAATCCTGGTCGAGCTTGTCCTGCGCCATCGCGGGCGCGGCCAGGCCCGCCCCGAACACGAGCGCGACGGCCAACCCTGCCCCCGCAAGCCGCGTCCTTTTCCAGCTCGACCACATTTCGATTCCTCCATGTTGTCGACATCGCCGGCGGGATGGCGCGCGCGAACGTCGCGGCGCGCGTCCCCGCGCCGCGCGTCAGTTCGCTATCCGCTCAGCGCGCGCCCCATGCTGGCGGGCTTCCGGGACCGGCGGCGAACCGATCCCGCGCAAGGTCGTTCTCGGAATTGAGCCCCGTGTCGACGTCGAGCCAGGAGCCCATGCACCAATGATCGAGACGGGGCGCCTTGCAGTCGGGCGTCACCGGGCCGGGATCGCAGACACAATATTTGTCTGCGTGGGGGGTTATCCCCGGCACCTCCTTTCGCTCGCCGGAAGGCAACGCGAAAGCCATCTGGGAACCCCCGGTTTGCACCGCGAACTGGCAGACGTGTCCCGCCGGCGCCGCGCATAAAAAGGTTACCGTTTGCTGGGCGCTCGCCGCGCTCGCCAAACAGAATGGCGCCGCGACGCAAAGCGCCGTCGATAGAAGCAGATTTTTCATGGCCCCCTCACTTTTCCATCATCATGCCTTCGGCGCGCATGTCCTTCAGGTTCACGGCGATGGCGTGAATGATCTTCTCGTCCTGATGCTGCTTGCAGTATTCGATGACGAGATGCTCGAGTTCGCGGCCCTTCTTGTAGTCCATGTAGTGCTTGTGGGCGAGGCCGTTGTACCAGCCGCTGTACCAGCTCGAGAGGGCGTTGGCGTCCTCCTGATAGGTGTTGGCGAGCTGCCCGCAGGTCAGCATCGTCACGTCGATAAAGCCGTTCGCGTCGACATAGGCCCCAAGACCGACCGGGTCGGCTTTCGCCGCGCCGATCATGGCCAAAGCCGCCGCTAGCCCAAGAAACATTGTTTTTCGCATGGGTTCTTCCTTTTCCACCTTTTCCTGTTTTTTCAATCAATGAAGCTGGTTTGAAATTCGCCGGGCCGCTTCCCCTCCCGACAACTCGCACTCCTCGGCGTCTTGTCGAGGAGAGGACCGAACCAAGGCAGGCGTTACGTCCTCCGCCGGCCTCGGCAAGCAACGGCCTCCTACGGCGCCGGCACGACCGTGTAGTAGAGGCCGTTGGCGCCGTAGGCGCGCTTCAGCCATCCGTCGGGGCACTGGTAGTAGGCCGCACCAAAGGGCCATAAGATCAGTCACGAGGGCGTGGCGGGCGCCCTAACAAACACCGGCGCCACGCCTCGGTCATTGAAGTCTCTTTGATCGGCCGCCCCGCTATCGCATCACGCAGCCTTTCGGATAGCCGACGCGCTTGCAATACACGACCGGGCAATTCGCAACCGCGGGATGCGCAACGACCGCGGCCCCGGCTGGCCTTGCGACGCAACCCGTCGGTACGCCGACCGACTTGCAATAGACCACCGCATTTGCTGAGCCCATGCTCAACACAATCCCTGTACCCGCCAGCAACACAACCACCGCCGCTCCGACAACAGAATTACACGCTGCCTTTGTCATTGCCGTTTCTCCTCTCTTTCGCAGTAAGTTCAACGGCTAGTTCGCGTCCTGCGCCGCGTGCTCGGCCTCCATCAGCTTCTGCTTGTCCTGGTCGGTCAGCATCGGCGGGCTGACGGAGATCGTCAGCTTGTCGATCTTGCCCGTGAAGGCGAACGGCACCTCGTAGTCGGCGTCGTCGATCGGCGTGCCGGTCTTCGAGCCGATGTCGAAGGTCTCGTCCCACGGCAGCGTCAGCGGGATCGTGCGCTCCATCGTCTCGGTCGCCACGACCTTGCCGTCGACGCTGAGCGTGCCGGCGCCCGGCCGGCCGATGCCGCTCATGTTGTTGAAGGCGATCGTCGCGAAGCCGAGCCCGTCGTACTTGAAGTCGTAGGCGAGCGTGTGCTTGCCGGGGCTCAGCGCATCCGGCCCCTCCCATTTCACACGCTTGAGGTCGAGCAGGTTCCAGGTGAAGACCGGCTTGCCCTTGACGAGATAGAGGCCGAAGCCGCCGAACCGTCCGCCCTCACTCACGATATTGCCGTCGCCTCCGCCTTCAGGCACGTCGATGTCGGCAGTGATCGTGTAGGACGTGTTGAGCAAGTTCGGCGCGGTCGACGGCGGGATGCCGGCAACCGGTTCGCCGGAGTAGGTGAACACCTTGCGGCCGGCGATCAGGCTCGGGCGCGGGACCACGAGGCGCGTCGCGGCAGAGGCGTCGAGCGGCAGCACCTGATGCTTGGCGAATTCACCGAACATCAGGTCGGTCATCTCCTTGACCTTCTCCGGGTTCTGAGCCGCAACGTCGGTGTACTGCGTCCAGTCGTGCCGGACGTCGTAGAGCTCGAACTTGAAGGCCGTGGCGGGATCCTCGATCGCCTTGCCGAGCAACTGCCACGGCGCGCGCTTCGGCACGCCGCTCAGCATCCAGCCGTCGTTATAGAGGCCCTGCACGCCCAGCATCTCGAAATATTGCGTGTGGTGCGGCGAGGGCGCGTCCGCGTTGGCCTTGTCGAAGCTGTAGGCCATGCTGACGCCCTCGATCGGCTTCTGCGCGATGCCGTCGACCATGTCGGGCGCCGGGATGCCAGCGGCCTCGAGCAGCGTCGGCACGACGTCGATGACGTGGTGGAACTGCCACCGCACGCCGCCCTTGTCCTTGATCCGCGCCGGCCAGGAGATCGCCATGCCCTGGCGCGTGCCGCCGAAGAAGGACGGGATCTGCTTCACCCACTTGTAGGGCGTATCGAGCGCCCAGGCCCACGGCACCGCGTAGTGGCTGTAGGCGTATTGAGTGTTCCAGACGTCGTAGAACTTCATCTGTGCGGCGACCGGCAGCTCGACGCCGTTGAACTGCAGCACCTCGCTCGGCGTGCCCTTCGGCGAGCCCTCGGCGGAGGCGCCGTTGTCGCCGCTGATGTAGATGATGAGCGTGTTGTCGAGCTCGCCCATATCCTCGACCGCCTGGATCACGCGGTCGATCTCGTGGTCGGTGTAGGCGAGAAAGGCGGCGTAGACGTCGGCCTGATGGATAAAGAGCTTCTTCTCTTCGTCGGTCGTCTGCTCCCAGCGCTGCAACAAATCATCCGGCCATGGCGTCAGTTGCGCGTCCTGCGGGATGACGCCCAGCTTCTTCTGGTTCATGAAGATCTGGTCGCGCAATGCGTTCCAGCCCTTATCGAACAGATGCATGTCGCTGATCTTTTGCACCCATTCCTGTGTCGGCTGATGCGGAGCGTGGGTCGCGCCGGGAACGTAGTAGACGAACCACGGCATCGAGGGATCGAGATCGTTGAGCTGCTTCATCCAGTGGATGGCGTCGTCGGCCATCGCGGTGATGAGGTTCCACTTCCCCTGCTGCCCGACATACGGATAGATCGCCGTCGTGTTGCGGAAGAGGTTCGGCTCCCATTGGCTCGTGTCGCCGCCGACGAAGCCGTAGAAATAGTCGAAGCCCATGCCGTTCGGCCACTGGTCGAACGGGCCGGCCTGGCTCGCCTGATAGGTCGGCGTGTTGTGGTCCTTGCCGAACCACGCGGTGCGGTAGCCGTTCTCGCGCAGGATGCGGCCGATCGTGGCGCTGTCCTTGCCGATGACGCTGTTGTAGCCGGGGAAGCCTGTCGCCGCCTCGGAGACAACGCCGAAGCCGACGGAATGGTGATTGCGGCCGGTGATGAGCGCCGCGCGCGTCGGCGAGCAGAGCGCCGTCGAGTGGAAGTTGGTGAACCGTAGGCCGTTGTCGGCGATGCGGTCGAGCGCCGGCGTCGGAATGACGCCGCCGAAGGTCGAAGGCGCGGCGAAGCCCACGTCGTCGGTCATAATCAAGAGGATGTTCGGTGCGCCCTTCGGCGGCACGACGCGCATCGGCCAATAGGGCTTCGACTGATCCGCGTTGAGTTCGATTTCCCCGCCGAATTTCTGCGGCGGCGGCGGCAGCACGTGGCCGTCGATCGTCGTGGTGGCGTTCGGCGCGCCGGGCGTGCCGTGAATCTCCTGCGCGCTTGCGGCGCCGAACGACATGATCGCCGCGATGCCAACGCTGGTAAAGAGAAGTGCAAAGCTCCGCCGTCCCTTTGACAATGCCTGCCTCTCTTGACTCATCTGCTCTTCTCCAATCGCTTCATGTCTTCACGCCGCCGAGCGCGAAATCGAGGGCTTTAGTGGCTCAAGACTATTCCTTCTTGCGACGCACCTGCTCCCGCGCTGGTCACCACGTACTTCTCTCGTTCGGTATATGGAACTTCTTTAGCCCCATTGGCCTTACTCGCGATCCGCGCGAGATATCTTTGCATCTCGTGGTCTTTCAAATCGGCGAAAGAAACCGAGCGCCAAAACTCGCCAAGGTCGATGCGTTTGGCGTCATGAGAGGGGAGGAAGACAAAATCCGGTCCTTCGAGCAGGATCACTTCCGCGCCCACATGGTCGTATGGCCCAAATTGCGGATCCGTATATGTGCTTGGCGCCACCATCGGTACGATGTCGTTTTCATCGACAATACGTGTCAGCGGCAAGAAACCTAGCCTCTTGACGCCATCGGTGGTGGTGAAGCGCGGCTGCCCAAACGTTACGACACGTTCAACTTGCACCCCGTCCTCGATCAAATAAATCGCCAGAATGGCCGCAACAGCGCCGCCAAGAGAGTGTCCGGTCACGTAGGTCTTATATCCCGGCTTCAAATCCGACTTAAAGTCATTGTACACTGCGCGGGCCGCAGCATCGAATCCAGCGTGAACAGGGATGTCGACTTTGCGGTCTTCGCGCACGGTTATATCGAGATCTTCAGCTAGATTCTTGTCGGTGTGCGTACCGCGGACGGTAATAAACTGGGTATGTGTTTTATCGTCCCGTTCAAAAAAATATCTGACCTGCGTCCCGTCCGGCGAATTGATCCGAATGGTTTTAGGATATTTTGATTTGATAGCACGGTTGTCTTGATAGGCCGTGTTCGACCGCTCCGCATAAGCGTATATGTCCTTAAAATCTATGTCGTCATGCACGACCGCTGATCCGAGTTTGTCCAACTCGGCTGTCGATATCCCGGCGCAAGCGCTGAGCAGTGCGACGCAAGACGCAGCGCCCCCCAGCAGGAATGTTCGACGGCGCAATATCACGTCATTACCCCGGGCAATTCGGATCTCTCGCCTCGCTTGGCACGCCGCCCACCGAGTCCGAGCCTCGTTTACTGAGGCTGGCACTCGTTGACCGACGGGACCTTTCCGTTGAGCTGGACGGCCAGAGCCTGGGCCGTGCCGGGAGGGGCGCCGACATAGATCGTCGAACCCGTCTTGCTATTGGCGGTGGCGCCTTTGCAGTACTTGAAGAAGGACTTGTCGCAAGGGTAAGGCCCAAGAATTGAATAGCCTTGCGCGGTTAAGCCAGGACTGGCCTGAGTGATGGGGCAGGAACAAACGATTTGGCCCTTCGGCACGGGCTTGTCGAAGCCGGGGAACGTCGTCTCCTCGGTGCTTCTGAAGCAGACTCCGCCGTCGCACTGGGCGTAGGCGCCGTCAGAGCTTTCGCCCGGGCAGGTGTAGATCGCCTGGTCGCCCTGCGGCGCGACGATCGCTTCGGGCAGACTGTAGGTGCTGACCATGTATTTGTTGGCTGCGCCCGCGGCGTTGATCGAACAGACGTCCTCGTCCTTGCCCATCGGGAACGGCAGGCTGATGCTGTCGCCGTGCTTCACGTCGCACTGGCAGTAGGCGACGCCATCGAAAACATTGCAGCGCGCTGCGGCGCAAAGCGCGTAAGTCTGATCCTTGCAGACCTTGAATTGCGCGCCGGCCATCACGTCGAGGAGCTTGTCGAGGCAAGTTTTGGAAAGCTGACCCATCTTGTTCGCGACACAGCTCTTGACGCGCAGGACATCGGGCAGCACGTCAGAGCAGAGACTCCAGATGTCGCCGCCGCACGCTCGCATGACCCCCATGTCTTGCTCGAAGCCCTCCTGTGCGGCCACGCCCGACACCGACATGAGAGAAGCGGCCAACGTTGCGCGGATCATCCGCGCCTTATCCGTCCTCTTCCAGCTTGACCCCATGTCCATTCCTCTCTTGCGGTCTGCTCAATGCTTTGCGCGTTAGTATCCGCGCGTCATGCGCCCGAACGCCGGCTTGCCATCCAGACGCGCGCCAGAAGGACCGCGAGAATGAGGTGGGTCGCGAAGGCCGGCCAAAGCAACAAGCCCACGTTCGCCCCGCCCGCTCCGACAACGAGAAGGTACAGCGCCGCGAGCACGCTCACCGCCAGAAGCGGCGCGAGCGCCCGGGGCGAGCCACGCTCGGATGCGCTCGGCCAGCAGCCCGTAGCGAGACACAGCATGACGAGGCCGGCAATTCGTCCCACCAAGTCACCCGACCCGCCCATCTCCGACCCGAACAGCAGCCGCGCCGTGAACGACGGCGCCGCAAACAGGGCGGCGCCCGTCAAAATTTCGAGCCCGGCCGCTGCAAAGACCGGCGCTGCCTCCGAGACCTTGTCAACCAAGCTCGACCCCTCGCCCAAACCCGCGCCGCTCGAACTGCCAGCGGACGGCCCTCAACAAGCCGCCGTTCCGCCGCAAACCTCAACCGCAGCGCTACACCGGATGCACCCGCACCTGCGCTGCGTCACGATGCCGCATTTCGTCGTAAACTATTGGCCACAATTATGTTTTGCCGATCGAGGGGCCGCCCGAGGCGCGGGACCATAGTCGCGATCTGCCCATGCGTCATTGACTTGCCGGGCGAAAAATTGACAGATTGAGACAATCGTCTGTCAGGTTTCTGTCATGTTGGGGTCGGCGCTCGCCAGGCGGTCGCGGACGGTGAGTGAAGTTGGATACCACCTCTCCTAGGACGCAGCGCTACGCGGTCGCCAAAATTCGTAACGTCGCGGCTATTCCGGCGACGCTTACTGAGCTCGGAGCCGATCCCGCGGCTGTTGTGCGGCGAGCCGGGCTCGATCCGAACCTGTTTTCAGACCCGGAAAACGTCATGCCCTACGCGGCCCTGGGGCGCCTCATGACGGAAAGCGTCAAGACGACGGGCTGCGAAAGCTTCGGACTGCGCGTCGGCGCGAACACCAAGGCGGGCGCGCTCGGTCTGACGAGCCTCGTATCGTTCAACTCGCCGACGGTGCGCGCAGCCCTCAAGGTCATCATCGACACGTTGAAGACGAGCGAGACCGGCGGGACCGCCTTTCTCGACATTTGCGACGGCTTCGCCTCCTTCGGCTACGCCGTCACCGCGCCCGACATCGAAAGCGTCGATCAGATCGAGGACGCCTCGGTCGCCATCGCGTTCAACATCATGCGCCAGCTTTGCGGCCCCGCGTGGCTGCCGAGCGGCGTCCGTCTTGCGCGGAAGCCGCCGCGCGACAAGGCGCCGTTCGCCCGCTTCTTCGCAGCGCCGGTCGATTTCGCCGAACCCCGCTCCTGCCTCGTCTTCGACGCGGCCGTGCTCGACGCGCCGGTGTGCGACTCGAACCCGGATTACGCGAACATCCTCGCTCCGCTTCTCGACGAGGCGCTCGCCAACGCGCGGGGCGACTTCCTCTCTTCCGTGAAGGCGGTCATCCGCAGCCAGATCGGCGCGGGCGCGCTTTCCCGCGACAGGGTCTGCCGGACTTTGGGGCTCAACGGACGCACCCTCGCCCACCGGCTCGAGCCGTTCGGCGTCACCTACTCGGGCCTCGCCGACGAAGCGAAATTCGAGGCGGCGCGGAGCCTGCTCAGGAAAGACAAGACGATCGCCGAGGTCGCCTTGGCCCTCGACTTCGCCGAGACGAGCGCCTTCACCCGGGCCTTCAAGGCCTGGTCGGGGACGACGCCTGCGCGCTGGCGGGCGGAGAGGCTGTAGCCGCGCTTGCTAGCCGGTCAATCGACGAGTGTCCTGGCGGACGTTCAGTGGAGCGTGGCCCAGGCGCCATCAACGATTGCGGCTACAAAGATATAGACGCGCAGCGCGATCAAGAGGATCGTCCACGCGCGGCCCAATTTGCGCCGCAACAGCGGGAGCGGTTGCGGCGGTGAGTTGCCCGTTTCTCGGGGAAATGTAGTAACGGCTACATATATGTTAGGCAGCTATTTATCTGCGACAATGTTTCCTTCTCAAGGCGGCGCTTCAAGTTGGCGTGAGCAGCCGGATTCTGCTATTCGGGAGCGACAAGGCGCGGAGGCCGAGCGCCGGCGCGATGTGCGGAAGGAGCGTGGTCAATGTCGACGGTTTCGGAGGCGGCGCCGTCACGATCGAAGCGGCAGCCGGGCCTGCCCGAGGCGGGCCGGCAGGCCAAGAGGTTCGACAAAATGCGCGCCCAACGGTCGTCCGCCGTGCGCGAGGACTATGTCGAGCTCATCGGCGATCTTTTCGCCGCCAACGGCGAGGCCCGGGCGACGGACGTCGCCAAGCACATCGGGGTTACCCATCCAACCGCGCTCAAGAATATCGCGCGCCTGAGGCGCGAGGGCCTCGTCACGGCCCGCCCCTACCGCGGCCTGTTTCTCACGGACGCGGGCCGCAAGCTGGCCGACGCGGTCAAGGCGCGGCACCGGCTGGTCGTCGACCTGTTGATCGCGGTCGGCGCGCCTCGCGAGGCGGCGGAGGCCGATGCGGAGGGCATGGAGCACCACGTGTCAAAGTCGACCCTCAAGGCGTTTGAACGCTTCCTCGCCGAGCGCAATGAGGCCGTCGTTAAATCCGCTGAAGCCTCGGTTTCCTGCGAAAACGCTAGCCCGGCGCCTGCGAGCTGACCAGCCCTACCCCGCGCGTTCAGGCCTGGTCGGTGACCACGATCGCCTGCGGTGGGACGGAGTGGAGGGGGCGCTGGTTGTGCGAAATTAATAACATAGTTGTATTGCTATTCTGCCCGGAGCTTCATTTTCGAGGCGACGCTAAACGGGGTCGTAACCCGCTGGAATCCTTGGGGCGCGCCGCTAAACTGGCGCTAAACGGCGACAAAGGACGTGACCGCACGATGCCCTACCCCCTCGACCTCCAGAAATCCGCCTGAAGCTCAGCCGCCTCCTCCTCGAGCAGCGGCCCGACGACCTCGGTCAGTCGCTGGCCGGCGGAAAACACGGTCTCGCACGGCAGGTCGAGGGTCGGGTTCTCCTCGTGCGCGCCGGTCTGCTCTTTCAGGCCCTTTTCGGTTTGGCCGTAGACGACGCGGCCAATGCCGGCCCAGTAGATCGCCCCGGCGCACATCGCGCAGGGCTCGGCCGAGGTATAGAGCGTGCAGCGCCTGAGGAACGCGAGATCGTAGGCGCGGGCGGCGCGCGAGGCGAGCAGGCTCTCGGCGTGGGCGGTGCGGTCGCCCCCGGCGGCCGAGTAGCCGTTGCCCTGCTCCATGAGCAGGTTTCCCTCTTCGTCGGCAAGCACCGCGCCGAACGGATGGTCGCCGCCCTCGCGGGCAAGCCTCGCGACGTCGAAGGCCTTGCGCATGAGCGCCTCGTCGTAGGGGCGAAGGGAAGCTTTCATCGGCCGCTCCAGCGAAGCCGCCGCCAATAGCACGGAAAGTTCGGGACAGCGACATCCTGGGCGGTCCGCGGCCGCAATCTCAGCTATCGCCAATTAATTTGACAGTTCGGCCCGCCGCGTTAGGGTCGCGGGCCAAAGGCGTCAAGCGACAGACGCAGTAACCGATCGCGTCCGGCGCGACAGCCGGGAGACGGAATCGGCGCGGTTCTTGCGAAACGCGGATCGGGTAGGACGCCGGATGAAGGTGGGGGAGCGAGGGCATGTCGAAGTGAAGGCCGAAGCTCCCCCGCGACTGAAGCTCATCGGCGTCAGCAAGTCGTTCCCCGGCGTGCGCGCCAACGACAACGTCCATCTCAGCGTCCGCCCCGGCGAAATCCACGCGCTCTTGGGCGAGAACGGCGCCGGAAAATCGACCCTGGTCAAGATGATCTACGGCGTCGTCGCGCCGGACGAAGGGCAGATCCTGTTCAACGGCGCGCCCGCGCGCATCTCCAACCCCCGCGCTGCGCGCCGGCTCGGCATCGGCATGGTGTTCCAGCATTTCTCGCTGTTCGAGGCAATGACGGTCCTGGAGAACATTTCGCTCGGCCTCGATTCGCGCCTCTCCTCGCGCGAGCTGATGGCCGAGTTCCTTCGGGTGCTCGAGACCTACCACCTCAAGCTCGATCCCCGCCGCGTCGTCTCGACGCTCAGCGTCGGCGAGCGCCAGCGCATCGAGATCGTCCGCGCGCTCCTGCTCAATCCGCGCCTGCTCATCATGGACGAGCCGACCTCGGTGCTGACGCCGCAGGAGGTCGAGCAATTGTTCGAGACGCTCAAGCATCTTGCGGCGAGCGGCTGCTCGATCCTCTACATCTCCCACAAGCTGCACGAGATCGTCGCCCTCTGCGACGCCGCGACCATCCTTCGCGGCGGCAAGGTGGTGGCGACCTGCGATCCCAAACGCGAAACCTCGCGGTCGATGGCGGAAATGATGATCGGCGCCAACCTGAAGGAGATCGCCAAGTCGGCGGCGCGCGTCTTCGGGCCGCCCAAGCTCGAGGCAAAGGGGCTGACCCTGCCGAAGCCGACCGAATTCGGCGTGGCGCTGAGGGACGTCGCGCTCACGGTTCGCGCCGGCGAGGTCTTCGGCGTGGCCGGCGTCGCGGGCAACGGTCAGAACGAGCTGCTCTCCGCGATGAGCGGCGAGACGCTCGCGCCGAGCGCGGAGGCGATCCTGCTCGCCGGCCAGGCGGTCGGACGGATGGGCGTGACGGAGCGGCGCAATCTCGGCCTCTGCGCGGTGCCGGAAGAGCGCCACGGCCACGCCGCCGTCGGCGAATTCTCGCTCACCGACAACGCCTCCCTCACCGGGCGCGACCGGATGGAGCTCGTGCGCTTCGGCCTCATCGACCCGGGCAAGGCGACCAACTACGCCGCCGAGGTCATCGGCGCCTTCACCGTCAAGGCGACCGGTCCCGGCGCCCTGGCGAGTTCGCTCTCGGGCGGCAACCTGCAGAAGTTCATCATGGGGCGCGAGATCCTCCAGCGCCCGGAGGCGCTCGTGGTGTGCCAGCCGACCTGGGGGGTCGACGCCGGCGCGGCTGCCGCCATCCATCAGGCGATCGTCGACCTCGCCACGCGCGGCTCGGCGGTTCTCGTCATCTCCCAGGACCTCGACGAGCTGTTGGCGCTCTGCGACTCGCTCGCCGTCATCAACCTCGGCAGGCTGTCGAAGACGCTCAAGGTCGGCGAGGTCTCGATCGAGGAGATCGGGCTCCTCATGGGCGGCGTGCACGGCGACCCGACGGCGACGATGGAAATGACTGAGCATCTGCATGCGCATCCGGTTTGAAAAACGGCTGACCCCGAGCCGCGTCATGCTGGTGGCGACGCCGATCGCCTCGGTGCTCCTGACCATGGCTCTCGGCGCCATCATCTTCGAGCTGATCGGCTTCGACGGCCCGCACGCTATCTACGAGACCTTCATCACGCCGATCGTGGCTTCTTACAAATGGCAGGACGTCCTGACCAAGGCCGCCCCGCTCATCATGATCGCGCTCGGCCTCTCGCTCGGCAACCAGGCGAAGATCTGGAACATCGGCGCCGAAGGGCAGTACATCATCGGCGCGCTGGCCGGCGCGGGCGTCGCCTTGGTCCTGCCGAACGCGCCGAAGTTCTTGATCATTCCGCTGATGATCGCGGGCGGGGCTCTGGGCGGAATGGTCTGGGGAGCGATCCCCGCCTGGCTGAAGACGCGCTTCAACGTCTCGGAAGTGCTCTCGAGCCTGATGCTCGTCTATGTCGCCCTCCAGGTGCTCAATTATCTGGTCGGCGGCCCGTGGAAGGATCCGAACGGCCACAACTTTCCGCAGACGCCGCCTTTCACCCCGGCCCAGTCGCTGCCGAACGTCCTGCCGGGAACGGTCATCCCGCCCGGCTTCGTCGTCGCCGTCGTTCTGACGCTCGTCTTCTGGCTGGTGACGTCGCGCTCGGTCTACGGCTTCTCCGTTCGTACAGTCGGCGCCGCGCCGGACGCGGCCCGCTACGGCGGCTTCGACGCCTCGCGCACGGTGTGGTCGACGCTCCTGATCAGCGGCGGCACGGCGGGGCTCGCCGGCATCCTCGAGGCGATGAGCCAGCTCGGCCAGATCAATCTCGGCTTTCCCTCCGGCTACGGCTTCACCGCGATCATCGTCTCGTTCCTCGGCCGACTCCATCCGGTCGGGGTCTTCCTGGCGGGGCTCATCCTCGCCGTCACCTATGTCGGCGGCCAGGTGGCGCAGACCGTGGTGCACGTGCCGAACGCAACCGCCGGCATCTTCCAGGCGACCATGCTGTTCTTCATCCTGGCGAGCGACATTTCTCGTCCGCTATCGGGTGCGGGTCATTCGTGAGGCGCCGCGCCCGAAAGCGGCGACCGCGGAGGCCTCCGCATGAGCCTTGCGTTCATCATCGACGCGCTCGTCACCGTGGTCGGCGTCACGACGCCGATCCTGCTTGCGGCGACCGGCGAGCTCGTCGCCGAAAAGAGCGGCGTGATCAACCTCGGCGTCGAGGGCATGATGCTGATCGGCGCGGTCACCGCCTTCGCCGTCGCCTTCGATTTCGGCCCGGATCTCGGCGACTTCGCCCCGTGGGTCGCCGTCCTCTGCGGCGCGCTCGCCGGCGCCCTCTCGTCGATGCTGTTCGCCGCGCTGGCGCTGTCGCTCGGCTCCAACCAGGTGGCGACCGGCCTTGCGCTGACGATCTTCGGCATCGGGCTCTCCTCGCTGATCGGCGCGGGCTATATCGGCATGACCGTGCCCTCGTTCGACTCCGTCTTTCCAGACCGCCTTGCGGCCGACCCGGTGGGACGGGTCGTCTTCGGCTACAGCCCGCTCGTCTATTTCGCGCTCGTCATGGTCTTCGCCGTCGGCTGGTTCCTGATCGCACGCGCGCCGGGCTCATCTTGCGCGCGGTCGGCGAGAACGACATTTCCGCCCATTCGATCGGTTATCCGGTGCTCCTGATCCGCTATGCGGCGATCGCCTTCGGCGGGGCGCTGGCCGGAATCGCGGGCTCTTATTTTTCGATGGTGATCACGCCGATGTGGGCGGAGCAGATGACCGCCGGCCGCGGCTGGATCGCGCTGGCGCTCGTCGTGTTCTCCGGCTGGCGCGCCGGCCGCCTCTTGGCGGGGGCTTATTTCTTCGGCGTCCTGATGACGCTCGAGCTCTACGCCAAGGCGTCCGGCTTCTCGTTCCTGCCGTCGCAGTTCTGGGCCGCGATGCCCTACATCATGGCGGTCGTCGTGCTCGCCCTCATATCGGCCCGCGGCGTCACGGGGAGCGAGGCGCCGGCCTGCCTCGGCCGCCCATTCATGCAGAGCAGTTGAAAAAGAGTGTCACGGACAAGGAGAAGAACGACATGACTCTGGTCACCCGCCGCAATTTCATGAAGACCACGGCGGCCGGCCTCGCCCTGCCCGCGCTTGGCCGCAACGCCATCGCCGCCGAGCCGCTCAAGGTCGGCTTCGTCTATCTCGGCGCGATCGGCGACTATGGCTGGACCTGGTCGCACGAACAGGGCCGCAAGCAACTGCTCAACGCGCTCAAAGGACAGGTCGTCGCCGACTATGTCGAGAACGTCAAGGAGGACGCGAGCGCGGTCCCGGTCATGAAAGACCTGGCCCAGCAGGGCCACAAGCTGATCTTCACGACCTCCTACGGCTACATGGACCAGACCCTCGAGGCCGCCAAGCAGTTTCCCGACGTCAAGTGGGAGCACTGCACCGGCTACAAGCACGCCGACAACGTCGGCACCTACAACTCGCGCTTCTATCAGGGCCGAGCGGTGATCGGCACGATCGCCGGCATGATGACGAAGACGAACACGATCGGCTTCCTCGGGTCGTTCAAGATTCCCGAGGTGGTGATGGGCGTGAACGCCTTCACCCTTGCGGCGCAGGCGGTCAATCCGAAGGTCACCACCAAGCTCGTGATGATCGACACCTGGTTCGACCCGGCCAAGGAGGCCGCCGCGGCGAACACGCTGGCCAATCTCGGCTGCGACGTCATCGCCCAGCACGTCGACAGCCCGGCGACGCTCCAGGTCTGCGAGAAGCGCAAGATCTACGGGTTCGGCTACGGCGCCGACATGTCGCGTTTTGCGCCGCACGCGCATTTGACGGCCAGCCTCGACCTCTGGGGCCCCTACTACATCTCGCGCGCCAAGGCCATGCTCGACGGAAGCTGGAAGCCGGACGACGCGTGGTGGGGCATGAAGGAGGGAATCCTCGCCATGGCGCCCTACAACAAGGCGGTGCCCGAGAACGTGCGCGCCGCCGCCGACAAGATCATCGCCGGCACGAAGGACGGAAGCTACGAGGTCTTCACCGGCCCCATCGCCGACCAGTCGGGCAAAGAGCGCGTGCCGAAGGGTGAGCGCATGAAGGACGCCGACATGCTGGTGATGGACTGGTACGTCAAGGGCGTGCAGAGCTGAGCTCCACATCTCAACCGCCGAGCGCGCTATTCCCAGGTCGCCGGGAAAGGCGGCGTCTCTGCGCATCAGGAGGCGCCCGGGGACGGGCGCTCTCCGCCGCGTCGTGGTCGCCAGGCTCGGCGTGTCCTGACTTTTCCATCGCCTAAACGAACCTTTCCAAGGGCTTCCGGCGCCATTTCCATCGGACCCTCCGTCGAGCGCGCCCTTCCCCAGGTCGCTGGGGAAGGCGGCGTCTCGCGCATCAGGAGGCGGCGGCCGGGGACGGGCGCTCTCCGCACGTCGTGGTCGCCAAGCGCGGCGCATCCTGACATTTCCATCGCCTAAACGAACCTTTTCAAGGACTTCCGGCGCCATTTCCATCGCACCCTCCGCCGCGCGCGGGGCGCTGGCACGGAGCGCGGCAGCCGGCGGTCCGAGCAGCCGCCGCTGCGACGCATCGGCGTCGAGGCGCGGCGAGAAGCCGCGATGGCGGTTCATTTCTCGACCGTCCGACGCCCGCATTGACCACGCGCGATCGCCTCGCTCAGCCGGTTGACCTGCGGCGCCGGATATTCGGACGGCGCCGGAGGAGCGCGCTTCGGGAGGATCTCCGAGGATCCGCATCCGACCGTCATGCTTTTTGCGCGCCCTGGCGACATTTCCATCGCCTAAACGAACCTTTCCAAGGGCTTCCGGCGCCATTTCCATCGGACCCTCCGCCGCGCGCGGGGCCAGCGCGCGGAGCGCGGCAGCCGGCGGTCCGAGCAGCCGCCGCTGCGACGCATCGGCGTCGAGGCGCGGCGAGAAGCCGCGATGGCGGTTCACTCCTCGACCGTCCGACGTCCGCATTGACCCACGCGCGACGATATCGCCTCGCTCAGCCGGTTGACCTGCGGCGCCGGATATTCGGACGGCGCCGGAGGAGCGCGCTTCGGGAGGATCTCCGAGGATCTGCATCCGACCGTCATGCTCTTTGCGCGCCCTGGCGACCTCGGCCATCAAAAGCCCCCGGTAGAGCTTGCCGATGATCGCTTTTTCGCGTGGGCGCCTGCTCAGCCTGGCCTCCCGGCGGGCCTTGATAGAGCGGCCGCCGCGGACCCCGTTCGGCTGGTAAACCGGGTATCGCAATTCAGCCATGGGAAGCGTCTGATTGAACACAACGTGAACATAGCACGGATTCCTCCAACTGCAAAGCAAAAGTCCTGCAATTTCGAATTATCTTGTAATCTCAAAGTCCTATGTCCCGGTCGAGTTCGCCCTTCGGACTCGACCTTGGCCCGAGACAGCCGGCGCAAGTCAGACCCGGTGTTCAAATTGGACGTCGCCAAAGGGCGGATAGCGCGCATACAAGGGTCGCCTCGGGAAGGACCGGAGTCTGCGCCATAGCCGTCATTCCATTGCGAGCGCGAAATAGGCTCCGTCGCCCAGATTTTCATCCGGGCCGGTTCAAATCGAATCCTCAAAATTTTGCGGGGTGCATCAATCGAGATGTGAACGCAAGTCACAGCGTTACCGTTAAGAGTGAGTTAATTTGCGTGCAGGCGGAGCTGCGGAAGTGGTTCCGGCTAGGAAGAGGGACTTGCGAAGCATCCGTCCAGTTCGGAGAGCGACAACAGAGTTGCTCCAACCATTTTTAAGGTTGACTGACAGTTTAGGAGGGACGTTATGCCGTTCAGCGAGACTGAGGGTCTGAAGTTATTCATCAGCTACGCCTCAGAAGATCAATCAATTGCAGATGTCGTTAAATTATCGCTCAAAGCTGCGTTTGATGATGATATCGAAATAACGATGATGAGTGAATTTGTTACCGGGTTAAATTGGCGCGGCATTATCCAGCAAAGTATTAGTGGAACAGATGTGATGATTGTTATTGCGACAGGGCGGCTCAAGCCATCTCATTCGTTTACGGGGGCAGAAGTGGGAGCCTTCGGGCAATCTGTCTTTACTCAACCTATGATGGCGCGATGGCCGTCTTTGCAAAGACGGATGATTCCGTTTGCTGTGTTAGCTCGCGTTCCCGATACCATAAACGAGTTTGAGGGCATCAATATTGATCCCAGCTCTTTGCGAGACGGTGCTGATTTTATCCTACCACCCTTGACGACAATTTGAAGCGCTTGCAAGCCGAACAGAAGGAATCGCAACCAAATTCCTTGAAATTTCTACTAGATATCCAAGAGTTATTGGATTTTCCGCAGTCAAAGTGGTCGAAATCCTTCGATTGTTAAAAGTCGTGATCGAATTACAATTCTTACTGACCTTGCATCAAGCATGACTAAGCAGGTCGTTAGCCTGATCCTCGTACGGGAGAAAGACACGCAACGCCCGAAGGCTAAGTTGATAATAAGAACGGGGCCAGGGTCCGCGCAATTTGGCCGATCTATTTCAATCACGGACACCACGATTGAACTAGTTGGCGACTTTTCCAAAATTTTTGGCCCAAATGCACGCGCAAATAGGAAATATAACTGGTCAGAGCTTGTAGATGGTGTTGACCAGGACGTGGGTTTGCAATGGCACAAAGCTTTGCATACACTGATGTGTCAGATGGGGACAACGTTTATCTTAATGATAACAGTATTATCTCATTTGACGGCAAAAGGCTATACATAATATTCACGTCAAGCATTGTAACGTATTATGATGATACGATTGAATACCATGTATACGCTATCGAAGTATTACACGAGCGAGATGGCGGAGATGCAACAACTAGTCTGATGCTTCATGCAGTCGAAGTCAGCCTAGGGTACCGGTTCATGTTTCTAGAGAACATGAGCCAGTTTTACCGGAAGCGTTTGGGGCTACCGCACTAACCGATTTAGCGAAGCGTACGTCGGATATGATTGATCACCTAACTATGCTCCTTTTAAAAGCCGAGCAATATCAACTAAGTGATCCGCAAAACATTTTACTCATCATGGGCACTGAGTTGTTAGAGCAAATTGCGCAGAATTACGCAATTTGGAACGACGCAAAGAAAGAACTCTACAGTTGCGCGAAGGCTATACTATCCAACAAGAACTTAACTTACAACGATCAATTGCTTTTGCTCAAAACCGTGCGGGACTTAGAAATAAAACTGTTGAATTGAACAAATATTATACCAACGCAGTTATTGCAAAATTACAGAAGATACTGACCGAAGCGTCAGTAAAGGTTTGGTCTCAGAAGGAAAAAGTTAAGGCGTACGCGTTAGATCGGCGAAATTTTCTTGGAGGCAGGATTTTAGGCGCGACCTTAAAACCACCCCCGCCTTCAGCCGAAGACCGCTTTCGAGCGCTTCGGGCCCGTTCATAGGGCCGATCCTGAACGGCAGCAATGGGTCGAACTCCGGCCATTCGGCAGGCGCGCTGAAGATTTCGAGGTGTTCGAGACCGGCCGATCCGGCACCCTGCGGTTGGGAACGTGTCTGAAGGGGGGAGAGCGGACCTTTATGCACCTGATTTCTGCACCGCGTAACCCACTGATTTTATTGACGTCGATTTCCTGGTGCAAAAATCTTGACTTCTGCACCACTCGAAAGTCGCCACTCCCCGACCTTTTGAGAGGCGGAAATTGAGAATGAGTCTCTAAGAGGCGATTTCATCGCCCATGATGGCGCTCTGCGCGAGACTACGGCGCGACTTCGGAGTTTTGTGTGAAGGGACGCGATGGCATCCCCTGGCAACATTCCGTCTACTGTGTGATTGGTCTGCAAGGCCCAGGATGTGCACACGAAACGGCTGAAAAGTTCCCGCCGGGAAAGCTTGCCGACCAAGCAGCAATGAGCGGCGCGCGTCGATCACGGTCGGCGTCGACGACGACCAGCCCATTCCTCAGTGCGCGTTCGAATGCAAATTTGCCCAGCAAGAGCTGGCGCAAAACTGTTTCGGAAACGACAATCGCTGGGTCGCGGTCACATTCGTCGTCGTCCGCCGAGACGCGAGGCGGATCTGGGCGACAGCTCGGATCGAAGCCGAACGCCGTCGGATGGAAGAACGCCCAGGTCCGACTTTCTCCTCGATCATCAACATGAAAAAGTCCGGCATCGAGAGCAGATCGGGCGGAACATAAGCACCGCCTCCAGCCGTCTTTGGGCGGCCTTGAGCAAACCTATCGCCTCGAGCCGGAGGGCGGCCCTCATCCAGCGGATCGGCATCGGTCGCGGTCTCTGCCAGCGCGCCGTCGTCGATCGCCCGACGCGTTTCGACCGCCACGTTCAATGTCATCGGATGATCGACGCTGAATTCAACGAAGGTTCGCAGATCGCGCACATCGGGCGATGCCCCGCTCAGGCCGTCGAAATCGGGAACCAGAACTCGAACGTGTCCAGCCACGACACGAACTGGGCGAGCTTTTTCGGGTTGCCCTGTCAACTTCGCATTTCCGGCGATGATCTGCTTTTCCAGGGTGGCCGTGCCCAGCATCACGTCGTTCAAGGCCGTGCGCGTCATGACGATCGACGCGTCCGGATTTGGTGCTTGCGGCCCTTCGAGTAGTGCAAGGCCGCATTCTCGACACCGAGGATATAGATTTCCTTGGTTATCGGTGAGTTCGACGTTGAATTTGACTGTCTTGCCCCCGGCCCGGTCCCCGTTCAGCCGGACGCCCAGATAGTCGAAGAACAATTCGAGCGGCATCTCGCTCATGATGTCCGGGGTCGCGGTGTTCGCTGCCGGAAGCTTGTGACGCCTGACGCAGCTCCGTGCGCCCCTCAGATAGAAGTTGCGCCACGGCCCGGACTCGGACTGATAGCCGAGCTGCTCGTAGGCATCCGCGAGAAGCTCTCTGGCCGGCGACGTTGCTTCCGTCGGCGAAGACGACGTGGTTCACCACCTCGGCGACCCAGCGGTAATCGCCCTGATCGAAGGATTGCTTCGCCCTGCGCAGCACATCGTCGGCGCCGCCCATGAATCGACATAGCGCTCGCCCCGCTTCGACGGGCGGGTGCTGATGGAGGGTCGCGGGCACCCCGTCGAAGAAGCCGAGCCGCAAATTATATTGGGCGACGGCGTCGTGATAGACCGAGCCGTAATAGCTGCGACAGGCCCATTGCGTCGCGAGACTTTTCGGCAGGCGGATCGCCTCGCCGATCTCCTTCGGCGTCATCCCGCCATTGGCCATCCGCATGACCTGGTCGTGGAGATAACGGTAGGTGTCGCGCTGGCCTTCAGGAAGGCGATCGCTCTGTCGTTGCCCCAGGTCGGCCAGTGGTGGGAGGCGAACACGACTTCGATGTCCGGCCCGAACATGTCGAGCGCCGCCTGCAGGTATTTCGACCACAAGCAGGCCGTCGCGCATCTTCGCGCCGCGAAGCGTGTAGAGATTGTGCAGGGTGTGGGTCGCGTCCTCGGCGGCGCAGAAGGCCTTGAACTTCGGCAGGTAGAACATGAACTCCGCCGGCGCCTCCGATTCCGGCGCCATCAGCACATGGATGTCGACGCCGTCGATCGGTGATCGTCTCGCCGGTCGTGGTCGCGAAATCGGTCGGCAGTAGGAGGCCGACGGAGCCGGACGAGGTCGTCTTACCGAGGCCGCCGTCGACCTGGCCCTCGGCGCCCTTGGGCAGGAGATTGCCGTACATGTAGCTGGCGCGCCGGCTCATCGCGTTGCCGGCGATGACGTTCTCGCCGATCGCGGCTTCGGTGAAGTGGGTCGGCGCGAAAATCTTGACCTTGCCGGCGTCGATGGCCTCCTGAGAGAGATCCCGCGCACGCCGCCGAAGTGGTCGACATGGCTGTGGGTGTAGATGACGGCGACGACCGGCTTGTCGCCGAGCTTCGGGACGAGAGCCGCGCCAACGGCGCCGAGCATTCGGCGGAGATCAAAGGGTCGATGACGATGTAGCCGCTGTTCGAGCGGAAAATAGTCATCACCGAAAGGTCGTAGCCGCGCGCCTGCCAGACGCCGTCGGCGACTTCGAACAGGCCGTGGATCATGTTGAGCTTGGCGATGCGCCATAGGCTCGGATTGACGGTGTCCGGCGCGTCGTCCTTTTCGGTGCGCTCGATGAAGGCGTACTGCCCAAGGTCCCAGACCGGAGCGCCGTCGGCGTTGCGGATGATCACCGGCTCGGGGAGCGAGGCGATCAGGCCTCGCCGCGCG
>CAWFVS010000067.1:0-17308 GCA_963819255.1 uncultured Alphaproteobacteria bacterium
GGTCCTTAAAGGGCGGGCGCTGACGGAACGTAAACCGTGGCCCGGGCCATGCCGAGCGTCCTGCTGCCGTGCCGACAGTTCCGGGCGATGAGCCGCACGGCCGGCAGCCGCGCGCGGCGGCGCGGTCAGCGACCGCGTCCTACTGAAGGGCTGCGCGGTATCATGATACCTCACAGGCGAAGCGGGCAGTTTTCTTGGCGATTCCGGCGCCCGCGGTTGACAATTCGCATCGCGCGCGGCAGAAGCGCGCGACTTCGAAACCTCGGGAACCATCATGTTCGGCAAAACCCATTCGACCAAGACGGCCGACGTCGAGAAGAAGTGGCTTCTCATCGACGCCGAAGGCCTCGTCGTCGGTCGGCTCGCGAGCATCATCGCCATGCGCCTGCGCGGCAAGCACAAGCCGAGCTTTACCCCGCACATCGACGACGGCGATAACGTGATCGTGGTCAATGCGGAGAAGGTGGTGTTCACCGGCAGGAAGCGGGACCACAAGGTCTACCACCACTACACGGGCTATATCGGCGGCATCAAGGAGCGTTCGGCCAAGTCGATCCTCGAGGGGCGTTTTCCGGAGAGGGTCGTCGAGAAGGCGGTCGAGCGCATGCTGCCGCGCGGGCCGTTGGGGTGCAAGCAGCTCGGCAACCTGCGCGTCTACAAGGGGCCCGACCATCCGCACGCCGCCCAGCAGCCGATCCCCCTCGACGTCGCCAAGCTCAATCCCAAGAATAGCCGGAGGGCCTGAACCCATGGCCGAGACCCTGTCCTCGCTCGCCGACCTCAAGACCTCCTCCGTCGCCCCTCCGGCCCCAGCGGAGGCCCCCGTCCATGTCCAGAAGCTCGACAAGAATGGTCGGGCCTACGCAACGGGAAAGCGCAAGGACGCGGTCGCGCGCGTCTGGCTCAAGCCTGGGCAAGGGCCTCGCGACCGTCAACGGCAAGCCGCTCGACCAGTATTTCGCCCGGCCGGTGCTCAGAATGATCCTGAGCCAGCCGCTCGTCGTCGCCAACCGGATCACCCAGTACGACGTCGTCGTCTCCGTCTCCGGCGGCGGCCTCTCCGGCCAAGCCGGCGCAGTCCGCCACGGCATCGCCAAGGCGCTGACCAATTACGAGCCGGACCTCAGGCCCACATTGAAGAAGGAAGGCTTTTTGACCCGCGACTCCCGTGCGGTCGAGCGCAAGAAGTATGGCCACAAGAAGGCCCGCCGAAGCTTCCAGTTCTCGAAGCGCTGACGAATTTGTCCTCCCGCGCAACGCGGTCGCAATGGCGAGGAAGGGGGCAACGCGGCGGAGGAGATCATGCGTCGAAGGACGCCCATCTTACAACGGCCTCTCGATCGGCGCTTGGGGCGGTCGCGTCAGCGGCTTCAGCCCTGAAGCCGCTGTGCCGGTGTTATTTCGGCCGCCGCTATGGTATTGTTCCGGCTCATGACCGATCTTACGCTCGAGACTCTGCGCGCCGAACTGGCCCCGGTTAGCGCCCAGCTTGCCGCCTTGGAGGCTAACGTTTCCAGCTTGGACGCCAAAGTGTCCGGTCTGGACACCAAAGTGTCCGGTCTGGACGCCAAAGTGTCCGGTCTGGACGCCAAAGTGTCCGGTCTGGACGCCAAAGTGTCCGGTCTGGACACCAAAGTGTCCGGTCTGGACGCCAAAGTGTCTAGTCTAGACACCAAAATATCTACTCTAGATGGCAAAGTGGCTCCGATGCGCGCACCGCTCGACGGCCTGCCGCTGATCAACCGCTCGCTCACCGTGCTGCAACAGGAAACCCGCGCGTTGCGGGCCGCCTTCAACGATTTCGCCCGCACGAGCGTCACTGCGGGCAAGATCGAGGCCTTGCACGCCGACGTCAACAGGGTTCAGGCCGAGAACACTGACCTGCAAACCCGCTTGGCGACCGTCGAGCGCTTGCTCACGGAGTTGCAAAGGCAACGACCCTAAGCACTCGACTCGCACCGCCGGCGCTCCGCTCTTATAGGGCGTCCATTAGGATGGGCGATGGAGCGCGTCTCACATCGGCGCGACCACCTCGAGAAACGGGAACCGGTGGAAGTCGGCGTCCCGTGTGCAAATTTGCGTGAATCCGTGCTCTTGCGTCCGCACATCGCGGCCATCGATAATTGTAATAACATCAGTTCGTAAGAGAGAAATTCTCACTTAATTTCTTGGCTCACTTACCTGATCGCGCCCCGCGCCTCGTTTCCTTTTTGGGCCCGGACAGGGAGAACATCTCCCTGTTTGATCCAAAAGCCGGTGATGGGCGTTTCAGAACGGATCGTTGAAACAAAATTTTTTTGAGTGAATCCATGTGCAGGACGCCCAGTTCCTTCGCAGGGAGCAACAGGAAGAAAGGGGGCGGCGCGTTTCTGCGGTCGCCCGGGCTACACGGCCGGCCGCCCCTTGACCGTGACGGTCGTTCGCGTCAAATAGCCGTCCATGATCGCCTGCTTGCCTATCCGCCTGCGCCGGCGTCGCTGACCGCGGCGTTCTTGTTGCGTGGGTGCGATTTTCCTCGAGGCGCCGGGACTTTCGGCAGGCGATCATGGCGACAATCTTCATCGACGGCGAGATCCGGCACCACCGGCCTGCAGATCCGGGACAAGCTCGCGGGTCTTGCCGGGATCGAGCTGGCGAGCCTACCCTCCGGGGCGCGCAAGGACCCGGAAGCCAAGCAGAAGCTCTATGCTGCTGTCGAGGTCGTCATCCTCTGCCTGCCGGACGAGGCGGCCAAGGAAGCCGCGCGGCTCGTCGCCGCCATGGCGGAGACCGCGCCGCGGGTAATCGACGCCTCGTCCGCCCATCGGGTCTCGCCCGGCTGGACCTATGGCTTTCCCGAGCTCGTCGAGGGGCAGGAGGAGGCCATTGCCAAGGCGAGGAAGGTCAGCAATCCCGGCTGCCACGCGACCGGCGCGATCGCCCTCCTGCGCCCGCTCGTCGACGCTGGGGTCGTGCCGAAGGATTGGGCCGTGTCGATCGCCTCGGTCAGCGGCTATTCCGGCGGCGGCAAGGCGATGATCGAAGCCTATGAAAGCGGAAAGGCGCCGGCCTTCGAGCTCTATGCGCTCGGCCTCGAGCACAAGCACCTGCCGGAGATCGAGCTCTATTCCGGCCTGACGAAGAAGCCGATCTTCGTGCCTTCGGTCGGAAATTTCCGCCAGGGCATGCTGGTCAGCCTGCCCCTCCATCTCGACTCCCTGCCGGGGAAACCGAGAGTGGCCGACCTGAGGGCGGTCTTCGAGAAGCATTACAGGGGCCGGAAACATTTCCGCGTCGCGCCGGCTGGCGACAGCCCGCGCCTCGAGCCGGAGTGGCTCAAGGGCACGAACGACATCGAGATCCACGTGTTCGCCAACGAGACGCGCCGCCAGGCGGTGCTCGTCGCCAGGTTCGACAACCTCGGCAAGGGCGCCTCGGGCGCGGCGGTGCAGAATCTCATGCTGATGCTGGGGCGGTAGAAGCGAATAGCGAGCAGCGATTAGCGATGTCGAACTTTCCTCAGCGGCCGATGTATCCCGGTGAAAGGGACGCTCGGAAAACGCGCGTAAGCATCGCCGCCGCGGCCGAATTGACGAGGGGCCTCCGCCTTGCACGTGCACCTCGACGTCCTCGCCGGCTTCGTCGCGTTCGGCGTCGTCGCCGCCGCAAGCCCGGGGCCGAACAATTTGATGCTCATGACCTCGGGGGCGAAGTTCGGTTTCGCGCGCACGCTGCCGCATCTCGCCGGAGTCGTCGTCGGCTTTTCGTTGATGGCGGCGCTCGTCGGCCTCGGCCTTGACGCCGGTCTTTCAACGCGTCCCGCAATTGCTGCCGGTCTTGCGCATCCTGGGGTCGCTCTACATGCTTTGGCTGGCGATGAAGATCGCCTTCGCCGGGCCGATCGGCGACGCCGAGGGCGGCGGAAGCCCGCTCGGCTTCCTCCCTGCTGCGGCGTTTCAGTGGGTCAATCCCAAGGCATGGGCAGCGATCTTGGGCGCGCTCGCGGCCTGACGCGCCAATGACCGACACGTATGGGCGAAAGCGTGGCGCTGATGGTCGGCATGTTCACAGCGATCACCATCCCAAGCGCCGGCGCCTGGGCGCTGTTCGGCGCAGCGCTCAAGCAACTGCTCGCGAATCCGCGCGCCTTCCGCCCGTTCAACCTCGCAATGGCCGTGATCCTCGCCGCCTCAATCGCGCCGATGCTGTTCGAATAGCGCGAGCAGGGTTTCCAGGCCGCGTCTTGGAGCGGTTTGGCTTTCGGGCGAGAGGAGGCCCGCTTAAGAGCCTTGCCGCCCGGCGGGAAGCCCTCACGGCGAAAGCAAACGCGCGGCCGAGCCCCGAGCACGCAGCCGCCTCGCCGTTCTCTTGTCGAAAGTCACGAATGTCTCGGCGCCGAGCCAGCGCCCTTCATGCGCAATGACGCCGTCGGCGAAGTCGCCGCCCGCGTCGAGCATCGTCAGCCCCGCTTCCGCGGCGGGCCTGTTCGCAGCGACATGCTCGCTCGCGACAAGGCGCCTGACGGCTTCGGCCACCTCGGAGGCCGGGATTCTGTAAGCCTTGGGTGAACACCCAGACCAGTTCGCAAAGCGCCGGAAGCGCGAGCGCGACGGTTTCCGCCTTCGCCAGTTCCTCTTGAGCGATCCTGCTCTGCCGCACATGGTCGCCTGTTATGGCGCGGACCAACACGTTGGTGTCGGCTTTCCGCGTCCCTCCATCGCCCATCGCCGCTTGCGCACGCCGCCCGTCTCAGGAATGAGGCCGCCAGCGGCCGGATTGTTGGCCAAGTAATCCACCAGAATCGCATGATTCGCCTCGGTCAGAAGCCTTCGAGCCGCAGAGAGAGACTCCGGCGTCTCGACAACGGTGATTGGGACGCCGCCGGGCATAAGCGGATGTAATCCAATGGATCGGACGACGCAACAACCTAAGCGATCGGAAAGCGTCTCTCCTCAACTCTCATTGAAGTCGGCATAACGCGCACGATAATCGGCGCGGACCGCCCGTTCTCACCGCCTTCCGCCGAGCTCGTCGATATGGGCGAGCAGGTCGGCGGGGTCCTCGTAGACGCGGAAGGCGGTGGCCTTCTGCAGCTCCTCGGCCCCGTAGCCGCCGCAGAGGAGGCCGACGCCGAGCGCCCGGCAGCGCGCCGCCGCCAGCATGTCCCAGATGCTGTCGCCGACCACCATGGCCGTCTCGATCGGCGCGCCGAGACGCGCGGCCGCCGCGAGGAACAGGTCGGGATCGGGCTTGGCGTATTTGACCAGATCGCGCGTCACGACCGGCGTCTTCTCCGGATCGACGCCGAGCGCCGTCAGGTTCACCGACGCCGTCTCCATCCGGCCGCTGGTCGCGATCGCCCAGGGAATTCCGACGCTGGTCAGCCACAGGAGCAGGTCGCGCGCGCCGGGCAGCGGCCGGATGTGGTCGGCCATGCGGCGATAGGCGCGCGCATGCGCCTGCCGCAGCCGCTCGCCGCGCGTCTCGTCGATCGGCACGCCGGTCTCGCGGATGAGCTGGTTGGTGAACAGCCCGCCGCTCATGCCGATCTTGCGGTGGATGCGCCAGACGGAGAGGTCGATGCCCTCGCCGTCGAGCGCCTCCTTCCAGGCGAGCACGTGTTGATAGACGCTGTCGACCAGCGTGCCGTCGAGGTCGAACAGGAAAGCCGGCTCGATGCGCATGGCGGATCCTCACTTTATGGGCGCGCGGCCGAAATCATAGCAGGATTGCGGAGTCGCGCTTAACTCGCCGCCGCTCGAACCCGCGCGACGATTGGTCGCAACCGTGAAGACTTGAATATTGGTCGTACAGATCTACCTCGAATACAGAGGCGTTAAACGTCAATAGGCGTCGGACGCCAAATAAGGCGTTTATCTGCGCCTTGTAATGACAAGGAGGTTGCGATGTCAATGGAGACCTCGCGGAGTACAGGCAAGAGCGTGCAGGATTGGGTCAACCTTGATTTGCGGAGCGCTGCTGTTCATCTCGCCCTGGGTCCTTGGCCTTTACCGTGGACACGGCGGCGGCGTGGACCGCGTGGATCGGCGGCGTCGTGATCGCGGTCATGGGGATTGCGGCGCTGACGCAGTTCGCCGAGTGGGAGGATTGGGTGGCGCTGATCGCCGGCGTCCTGATGATCATCTCGCCCTGGGTGCTGGGCTTCGTTGCGATCACATACGCGGTCTGGGCGTTCGTCGTGCTCGGGCTGATCGTGGCGGTGGCCTCGGTCTCGGAAATCTGGATGGTGCGTCATCCGACCGTGACGGCAAGCTGACGCGAAGCGGCGTGAAGGGAGCGATCCGCTCTCTTCAGAGATGAACTCGAGCCCCGCGGTCCTGCCGTCCGTCCAGACGAGGCGGGCGCGCGGCGAGTAGGCCGTCGCCTTCGAGAATCCGCAGTTCGAAGGTCTTCGGCAGAAAGGAAGACCGTCGCCGATGACGCGGGCGCCGCTCGCCGAAATGTCGCGCAGCGTCACGTCGAGCGACGACGTTCCGTTGTTGAAGACGCATGCGCCTGGCGAAGGCGCCGGGTGCGAGGGAACGGCGTTGATCGGCGAAGGTCCGGCATGCCGGCACGATGGAGCCTGAAGCTGGCGCGTGGCTTGCCGCGACGCGGCTCTTGACGTCTCCGATAGTTTGGCAAGTCGGTCACGAACTCCGAGTCGGGACTGCCGATGAAATCGCCGCTCGTCTTCGCCGTCTTCGCCGCGCTTGCGCTTGCCGCCTGCAACGCGCAAGCCCCGCAGGCCTCGGCGCCGCCGGCGCCGGGGTCGGTCGCGGTGACCCCGCAGAATTCCAGCTGCCGCAGGGCGGCGACTGCCGGGCGGAGATCGCCCGCTATCGCGCGATCCAGGACAACGACCTGTCGATGGGCCATGTCGCCCAGTCTGTCTATAACCAGATCAAGCGGGAAATCGGCGCGGCGGAAGGCGTCTGCTCGGCCGGTCATGACGCCGAGGCGAAGGCGATGCTCGTCGCTCGAGAAGCGTCACGGCTATCCGACGGATCTCTAGGCGCTACGTCGCGAAGGCGGCGTGCAGGTAGGCCGCACGAAAGCCGGCGTCCGCTCTCTCGTCGATGTCGTCGATGCTCCGCACGACGTGCATGCGGGCGAGTTCGGCGTGCGGGTCGCGGGCGAGGAACGCGTCGATGCGCGCCTTGGCCTCCTCGGCGGCGACGCGAGCGTCATCGGCTTCATGCAGGCGACGCGCTCGGCGAAAAGACGACGGACCAGTCCGCGCATGACCGCCGTCTCGGCGGCGTCGACGCCCGTTTCCTCGAGGAGCTCGCGGCGCGCGCTGGCCTCGAGATCGACAGTGCCGTCGAACACGTCGCTCGGGTCGGGCGTTCCGGCGGGAAAATAGATCCTCCCGGCATTCATCGTGTGGGACGCCATTTCGCCGAGCAGGAAGGCGCCGTCCGCGCCTCGCAGCGCCGCCATCGAGAAGCAATTTTCAACCGGCTCGCCGCGGTGGCCGAAGGCCGCGCCAGGCGACGGAACTCCGCGTAGCCGGTCTCGAAAAAGGAACCTTGCAGCTTCAGTTCACCGTCGGCCCGCCGGATCGAGTTCGCGCCGCATCAGGAGCAGGATGCGGCCGTTGTAGAGCGCGGGCTTCTTCTCGCGCAGCCGCGCCCAGTGCGCGGCGATGGCCTCCGCCTCGGCCTCGGCGAAGCGCCAGCGCCCCGGCTCGAAAGCGAAGTCGAGCTCGGCGACTTCGACGATCCGCGTCGGAGCGGGTCACAGCTCCAGCGCGCCGTTCGAGACGATGACCGCCGAGCCGCCGATCGAGGCCGAGCGCAGCTCGCCGCCCTCGATTTCGAGCCCGAGCGCGATGAGGCTCGGCCGGCCCATTTCGAAGCCCTGCTCGATGGTCAGCACATGCTCGCCCGTCGCCCGGCCTTTCGAAGGCGACGATCACGCCGGCGAAGGCGGCGGCGGCGCTGCCGGTCGCCGGATCCTCCGCCACGCCCCAGCCGCCGGCGAACATCCGCGCATGATAGGCCGAGCCCGCGCTCGACGACTTCTCTTGTATAGAGGAAGGTCGCCGGTCCGCCATCGGCGTTCCATCGCATATCGACCGGGCGCGCGCGGCCGATCGCCTCGATCGAGCGCACGCGGCACGAACAGATAGGGCGCGCCGGCGGTGAAGAGGCTCGGCTCATGCCGGTCGAAGCCGATGTCTTCCGGCCGAAGTCCAAGGCCGCGGGCGATCTCCGGAGTCGGCGGCGGAGAGGCGTCGAGGCGCTCGGGCAGTTTGGGCAGGTCGAAATTCGCCGCGAGCGCGCGCGCCCTTGCGGTGACGCGCGACGCACACGACGTCGCCGATTTCTTCTTCCAGCACGATCTGCATGTCCTGCGCCGCCAGGAGATCGGGCGCCCGGACGTAGGCGATGAGGGCGGCCGTCCCGACAGTCGGATGGCCGGCGAACGGCATCTCCCGCGCGGGCGTGAAGATCTTCGCCCTGGCCGTGTTGGCGGGGTTCCTCGGCTCGAGGACGAACACGGTCTCCGACAGGTTGAACTCGCGCGCGATTCGCTGCATGCGGCCGGCGTCGAGGCCCTCGCTGTCGAGAACAACGGCGAGCGGATTTCCCGCCAACGCCGTCTCGGTGAACACGTCGAGCGTGTAGAAGCGGCGCATCAGCGGCGAAGACTGGGCTCTGCCCGAACGCCCACGCGGGCCAGGATTACGGGAGGCAGCAACCGGGCACGGTGAAGTTGTTCGGCAGCCGCTCGAGGCCGCGCTGGCCGACGAACGTGTGGTCGATATTCGGCATGTACTGCCCGACCGGAGCGAAGGTGTCGACGGCGTATTTATCGTACGTGCCGACGAAAGCCACCGGACCCGCCGTCAGGTAGGATTGACGGGGGTGGACGACGATCTGACGCCCCGCCTCGGCTGCTGGATGACGGGCGTGCCGGTGAAGGGTTTGAGCGTCGGCGGCGACGGACAGTCCGAGCACGACGCCGAGCGCGGCGGCGCCGAGAACTTTGATTGAACGCCTCATCGCCGGTTCCTTCCTTTGCGCCTGTAAACTCCAGGGCTGAACATGGTCCTCCTCGCGACGATCCGCAATGGGCCGGCGGCAAAAGAAAATTGTTAGGCCGCCTCCGCCCGGAAGATTTTTGAGGGCCGGACGAGCTCGTCCTGCGCGGCGACGAGAGCGAGCTCGCGTCCGCCGGCTGCAAGCGTCGCGGCGACGACCCCGAAAACCGAAGACGCCGTGCGCGACAGCGCCTCCGGCGTCGAGCGGCCTTCCAGCCAGTGATGGAAGAACAACGCGGTAAACAGGTCGCCGGCGCCGTTGACCGCGATCGGGAGTTTTGGCGTCGCAAGCCGCCACAGGCCGAGGCCGTCGCCCGCGACAATGTCGATTTCGTCCGCCGGGGCGTCGGCGAGCGTGAGCGAGGTCACGACGGCGACGCTCGGGCCGCGCGCAAGCAGCGCCGCGATCGCCGCGCGGGCCTCGGCGAGCGTGTTTGCCGGCGCGCCCGTCAGCCATTCGAGCTCGAAGGCGTTCGGCGTGACGATGGTCGCGGCGGGCAAGGCGCGGTCGCGGAAGAATTCGGCGACGCCGGGCGCGACGTAAGCGCCGCGGCCCAGGTCGCCGATCACCGGATCGCAGGCGTAGGCCGCCTCCGGATTGGCGGCGCGGACAGCCGCCAGCGCCCGCAGCGCCGCCTCTCCGATCTCCGCCCTGCCGAGGTAGCCTGTCAGAAGTCCGGCGCACCGGGGAAGGACGCCGATCGCCTCGAGCCCCGCGACGCAATCGTCGATCATGGCGGCGTCGAAGGCCCGCCCGCGCCACCCTGGATAGCCGGTATGGCTGGAGAACTGCACGCTCATGAGCGGCCAGACCTCGCGCTCGAGCCGCTGCAGCGGAAAGACCGCCGCCGAATTGCCGACGTGGCCATAGACGACGTGCGACTGGATGGAGAGGATCGGCGCGAGCATTCGGCCCACGAGACGACAATTCGGTGAGGCCGTAAAGCCCTTATTGCGGCTCGAAAAAGGGCGAGTGCGGCTCGCTAACCCTTCGGCCTCCGGTAGCGTCGACGCGGACCGGTAGCGCGCCTCGATTTCACTCGCGCTTGTCCTGGCGACCGGGCTCGGCGAAGATGGGAACGAGCCGATGGCCGCTACGCCAACGTCGGCGAACCGGAGGAGACGGTCATGCCAAAGTTCATGGTGGTCGGGAGCTATACGCCTGAGGGAGCAAAAGGACTGGCGAAAGAAGGAGGAACAGGGCGCCGTGCGGCGATCACGGAAGCTGTCGAGAGCGTCGGCGGCAAGGTCGAAGCCGTTTATTTTGCGTTCGGCGCCGATGATTTCTTCGTCGTCCTCGATCTGCCGGACAGCTCAGCGGCGGCTGCGATTTCCGTCAAGGCCGCCCAGACCGGGACGGTGGCGAGCAGAATGATCTTGCTGATGACGCCGGAAGAGATGGACGCGGCGGTCGCAAAGAACGTCAAGTTCCGTCCGCCCGGAGCCTGACTGATCGGACGCGCTCGAAGAGACGCGCCGACCAGCGCTCCCGGGGTTAACGGCTCCTCTGGTCGTCGCGTCTCGCAGCGCTGGCGGTCGACGCCGCGCTTGGCGTCGGATTCCAGAAACCGAATAGGTCGGCCCTTGAGCCTCTCGACCAAGGCTGAAACAATGCCGGCCGTCTCACCCCCGGAGCAGGCCCCATGAGCGACGCCATCGCCTACCTCAAGCGCGCGATCGAGCAGGGCCAGGGGCTCGCGAGCGCCGACCTCGTGCTCAAGGGCGGCCGGATCTTCGATCTCGTCGGCGGCGATCTCGTCGAGAGCGACGTCGCGATCATGAGCGACCGCATCGTCGGGACGATGGGCGAATATTCCGGGGCGCGCGAGATCGACGTCAGGGGAAAGATCATCGTCCCGGGCTTCATCGACACGCACTGCCATGTCGAGTCGTCGCTCGTCACCCCGCTCGAGTTCGACCGCTGCGTCTTGCGTCACGGCGTGACGACGGCGATCTGCGACCCGCACGAGATCGGCAACGTCCTGGGGCAACCCGGCTTGCGCTACTTCCTCGACGGGGCGATGGCGACCGCGATGGATTTGCGCATCCAGCTCTCGAGCTGCGTGCCGGCGACCAATCTCGAGACCTCGGGCGCGCGGCTCGAGGTCGGCGACCTCCTCGAGCTCGCCGACCACCCGAAAGTCCTCGGCCTCGCCGAATTCATGAATTTTCCTGGCCTGTTGGCCCGCGATCCGGCCTGCCTCGCCAAGCTCGCCGCCTTCCAGACCCGGCCGATCGACGGGCACAGCCCGTTGCTCAGCGGCTACGCGCTCAACGGCTATCTGAGCGCCGGCGTCCGCACCGACCACGAGGTGACCAGCCTGCCCGAGGCGCGCGAGAAGCTGATCAAGGGCATGGCGGTGCTGATCCGCGAGGGCTCGGTGTGCAAGGATCTGCACGCGCTCGCCCCTCTTGTCACCGAGCGCTTCTCGCCCTTCATCGCCTTCTGCACCGACGACCGCAATCCGCTCGACATCGCCGAGGAGGGCCATCTTGATTTTCTCATCCGAACGGCGATCCGTCTCGGCGCGCCGCCGCTCGCCGCCTATCGCGCCGCGACGATCTCGGCCGCCCGCATTTTCGGCCTTCGCGACCGCGGCCTCGTCGCGCCGGGCTGGCGGGCCGACCTCGTCGTCGTCGACGATCTCGAAAGCTGCGCGGTGTCGACCGTCCTTTCGGCCGGACGCGTGGTGGACGACGCGCTGTTTTCCGCGCGCAACGCTTTGCCCGCCGTGGGGCGCGGAAGCGTGAAAGCCCGGCGGGTCGAGGCGGGCGACTTCGCGGCGAGAGGGCAGGGGCCCTCGACCCAGGCGATCGGCGTCATCCCCGGCAAGATCATCACCGAGCGCGTTGCCGTGACGCTGCCGTTTAGGAACGGCGAGCGCGGGGTCGATCTCGATCAGGACGTCGTCAAAGTGTCGGTGGTGGCGCGCCACGGAGTCAACGACAACATGGCGACCGCCTTCGTGAAGGGTTTCGGCATGAAGCGCGGCGCGATCGCCTCCTCCGTCGGCCACGACAGCCACAACCTCTGCGTGGTCGGCGCCAACGAGAGCGACATGGCCGCCGCGGCCAATCGCCTGCGCGAGATCGAGGGCGGCTTCGCGGTGGCGGAGGGCGGCAGGGTCGTCGCCGAGCTGCCGCTCCCGGTCGCCGGGCTCATGAGCCTCGCGAGCTTCGAGGAGGTGCGCGAGAAGCTGATCCCCCTGCGCGCCGCCGCCAAGGGCCTCGGCGTGACGCTCGCCGAACCCTTCCTCCAGGTCGCCTTCCTGCCGCTGCCGGTGATCCCGCACTTGAAGATCACCGACCGGGGGCTTGTGGATGTCGACAAATTCGAGTTTGTGAGGGATTGAAGACCGCACGGGCTTTTTGTTATCTGTTCTCCTAAGCGTACCACGGCCGTGGTACGCGTCCTGCGCGATGAGGCGAAGCCCGCGGGGCTTGACTTTACCCAATCCGTGGTGGTAATATGAAGCTGGTGACCGGGCGGAGCTTCCGGGTTACAGGCTGTAACCTGGGCCGCATTCTGGGAATAAAAGGCTCCGCGGTCTGCCCGAGTTACTCCGAGTAACTCGGGCAGGGAAAAGGGACTTTTTGTTAGGATGCCCTAACAACACCTCCGTTGAGCGAATAGCTCAATGGCAGGTAGGCTCTAGCTGAAGCCAAGCAAAGCGATCACGGCCACCCAATACCTCACCGTGGTATGAAGCAACTCGGTTGCGGTAACTTCGGCTGGACGCAGTGGAGTAGGGGATGGCTGTACCAAACTCTGAAGCTGTTTAATGGCTACCGAGTGGTTCGACCAGCGCCGAAAGCCGCTCCGGCAGGATAGGCCCCATAACCCTTGAGGCGAAGCAGACAGGAGAGCGCAGTGCGGGAAATCCGCATGCTGCGTCCGACGAGGCGGGGGCTGGAAACGTGGCATGGCCGAGATGGTGTGACACTCGCAGACGAAAGAGCGAGCCAACAGGGAACACAAACTTCGGCCTAAACCGGCGACGCAGTTGTGCGAGTATGCGCATAGGCAATCACGCCTATGGAGTTACGTTGCGTAACGTCACTACATTCGTGTAACCGGCGCAGCCGGCAGGCATTCCCTGTAGTCCACGAATTTAAGCTCCGCTCCGGCGGGTGGCTCGTCGCTGTTTCGAGTGGGCAAGAGTGGCGCCGCGGTTGTCCACAGGTCGTATCGGGCGAATGCCTCGCGGTTTGCCGCCGAGCCGGTTTCGGTGAGGCGAGCAGTGCCCTCGCGGTCCCCGCTGTGAGCGGCGCCTTGAAATGTAGGCGGAAAGCGCCCGCGGTTCCCCTGGTTCTAGCCATCGACCTCCGAGGCGGCTATCCGACGCTTGCCGGCAAACGCCATCGGTTGGGACCACGTTGACGAATTAGGACGCCGCGACTTTACCCACTCGGAATAGCGAGGAGCCGGGCTTTTTTGTTGTCAGCGTTCTGGCCATGGCCAGTAAGACCTCTTACTGTACTATACGTATTATGTCAAGCTGATCAATCGAAAGTTTGATTACGCTCTGAATGGTGCATGTATTGTATGTCCAAACAACTGGAAGACGCTCGCTTTATGGACCGAATGTGTCGCGTACTGTAGCAAGTAGGCTGTAGGAGGCTGAGATGAATTTATCCAATTCGTATGGCGTTTCTTTGCGGACATCCGCAAAGACCACCGCGCTCCCGGTGGCTCATAGACGCTCGGCTGTCGGCGCTTGTAAACCGTTTACCGACGGCATACATTCGCGCATGATCAAACGGTTTCGTCACAAGGGACTCGAAACCTTGTTTCGAACCGGCAGCACGAAAGGCGTTGATCCTCGACTGGCCCCGAAATTGCGACATATCCTTGCGCGCTTGAACGATGGCCCGCTTCCCGAGACGATGGACCTGCCGGGCTTTCGGCTTCACCGGCTCAAGGGGGACCGCCAAGGAACCTGGTCGGTCTGGGTGTCTGGCAACTACCGCATGACCTTCGAAATCGAGGATGGCGAGGCTATGAACGTTGATCTCGAGGACTATCATTAGACGGATGAGGCTATTGGTGATGGAAATGTTCGACCCGCCGCACCCCGGCGAAATCCTGCGCGAGGAGTGCCTCAAGCCGCTGCGCCTGACGGTGACGGCGGCGGCGAAGGGGCTCGGCGTCTCGCGCGGATCGCTGTCGGAACTCTTGAACGGCCACAACGGGATTTCGGCAGAAATGGCGATCCGGCTCGAGAAAGCCGGTTGGGGCCCGGCGGAATCCTGGCTGCGCAACCAGTTGTCCTACGATCTCTGGCAGGCGCGACAGCGCGCCAAGACGATCAAAGTGAAGCGTTTTCCCGCGCCCGAGGCGGCTTGACGGGAGACGGCGCGGTCCGCTGTCTCCCGTTGGGAGAGGGGGGATTTACGCCGCCCGCAGCGCCGCCGCCGCGAACGCCGCCGCCAGCGCCAGCCACGACAGCAGCATGGCCGAGCCGCCGATCGGCGCGGCGAACGGAAAGAGCCGCACGCCCGCGAAGGCGTGATAGGCGAGATCGGCGGCGAACAGCGACGCGCCGGCCTCCATCACGAAGCCGCTGATGAGAAGCGCGCGGGAAGCCGCGACCCGCACATGCGCCGCGATCCCGAGCGCCGCGACGGCGTGCAGGATGAGGAACAGGGCGCCCCGTTGCGCCAGCTCCCCGCCGCTCATGTGCACCGCCGCCGCGGCGAGGGTCACTCCCGCCCCGCCCATCAGCGCGGCGCCGGCGGCGAGAACGAGCGGCGGACGGAGTCATCAGGCGGGCTCCGGGAGTCGAGACGCAGGCAAGAAGGCGCCGCCGCCGCTTGTCAAGATCGCTTCTCCCACTCGATCTTTTGGGCGTCGCGACGCGGCGACGATGGCGGGAAAGCCAACAGGTATCGGATCGACAGGCTGTGAGGATAGTGCGGGCGTACGAAAGTCGGGTTGCTCCTGCGCGGAACTTCTCGCATGCTGCGGGACTTTGATCTTCGTCGCGCGCCGAGCGCGAAAACGAAGGAAGGGGCGCATTCAATGGTTTCAAAAAGTCTCACCAGGCGGTCGTTGGTCATTGCAAAAGCCAACGCCCAGAGCGGGGTCGACGCCGCCCTCACCATCGTCGCCCGCACTCAAAACCTGATGTCGCCCGGGCGCGGGCCGGAAAACGCGCGCGAGGCGCAGCTGATGGTGCAGGAAAAAGTCGACGCGGCGGTCGAGGGGGCCATCGCCGCGCAGGCCGCCTGGGGCGCGTTCCTCGTCAGGGCGGCGTTCGGCGGCGTGCGAAGCGCCAACGACCTGTCGATCGGCCTCGCCGGCGTCGCCGAGGCCGCGGCGAAGCCCGCTCGACGCAAGGTCCGCGCCAATGCGCGCCGCCTCGCCGGAGCCAAGGCGCTGGTCTGACATGGACCTCGCGCAAAATCTGCACGGCTATCTCGCGACCTACGGCTATCTCGCCATATTCGTCATCATCAGCCTGGAGAGCGCGGGCATCCCGTTGCCGGGCGAAACCGTGCTTGTCGCTTCTGCGATCCTGGCCGGACAGGGAAAGCTGCACCTCTGGGGCGTCATTCCCGCCGCCGCAGCCGGCGCGATTTTCGGCGACAATTGCGGCTATTGGGTCGGACGGGAATTGGGCTTTCGCTTCGTCTACCGCTATGGCCGCTACATCCGGCTGGACGAGCGCCGGCTGAAGCTCGGGCAGTACCTGTTTCTCCGGCATGGCGGCAAGATCGTGTTCTTCGGCCGCTTTGTCGCCGTGCTGCGGGCCTTCGCGGCGTTCCTCGCCGGCGTCAACCACTTCAACTGGGAGCGGTTCTTTTTCTTCAACGCAGCCGGCGGCATCGTCTGGGCGACGATTTTCGGCGTGGGAGGCTATTGGCTCGGGCGGGCGGTCGAGACCTACGCCCGGCCGGTCGGCATAGCCATCCTCGTCGCAGCGGTCGTCGGCGCCATCGTCGGGGCGCAGTTCGTCCGCCACCATGAGCAGGCGCTCGAGGACGAGGCCGAGCGGGCGCTTCCCGGCCCGCTGGCGCCGCCGAAGAAACTCGCGGCTAGTCGCTAGCGTCAACGAATTGGTGGTGATTTTCTAAATCTCTGTCGCCGCGAGAGCAGCGACGGAGGTGATTCGTGTCCAAGAAGGAGATTGCGGTCAAGAAGTATGTGGTGGAGCTGAGCGCCGAGGAGCGCGAGCGGCTCGAAGCTCTGATTCACACCGGCAAGAGTTCGGCGCGCGTGCTGACGAGGGCGCGCATCCTGCTCAAGGCCGACGTTTCAGAGGCGGGCGAAGGCTGGAGCGACAGCGCAATCTCGGCAGCGCTGGACACCAGCGTCAACAATGTCGCTCGCACGCGTCAGCAGCTGGTCGAGGAGGGGTTCGAGGCGACGCTGAGCCGCAAGTCCAATCCCAACTCGGCCCGGCCGCGGATCTTTGACGGGGCGGCCGAGGCGAAACTGATCGCCCTGGTTTGCTCGCCCGCTCCGGAAGGCTTCGCTCGCTGGAGCCTGCGTCTCCTCGAAGAGAAAGTCGTCGAATTGAACATCGTCGAGAAGGCCAGCGACAATACGATCGGACGGACGTTAAAAAAAACGCTCTTAAACCGCACCGCAGACGGCAATGGGTGATTCCGCCCGAAGCCAATGCCGGCTTCGTCGCCGCCATGGAAGACGTGCTGGAAACCTACCAGAGGCCGCGCGATCCCGATCGTCCGCTCGTGTGTTTGGACGAGACCTCCAAGCAATTGATCGCCGAGACGCGCGCTCCGATCCCGCCCAAGCCCGGAAGGCCCGCTCGTCACGACTACGAATACTTGCGCAACGGCGTCGCCAATCTCTTCATGATGTTTGCGCCGCTGGAGGGCTGGCGCCGCGTGGAGGTGACCGACCACCACGCCGCCGTCGATTACGCGAAAGTCCTCAAAGAGTTATCCGACGTGCATTTCCCCGCCGCCGAAAAAATCGTGCTGGTCCAGGACAATCTGAGCACCCATACGCCGGCCTCGCTCTACGCCGCCTTCCCCGCCCCCGAAGCGCGTCGCCTCGTCAACCGGTTCGAATGGCATTACACGCCAAAGCATGGAAGCTGGCTCGATATGGCCGAGTCCGAACTCGCCGCTCTGACCACCCAGTGCCTGAGCCGCCGCATCCCCGACAAGCCGACCCTTGAGAAAGAGGTCGCGGCCTGGCAGAGCCATCGAAACAAACACCACGCCAAAGCCGACTGGCAATTCACGACCGAAAACGCCCGTGTCAAACTGAAAAGGCTGTACCCCCAGTTCGAATGACTCGGGCGACTA
>CAWFVS010000068.1:0-148119 GCA_963819255.1 uncultured Alphaproteobacteria bacterium
GCCAAGAGGTTTCCCGCGGAAGGCATGGCTTGTATGGTTCCGCGCTTCCGGGCAAAAGGCGGGTTTCAAACGAGCGTTCGAACGGAAAGCTGATGGCGACCCCACGTTGGACCCCGGACAGCTGGCGGACAAAGCCGGTCGAGCAGACGCCGGTCTATGGGGACCTCGCGTCGCTCGCCGAGGCCGAGCGCCAGCTCGCCGGCTTTCCGCCGCTCGTGTTCGCCGGCGAAGCGCGCAAGTGAAACGCGCGCTCGGCGCCGCCGCTGCGGGCGAAGCTTTCCTGCTGCAGGGCGGCGATTGCGCCGGAGTTTTGGCGAACATTCGGCCGACAACATCCGCGACTTCTTCCGCGTGTTCTTGCAGATGGCGGTGGTGATGACCTTCGCCGCCGCGTCTCCGATCGTCAAGGTCGGCCGGGTCGCCGGGCAGTTCGCCAAGCCGCGCTCCGAGGATTTCGAGAAGATCGACGGCGTCAAGCTGCCGAGCTATCGCGGCGACATCATCAACGACATCGAGTTCACCGCCACGGCCCGCGAGCCCGACCCGCGCCGCCAGCTCGAGGCCTATCGCCAGTCGGCGGCGACGCTGAACCTCTTCCGCGCCTTCGCCACCGGCGGCTACGCCAATCTGGAGAACGCGCACCGTTGGATGCTCGGCTTCGTCAAGGACAGCCCGCAGTCCGAGCGCTACCAGGGGGTCGCCGACCGGATCACCGAGACGCTCGGCTTCATGCGCGCGATCGGCCTCGACCCGGAGGCGCATCCTGAGCTCAGGGCGACTGATTTCTACACCTCGCACGAGGCGCTGCTGCTCGGCTACGAGCAGGCTCTGACGCGGCTCGATTCGACGTCCGGCGACTATTACGCCTGCTCCGGCCACATGATCTGGGTCGGCGACCGGACGCGCCAGCTCGGCGGCGCGCATGTCGAGTATTGCCGGGGGGTGAAAAATCCGATCGGCCTGAAATGCGGGCCGTCGCTCGCCCCTGACGAAATGCTGCGGCTGATCGACGTCCTCGACCCGGACGGCGAGCCGGGGCGGCTTACGCTGATCTGCCGGTTCGGCGCCGACAAGGTCGAGGCCGCCCTGCCGCCGCTGCTGCGCGCAGCCAAGCGCGCAGGCCGAAGAGTGCTTTGGGTCTGCGATCCGATGCACGGCAACACGATCAAGACCTCGACCGGCTACAAGACCCGCCCGACGGAGAGCATCGCCCAGGAAGTGCGCAGCTTCTTCGCGAGCTGTCGGACCGAAGGCGTCTACGCCGGCGGCGTCCATCTCGAGATGACCGGTAAGAACGTCACCGAATGCACGGGCGGAGCGCGAGCGATCTCGGAATCGGACTTGCGCGACCGATATCACACCTATTGCGATCCGCGCCTCAACGCCGACCAATCGATTGAACTGGCGTTCATGATCGCCGACCTGCTGAAGGCCCAGCGGCTCGCCCAACCCGAGCGGCCGATGCGTGCGGCCGAATGACGGCCGGACTTTGCCGCCGCCGCAGCGTCCGCCGGCACCGCGAAGTCTCCTGAGGAGCGCCAAGTGCGACTATCCCAGTACGCCGTTGGCCGGGACAACAATTTCACTCTGCTGCGCTTCTCCGCCGCGATGACGGTGCTGTTCGCCCACAGCGTCGCAGTTCTGGGGCTTCCTCCGGAGCGCGAATTCTTCTTCAAGCGCCTCGGATTCTCGCTCGGCGAGATGGGCCTCGACATGCTGTTCGTGACGAGCGGCTTTCTGGTGACCGCGAGCCTCATCGCGCGGCAGGACGTGATCGCCTATCTGTGGGCGCGGGCGCTGCGCGTCTATCCCGCGCTTTGGGTCATGCTCGTCCTGACGGTCTTCGGTCTCGCCCCTACGCTGTCTGCGCTGCAGCCCGCCGACTATTTCGCGTCGTCGAAGACCTGGGAATATTTTTACAAGTGTGCGACGCTTATAGGCGGCGTGCGCTACACGCTGCCCGGCGTGTTCGAGACGGTTCCGCTCAAGAGCCAGTTCAACGGCTCGCTGTGGACGATGCCGGTCGAGGTGCGCATGTACCTCTATCTCGCGGGAACCTGGCTCGTGCTCGCGGTCGCGCCCTCGCTGCGCGTAAAGGCCATGCGCTTCTTCCTGCCGCTCGCGGCAGCGACGCTATTCGCGATCGTCGTCAGCCCGCGACTGACGGGCGGCCCCGTCAACGGCGCGAACATCCGCGTCTTCATGTTCCTCTACGGATCGAGCCTCTATCTGTGGCGCGACCGGGTCCCGATGAGCCGCGGTTTGCTCGTCGGGCTGCTCGCGGCGCTCGTCCTCGCCTCGTTTGACAAGATGGCCTTCTTTCTCGTCTATGCGGTCTGCCTCGCGCCGCTCGTCCTCCATCTCGCCTATGTGCCCGGCGGGCGCGTCCGGAGGTTCAATGACTGGGGCGATTTTTCTTACGGGGTCTATATCTACGCCTTCCCGATCCAACAGACGCTCGCCTTTGTTTTTCCCGCCATGTCGCTCCCGGCGATGATGGCCTCCTCCGCGCTCGCCTCGCTCGCGGTCGCGATCGCGTCGTGGAAGCTCATCGAAAAACGCGCGCTGGCTCGCAAGGATGATTGCGCCGCCGCGACGTCCCGCGCGTTCAATCTCGGCCTCGCCAGGATCGCCGCCGTCGTGCGCTGAACCGGCTTGGGCTTTGACCGGCCAACGCGCCGGCGCCTAAAAGCGACTCTTCGACGCAACCGATTCGAGAGCCATGAAATCCATCGCCGAACGCATCGCCGACGAGCTGAACGTCAAGACAGGCCAGGTCGCCGCCGCGATCGGCCTGCTCGATGGAGGCTCGACCGTGCCCTTCATCGCGCGCTACCGCAAGGAGGCGACGGGGTCGCTCGACGATACGCAGCTGCGCGCGCTCGAGGCTCGCCTCGCCTATCTGCGCGAGCTGGAGGACCGGCGCAAGACGATCCTCGAATCGATCCGCGAGCAGGGCAGGCTCGACACCAAGGTCGAGGCTGAGATCAATGAGGCCGACACCAAGGCGCGGCTCGAGGACATCTATCTGCCGTTCAAGCCGAAGCGCCGGACCAAGGCCCAGATCGCGCGCGAGAACGGCCTCGAGCCGCTGGCAGAATCGCTTCTCGCCCGTCCCGAGCTCGAGCCGCTCGCGCAGGCGGAGCCTTATGTGAAGCCGGACGCGGTCAAGACCGCGCAGGAGGCGCTGCGACGGCGCCCGGGCGATCCTCGTCGAGCGCTTCGCCGAGGACGCCGAGCTCATCGGGCGGCTGCGCGAGGATTTCTGGAAGGGCGGGCGGATCGTCTCGAAAGTGCGCCAGGGCAAGGAGGCGACGGGGGCCAAGTTCGCCGACTATTTCGACTTCTTCGAGCCGCTTGTGAAAATCCCGTCGCATCGGGCGCTCGCGCTCATGCGCGGTGAGCGGGAGGAGGTTCTCGATCTCAAGCTCGTTCCCGATCCCGAAGCGGATCCGGCGAGCCGCGCGCTTGGCCCCTTCGAGCTGGCGATCGCCCGTCGTTTCGGCATCGCCGACCGCGGGCGGCCGGGCGACCGCTGGCTTCTGGATGGCGCGCGCTGGGCGTGGCGGACGAAGATCGAAACGCAGCTCGCCGTCGACCTCCGGCTGCGCATCTTTACCCAGGCCGAGGACGAGGCGGTCAAGGTGTTCGCCGGCAACCTGCGCGACCTGCTGCTCGCTGCGTCGGCCGGCGGCCGGCCGACGATCGGGCTCGACCCGGGTTTCCGCACCGGAGTCAAGGTCGCGGTCGTCGATGCGACCGGCAAGATCGTCGAAACGACGGCGATCTATCCTCATGAGCCGCAGCGCCGGTGGGACGCGAGCATCGCCGTTCTCGCGTCGCTCGCCGCGCGCCACAAGGCCGAGCTGATCGCGATCGGCAACGGCACCGCCTCGCGCGAGACGGACCGGCTCGTCGCCGATCTTATCGCGCGCCACCCGGAGCTCAAGCTCATCAAGGCGACCGTGTCGGAAGCCGGCGCGTCGGTCTACTCGGCCTCGGCCTATGCGGCGCAGGAGCTGCCCGAGCTCGACGTGACCCTGCGCGGAGCGGCCTCGATCGCGCGGCGCTTGCAGGACCCGCTCGCCGAGCTCGTCAAGATCGACCCGAAGTCGATCGGCGTCGGCCAGTACCAGCACGACCTTTCGGAGCAGAAGCTCGGCCGCTCGCTCGACGCGGTGGTGGAAGACTGCGTCAACGCGGTCGGCGTCGACGTCAACACCGCGTCCGCCAAGCTCTTGGCGCGCGTCTCGGGGGTCGGCGAGGCGCTGGCGCAGGCGATCGTCGTCCATCGCGAGACGCATGGGCCTTTCCGCAACCGGGCGGCGCTGAGGGACGTGCCGCGCCTCGGCGCCAAGGCCTTCGAGCTCAGCGCCGGCTTCCTGCGCATCACCCACGGCGACCAGCCGCTCGATCGCTCGGGCGTCCATCCCGAGGCCTATCCGGTGGTGCGCCGCATCCTCGAGCGGCTCGGCGCCGACATTCTTGCCGTGATCGGCAACGCGCAAGCGCTTCGAGGCCTTAAGGCCGCCGATTTCGCCGACGACCGGTTCGGCGTCCCGACGGTCGCAGACATTTTTCGGGAGCTCGAAAAGCCGGGCCGCGACCCCCGCCCGGTCTTCAAAACAGCAGCGTTCAAGGAGGGGGTCGAGTCGATCGCGGACCTGAAGCCCGGCATGGTCCTCGAGGGCGTCGTGACCAACGTCGCCGCCTTCGGGGCCTTCGTCGACGTCGGGGTCCACCAGGACGGGCTCGTCCATGTCTCGGCGATGGCCAACACGTTCGTGAAGGACCCGCGCGCGGTGGCCAAGCCCGGCGACGTGGTCAAGGTGAAGGTGTTGAGCGTCGACGTCCCGCGCAAGCGCTTTTCGCTCACCATGCGGCTCTCCGATCCGGAAGGCGCAGCCGAGCCCGCCCTTGGCGGCCGCGCCGATGCGAGGATCATGCGGGCGGTCAACGCCCACGCCGACCGCCCTGCTCCCGGCAGCGGGGCGCTGGCAGACGCCTTGCGGCGGGCGGCGGAGAAGAGCGCCAAGCCGTAGACGTCCGAGCCCGAATCGGGATTTTTCAAAGGGTTGCGGCGCCATTTCCGGGCGACGTAGCTTGGCCGGAGCGAAGTCAAGGGGGTTTGCAGGCATGCCGCGGGAGGCAGCCACACGACGCACGTGTTCTGGGTTCCAAGCGCTTGAGGGCACATTATTTCCGAGCCCAAATCGGGGCCTTTCAAGGGTTGCCGCGCCATTTCCGGGCGACGTCGCTTGACGCGAGCGAAGCGAAGGCAGTTTGCCGACAGGCCGCGGGATGTCGCCGCACGAGCCACATTTTGTGGGTCCGAGGCGTTTGAGGCCATATCGTTTTCGAGCCCGAAGCGTGACTTTTCAAAGAGTTGCGGCACCATTTCCAGGCGGCGCACACTGGCAAAGCGAGATCGGCGATGGTTTGTCGGCGGAGACGTCATCCTTAGAGGCCGATGATGATCGGCGCCTCGGGAACGGCGACGAAAGTCCTTTCCGATATGCGGCGCGAGCGCGACGACAATTGGAGGACACGGCAACCTTTGCATGAGAAGGCGCCATGGCCGCGGCGCGCCGCTCCCGCGTGTCTCTTCGGGCTGATGCTCGAGTCCAGTCCCATCTTTGGCCTCATCGCCGATGCATGGTTCGGAACATAACATGAACTAAGGGCTCTAAGCAAGGATTTTTTTTGGGCGCCCCCGCGAGCCCGGCTTCTGGACGGAAAATATATCGGCACTGATATAAGACGACTGGCGGGCCGCTGGAGCCGATCGAGTTCGGGGGTGACGCGCTCGACGAGATCCATTTTCCGGAGGCAGGAGACAGAAGGATGGAGCGGCAGACTTTCGCGAACGTGTGGAACGCCCTGGAGGACACGCGGGCGAAGCCGCCAGCATGACCATGAGATCCGACCTCATGATCGCGATCGGCGAGCGCGTGAAGAGCTGGGGCCCGACACAGGTCGAGGCGGCGGCCCGGCTCGGCGTGACGCGGCCGCGCCTCAACGACCTCTTGCGCGGACGAATTCAGAATTTCAGCCCCGACGCGCTGGTCGATCTCGCGGCGAAGGCCGGATTGAGGGCGTCTCGATATCGCGACGTGAGCGGGGGCTCCTCCTTCTCCGCGGAGCGGGGAAGGTGTCGCCGAAGGCGACGGATGAGGTGCGGAAAGCAGGGCTCTTGGACCGCAAGTTCACGGCAGCGTTTGTGCAAGCCTCTCGCGTCGCAGCAGCGGCCCACACCCCATCCGGCGCTGCGCGCCACCTTCCCCAGCAGAGCTGGGGAAGGTGTTCCCGCTGCGATGCGAGATATGAGCAATGGCGCCCTCGCGCTGGCGTGCGCTCCGATGAAGAAGTCCGGCGAAGCGGCGGTCCGCGCTGCGCCGACGCGCCGATAGGATCTGAAGGCTTGTGCGGCGCGGAAGGCCGCGGATTTGGGGATTTCGGCCGGCGTCAGATCGAACTTTTCATTTCTCCGCGTCGCAATCCGGCTGCCCCTCGAATCCGATCGCAAACTCCGCGTACACGATTGCGTTGATCCCCCAGGGGCCCGCGGGCGTGGGCGGAGGCGATCGCATGACGCGACCAATCTGCCCAGGCGGGATCGCCGGTCGCGACGTCGATCAGGATATTCGTGTCGACGAGGGTCAATCCTCGCCCCGGGTCATCCGCATGGTCTCGTCCGTCGAAAGGCCGCGAATGGGCCTACGGCGGCTCATGTCTTCCAGGCGTCTGAAATATGCCTCCGCGCTTCCCACCGCCGTGCGCCGCCTCTTCGAGACAACGCGTCCGTGCGGCGCTTTCTGAAATCGTCCTTCGAGGCCGCTTCGCGGCGCCTCAGGACGAGGTCGCTGGGGTGGCGCCGGCCCCTCGAACGCGGAGCGCCCTGCGCGAGCTTGGCAGTTACATATGCGTAAGAAAGCTCGGCCAACCACTTGATACGATGGAGGCTGCGAAATCGCCAAGAGCGAAACACTGGAGGCTGCTTGTCTGACTTTAGCGTTTGTCGCTGAGAGCTTTGTAACACTTTATGGTCTCACAGCCGAGGGGTCGATGCTGCAACAAGAGTACAGCTTTATCGGTCGTTGATATTTTCCTGACGCTGTTACGATAATTTTCGGAGCGCTGAATATAGTTCAACATATTTCTGACCAAAAAGACGCCCGTGGAGAGGGTGATACCTGCCAATAGTTATCGAAAACAATTTCCGCTGGTTTCCATCGCACTTTGGAAAGATCCTTACCAGCGGAAAGATTAACAGTTTTTACACGGCACCCAATGGCCCATTTCAATACTTCAGCCATAAGGATGGTTCCGACACTAGAGCGGCGCCAGGAGGGATCAGAGGCGCCATAAAAAAATACAGGGTTCCATCGATGTAAAACGCGAGACGCGACGCGACGAGACCCCTTTTACAGATAATTCGAATATACGTGCGATCTTGCCCTTGGCAGCTTCGGTAAAGTACTCGCTGACGAACGCGCAATTCTTGTGTGATATATCAGGATGGGCCACCATGTCGGGTGTTTGCGCCCTTATTGAGTGGAGTTGAAAAAAGCGGTCAAGCGAATTTTCAACATCGGCACAGTGCCCAATCACGCGAAATTCGAAAGCGTAGCCCGCGGATTGCAAACCTTTGTAGGCCTTTCGCAAATTTTTCCGCATCTTCAACGATAGTATAGAAAGGAGTGGCTCCAGCTTTGCGGCAGCTGCACAATATACATTGGTGTGGACGACTTCGGACTGAGAGGCCCCGCCGCCTCCAAAATATCCTTGGCTCCTCCGCCGGTACGAATACCGCTCCACTCGATAACATCCCAAGCCGACTTGTTAGCATAAAGGAAATCGCGCAAGGCGCCGAAGACGATGGTTTCGTCAGATGGTCTGCATATGACCCCACGAAAAACAGTTAAGTTGGTATCGACACCGAAGAATCGAATGATGCGAACTCTAACAGGGTCGAAGGCTGGCCGATGCACACGCATCAAGGGTACGACTGCCAGTACGACTGCAACCAATTGTGCCCGGTCATTGCGGATGGTATTGGAGAAAAAATTCATCCCTGATCAACGAGCCTTTTCGACGGAAGTGTTTCCACCACAACTTGAACCACAACGCAGAATTGAACGGATTACGTGGTATGATTTCGCGATCAAGCGCCTCCCACTCGCTCACAATTGCTTCAAAGCGATTGCCTTCGTCAATAGCCTCGACTTTTAGCCTCATAATTAACCCATGAGTATGGTACAATATCGGCGTAAGTGTATAATACTCAGTTGGGTCACGCTCCTAAAGAACAGTTGTTCACGGCCGCAGTCAAGAGCTAACATTACAATTGAAGCAGAATAGTTGGTGGCCTCTCTAGCGTTACAACAGCCGCTAGTGACAATAAGAGCTGCCGGAACACGAGAACCCCCCGCCACTTGCATCGATCTCGGCCAAGGCTACTGTCTCTCCACTCGCTGCTCGACGGAGTGAGATTCTGACAACAACACTAATGTGTCAAGTGCATAACGTTAACAGGGCTAACTTCTTATGTGACAAAGGCGCGTTCGATGCCAAAAGCAATGGGTATTTTTACCTATGCGAGCGCTTTGAGGCTGCTTCGATCGGACAACAGGTCTTGATCGCGGTCGCAAAGCTCGTCCTCTTGCCCACGTCCCTGGCAAGTGCGGCGTGCACCGGCGCCCTCAGCGTGATTTTTCTGCGCGTGCGGATAGCGGCATCAGTCAGTCGTCAAGTGAGCACAGAGGTTTGTTCAAGGGATCTGTATTGAAGCGAGCGACCACTTATGGCGCATCCTGCACGTAGCACCGCGATCGCTTTCTGGCGTTCCTCTCACGTGCCGGAGCCGATCTTGAAGGGCAGGAAAAAGGTCGAACTCCGGGCCTCCAGCTTTGCGTAAGGACAGCCAATCGACAGTTCGTTTCTGCAAGAGGTCCCCCTGCCGATCGCCGATCTTCGCGCTGGTGCTTTTGCTAAGCCCATTTGAAAGGTCGCCGCCGTGAGGCGAAATCCGACGATCTGGAAAAGCGGCTCGCGCGGTCTCGAGCAAGCTCGACCGACCCTTGCGACGGAAGGCGAGGTCGACAGCGCGCGGCGCCCGGAACACGTCGCCAAGCCAAGACGTTCTAGTCCAGTCTAGGCGGAATATGCGCACCGATCCATTGCCGGCGGCATCCGGGACAACCTGCCGCAAGAGACTAAAATCGATCTGAAACCAATTTGCGGAAGCCGTTATTCAGGTCCCAAGGTTGACTATGGCGGCAATGTGAACACCGAGCACCGTTCCCCTCTCGATAGGAGTTGGAGATGACGGATAATCCAACCGAAAAGACCTCCCGATCCGGTAGCCCCGCAGCGGGCGGACAAGTCGTTTCTCACGACGCGACGAATCCTGCTGCGCGGGGGCTGCGGTCTCCGGCCGCGGCCTCGCCGCTCTCCAGTCCTCCTCATCCGGAAATGGTTTCGGTGAGCCTGACTGTCAACGGCAGCCCTCATGCGCTTTCGCTCGATCCCCGCACGACGCTTCTCGATTTGCTGCGCGAGCATCTCGACCTGACCGGCACGAAGAAAGGCTGCGATCAGGGCCAGTGCGGCGCCTGCACCGTCCTGATCGACGGACGGCGCATCAATTCGTGCCTGACGTTCGCCGCCATGTACGATGGCGCCCAGATCACCACGATCGAGGGCTTGGCGGTCAACGGCGCGCTGCATCCCTTGCAGCAGGCGTTCATCGACCATGACGCTTTCCAGTGCGGCTATTGCACGCCCGGGCAAATCTGCTCCGCGGCTGGCCTGATCTCCGAGGGCCGGGCAAAAAGCGCGGATGAGATCCGAGAGCTCATGAGCGGCAACATCTGCCGCTGCGGCGCTTACCCCAACATTGTTGCGGCTATCCAGCAAGCGATGGGGCGATCATGATCAACTTCCAGTATGCACGCGCCAACGACGTTGCGGAAGCGGTACGGCACATCGGCCGCAGTCCAAACGCGAAATTCATCGCCGGCGGCACCAATCTGATCGATTTGATGAAGATGGATGTCGAACGACCGACCACCATCATCGACATCACGCGGCTGCCCCTCAAGCAGGTTGAAAGCATGTCCGGCGGCGGCCTGCGTATCGGCGCGCTCGTGCGCAACACCGATCTCGCTTATCACCCGCTTGTCGAGCAGCGTTATCCGGTTCTCGCCAGCGCGATCATGGCCGGCGCCTCGCAACAACTGCGCAATATGGCCTCGACCGGGGGCAATCTCCTCCAGCGTACGCGCTGCCACTACTTTTACGACACGGCGACGGCCTGCAACAAACGAGAGCCCGGCAGCGGCTGCTCCGCCATCGACGGCCAAAATCGCATGCACGCGATCCTCGGCGCGAGCGACGCCTGCATCGCGGTGCACCCATCGGATATGTGCGTCGCGCTCGCGGTTTTGGAGGCGAAGGTCCACGTTACCGGCGCCTCGGGCGACCGCGTCATCGCATTTGCGGACTTCCACCGGCTGCCTGGCGATACACCGCAACGCGACACCAACCTCAACGCCGGCGAGATCATCACCGCGGTGGAGCTGCCGCCGCAAGGCTTCGCCAGGAACTACACGTATCTGAAAATCCGTGACCGGCTCTCGTATGCGTTCGCGCTCGTGTCCGTTGCGGTCGGGCTCGACCTCGACGGCGACATCATCAAGGAGGGACGCTTCGCGCTCGGCGGCGTCGCGCACAAGCCGTGGCGCGATCCGCAGGCTGAAGCTGCGCTGCGCGGGCAGCCCGCCAACGCCGCGACGTTCGCTCGCGCGGCGGATGTGCTGCTGCGCGACGCCAAGGGCTACGGGCGCAATACTTTCAAGATCGATCTCGCGCGCCGCGCAATCGCGCGCGCGCTCACGCAGGCCGCGCGCGGCACGCCGCAGTCGCAGTCGTCCAAGAAGATCATCTGAGGACAGCCATGGCACCTTACATCGGCACTGGCACATCCCGCATCGACGGCGTCGCGAAAGTCACCGGCGCGGCTAAATATGCCGCCGAGTTCAACGCGCCCGGTCTCCTCCACGGCAGCGTCGTCACCTCGACGATCACGAAGGGCCGCATCACGCGCATCGACACGAGCGCCGCGAAGCGCGTCAAGGGCGTGCTCGACGTCATTTGGCACGCGAACCGCCCGCAGATGGCCGACGACGACACGGCCTACAAGGATGACGTGGCCCCGTCGGGTTCGCCGTTCCGGCCGCTCTACGACGACAGGATCATGTTCAACGGCCAGCCGATTGCGCTCGTTGTCGCCGAAACGTCGGAGGTCGCGCGCTTCGCCGCGTCGCTGGTCGAGGTGGAGTACGAGAAGGAGGCGCACGTCACCGACGTGTATCGCCAGCGCGAGGCGGCTGTCCCCGTCAAACCTCCGACAAACGCGTTCGAGGCCTTGTTCGCGCCGCCGAAGACGCGCGGGGCGCCCGAGCAGGCGCTTGCCGCCGCGGCGGTACGCCACGAAGCCGAATACTACACGCCGATCGAGCATCACAACCCGATGGAGCTCTACGCAGCGACGGTGATCTACGAGGACGACGGCAAACTTACCGTCTACGACAAGACGCAAGGCGTGCAGAACGTCCAGCGCTATCTCTGCGGCGTGTTCGGCATGAAGCCGGAGGAATTGCGTGTGATCTCGCCTTTCGTGGGCGGCGCCTTCGGGGTGGGGTTGCGTCCGCAGTTCGAGGCGGTGCTGGCGGTGCTCGCGGCGCGGGCGTTGCGCCGCTCGGTGCGGGTGGTCTTGACTCGGCCACAGATGTACGCGCTCGGCTATCGGCCGGCAATGATTCAGCGCATCGCGCTCGGCGCCAACACCGGAGCAACGCTTGACGCGATCACGCATGACGCGGTTACCGTGACTTCGCAATACGAAGACTATAACCGGCAGGAGACCGGCTGGTCGGGCTTGCTTTATACATGCGCCAACGCAAGGTACGCGCATAAACTCGCCAAACTCGACCTTCCGACATCGTGCGATATGCGCTGTCCAAGCGCCGCCACCGGCGTTTACGCGCTCGAATGCGCGATGGACGAGCTTGCGGTTGCGCTCAAGATCGATCCGCTCGAACTTCGGCTGCGCTGCTATTCGGATCGCAATCAGAACACTGATCAGCCGTTCAGCAGCAAGGCGCTGCGCGAATGCTACCGTCAGGGCGCCGAGGCGTTCGGCTGGGACAAGCGAAATCCGGAGCCGCGATCGATGCGGGACGGTGACGACCTGGTCGGCTGGGGCATGGCGACCGGCGTCTGGGACGCGTTTCAGGCGCCGATCACGGTGCGTATCGTTTTGAGCGCCAACGGCCATGCGGAGGTCGCGTGCGCAACCTCCGACATCGGCACTGGCACCTACACCATCATGGCGCAGGTCGCGGCAGACAAGCTCGGGCTGCCGCTCGAAAACATCAGCGTCAAGCTCGGCAATTCCAGTTTGCCGCAGTCGCCGGTCGAGGGCGGCTCATGGATTGCGGCCTCGGTGTCGAACGGGATAGCGATGACGGCCGCGGCCATCTGCGACGAGCTGTTGCGCCTGGCCAAGCGGAGTCCCGATTCGCCGCTCGCGAACGCAGCGTCCGGCGAAGTCGCGCTTGTCGACGGAAAGCTGGTGAGCAAGGCCGACTCGTCGCGTTCGGTGTCGATCGCAGACGCCATGCGTCACGGCGCAGTGGACCGCATCGAGCGGGAAATAACGACCAAGCCCAACGAGGACGCGCGCGCTCACAACACACATTCGGCAGTCTTCGCCGAGGTGAAGGTTGACGAGCAACTCGGCGTGATTCGCGTCACGCGCGTCGTCAGCGCGGTTGCCGCCGGGCGCATCCTGAACCCCAAGACGGCGGGCAGCCAAATTCTGGGCGGCGTGGTCTGGGGTATCGGCATGGCGCTACGCGAGGAGACGTTGATCGATCACAGGGACGGTCGAATCGTCAATGCCAACATCGCCGAATATCTCGTGCCAGTGAACGCAGACGTCGAAGACATCCGAGTCATCTTTGTTGATGAGCAGGAGGATAGCAATCCGCTCGGCGTCAAAGGTGTTGGCGAGATCGGCATCGTCGGCGTTCCCGCCGCGATCGCCAACGCGGTCTACCACGCGACCGGCAAGCGTGTCCGCGAGCTCCCGATTACGATCGACAAGCTCCTGCAGTAGCGCGCGGCCTTTTCTCGCCGTTGAAGCCCGTCCAACGACGCTGGCCGAACGCCGACCCTTGTGAAACGCGCGCCCCCGATTGCGCCCGCCCGTCCCTCGGCCAAAATCCCCCCATGCCCTCGCCCGCAAACCGCCTCGTCATCGCGCTCGCGCAAATCCCCTTCATCGTCGGCGACATCGCCGGCAACCGCGACCGGCTGCGCAAGGCGCGCGCGGAGGCGCAAAACTTCGGCGCCGATCTCGTGATGGCGCCTGAGCTTTACCTCGCCGGCTATCCGCCCGAGGACCTGGTGCTCAAGCCCGCCTTTCAGGAGGCCTGCCGTTCCGCCTGCGAGGAGCTGGCGCGCGAGACGGCGGACGGGGGGCCGGCGATTCTCGTCGGCCTGCCCTGGGTCGAGAAAGGCGAGCTGCACAACGCCATGGCGCTCCTGAACGAGGGCCGCATCGAGGCGGTGCGGTTCAAGGTCGACCTGCCGAACTACGGCGTGTTCGACGAGAAGCGGGTGTTTTCGCCCGGGCCCTCGCCGGGGCCGATCGTCTTTCGCGGCGTCAGGATCGGCGTGCCGATCTGCGAGGACATCTGGGGCCCCGACCCGGTCGAGTGCATTCTCGAGACCGGCGGCGAGATTCTGCTGGTCGGCAACGCCTCCCCTTACGAGCGCGACAAGCTCGCAATCCGCCAGAACGTGGCGGTGAACCGCGTGGTCGAGAGCGGCCTGCCGCTCATCTACCTCAACATGATCGGCGGGCAGGACGAGATCGTGTTCGAGGGCGCCTCCTTCGCGCTGAACGGCGACCGCAGCCTCGCCGTCCAGCTGCCGGCCTTCCGCCCCATGGTGGCGCGCACGGTCTGGGAGCGGACGGACGAAGGCTGGCGCTGCGTCGAGGGTCCGCGGGAGGTGGTCGAGGAGGGCGACGAGGCCGATTATTCGGCCTGCGTGCTGGGCCTGCGCGACTATGTCGACAACAACCGCTTTCCCGGCGTCGTGCTCGGCCTCTCGGGCGGCGTCGACTCGGCGCTCTGCGCGGCGATGGCGGTCGACGCGCTGGGCGCGAGCCGCGTGCATGCGGTGATGCTGCCCTACCGCTTCACCTCGAACGAGTTGCTCTCCGACGCCGCCGCCTGCGCCGAGGCGCTTGGCGTGCGCTACGACATCGCGCCGATCGCCGAGCCGGTCGAGGGGGCCGAGCATGCGCTCGCGAGAATGTTCGAGGGCAAAGGCCGCGACATCACCGAAGAGAACATCCAGAGCCGCGCCCGCGGCCTCATTCTCATGGCGATCTCCAACAAGACGGGCGCGATGCTGGTGACGACCGGCAACAAGTCAGAAATGTCGGTCGGCTACGCCACCCTCTACGGCGACATGAACGGCGGCTTCAATCCGATCAAGGACCTCTACAAGATGGAGGTGTTTCGGCCTCGCCGCCCTGCGCAACCGCTGGAAGCCGGTCGGCGCGCTCGGGCCGGACGGCGAGGTCATTCCGCAGAACATCCTCGTCAAGCCGCCATCGGCGGAATTGCGCGAGAACCAGAAGGACGAGGATTCGCTGCCGCCCTACCCGATCCTCGACGGCATATTGCATGGGCTCGTCGAAAAAGAGATGCGCGTCGCCGACATCGTCGCCGAAGGTTTTGATCCGGACACGGTGCGCAGGGTGGAAAAGCTTCTCTATCTCGCCGAGTACAAGCGCCGCCAGTCGCCGCCGGGCGTCAAGGTCGGCCCGAAGAATTTCGGCCGCGACCGCCGCTATCCGATCGTCAACCGTTTCCGCGATCCGGGCCTGCCGGCGCAGGCGCCGGACGAGACGATCGCGCCGCGCGGGCAGGCGGGGACGAGCGAGCGGTTCGAGGAGTAGGGGAGGGATCGAGCGATGACTTGCGGGTATCGGGGTCGGCAATGTTGAGGGATGACGGCGGGAACGGTGGGGGCCGGCGAAAAGCGCCCAGGAATGTTTTGGGCGGCCGACTCGAAGACTGCTCGGTGAAGCCCATGACGGGGTTCTTCCGAGACGGCTGCTGCAATACGGGTCGGGAAGACGTCGGCAGTCACACCGTCTGCGCCGTCATGACCGCCGAGTTTCTCGAGTTTTCCAAATCCTGCGGCAACGATCTTTCGACGCCGACGCCGGAATTCGGCTTTCCCGGCCTGAGGCCCGGCGACCGCTGGTGCTTGTGCGCGCCCCGCTGGCGGGAGGCGCTCGATGCGGGCCAAGCGCCCCGCGTGGTCTTGCGGGCCACCCACGAAGACGCCCTCGACTATTGCGCGCTCGCCGATCTCAAGCGGCTCGCGGTGGACCTCGCGTGACGAGCGGGTCGGCGAAACGGCCCGCCCGCGCCTCGTCGAGGCCGCGATCGATCGCCGCCAGCTCCGCCGTCGAAGCCTGGTAGACGCCCGTCCGCTCCGCCTCGATCCCGCGCGCCGCTTCGAGGAGCGCCTCCTGATCCTCGTCGGGCCGGGGGTCGATGCGGGGCAGCATATCTCTCAGGGGCGTAATCATGCGCGCGATCATTAGCATGGGGCACGGGCCAGCCGCCAATGCGCTTAACCCCCTTGCGCTACCGCGAGCGCTCTGCCTTCGTGTCGTCAATCCTTCATACTGCGGCGGTATTCGACAGCGACCCAGGGGGATAGCATGGCGGAGACTTCGGCGGAGCTTCAGCAGGAGCTGGACCAATTGCAGGCGGCCTACAAGGCGGCGGTGGACGAATGGGTGGCCGCCATTCGTGAGGAGGAGGCGCTCGCCTCCGGCAACCACAACGTCGCCGAGCTCGACAAGTGGGAGGCGGCCCACTTCCGCGAGCACAAGCTGCACAAGGAAGTCGACTACAGGAAGCGCCTTTACGAGGACGCGCTGCGTCGCGAGTTTTTCGGATTCTGAGGGACGCACGGCCGTCATTGCGAGGAGCGAAGCGACGAAGCAATCCAAGGCCGAAGCCCGCCCGGTAGATTGCTTCGCTTCGCTCGCAATGACGACTTGACGAGCGCTCTGCTTGCCCTACAGCCGCTTCTCGAACCAGTGGTGCGCGTAAGGATTGTCGTTGAACGGCTCGACCTCCAGGTACCCCTCCTTGCGGTAGAGGGCGTGGGCTTCGGTCAGCGCCTTGTTGGTGTCGAGCCGCAGGATCAGGAGACCCATTTCGCGCGCGGCCTCTTCCAGTTTTTGCAGCATGCGGCGCGCGATGCCCAGGCCCCGGGCGGGCTGCGCCACCCATACCCGCTTGATTTCGCCGGCCCGTTCGCCGACGCGCTTGAACGCGCCGCAGCCGACCGGATCGCCGTCGAGCCGCGCCACGACGAAGCGGCCTGCGGGCGGCGTCATCTCGGAAGGCGGAGCGGACCGGTCGTTCGCCGCGTCGTAGCCGCCCTCGAACCGGTCGGCCAGCTCGCGGAAATAGGAATTGAGGCAAGCCTTCGCGGCGTCGCCCCGGCGGCTCGAAATCGAGGCTCGCGCGCGCCGCGCCGAGCAGCCTCTCCACCGCGCCCATCGCCGCGACCAGGCGCTCGCGCTGCCGGGCGTCGAGCGGCTCGAGCGTCGATACGGCGAGGCGATCCGAAAGCCTGTCGTAGGCCCGAAGCTCGGCTCGCCTCTTCCGGGTGAGCGCGATCCGGCGCAGACGGCCGTCGCGAGCATCCTTGCGCGCCTCGACGAGCCCCTGGCTCGAAAGCGACTGAAGCATCCGGCTCAGGTAGCCGGAATCGAGGCCGAGCCGCATGCGCAGCGCGCGCACCTCCGTCCCCTCGGCGCCGACCTCGAAGACGAGGCGCGCCTCGCCGAGCGGCCGGCCGCGCTCGAGGTAGCTCGTGTTGAGCGCGCCGACGCTCAGCGCGACCGCGCGGTTGAAACTGCGAACCCGCCGAACCTGATCGCCGTCCATTCTCTGACTTTAGTCAGATTTTTCCTGGCTTCAAGCGGCGCGGCTTGCAGGAACTCCCCGAACAGGCTGGCGGCGGCGCCCCCTCCACCGCCCTTCGGGGGGGGTGTGCAACCGGAATGATCGTTGACACTTTGGACCGGATACATGGTTGACACTTTTGGCCACTTACGTGGCCGGTTGTTGCTGTTGTTTCGGGTCCTGTGGACCCTGTGGGCAACGCACCGCGTTGTCCACAAGTCCACAGGCGCGCCGAGGCTTCGACAGTTTGCGCCGGCGCAACCGGCCGCTCGGGTCGATGAACCCGAGCTCGACGTGGGCGTAGCGCACGAGCCATTCGCCCTCCTCCGTCTCTTCGACCGCCACCGGCTCGCCGATCAGCGTCTCGCTGACGAAAACCAGGTCGCCGGCCCATTTGATCACGCCGTTCGATCGAACTCGGCGCACGGCGGCTCCGTCCGGATAGTCGGGCTCGCGCAAAGGGCGCGGATAGGCGCGATTGGAGCTGCGATAGAGCGAAGCCGGCGTGGCGAAATCCAGGGCCTCGTGCGGACGCTCGTAGTTATAGATGGCGCGGAAGTCGTCGAAGCGGCGCTGCTGCTCGGCGAGCGTCGCCGCCGGAGGATTGGCCGTTTCCGCCTTGAGCGTGCGGTGCAGGCGCTCGAGGCGGCCGTTCTGCTGCGGCTTGCCCGGTTCGATCCGCTCCGCTTTGACGCCGAGCTTGATCCACCACACCGCAAGCTGCGACAGCCCGCCGGCGCCGACCGAGGCGAACGGCGGTCCGTTATCCGAGCGAATCGACAGCGGCAGCCCGAACTCGCAGAACGCCGCGTCGAAGGCCGGCCGCACATGCGCCCCGTCGGGCTCATCCACCGCCTCGCAGCGCAACAGAAAACGGCTCATCCCGTCGCTGATCGTCAGTGGATCGCAGCGCTCTCCGTCGCCAGTGCGAAACCAGCCCTTGAAATCGGCGCACCATGCCGCGTTGGGCGCGTCGACCGCCTGGAACGGCGAAGAAAACGGCGGACAGCGCCGGCGCGGCCGCCGCGGTTGCGTCAGCCCCTCCTTGCGCAGCCAGTCGCCGATCGTGCTCCGCGCCGGCGCCGCCTCCTCGGGAAAACGCTCGCAAAGCTTCCGGCGCAGCTTCTTGGGACCCCAGGTGGGATGACGCTCGCGCAGCGCCAGCGCCGCCTCGACCAACTCCTCATCACGCGCCCGACCATGACGGATCGGCGCCCGGCTGCGCTCCTGCAGTCCCTCCGCGCCTTCACACCGATAACGCTCAAGCCATTTGTAGCCAGTCTGCCGACTGATTCCGAACTCGGCGCAGATCTCGCTCATCACCGCCTCGTCGTCGCTCGCCGCGATCACAAACCGCATTCTCTCGTCCATCGCGCAGGTCTCACTCCAAGGCATCGGCGGGGCCCCTCCTCGCCGTGCAATAGACCTGTCAACGATGTATCCGGTCCAATCTGTCAGCGATCTAACCAGATCGAACAGGGGCGGTCCCCCTCCCCCGGAAGCGGGGGAGGATAGCTGGCCATATCCTCCCCCGTGAAGTGTCAGCGGAACGGGGGAGGGGGACCACGCGAAGCGTGGTGGAGGGGGCATGCCGCGAAACCCACCGCGCCTTGGGAGTGCTTTCGGGTCCTCGGGCAGGCTCAGGCGGCCGCCGGCGCTCGCGACAAGAGCCGGCAAAGTCGGGCGAGCGCTTCGCGCTGCTCATGGCGCGGAACGACCATGTCGACCATGCCATGCACGCGCAGATACTCGGCCCGCTGAAAACCCTCGGGCAGGCGCTCGCGGATGGTCTGCTCGATCACCCGCGCGCCGGCGAAGCCGATGACGGCGCCGGGTTCGGCGATATGCACGTCGCCGAGCATCGCGTAGGAGGCGGTCACGCCGCCCGTCGTCGGATTGGTGAGAACGACGATATAGGGCAACCGCGCCGCGCGGAGCCGCTGGACGGCGACGGTGGTGCGCGGCATTTGCATCAGAGCGAACATGCCCTCCTGCATGCGCGCGCCGCCGGACGCGGTGAAGATGATGAACGGCGTACGGCGTTCGACCGCCGAGGTCATGCCTGCGATGATCGCCTCGCCGGCGGCCATGCCCAAAGTGCCGCCCTGGAAAGCGAAATCCTGCACGGCCACGGTGACGTCCTGTCCCTCGAGCCTTCCAAAGGCCAAAGTGACGGCGTCCGCAGCGCCTGTCTTCGCGCGGTTCTCCTTCAGGCGTTCCGAGTAGCGCTTCACGTCGCGGAATTTCAGCGGGTCGGCTGGCCCCTCCGGAGCCGCCAGCTCCTCGTATTCCCCGCCGTCGAAGAGCGACGCGAGGCGAGCCTTGGCGCCGATCGCCATGTGATAGCCCGAGCCTGGAACCACCATGAGGTTGGCTTCCAGGTCCTTGTGGAAGACGAGCTGACCGCTTTCGGGGCATTTCACCCAGAGGTTGTCCGGACTCTCCCGGCGCAGAAACGACCGGATCTTCGGCGGCACGACATTGGAGATCCAATTCATCGTATGACTTCTCAAAGAGCGGCCTTGCCCGATCTGCACGCCCGCGCGAGATCTTCGACCAGGCCGGCGACCGCTGGAACCGTCGCAGAAGCGGCCATGCCGCGATCCAACGAACGGCGCAATGCTTCGACAAGAGCGGAACCGACGACGACGCCGTCGGCCGTCGCGGCGATGGCCGCCGCTCCCGCCGCATCCTTGACGCCGAAACCGACGGCGACCGGCAATGGCGTGTGTCGCTTGATTTGCGCGACCGCTTGAGCGACGGCAGCGGGTCGGGCCTCGCGGCCCCCGTCACCCCGGTGATCGAAACGTAATAGACGAACCCGCCGGCGTTCCGGAGCACCGCCGGAAGGCGGGCATCGTTCGTCGTCGGAGTGGCGAGGCGGATGAAGGCGAGTTCGGCCTTCCGCGCCGGCTCGCAGAGCTCTTCGTCCTCTTCCGGCGGGCAGTCGACGACGATGAGCCCGTCGACCCCCGCGACCAGGGCGTCACGAAGAAACAGCTCGACGCCGTAGACGTAGATCGGATTGAAATAGCCCATGAGGACGAGCGGCGTGTCGGCATCCCCGGCGCGAAACGCCGCGACCATGCTCAGCGTCGCGCGCAATGTCTGTCCGGCTCTGAGGGCGCGCAGACCGGCGGCCTGGACGGCCGGACCGTCCGCCATCGGATCGGTGAAGGGCACGCCGAGCTCGATGACGTCCGCTCCTGCGCGAGGGAGGGCGCGCAGGAGCGCAAGCGATGTATCGGGGTCAGGATCTCCCGCCATGACGTAGGTGACGAGCGCGGCGCGACGCTCGGTGGCAAGCCGTTGGAAGCGGCGGTCGATGCGTGAAATCATGCGCGGCTCGTAGCACGCCGCGCCGTTTTTGGGAAACGGCCGCGCCGGCTCTGTAGCCGCGCTCCATGGCCCGTCGAGAGAGGGGTGTCCCGGCGACACCCTATGGAGCGCGGCGGCGCGGTCAACGACCGCGCCCTACAAGGTCGGGCAGGGGAATCGACTGAAGGTGTCATGCGGCGATGTAGGCGGCCAGGGCGTTTTCGTCCCAGGCGGCGACTTTGCGTCGCATGCGCAGGGAGTTTTTGGCTTTGCCGGTTCTGAGCACGTTGAGGGCGATGTGCTTGACGATGGCGAGGTTGAAGGGCGCGTTGTCGGTCCGCACGCGGCATTCGTCGTCGCGGAAGGTCATGTCGAGCGTCCAGTGCAGGGCGTGGTGAGTAGGCCGGAGGGATTTCGCCTCCGGCCTCTCGCAGAACGGTGCGGGAGCCTCTCGACTCACACCGCTCCCATCAAGCAAACCCGCCCACGGTTCCTCTCTGCCAGTGTACGAACAGATGCGGCTGCTTCTCTGCTATGCGTTCGAGGAGCAGGCTTGCCCGCGTCTTGTGCCCTCTGAGCCGTTTGAACTTGCGCATCGCCCAGGCCACCAACGTCATGTTGAAGTGCCTGAAGACCGGGTACATCGCCGAGGGATAGAACTTCCCATAGTAGGCCACCCATCCCCGTAGGACGGGATTGTGCAGCCGGGAGATATCCCGCAAGCTCAGGTCCGTTCGATTGCGATAGTTCAACCGTCGCACGGTCGCCCGCATGGCTTTGAGAGCTTTCGCGCTGACCGCCGGGGTGAAGCTCACGAACAGAGAGTTCCGTTTGCGATTCTTCACGACCCGCGGCCTGAAGGTGTACCCGAGGAAGTCGAACTTCGTATTCGGGTGCCTCTCCTTGCGACTTCCGTCCTTGCAATAGACAATATGCGTCTTGTCTGGGTGGATCGCCAAGCCGCACGCCGCGAGCCGATCGGCAAGCGCCGCCAGAATGGCATGCGCCTGCGTTTCTGTTTCGCAGTGTATCAGCCCATCGTCGGCGTACCGACACCACGGCACGCCCGGAAACGTCCGTGTCATCCAGGCGTCGAACGCGTAATGCAGAAAGAGATTGGCCAGGACGGGGCTCACCACTCCCCGAACGCAAAAGGCAATTTCTGCTTCGATCGGGTGATGCCGCTTGATCGTTCCCACATTGTTCTTGATTTGCGTCTCAAAAGGTAATACGCATATGGCATATGTCGCGGTCGACCGAAGCGCAGAAGGCGGAACGGCTCAATGCGGCCCACGGGTTGCTCGCGAGTGGGCAGAGCATGGCGGAGGCTGCCTTGTCGTTGTCGCGCCGGTTCGCAATGTCGCGTCGTCAGGCCTATCGATACATCGAGGAGGCCAAGATGGTCGGCCGCCCAGTCGTGGTTGCAGAGCCGACGGCGGCGGTGACGTTCAAGCTCCCACCGAGCCTGGTCGACGCCATTCGGGCACGGGCGGCGGTCGAAGGGATGACGATCAGCGACATGGTGAGCCGGGCGCTGCGGGCGTTTCTCGGCGAAGCCGGCGACAATGGCTGAGCGGCGCGGCTATGATCGCAGGATCGAATTCGAGCATGCCTTCGACCGTCTCTTCGCCGTCAAACTGGAGCAGGTCTACGAGATTCTGGTCCCGGAACAGGTCCGCGCCATCGGCGCCGATCTGCGCGTGAGGGGCAAGAGCGATGAAGGCCGCCGCGATCTACGCCAGAGTATCCTCCGAGCAGCAGAAGGAGGAGAACACGATTGCGAGCCAGACAGCGGCGCTGCTCGAGTTCGCGCGGGAACAAGGATACGGGGTACCCGATGAGTGGGTCATCGAGGACAAGGGGTTCAGCGGCGCCAGCTTGCTGCGGCCGGGTCTGGAGCGGCTGCGCGATCTGGCCGCCGAGGGTCATATTCAGGCTATCCTGATCCACTCGCCGGACAGGCTGAGCCGCAAATATGCCTACCAAGTCCTGCTGACCGAGGAGTTTGCCCGCCACGGCGTTGAGACGACATTCCTCAAGGCGCCGCGTTCCGGCACGCCGGAAGATCAGTTGATGCTGCAGTTCCAGGGCATGATCGCCGAATATGAGCGTGCGCAGATCCTCGAACGATCCCGCCGCGGCAAGCGCCATCGCGCCAAGGCCGGGGAAGTCTCGGTTCTGTGCGGCGCGCCCTATGGCTACCGCTATATTCGCAAGACCCGCGATGCGCCGGCGCGCTACGAGATCGACGGCGCCGAAGCGGGGATCGTGCGGCTGGTGTACGACAAATATACGGTGGACGGTCTGAGCATCGGCGCGATTGCCCGGCTGTTGCGGGAGATGGAGCTGCCCACGCGACATCGGGTGACTCGCTGGGAGCGATCGGTCGTATGGGCGATCCTGCGCAACCCGGCGTATAAGGGCACGGCCTGCTTCAACAAGACGCAGGTCGGAGAGAGGCAAAAGGTGACGAAACCGTTCCGCCTATCGGGGCGCGCGGTCCGTGGTGAAAAGAGCAGCGGGCACGAGCGGCCACGTGACGAGTGGATCGAGATACCGGTTCCGGCCATCGTCAGCGAAGAGACTTTCGCTTTGGCGGCAGAGCGCTTGGCCGACAACAAGCGCTTCGCGCCCCGCCGGACCATCGAGCCCAGCATCGTTCAAGGATTGGTCTCGTGCCGCAAGTGCGGCTATGCGCTGTCACGGACGTCGACGCGCAGCTCTGCGCGCAAGATCCATTATTACCGCTGCCTCGGCTCGGATGCGTGGCGCCATCTCGGCGGCGCCGTGTGCGACAGCCGACCGATCCGCCAAGACCTGCTCGATCAGATCGTCTGGCAGGAGGTCATCCGCCTGATCGAAGATCCCACGCTCATCCAGGCCGAACTCGACCGGCGCCTTGATGCAGCGCGCGCGGCCGAACCGGCGAGGCGCCGTCAAGAAGCTCTCGAACGCGAGCTGACGCGGATCAGGAAGAGCATGGAGCGCTTGGTCACGGCCTACCAGGAGGATCTCTTACCCCTCGACGAACTGCGTCGCCGGATGCCGGAACTGCGCGCCCGCGAACAATCCATGCGGGCGGAATTGCAGGCCATCCTCGATCAGGCTGCTGACCGGATGTCGTTCCTGCGCCTCGCCGAAACCCTGACCGCCTTCCTTCAGCGGCTGTACGAGTCGGCGCAATCGCTGGAAATCGCCGATCGGCAAAAGATCGTCCGCCTCCTTGTCAAAGAAATCCTAGTGGACGATGACACCATCACGATCCGGCACTCGATCCCGTCGCACCCGAGAACACCACCGACCGGAACAGATCCGCCCTCAAATGGCAAATCGCGGACAGCCGACCAAGGTTACCTTTTGCGTTCGGGGAGTGACCACGCCGCCTTGCGGCGTTCCCTTGGTCCGTTCCACCAAGGTTCCGTCGCTGAGTTGAAGCGGCGCTGTCAGCCAGCGTCCGAGATAAAGCCGCACCCATTTGCACGCCGTATGTTTCTCCAGCGCCCGCAGAAGCAGCGTGTGGTCGATATTGTCGAACAGGCCCTTGATGTCGAACTCGAGAACCCAATCGTACCGCCAGCAACGCTCGCGCGTCACTGCGATGGCGTCCAGCGCGGATTTCCCCGGCCGGTAGCCATACGAGTTTGGCAGGAAGATAGGTTCGAGGTTCGGCTCAAGCACTTGCTTGACAACCATCTGCGCCACGCGGTCCGCGACTGTCGGGACACCGAGAATCCGTTCCCCGCCCGTCTTCTTCGGAATGGCCACTGCCTTCACGGGCGGCGGCACATAGCTTCCCGACGACATCCGGTTCCAGATCCGATACAGATTGTCCTTCAAGTTCGTTTCGAAGTCTTCGATCGTCTCGTTGTCCACGCCGGCGGAGCCCGCGTTGGCTTTCACGGCCTCGAAGGCCTCATACACCAGCCGTTTCGGGATGGTGAACGGTTTTGCCGTCGTCACGCGTTTCCTCCTGTCGCCAGTTGAACGCGAACGATGGCGGCTTGACCCGTCCCCTTTGCTCCGGCCGCATTACTGGCCATCAACACTCTTACAGGACGGTCCGTCCCCGTGCTCCGCATCGGTACGCTCGCCTCGCGGTTTATGCCGCTTGGGCTTCTCCCTTGGCATCGGAGCGACAGGTTCCCGCAGTTCCACGCGAGAGCCCGGATCAGCTTCACGCCTCCTATACGCCGGTCGCCGCCCGCCCCGTCATCAGGCGCCTGGCGGGCTTGTCCCAGGAGATAGAAACGCCCCTGGTTTCGACGACATGTCTGTGGATTACGACGCGTCAACGGAGGTTTACTTTCGTTCGTCTCTCTGATCCCTACCTGCCCGAGGTACGGCCTCGGCGCTTTGACCCCAATGCTCACCACCACGGCTCTTTACCGCAGCAGCTTGGAGTGGTTTGAAGCCCGCTCCTGAAAGCCAACTCCGAAGGACCTTCCTTCATCTCTCACGCAGCTTGTGCACGATCAGTCAGTTCATAGGAACCTCCCTTTCGTGCGCCTGCGGCGCACTTTCGACCATCCAATGACTGCGGATCATCGGTCCCACAGCGTTGGCGAGCAAGGTCAGCGAGGTGATGTAGAAGCGCGTCTCGGTCTCCGCCTTGCCATTGGTTTCGCGTTCGCTCTCGACCATGACGACCGACTTCAGGCCCGGCCATTGGTGGCTGTCCTGCAGCCAGCCGATGTCGTGGAAAACGGTGACCGTCCGGGTCTCGATGCGGCCGTGGTCGCCGTCGACGGTCGTGTCCTGGCTGACGGACGTATTCCTGAACGCGACCGCCTTCTGCTCCTTTGCGAACAACTCGACATCGTCGCGCAGCGTGCCCTGGTTGCCCTTCAACGCGAGGATGTAATCGGCCTTCTTGTCGATGATTGTCTGCGCGATTTTGCGCTGGCAACCCGCAGCGTCGATGGTCACCACCGCGCCTTCGATGGCCAACAGCTCGAGCAGCGCCGGAATGGCGACGATCTCGTTCGACTTGTCGCCGACCCTCATCTGTCCGAGCACCATGCGCTGGCGCGCGGCGAAGGCCGAGACGACATGGATCGGCTCTTCGGCCCCCTTCTTCTGGTAGGAGCGCCGCACCGTCTTGCCGTCGATGGCGATCACTTCGGCCGACGTCTTGGTGAGCGCCGCCGTCCACGCCACAAAACAGCGCTGGAACGCCGCCGGGTCGAGCTTGGCCAGGATGATGCCCAACTGGTCGTGCGAGGGCGTGCCGTTGTCGAAGCGTCGAAAACGTTGAAGGAACGCCAGCTTGGCCCGGCCGAAGCGCGCAATGTCGGCCACCGTCTCCGCTCCCGCCAGCGCCGCAGCCAACAGCAAAAGCAGCACCTCCTCGAGCGGATAGGCGACCTTCCCTTTCTGTCGATAGTCCGGCAAGTTCTTAAAATGGGATAGGAAAACCGTCGTCTCCTTCAAAGCCCCGGCCGTCGCGTCCCCTTCCGTCATCGACCCATCCTCCAAGCGAATCAGAGGACTGCGACAGATTCAGACTTTCGGCCCTTTGTCACGCGAATTTCAGTCGATTGCCCTGCGGACTTGGGGCGGCGCCATTGCCCGCGGGTTTGCCGATGCTATACCTTCGGACGGGGCCGTGCTCCCATGGGAGCAGCTCTGTTGGCGCGCCTCGATTAATGCCCTGCTTCGGGCGGTGAAGCCTATTTCGGCTATTTCGCACTCCAATGATGGACTGCACCTCCCCTCACAGGTTTGCCGAAACATGATTTTTCCTGTTCGTCCCTGATAACAGCAAGAATGGTCCGCGTCCCCCTTCGAACTTTCGACTCTATCCATTGTATTTCATGTGAATTTACAGAGCTTGTTGCTGCCGGCATGGAAAGAAAAAACAGATCCTACGCGGGTGGACCGCGGCCGGACTTGCTAGGCTCAGCTTCCACACCAGCATGGAGGCAACCGATGCATACGATCACCTCGACAACCGTTGTCGCGACCACTGCCCGCGCGGATGATATCACGCTCTTCGCCTCGCTCGAACTGAGCAAATCGAAATGGGTCGTGACGATCAACAGTCCGGGCAGCGCGAAGTTTTCTAAGCATGTGGTCGAGGGCGGAGACGGCGCCGGCCTGGTCGACCTTCTTTCGCGGTCGAGGGCGAAGGCCGAGCAGCGTTTTGGCGTGCGGGTCAAAGCAGTCGTCATTCAGGAGGCGGGATTGGAGGGCTTTTGGATTTACCGCCTGCTGATCGCCAACGGGATCGAGAGCCACGTGGTCGATGCGGCTTCGATCGCGGTTCCCCGGCGGCATCGGCGGGCCAAGACCGATTTCATCGACGGCGAGACGCTGCTGCGGACGCTGATGGCCTGGGCGCGCGGCGAACGGCGGGTCTGCTCCATGGTTCGCGCGCCGAGCGCGGAAGACGAGGATCGCCGTCGCCTGACGCGCGAGCGCGGCACGCTGCTCAAGGAGCGCATTCAGCACACCAATCGGATCAAAGGCCTGCTTAGCGGCCAAGGGATCCGGGATTACAATCCGCTTCGCCGCGATCGTTTTGAGCGGCTCGAGGGGCTGCGAACCGGCGACGGTCGCGATCTGCCGTCGATGCTGAAGGCGGAAATCCGCCGGGAGCTCGAGCGGATCGCGGTGGTGACGACGCAACTGGCTGCGGTCGAGCGGGCGCGCGACGCGCTCATCTGCACGGACGCCGAGGAGCCGAACAACCCCGCCGGCATGCTCCTCAAGCTCAAGGGCCTGGGCCCCGAGTTCGCCTCGCTCCTTTGGCTGGAATCGTTGTTCCGCAGCTTCGCCAACCGACGCCAGGTGGCGGCCTACGGCGGCCTGGCGCCCAGCCCCTGGCAGAGCGGCGGCGTCGAACGGGATCAGGGCATCTCGAAGTCAGGCAACCGCCGCCTGCGCAAGACCATGATCGAGCTGGCCTGGTTCTGGCTGCGCCACCAGCCGGACTTCGGCGTTGAGCCGCTGGTTTCGGGCGCGGGTCGGCGCCGCGAAAGGACGGGTCCGCCGGATCGCCATCGTGGCGCTGGCCCGCAAACTGCTCGTCGCCTTGTGGCGCTTTGTCACGCAAGGCGTCGTTCCCGAGGGCGCGGTGTTCAAGGCGGCCTGACCGATGGCTCAATCCCACTCCGACACTCTAGCCGGAGCTTCCTGCTTTCGCAAAGCGCAACCCATTGCTTTGCCGAGGCAAATTCTCATGGGCGGAAGCGTCTACTGGGTACGGGCGCTGTCGAGGAGGTCGAGGGCCTTTTTCTGGATGGGCGTCGGCCGCGCGGTGATGGCGAAGGGGAAGCCCGGCGCGGTGGCGATTTCGACGGTGTTTTTGGTGAGCGTGGCGAGGTCGGCGATCAGGGTCTGGAAGCTGTGGACGGGCAGGCCGTCCGGGGTGCGGCCGGTCGTCTGTTTGGTGACGGCGGCGGGCGAGCGTTGGGCCTTGGCGACGACGCTGGCGCGGAGCGCCTCGGCGGCTTCCTTGTCGTCATCGTCATAGAGCATGGGCGCCAGGCGCTGGCGCATGTGCCATTCGAGGTAGTAGCCGAGCATGCACAGGAAGACATGGGCGCGCACCCGCTCGGGCAGCCAGTGGTAGACCGGGCGGACGTGGAGGTCGACGGTCTTGATCGAGCGGATGGCCCGCTCGACCAGGCTGAGGGATTTGTCGCTCCTGACCGTGGCGGCGTCGTCGAGCGCGGCGGCGGGCAGGCTGGTGCGCACGACGTAGAGCCCGTCGAGGGCGGCCTCGGCGGCGATCTCGGCGCTCCTGCGGGCGAAGGCGAAGCTGGCGTCGGTGATGGTGAGGGCGAAGTGCTTGGCCATCTTGCGCCGGTCGATCACGGCGCCGACGGCCAACCCGATTTCAGCCTTGCCGCGCAACGGCGCGCGCTTGCGCCGGACGGCGGCGGCGATGGCGGCGAGATCGCGCTCGGTGGCGCGCAACAGGTCCTCGCGCTTGCGCGCGCGCTCGGCGGCGAGCGCATGATTGCGGCACAGGATCAGGCGCTCGCCCGGAAAGTCCGGTGAGATGATGGCGGCCATGTCGCGGTCGTCGAACAGCGACATCTGGAAGGCGCCGCCCTCGAGGAGGCCGCGGATCGCCGGGGCGCGCAGCGCCGTGATCCAGTCGAGCCCCGCCGGCTTGATGTCCTCGGCGATGCGGGCCTCGGTGATCATCCCCCTGTCCCCGACCAAGACGACATGGTCGAGGCCGAAGCGCTGCTTGAGCTTGGCGATCTGGCTGGCGAGCGTGGCGGGATCGCCGGTCGCGCCCTCGAAGACCTCGACGGCGATCGGGCAGCCGTCGGGCGCGCAGAGCAGACCGTAGACAATCTGCAGCTTGCCCTTCTTGCCGTCGCGGTTGTAGCCGAACTGGGCCAGCGGGCAGCAGCGGCCCTCCATGGAGCTCGAGGTGACGTCATAGAGCACCAGCGTGCCGCCGGCGAGATGGCGGCGGGCCAGCGCCGTCTCGATCGCGGACTGGCGCTCCGCCAGCCAGTCGAGGGCGCGATAGAGCTCCTCCTCGTCGACGGCCATGAGGCCGAGTTCGGCGCCGAGACTGGAGGCGGCGGTGTCGGGCGAGAGCGCGCGCGCCGTCGCGAGCTTCGAGCTCGGATCGAGCACCCGGCTGACGATGAGCGCCAGGACGAGGTCCCGGCAGCGGTTGCCGGCGGGCCCGACGAGCCGATCGAGTCCGATCTTGCGCGCGGCGCCGAGCGACGCGGCGACATGGCCGTGCGGCAGCGAGCGGACGATGCTGATCGCCTCCTTCTCGCCCGGAATGACCGTGCCGCCCTTCAAGAGCGTTTTGAAGCCGGCGATGCGCTCGGCCGGCCAGTCGGAAATGTTGAGCAGCGTGCGCTTCTTCACCTTGCCGCCCTCGCGATAGCTCTCGCGCAAAAGGATCGCCGGCGGGGAGTTGCGGTTCGGGACAGACTCGATGTACATGGCTCGATGATAGAGCAAATCACCATACAACACAAGCCATAATCACTCTTTTACATGGCTACAAAATGGGCAGATCAAAGGACCTTCTGCCCAAATATCAATCACTTAACGTAGACGAAAGAAGGAAGCTCCGGTTAGGGATTTTTTTGGTTTCTACAGCGCCCGCTCTCCGCCCCTTGCGCCGGTTCGCGACAGCAGCGGCGAACGCGTGCTTCGGTCGGTGTCCGGCTGTTCGACCGTTCCATCTTGAACGGACGGAGCCTGTGCCATCGCGACGGTCGAACCTGGCAGAGTCGGGCCCCGGCGGCGCTCCGGCCGGTGCAGAAGCTTGAAATAACATGGCAATTCCCAATAGTTGCGAATTCTCTTGCCAGGCGGCGGAATCCGTGTGAATGTTCTTGTTCTGTTCCCAAGCAGGAGTCGCCCATGGCGAAATCGGAAGACGCCGTCCCGCAGCCGCCGGCGCCCCGCCGCGACCGGTCAATGGAAGCCCGCCGGAAGGCGAGGCGAAAAAAGGGCGCGCGCGAAAGACAAATCGTCGACTTGCTCAACCGGGGTTTTTCGACGGCCGAGCTCGCCGCGGCCGAGGGGGTGACGCTCAGGCGGATGCAGATCCTCGTCAAAACCATCCTCGCCCGGCACGCCCCTTCGGCCCCTGCGGACTATCTGGCCCTGCAGATCAGCCGCCTGAACCAGGCGATGTTCGTCGCCGCCGGCGAAATGCACAAGGGCGATCTCAAGGCGGTCGACCGGGTGATCAGGCTCGTGAGCGAGATGGATCGCTATCACGGCTTCTTTCCCAACGCCGACGACAAGCGGGTTCGGCCGGACCGGCTCGCGCCGCCGGCGCCGGCGCCGCTCGCTCTCGCTCCGCCGGCCGACATCGGATCAGCGCCGGCGAGGTCGGGCGCGATGGAAATGGCGCCGCAAAGGCTTGAGAAGGCTCAATTCGGCGATGGGAATGGCGCCGCGTGGCCCGGCGACGATGCGGCCGGCGCCGGGGGCGATGGAACCGCCAAGCTGGGGTCGGCCTTGGCCGACTGCCCCCTCCACCATGCTTCGCATGGTCCCCCTCCCCCGTTCCGCTAACGCTTCACGGGGGAGGATAGGGCCGGCGCCGGCGAGCGCTATCCTCCCCTGCAACGCGGGGGAGGGGGACCGCCCGAAGGGCGGTGGAGGGGGTGCGGCGTGGGAGTTATGGGGGCGATGGAAATGGCGGCGGAAGCCTTTGAAAAGGCTTGTTTCCGCGATGGGAACGGCGGAGAGGGCCGCGGTTCTAGCCGCGCTCCATAGCTCGTCGAAAACGGGCCCTCACGCCGGCGCGGCGCCCATCAGCTTGCGCGCCGCCGCCGCGCTCATCGGCTGGCCGAACGCCGCGCCCTGGGCGAACTGGCAACCGATCTGGGCGAGCTCGACCGCGTCGAACTCCGTTTCCGCGCCTTCGGAAACGACCTCCATGCCGATCTCCTGCGCCATCGTCACGACCGAGCGCAGGATCGGCGAACGCGCGCCGAAGGCGTTGGGCCTCACCAGCGAAGCGTCGATCCGCATCGCGTCGAACCGGTACTGCGGCAAATGGCCGAGCGAGGTGTACCCGGCGCCGAACCGGTCGAGCATCAACGCCGCGCCGATCTCCCGCACGCGCTGCAGCAGCGCCGCCGCGTATTCCGGATTCTCCATCACCAGGCTTTCGGCGATCGCGAGCCTGAGCGAGCCGCGCTCGGCGAAGTGGCGGCTCAGCGCCGCCCGCACGTCGGCGAGAAGGTCGTAGCTGAAGAGCTGCCGCGAGGGCGCGGAGACCGTGGCGAAAATCGGCGGATTGACCTCGAGCGCCTTCTGCCAGGCGGCCAACTCGCGCGCCGTCGTGTCGAGGACGAAGGCGCCGACGTCGACCATCACGCCGGCCGCCTCGGCGATCGAGGCGAACTCGTCCTCGTCGAGAACGCCGAGCCGGTGATGGCGCCAGCGGGCGAGCGCCTGAAACCCGGCGACCGTGCGATCCTCCAGCCGGACGATCGGCCGGAACAGCACCATGACTTCGCGCCGCTCGAGCGCATGGCGCATGTCGTTTTCCAGCATCCGCCGGTCCGAGGCATAGGAACGCATCGACGGAGCGAACAGGACAGCCCGATCGCCGCCCGCCTTCTTCGCGTTGGCGAGCGCGAGCTGCGCGTCGGCGAGCAGCTCTCCGCCTTTGACATGCTGCTTCGGGTTGTAGAGCGCCGCCCCAATCGAAACCGTCAGCGCCACCTCTCCTTCGCCGAAGCTGATCGGCGCGGCGAGCGCGGCGCACAGGCCGTCGAGCATGGCGGAAAGGTCGTCGGCCGCGGTTTCGGCCAGGATGATGACGCCGAACTGATCGCCCGCCAAGCGCGCCAGCGTGTCGCCTGGCTTCAAATCGCGCGCGAGACGGCGGGCGACGGCGAGCAGGGCCGCGTCGCCCATCGACAGGCCCGAAGAAATCATTGACGCTTTTGAAGCCGTCGATGTCGACGACGAGGACCGCCGGCGCGGTCGCGCCGGGCTTCTGCGCCAGATAGAGCGCCGAGCTCAGGCGATCGTGGAAAAGTTCGCGGTTGGGAAGGCCGGTCAGGTTGTCGTGAATGGCGTCGTGGAGCATCCGCTCCTCCGCCGACTTGATTTCGGTGACGTCCGCGAGCGAGCCGACCACCCGCACGACCTCTCCGTCGGCGCTGACCACCGGCCGCGCCTTCAAAACGTACCAGAAGTAATGGCCATCCGAGCCGCGCAGGCGCAGGTCATGGTTGATCCGGCCCGACCGCTGATGCAGGAGCCCGTCGAGCGCCAGCGTGTAGCGGTCGCGGTCGAGCGGATGGAGAATGTCGAGCCAGCCGGCGGCCGGTCCGTCGAGCGCGCCGCGCTTGAGGCCGAGCTGACTTTCGAGCGCTTCCGCGCCGCTGATCTCGTCGCTGACGACATTCCAGTCGAACATCGCTTCGCCCGAACCGGTCATCGCAAGGGAGCGCCGCTCCGCGTCGGCGACGTCCTCCGCGCCGCCGCCCGCGCCCGAGAAGGCGAATTGCATCACGGTGAAGCCGATCAGCATGACGATCAGCACCAGGCCGCCGACGAGGCCCGGCGCAGCGAGATCATTGGTGAGATAACCAAGCGCGGTCGCTCCCGCCGCGACGACCCAGACGGCCAGGAGATACCAGGTGGGAATCAGCATCACCGCGCGGTCGGACCCGCGCGCGGCCAGACTGAGAATGAGAAGCAGGCCGACGCCGGCGACGGTGGCGATCGAGATGCGGGCGACGCCGGCCGCCACCGGCGCGTTGAAGACGGAGAGGGCGACCACCGCCGCCATCAAGACGAGCCACGCCATCGCGAAATGCAGGTAGCGCACGTGCCAGCGGCGCAAGTTGAGGTAGGCGAACAGGAACACGATCAAGGTCGCCGCGATGGTCGCCTCGACGCCTGCGCGCCAGATCCGCTCGGACGCGTCCTCGAGGCCGAACATTTTTCGCCAGAAGCCGAAATCGATGCAGACATAAGCGAACACCGCCCAGGCGAGCGCGGCGGCGGCGGGAAAGATCATCGCCCCGCGCACCACGAACACGATGGTCAGGAACAGGGCGAGAAGACCAGCGATGCCGATCAGAATGCCCTCGTAGAGGGTGAGGCTGGCCGACTTGTCCTTGAAGGCGTCCGGCTCCCAGAGATAGAGCTGCGGCAGATTGGGCGTGCGCAGCTCGGCGACGTAGGTCACGGTCGTTCCCGGATCGAGCGTCAGGCGGAACACGTCGGCCTCTGGGTTGTCCTCGCGCTCGGGCGCCTGGCCCTGGCTCGCGGTGATGGTCGCGATGCGCGAGGCGCCGAGATCGGGCCAGACCACGCCGGAGCCGACCAGCCGAAAGTGCGGCGCCACGATGAGGCGGGTCAGTTGCTCGTCGGAGTCGTTCGTGAGGGCGAAGACGATCCACGAGGGCTGCGCGCCGGCTTCGAGAGCGCTGACCTCGATGCGCCGGACGATGCCGTCCGGTCCGGGAGCGGTCGAGACCTGAATCCGATCGCCCTGGGCGCTGTGGCGCTCGACCGCTCGGGTGAGATCGATCGCGTCGGAATCGGCCGAAACCCTGACCGACCGAACCGCCAGCGCCGGCGTCGCGCCGGCGAAGGCGAGGCCGAACAGGAGAACGAGGCGAACGAGGAGGCGCAGCGCTCGGCCGGACGGCGCGCAGCCGCAGGCCCCCGCGGCGGGAATGGCGCAAAAAGGGGTCGGCCCGGCGGCGTTCAAATCAATTCCAGACAAATCAGGACGCCGCCGTCCGCCGCGCGCCGGCGTCGCTCTCGAGCCGACCGAACAGCATGTGGTCGCGCCACGCGCCGTCGATCTTGAGGTAGCCTCGCGCATAGCCTTCGCGCTGGAAGCCGTTGCGTTCGAGAACGGCGATGGAAGGCGCATTGTCGGGAATGCAGGCCGCCTCCACCCGGTGCAGCCTCAATTTGGAGAATGCGAACTCGACGATGGCGGAGACGGCGCTGGTCATGCGCCCTTTGCCGGCGTGCGGCGCTCCCATCCAATAGCCGAGGGTGCCGGTCTGCGACACGCCCCGGCGAACGCCGCCGAGCGTGATGCCGCCCAGCAACTGATCCGACGTCTGATCGAAAATGAGCAGCGCATAGGCCTCGTCGCGCGAAATATCCTCCTCCTGGCGGCGCAGGCGGCGGCGGAAGGCGGCCTGAGTCAGGTCGTCCTCGGGCCAGGTCGGCTCCCAAGGCTCGAGAAAAGTGCGGCTCACCGACCTGAGCCGCGACCATGACGGGTAGTCCGCGGGCGCAGCCGGACGCAGATAGAGCCCGTCGCCGCGAACGAGCGGCTCGGGATTCAGGGACCGGGTCAGGCCGAACAGCGCCATCAAACTCCTCTCAGCGCTTCGGCGATCTTGGCCTGGCCAGGGATCCTGCCGACGGCGCCGATCGCTGCGATCGTCGGCGCCGATCTAAGCATGGCTGCGCCGGTTTTGCGAACCTCGTCGACCGAGATCGCCTCGACCCGCGCGACCATCTCCTCGACCGGGAGCGGGCGCCCGTAGACCTGCATCTGCCGCCCGAGCTGCTGTGCGCGCGCTCCGGGCAATTCGAGCGCGGCGACCAGCGACACCGTCATCTGCGCCTTCGCGCGGCGGATCTCGGCCTCGCTCAGTCGATGCGCGGCCTCGGCCAGACAGTCGAGCGAGGCCGCGACCACTTCGACGGCGTCGCGGTCGGCCGAGCCGGCGTAGAAGCCGAATAGACCGGTGTCGGAATAGTCCCAGTGAAACGAGTAGATCGAATAGGCAAGGCCGCGCTTCTCCCGCACCTCCTGGAAGAGGCGGGAGGACATGCCTCCGCCGGCGGCGGCGGCGAAGACCTGCGCTGCGTCGCGATCAGGCGCGCCGACCGGCCGCCCCTCGAATCCGACGACGATGTGGGTCTGCTCCAGCCGCTTGCGCAGCCGCGTCTCGCCGCCCCGGTAATCCGCCGCCGCGTGCTGCGCGGAAGGCGCTTCGGACAAGCCTTCGAGGCGGGAACGGGCGAGCGAAACGACCGCGTCGTGCTCGACCGCGCCGGCAGCGGCGACCGTGATCGCCGGTGCGCGATAGTGCCGCCTCAGATAAAGACCGATCGCGTCGCGGTTGAAGGCGCCAACGCCCTCGCGCGTGCCAAGAATCGGGCGGCCGATCGCCTGGTCCGGCCAGGCGGCGGCGGTGAAGAGATCGAACACGAGATCGTCCGGCGTGTCTTCAACCGCGCCGATTTCCTGTGCGATGACGTTCTTCTCCCGCTCGAGTTCGTCGGAGTCGAACTGGCTGTCGGTCAGGATGTCGCCGATGACGTCGAGCGCCAGTCCGACGTCGGCGCCCATCACGCGGGCGAAATAGCCGGTCCGCTCGACGCCGGTTTCGGCGTTGAGGTCGCCGCCGACGTCCTCGATCGCCTCGGCGATGTCGCGCGCGCTTCGCTTGCGCGTGCCCTTGAAGGCCATGTGCTCGAGAAGGTGTGACAGCCCGTGCTCGCTCGCGCTCTCGTGGCGGGAGCCTGCGGCGACGAAGACGCCGATCGCGGCGGTCTTCACGTGCGGCGTCGCGTCGGTGACGACAACGAGGCCGGAGGGCAGAGTGGTGACCCGAACGCTCACGCCGGCGCTCGCGCAGTCTGACGAAGATAATCGGCGACCGCGTTGCGATCGTTCGGCAGGACGACGATCGTCTCCTCGCGGTCCATGAGATCGCCGAGGTGCGGCGGCAGCGCGGGGCGCACGCCCGTGGCGCGTTCGACCGCGTCGGGAAACTTGGCCGGATGGGCGGTGCCAAGCGCGACGACCGGCGTCGCCGGAGAGGCCGCGATCAGACCACGCGCGGCGGCGAGGCCGACGGCGCTGTGCGGATCCACAACGAGGCCGCAGTCGCGATAGATGCGGCCCATTTCCGCCGCGCACGCCCTCTCGTCGACCCGTTCGGCGGTGAAGTCGGCGCGTATGCGCTCGAGCGCCGCCGCAGGGATCGCAAAAAAGCCGTCGGCGGCGAAGTCGGCCATCAGCGGGCGGACGGCCTCGGGGCGTTGTTCGCAAACTTCGAAAAGAAGGCGTTCGAAGTTCGACGAGACCTGGATGTCCATCGACGGCGACTGGGTCGTCCTGACCCCGCGCGGCTCGTAACGGCCGCTCGCCACCGCCCGGGCGAGGATGTCGTTCTCGTTGGTCGCGATCATGAGACGCTCGATCGGCAGGCCCATGCGCTTGGCGTAGTATCCCGCGAGAATGTCGCCGAAGTTGCCGGTCGGAACGGAGAACGAGACGGGCCGTTCCGGCGCGCCGAGAGCCGCTGCGGCGACGAAGTAATAAACAATCTGGGCGAGGATTCGGGCCCAATTGATCGAGTTGACGCCCGACAGGCTCATCTCGTCGCGCAACGCCAGATCGCCGAACAGCTCCTTGACGATGCGCTGACAGTCGTCGAAGGTTCCCTCGATCGCGAGCGCATGGACGTTCGGGTTGCCGGCTGTCGTCATCTGACGGCGCTGGACGTCGGACACGCGGCGGTGCGGATAGAGGATGTAGACGTCAGTCTGCGACTGGCCGCCGAACGCCTCGATCGCCGCCGCGCCGGTGTCGCCCGAGGTCGCGCCCAGAATTGTCGCCCGCGCGCGGCGCCGGGCGAGCGCGCCGTTCATCGCCCGCGCCAGCCATTGCATGGCGAAATCCTTGAACGCCAGCGTCGGCCCGTGGAAGAGCTCGAGCGCGAACAGATTGGGCTCGATCTGCACGAGCGGGGCGGTGGCGGCGTGCCGGAAGCCCCGATAGGCGTCCTCGGTCATGGCCCTGAGTTCGGCGGCGGCCAAATCCTCGCCGGCGAAGGGCGCGATGACCCGAAAGGCGGCCTCGGCGTATGCCACGCCGCGCAGGGCGCGAATGGCCTCCGACGACCACGAGGGAAGGCTCGACGGCGTATAGAGCCCGCCGTCCCGCGCCAGCCCCGTCAAAAGCGCGTCCGCGAAGCCGAGAACCGGCGCCGCTCCGCGCGTCGAAATGTACTGCACGAACAGGAAATCCTTAGCCGATTTGCTCGTCGTCTATCGCAAAAGGCGCGAAAGGAAAACGCCTGTCGACATGCTCTGACGATTGGGGCCAAACCAAGACGCGGGCGGCGGCGCCAAGACCGCGGCACTTGAATTATCCGTGGAATTCTTTGTAACTATTTTGCAGGGACGGCGTTCAACCGGCGGGAGTAAGGCGATGCCGATTTCCTTTGCAGCAGCGCTCGGAAAGCTTGTGCGGAAGGGGAATGTCGAGGTCGAAACTGCCGACGGAGCGAAACGCATCTTCGGCGACGGTTCCGGCCCGCCCCTTGCGGTCAAGTTCACGGACCGGCGCGCCGAGTGGGACTTGCTCGTGAATCCGGCGCTGACCATGGGCGAGCTCTTCATGGACGGGCGCATTCTCGTGACGCGCGGCTCGCTCTACGACCTGCTCGAGCTTGGAGCGAAAAATCTCGTCGAATTCCAGGATGTGGCATGGATCAAGGCGCTCGAGAAAATCCGCGTCGCGTTCCGCGGCCTCCATCAGCGCAACGACCGGCGCCGGGCGAAGCGCAACATCGCCCGCCACTATGACAACGACGCGCGCCTGTACGAGCTCTTCCTCGACTCGGACCTGCAATATTCCTGCGCCTATTTCGCGCGTCCTGGCCTGTCGCTGGACGAGGCGCAGAAGGCGAAGAAGCGCCATATCACGGCGAAGCTCCTGCTGAACGCCGGCGCCTCTGTGCTCGACATCGGCTGCGGCTTCGGCGGCATGGCGCTTTATCTCGCCGGCGTCGTCGGCGCGAAGGTGACCGGGGTCACCCTGTCGGAGGATCAGTTCGGCCTTGCGAAGGCGCGCGCCCAGCGCTCCGGATTGGCGGACCGGGTCGACTTCCGGCTGCAGGATTACCGCGACGTGCGAGAGACGTTTGACCGCATCGTCTCGGTCGGCATGTTCGAGCACGTCGGCGCGGCCTCCTACGACGAATATTTCCAGACCGTTCGCCGTCAGCTCAAGGACGACGGGGTCATGCTGCTCCATTCGATCGGCCGCAACTCCACGCCGGGCGCGACCAATCCGTGGATCCGCAAATACATCTTCCCGGGCGGCTACATTCCGAGCCTCTCCGAGGTTCTGCCGGCGATCGAGCGCGCGGGCCTCTATGTCACGGACATCGAGATCCTTCGCCTTCACTACGCCGAGACGTTGCGCGCCTGGCGCGAGCGCTTCATGGCCAACCGGGCGGAAGCAGCGCGCATCCACGACGAGCGCTTCTGCCGAATGTGGGAATTCTATCTGGCCGGCTCGGAGACCTCGTTCCGCGTCGACGGCCACATGGTCATGCAAATCCAGCTCGCTACGCGGCAGGACGCGGTTCCCCTCACCCGCGACTACATCGCCGAGCGAGAGGCCGATCTCAGTCGTCGCGAGGCCGCGCTTCCCGCGGTGCGCGAAGCCGCAGAATGAGGCGGCGCGCCGGCCGCCTGGTCGCGTCAGGCCGCCCGGGCGATGCTGACCGCAAGGCCGGTGACGGTGACGCGTTTGAGCGCGACGCCGTCGATGTCGGCGCCTCTGACGTCGTCCGCCTCGAACCGCACGTCGACGATCGCGTCGGCGCCGTACTCCGCCGCTTCGCGCTTCAAGGCCTCGATCGCCGCCTGACGTTCGGCTTCCGAGCCCGGATCGTCGGCGGCGCGCCAGCGGGCGGCGGCCCTGACCCGTCCGATCGCCGTCGTCTCGCGGCCGTCTTCGAGACCGCTCGAAAAGCTGATCTGCATCCGCCCGATCCATGCCGTCTGCGCCGCGCTCATAGCGCGCGGCGCCTTTCCGGCCGGTTAAGAAGCGGTTGAAAACCGGTTAGAATCGCTTGGGAGCCGGGCCGCCCGTGAACGAAAAGGAGCGGCGCCCGCGGCGCTCGCTCCGGTTGGGACGGGGCTGACGTTATTCGCTCGCGGCTGCGGATTCCGCTGTTTGAGCCTTCTCCAGGTCCGCCCCGGTCTGCTGGTCGACCACGCGCATCGAAAGCTTCACCTTGCCGCGATCGTCGTAGCCCAGAACCTTGACCTTGACCTTGTCGCCTTCCTTGACCACGTCCGTCGTCTTCGCGACGCGGCCCTTGGCGAGCTGCGAAATATGGACGAGGCCGTCCTTCGAGCCGAAGAAGTTGACGAAGGCGCCGAACTCGACCGTCTTCACCACCGTGCCGTCGTAAACCTGGCCGACTTCCGGCTCGGAGGCGATCGATTTGATCCAGTTGACCGCGGCCTTGATCTTGGCGCCGTCGCTCGAGGCGATCTTCACCGTCCCGTCGTCGTCGATGTTGATCTTGGCGCCGGTCTTCTCGACGATCTCGCGGATCACCTTGCCGCCCGTGCCGATCACCTCGCGGATCTTGTCGGTCGGGATCTTCATCGTCTCGATGCGTGGAGCGAACTCGCCGAGCTCGGCGCGGGCCCCGGCGATCGCCTTGCTCATCTCGCCGAGGATATGCATGCGGCCCTCGCGCGCCTGGGCGAGCGCCGTTTGCATGATCTCCTCGGTGATTCCGGCGATCTTGATGTCCATCTGCAGCGATGTGACCCCTTCGCTCGTCCCGGCGACCTTGAAGTCCATGTCGCCGAGATGGTCCTCGTCGCCGAGAATGTCGGACAGGACCGCGTAGCGCGAGCCCTCGAGGATCAGCCCCATCGCGATGCCGGCCGTCGGGCGTTTCAGCGGGACGCCGGCGTCCATCAGCGCAAGCGAAGAGCCGCACACCGTCGCCATCGAGGACGAGCCGTTCGACTCGGTGATCTCCGACACCACGCGGATCGTGTAGGGGAACTCCGCCGCGGTCGGCAGCATGGGATGGATCGCGCGCCAGGCGAGCTTGCCGTGCCCGATCTCCCGCCGGCCGGGCGAGCCCATGCGGCCCGTCTCGCCGACCGAATAGGGCGGGAAGTTGTAATGGAGCAGGAAGCGCTCCTTGTAGGTGCCGTCCAGCGAGTTCGACGTACTGCTCGTCCTCGCCGGTGCCGAGCGTCGCAACGACGAGCGCCTGGGTCTCGCCGCGGGTGAACAGGGCCGAGCCGTGCGTCCGCGGGAGGACCCCGACCTGGGCCAGGATCGGGCGGACGGTCGTCAGGTCGCGGCCGTCGATGCGGCGCTTGTGGTCGAGGATGTTCCAGCGCACCACCTTCGCCTGGGCGTTATGAAACGCTTCGGCGACCTCGGAGGCCGGGAACCTGGCCTCGCCGCCTTCGGGAGCGAGCGCGGCCATGACCTTCGTTTTGACGGCGTCGACCGCAGCGTAGCGCTGCTGCTTCTCGGTGATCGAATAGGCGGCGCGCAGATCCGCTTCGGCGGTCTCGAGCACGGCCGTTTCGACCGCGGCGCGATCCGTTGCGGGCAGGTCGCGCGGATCCTTGGCGGCTTTCTCAGCGAGGCGGATGATCGCCTGGATGACCGGCTGGAAACCGGCGTGGCCGGTCATCACCGCTTTCAGCATGGTCTCCTCGGACAACTCCTTTGCTTCCAATTCGACCATCAGAACCGCGTCCGCCGTGCCCGCGACGACGAGGTCGAGGGTCGAGTTCCTGCATCTCTTCGACCGTCGGATTGAGCCTGACCTCGCCCTTGATGAAGCCGACGCGCGCCGCTCCGACCGGCCCCATGAACGGCACGCCGGAAAGGGTGAGCGCCGCGGACGAGGCGATCATCGCCAAAATGTCCGAATCCGTCTCGAGGTCATAGGAAAGCACCGTCGCGATGACCTGGGTCTCGCAGCGGAATTCGTCGGGGAACAGCGGGCGGATCGGCCGATCGATCAGGCGGGAAGTGAGCGTCTCGCGGTCCGACGGGCGTCCCTCGCGCTTCAGGTAGCCGCCCGGAATGCGGCCCGCCGCGAACGCCTTTTCCTGATAATGAACGGTGAGGGGGAAAAAGTCCTGCCCGGGCTTGGCCTCCTTCAGCGCCACGACCGTCGCGAGCACCGTGGTTTCGCCCCAGCTGGCGAGCACCGCGCCGTCGGCCTGACGCGCCATGCGGCCGGTCTCCAGCACGAGCCTGCGCCCGCACCAGTCGAGTTCTTCGCGTTGAATGTCAAACATCTTTTTTCATCCTGCGGTTCGAGGATGCGAAAGCCTGCGGCTCGGCCGCGGTTCGAGCTCGTCATCGGCAAGACGGCGGGGGGCTGGGCCAATGGGTGCGCCAGCCCTCGGCGATCCTGCCATGACGGGCGGCTTTCGCATGTCATGCGGGCGACGGCCCCATGCCGCCGTCCGGTCTTCGGCGGGGCGCAGAAAAGCGCCCTGCCTCGCCGTGTCAGCGGCGAATGCCGAGGCGCTCGATGAGGGTCTTGTAGCGCGCCTCGTCCTGCTTCTTGACGTAGTCGAGAAGCGTGCGCCGCTGCGAAACCATTTTCAAAAGGCCGCGACGGGAGTGGTTATCTTTCACGTAAATCTTGAAATGGTTGGTCAGATTGCCGATCCTCTCGGTGAGGATGGCGATCTGGACTTCCGGCGACCCGGTGTCGCCGACCTTGCGGGCATATTGGTTGATGAGCGCGATCTTGCGCTCGCCGGTAATCGACATCGGACTGTCCTTGGTCTTATTGCGAAGACGGCCGAGCCGGGATGTCGTCCAGGTCGGTCGCAACAGGAATCCGGGCGCCGATCGCGTCGCGGATCGCGCGCTTATACAGATTTTTCGCGCCGGCGCCAGCAGTTTGTTCCCGAACAGGGCGAATGACGGGTGCGACGCGCCGGTGCGGCTGCTGGTCACTCTCCTCGGCAAATCAGCGCGCCGCTGCGCTAGCCCGTGGCCCTTCCATCAAGTAACGTTCGCGCCAGGCACTCCGTGGCTCGATCTGGACGATCCTCGAACAGTCGGCGCCGAATATGTGGGCCAATCCATGGCTGACGGCGCGAGACCGGTGCGCCCGGTGCGGCAAGATCGTCTTAAAGACACTCTCGCGGACCGCCTTTTTCGGCTGGCCGTCGAAGCGGCCCCCTACGCCATCGTGATGACCAAGCAGATGGGCGAGATCGTCCTGGTCAACGCCCAGGCGGAACGCTTTTTTGGGTATTCGCAGCCTGAGCTTCTCGGCCGGTCGGTGGAGCTTCTCGTGCCCGAGAGGTTCGCCCGCCATCATCCCGAATTGCGCGGGTCGTTTCTTGCCGATCCGAAGCCGCGACCGATGGGGGTCGGGCGCGATCTTCACGGCCGGAGGAAAGACGGGAGCGAGTTTCCGGTCGAGATCGGATTGAATCCCATCGAAACAGACGACGGGACCATGGTTCTTGCGGCCATCGTGGACATCACCGAACGAAAGGCCGCGGAAACGGCGCTGCGCGAAAGCGAGCATCAATTCCGCTCATTGGCGGCAATCGTCGAATCGTCGGACGACGCCATCATCGGCGCCGACCTCGACGGCGTCGTGACGAGCTGGAACAAGGCGGCCGAGCGCGTCTTCGGTTACGAATCGTCGGAAATGGTCGGACAGTCGATCACGCGCTTGCTCTTTCCCGGACAGGCCTCCGACGTCATCGGCTTTCTCGACCGGATCAAGAGGGGTGGGCGCGTCGATCGCTACGAGACGGCGCGCCGGCGCCGCGACGGATCGACCGTTCACGTATCGCTGACCGTTTCTCCGGTCTTCGACGTGGCGGGCGCGCTCGTCGGGGCGTCAATCATCGCGCGCGACATCACGGCCGCGGCCAAGGCGCAAGCCGCGCTGAGGGAATCCCAGAAGAGGCTTCAGGATTTGAACGCCGAGCTGTTGCATGTCTCGCGCTTGAGCGCGATGGGGGAAATGGCTTCAGCGCTGGCGCATGAACTCAACCAGCCGTTGGCGGCGATCAGCAACTACATGAAGGGATCACGCCGGCTGCTGGCCTCGAATCCCGACGCCAACGCGGCCAAGATCGAGACGGCCCTCGACAAGGCCGCCGAGCAGGCGATCCGGGCCGGTCAGATCATTCGACGCCTTCGGGATTTCGTGGCGCGCGGGGAATCAGAGCGCCGTGTCGAGAGCGTCGGCAAAATGGTGGAGGAGGCGAGCGCGCTCGGCCTCGTGGGCGCACAGGAGCGCGGCGTCTCGTTGAGGTTCGACCTCGATCCCGCGAACGACCTGGTCGTTGCGGATCGCGTGCAGATTCAGCAGGTGCTGGTCAACCTGTTTCGCAATGCGTTGGAGGCGATGGCGGACAGCGCGACGCACGAGCTCGGAGTGACGAGCGCCCGCGCCGCCGACGACATGGTCGAAATCTGCGTTTCGGATACGGGGCATGGTCTCTCCGAGAGCGCGCTCGCCAATCTGTTTCAACCGTTTTTCACCACCAAGGACGCCGGAATGGGCGTCGGGCTTTCGATCAGCCGAAGCATCGTCGAAGCCCATGGCGGCCGGATGCGGGCCGAGACCAACGATCGAGGCGGCGCGAGCTTCCTCTTCACCCTGCCCCTCGCCCAGGAAAAGGAAGCAAGCGATGGCTGAGGACGCCTTCGTCTATGTCATCGACGACGACGGCGCCATGCGCGACTCGCTCGCCTTTCTCCTCGATTCCGCCGGTTTTTCGGTCGCTACATACGAATCAGCCTCGAGCTTCCTCGAGGCTCTCCCGCGAATCGAATCGGGATGCGTCGTCACCGATGTCCGCATGCCCGGCATCGACGGCATCGAGCTCCTGAAGCGCCTGAAACAGGAAAAGCCGGCGCTCTGCGTGATCGTCATCACCGGGCATGGCGAGATTCCGTTGGCGGTCCAGGCGATGAAGCTCGGCGCCTTGGATTTCCTGGAAAAGCCCTTTGATGACGAACGGCTTATCGAGGCCGTTCGAGGCGCCCTGGCGAGTATTGCGGACAGGGCGAAGGCGGAAGCGGCGACCGCGCAGATCGCCTCCCGCGTCGCGGTTCTCAGCCCGCGGGAGCGTCAGGTCCTGGAGGGACTGGTCGCCGGCCAATCCAACAAGACGATGGCTCGCGATCTTCAGATCAGCCCCCGGACCGTCGAGGTCTATCGCGACAACGTGATGACGAAGCTGCAGGTCGCCAACCTGTCCGAGCTCGTGCGCCTTGCGATGCGCGCCGGCGTCTTGAAGGATTGAGTTAGATCAAGATCGACTTGGCCGATCGGGTTTATGGCTATGAGCGGGTTGGTTTTCGCGCTCATACGCCCATGGGCGGCCAGGATGTTTCGATGCACGAGAAGCCATTGGCGGCTACCGTCTATGTCGCGGACGATGACCCGGACGTGCTGGTTTCGCTGCGGTTCCTCTTGGAGGCCGAAGGGTTCAAGGTGAAAACCTTCGCCGACGGCCCCGCGTTGCTCGCGTCCAGTCTGCCCGAGCCGGGCGATTGTCTCATCATCGATTACAAAATGGCGGGAATGAACGGGCTCGAGCTCATTCGCCGCCTGCGGGATCGACAGGTGTCGAACCCCGTCGTTCTGATCACCGCTTACGAAGACGCCGCCGCGAGAGCCGCCGCGTCGGGCATCAGGCACGTCGTCATGAAGCCGCACATCGAGGAGAGCCTCGTCGCGCATGTGCAGGAGGCGCTTCGGGAAGCAGCCGCCGCCTGAGCTCGACCTCCGTAGAATCCCTTAGGGGAACGCCCTTAAGGCGCCGACCGAAATTTCGCCGCCGGCAAAACGCGTCTAGCGTCGCTTCATCGCCGATAGGGAGATGAAGTCGATGCTGTATCCGACCGTTGCCGATCAGATCGTTGTCCCGCTGACGATTCCAGCGCGTGGGGAAAAATTCCCCTTCCTGGCCGATCACCCGACGCTGGTCGCCAGCGAGCACGCCTATCCGGGCGACATGGAGATTTATGGCGAAGGCGAGGCGGCGGAATACGTCTATCAAGTGGTTTGCGGCGCGGTCCGCACATACAAGACGCTGAACGACGGCCGCCGGCAAATCAGCGCTTTCCACCTCCCGGGCGACGTCTTCGGCCTCGAGTGCGGCGCCGAGCATTCCCGGACCGCCGAGGCCGTGATCGACACGACGGCGCGCATCATGAAGCGGAGAGCGCTCGAGCGGGCGGCGCAGATCGATGCAAAGATCGCTTGCAGCCTGTGGACGACAACCGCGGCCGACCTCAGACATGCAGAGGATCGCATGATGCTTCTCGGGCGCAAGACCGCGGCTGAGCGCGTCGCCAACTTCCTTCTCGAAATGGAGCGCCGGCTGTCGAGCGTCGGCATGGTCGAGTTGCCGATGTCCCGCAGGGACATCGCCGACTATCTCGGCCTCACCGTTGAAACGGTGTCGCGGACCCTGTCCGACCTCAATCAATGGGGCGCGCTCAGTTTTTCAGGACCGCGCCAGTTCTCGCTGCTCAACCGCGAGCGCCTGGCTGCGATGGACATGTGACGGCCCGCCTTCAGACGGCTGGAGCGCGTCCCGATGAGGCCGATCCGGCCGCCATCCCTGGGGCCCGCCGAGGCATCAACAATTTCTTGACAAGCAAGCGAGAATGTTCTAATGATGTTCTGAACGCCGCAGTCGAGAAGGCCCTTGTCCTGCCTTCCGCGAGGGCGGCACGGCGACGGCGAATTCGAGCTCGATCTCCGACGGCGCGGCGGCGCTCGTTATGATGCGGAGAAGCGAGGCGCGGCGCCGCTCGCCCGCGTCGTCGGCCATGCGACGCACGCGGCCGCGTCGAAGGATTTTCCCACCGCCCCGATCGGAGCGTTGAAGAAGCTGTTCGACAAGACCGGCTAGACGAAAGACTCGGTCGACCTGTTCGAGATCAACGAGGCTTTTGCGGTGGTGGCGATGGCGGCGATGCGCGATCTCGGCTTGCCGCACGAGAAGGTCAACGTCAATGGCGGCGCCTGCGCTTTCGGCCATCCGATCGGCGCCTCCGGGGCGCCCATTCTGGTCGGCGCGCTCAGCGCGCGGGGGCTCGAGCGCGGCGTCGCGGCGCTCTGCATCGCCGGGGGCGAAGCGACGGCGATGGCGGTCGAGGCGGCGGAGGCGGGCAGCTCTTCGAGGGTTGCGTCGCGTCCCTGCCTCGCCTGCAACACGGTTCCCCGTTCAGGTGAACGTTCGTTTGCACGAGGGGCGTAGTATGTTCCCGCCGATTTACTTCGGGGAGGGGTTCCGTTAGCGCGCGTCTACGTAGAATCCCGTATTGCACAGCCCCTCCGCTTCCTGCTTCGGTGGTTCGCACAAGGGGCGAGCGATAGCCTGTGAAAACGCCAAGTTTTCCCAACCGACGCGCGCTGGCGTGTCGTGCCGTCAAAGTCATGTGCGGAGCGAGTTTGTGCGGTTGCGAGAGGTCATTCACACCTGTTCCAATGAATATGTGGCGGAGGCGGCGCTGATTTCGCTGGGCGGGCCGGTCGCCAAGACCGTGGCGGTGGCGGCGGCGCGGCGCGGCCTTCCGGTGGGGCCTTTCGTCGCGGAGCTGGCGCGCGACTTCGAGCGCCATGCGGGAACCTGCATTTGGGCGCGGACCGAACAGGCGATGCGCGGCGCCGATCAGCCGATCCTGGTCGGCCTCTACGTCATTCTCGCCCACGGGCTTCTCCGGGAGAATCTTCGAGCGGCGTCGGAGGACGGCGCACGCGCTCGCGAAGCGCGCGGCGACGCCCCCGAGTTGCCACGGATAGCAGCCGCTTGAGCGGCGTCGACGAGCGCGTGCGAAACGCGCCGGATCGGGAGACGGTAAGACCGCCAACATTATCAAGGTCTCTTCGACCCCGCTCAAGCGCCTCTTCAAGATGGCAGAATCGCGGTCCAGGGGCCCGGAGCGACTGGCTTTCGGCCTCGCCGAGAGTTCCTGCGCCGCGGCAAAAATTTCTTGCGCTTTCCCTGCTCGGGTCGAATTCCCTGCCCCTCCGCTCAGGGAATTTCGCCGCAATTCCTGAAATCAAAGGCTTTTTTTGCATGAATTCTCCGGCAAGAAGCCGAGTTCCCTGCAAATTCGCCGCGTGGCAGAAATTTTTCGCCTCGCCGCCTCCAGAAGCCGCTCCGCCTCCGCGGGCTCGACGGACCCTATCCGGGCTCGCCCTGCCAAGTCTAGAGAGCAGATCCCGTTTGGTTGGAATCGTCATGGCGAGGAGCTCTGGCGCTCGCTGGCGAACGCGGGGCTCCGACTCCAAGTACCGCGCCTGCGGGGCTGGCGTACCGCATTGCGCCAATTTCTGTCGCACGAAGACTTGACTGTAGAGTCGAGGAAGGGCGCGGTGGCGTGAGGCATGGCCAATTGCCCCGTTTCCCTTCCGCCGAGTAGGCCCGGGGAATTTCACCCCGAGCCTCTCACAGAACCGGACGTGAGAACTCTCGCCTCATTCGGCTCGTGCCACTCAACGAAGGCTGGCGCCTTCCGGCGAGACAGCTGGGTTCCTCCGGTTTCCCGTTGACCCAACAAACGCCGTGAGTGACCCACCCCCTTCGCTCCACGGGCATTACCCCGCTTCGTCACTACTATGGGGCGGTCCGCGCCTGCCTGGCCCATCGGTACTTTCAGCCTCGCGGGTCCACCGCTTGTGCCTTTTCCCTTGGCATGGCCACGCAGGGTCTCAAGTTCCGTACGAAAGCCCAGATGAGAAGTCACGCCTCCTGAACACCGGACACCACATGGGCAGTGAGCAGGCATCCCCCATGCTAATCCCGGGGCGAGCGGCAACCCCGGTTTCGATGTCGTCCAAGTTTGTTTCGATGCGTCGTCAGAGGTTCGCTTGCGCTCGTCTCTCTCATCCCTACCTGACGTGATCACTGCCACGCCTTTTGACCATGACGTTCACCACCGCGGCTTTTGACCGAAGCAGCTCATGGCGGTTTGAAGCCTCCTCCTACAAAGCGACTTCGAAGGGTCCTCCTTCATCTCTCGTACAGCATGACGCTTGCGCGTCTTCTTGACACAACCGCTCATCAAACCGGACGTGCGGATTTGCCGCATCCGGCTTTCCGACTGATTTCATCATCGGGCACACGGCGGCGGTCCAACTTGCACGCGTTGTAGGCGCTGCACGCCGAGGTCTCCGAACACTTTCGCATAGGAGAACCGTCGAGTGCCGCGCCCTGGCTCCTTGTGCCGTCGAGCGAGGAAGTGCCGAACGCGGTCAAGCACATGATGATCGACGGCCCGATACGCCGGCAAGCGCGCGCCAGAGTCGAAATACGCCGACCAGCCGGTCAGAAGCCGGTTCAGTCTGCCACGCCCCGTCGGCCATGCGCCCTTGTTGCCGGGCTTGAGCAGGTCGCCGATCTTGGTCTTGATCCGCTGGACACTCGTCTTGGACGGGCTCGCGCCCGGATACCAATGGCCGTCCTTCCAGTCGCGGTGCGGGCCGAAGGTGGAGCCAAGGAAATCGAAGCGCTCGTTGCGCGCGTCGCTCACCGAGGTTTTCGCCTCGTTGAGCGTCAGCCCGAGCTTCGTCATCGCCGCTGTCGTCCACGCCAGAGCCTCCTGCGCGCAGCCGCGGCTGAGGATGACGAAGTCGTCGGCATATGAGACGACGTGAGCCCGGAACGCTTCGCCGCGTCGGGTGAGACGCCAATGCTTCAGGAAAACGGTTCATGTCGATGTTGGCGAGCAAGGGGCTCGCGACCGCGCCTGGCGGCGCGCCGCGCTTGCTGGTCTTGCCGCCGCTCATGCGCCGCGTCCCGTCGCCGCTCCGCTCCTCGACCGGCGCTTTCAGCCACAGCTTGATCAGATGCAGCACGTGCCGGTCGACGATGCGCCGGGCCACCGATTTGAGGAGGTCCGAATGCGGGATCGAGTTCGAAATATTTCGACAAATCGGCGTCTACGACGTCGGTATAGCCCCGGCGGATCAGCCGGTGCGTTTCCTTGACCGCATCGACCGCGCTGCGGCGCGGGCGATAGCCATAGGCGTTGTCCTCGAAGTCCGCCTCGAAGATCGGCTCCAGCACGATCTTGGCGGCGGTCTGAACCACCCGATCCCGAATCGTCGGGATGCCGAGCGGACGTTCGCCGCCCCCCGGCTTCGGAATGGCCGCCCGCCGCACCGGATCGGGCCGATACGTCTTCGCCACGAGGTCCTCGCGCAAGCCCGCCAGCCACGCCTCCACGCCCCTCGCCTCGATCTCATCGAAGGTCGTCCCGTCCACCCCCGGCGCGCCCGCGTTGGCGCGGGAGAGCTCATAGGCGTGGCGTGAGACATGTCCTCGCGGCAGATCTTGTCGTAGAGGATGGAGAAGCGGAAGGCGGGCTTAAGCCTTCGCCTTACAATAGAGCTTTCTCTGAAGGCTCCTGATCTTGTCGGGCGTTTCAAGACTCATCGCCAATCACCCCCTCCTCGCCGTCTTCGAAAGCGCATCAGAAGTCAGGGCCCTTTCCTCCGCCGGCGTTACCCGGCCTCGACGGTCGTACGACCCTGTCCGAACTCCCACACGGTCCGCCGCCACGTGCGGCGTCGAAGCCGCGACCTCCGACCGCGTGGGTCTCCCCCGATCACCCGCATCACCCTTCCAACGTGCTGTTCCCAATACCCGATGGATTGAACGGGTGCATGTGTCGATTGCTTCCCCGTCCACCCGGCCTTCCCCGATGTTCGGGCGGGTCGGCATCCATGTCTTCACTTTCGAGGCCTGCTCAGGCTTTACTCACATTACGGCCCGTTGGATCGCTCAACCGCCCAAAGGCGGCCTTTGTCACGAGGCTCCGGCCCAGCCAGTCGCCCGGCCCGACCGCTCGTCAGCTACCAGATCAATCGACAACTCTCTGGATGAATCTTCCTCCACTGGTGATACGCACTTTCGGAACGCGCCGAACATAAGTAGAACATACAATGTTCGGAGAAGCGGGTCACACACCCCTAGCATGCTGTTTGAAAGCTAATCGTCGCGCGGCTTGGATCTCCGCTCGCCCGAGCGTCGCGTGCGGGGCAAGACCTGCGAGCGGGCTGGAAATGCCGTGGCAAAGGCTGAGCAGACGAATGGGCGGACTCTGCGGGGAGGATCGGGCCGCGAGCGCGAGCTTGCGGGCGCGAATTTTTCTGCTCGATCTGCTGCAAGCCTTTGATAGGGAAAGTGAAATTCCATCAAGGAGGTTTGATCCTGCGCAGGCAGACGCGATGACGCGATGGAAATGGCGCCGCAAGCTCTTGGAAAGATTGATTGTGCGCCACAGGCAAGCTGGCGCGATCCAGCCGGTGGAAGTCCGGCGCAGGTAAGGGGTAGCGCCCGCCTGCTAGCGAGTGTTGCGCGTCTGTCGGCGACGGCAGGGGCGAAGCGTACACAGCAATCGTGTGGGGTGTGGGATTGAGCCACGAAACCTTTTACGTCGCAGGGGCCGAGCCGGTAATCAACGTCGAAGGCAACATGTGCGGCGCCGTCATGCGAGGCGCTGTCGCCCTGCCGGGGTCGAAGGCCACATCACGTACGAAAGGATCACGTCGGAACCTGGGAGGTCTCATGCCCGACCACAGGCCATCGGCCGTCCTGGTCCGCATGCGGAAGGCGAAGAGCCGAAGCGCATGACGAACGGGCGTGAGAAGTCGGACCCCGCCATAGTAGCGGCGAAGCAGGCGAACAAGGCCGGGGAACCGGCGGCGGAGCCCGTGGAGCGAAGGGCGGGGGCCAAGGGGAACGCGGGACAGGAACGCACGCTCCGAACGCAGGGTCGGGAGGGCGCGCCACAGGGTCTGGACCGCGTACGGCAAGCCGCAAGGCAGAGGTTTGCCGTCAAACACCCGAGGCAGGAGCCGTATGCGGGAAAGCCGCTCGTACGGATCTGTGCGGGGGGCGCGCAGTAATGCGCGTCCCTACCGCGACTCGGCGATGGAAATGGCGCGATCGTAGTCGGCGGACGTCGAATAAAAGGACTACCGGATCGAAGCGAAAAGGAACAGGTTTTGGCGCCCAATGCGTTGAAACGCCGAGATCGCGGACGGGACCGCACGGCGCCCGGGTCCCGGATTTGATTCGGGAGTGTTTCAGGTCGCTCGCACTGGCTTGTGCGGTTCCAACTGATCGGGACCTGCTCTCTCTCTCTCATGGAGGCGGACCTTTGCGAGGAACGGCGAGGGCGCTGGCGGCCGCCGCGGTCACAAAAACGAATCCTATGCATATCATTGGCTTCATGGAATTGATGGACCGGATCGCTCCCGCAATCGGATGTTGAGCCCATGACCGCTGACGAGCTCGTCGCCCTGTTCGATCTCGCGCCGAAAGGCGATGATCGGTTTATCGGGCATTCGCCGCGCAATGGCTGGAGGCGCGTCTACGGCGGGCAGGTGCTGGCTCAGGCGCTGGTCGCGGCGCAGCGCACCGTCACTGGGCGCGACCCTCACTCGCTGCACGCCTATTTCCTGCTCGGCGGCGATCCCCACGAGCCGATCCTGTTCGAGGTCGAGCGGCTGCGAGACGGGCGCAGCTTCACGACCCGCAGGGTCGTCGCCCGTCAGAAGGGCGAGACGATCTTCGTCATGGTGGCCTCGTTCCACGAGCAGGAGCCCGGCTTCGACCATGCCGCTGCCGCCGCCCGAGGCGCCGGCGCCGGAAGTTTGTCCGAGCCCGCGCCAGGCGGTCGAACTTCTCGAAGGTCCCGCACGCTATCACATGAAGGGTTTGCTGGACACGATTTGGCCGATCGACTTTCGACCGACCGACTTGTCTCGCTACATGCCCGGAGCCGCGCGCGAGCCCCGCAACATGCTGTGGACGCGGATCGGCGAAACTTTGCCGCCCGACCCGGCCGTGCATCGCGCCGCACTGCTTTACCTGTCGGACATGTCGCTCCTGGAGACGGCGCTCGGCGCGCATGGCCTGACGATCCACGACCACCGCATCCAGATCGCGAGCCTCGATCATGCGCTGTGGTTCCACCGACCCGCCCGTGCAGATGAGTGGCTCCTCTACGTTCAAGACAGTCCCAACGCCGTGGGCGCGACCGGGCTTGTCCGCGGGCTCATTTACACCCGCGACGGCATGCTGGTCGCCAGCGTCGCTCAAGAAGGCCTGATGCGCCGACGCCGTAACGTCGATTAGCGCAGCCTTTTTCTTAGGCGCCTATTTCTTAGTCAGTGCTGCGCGGAGGTTAACGCGTCGAGGAGCAAGTGCAGTCCGGCGCAAGCGGAAAACCGCCGATTATCAGGCCCGCCAACGGCGCCGTTCGGCATGGCACGGCCTTTGTAAGGCGGCGGACGGCGGAGCGTCTCCGCGTTCCGACTTCAACGCAGACAGCAGCGGGGCCTCGAAAGGCCGCGCCGCGTCAATCTGGGGCGAGGCCAATGAAAATTGTCATGGCGATCATAAAGCCGTTCAAGCTGGAGGAGGTGCGCGACGCGCTGACCGCCCTCGGCGTGCACGGCCTTACGGTAACAGAAGTCAAAGGATATGGCCGGCAGAAGGGGCATACCGAAATCTATCGCGGCGCCGAGTACGCCGTAAGCTTCCTGCCCAAGCTCAAGATCGAGGTCGCCGTCAACGCCGACGTCGCCGACAAGGTGGTCGAGGCGATCATGGCGGCGGCCCGCACGGGCCAGATCGGCGACGGCAAAATCTTCGTCTACGACCTCAACTCGGCGGTGCGGATCCGCACCGGCGAGAGGGACAAAGACGCGCTCTGAAACGCGGCCTTCCCATTCCAGATCGGAGTTCCTCTCAAATGAAATTGACCAGACTGATTTCCGGCCTCGTTCCGGCGTTGGCGGTGGCCGCCTTCGTCGGCTTCGCCGCGCCGGTCGCGACTTACGCCCAGACCGCCGCGCCCGCGACGGGGGCTCCCGCCGCGGCGGCGCCAGCCGCGCCTGCGGCTCCCGCGCCGGCCAAGGCGGCGAAGCCCGCGCCGCCGCCCACGCCCGCCTGCGCGGCCGCCGTCCCCGCCGTTCCGGAGACGGACAAGTACGCCGCCGTTCCCGCCGTTCCCGCCGTGCTGACGAACTGCACGCCGAGCGGCGGCGACACGGCCTGGATGCTGACCTCGGTCGCGCTCGTGCTGATGATGACGATCCCGGGTCTCGGGCTGTTCTACGGCGGCATGGTCCGCAAGAAGAACGTCGGCGACACGGTGATGACCAGCTTCGCCATCACCTGCCTGGTGACGGTGGTCTACGCCATCGTCACCTATTCGTTGGCCTTCACCGGCGGCACGCCGTTCATCGGCGGGCTGAGCCGCGCATTCCTGCAGGGCATCCTCAGCGACATCAACAACGGCGGCATCGGCAATCCGAATTCGCTCGCGCCGACGATCCCCGAGACCGTCTACATGTGCTTCCAGATGACGTTTGCGATCATCACGCCAGCGCTCATCGCCGGCGCCTTCGCGGAGCGCATGAAGTTCTCGGCCATGCTGTGGTTCATGGGCCTGTGGGCGATCTTCGTCTACGCGCCGGTCGCGCACTGGCTGTGGGGGCCCGACGGCATCTTCAACTCGAGCAACGACCACGCGTGGGTCAAGGTTCTCGACTTCGCCGGCGGCACGGTCGTGCATATCGACGCGGGCGTCGCCGGTCTCGTCGCCGCGATCATGGTCGGCAAGCGTCGCGACACGGGCCCGGGCCACAACATGGTGCTGACCTTCATCGGCGCCGCCCTGCTGTGGGTCGGCTGGTTCGGCTTCAACGCGGGCTCCGCGGTGAGCGCGGGCGTGCAGGCCGGCATGGCGATGACCGTCACCCAGATCGCGACCGCCGTCGCGGCCCTCACCTGGATGTTCGTCGAGTGGATCCACCGCAGCAAGCCGACCGTCATCGGCATCGCCTCGGGCGCCGTCGCCGGCCTCGTCGCCATTACGCCTGCGTCCGGCTTCGTCGGTCCGATCGGCGCGATGGCGATCGGCGTCGCCTGCGGCGTCGGCTGCTACTGGGGCGCGACCGGCCTCAAGCACATGTTCGGCTATGACGACGCGCTCGACTGCTTCGGCGTCCACGGCGTCGGCGGGGCGATCGGCGCGCTCCTGACCGGCGTGTTCGCGATCCAGGAGTATGGCGGCACCGCCGGCCTGATCGAAGGCAATCCCGGCCAGGTGGTCAACCAGTGCATCGGCATCATCACGGTCGTGGTCTACGACGCGATCGTCACCTTCATCATCCTCTCCATCATCAAGGCGGTCATCGGCCTGCGCGTCTCCGACGACGTCGAGCGGGACGGTCTCGACTACGCCCTGCACGGCGAGATCGTTCAATAGGGTCAAAGTCGCGCCGGGCGGCGCAGGCCGCCGGGCGTTCGGTTCCTCCCGCAACTTGGACGCCCCTCGGGGCGTCCATTTTTTTGCTCGCTCATGGCGCCGCTACGGCGCGTTAAGGTTAGGCGCGCATTAACTCGGTCTGCATAGGGTCGAGAGACGACGCAGGCGCGCCGAACATGCGCCCGCGCGAGCGGCGGCTCTGTCATGCGTACGACGACATTCTCGATCTTCGACTATCTGCCGGCGGCGGTGCGCGAGTTCCCGAAGCGCCGCGCGGCCGAGCTCGCCGGACTTGCCGCGCTCGCCGCCGTGCTCGGAGCCGGGCTTGCGCTGCTCACGTGGTCGGTCGCCGACCCCAGTCTGAACCACGCGACCAACGCGCCGGTCCGCAACCTGCTCGGCGCGCCGGGCGCGATCGTCGCCGACGTCGCCATGCAATTGCTCGGCCTGGCCTGCATCGCGGCGCTCGCGCCCCCCGCTTTCTGGGGCTGGACGCTCCTGACCGAACGACGGCTCGAGGGTCTGCGCCTGAAGGCGGGCCTCTATCTCGCCGGGCGTCGCGGCGGCTGCGGCGCTCGCCTCGCTTCTTCCCGCGCCGGGAAGCTGGCCGCTGCCGAGCGGCCTTGGCGGAGTGATCGGCGACGCCCTGCTCGCCCTGCCCCGCCGGCTGCTCTCGGGCTCGAGCTGGGGAATGGCCGCGACCGGCGCGGCCTGCGCGATCGTCGCAGTCCTGGCTCTGACCGCCGCCTCCGGCGTCGGCTTCGCCCGCCGGCGCGCCCCGCAGAAGGGCGGGAAGACCGGCAAGACCGCGCGAGGCCCGCTTCGACGATGCGGAGGGCGAGGATGCGCCCGGCTTCGCCATGGTGTCGATCGGCGCCGTCATTCATGCGGCGCTGACGGTGAAGGCGATGCTGCGGCGCGTGTTGCGCCGCCGCCCGAAATGCCGCCGCCAAGGCGGCGCCGGCCGGGACGCGCGCCCCCTGGCTCGGGCTTGCGGCCGAAGACGACGGGCTGACCGAGCCCGGCGCCTACGCTCCGCGCGCAAGAGCCGACCCGCCCGTCGGCCGCGCAAGCCGCGCCCCGCGTCGCCGCGGCGGCCGCCCCGCTCAAAGCCGGCGCCCGCGCCGCGGCCGATGCGCAAGGGAAGTTCGCCCTCTCGCCGCGCGGCGAATGGGCGATGCCGCCGCTCGCCATGCTCGCCGAGCCGAAGAAGGCGTCGAGCAAGATCTCGACCGACGCGCTCGAGCAGAACGCCCGCCTGCTCGAAGGCGTGCTCGACGATTTCGGCGTCAAGGGCGAGATCATGAACGTCCGGCCCGGCCCGGTCGTCACCCTCTACGAGCTCGAGCCCGCCCCGGGCATCAAGTCTTCGCGGGTGATCGGCCTCGCCGACGACATCGCCCGCTCGATGTCGGCGGTCTCCGCCCGCGTCGCCGTGGTGCAGGGCCGCAACGCCATCGGCATCGAGCTGCCGAACCAGCGCCGCGAGCTCGTCTACCTGCGCGAACTCCTGGCCAGCGAGGACTTCGAGAAGTCGAAGCATCGCCTCGCCATCGCGCTCGGCAAGACGATCGGCGGCGAGCCGGTCATCGTCGACCTCGCCCGCATGCCGCATCTCCTCGTCGCCGGCACCACCGGCTCGGGCAAGTCGGTCGCGATCAACACCATGATCCTCTCGCTCGTCTACCGCCTGAAGCCGGAGCAGTGCCGGCTCATCATGGTCGATCCGAAGATGCTCGAGCTTTCCGCCTATGACGGGATCCCGCATCTCCTGACCCCGGTCGTCACCGACCCGAAGAAGGCGGTCGTCGCCCTCAAATGGGCGGTGCGCGAGATGGAGGACCGCTACCGCAAGCTGTCGAAGGTCGGCGTGCGCAACATCGACGGCTTCAACGCCCGCGTGGCCGAGGCGCGCGCCAAGGGCGAGTCCTTGACCCGCACCGTCCAGACCGGCTTCGACCGCGAGACGGGCGAGGCGATCTACGAGCACGAGGAGCTCCCGCTCGAGGAGCTGCCCTACATCGTCGTGGTGGTCGACGAGATGGCCGATCTCATGATGGTCGCCGGCAAGGACATCGAGGGCGCGATCCAGCGCCTGGCGCAGATGGCGCGCGCCGCCGGCATCCATCTCATCATGGCGACCCAGCGCCCCTCGGTCGACGTGATCACCGGCACGATCAAGGCGAACTTCCCGACCCGCGTCTCCTTCCAGGTGACCAGCAAGATCGACAGCCGCACCATCCTCGGCGAGCAGGGGGCCGAGCAGCTGCTCGGCCAGGGCGACATGCTCTACATGGCGGGCGGCGGTCGCATCTCGCGCGTGCACGGCCCCTTCGTCTCCGACGGCGAGGTCGAGAAGGTCGTGGCTCACCTCAAGAAGCAGGGCCAGCCCGAATATCTGCACGCCATCCTCGAGGAGGACGAGGCAGGCGAAGGCGGCGACGGCGCCGCGCCCCAGCCGGGCTCGATGGACGCCGAGGAATTGTCCGACTATTACGACCGCGCCGTCAACATCGTGCTGCGCGACCGGAAAGTCTCGACGAGCTACATCCAGCGGCGCCTCTCGGTCGGCTACAACAAGGCGGCCTCGCTGGTCGAGCGGATGGAGAAGGAGGGCGTGGTCGAGCCCGCCGAACCACGCCGGCAAGCGCGAGATTTTGATCGGCAACGGCGTCGACCGCGGCGCCTTCGAGGACCTCGGCGAGGACTGAGGTTTGGAGCTTTACCGCCGTTTAGCGCCATTTTAGCGTCGCGCCCCTGCATTTTCAAAGACTTGCGACCCGGTTTAGCGTCGCCGCGAAATCCGGTCTCTGGCCCCGTCGATGCGGCGCGCTCTGGCAAGTTGCCGCAACCGAATAATAAACAATCTTAAATAGTATTATTTTCCGCAGCCAATGAAGCCGCTCCCGCCGCAATATTGCCCTCCTGCGATGTTTTGAAATGCGCTCGGGCTGGGCCGCCGCAGGGATCGACGGGGCGGCGCCGTGGAGCTTTCCTGAACTCCCGGTTCTTGTCGGCCTCAACGGCTGACAAGACGTTTTCCGGGCGACGGCCGGCCGCTCGAGCGCCAATGAGAGCTCGGCGCTTTGTTCGTCAACCAGGCGCCCAAAGTCGACAAGAAGTCCAAGGCCAAACTGAACCCGTTGCGGCGCCCAGACAACCCTTTCGAAACGAAGGCAAGGAAACATCGATCGCGTCGAGACGAAGCGCGATTGCGCCCGGCGGTTCGCTGCGCGCCTCGAGACTCCTCGGTCGCTTTCCCTGGATCGCTGATCGACCAGCGCAAGGCTCAACCGAGGGCAACCGCTTCAAACAAAAATCCGGCGCCGAGAGGCTCTCGGCGCCGGATCGGCGAGGCGGGATTTATACGAGCCCGCCTCTCATTGTCCCACCGGCGTCAGATCACTTCGACGGCGACGGAGGCGTGCCGCCCGCGGGATCCCACAAGACGAAGCCCGCTGGGGGGCTGTAACGGAGGCGCCGGCGCCCTGGGTGGTGTTGCCGATCTCCTGATCTACGCCCGTGTCGCCGCCGATGCTCACCGACGAGGAGACGACGCCAAGCAGACCGGCCGCTGTCGTCGTGAACGGGCACGGGGGCGAGGCGCTAATGCCCTGCACCTGGAACCTCGCGTTCGGCGTCTGGAGCGTCGAATAGTCGAAGTTCGACGCTTGCACGACGGGCGGCGAGTAAAGGCTGGTGCGCGTTGCTGAGCGGCACGGTCTCGACGCTGTCCACGCACGCATAAGCGCCGGTGAACGACGCCTCGTTGGAGTTCCACACCGTGAAATCCAGCTTGGTCGTATGGATAACATGTATGATTCCCGCAGGTCCTGATCGCAGCTCGACGACGCTCAGTCAGTTGTCTTCGACGTGTCGATGTTGCTCAGCGTGGACCCGTTCGGCATGAAGTTTGCGATGTTATACACCGGGCAGGCGTCGTAGACGCCAGTTGCGTTGGCGCCGGTCAGCGACAATGTCCCCGCCTTACCTTGCGCGACCGTGTTGTTGTCGGGCGCGAGGCCTGTCGCCGGGCAACGCCACTGAGGGAGAGCATCTCGCGGTGAAGGACCAGGCGTTGTATTTGAACGCGTGCCTCGGCTGTCCGCTGTCGTCCACTGGGTCGGACAAATGCAGCACCGTCCCGTCCCGGTCAATTCGTTCCACGCGACCTGGAACTTTCTGCCGTCATTGGTCGCGAAGCAAACCAGCTCGCCGCGGTAGGGGTTTCCGGGGAACGAGGGATTGCCAGAGTTGGTCGGGAACGGCGGAGGACTCACGTGATCCCCGACCTGGGTGTAAACGTCCCAAGGACACCGTCTGCTTCGCCGTCAACTCGAAGTCGAAGTTCACCCGGCCTTTTTCCTCATTCACATACTCGCATTCGACGTGAATGCTCGCATTGGCGTCATTCGATATTTCCACTATCGTGTCCTGCGGATCGTTCGGGTCCGAATGATCCACGGTGATCAACGGCCAAATCAGCAGGCTGCCCTTCTGGCTGGTGTTGGCCACGTTTTGGGCGGCGAACGCCGAACTTGCGGCGAGAAGCGCCGCAATGTGACTAGCCGTTGCGAGCGGGATGACTGAAGTCTTTTTCATGTTCCTCTCCTCGTTCGTTTGTAACGCCCCGCCCCATTCGCTGCGCATGAGGGAACAACGTAACCTATTGATGAGGTTTCCCCGACCTCGACTACAACCAATCAGCGCGAACTCACAGGACAGACCAGCATGCGGTCAAGGCCACGCCTGAATTAGTATTCCAACGTGACAAGCACTCAGAACTTGCTTGGGCTGACCCTCAACCCCGTAACCGCTTCCCCAAGGTCAAGCGTTATGCAACCACCCGATTGCGACGATATTAAGACAAAATGCTCCTCTGTGCGTTTTGTTCGGCGAAAATGCGCCCAGATTACGTATACGGCAGTGTACCGCCAGCAACATAAGGTTTTCAAGCCGCTCGCGAACACCTGTGTGCCATGGGGATGGCAAAGCTAATCATACATTCGGTTGTGCACTCTGGTTGTGTACTCGGTCCTGTATTGTGTGGTTGCACGCTGTTTGGTTGTGTGCGGCGGCATGTCCTGAGGCTCGGACGCGGTTGGAGCGCGCTGGATCCGAGACGACCCCGGCAGTAGACGACGCCGCCGCCTGCGGGCTAGGATCAGCGCACGGGCTCTGGTTGTGGGTGCGACGGGGCGTGCGGCGGAGGGCGCCGCGCGGGGTCAAGCTGCTATCGTCGCTTCGGCGAATATTGGGGAAACGGCCATGACAACATATACGTGGAATGTGGATGCGGACGGCGATTGGGGGACCGCAGCCGACTGGTCGCCCTCCGGGGCCGCCGACGAGCGGCGCGGACGTCACAATCGACACCGCCGATCTGCACACGATCACTTACGGCAGCGGGGACGGCTCGTCGTCGGTGAACAGCCTCACTGTCGGCAATGACGTTTTCCAGCTGAACGGCGGCGCCCTAACCATTGCTTCCGCGGCAAGCTTCGCCAATCTCTTGCAAGTTACCGGCGGGACGCTCGAGCTCGGCACCGTCGCCGCGACGGCGGCGTCGTTCGAGCAGGACGGCGGGACGGTCGACGGAACGGCGGCGCTGACGGTTTCGGGGGCGGCGACGTTCACGGGACGGCTGACGTCGAGACCGGCTCGGGGACGACAGTTCTGCAAGGGGCGACGAGCGATTCCGGGACGATCTATCTCGACGGCGGGCGGACGCTGGAGAACGCCGGCACGTTCACCGTGACGGGGACGGCGGGCTTTCGTCGTCGGCGGGCTGCCCTCGGGGACGCCCGCCGGCGGCGGGACGATCCAGAACAATTCCGGCGGGACGTTCGATTTTCAGACCGGGGCTTCGATCGCGGCGGGAACGCGGCGCGGACGCCTTCGTCAACGCCGGCCTGGTGGAGCAGATGGCCGCCGGGACGACCAACATCGGCGTGGCGTTCACCAACACCGGCACGGTGTCGGTGCAGAGCGGAACGCTGGAGTTCAGCAGCGGGGGATCGTCGACGGCGAGCGCGTTCACGGTGTCGAGCGGCGCGACGCTCGATTTCGGCGGCGGCACGTTCGACTTGACCGGCGGCTCGATCGGCGGCTCCGGCCTGACGGAGGTGTCGGGCGGGACGCTGGAGCTGGGGTCGAACGCCACGACGGCGTCGTCGTTCGAGCAGGCCGGCGGGACGGTCGACGGAACGGCGACGCTGACGGTTTTGGGGGCGGCGACGTTCACGGGCAGCGACGTCGAGACCGGCTCGGGGACGACGCTCCTGCAAGGAGCGACGAGCGATTCCGGGACGATCTATCTCGACGGCGGGCGGACGCTGGAGAACGCCGGCACGTTTAACGTGACGGGAACGGCGGGCTTCGTCGTCGGCGGCCTTCCCTCGGGGACGCCCGCCGGCGGCGGGACGATCCAGAACAATTCCGACGGGACATTCGATTTTCAGACCGGGGCTTCGATCGCGGCGGGAAGCGGCGCGGATTTTTCGTCAACGCCGGCCGCTGGAGCAGACGGCCCCCACCGGGACGACCGACATCGGCGTGGCGTTCGCCAACACCGGGACGGTGTCGGTGCAGAGCGGAACGCTGGAGTTCAGCGGCGGGGGATCGTCGGCGGCGAGCGCGATCACGGTGGCGAGCGCGCGACGCTCGACTTCGGCGGCGGGACGTTCGACTTGACCGGCGGTTCGATCGGCGGCTCGGGCCTGACGGAGGTGTCGGGCGGGACGCTGGAGCTGGGATCGAACGCCGTGACGGCTGGCGTCGTTCGAACAGGCGGGCGGGACGGTCGACGGAACGGCGAAGCTGACGGTTTCGGGAGCGGCGACATTCACGGGCGGCGACGTCGAAACCGGCTCGGGGACGACGCTCCTGAAGGAGCGACGAGCGATTCCGGGACGATCTATCTGGACGGCGGACGGACGCTTGAGAATGCCGGCACATTCAATGTGACGGGAACGGCGAGCTTCGTCGTCGGCGGCCTTCCTTCGGGCACGCCCGCCGGCGGCGGGACGATCAAGAACGATTCCAGCGCCACGTTCGATTTTCAGACCGGGGCTACGATCGCGGCCGGAAGCGGCGCGGATTCTTTCGTCAACGCCGGCACGCTGGAGCAGACGGTCGCCACCGGGACGACCAACATCGGCGTGGCGTTCACCAACACCGGGACGGTGTCGGTGCAGAGCGGAACGCTGGAGTTCAGCGGCGGGGGATCGTCGACGGCAAGCGCGATCACGGTGGCGAGCGGGGCGACGCTCGATTTCGGCGGCGGGACGTTCACCTTGACCGGCGGGTCGATCGGCGGGTCGGGCCTGACGGAAGTGTCCGGGCGGAACGCTGGAGCTCACCGGCGGGGGGTCGGTGACGGCGAACGCGATGACGGTGGCGAGCGGCGCGACGCTCGACTTCGCCGGCGGGACCTACACCTTGAGCGGCGGGTCGATCGGCGGCTCCGGCCTGACGGAGGTGTCGGGCGGAACGCTGGAGCTGGGATCGAACGCCGTGACGGTGGCGTCGTTCGAACAGGCCGGCGGCACGGTCGACGGAACGGCGGGGCTGACGGTTTCGGGGGCGGCGACGTTCACGGGGACGGACGTCGAGACCGGCTCAGGGAAGACGGTCCTGCAAAAGGCGACGAGCGATTCCGGGACGATTTATCTCGACGGTGGGCGGACGCTGGAGAACGCCGGCACGTTCACCGTGACGGGGACGGCGGGCTTCGTCGTCGGTCGGCCTTCCTTCGGGTAAGCCGGCCGGCGGCGGGACGATCCAGAACGATTCCGGCGCCACGTTCGATTTTCAGACCGGGGCTTCGATCGCGGCCGGAACCGGCGTGGACTGCCTTCGTCAACGCCGGCCTGCTCGAGCAGACGGTCACTACCGGGACGACCAACATCGGCGTTGCGTTCACCAACACCGGGACGGTGTCGGTGAAGAGCGGAACGCTGGAGTTCAGCGGCGGGGGGTCGTCGGCGGCGAGCGCGATCACGGTAGCGAAAGCCGCGACGCTCGATTTCGCCGCGGGGACGTTCACGTTGAACGGAGGCGCTTACAACGCGACAGGCGTGACCGAAGTTTCGACCACTCCCCAGTTTCCGGCTGGCGCGACGCTCGACCTTTCCGGCGCGACGAGCGCCAATTTCGGCTCTGGGCTTGTGGTCGCGGGGGGCAACCTCAAACTCGGCGCAGTCGCGGCGACCGCGGCTTCATTCGAGCAGAACGGCGGGACGATCGCCGGGACAGGGACGTTGAGGGTTAATGGCGCGGCGACGTTTGCGCTCAGCAATTACGACGTGCAAACCGGCTCGGGCACAACGCTCCTTAAAGGCAGCGACATTGGACAGCGGCGCTTATATCGCCCTCGACGGCGGGCGCGCGCTGGAAAATGCCGGCACTTTCAACGCGGCCGGCGGCGGCGCTTTCCTTCTCGGATATAACCTCCGGCAATAGCGTCGGCGGCGGGACGATCAAGAATGATTTCGGCGCCACGTTCCATTTCAAGTCGGCCACGACAATCTACAATGACTCCGGAACCAACACGTTCGTCAACGCGGGGCTGGTGGAACAGACGGGGACGCAAGATACGACGACGATCGCCGTCGCTTTCCAGAGCACCGGAACGGTCGCGGTGGCCTCAGGAACGATGGAGTTCGACGGCGCAGGCAACAGCTTCTCCGGCGCGGTTTCCGGCGCAGGCGCGGTCGTGCTCGGCGGCGGCGGGTCGACGACGTTCGCCGGCGGCGCAACGATCACGGTCGCCAGCCTTTCGCTCACGGGCAGCCAGACGCAGGCGACCTTCGCCGAGAGCCTGAATTACAACGGCCAGCTCAGCCAAGGGGCCGGGACGACCATTGTCATTGACGCCGGAGATACGCTCACGCTGAAGGGAACAACAACGCTCAGCGGGGCGACGACCGGCGCCGGGGGTACCCTTTCGCTCGCCGGCGGGGCGACGATGTTCGGCAAGGGCGCGTCCCTGTCCATCAGGAGCCTGTCGCTCGTCAACAGCTGGCTCTACGGCGACGATCGGCGAGAATCTCGCATACGCCGGAACTTTCACCGAGGGCGCGGGATCGACGCTTAGCATCTCGAGCGGCGACGCCTTGACCCTCTCCGGAACGACGAATCTTGCCGGCACGGTGAGCGGTGCGGGAACGCTGGCGCTCGCCGGGGGGAGCGCGACGATCAACAGCGGGGCGAGCGCGAGCGTCGCCACCCTGTCGGAGACGGGCTCGGCAACCTCGTTGGGGATCGCGGAAAACCTTTCCTATTCCGGCGCTTTCACCCAAGGCGCGGGATCGACGCTCAGCATCTCGAGCGGCGACGCCTTGACCCTCTCCGGAACGACGAATCTTGCCGGCACGGTGAGCGGCGCCGGAACGCTGGCGCTTGCCGGCGGAGCCACGACGATCAACAGCGGGGCGAGCGCGAACGTGGCGAACCTGTCGGAGACGGGTTCGGGAACGTCGCTGACGATCGCGGAGAACTTTTCCTATTCCGGCGCCTTCAGCCAAGCCGCGGGATCGACGCTCAGCATTTCGAGCGGCGATACCTTGACCCTCTCCGGAACGACGAGTTTTGCGGGCAAGGTGAGCGGCGCGGGAACGTTGGCGCTTGCCGGCGGAACCACGACGTTCAACAGCGGGGCGAGCGCGAGCGTCGCCAATTTGTCCGAGACAGGTTCGGGAACCTCGCTGGCGATCGCGGAGAACCTTTCCTATTCCGGCGCCTTCACCCAGGGCGCGGGATCGACGCTCAGCATCGCAAGCGGCCACGTGCTCACGCTGAACGGAACGGCCAGTCTTGCCGGCACGGTGAGCGGCGCAGGAACGCTGGCGATCGCCGGGGGGAGCGCGACGATCGGCAGCGGCGCGAGCGCGAACGTGGCGAATTTGTCGGAGACGGGTTCGGGAACCTCGCTGGCGATCGCGGAGAACCTTTCCTATTCCGGCGCTTTTACCCAGGGCGCGGGATCGATGCTCAGCATCTCGAGCGGCGACGCCTTGACCCTCTCCGGAACGACGAGCTTGAGCGGCGCCGTCAGCGGGGGAGCGCTGGCGATCGCCGGGGGGAGCGCGACGATCAAGAGCGGGGCGAGCGCGAGCGTGGTGAACCTGTCGGAGACCGGGTCGGGAACCTCGCTGACGATCGCGGGGAACCTTTCCTATTCCGGCGCCTTCACGGAAGGGACGGGATCGACGCTCAGCATCGCAAGCGGCCACGTGCTGACGCTGAACGGAACGACCAGTCTTGCCGGCACGGTGAGCGGCGCGGGAACGCTGGCGATCGCCGGGGGGAGCGCAACGATCAGCAGCGGGGCGAGCGCGAGCGTCACCAAGCTGTCGGAGACGGGTTCGGCAACCTCGCTGTCGATCGCGGAGAACCTTTCCTATTCCGGCGCCTTCACCCAAAGCGCGGGATCGACGCTCACCATCGCGAGCGCCGACGCGCTGACGCTCCTCGGAACGACGAGCTTGAGCGGCGCCGTCGGCGGCGGGGGAACGCTGGCGATCGCCGGGGGGAGCGCGACGATCAACAGCGGGGCGAGCCCGAACGTTGCGAACCTGTCGGAGACCGGTTCGGGAACCTCGCTGACGATCGCGGGGAACCTTTCCTATTCCGGCGCCTTCACCCAGGGCGCGGGATCGACGCTCAGCATCACAAGCGGGCGCGCGCTGACGCTGAACGGAACGACCAGTCTTGCGGGCACGGTGAGCGGCCCGGGAACGCTGGCGATCGCCGGGGGGAACGCAACAATCAATAGCGGGGCGAGCGCGAGCGTCGCCAACCTGTCGGAGACAGGTTCGGCAACCTCGCTGTCGATCGCGGAGAACCTTTCCTATTCCGGCGCCTTCACCCAAGGCGCGGGATCGACGCTCACCATCGCGAGCGCCGACGCGCTGACGCTGCTCGGAACGACGAGCTTGAGCGGCGCCGTCGGCGGCGCGGGAACGCTGGCGATCGCCGGGGGAAAGGCGACGATCAGCAGCGGAGCCAGCGCGATCGTCGCCGATCTGTCGGAGACAGGGTCGGGAACGTCGCTGACGATCGCGGAGAACTTTTCCTATTCCGGCGCCTTCACCCAAGGCGCCGGATCGACGCTCAGCATCTCGAGCGGCGACACCTTGACGCTCTCCGGAACGACGAATTTGAGCGGCAGCGTCGGCGGCGCAGGATCGCTGGCGCTCGCCGGGGGGAGCGCCACGGTCAATAGCGGGGCGAGCGCGAGCGTCGCCAACCTGTCAGAGACAGGTTCGAAAACCTCGTTGACGATCGCGGAGAACCTTTCCTATTCCGGCGGCTTCACCCAAGGCGCCGGATCGACGCTCAGCATCTCGAGCGGCGATACCTTGACTCTCTCCGGAACAACCACTTTTGCCGGCAAGGTGAGCAGCGCGGGAACGCTGGCTCTCGCGGGCGGCCCGACAACGATCGGCGCCGGCGCCGCGCTTTCGGTCGCGAACTGGACGGTCTCGGGCAGCGGGACCGCCGTCACGCTCGGGGAGAACCTGACCTATGCGGGGACGTTCAGCGCCGGAGCGGGAACGACACTGGACCTGTCGGGCGGCGGCCTGACGCTGACCGGAACCGATTCGTTCGCGGGGGCGACGACGAGCGGCTCGAAGACGCTCACCGCCAAGGGGAAGACCACGCTCTCGGGCCTGACTATCGGCGGCACGACGACGTTCAGCGACGCCGGGTCGCTCTCCGAGAGCGGCGGCTCAGCGATCCTCGGCGACGCGGCAGGGGACGTCGCCAAGCTCACGATCGCGTCGACAGGAACCTGGAACATCCTCGACGACAGCGGGATCGGGCGCGGGACCTCGACTTCATCGTCGATCACCAATTCCGGCCTCCTCGAAAAGACCGGCGGAACCGGTGTGAGCGTGATCACGCCGAAGGTGACGAACAACGGGGTCAACACCGGCGGCGCCGCGGTCAACGGAGGCGTTTATGTCTCGTCCGGCACGCTCGACTTCGAGGGGGCGGTGACCGGCGGCACGGTCGCGGCGCCGGGAACCGACACGATCTCGGGCGCTTCATCGGTCCTGGAGCTCAACTCGACGGTGGCGACCAGCACGACGGTCGGCTCGCAGGATATCGTCTTCAACGGCGGCACGCTCGATCTCTCCGATCCCAAAGGCTTCTGGGGCGAGATCTCGAACTTCGCGGCCGGCGACACGATCGACCTTCTCGGCGACTGGACCTTGTCCAGCTTCTCCGAGGTTTCCGGAGTGGGCGAGCTGACGCTGGCGAGCGGCGCGGCCAAGCACACCTTCGACTTCGTCGGCAGCTTCACGCAGGGCGATTTCAACATCGCCTCGGGGACGACGACGACGGTGATCACCCATACGTGAGACACGACGCGCGGAGCGAAGGCGAAGCGATCCGCCGAGCCTGGGCAAGGTCTCGCGCGTTTATTCCTTCCCCAGCCAGAGCTGGGGAAGGAAGACGCGCGATCTCGGTCGCGTTATCCTTCGAGATTCCTGACTTATCCACTCCGTTCAGCGAGAAGCCATTCGATTGCACTAATCGGTCGAGGACGGGCTTGCAGCCGGCGGCGTCTCGCCTTGCGAATCCGGCCCTGAGGGCCGCTGGCGCCGCTCGGCCATGAACTGATCGAATTCGGCGCGGTCTTTGGCGAAGCGCAGCCGCGCGAGGAAGTCCTTGAACTCGCGCTGCTCCTCTTCGAGGCGCTTCAGCGTCTCCGAGCGGTATTCATCGAAGGCGCGATTGCCGCTCGACGAAGGGCCGAACCAGTCGCGGCGGCTCCTGACCCGGTCCATTCTGGAGCGCATCATTTCCATTTTTTCCTGCATGCGCGCCATTTTACGCTCCCAGCGGTCCCTGCCGTGTTCCCAGTCGAGCATTGGTCCATCTCCTGCGTAGATTGCGTGGCGCCAACAGCCGAACCGTCCGCGCGCGATCAGGAATGCGAGAATCAGAAGTCCGAGCGGCCACCACCACAGGAACCCCAAGAGGGCCAGAATGAGAGGCATGGCGAGTCCTCACCGCGTGAATGTAATGAACATTTACTTCGATTGGCGGCGCTTGTCAAGCCTGTTTCCCCGGCTCTCGATCCCAGCTGTGGCGCAGAGCGCGGCGCGTCGGCCTCCGGGCTCTCCGCCCAATCGGCGCAGGATGACCGAGCCCTCACGGCGGAGCCGCATTCGCCCCGAGCCCGCGCAAATAGACCAGCATGTCTGCTTCAAGGAGTTCCGCCGGCGACATGGGCATCGCGCGATGGGCGCCATCGCCGCGTCCAAACAGGGATGCGACGCCGTGCGCCATGACCCAGATGTGGAGCGCGACCATCAAGGCCGGCGGGCGGCCCGCCGCGGGCATCGTGGCGCAGATCGCGTCGGCTGCGCCGCGCAACACCGCGAAAGCCCGCTCGCTGGCCTCCCGCAGCGAGGGATCGGCGCCGACTGGAACGCCGGCTTCGAACATCGCCGAGTAGAACGCCGGTTGGGCGTTGGCGAATTCGAGATAGGCCTTGCCGAGACGGTCCAAGGCCGTGAATGCGTCGGGGCGGCCGCCGTCCCAGGCGCGCGCCAGCGCGGCTTCGAACTGCTCGAAGCCGCGGTGCGCCACGCTCGCCATCAGCTCGTCGCGGTCGCGGAAATGCCGATACGGGGCCGCCGGGCTGACGCCGGTAAAGCGCGCAGCCTCCGCCAAAGTGAACCCTGCGATCCCCTTTCTTGCAATCAGCTCCAGCGCTGCGCGGATCAGCGCCTCGCGCAAATTGCCGTGATGATAGGCGCGCGGCGAATCGCCCTCGCCGTCTTTGCTCCAGCTCATGTAATGAGAACTTACATCACGCCGGCGGAGGTGTCGATGCCGTCGGACCGGTGCTCAACGCCAATGCGAGCGCGCGGGCCCAGGGCCTGACAGAGCACGGCCGCCATCCGGCGATAGGTCTCCTTGCGTCCGGCGCCCCGTCGCCAGACGAGCGCAATGCGCCGTGCGGGGTTGTCGCCTTCGAGGGGCCTCGCATCGAGATCGAGGCCGCCGAGAATTCCCGCGGCGAGCGCCATCTCCGGCACGAGGGTCACGCCCAGGCCGTTCGCCGCCATCATGACCAGCGTATGCAGACTGGTGCCCTGGAAGGCGAGGTTGCGCCTTGCGCCCTCGAGCTCGCAGGCGGCGAGGGCATGCTCACGGAGGCAATGGCCGTCTTCGAGCAGCAGCAGGTCCTCGCTCGCCAGGTCGCGCGGATGGATCGCCGGCAGCTTGGCGAGGCGATGGGCGCGCGAGCAGACGACGAAGAACCGGTCGAGCGCGAGGTCCTCGCTCTCGACATTGGCGAGCGGGACCGGGAGGGCGAGGATCGCCGTGTCGATCTGGCCCGCTTCGAGCCGCTCGAGGAGCGCCGTCGTCTGTTCCTCGCGCAGGTAGATCTTCAGCCGCGGCGCAGCCTGGCGCAGCACGCTGAGGACGCGCGGCAGGAGGAAGGGGCCGACGGTCGGAATGGCGCCGAGCCTCAGCGGCCCCGACAGCGGGTCCTGCGACGCCAGCGCGACGTCAATCGAACTCTCGGCGTCGTGCAGGATCGTCCGAGCCCGCTCGGCGATTTCGAGACCGATCGCGGTCGGCGCGACGGACCGGCGGGTTCGCTCGAACAGCGTGACGCCGAGCCCCTTCTCGAGCTCCTGAATCGCCGTGCTCAGCGTGGACTGGCTGACCAGACAAGCCTCGGCCGCCCGGCCGAAATGGCGGCGGTCGGCGAGCGCGACCAAAAATTTCAGCTGTCGAAGGGTCGGCAGAATTCTCATAAGTGGCGTTCTGATCGACTGCAACGATTAAATCAATCGCGATCTTTCGCTCCAGGCGATTGATGGGGAAATGATGCGGCGCATGGATCGAACGGTCCGGTCTCCCCCTTCTCCGCGAAGCACACGGTGGCGCGAAGCGCCCGATGAGCTGGCCCACGGCTTCCGCCGAAGTCTAATCGCCCGAACGTCCCCGCGCAGTTTCAATTGTCGCAGTCCTACTCCCCACACCCCATCGAACGCTTCGCACCCCCTTCCCAGCAAGCAGCGGAAAGGGGGAGACTCGCCGGCCACGATGAATCCGGTAGGGTTTGTCCCGGCGGCTGATCGCAATGAAGGGGAGGTTCTCGCCAATCGGGACATGCTCTTGGAGAAATGAGGATTAGCCATGCGCCTGATCGACGCGGACGCCCTTGCCGGCGGCCTCGAGCCGCTGCCGCTCATCGAGGCGCTGCGCGCCGCGCATCGCGAAGGGGACGGGATGGGCGAGGTCGAGCGCCTGTCGATCGCACTGCCCGGTCGTCACGCTGTTCGACGCCGCGTGCGGGCGCCCGCTCGCTGTGGGACTCGATCCCGAACCGCTGTTGCCGGGAAAGATCGTCGCCGTCTTTGCACGCGCCGCGGCAGCTTCACGAGGGCGACCGGTTCGCCGGAGAAGTCCTCCGCGTCGAGGATGACGAAGCTCAATTCCATTGTCGCAAGGTCGGTGGCGAAGGTGAGGACATAGCCGGCCTCCTCCTCGCTTCGTCCCGCCTTGGGCGCGAAGACGGCCTCGCCGATCGCCTGGGCCGGGAAGCGATGCGATGCGGCCGTCCCGCGCGCGAGGTCGAAACGGAGGAGCTCGTCGAAGGCGCCGCTCCCGAGCGTCGGCGAGACTCGGTGCGAGACCATCGCGTAGCGGGTCTGCCGGCCCTGGCGGCGGTCATCGATGCGCGGGAACTCGGTCGGCCGCTCGTCGAGCGTCTCGAGGCGAAGGCTGCCTGCCGCGCGATCGATGCGGGCGCGGGCGACATGACCCTTGGGCCGGGGCGCGCCGGGCGCCGCGAAACCGAGATGGCTCCACCAGGGGAAGACGGTGACGATCTCGCCCCCCTCCTGCCACGCGTTGGCATAGTGCCAGCATCAGAAGTCGGCCGTGACCCAGCGGATCTTCCCGGCCTGGCCGCGGCGCGGAATGACGGCGATGCGGACGCCGCGATCGGGCTCCCAGGAGAGCGGGCTGGCGCCGCGGGCCGCGCGCGCGAGGTCGAAGGCCGCCGGGTTGATGACGAGGACAAGATAGTCCTCGGTGATGAGGAAGTCGTGGATCATATAGCCGCGGTCGATCTCGGCGATCACCTCGGGCGGGCGCGTCACCCGGCCGTCCGGACCGGCCGCAGCCCAATAGAGGTAAGGCTCCTCGAGGCCATAGCGGAAGAGGATCATCTCCCCGCTCGCCGGGTCGATTTTCGGATGCGCGCACATCTCGAGCGGCAGGGCGCCGGCGAAATCGTAACGCCGACCGTGGGGAGCTCCCCGCTCACTTCGTAGGGAGCAGTCCCTCTGCCAGCGCGAGGGAACGGTGGGCGTGGCGGACAATGTTGATGTGGGGCAGCAGCTTGAAGCCTTCGGGGTCCTGGTCCGGCCCGGCGAGTTCGGCGGGCGGAACGGCGGGAGTCATTAGGCCGCCCCACAGGGCGCGGCCGGCGCGCATCTCCGCTTCGAGCCCCTTGGTCAGCACATAGCGGTTGCGGTAGCGCGCCCGGCCGTCGGCGAGCCAAACGCCGTGGATCATTCCGTCGCCGTCGAGCGGATAGGTGTAGCTGCCGAGCGGAGGGAACTTGACGTTCGGCCCGTTGCGCAGATAGGCGCCGCGCAGATCCTCAGGGATCTTTCCGACGACGGGCAGGTCCGCGACGTCGAGCTCGTTGTCGACCGGCGCGAAGACGCCGCCGAGATCTGGATTGCCGGACGGATCAACCGGCTCGAGCGCTGCTGGCATGGCCGCCGTCTCCCGAAGGACCCCCTCGTCTGGATACATCAAGTCGATGGGCCCAGGCAAACTCTCGCGCAACGACCAAGGAGCGAACTTCGACAGCGGCTAGCGCCCTTTGTGCAAGCTTGGTGGTCTTTGTGGTTCCCTTCCGCTTCACCACAAAGTGCGCGAAGTTTCACAAAGGACACTTGGGCGAGCGCCATCAGCAGCGATCGCTCCGCGTGTGCGTCCCGGTGCGTCATTCTCAATTGACATGCTTCTGAATCCAATCTGCTACGACCTGATGGGGATTTCTCGTCGGCAATCCGGCAAACTCACTGACGCGGAGCGGTTGACACGCTCAGCGTCGTGCAAATCCGCTGGTATTTGGTTCCGTCCGACATCATGAAAGCCTGCACCACCGGCGACCCGCTGCTGCCGTAGACGCCGAAATTGTTGGCGCCGATCCAACCCTTGAGCTCGAGGCCGGAAACCGTGAATTTCAGCCCGGCATAAGGACCGGCGGTAAACGTTCCGCTCTGCGTCCCCAAGTGCAATGTGAATCTGCCGTCCTCGTTGGGGCCGGTGACGCTCGAAACGTATGTATCCGTGTAGGCGTTCGCCGCAGGCGTATGCATGCGCGGCCCGACGCCGAAAGACGCGCTGTCCACCGACTGGCCGGTTTCGCGCACGTTCCCGTTCTCGTCTCCGCTGCCCAGGACGTTGAACGTCGTCCTCCACGTCACGCCGGCATTGACCGGCTGCAATTTCGCCGTGAACCCGAATGGCGAGGCGATGCAGCTCCCCGAGCTGCTGTAAACGAAGCTCGGTGGTTTCGCCTCGCTGCTGTCTGCTACGACTGTGACGGCGAAAGACGCCAGCAGACCAGACCTCAGAGCGTTCTTCGTGTTTCCTCCTTTACAAGCGCGCCTGCAAGCGCGCCGCCCCTTGCCGCGGCCGCCGCAAGCGCCAGCCTAGGCCAAGGCGCTTTGAGGCGATCGCCGTACACGGATGGGCCAGGGATCTTACCGGAAGGCCGCTCATCGCCGCTTGTCATGATGTGACGGCCTTCATTTGATACAAGCGCCGGAATAGGGTCGCGGCTCCGGACGGCGGCAGCCGTTGAGCGGGACGAACGGCCGGATGACCTGGCCATGCAGCGAGGAGACGCCGATGGACCTCAAGATCCGGAACGGCCAGCAGGCCAGCGGAAAATCCGCGGAGAGCGGCCAGCTTCTGCAGCAATACGGCGTCGGCTCGACCCGCTTCGCGGGAGCGCCGGACGCGCTTTACGAGCGCCATCTGAAGTTCGACAACGTCGTCGAGCCCGAGTCGGCCGACGCGCGGGAGCGCTTCGAAGCCGCCGCCCGATCGGTGAGAGACATCCTCTCGGAGCGGTGGCTGCGCACGGATGAAACCTATTTCCGCGAAAACCCGAAGCGGGTTTATTACCTCTCGATCGAGTTCCTTATCGGCCGTTCGCTCGCCAACAATGTGATGAATCTGATGCTCGACCCCGTCATCGAGCAGACATTCGACGAGCAAGGCCGCCAGTGGATCGAGATTCTCGACGAGGAGCCGGACGCGGGCCTGGGCAATGGAGGGTTGGGCCGACTGGCTGCCTGTTTCCTCAACTCGATGGCGACTCTCGGGCTCCCGGCGATGGGCTCGGCATGCGCTACGAGCACGGCATCTTCCGACAGAAATTTCGCAACGGCTGGCAGGAGGAGCGCCCGGACAACTGGCTGCTTCACCCCGATCCGTGGGAGATCGTGCGCCCGAGAGAAAGCGTCGAGGTGACGTTCAACTGCAGCTTCGAGATGCATGGCGGAACTTTGCGAATGATTCCGCACCGGCCTTCGACGCTGATCGGCATTCCCTACGATCGGCCGGTAATCGGGTATGGCGGCCGCACGATCAACACGCTTCGCCTGTGGAGCGCGACGGCCGCGCATGCGTTCGACTTTCAGCGGTTCAGCGGCGGCGATTTCATCGCCTCGATCGCCGAAGCCCTGAACGCGGAGTCGCTGACGCGCGTCCTTTATCCGGACGACCATACGCTGCAAGGGCGCGGGCTTCGCCTGATGCAGGAATATTTCCTGGTCGCCTGCTCGGTCGCCGACATCGTTCGCCGGTTTCGTGAAAGGAACAAGGATTGGGACGCGCTGCCCGAAAAGGCCGCCATCCAGCTCAACGACACCCATCCGGCGCTCGCCGTGCCGGAACTGATGCGGATCCTGCTTGACGAGGCGCGTCTCAGCTGGGACGACGCCTGGGACATCGCGCAGCGGACGCTCGCCTACACCAACCACACCCTGCTGCCGGAGGCGCTCGAGCGCTGGCCGGTGGAATGGCTGGAGTTCCTGGCGCCGCGGCAGCTCGAGATCATCTTCGAGATCAACCGCCGCCTCGTCGACCACGTCAACGCAAGGTTTCCGGGCGATCGCGGGCGCGTCGGGCGCGCGGGCCTCATCGAGGAGGGGCAGGCGAAGCTCGTCCGCATGGCGAACCTGGCGATCGTCGGCTCCCACAGCACGAACGGAGTCGCCGCGATCCATTCCGAGCTTCTGCGCACGACGACCGTGCGCGACCTCGCCGAGACTTTCCCCGAGCGCTTCAACAACAAGACCAACGGCGTCACCCCGAGGCGGTGGCTCAAGCTGTGCAATCCGCCGCTGGCGAAGGCGATCACGGCTGCGATCGGCGATTCCTGGGTGGCGGATCTCGGTGCGTTGCAGAAGCTTCGGCCGCTCGCCGACGACGCCGCGTTCCGCGCGGAGGTCCGCAAGGCCAAACGCGCCGCCAAGGCGCGGCTCACCGACTGGCTCAAGGCCAATTCAGACCTGATCGTCGATCCGGACACGATCCTCGACTGCCAGGTCAAGCGCATTCACGAGTACAAGCGGCAGTTGCTCAACGCGCTGAGAATCGTCGTCCTCTATCAGCGCCTGCGGGAGAATCCCGCTCTCGATGTGGCTCCCCGCACCTTCATCTTCGCCGGCAAGGCTGCGCCCGCCTACCAGCTGGCCAAAGTCATCATCAAGTTCATCAACAATCTGGCCTGCACGCTCGACGCGGATCCGGCAATTCGGGACAGGCTGAAGGTGGCGTTCCTGCCGGAATACAATGTTTCGCTCGCCGAGCGGATCATTCCCGCAGCGGACGTCTCGAACCAGATCTCCACCGCCGGCTATGAGGCGAGCGGCACCAGCAACATGAAGTTCATGATGAACGGCGCGCTGACGCTCGGAACGCGCGACGGGGCGACGATCGAGATGGCCGAGGAGGCGGGCGAGGAGAATTTCTTCCTGTTCGGGCTCACCTCGGAGCAAGTTGCGGGGAGCCGCGATTGGTACAATCCTCGCTGGCACTACGAAAACGAGCCGGAGACGCGCGCCGCCCTCGATTTGATCTTCTCCGATCATTTCAGCCAGGACGAGCCCGGAATTTTCGAGCCGCTGCGCGGCGCGCTGCTGGCCCACGGCGACTATTACATGCACCTCGCCGACCTCCGCTCCTACCTCGAGGCCGATGAGCGGGTCATGGAGCTTTATCGCGCGCCGGACGATTGGGCCAAAAGAAGCATTCTCAATGTCGCGAGCTCGGGGAAATTCTCGTCCGACCGCACCATTGCGGAATACGCCTCGCAAGTCTGGCGCGCGTTCCCCTGTCCGGTTGATTAGACCTCCCGCCCCCCGCCGGGTTCTTGGCGGCGCCAGGCAATCCGCCCGCCTCGAGGCGAGGTCAAGCTCGAACCGAGCGGTCGGGCAGCCCAGGCGTGAAGTTCGGGATCCAAGTTTGAGCCGGCCGCTGTTTGGCCGCTGAGCTAATCCCTCGGGAACATGGCGGCGTCCGGTTTTACCGGCCCTTTATAAACTCTCAGCATTCTCGGCTTTCGGTTCGCCCGCGCTGTGCGGAGCCGGGCCCGCCATTTCGCGCCACGCGAGGGCGCTGCGGAGCTTTCGGATGACCGTCGTTGCGGCAAATGCCTCAGTGCAAGGCCCTGTGGCGCCAACCCTATCCAGGCGGCTGCCCACTTCACCGCTTGTCGCCGCGCTTGCGATCTACTGCGTCGCGCTGGCTTGGACGCTCCTCGTTCAGCTGCCGCTTTTACATTTGGACGGGATCGACGAGGTCTTCTATGTCGAAGTCGCGCATCTTTGGACTAGAGGGGTTCTGCCCTATGTCGGCGCGTTTGATGTTAAACCGCCTGGATTTTTCGCCCTCCTCGCAGCGTCGCAGTTCGCGTTCGGGCCAACTCCGACGTCGGCGCGGGCCGTCGCGATTGCGCTGGACGCCGCAACCGCGACCGCGCTTTTCTTTCTCGGCCGTCTCGGCTCGGCGCGCGTCGGCCTGTTCGCCGCGATTGTCTACCCGCCGCTCTCCGAGCTCGTCAGCTTCAACGACTTCTATAGCGCCCTCGGCGCGGCGACGACTGTCGCCTTCCTTGCCGCGCTCTCTCCGCTGCGGCTTGTTCGCCGAGCGGGGTTGACCGGACTGGCGGCGGGCGCGGCGTTCTGCGTCAAGCAGACAGCGGCCTTCGAGGCAGTCGTCCTGTTCTTCATGCTTGTCGGAGCGCGCGACACAGCCGGGCGTCGTACCGGCGCGGCTCTCGCCTTCCTCTGCGGCGCGAGCCTCGTCCCCCTCGCGTTTCTCGTCTATTTCGCTTGGCACGGCGCGGCGCACGCCCTCATCGGCGATGCAATCGTCGGCGCGCTGATCCGTCCGTCGAGTCCTGCGGAGGGGTTGACCTTCATCGACGGCGTCCTGCTCTTCCTCCCGTCGCACCGCAGCGTCCTGCCGCTCATCCTACTCGCCAGCCTGGCGGCGGTGCGCCGCCGGGCGCTTGGCGAAGCCCTGCCCGGCGCGCCTGTCGCGGTTTTTTGAAGCCTGGCTGTTTGCGGCGCTCCTCTCGACCCTGGCGCAGCGGTCGCTGCACGTCTCTTACATCAGCCAGGAGCTTCCGCCCGCTTTGCTGCTCGCTGGCCTCTGCGCGGCGCACGGAATTCCGGAACTCGGCCGCACGCCGGAATGGGCGCGACTTAGCGCCCTCGCCGTGATGAGCCTCGCGCCCGCGCTTGAGACTTTCAGCGGCCACTGGGCGAACCGTCACCCGACCCGGGCGATCGCGGAAGCGACTGCGGCGATCCGCGCGACGCAGCCGTCCCGCGCAGACAGGCTCTTCGCCGTGAATCGCGGCCTGTGGATCAACGCCGCGACCGACCTTGACCCCCCGACCCGATATATCCACCCCGCGCACACCCTCTGCGAGTTCGACCGCCGGAGCGGGGACAACGTGAATGACGCGCTTGCCGCATCGCCGCGCTACATCGTCGTCGCCGATCGACGCCAGCGGTTGTCCTGCGAACGCCCGGAACGGTGGGACGAAATCGAGGCGACGCTGCACAAGAGCTATCGTCTGATCGCGCATGCCGCGGAAGACGGCGAGTTCTACGACGTTTACCAACGCGCTGCGGCAAGGGACCGTTGAAGCGGGAATGCATCCAGCATTTGCGCCGACGCCAACCGAATGCGACGCGGGTTCGTTGTGGAGTTTTCCCACGCCAGGCCAGGCGGTGGAGAAAAGCCACAAACTGTCTGCCTTTACCTTGGGTGAAAGTAAAATTCATGCATCGATAGCCAAGCTTATGCTTTCGCGTCCCAGAGCTTCCGCAAACTTCATGGTTGACGCGGTTTCTTGCAGGATTCGCTTAACATATCGGTGCTCTTCTTCTCAGCCTGTGCGCCGCGAGCATTCCGAACAACACGATTTCATCACAGGACGCCGCCGCCGCGGAAGTGAACACCAGAGACGGTCCTAAATTCCAAGCAACCCAGGTGAGTCAAATGCTGCCGATATTTGAATTTGTTCGCAAGGAGGACGGCGCCACGTCGATCGAATACGCCCTCATCGCCAGCATGATCGCAATGGCCATCGTGGTGGGGGTGCAGCTCATGGGCACACAGCTCAGCACGGTGTACGTCGAGATCGGCAATGCGCTGTAGAGCGAGCCGCAAATATAACCGCCCCGCATCCCGTCAGCTGCGAGCCGCCTTGCTGGCGGCAACCTATTTACCCTGGCACTAAATACCTTGCTCGTGGGTTTATGGTTTCAAACCAGCGGTTATAATCAAGCTATGCTTCAAATTACGCCCACCCGATGACGTTTGGTAAGTCTACGATCGCGTTCAATTCCCTTAAATCAAGTTGGCCAGAATTTTCTGGCGGCTATCCGGATGGAAGAGATCATTAAACCATTGCATGAATATTCGAGCCGTGCCGCGCATGATTTGTCGCGCGTCACGCAGTTCGGCGGTCAAAGCGTGGTCGATCGCCGCATCTTTCAGGAGCGCACCATGAAACACATCTCGAACTTCATCCGCAACGAAAGCGGCGCGACGGCGATCGAATATGCCCTGATCGCAAGTCTCATCGCCGTCGCCATCATCACTGCAGTCTCGACGGTCGGAACTAAGGTGAGCACGGTCTTCAGCGAGGTCGGCAACTCTCTCAAATAAGCAACGCCGACGGGACGAAAGAGGGGTGTCCTCGCCGTCGCCCCTCTTCGTCCTCCCACTCGGCAAGCCGCAGCAACACCGCGCGCCCTCTCCACGGCCTTGGAGAACGCCCGACGGAGCCGACTCCGCGGACGCCGCCGCCTGCCCCTTGGACAGCGGAGCGTCGGATACGCCGATTTTTGTGGCTTTCTAGTTGCGGCCCATTATGAACGATCGTCCCCGCTATTTTGTTTGGGTCGATTTCCTCAGAGGACTTGCGGCGCTCTCTGTCCTTATCTGGCACTACCAGCATTTTTACTACACGGATGCAGGGACAACATCGTTAACAGACCGCTCCATCCAGCCCTTTTTCAAGGAACTCTTTTTCTTCTATACGAGCGGCGCAGCCGCAGTTCAACTTTTCTGGGTGATCTCCGGATTCGTATTCGCCAACGTTTACGCCATGAACCTAATGCCCGTCAAGGGGAGTGAATTTGTTCTACATCGCTTTGCCAGACTTTATCCATTGCATTTCGTCACATTGGTTGTCGTTACAACATTGCAGCTCTATAGCCTGCACAAAGTCGGGCATTATCAGATCTACCCCTATAACGATTCCTATCAATTTGCCTTAAACCTAGGTCTTGCTTCATGCTGGGGACTTGAACGTGGTTTTTCTTTCAACGCTCCAATCTGGTCGGTTTCGGTTGAAATACCTATATACATTGTATTCTTTTTCTCCCTTCGCTTCATATCCACACGCCCGTTATTATCGCCACTCATCGCCGCGTTAGTCATGCTCCTTTTCTGCTTCCTCATTCCGGGGAGCCCGTTGTGCGTATGCGGTACGTATTTTTTCCTCGGAACCTTCGTCTTCACACTATGGCAGGCATTGGATTCTATTGGCGTCAAACTTCCGGCTTTGATCGGGGCCGTCTGCGTTGTTTTGGCAATCTTGGCTCGCAGTCTCCCGTTGGCGATGGGCCCCCTCAATTCTGCGGGGCTCATGAAACTGATTGCCTTGCCGTCGCTTGTCCTGATAGCGGCATCCCTCGACCGACTGGACCGGGCTGGACTGGGTTCGAAGCTTCGATTCATCGGCGACCTCACGTACAGCTCCTACTTGTGGCATGTACCTGTGCAGGTATTGACGCTGACCCTCATCGAGGTATTCGCCTTCAACCGAGCTGTTGTCTCTTCGAAGCCGTTCTTCGTGATATTTCTCGCGACTGTCTTCGGGATCTCATACCTGTCGTTCAATTACCTCGAAACACCATCCAGACTGGCCATTCGAGACTATTTTTCGAAAGCAAAGCCATGCAGACATACCACGCAAACATACATTGCGTAGCCTGGCGTAGCCTGGCGAGCGATCGTTGCCGACGAGAGCCGATTGCAAAGTCAATTGTAGGATAGAACAAGATCGGCATAATCGATCAATAGTGCCAGGCCTTCGAAAATTCAGGGGCGACGAGTGTCAAGCATCGATACCTATCTCAGTTGGCCCTTGGGCTCCTTCCGGTCGGCCAGAAAGTCCTTGAAGTCGCCCATCGAGGGGAACTTGAACGTCCCTTCCTGTGTTTCGGCCTCGATCGAGCCGTCGGCGAAGATCATGTAGTTGGCGCCGCCGGAGGAATAGCGGCCGACGAGGCCCGGCGGGGCTTCCGGCGTTTCGATTGCATGCTCGATTTCGCCGGGCGCCCGCGGAGGTTCGGCGCGATTTTCCTCGACCGGCTCCCCGTCGGCCTCCGCCTCCGGCTCGCCGCCCTCTTCGGCCTGAGGCTCCTGCGCCTTTTCCGCTTCCGGCGTGTCGCGTTCCTCGGCCGAAGGTACCGCGACGGCGGTCGGAGCCGCGAACCAGGGGTCGGCCCGCGAGGCTTCGATGACGCCGGGCCGCTGTCGCGCCAGCTCCGTCAAGGCGTCGATCCGGCGGATCAGGACGCCTACGGCGAAAGCCAGGATCGCCATCGAAACGCCGATCGCCCCTCCGAGCGCATAGAGGATCCCGACGCCGGTCGGCAGAAGGTCGAGGCTCAGATAGAATCCGTCAAGACCCGCAACGAACAGCACAAGGCCGAGCGCGAACACCAAAAACGCCATGAAATGCCTTCAACTTTTGCATTGTGTCGAGAGCGCGGCGCTCTCGCTCAGAGATGGTCTCGTTCCCCGAAGATCGCGCTGCCGATGCGGACATAGGTCGCGCCGAGTTGCACCGCGAGAGGCCAATCGGCGCTCATTCCCATTGACAGTTCGCTGAGCCCGTTGCGCGCGGCGATGACGGAAAGCAGCGCGAAATGGGGCGAGACCTGCTCGCCGGCCGGCGGTATCGCCATCAGTCCGTCGATCGCTAGACCGTATTGGTCGCGGCAGAGCGCGAGGAAGGCGTCTGCGTCTTCGGGCAGGACGCCTGCTTTCTGCGGCTCGGCCCCGGTGTTGACCTCGACGAATAGCCGCGGGCGCCTGCCGAGCCTTTGGATCTCGTGGGCGAGGGCGGCGGCGATTTTTTCGCGGTCGACCGTCTCGATCACGTCGAAAGCCTCGACCGCCTCGCGCGTCTTGTTGCTCTGCAGCGGGCCGATCAGATGGAGCTCGATCGCCTGGCCGATCGAGGCGGCGCGGGCGCGCAGCTCCCGCCACTTCGGGATCGCCTCCTGCACCCGGTTCTCGCCGAACCGCGTCTGCCCGCCGAGCGCGATGGTCGGCCAGACCTGGTCGGCGGAGAAGGTTTTCGAGACGGCGACGAGCTTGACCGATTGAGGCTCCCGGCCGCAATCGAGCGCGCGCCGCGCGATCGCCTCGCGCAGCGCTGCGAGACGGTTTGCGGCGCCCAAGGGGTCTTCGGGATGGAAGAGGTCGCTCAACGTCGTCTCCATGCGGGACCGCGCGCGCACTTGCCGGAACTCCAGATCATGCACAACTTGACGCGGAAAACCCCCTCCCCTATAGACCCGCGACCCATGAAGCCAGGGCCGGATCGACCGGCGGGACGCTCCTTGACGGAGACGGCCCGTTTTCTTGTTAGTCCGGCTCTCTCAAAGATTTCTCTCGAAGGATCAAGCGCGATGTCACGCCGCTGCGAGCTGACGGGCAAGGCCGTTCAATCCGGCAACCTGGTCAGCCACTCCAACCGCAAGACGCGGACGCGCTTCTTGCCCAATCTCGTTCAGGTGACGCTGATCTCCGAGGCTCTCGAGCGGTCGGTGCGGCTGCGGGTCAGCGCGGCGGCGCTGCGCTCGGTCGAGCACCGCGGCGGCCTCGACAATTTCCTGATCAAGGCGCGCGAGGAGCAGCTCTCCGACAAAGCCGCCGACCTCAAGCGCGAGATCGCGAAGAAGCGGGCCGAGGCGGAAGCCAAGGCGGCGTAAGGCCCCTGGTGCGCTCGGCCACCCGATCCCGTCGCGCCAGAGCCCAGCGTTATTCGTGTGGCGCTTTTCGAGACGGCCAACTCTTCCGGGCAGCAGCGGTCGGTAGTTGACAGTCCCCGAGCGTCGGATAGCATCCGATCTCCAAAAGCGTCCGCTTGGCGTCCGGATTGCGCCCGGAGGGAGGAGTGATGAGGCCGCTTGTCGTGCTCGTTGAACTCCTCGTCAAACCCTCTTTCGTCGGGCGCTTTCGTGATCTGATCACAGCCAACGCGGAAGCTTCGCTCGAGCGTGAAAGGGGTTGCAGACGCTTCGACGTGCTCTTCGATCCGAAAGAGCCGCGGCGCTTCGTCCTCTACGAAATCTACGACGACGAAGCCGCGTTCGACGAGCACCTCGCTTCGGCTCACTATCGAAGCTTTGCGGCCGCCATCGAGAACGAGATTGAGCAACGCTCCGTCCGCCGCCTCGCCTTCAGCGGCGAGAGGGCCGAAATCGTTCGAGTCGGCGTATGACGCTCGAGCCCCTTCCCGACGCGCAAAGAAGCCGCATTTCGAAAAGATCAATGTGACTCGAGGCAATCGGCGCGACCGGCGAGCATCGTCGCCGGCGACGCATAATGGGAGGAGACGAATGATGGACGATCGTGAACGGCGCGAGTTCAACGCCGGACTTTCCGAGGAGGTCGACGCCTGGCTCCGCGGGGACACGTCCCGCCGCGAATTCCTGACCCGGCTCATGCTGATGGGCGGCGCCGCCATGCTTCCGGGCCTCGGCTACACGGCGTCCGGCTCGAAGGCGTGGGCCGCCGCCGCCGACGTCTCGAAGGTCGAGCTCGCCGACAAGAGCACGCCGCTCGGCGCAGGCTCAGGCCGCCGCCGTGAAAGCGTCGACCGAAGGGCCGACCGACGGCTCGGCCTATCGCGCGGTCCAGGCGGCGCAGAAGTACAAGGACAAGGGCGTCACCCTCAATCTCACCTACGAGGCCGGTCTGCAGGCGCTGGAGCCGAAGAACTTCTCGGGCCCCTGTGGCAGGCCCTGACCGGCATCAATTTCAACGTCGTCGAACTGCCCCATCCCGACCAGTATTCCAAGCCGATCGCCGAGCACATCGCCAATTCCGGCGCCTACGACGTGCTCGACATCGAGCCGGCCTGGATTCCGGCGCTCGCCAACGGCGGGGTCATCATGCCGATCGACGACTATGTCGCGAAATACATGAACAAGGCGGACCTGGACGACTATCACCCGCTCTACAAGTCGATCACCCTGTACAAGGGCAAGCGCTGGGGCGTGTTCGACGACGGCGATCAGTTCGCGCTCTACTATCGCACGGACGTATTCGGCGATCCCAAGCTGAAGGACGCCTATCAGGCGAAATTCGGCAAGCCGTTCGGCGTGCCGAAGACCTGGGACGAATATTCGCAGGTCGCGCAGTTCATCACCGACCAGCTGGCGCCCAACGTCTATGGCGCCGGCGCATTTCCGCAAGTTCGGCAGCCCGGGCAACCAGTTCGCGTTCCTGCAGCAGTTCCGCGCCAACGGCGGCAAGTTCTTCGACGCGGACATGAAGGCGCTGCTCGCCGGCCAGGCGGGAGAGACGACGCTCACCCAGATGATCGCCCAGAACAAGGCGTCGATCCCCGGCAACAACGACCTCGACGCCGTCGCGCAATGGGCGGCCTGGCTGCAGGGCAAGGTGGCGATGATCTTCTCCTGGCCGCCGACCGGCCGCATGTCCTCCAACTACGCCCAGCGCGACAAGGCGATCAATTTCATTCCCGCGTCCAGCATCGCCGGCAAGGTCGGCTACGCGGTCGTGCCCGGCGGCAACGGCGAGATGGCGTCCGGCTACGTCAGGGCGCTGGCCGCCGGCTCGAACAACGAGGAGGCGGCCTATCTCTTCATGCAATGGGTCACCGCGCCGCCGCTGTCGCTGGTGCGCACGATGCTGCCCTACACGCTGCGCGATCCCTATCGCCTCTCGACCTACAAGTCGGAAGAATATCGGGCGCTGTGGCCGGCCGCCAAAGACTACCTCATCAACTTGTGCGACTGCGCCAACTCGGGCGTCGTCGACATGATCATGCCCGGCTGGCAGGACTACGCGCTGTCCATCGACCGCATGTGCACCGCGGTCTGGGGCGGCGAGGACCCGAAGGCCGCGCTGCGCGAAGGCGGCGGCCGAATGGGACGCGACCACCCAGCGGCTCGGCGTACCGCGCGCAGAAGGCGGCCTACCAGGAGTTCCTCAAGATTCCGGGCTGCTACGCCGACCATACGATCGAGAAGCTCGGGCAGGCGGTGCATATCACCTGAGAGGTCCGCAGGCCGGCCTCGGCTGCGCCGCGACTTGCGCGCGAGCGGACGCTGCGCTACAAGCGCGGCTTGCGACCGGACGCAAGCCCGCTTGCGCACGCTCGGAATCGCTCATGGGTCAGGCCCTCACCAGCCAGCCCGCTCGCTCCGCCCGCCGTCCGCCAGGCGGCGGCGTCTCGGCCTGGGCCGATCGGCATTTCAAATGGCTGATGGTCGCCCCGGCGGCGCTGCTGATCCTCGCGTTCTCGATCTATCCGCTGCTGTTTTCGCTGTGGGTCGCGTTCGTCAATTACGACTTCCAGATTCCGGGCCACGCCTTCGTCGGGCTCCAGAATTTCCAGCAGGTCCTGGACGATCCGTTGGCCTGGTCGTCGCTCGGCGTCACGATCGTTCTCTCGGTGACCGTGGTCGCCATCGAGTTCGTGCTCGGGCTGGCTCTCGCGCTCGCGATGGTGAAGACCTTCCGCGGGCGCGGCGATCGTCATGTCGATCCTCATCATCCCGCTGTTCATCAGCCCGGTGATCGTCGGCCAGTCCTGGGCGCTGTTCCTGCAAAGGCCGTTCGGCCCCGCCGACTACCTCTTGAGCCAGCTGCTCCGTCATCCGGTCGCGATCAGCTGGGTCGGCGAGACGCCGTGGGTCTATATCTCGATCGTCCTCGCCGACGTCTGGCAATGGACGCCGTTCATGTTCGTCATCCTGCTCGCCGGGCTCGCGGCCATTCCGCCGCATCTCTATGAGGCGGCGGAGCTCGACGGCGTCGGCGCTCTCCAGACGTTTCGCTATGTGACGCTGCCGCAGCTGGCGCCGATGATGCTGCTTGCCGTCACGCTCCGCCTCCTGGACGCGGTCAAGCTTTTCGACGTCATCTTCATGCTGACCGGCGGCGGGCCCGGCACCGCGACCTACACGACGTCCTTCTATCTCTACCAGATCGGATTCCAGCAATTCCACTTGTCGATGGCGACCGCGGGAAGCTGGCTCTTCCTCATTCTGCTGTCCGTCGTGATCCTGGCGCTCGTGCGCCGCCTGCTGCAAGGCGGAGACGCCGTGATGGCCGCATGCGCAGCCTCCGCGGCCAGCTCAGCGCGCGCGTTCACGATCGGCTTCTTCGTCGTGTTCATTCTCGTGCCGCTCTATTGGGTCGTCATCACCTCGATCAAGCCGAGCAGCGACTATCTGACGACGCCGCCGGTGTGGTTTCCCGCGCAAACCCACCATCGTTCACTACACGGCGGCGCTGTTCTCCTATCGCGGCCTCCAGGGGCTGATCAACAGCCTCATCATCGCCTCGGCTTCGACGGTGCTTTCCACCGTGATGGGCACGATGATGGCCTACAGCCTTGCGAGGTTCCGCACGGGAGGCAGCCATCTCGCCCTATGGGTCATCTCCCAGCGCTTCTTGCCGCCCGTCGCCATCATCCTGCCGATTTTCCTCCTGTTTCGGACCTGGGGCCTCTACGATACGCGCATCGGCCTGATCCTCGCCTACGCGTTCATGACGCTGCCGCTGTCGGTGTGGATGATGTACGCCTATTTCCGCCAGCTGCCGAAGTCGCTGGAGGAGGCGGCGCTGGTGGACGGCCTCAGCCGCTGGCAGGCGTTCTGGATGGTCGCGACGCCGCTCGCGGCGCCGGGCGTCGCCGCCGCGGCCGTCTTCGTCTTCATCGCTGTCTGGACCGAGTTCTTCTTCGCCTTGATCCTGACCAGCCGCTATGCGTTCACGCTTGCCGACGATCTTTCGCGCCTTCCTCGGATTCCAGGGCGCGCAGTATGGCGAAGCCTGCGCGCTCGCGACCGTCTCGCTCGCGCCGTCGATCGTGTTGGGGATGCTGGTGCAGCGGCATCTGGTGCGTGGGCTGACGCTTGGCGCTTTGCGAGGATAGGGCATGGCGAGCGTCCGAATAGAGCGCGCTGCACAAGAGCTACGGCGCCGGTCCACGCGGTCCGAGGCGTCGATCTCGACATTCCGGACGGCGAGTTCACCGTGCTCGTCGGCCCTTCCGGCTGCGGCAAGAGCACGCTTCTGCGCACCATCGCCGGTCTCGAGGAAGCGGACTCGGGCGACATCGCGATCGGCGGACGAGATCGTCAATAGCATGCGCCCGCGCGACCGGGACGTCGCGATGGTGTTCCAGGACTACGCGCTTTACCCGCACATGACCGTCTACGGCAACATTTCGCTGAGCCTGCGCGCGCGGAAGATGCCGAAGCGCGAGATCGAGGAGCGGGTGAAGCGGGCGGCGGCGATGCTTGGGGTCGCGCGGCTGCTCGATCGCTATCCGCGACAGCTTTCGGGCGGACAGCGCCAGCGCGTCGCAATCGGGCGCGCAATCGTGCGCAACCCGCGCGTCTTCCTGTTCGACGAGCCGCTGTCCAATCTCGACGCCCAGCTTCGCGACGAGATGCGGGGCGAGATCAAGCGCCTCCACCAGGAGATCTCGACGACGATGATCTACGTCACGCACGACCAGGTCGAAGCCATGACGCTCGCCGACCGGATCGTGCTGCTGCGCGACGGCGTGATCGAGCAGCAAGGCGCGCCGCTCGACCTTGTTCGAGCAGCCGGCCTCATTGTTCGTCGCCGGCTTCCTCGGGTCGCCCCGGATGAACTTTGTCCGCGGCGAGCTCAGGAGGCGCGCGGAGGGCGCGTCGGTGATGCTCGGCGACGGCGGACCGGAGCTCGCCATCCCGAAGGAGCGGATCCCCGACGCGCCGAACGGAGCGAAAGTGATTCTCGGCTTTCGTCCGGAGCACGTGCACCGTTCGACAGCCGCGTCCCTCGCCGACGGCCATGTTCGCGTCGCGTCGACGATCGAGCTCGTCCAGCCGACCGGGTCGCGCACTTACGCAACCTTCAGGCTCGGCGGACAGCAGGCGATCGCCGAGCTCCGGGCGCATGACGTCAACCGCGCCGGCGAGCCCATCGAGGTCGACATCAACTTGAGACGCGCCGTGCTGTTCGACCCCGCCACCGGAAAGGCTCTTCGAAGTTCGCGGCCATGACGAGCGACAAGATGCTTGCGCCGCCGTCGCGCGCCGTGAAGCTCTGCGGTACGGAGGCCGACCGACCCTCCCAGCCGCCAACTCCGCTCCGGGCGTCTCGCCGTGGAACTCGAGAACGGCCAGCTGCGCTACGTGCGATTCGGCGGCGTCGAAGTCCTGCGCGGCATCGCGTTTCTGGTGCGCGACGAGAATTGGGGCACCTACTCGCCGCAGATCGAAAGCCTCGACATTCAGGAGACAGCCGAAGGTTTCGCCGTCTCCTATCGCGCGGTTTGCTCGGACGCTCGACAGAGGCTCGCCTTCGAGGCGCGCATTACGGGCTCAAGCGATGGGTCGCTCGTCTTCACCGCCGTGGCCACGCCCGAGACCGACTTCGTGACCAACCGGGCGGGCTTTGTGGTGTTGCATCCGGCGGGCCTCTCCGGAGAGAAGCTGAAAGTGACCCACGTCGATGGGAGCGAGGAGGAGACTCGCTTCCCCAAAGCCATCAGCCCCTCCCAGCCGGTTTTCAATATCCGGGCTCTCGCGCACGAGGCGGCTCCCGGATTGTGGGCGACCTGCCGGATGGACGGCGATGCGTTTGAAATGGAGGATCAGCGCAACTGGACCGACGCGTCGTACAAGACTTACGTCAGGCCGCTCGCCCTGCCCTGGGGATATACGCTCGCCAAGGGGAGCCGGCACGAGCAGTCCGTCAGCCTGTCTCTTTTCCGGACACGTCGAACCCGACAGCAAAGACCGCGAGGCGAGGCGGCAATCAGTCTCGGCGCAGACCTCCCAACCCGCATGCCGGACCTCGGCGTGGCGCTGCCGGCCGAGGAGGCGGAGGAACGCTGGCCGCGATTGCATCCCTGCGGTCGATGCGTCCCAGTTTCCTTGTCTGCAGCGTCGATCTCCGCGATGGCCATGCCCTCGCCAAGCTCGACGCGTACCGGCAGGCGTCCGAAGCCGTCTCGGCGCCCGTTGTCCTCGAAATCGTGATCCCCGACGAACAGGACGCGGCCGCCTCGCTTGCTCCCGTCGCCGCTGCCGCACGGAAAGCCGGCCTGAAGCCTGGATTCGGTTGTCGTGTCGAGCGCCGCGGACCTGAAGTCCTGGCAGCCAGGCGCGACGCGTCCGGAGAAGCCCGCCGTCGAGGAGATCGCCAAGGCGGCGCGCGCAGCGTTTCCCGGCGTCCGGCTCGGCGGCGGAATGCTCTCCACTTTCACGGAGCTCAACCGGAAAAGGCCGAAGCCTGAGCTCGTCGATTACGTAACCCACACGACGTGTTCGATCGTCCATGCCGCCGACGACCGCTCGGTGATGGAGACGCTCGAGACGCTTCCCGCGATCATCGCTTCGACCCGGGCGATGATCGGCGACACGACCCTACCGGATCGGACCAAGCGCCATCGCCGCCCGCAGCAACCCTACGGCAAGGGCCTCGTCGACAATCCGCGCAACGAACGACGTTTCTCTCACCGACCGTGACCCGCGGCAGCGAGGGCTCTTCAACGCGGCCTGGACGCTCGGATACGTCGCCGGCTTGCGCCTGCGGCGGGTTGGAAGCCCTGGCGCTGGGCGCGACCACCGGCCCGCTCGGCTTCATCCATCGGCGCGGCGGCGCCGCTTCGCCCTATTTCGATTCCGTCAACGGGCCCACAGTTTATCCGGCTTTCCATGTCATGGCCGGTCTCGCTCTGGGCCGCGGCCGTCATCTGATCGAGACGCGATCGTCCGAGCCGCGCAGGATAGCCGCGCTCGCGTGGCGAGAGGGCGTGGGCATCGTGCTTTGGCTCGCCAATCTCACCGCCGAACCGCTGACGATCGGCATAAGAGGGCACGGGCGCGCCCGAATGCAAGCGAGCATCCTCGACGCGGCGGCGTTCGAACAGGCCGTCGCCTCGGCGGACGCGCTGGAGGCGCTGAGGCGCCCGCTCGACGAGGCGGAGCTGAAACTCGACGCCTACGCAGTCGCGCGGGTCGAAGCCGAGGACCGGGCAAGCGTCCTGAGATCACGGACATGAGGGAGGAAAGGATGGCGGCGCAAGGGCTGAAGGAGCTGGCTGGAGCAAAGACTCCAAAGTTCGGGCATTTCATCGTGGAGTTCGCGACGCCCGGGATCGGCCACATTCTCAAGTCTGCGGGTTGCGACTTCGTGCTGTTCGATCTCGAGCATTCCGGATTCGGCTTCGAGACGGTGAAGAGCGCGATCCGCTATTTCGAGGCGGCCGATCTGCCGGTGATCGTGCGAACCCCGTCGAAGGAATACCATCACATCGCCCGCGCGATGGACATGGGCGCCGAGGGGCTGATGTTGCCGATGGTTGGCAACGTGGATGAAGCCCGCCACATCATCAAGTCGATGAAATACACGCCCGACGGAGGCCGCGGCGTCGCCCTGCAAGTTTCGCACGATCGCTATCGGCCGGGCCCTGTCGTCGACAAGTTCGTCGCCGCGAACCGCCGCAGCACGTTCTTCTGCCAGATCGAGACCGCCGAGGGTGTCGACAACGCCGACGCCATCGCCGCGCTGCCGGGAGTCGATTGTCTGTGGGTGGGTCATTTCGACCTTTCGGTTTCGCTCGGCGTGCCAGGCGAGTTCGGCTCGAAGACGTTCACCGACGCGATCGCGCGCGTCTGCGACGCCGCCCGCAAGCATGGAAAATCTCTTGGTCGCCTGGTCCCGACGGTGCAACAGGGGGTCGACCTCTATGGTCAGGGCTTCGACTTCATCTGCTACTCCGGCGACGTCTGGGTGCTGCACGACGCGCTCAAGAGCGCGATCGGCAAATTGCGCGAAGGCTGCGCCGTCGGCCGAAAAGTCAAAGAAAGCAGGGAGCAAGCGATGACCGCGCCATTCCGCGTCGCCCTGTCCGGCGATTTCCGCAAGCCCGACGGGTCTGCCCGTCTATCCCGATTTCGACCTCGAGCCGTTGCGCCGCGCGCCCAATGTCGAGTTCGCCTATCTCGAGCCGCGCAATCCGGTGGAGGCCGACCAGCTTGCGGATTTCGACGCGCTGATCCTTCTGGCGCACCGCTTCGCGAAGGAGAGCATCCATCCGAACAGTCGGCTTGCGGTCGTCGCGCGTTTCGGCGTCGGTTACGATACGGTCGACGTCGAGGCTTGCACGCAGGCGGGAATTGCGCTCGTCATCACGCCGGACGGCGTGCGCAGGCCGGTCGCGGTTTCGATCATCGCTTTCATTCTGGCGCTGACCGGCAAACTCATGGTCAAGGACCGGCTGACGCGGGAGGCCGCGGCCGGTTTCGCAAGACGCGGCGAACACATGGGAGTCGGCCTCGTCGGGCGCACGCTCGGGTCGATCGGCTTCGGCAACATCGGAGCCGAGCTTTTCCGATTGATCAAGCCCTTCGACATGAAGTTGATCGCGCACGACCCCTATGCGGACACGAAACTCGCCGCCGAGCTCGGGGTGGAGCTCGTCGGCCTCGAAGACGTGTTTCGGCGCGCGGACATCGTCAGCGTGAGCTGTCCGTTAACCCCGGAGACGCGTCACCTGGTGAACGCGGCTCGCCTCGCCTTGATGAAGCCGACAGCCTATTTGATCAACACGTCCAGGGGACCCATCGTCGACCAGAAGGCGCTGACCAAGGTCTTGCAGGAGCGCCGGATTGCCGGCGCCGGGCTCGATGTGCTCGAGAAGGAGCCGCCGGACGCGGACGATCCGATTCTCGAGCTCGACAACGTGATCCTCGCTCCGCACGCGCTTTGCTGGACCGACCAGTGTTTCGCCGGCAACGGCGCCGCCGACGTTCGCGCTGTCTTGGATGTCCAGCAGGGTCGCGAGCCGCGCCTCGTCGTCAACCGGGCCGTGCTCGAGACGACGGCCTGGAAGCGGCGGCTGTCCGAGTTCCGGATGCGGTTCGTTGGCGAATAGCCGGAAAGGCCGATGCAGGAGCACGTCGAAGCCCAACCCAGCCGACGCTTGTTTCTTCGGTCCGCGAGCGGCGGGTTCGCCGTTCTGGCGATCGGCGGAACGGTTTACGCAGCGCCGGCGGCGCCAGGCCGCATGCCGAGCGGGGACGCTTACGCGCCCTGGACGTCCTGGGACGATCCGAACCTGAGAGGCACGCCGTTCGCGATCGTCGCCGCGGCGGTGCTCGCGGCGAACCCGCACGACACCCAGCCGTGGCTCTTTCGCATCGCCGACGACACGATCGACGTCTATGCCGATGCGTCGCGCCATCTCGGGGCGATGGATCCGTACTTGCGCGAAATGCATCTCGGCCTCGGCTGCGCGATCGAGAACATGACGCTGGCGGGTCCGCCGAACGGCTATGCGGTGCGTGTCGAGGCGGCCCCGGGAGCGCTGACAAGTCTTTCCGGACGCGACCGTCCGATCCGAGCGGCGACGCTCGAATTATCGAAACAGCAGCCAAGCGCGGCCGATCCGCTCTATCGCGCCATTCCCGAGCGCCACACCAACCGCTACGCCTACCAACGGTCTCGTCCCCTCGATCCGAAGTGGATGGAGGCAGCGCGCCGTCTCGGCGAAGCCGACGAAGTGCGAGTTATCCTTCTCACCGACGGCGCGGCGCGCGACCGGCTGGAAACAACGTTGATCGACGCGACCAAGTCGATCATCGCCGACGAGCGTATGATCGCCGACAGCGACCGCTGGTTCCGAATATCTTCAGCCGAAATCGACGAGCACAGGGACGGCCCGACGCTCGAGGCGTCGGGGCTCTCGTTCCTTTCGCTGACCTATGCGCGCCTGTTCCCGGTTTCGGCGAAGACGAGCCATGAGGCTTGGCTTTCGCAAACGCGCGACACCCAAGTCGGCACGGCGCCCGTGCTGGGGCTGATCGCGGTGCGCGACCGCTACGACCGCACCCAAGCCATCGCCGCAGGTCGATTCTGGCAGAGGTTGCACCTCGACGCGACGCTGAACGGCGTGGCGTTGCAGCCGGTCAATCAGCCGATCGAGATGATCGACCGCGAACGCCAACTGGGGGAAAGCGGCGACTACGCGGGACGCATCGCGGAGCTGAGCGGGTCTGACTGGCAGGCGACGTTCAGCTTTCGCGCCGGCTATTGCGCGCGCTCCGGCGTCGCCAGCCCCCGCCGCCGCCTTGCCGATGTTCTTATCACGTGAGCGCGAGTGAATAGAGCGTCCGCTCATGGCTTTGGCGCCACTTGAGCGTAGCGCTTTTGGCGGCTTTCTGGCTGGCGCCGACCGATGTGCTGGTTCTGCAATTCTGCACGGTGCGCCGACGGTCCTTCGTCCACTGGCGCGCCGGTTGCGCCGGCAGCGAAGAGTGCGACCCGGTCGGCCATATCAACGAAATTGTCTCGTTGAGTTAAACTCAATCCAGCGCTGATGCCGACGCAAGAGCGAACCGATGGCCAACATAGACTGGCGACCGCTGCCTCCACTCTGGCCGAGTCCCGCGGTTTTCACTGATGTGGGAGGCTTTATGCTGTTGGTGTTCACGCAGGAGGATGTCCCAACATGGGAGGTCCGGCGCAAAGCCAAAAGGGCGGACGGCGGTGGCAACGATCTGATCATTAGCGGCACGGCCGACACATTCGACGCCGCCAAGGCGGCGGCGCTGTTCGAAGCGACGGCCCGATCCTCAAAATGAAGGCGCCGGCTCCAGCCCCAAAAGAAACATCGGTTGCGAGCCAAGAGGTTCGAAGGTTTGCCTTCCCAGGTCAACGTCGTTCCGACTTGGACACAAGCCTCTTTAGCCCGGAGGCGGCGGACGCAGCCCTTGCGTTGTCGATTTCCTCGAGCGCGGAAATAATTGAAAGCGCCAAGTCCGGCCGACCGCGGCCGACCCGCGCAAGCAATACGATGGCCTCGTCATCCGCCACTCCGACCACACCCTCGACCACGCGGGCCGATGGCCTTTCGGTGAGATATCGTTTCAAATGAATCCGCGCCTCCACTCTTCCCATGCGTCCGAGCGCGCATGCAGCAGCGGCGGACGCTTCGCCGTCAGGGTCGTCAAGCATCGCGATCAAAGTTGCTACGACTTCGTATCCCGCGCGAACACAGTCGCAGGCGCGCGCGCGAACCGAAGCATTCGGATCCCGAAGAAAAGCGAGGGCAATATCAGCCGGAAAGATGACGCCGAGTTGCGATGCGACGCTGGTCGCCTCGACCAAAGTTGGACCTTGAACGATTCTCTTGGCAATCAAGAGGGCAACGGCTCGTGACGCCTCGGGACCACCAATGACGCCGAGCGCCTCGAGCGCAGCGGCTTGCTCGGGCACTCCGACATCAACGCCATAACCCACGAAGCGATTGCAAAGAGTCGTGAGTGGGGGGATGGCGGCGCGGAGCCGCCGCCTTCCGGCTTCCGCCGCCAACGCGCAGGCGTCGGCAAGCGTTGCTTCGGGAATAGCAGCGATCAGATGTTCGTTCGATAATTCCTGAGGGAGAAGGGATTGCGATACGACGTTGGGAGGCCGGTCAGATTTAGGCCGGTCGCCAAACAGGTCCAGTTGTACGAAATTGGACATTTGATCGCGTCTTCGATCCAGTGGAGAAAATTCGCGTAGCCTTCGGTTTTCCAGAGTCTGCGGCACGATACGGTAGCACAAAGGCGATGAGGCTGGAGGGTTCTTGATGCGCGTCTCCCTGTTCTCCGGGGCGCGAGGCCTGAGAATCCGCCAAATGTCGGATCGCGCCCAGGCCGGCGACAATCAGTGCAGCGGGCGATAATCGATCGGAACGGCCGCGCCCTGTTTCTCGACCGACAATTCGGCCGCGGCGACGATCGCGAGCGCATCGGCGGCGTCTTGCAGAGTCGAGAGCGGCGCCGCCCGTCCAGGTATGACGGAATCGAGGAAATGCGTCAGCTCATTATGGAAGCTGTCGACATAGTTGACGACGCCCCAGGCCGGCCCGCCGGCGTCGGCGAAGATCGCGTCGTTCCAGGTGAAGCTGACGCCGCCTTTCTCACCCAGAATCTTGTAAACGACGGTCCCGCCCTGACCTACACCATCCAGGACGTGCTGCTCCTGATGCGCGCGCCGGGATTCTACCTCGATATTTTTGTCGGCGCGCTGATCGTCGGCGCGGCCATCCTCAACCAGCTCACGCGGCGGGGCGCGCGATCATGACGGCGCCGATTTACGAGGCGCGCCGCGTTTCCAAGCGCTTCGGCGCCATTTCCGCCCTCGACGGTCTCGACTTCCATCTGGGCGCCGGCGAGATCGTCGGACTGCTGGGGGATAACGGCGCCGGCAAATCGACCTTGATCAAGATGATGTCGGGCATCGTTCCTCCCGACAGTGGCGACGTGTTCGTCGACGGGACGCCGGTCGTCGTGCAGTCGCGACGCGACAGCCAGAGGATCGGCATCGAGACGATCTACCAGGACACCGCGCTGGTCGACAGCCTGTCGATCGTCCGCAACATCTTCATGGGCCGTGAGCTGGTCGGACGCTTCGGATTTCTCAGCCACCGGCGGATGCGCGACATCGCAGTCGACGTCTTGCGCACGACCGTTCATATCGGCTGCGCCTTGCGGCGGCTCGCGGCGGACGGCCCCATCACCCGCAACGCGGCGCGGGGATATCGCGCGCCCGGCCGAATCGAGCCCGCTCCGGCACACGCCTCTCCTCGAATGGTCGCCCGAGGCAGTCGAAATCGTGCTCGGCCGCGCCGGCCGGGGAGAAGATCTGGGATCAGGTTGAAAGCGATCTCGTCGGAGGCATGCCCCTGGCGCATTCCTTCCCGCTTCATGCTAGAGAGGAGGCGCCATGCTTTCGGGATTCATCGCCCTTGCTTTTGCCGCCGCATTCGCCGGCGCCGCGGTCTATGTGATCTGGGTCGAGCAGCCGGCGCGGCTTGCGCTCGACGAGGAGGCGCTGCTCAGCGAATGGACCCCGAGCGACCGGCGCGGGGTGGCGCTTCTCGCGGCATTCGCGCTCGCCGCCTCAATCGCAGGCTTCATCGCCTATTTCGAGTCGGAGGACGTGCGCTGGGTGTTCGGCGCCCTCATCACCATTTCGAGCTGGCCCTATGCGTTCTTCGTCATGGCGCCGCTCAACAACCAGATCCTGTCCCTGCGCGGCAAGGATGTCGCGGCGGCCAAGGCGCTGGTGCGGCAATGGGGAATGATCGAATCGGGCTTCGCCGCGATCGGGGTCCTCGCGGTCGCCATGTTCCTGTGGGCGCTTTGACCGGCGGATCCCTCCCCTCGAGCGCTGCCGACGCGCTCGGCGGCGTCACCGACGCGTTGCGCTTCTTCACCCGCCTGCCGTTGCCGTCGGCGCCCCGCCAGTCGCTCGACTTCAACCGGATCGCCTGGGCCGCGCCGGTGGCGGGCGCGGTCGTCGGCGCCGTCGGCGCCTGCGGCCTAGCGCTGACCGCGGTTCTCGGACTGCCGGCCTTTGTCGGCGCGGCCCTCGCCACCGCGACGCTCGTCGCGGCGACCGGCGCGCTGCATGAGGATGGCCTCGCCGACGTCGCCGACGGGTTCGGCGGGGGCGCGACGCGCGAGCGGAAGTTTGAGATCATGCGCGACAGTCGGATCGGCGCCTATGGCGCGATTGCCCTGGCGCTGGCGCTGGTCATTCGCGTCGGCGCGCTCGCCAGCGTGCTTTCCGGAGGCTTCTGGAGGGCCGCGGGGGCGCTGACGGTCGTCGCCGCCGTTTCGCGCGTGGGCGCGCTCATGCCGCTCGCGTTGATCGATCCGGCGCGCGTCGACGGCGCCGGCGCGGCGGCCGGGCGGCTCGAACCGGCGTCTTTCGCCGCCGCCTGCGGAGCGGCCCTCGTTCTTGCCGTCCTGATCGGTGTTCTCACAATCGGCGCTGGGCGCGCGATCGACGCGGCCATCGCCGGCGCGCTCGGCGCCGCGGCGATGACCGCCCTGGCGTCACGCCAGATCGGCGGCCAAACGGGCGACGTCGCCGGCGCGGCTCAGCAATGGGCGGAGATCGCCGGCTGGTGCGGCCTTCTCATGGGGCGGTTCGTCGCCTAGATATCGGCAATGCCCGCCACGCCTTGCGCCAGCGTCAGTGTCGTCGGTCCGGCCTCCGGGCAGCGCGGCGGCTGCGGCCGAACGATCGCCGCTTGGCCCGCGGGGCCTCGGCGCGGGCGGGCGGGCGGGAAGCGATGATGCGCCTCCTTGCCCCGCTCGGGGTCGTCGCCGTGACGGCGGCCCTCGTCATGCTGACGCCCGCCGAGGCCCGAATCGCCGGACTCGATCGCCACGCCTTCGCCGTCGCAGGAGCGTTGTTGGCGATGCTGATTTATCTCCTCGGCGCCGCACGGCCTTCCGACGTCGCACGCGTCGCGAGCTCGGTCACCGCATGGGCTGCGCTGCTGATCGCCATGACCGGCGTCTACGCCTATCGTTTTGAAGCCGCGGATTTCTTTGACCGGGTCGCGGCCGAGCTGCTGCCCTCCGAGCCGCAGGTCGGACAGGGCGGCGAAGCCATCGTCGCCAGGCGGTTGAGCGGAGAATTCTCTATCGTGTCGCGGGTCAACGGGGCGCGGGTGACCTTCCTGTTCGACACCGGAGCGTCGATGGTCGTGCTCACCGCCGCCGACGCCCGCAAGGCCGGAATCGACGCCCGCGGCTTGGCCTTCGACATCCCGGTGGCGACGGCGAACGGGTCTGCGCTCGCAGCCGAGATCCGGCTCGACAGGGTCGCGGTCGGACCGATCGTCATGCGCAACGTCCCCGCCCTCGTCGCCAAGCCTGGCGCGCTCGAGGAGAGCCTGCTCGGCATGAGCTTTCTCGAGCGGTTGAAGAGCTATACGGTCGAGCGCGGGCGGCTGATCCTGACGGCGCGGTGAAGAGCAAGGAGGGCAGATCGGCAGGCGTGGCCCGTCTGTAGGGCGCGCTCGCTGAGCGCGCCGGCGGGGTCGCCGACCCCGCCCTGCAACTACGGCGCGCGGAAATTTGCCCCGGTTACGGAAGACGCCTAAGCGACGGCCCGCTCGCCGGCTTCACGCCTTGCGACCTCAGCGACCGCGGCGCGGAGAACGTCGAGCCCCGCGCCGGGGCCGGCGGCTTCGGCTGCAAGGGTCCGACGATAGAGGCGCGCTCCAGGCCGACTGGCGAACAGGCCGAGCAGATGGCGCGTATAGTCGTGCAATCGCTCGCCGCGCTCGAGGCCCTTGGCGATCATGGGCATGAACGCTTCGAGCGCGGCGAAGGCGTCGTCGAACGGCGCCGGTTCGCCGAAAATCGCCGGATCGACCCGGAGCAGGATCTCCGGGTTCTGATAGGCGGCGCGGCCGAGCATGACGCCGTCCGCGTGCGCAAGATGCGTCTTGGCCTCGTCGAGGTCCGTCACGCCGCCATTGACAATGTTCGGCCAGTCGGGATGCACGCGTTTCAGGTCGTAGACAAGGGGATAGTCGAGCGGCGGAACGGTGCGATTGTCCTTCGGGCTTAATCCCTCGAGCCAGGCCTTGCGCGCATGGACGATGAGGGCCGCCGACCCAGCCGCCTTGACCGCGGCGGCGAAGGCGAACAGCGCGTCGCGGGGCTCCTGCTCGTCCACCCCGATCCGGCATTTGACCGTGACCGGAACATCGACCGCGGCGGCCATGGCGGCGACGCATTCGGCGACCAGGCCGGGCTCGCGCATGAGACAGGCGCCGAAGCGTCCGCTCTGCACCCGGTCGGACGGGCAGCCGCAGTTGAGGTTGATTTCGTCGTAGCCGAAGTCGGCGCCGATGCGCGCGGCTTCCGCGAGCCGGTCCGGCGCCGAGCCGCCGAGCTGCAGCGCCACCGGGCGCTCCACCGGATCGAAACCGATCAGCCGGTCGCGCGGCCCAAACACAACCGCATCCGCCGTCACCATTTCGGTGTAGAGGCGCGCGCGGCGCGTCATGATGCGATGGAACGCACGGCAGCGGCGGTCGGTCCAGTCCATCATGGGCGCGATGGCGAACTTAAACTCTTGATGTAACATACTTGTTCGTTTAGTCTCAATTCCTAGCCGACCCCGTGTGCTACAGTGCGACGTTTTACGCCACTTTACGACGGCTGGCTGCACATGGGGGCCAAGAAAGCGGTCGCGCCGACGGCTGCCGCGTGGACAATCGAGGGCTGCAGACCCTTCGATGCCTGTAGTTCAAGTCTGCCGTTTCCGATGACGTCGGCGAAGTCAGGCGCCTCCCGCTTATTACTCCTAGAACTGTGGCGGCCGGCCGACTTGAGGCGCTCCGCTGTCGACCGGCAGGCCGGCTTGCCTGCACCACAGGGGATTGCCGTTGCAATGTGGTGGGGATGCGGTTTGAGCGGATTCCGTTGTGGCGGCCCGAAGCGGAGACGGGCGTCGGGCCCAATGCGGGCGCGGAGGCTTCGCCGACTCCCGGACCGCGCGCTCATGAACCACCGGCTCTCGCACGGCCGTCTCCCGGGCCGCCGCCCTCGGGTTGCGCGCGCGCGGAGCCGGCTTCACGCTCTCGGCGGCCTTCGGCTTCGGAGCCGACGGGGCGGCGAGAAGCTTCTGGTATGCGTCCTCGCTCTCCTGACGCAGCTCCGCCAATTGCATCGGACCGAGGTAGGAGCTCGACGCGACGCCTCCGCTCTTCTGCCACTCGGCGATCGCCCGGCGTGTCGGGGGATCGAGCGAGCCCGTGGGCGGCCCCTTGTAAAGATCGAGGGCGGTCAGGCGTCGCTGGATCTCCTTCTCTTCGGCGGGTGTCAGGTTGAGCGCCTTTTCCGTCTCGGCGGTGCCGATCTCCGCCCTCCAGTCCTTCTTTTCCGGCTCCTTTGCCAATTCAGGCTCCTTCCCCGATTCCGGCGCCTGTCCAGACCGTGCGACGCCCGGATTTTCCAGGGCGGCGATGCGGTTCTTCGCCATCTGGGCGAAAAAGCCGTCGGGAAAGGCGTCGAGATAGGCCTGGTAGTCGGCGCGCAGGTTGGAATGCTGGGCCGATTCCCAAAGCAGGTCCTCCTGGCTCTGCCGTTCAGGGAGGCTGGCAGGCGGCACCTCGACTTTTGCCGCCTCCGCCGCTCCCTCATGCGCCGGCGCCGGGGCGGGTTGCGGGTTGAGGAGGTAATCGCCGATCAGCGAAGTGTTCACCCAGGGCAACTGGCCATGATTGGTCTTCTCCCACACTTCGGTGCGCACCCGGCTCATGACCGTGTCGATCGACACGCCGGCGTCGAAGAGATGATCGAGGAGGGCCGCGGTGAACGGGCTGTGCTGGCCCGCGCGGCCCGTCGAGCGCGGTGCTCTTCGGATCGCTGGCGAAAGCGATCAGCGTGCCGCGCGCGAGATCGCCGTCGATCCGGGTCAGCCCCCGGTCGCCCACGATCGACCGGGTCTTGCTTCTCGCCAGCGCCTCGGCGAACGGATTGTCGCGGCAGGCGTCGAGGATGACGACGTTGACCCGGTCCTCGCGCTTCATCTGCTTGAGAATGAGCGAGACGCCGATCGCGCCGAGATCGAGGTCGGTCGGGCTCTTGAGCACGATGTCGGTCGGAATGAGATAGTTCTCTTCGTCGACCGAAATGCCATGTCCGGCATAGTAGACCACCGCCGATTTCGCGCTCGGAAGATCCGCCGAGAACTCGGCCACCTTCGCCCTCATCCCGGCGATGTTGAGGTCATAACCGTCGACTACCTCGAACCCGAGCTTGCGAAATGCGTCCGCGACCGCGCGCGCGTCCAAGACCGCGTTGTCGAGGCTCGGCGCGTTCTGATAGGCGCCGTTGCCGATAACGAGGGCGACGCGCTTTTCGGCCTGGACGTCGGCGACCGCCGGCGAATGAAGTAAGGCGACGGCCGCCAGGGCGCATAACAGGCGTCCTGCGGGTCTGGCCAGACGCCTCAGCCAGAGCGCCATCGTCCAGGGGATAAGTACCGTCCGCACCGTTCCCTCTCCATTCGACGTCGGCGCCGCCGCGTCCGCCCTATGAACGGCGTCCGCCCTCACTCTCAAGGCAAGCATAGCACGGCGCGAGGGTCAGGGATGTGGCGCAAGTCACATTTTGGCTACCAGCGCATTTTCCAGGCTGAGGAGGACCGGTCGAAGCCGATGCCGGCGGTGAAATGGGGCCTGCCGGCGTACCGCGCCGAACCCCCGACTTCGGAAAGAACAATCGCTGTGATTGGCGTCACAGCGATAGCGGCTGCTTCAGTCTACCTGATCCGGTCGGAGGCGTTCCGTAGTTTTCATCCATCCCATTGGGCGCCGCGATGATCGTCGAGCATCAGCCATACCGTAAGCGGGCCTCACAAGCGTGGCGCCTCGACGCGATATTGGATCAGGTCCCGCTCGACCCCGCCCGCTTTCTCAAGTCGCGCTCGTGGGAGCGCTCCTGCTACGCCCGTCCGCGCCGCCCCGCTCGCGCCTCGGCGATTCGGCCTTTGGTGCAAGTTACATCGAATCCTTATTGTCAGATCGCTGTCGGACTAGGAGAGTCGCGGGAGCCCGGGCCTGCCGGCAATCCAGCTGGTTCGCAAGAGGCAAGCCTCAGCCCGCGCGCCCCGCAGTTTCGACAGCGCAGAAAAAGGCGCCGCTTCCGCCGGCGCGTGGCTGCTCGAATCGATATTGCGCCTCCGACCCCGTCTGGTCGAGTTCGGACCGATTTCAAGGTCGTCGAGACCAAGCTGTTCCGCAATCCCGACGCGAGGAGCCAGGATCAGTGCATTTCCCTCTTGGAGTCCGGTACCTTGGTTAAAACAACCATGCTTGGCCGCCTCCAGGAGGCCCATGAGGCTAGGATCAGCAGCAGCAATTATACAGTCGCTGGTCGAAAATCCTTGTAGTCGACTTGCCAAGACTCCCAATCGTATTACCATAGTGTTTTCTTGGCCGTACCTTATCGTCGCACTTAACGTCACCACTGCATGCGAAGAGTGGCCTTGCCGCCGGCGCCGAAAATTCCCTGTCCGCCGTAGATGTCGCCTTCGATGGACGCCGACATGCCCCCGCCGAAGTCCAGATTGACCATGGCGATGCCTTCGCCCTGCATTTTGCCCTGGTCGTTCAGGATGCCTGCGTCCTGCCCGAAGCTGCCGCCTTGGATGTTGTTGCCGTGGACGATCACGTCGTTGAACAGCAACCCGGTGAGCGTCGTTGTCACACGGACATTGTTGAAGAGAGAGTCCATCCCGACCTTCGCGCCGCCCTGGAGTTCGGAAGATATGACCATCGGCCAGCCCGAGCGCCTGCGCGCTCGAGGAGTAACTGGAATTGACGTATCGGAGCCCGGCGGTCGGTCCGACCCACATCCAGCCGGACGCCGGGATTTTGTAGCCGACGTCGTCCGCAAGCGTCAGCTGATTCAGATTCGTGGATCCCGAGCCACTCTGAGGAGAAACGAAGGCGCCGCCGCCGAAGCAGGAGCACACCCCGAAGCCGAGTAGCTGCGACTGCGTCTCGTTCAGCGAGAGGAAATCGTTCTTGATGAGAAAGTCGTTCGAGAACGGGCCGCTGAAATAGCTCAGATAGCCGCCGAGGCTCGGCCCGTTGATATGAGCGGAGGTCGAGCTCGATCCGCTCGCCGTCTTGTTGGGCGCTGTCGAGAGGGCAGTCGTTGTCAGATTGATGTCTGTCCAAGTGTAGCCTCCGAGCACTCCGAAGACCACGCCGTCCTGCCCCGACCACAAACCCCGCTTCACGCCGTCGATTCCGCCGACGAAGCCGCCCCAGGACGTGTTGCTGGTCGCTTCCAAAAGAAGAGGAGTGATGTTGGTGTTGCTGGTCTGGCCAGTGCAGCAGTTGATGATGCTGCTTCGGTCACCCGTCCGATGCTCATAGTCGCCGAAGCCCTGCGCCCAGGCGCCGATGCGAAACGATTGGTCGTAGATGACCGGCATCGAAGGCTTGTGGACGGGCAACGTCGGAGCCGCAACGACTTGCGGCGCCGCACGCTTGGCGGCCCTTGTCCTCGCGGGCTTCGGAATAGCCGTCACGGCTCGGGTCGGCGGCGTGCTCGTCGCCGGGCCGGGTGGGGGAACCCCAACGACCTGCGTCGTGGTTACAGGAGTAGGCGGCGCCGTCGTGGTTACGGGAGTAGGCGGCGTCCTGCAAATTCCGTCGATCAGGACCTCGCCGGCCGGGCAGGGCTGCGGCGGTATTTCGCGGCGCTCCTCAATGGACTGGACGGCGGTAGTGGTTTCAATGGTCGTTACCGATCCTGCCAAATCACCGATTGCTTGTGACGCCAAGGCTGCACCGGAGTAGGCGCCCGCCTTTGCTGGATTTGTACAATTGCCGGCAATTGGCCTGATGTCGTTCAGGGGGCTGATTGCGGAGGGCGCAGAAGACACGTCGGCCGGGCAAAACACGCTTTGCGCGCTTGCTGATCCTGTCGAGAGGAGGGACACCCCCATGGCGAGTCCGAGCGCCGATATCGCGCCAACGCCTCTCACACGCGATAAGTTTCTCATGCGCGCCGCCCCAGGGGAAAAGCCCCGAGTGCGACTATAGCATGGCGGTTGAGGTCAACCTGTGTTCTTTTTGTCACACTATCGACAGAAACGAGGCACAATAACGAAACTCCAGACAATGCGTAGCGCAAGTCGTCAAATCACTGGTATAATTTTATTCGCACTACGTACTCGAGCAGCACATAAGAAAGTACTCCTGTTCCTCATCTGACGGGCTTTCCTATCCTCAATTGACAGGTTATTTGACATTGAAATAGAAATTCTCAAGCGAGCTGCCGTATACGAAAGGGCGCTGGGTTTTGTTCGTGGCGTCGTAAACATCCCTTGTTACATCGCGGAACGTTTGGGTGATCTCGACGCCCCGCTCCTTGAGTCTCCGCAATGAGCGAAGCGGAGAAGGGACTGTGATTTGAATGGCCGTCGGCGGCCACTTCCCCGTCCTTGGCCGCGTAGACGACGAGCTCGTTTGGAGTATCGGGTTCGACGCGCGCAAGCCCGCGAGGATGATCGATCCCTCGGGTGCCGTCGGATCGTCTCATCGTCACCTGGAAAGGATTATTCCGACAAGCGTCCAGGATGACGACTTGCAACTTCCGTGCCTTGTGAATGCGATCCAGAATTCTCGCGAGCGCCACGGCTTCATCGTCCGCGTCGCGGTCGGTGGCCAGTTGGGCGTCGACCGGAATCAGATAGTTCTGACCATTGACTTCAATCCCGTGGCCCGCATAGAAGACGACTGCCCAATCCGCCTTATCCGCGAGTTCCTGAAATTCGCGCAACGCCTTCGTCAGCTGCGACCTGGTTGCGTCCAGGACTAGCCTGACGGAATTGAAGCCAATCTCATTCAACGTCTCTGCCACCGCTTTGGCGTCATTATCCGGATTGTCCAGCGGCGGAACAGATTGATACTTCGACATGCCGATCACGAGGGCGACGCGGACGCCCTGATCCGGCAACTTCGCCCTGGCAATTGCTTCCTTCGCGCGTTCCTTTTCCTGCCGCGCTTGTTCCTGGCGCTCCTGGTCCTGGCGCTCCTGCTTCGCTATGGAGGACAAACTCTCACGAGCAATCGCCTGAGCGGGAACAGCTCGTCCCTTGTCGGAGTCCGACGGTAGCTTCAGGGCCTTCTCGAATTCCGCGTTTGCGCCCTCACGATCGCCTTTTGCCTGCAACGCCAAGCCCCGGCCGACGAATGCAGCGACGAAATCCGAAACGAAATGATTGGCCGAGTCGTAGTCCACGATGGCTTTATCGAATTCGCCCTTCGCCCGCAACGTGTCACCCCGAAGAGTATATGGAAGCGGCGATCTCGGACTGAGCTCAACGGCTTTATCCAGATCCCTTAATGATTGATCGAGGTCCCCTTTTAACCGCTCCCCTTCTCCTCGATTCGCAAAGGCGAGGTCGTTTTTCGGATTGATGACGATCGCCTGGTTGAGGCTGGCGATCATGCCGTCATAGTCGCGCTTGTCCCGGAGAACGAGGGCGCGGTTGACGTAGGCCGAGTCGTCGTTGGGCGAGAGACGGATCGCGGCCTCGCAGTCGGCGAACGCCCCTTCGAGATTGTGTTTCAGACGTCTCGCCTCTCCTCGAACCAGAAAGGCTTCCGAATCTTTCGGATCAAGTCGGACTGCTTCGTCGAGGTCCGCGACCGCATCGTCCAGCTTGTCCATGTCCATTTTAACCGAAGCCCGGCCAATGTAGAACTTGGGCGACTTCCGAGAGAGACTTATAGCCTCAGTATAGTCCTCGAGCGCTTGCTTATACATGCGCTTGCGTTGATACGCATATCCACGATTGTTGAACGAAACAGCGTAGGACTTGTCGATTTGAACGGATTTTCCAAAGTCGGCGATGGCGAGATCATACTCGCCCATCGCATTGAGGATCACCCCCCGAAAGCCGAAGAATACAGCCGAATGGCCATTGTATTTGATGGACAGATTGAGGTCGGCCAGCGCGGACTCGTAATCGCCGCGTTTGAATTTCGCGACGCCTCTGTTTTGATAAGCGTCTGCAAAATCAGGACGGCGGTTGATCGCCTCGTTGAAATCGCGAATTGCGCTATCGACGTCGTCATTTTGCAGATAGGCGGCGCCGCGAAGACGGTAGATGTCCGGCAAGGTGGCGTCGTTCGCCCCGCCAATGATGAGACGAGTGCAGGCCGAGATCTTATCCGCGACCACAATGCGGCCATTTGCGCAATCCGCGCCGTCGCCGGATTGTGAGATCGGGGCGGCCAAGCAGGCCATAGAGAGCCAAATTTGGCTAATCATTATCCCAACTAAGCGGCGCATCATCGCTCTTGCCCTTGCGGAAGCTTCTCAACAGTAGCTATCGCTCAAAATTCCGGCTAGTTGAAGAGGCAGCGTAGAGGCGTCAAACTGATCGCCCGGCGGGTCGGGGAATGAGCGAACCCGTGGCCGGCCCCTTGTAGAGATCGAGGGCGGTCAGGCGTCGCTGAATCTCCTTCTCGTGCTCAAGCCCCGGTCGCCCACGATCGACCGGGTCTTGGTTTTCGCCAGCGCCTCGGCGAACGGATTGTCGCGGCAGGCGTCGAGGATGGCGACGTTGACCCGGCCCTCGCGCTTCATCTGCTTGAGAACGAGCGAGACGCTGATCGCGCCGAGATCGAGATCGGTCGGGCTCTTGAGCACGATGTCGGTCGGAATAAGATAGTTCTCTTCGTCGACCGAAATGCCATGCCCGGCATAGTAGACCACCGCCGATTTCGCGCTCGGAAGATCCGCCGAGAACTCGGCCACCTTCGCCCTCATCCCGGCGATGTCGAGGTCATAACCGTCGACTACCTTGAACCCGAGCTTGCGAAATGCGTCCGCAACCGCGCGCGCGTCCAAGACCGCGTTGTCGAGGCTCGGCGCGTTCTGGTAGGCGCCGTTGCCGATAACGAGGGCGACGCGCTTTTCCGCCTGGACGCCGGCGACCGCCGGCGAATGAAGTAAGGCGACGGCCGCCAGGGCGCATAACAGGCGTCCTGCGGGTCTGGCCAGACGCCTCAGCCAGAGCGCCATCGTCCAGGGGATAAGTACCGTCCGCACCGTTCCCTCTCCATTCGACGTCGGCGCCGCCGCGTCCGCCCTATGAACGGCGTCCGCCCTCACTCTCAAGGCAAGCATAGCACGGCGCGAGGGTCAGGGATGTGGCGCAAGTCACATTTTGGCTACCAGCGCATTTTCCAGGCTGAGGAGGACCGGTCGAAGCCGATGCCGGCGGTGAAATGGGGCCTGCCGGCGTACCGCGCCGAACCCCCAACTCCGGAAAGAATAATCGCTGTGATTGGCGTCACAGCGATAGCGGCTGCTTCATTCTAGCAGATGGGGTCAGAGGCGTTCCGTAGTTTTCAACGATCCTGTTGGGCGCCGCGATGATCGTCGAGCATCGGCCATACGGTAAGCTGGCCCTACGAGCGTGGCGCCTCGACGCGCTCCTGGACCAGGTCTCGCTCGACCCCACCCGTTCTCTCCGACTTCAAGTCCTTCTTGGCGTCGTGGCGCTGGCGTGGATCGCGCTCGTGGGAACGCTCCTGCTGCGCCCATCCGCGGCGCCGCCGGAGGGAGCCGACGCCCTTCCACCCCTCGCCTCGGCGATTCCGCCACCGGCCGAAGTCGGATCGAATTCCTATGGTCAGGTCCCTGTCGGACCGGGTAAGTCGGGAAAGCCTAAGCCCGTCCCACTCAATCCAGGTGTTCCGCACGAGGCGAGCGCCGAACCCACTCGTCCGGCTGCCTCGACACGGGTTCGGGTCCAGGAGAAGACGCCGCTGGCGCACGCCCTGGAGGCCCCTCGCCGTTACGGGGATGAAGGCGATCGCGCAGCCCCGCTGCCGCATCTCGCAGCCAAGCCGCCGCATCTCCATGAACCGACCCCGCGAGAGGCGGCCTTGCATGGGGTTCAGGCGATGACCATCACGACCGGCCACCGTTACTTAGCCACCGTCACCCTCTCATTTGCTGAGGCTTTCGCCGACAACGGTCGCATCGCGTCGATCTTGACCAGCGCAGGCTTCGCCGACGTGACCGTGACTGGATCGGGCAATACCCGGACCGCGACGGGCACATGGACCGGCGCGACGATGACCCGGGCTGTGGACTCGCATCTTAGCAACGTGAGGGACCTTTCGGGGTGAAGTGTGATGTCCACCGCGTGCCTTTTAATCAAGATGGCGAGCCGCGTGATCGCAATCACAGCGAAATCGACAGCCTTCTTGTATGCATCGGATTGCTCAGCCTTGGTGGGTTGGCGAGGGAATTCGAAGCCAGCTTGTTGAACAGAGCAGCTGGGGAAGGACCAAACATTGGGCGCCGCGATGACCATCGAGCATCGTCCAAACTCCAATCCGGTCTCTCCAGCGCCGAGGGGGAAGCGCACCTCCGGAACCGTACGGCTCGACGCCACACTGGACCGAATTTCGCTCGACCCTGCTCGTTTTCTTACGCTGTTGATCGTTCTTGGCGTCGTCGCTCTGACTTGGGTCGCGTTGGTAGGAGCGCTCCTGCTGCACCCGTCCGCGCCGCCGCCGCAAGCCCCCGCCGCCTTGCCGCCGCTGGCCGTGTCGCTTCCAACTTCGGCCGTGTCGCTTCCACCTTTGGCCGAGGTCGAGTTGAATTCCTACGGTCAAATTCCGATCGGCCTCGGCGAGTCGCAAAAGTCCGAGTTTGGGCCTGTTAGTCCAGGTGTTCCGCATGAGGCGGGCCCCGAACCCGCTTCTCCCGCCACGTCGGCACGGGTTCGGGCGCAGCTGCCGCACCCAAGCGAGGCGCCCCGAATTCAAATTGCCCCTTTGCCTCCGACGCGTCCGGTCGAGTTAAGACCGATTGCGAGGCCGGCTGAGGGCTACGACAGATTGACCGCCGTTTACGACATCGCCGCGCACACCGTATATCTGCCAGACGGAACAAGGCTCGAAGCCCATTCGGGGCTCGGCGACAGATTGGACGACCCGCGCTTCGTCAGCGAACGCAACCGGGGCCCGACCCCTCCGGGCGTCTACGAGCTCACGCTTAGAGAGTCGCTCTTTCACGGCGTGCAAGCGCTACGACTGACGCCGCTCGGTGACGAGGACGTCTTCGGCCGGTCGGGGCTGTTGGCGCATCCCTACATGCTGGGCCCGAGCGGTGATTCCAACGGATGCGTGTCCTTCAAGAACTATGACACCTTCTTGCGGGCCTATCAGAACGGGCAGGTCAAGAGGATGGCTGTCGTCGCTCAGTGGGCTGAAGCCGAGCTGCATAGGCCGCGACGCAGTCTCGGCGACTGATCTGATAGCGCCGCCGGGCGCTGATAAGCTTGATCCACAACGGATTTCGACCGGGAAAAACGTGTCTCGCCCGGCCGACAAGCAATCGACTGCCTTTCGCTGACAAATGCAGGTTCGACGAGCCCGGCGGTGCTGCTCATTCGCCAGGCCCGCGAGATGCTCGAAAAAAAACTTTTATGAGGTGATGAAGCTGCTCGCCCGGCCGTACGCCGTCGTCGCGCGCGTGTTCGTCAGCCCCGACAGCGCCTTCCGTGCCGGTCAAGATCCTCGACGCAGCGCCGAGCGCCGCCGTCGAGCGAGCGCCGGCTGAGCCCGCAGCCTCGCGCGCGGCGGCGCTCGCTCTCATCGACGCGGTCGCCCAGCACATGCAGCGCGCCGAGCCCTCGAGCCCGGTTCCCTTCCTCCTCAAGCGGGCGCGGAGCTTGGCGACGCGCGACTTCGTCAGCCTGCTGCACGACGTCCTGTCGGAGGAAGCCATCGATTTCGCTGAAGAAGGGGAAGTGACGGTTCGCTTGGGCGGTACTTTCGGGACCTCCGCCCAGAGCGATCACCCAAAGGAAAAGCGAATATCACTGCCCGGGCTCGGTCAGGAACGTCGTCCAGTCGGGGGAATTGAGCGTGTCGACCTCGGCGAAGGTGACGGCCTGAAGGCCACGCCGCCAGCAATTCTCGACCCCATAGGCTTTGAACTTGCCGCGGTCGATGCACATCGACACCGTGCCCTTGAGCACGTCCACGCCCTCGATGTCGGTCGCGTAGAGATAGACGTAGCGGCCTGTCAAAGGGCCGCGAACCAGCGTCGCGCAGGAGCCCGGGGTCACGGTCCACCAGCCCTCGGTGACGAAATCATCGCCTGCGTTCGTCCTCCCGACCGCGAGATTGATCAGCGACCGCGTCTTGTTGCAGACGCGGAAATCCGCGCGGGCCGGCGCCGGCGCTCCGACAAGAGCGACGAGCGAGATCAACGCCGAGATCGCGGCGCGCGAGGCCAAAGCGAAAACTCCAAGCGAGTGGATGGCGAGACGAGCCTCCCCTCCGCTCTCAGGCGGCAAGGCGACGGTCGCGCGCTTTTCCCCATCACTTCGACTTGCCGAACTTGACCGCCAAGCCGAAAGTTAGCCCGACTTCACCAACTGGTGTTGATAGCCGCGATTTTCGCGGTGTTTTATGAGCGCAAGTCTTTGCTTTCGTTGATGCGAACGGCGTGGAAACGGCTGTAGTGCCGACCAAGTCTATTGCGCGGCCGGGGCGATGACGCGAGTCTTGCGCATGTTTTTGCGCAGCAAGATTCGGCGGAAGGACGGCAAGGAGCATCGAAGTTGGTCGGTGGTGGAGAACCGGCGCGTTCGGGGCGGGCGGGTGGTTCAACGGCACGTGTTGTATCTCGGCGAGATCAACGACAGCCAACGCGCGGCGTGGGTCCGGGCGATCGAGATCTTCGATAACGGCGGAAGGGCGAAGCAGATCGCGCTGTTTCCGGAAGACCGCGTCGCGCCGGCGCTTCCATGCGACGTGGTTTCGATCCGGCTGAGCGGCATGCGATTGCGCCGCCCGCGCCAATGGGGCGCATGCTGGCTGGCGATGCTGCTTTGGGACCAGCTCCGCCTGGACGACTTCTGGCGTCCGCTCCTGCCGCCCTCGCGCGAGGGCACGGATTGGCTGAATGTCCTCAAAACCCTGGTCGTCTATCGGCTGATCGATCCTGGCAGCGAATGGCGGTTGCACCGCCATTGGTTCGAGCAGAGCGCGATGGGCGATCTGCTCGGCGAGGACGTGGCGCTCGTTCAGCCCAATACGCTCTATCGCTGTCACGACTTTCTCCTCGCTCGCAAGGCCCGGCTGTTCACCTTTCTGCGCGAGCGCTGGACGGACATGTTCCAGGCCGACTTCGACGTGTTGCTCTATGATCTCACCAGCACCTATTTCGAATGCGATCCCCCCGAGGCGGGCAAGCGCAAACACGGCTATAGCCGCGACGAGCGGCCCGATTGCGTGCAAGTGGTCATCGCGCTCGTCATCACCCCCGACGGCTTCCCGCTCCCCTATGAAGTCATGGACGGAAATACGTCGGACAAGACGACGCTGAAGGCGTTTCTGAGCAAGATCGAGGCGCAATATGGTCGCGCCAAGCGCATTTGGGTCATGGACCGCGGCATCCCGACCGAAGACGTCCTCGCCGAGATGCGCAACGCGCCGACGCCGATCCGCTATCTCGTGGGCACGCCGCGCGGCCGGCTGACCAAGCTCGAGAAAGCCCTCGCCGGCAAATCCTGGCAAGACGTGCGCGACAGCGTGCGGGTCAAGCTCGTCGAAGACGGGGATGAAACCTACGTCCTCGCCCGCAGTGAAGGTCGGCGCGAAAAAGAACAGGGCATGCGGCGACGGCGCTTGCGCAAGTTGGTCAAGCGGCTGCGCCAACTGCAGGGCCAGGCCCTCGGCCGCGACGAGCTCTTGCTCAAACTCGGCGCGGCGAAGAAAGAGGCGGGCAAGGCCTATCGATTGCTGACGATCAAGACGCCGGCGAAGACGAGCCGGTCACGCCCCAAACCTTCGGTTTCTCGCTCGACCGCAAGAAACTGCGCGAGGCGCGGCGGCGCGAGGGCGCCTATCTCCTACGATCCAACATCGCCGCCGACGACCCCGCCCATCTCTGGAGCCTCTATCTGCACCTGGTCGAGATCGAACAGGCCTTCAAGGAGCTGCCAAAAGTCACGGCTTCCCTCCAAGCCCGACCTGGGTGAGACCTCACGCCCCTGTAGTGCCGACTTTCAGCCTCCATCCCTAGCGATTTCAACGCCTACCGGGCGCGAAAGTCGCCAGTTGGTGAAGTCGGGTTAGCTGTGGCCCGGCCGTCGCCTGACCGGTCGAAAGATCGAGGCCGAACACGAAACCGCCCGCGGCCTGCAGCGTCAACCTCGAGCCAAGATCGAGCCCGAGATTGATCGGGAAAAGGCCGCCCGTAAGGGTCGGATGGCGTCGCCAGGGCCCCCGAACTGCGCGCCGATTTGACCATAGGGGTGCCACCAATGGAACATCCCGACGGCGCCAAGACGATCGAGGTCGGTGAACTGAAAGGGGTTGAAGGTCCACGGACCGTCATTGGGGAACGGCGCGACGATGGGCGCGCCGATTTGCACGCCGGCCGTGAGGGTCTGGTTGGGGCCGTCGTCGGGACCGCGCTGGTAGATGTCTGCATCGTCGACGCAAAGGCGTCCTGACGGCAGCCGCCGAGCGGGAACGTCGATTGAGCGCCCGGCACGAGCTCGAGATGATCGTAGTCGAAGCCGAGGATGCTCGACCCCCTGCTTCCCGGCGCAGGGGGATGGGAATGGTGGCGCCGCCAGAAGCGGCTGGGCGATCGGAATGCGGGTGAGAACATAGGGCGGGCTGGGTACCGGCTCGCGAAGCTGAGGCGGAAGTCGGTCAAGATCTGCGACCAGTCAACGGTGAGCGTGGTCGGGTTGGAAGGGGCCGGCGGCGAGGCGACGTTTGGAAATCTGAGTGTCGCGGCGTCAGGTGGCCCGGCGCGAAGCTTGGACTGATCTTCGACAGTTGGAGTATGCGCGCTAGGCGCAAGCTATTGATATGATTGCGAGCGACCAGCAACAGACCCGCGACGACGGCTCAGGCAATCGTCGCGACGCCGGCAAGACTCCGCGGCGGGTCGATCCAAGGCGCGGCGCTACTACGATTGCCAGTTGAGCGCGGCTCACCCTTCTTGTATCCTGCAAGATCCTTTGTCGGAGCGTTGCAATGAATTGGTTGAACCTCCCGCCGGCGGCGGCGATTGGCGTCCTAGCCGCGGTTGCGATGATCCGGACCGCGCCTGCCGACAGCACGGTCCCGTGCAGCGGCGATGACGCCGCGTGCCAAGCCATCAACATCACGCAGCGGGGCACCGACCAGCAGAGCGGCGCGCATTTTCTGATGAGGTTCGACGCCCGTCCGGGCATGCAGCCGCAGTCAATGATACTGACCCTGTCGATCGCCTCGTCGAGCGACAGCTGCGGTTCTGCGAACGACACCTTCGCGAACCTGAATCCGGGTGACACTCGATCGATCGATGGCTATCTTTGCCAACTGAGGGCAACTTACGAGCGAAATTGACGTCGAGGCGAAGAATGGGGCTGGGGGCCTGGGGCTGCACTGAGATCCTTGCTGTAGCTGCCGCGCTGTACTTGCTGAGCGTCCCGGCGTTGGCGGATGAAAAGCAGGACTTCTTGAACGAGAAATTCGAGAAAGAGATTGAAATCCGAAAGGAACAAGCCCACAATAGGGAGCGCTTCGAGCGGCTACAGGCTGAAATCGAGAATTTGCGACAAGAAGTTGAAGAATTGCGTCGGGAGAGGCATTGATGCGGCTGGCTTCGGGCGTATCGCGGCGGCTGTTGACCGGCATTGTCCCGGCAATCTGCCTTATTGCCGGGCTTTTCGCCCCGGCGATGGCCGATGATTACCGCATCGAGAGCACTAAGCGATCGATCGAGGCGTTGGTCGAGCGCTGGGCCGCCGCCGAAATCGAGCTCGGCGCGCAGCTCGCCCCGATCCGCGAGGAGCTCGCAACAAAGGAGCAGATCCAGTCGCCCAGCGATGCGGAAAAGGCGCGGATCGACGAATTGCGACGTCAGCGGGACGAGATCGGCGCGAAAATGGAAGCCGAAAGCGACAACCTCAGTCTCGAGTTGACGCTGGTCGAAGTGCAGAAAGGGGCTCCCGAGCGCGAAATGGTGTCGCTTCCCGGCTGGGCGAAAGACATCATCAAGGCAAAGGGGCTGCCGATCGGGCGGGGGATCGTCATCGTGCCCGATGCCGATTTCGACCTGAATGCGCGCAAGCTGAAGTCGGTCAGCGTCGGGATCAGATTCGATTGGTGAGATATGATTTTTGACGCGCGCATGCGTTGGCACGGCGTCGATGGGGAGCTCGCGATGCATGCCATATGGGCGATTCTCCTACTGTGTATTTCGGCGGTTCCTGCACTGGCTCAGCAGCAAGGGCAGCTGAGATGCGCGATCGATTCCGACGGGAATGGCTACAACATTTATGCAACGAACAACGGTCCGGGCCGGTGACTTGTACCGCGAGCTGTTCCGTCTCGACCTCGGACGGCTTCACGCAAACCGCGACGATCCAAGCCGGGTTCTCCGACGTGCCGATGTGCGGCACGGGACCCGGTAGCCCGGGGCGGCCGCCATACAGTAATGCCAAGCTTTCCGCAGATTTTACTTGCAATTGAGGGGCATTCGAAGACTCCCATAGACGTTACATCGAACTCGGCCGAACGCTGCGATCGTGCGTCGGTGGTGAGTGCCTCTGAAGAGTGAAGCTTCGAGCCAGCTAAAGGAGGGCGCAATGAAAGTACACGCCGCGTTAATACTAACGACCTTGCTGGCCTGCTCGGCGTCGGCCTTTGCCCAGACTATCGGCATCCACGTCACCAAGCGGAGGCGATCAAGTGGTACCGCGAGGCTGCTGAGCAGGGGAACGCCGTCGCAGAAGAACCTCGGAGCCATGTACGTCGAGCCGCGAGATGTCAGCTAAGAACCGCGACCTTGTCGCCTCCGTGATGACGCCCGCCCAGATCGCCGAGGCGCAGCGGCTGGCCCGAGAGTGGGCGCAGAGCCCCTCGACGCGATAATTGATAATGTCAATCCTCGGTTGAGGAAGTTGTCGCTAATACCCTTGAATGTTAGAAGTTAGCGGACCCAAAGGGGCCCCAGTGGCGTGTGTGCAGATTACTGTTCACCTATAAAAGGAGTTTGTGATGATTACGCGGCTGATGGCTATGTTCTCTGCTTTCCTCCTCACTCTGTCTCCGGTTTTCGCGGATCCATTCAACATCAATATCAGCAACGACGAGAGTGGGATGCTACTTCTCACCGTGACCGACATGAACTATCCGAGCCCGCAGTTGGCATTCAACGGCAGCATCAATTCCGGTCAGCAGATATCGGTTCCTATCAACGGCGAAAATGGCAACAACGGCCACATCCAGTGGCAGGCGACGACATCGGACCGACAGAAGTGCGGAACAGGCGACGTCTCCGGTCTTAGCTCGGGCAGCAATGTCACTGTCAGAACACCGTCCTCTTGTTGACTGGCGATCGAGGTGATCCGCGAGCGCAACTTGCCGGCCATCGGAAGTCGCCCGCTCGTAGGATGAGGACGAGTGGCGTGTGATCGGGAAAGGCTGCCGGCCGCCGGTGGTCGCTAGCAGGCATAGCGCCAGCCATTCTGACCCAAGGAGGGCGACACACAGGATCTGTATTTGGGTGAGAATTTTGGATTTCCGGGGCAAAAGTTCCGCATCTTGGAAGGTGAAACATGACGAGCAGAATTATCGCAATCGGTTTCGCAATGATCACAGCATCAAGCTTTGCAATAGCCGGCCCCGCGAGGGCGGACTGTCCGCCGGGTGAGACACAGGGCTCCTGGTCGCCGGCGCGTGATTTTATCTCAAGTCCCCTCGCCCGAGTCTTGGCTGCTCACGGATGTATTCCTGCGGCCCGACGGAATTGATCATCTACGATTCCAGCTGTCGCATGGTGGCTACGCCGCCAGTCTCCGTTTCCGGCGCCTGCTCTGCAGGCGGTGGCGACCCGAGCAGCTGCAACGCTTGCCTGACCAATCCGCCGTCTGATCAGTGCATGTGGCATCTCGAGCCAAATTAGCTATTGCGCGAGCAATATGGCCATCGGAAATGCGCTGCGTTGATACCTCACCGGGAAGCGGTCGCGATTACGGCTGGAATGATACGGGGCTGGGATGCGATGGCGGCAAGAATTGCAACGGTTGAACTCGCCCCCAGGCGGTGCACGGAGTTCGCGAGCTTGAGACGTTCGTTCACGAGATAAACGTTCGCACTCCATATTCATGATCACTTTCGTTCCCGCGATTTAGCGAATTGCGGGAAGTAGAGGGAGGAATTTGTCGGGCAGGGCTGCCGCCGCCGGCCGCCTCGCAGGCGAACGCAACCCGCCACCGATCCGACCCTCACACGCCGCGTCGAGGCCTGCCGTGGCAGATCGGCCGCCACGGCGGACGCGGTCACGACGAAGTCATTGGCATCCGTCGTTGACGCCGCCGGGCGGAAAGATCGGGCCGACGCACATCCCGCCCGCCCAAGGACCGGCGCCGCCCTTGCACTCGGCCTCGGTCATGCATTTCGTCGTATTGCTGTTCGAGCTCATGCAGCAGCACGTCCGTACCGAATCGGTGCATGTGAAGGGGCGGCCCGCGTCCTGGCACCGGAGTGTATTGCGGCCGCGCCGCCCTGGCGGCGTCCGGCAGATGGAAGGCCAGCAGGATATCCCTTACCTGCGTCACCGGCGATTGCGTGCCGCTCGCGCCGGCGCGGCATGCGTCGCGAATGCGAAGAGAGCGATGCCGATCGCGGCGCGATTTGATACTCCGATCTTCATTGGTTTCCTCCGCTCATCGATATTCAACCCTGTCGCCGACCGCCGGTGCGACGTCCGTCGAGTTCGCACGAAACGGCTACCGACCGATGGTGTTGATGGTCGAATACGGGCGCAGATCGTCGCCGCCCGCGGCGCGGTCGCGCAATCCGTCGAGACGGCCTTTCTCGGTCCAGTAACTCGATCGGTCTTGCTCGACCCCCGGATCCGGCGGCTGCTGTCCAATGCGCTGGTAGCTGAGGCCGGCGGCTGCCGAGGGTATGTTCCGCGCCTGCGCCAGCCGCTTGAAGAATTCGCCGGCCTTTCGGTATTCGACGCCGCCCAATTTCCAATGCGCGTCCCGCGGCGCGTCCGGGTGGTCGTCGGGCGCGATGCTCGCCTTGCCTTCGACCGTCAACCGGCGCGCCGCGAAATAGCACTCGGCATAGCGCAGCTTCGGATCCTGCAAATCGTCGGCATGCGCCTGGCCGAGCGCGGCGAGGCAGGATTGCAGCCTTGCCGCGATGTCCCGCGGACCGGCGGCCGCATTGGCCCGGGCGATCGTCTCGTCGATCAGTCTGGCGACTTCGGCGTCGCGCTCGTTCGAGATCAGCGGCAATCTGCCGGCGAGCGGCGTCCCGTGATCGTCGTCGCCGAGCGGACCGGGAGTGGCGCCCTGCCGCCGTCGATGGGTCGGATCGCCGTGATCGTTCCAGCCGTTCGGGCCGGGGGTGTCGAGCGTGCGGTAGCGGCCATGAATGCCGGCCGCGGGCGGGTTTGTCGTCACGATATCAGCACGGTCGGGCAGCCGACGACGATGGCGCCGCCATGCGCCGTCATGTCGCCGATGCGCGCCGCCGGCGAGCCCGCGATCAGCACCGTCGGGCTGCCGGTGACGATGACGTCGGGGGGTCCGACGCAGACCGCCATGTCGCCGATGCGCGCCGCCGGCATGCCGCCGATCAACACGGTCGGGGCGCCGGGCCCGGCGATCGGGCCGCCGACATGCGGCACACAGCCGTCACCATCGGACAGACATGCATGTCGCTCAGGCGTGCAGCGGGCATACCCATCGCGACCTCACTGGGCGCTCGGTCTCGGACGGCCGGTACCGCCGCGGGCAATGTCGATCGCCTGCGCTACCGCGCTGCGGTAACGCTCGGGCGCCCGCTCGGGCTCGGGCTTGACCGCGGCCAGCAGGACGGCGCCGGCCACGGCTTGCGCGGTAAGGGTCTCGCCGGGCGGCACCACCGGCGCCTCGGGCGGCGCCAGGCTGCCGCCGGACCACGCCGCGGCCATCGCCGCCCAGTGCGCCGGACTGTCGTTGCCGGCGGCCGGCGCAGCCGCCACCGCGGCGCGCCGGCGCTCCTCGTCCGGATGGTAGACCCAGGCCTCGGCTGTCTCGACCGCCTGGCGCTGGGCTGCGGCGTTCGGGTCGAGCCCGGATCGCGCCGCCGTGCAGGCCCACCACACCGCCTCCCGGCGCGGCAGCGCATGCGCCAGAAAGCGGATTGCGTCGATCCACAATTCGGCGCCGCACAACAGGTCGATGAAGTCGGGCGGCGTTAGCCCGGGCCGGCGCAGGGCGAGCCCCTCCTGCGACAGCGGGAAGAGCGCCGAGATCGCGTCGACGGAGCCGGCGATCTTGACCAGCGGCGCACCGGCGGCCAACCGCGCCGGTGCGGCATTGCCGGCGGCGGTCATCGCGCGGTCCTCCTCAGCCGATCACCAGAAGTCCGCCGCCCAAGGTCAGCACCGCCGAGCCGGTGACCGTCGTCGTCACGCCCTCGATATTGACCGTCAGCTGCCCGAGGATGTTGATGTTCATCGCGTTCAAGGTGATCGATGCCGGATCGATGACGATGCTGCTCATGCCGACCTGCAGCGTGATGCTCTGCATCGCCTGCAGACTGCTGCTGCCGAGGGAGACCATGATCGACCGGTTGCCGGTCTGGATCGTCACCAAATCATTGCCCATCTGGATCGTTTCGGTGCGATCGTTCTGGATCGTGATGGTCTGGTCGTTGCCGACCTGCAGATCGTCGTCGTGCTCGACCGAGCGGTGGTAGTCCTTCTCGGCGTGGAAGACGATGTCCTCCTCCCCCATCTTGTCCTCGAAACGCAATTCATTGAAGTTGCTGCCGCCGCCCTTCAGCGAGCTGCGGCTCTTGAAGCCGCTCTGGGTCTTGTTGTCGGGCAGCGTGTAGGGCGGCATGTTGTCGCCGTTGTAGACCGTGCCGACGATGATCGGCCGGTCCGGATCGCCCTCGAGAAACTCGACGATCACCTCCATGCCGATGCGCGGCGTGAAGATCGCGCCCCATTGCGGGCCGGCGAGCCACTGCGCGCAGCGGATGAAGCACGAGCTCTTGTCGTCCTTGTTGCCGTAGCGGTCCCAATGAAATTGGACTTTGACGCGGCCGTATTTGTCGCAATAGATCTCTTCGCCCGCCGGTCCGACGACGACGGCGGTATGCGGACCGTGCACGACCGGCTTCGGCGTCAGCCGCGGCGGCCGGAACTGGGTTGCCGCCGGAACGCAGGAGAAGCTGTTGGCGTAATAGGACGGGATCTCCGGAGCGACGAAGCGGCTATAGTCGGCGGCGCGATGGTGCGTCGTCGAGATCGTGTAGCTGCCCTGTTCGCTCGGGATGTCGTGCCGGACCAGCGAGAACTTCGCGCCGGGTGAGAAATGCCGGCAGGTGCCCTGCCCGTCGGTCTCGCCGTAGGGCGCCTCTTCCTCCTCCATCCGCAGCCGGGTCAGGTTGTCGCCCTGCTCCTTGTCGGCATAGCCGCCCGGATAATCGAACAACTCGTAGGCGCGCGTCGCGGGCACATCGAGCAGCGTGTTCTTCGTCGTCTGCAGGTTCTTGGTCGGCGCTTCGAAATCGTAGTCGCGCTGGGTCCACACCCCCGGGCGGAATTCTCGGCGCGGCAGCCAGGCCGAGACGCGGCTGACGACGTCGGGGTTGGTCCGGTACTCGACCTCTTTGTCGTTGCAGATGTAGAAGGCCGACGGATCGTCGGCGACCATCATCTTGTGCGAGCCGTCGGCGTGCCGGAAGAAGTAGAAGATGCCTTCCTCCTCCATCAGCCGAGACAGGAAGTTGAAGTCGGTTTCCCGATACTGGACGCAATATTCGCGTTGCGGATGGGTCCCCTTGATCCCGGAGAGATCGAAATCCGCCTGGTCACACTCGCCGAGCACGGTCTGGATGATGTCGCGCACCGACTTGTTCTGAAAGATCCGGCAATCGGCGGTGCGCGACAGCAGCCAGAACCACGGCACGATCTCGGCATGGTAGACGCGGTAGTCGCGCCCCCAATCGTCGGCCGCGACGAATTCCCGGACAATGCCGGAGAAATGCCGCTGGTCGCCGTCCGGACCGGCCACCGACCAGGTCACCGCCTTGCCGAGCAGCGCAGAAGGCGTGATCGACTTCTGTTTCGACACCATGTCGAGGCGGAAACGAAACGGCTGCGACAGGCTCTCGGCGCCGTCGAACTCCTGGAGGATCAGGGCATTGTCGCCGAGCGGCGTCTTCAGTGAGAGCCGATAGTCCATCTGTCACCCGATGCGACGCAGGAGGGAGGCGTCGCGGAAAGGCGGCGCGGCCGCCGCGGCAATGACGCCCGCCGGCGAGCCGCATCCCGGCATGACTGCCTGGCGCGGCGCGGCTCGCCGCAAGCCTCAACTCAGCCCCGTTTCCCCTCGGCCAGATTGTATTTAAATTTATAGGGACCCTTCGCCTCGTTCGTTTCTTGGAGCTGTTTGACCTCGATCTCGAGCTCGGTGAAGTCGAGGTGCCAGGTCTCCTGCGCGCGATCGCCTGAACCTGAGATCTCCAGGCCTGCGAGCAGCGTGTCGGTCAGCGTGTATTCGAGGTATTTGTCGCTGTCGCCGCCCGGCCCGGTCCGCACGAACGCGATCTTGCACTCCTTTGCCTCGGGCACGGCGACGAGCGATTTGTACAAGGGCCCGCTGGCGTAGTCGACCTCCTTGGTGACAGTGATGTTGGAGAGATGCGGCTGCGCCTCTTCGCGGTTGCGGGCCTTGCCGGTTTCAGTCTTGATTTTCCGTTCCACGGCGGGTTGCCACTGGAAACTTGCGATGTTGATCCAATCCTTAAAGCCCTCTTGCGTCGCGTTACCCTTTATCTCGCCGAATTTCATATACAGGCTCATGGACTTTACCTCCGGTCATCGCATGTTGAGTATTCGGGGTGAAACCGCGCGGCGCCCACCCTGGCCAAGCATCCGGTCAGAGTAGACGGCTGGCGCAGCACTGGCGGATGCCTTGGCGCCGGTCCGGCGCCGAATCAACTGCCCTCGCCGGTCGCGATATCGTAGGTGATGTGCATCGTGGCACCGTCTATGTTCGCCTCATCGAGCGTCTTGACCTCGATGTCGACATGGGTGAAGTCGAGGAGCAGATCCTCTCTGGGCCTCTGATCGCCTTGCCCATTCACCTTGAGGTTTTTTATCAGCGTGTTCTTCAATGTGAAATGGAGGTATTTCTCGCCCGGGTTTCCGGTACGCAGAAACGCGATCTCGCATTCTTTGCCCTTGAAATCGATCGTGGCGGCCTCAAGGAGCGCGCCCGAGCTGGCGTCGACATCCTTGCTGACAGTGACTTCGGTTACATGCGCCTGCGCGGCTTCACGATTGAGAGCGCGCCCGACCTGATCCTTTGCAAATGCTCGCTTCAGGCCCCAATTAAAGGAATTCAGGTTCATCCACCCGTCCTCGCCCTTAAAGCCCTGTTGGGTGGAATCGCCCTTGATATCGCTGCCCTTGTCGAACCTCAAGTAGATGCCCATGAATCCCTCCTCCAGCGATCCGACAGCCACCCGGCGCCCTGCAGGCCGTCCGGGCTCGCCTGTCCCGTTACGTTTGGATACCTGAGGCTAGAATAACTGCTGCGGCTTGTCCACGGCCGTCGTCGCTCTGCGCCGTCAATGGCGGCCTCCCGCGGACCCGGACGGCGCGCCAGGCCCTGCGGCGGTCTGTTTGTCGAACTGGAAGCGGTCAGGTTTCGATTTGCTCAAAACATTCGTCGTGTCGCTGCTCAAATGCGCCATTTCGACCTTTGTATAATTGATCGTCAGCGTCTCCATGTGTCTTTCCTCCTCGAGATTGATATTTATGTCGGTTATGAACACGTTCGAGAACTTATACTGCAAATATACTTCACCAGGGTCACCTGTTTTCACAAAAATAACGGTGCATGTTTCTGATTTATTGCTGTAGCAAATCTCATTCAGTAGCTGCGAGGTTGCCGTATCAGCCTCCTTTTTTACTGTAATGTCAAGCAGGCTCGGTTGAGTTGGGTCGCGTGTATTGTGCTGCGATCCGCTCCGCGTGGTTATATGTCGTTGGATCGACCATTTAAAGTCAGATATATTGAACCAGCCCTGCTCTTCCAGCTGTGCAAAGTCCTTAATCAAGTCCCCACCGCCGACCTTTTGCGTGGCGTCACCCGTGATGCTGCCAAATTTCATGTACGTGGCCACGTTTGCCTCCTGGTTGGACGAGCTAGCTCGGCGGCTCGAACGTCAACCGGCTGGCGTCTGATAACAGGTCCACCGTGCGAACGCAGTGACCGGCGTCACAGGACGCGTCGCGGGGGGAAGATGATTGCCGCGTCTTGCATGCGGCCGGTGCGCGGGAGATCGCTGCATGTTCCCGGTCCGTGCCGCCCGGCTCGGCCCTGCGGCTAGTCGAACCGGTAGGAAAATTCGCCGGCGTCATCGACGCCCACATGCACCCCGGCGACCGGCTCAGCCGCCGCCATGCGCTCGAGAAAACGCGCCGACAGCTCCGGCAGCAGCGTCCGCGTCAGGATCTGCTCGACATTGCGGGCGCCGCTCTCGGCCTCGCGGCAGCGGCCGGCGACGACGTCGACCAGGGCGGGCGCATAGTCGAAGGTGGCCCGGTAGTTCGCCGCGATGCGGTGGCCGATGCGCCCCAGCTGCAGCTCGATGATGCTGCGGATGATCTCGTCCGACAGCGGAAAATAGGGCACGAGCGTGACCCGCCCGAGAAACGCCGGCTTGAAGATCTTCAGCAGGTCCGGCCGCAGCGCCTCCGCCAGCCCCGCCGCGTCGGGCGTCGTCTCCGGATCGGCGCACAGCTTCCTGATCGTGTCGGTGCCGGCGTTCGAGGTCATGATGATGATCGTGTTCTTGAAATCGATGTCGCTGCCCTCGCCGTCGTGCAGCGTGCCCTTGTCGAAGACCTGGTAGAAGATCTCCTGCACGCCGGGATGCGCTTTCTCCACCTCGTCGAGCAGGACGACGCTGTACGGCTTGCGCCGCACCGCCTCGGTCAGCACGCCGCCCTCGCCGTAGCCGACATAGCCGGGCGGCGAGCCGGTCAGCCTCGAGACCTTGTGCTCCTCCTTGTACTCCGACATGTTGATGACGGTCAGGTTGCTGCTCGCCGCCATAAAGGATGTCGGCGAGGGCCAGCGCCGTCTCGGTTTTGCCGACGCCGCTGGGGCCGACGATCAGGAACACGCCGATCGGCTTGCGCGGGTCGGTCAGCTTGCGCGCGCGCGGTGCGGATCGCCTCGGCGATCGCTTCCAGGGCGTGCGACTGGCCGATGACCCGCGTCCGCCATGACTTCTCGCAGCAGACAGCACCGTCTTGATCTCGTCGCGCACCATCCTGCCGAGCGGGATGCCGGTCCAGCCGGCCACGACCTCGGCGACCGCCTGGCCGTCGACCTGGGTGAACACCAGCGGCGCTCTCGCCCTGCACCTCCTTAAGCTCGCTGTCGAGCGCGCGCGAGCTCGTCCGCTGCCAGCGCGTCCCGCTCGCGCGGCGTCTTCGGTTTTCGTCGGGCGTGCCGCGTCGCCAGGCTGCTCGCGCAGCTCGCTCGATCTCTTCCGCCAACTCGCGCTCGTCGCTGCCAGCGCGCTTTCGAGTTCCGCAAGCGCGCTCTCGGCCGCCTGCCTTCTCCTCTGACGAGGTCGCGCGAGATGCGGCCGTGGTGGTCGCGGCCGGTCTGCTCTCGCGCTGAGCATCCCGATTCGTCGGTGCTCAGGTACTCGATGCGCGCGCGGCAGATCCTCGATCGCCGGCGGCGTCGCGCTGCTGGCTCATCGCCACCCGGGCGCAGGCGGTGTCGAGCAGGCTGACCGCCTTGTCCGGCAGCTGGCGCTCCGGGATGTAGCGCTGCGACAGCTGGACCGCCTCGACCACCGCTTCGTCGAGGATGCGCACCTTGTGATGCTTCTCCAGCGTCGGCAGCAGACCCGCGCATCATGTCGATCGCCGCCTTCTCACTCCGGCTCCTCGACCTTGACGACCTGAAAGCGGCGGTTGAGGGCGGCGTCGCTCTCGAAATATTTCTTGTACTCCGCCCAGGTGGTGGCCGCGATGGTGCGCAGCTCGCCGCGCGCCAGGGCCGGCTTGAGCAGGTTGGCGGCGTCGCCCTGGCCCGGCCTGGCCGCCGGCGCCGATCATCGTGTGCGCCTCGTCGATGAACAGGATGATCGGCCGCGGCGAGGCCTTGCACCTCCTCGATGACCGATTTGAGCCGGTTCTCGAACTCGCCCTTGACGCCGGCGCCGGCCTGCAGCAGGCCGAGATCGAGCGTGCGCAGGGCGACGTTCTTCAGCGGCGGCGGCACGTCGCCTCGGCGATCGCCAGGGCGAAGACCCTCGACGACGGCGGTCTTGCCGACGCCGGCTTCGCCGGTCAGGATCGGGTTGTTCTGCCGGCGGCGCGTCAGGATGTCGATGACCTGGCGGATCTCGGAATCGCGGCCGATGACCGGATCGATGTCGCCCTTGCGCGCCCGCTCGGTCAGGTTGATCGTGAACTGATCGAGGGCCGGCGGCGGCCGACCCGCGGCAGCGCCGGCCGGAGCCTCCTCCGCAGGGGTGTCCGCGGCCTGTTCGGCCGAATCCCGCGCAGATCGCACCGAGTTCCCGGCGCAGCGTCTCGGCCGAGATCTGGGCCAGCTGCGGCGAGCTTTCGCGGGCGGTGCGCGACAGTCCTTCGTCGGACAGCAGCGCAACCAGCAGATGGCCGGAGCGGATCCGGGCAGCGCCGCCGTCGAGCGAGGCGACGAGCCAGGCCTCGCGGGCAAGGGCGACGACCTCGGGGGACAGCGCCGGCGCGCGCGTGTTGCCGGTCTTCAGCTTGTCAAGGACGCGGGTCAGCTCGGTCGCGACACGCCCCGAGTCGATCTCGAAACGGCGCAAAACGGCCGCGATGTCGCTTTCGGCACGTCGAGCAGCTTCAGCAGCCAATGCTCGATCTCGACATTGTAATGGGTGCGCGAAAGCGTGTACCCGGCCGCCGCTTCGAGCGAGCGCCGGCAGGGATCGTTCATCTTGGCGACGAGTGAGCGCAGGTCCACCGCGACCATGGCCGTGCCTCCCCAATTGGCATTTCGAGCCCGGCAAAGCCGCCGCGCTTCGCAGTACCCCCTCAGCTGATCTTTCAGACGTTATTGCCGGCCCCGAGGAAAATCAAACTTTGGTTTTGCAAATGCGGATGGGATGAAGAGATGTCTTTCGGGCGGTGTCGCCAAGCTTACCGAACTTCCCGCTATTCCGGTAAAATCCAAGCTTTCACGAAAGGTCTGGAAGCGTCCGGCCACCGCCGGCAGCGCCCGAGGCGGAAATCGGATCGGCGGGTCCGGCTAATCTGTACGGCAGCTCGCGTCGTCGCGCCAAATCTCCGAGGCGCTCGCCGACCGGCCAGCTCTCGGCGCGGCAAGCGGCGGCGGGATCATGACTTTGCGCGGTTTGACGGCAATTGTAGGGTGGGGTATTATTACGTCGTGCTCGATCGTGCGTTATCGGAAACTCCAGGCGCGAACCGAGGGGGTTCGCCCTTACGTATAATTGCAGCGGCCGTGGGGACACCACCCATCCTGGACATCGAGGGGCTAGTGTTGCCGATCTCCGAAGCGGCGCCATGCGGCAGCGATCCGCGTTCGGATCCCTCGCCGACATCGGTGTACCAGGCCCTGAAGGACGCCCGGTATGCCGCGGCCGATGCGGAGCGCGGGCTGGAGCGCGGCTTTGCCGAGGAAAACGACGCCAAGAAGGCCGATGAAACATCGAAAAAGAGCTGGAGCCTGATCCTCGCCAAAGGTCCGCCGCTGATCAAATCGGTGGCCAAGGATCTCGAAGTCGCGGCGTGGGTGACCGAAGCGGCGCTCCGCGCCCACCACCTGGCGGGATTGCGGGACGGCCTGCGCTGCACGGCGGAACTGGTCGACCGCTACTGGGACGAGGTCTTTCCGCTGCCGGACGAAGACGGGCTGGAAACCCGCCTCGCGCCGCTCGCCGGGCTGAGCGGCGGCGACACCGAAGGCAGGCTGATTACGCCGTTAAAAAAGGTGCCGCTGACCGAAGGCGACGATCCGCCGCCGATCGCCTTCTGGCAATACGAGAGCGCGGCGAACTCGGCGAGCGGCAAGGCCGCAGCGCGGCGTTACGGTCGCCGCCTTCGAGACGGCGCTGCGGCGCAGCTCGCCGGAATATGTCCGCGGCCTGACCGAGGATGCGCAGGCCTGTCTCGATGCCGCGGCCCGGCTCGAGGCCGCGCTGGAAGCCCGCTGCGCGTCCGAGGCGCCCTCCTTCTCGCGCTTGCGCGAGACCCTCTCGCAGATCCTCGACGCGCTGCGGGCGCATGGCGGGGTCGCGGCCGAAGAGCCCCCGGCGGCGAGCGAGCCAGCCGCGGCCGAGCCGGAAGCCGCCGCCGCGCCGGGCGAGACCTCGATCGCCGCTGCGCCGGCGCGCGGACCGATCCTCGACCGGCAGGGGGCATTCCGCCAGCTCGAGGAGCTCGCGGCTTTTTTTCGCCGCACCGAACCGCATTCACCGATCGCCTACGCGATCGAAAACCTGGTGCGCCGCGGCCGGATGAGCTTCCCCGAACTCGTCGAGGAGCTGATCGCCGACGGCAAGGTCCGCCGGGAGTACTTTGTAAACGCCGGGATTCAGCCGCCCCCGGACGGCGGCAAGGGAGCCTGAGCGGCGGCCGATGGCGCCGCCGCTTGCAACTTTTTTGAACAACGGGGTCGAACATGGAGAGCGTTCATAAAAAGCTCGGGCGGGTCCGCAAGCCGCGGGTCCACATCACCTACGAGGTCGAGGTCGGCGACGCCCAGGAAATCAAGGAGCTGCCGTTCGTGGTCGGCGTGATGGGCGATTTCTCCGGCGACCCGACAAAGCCGCTGCGGCCGCTTAGAGACCGCAAGTTTACGCAGATCGACCGTGACAACTTCAACGACGTCATGGCCAGCATGAACCCTGGCCTCAACCTGCGGGTCGAGAACACCCTGAAGGGTGACGGCACCGAGTTCGGGGTCAACCTCGCCTTCAATTCGATCGAGGATTTCGAGCCGGCGCGGGTGGCGCAGCAGATCGAGCCGCTGCGCAAGCTGCTGCAGACCCGCAACGAACTGCGCGATCTGTTGACCAAAGTCGACCGCTCGGACGACCTCGAAGCGATCCTCGACCGGGTGCTGCAGAACAGCGAGGAGCTGAAGGCGTTTTCGGCATCTCTGGGGATCGCGCCGCCGGCGCCGAATGACGAGCATGCCGCGGACGACAAGGAGAATGCATGATGTCCGACGCTCGTCTCGTCCAGACGCCGCAGGCGGAAACCGCAGCCCAGCCGGGAGTTGACCTCCTGGAGCAAGCGATCAGCGCGACCAAGCAGACCGAACCGAAGCGCGCCGAGGAACTGCTGCGCACGCTGACCGAGCAGGCGCTCGAGGGCACGGTTTCCTATTCCAAGAACCTCAACCTGTCGATCAGCGAAGCGATCAAGCAGATCGACGCCAAGATCTCGAAGCAGCTCGCCGCCGTGATGCATCACCCGAAATTCAAGCAGCTCGAGGGCAGCTGGCGCGGCCTGCACTATCTGGTGATGAACACCGAGACGAGCGCCAACCTCAAGCTGCGCGTCATGAACTGGAGCAAGCGCGAACTGTTCCGCGATATGTCGCGGGCCACCGAGTTCGATCAAAGCCAACTTTTCAAGAAGATCTATGAGAGCGAGTTCGGCACGCCCGGCGGGCAGCCTTACGGCGCACTGATCGGCGACTACGAATTTACCAACCATCCCGAGGACATCGACACCTTGCGGCTGGTGTCCAACGTCGCCGCCGCGGCGTTTGCGCCGTTCATCGCGGCGGCCAGCCCGCGTCTGCTCGGCCTCGACAGCTACCGCGAACTGTCGGCGCCGCGGGACATGGAAAAGATCTTCGACTCGCTCGAATACACGAAGTGGAACGCCTACCGCGAAACCGAGGATTCGCGGTTCGTCACGCTCGTGCTGCCGCGGGTGCTGGCGCGTCTGCCGTATGGCGAGCGCACCACGAAGGTCGACGAATTCGACTACGAAGAAGCCCCGATCGACGAGGCGGGGGTCGCGCGGCGCATGCCGCACGACGACTATTGCTGGATGAATGCGGCTTACGCAATGGGCGCCCGGCTGACCGACGCCTTTGCCCGCAACGGCTGGTGCACCGCCATTCGCGGCGCCGAGAACGGCGGCAAAGTCGAAAATCTCCCGTGCCACATCTTCACCAGCGACGACGGCGACATCGACCTGCAATGCCCGACCGAGATCGGCATTACCGATCGCCGCGAGGCCGAGCTTTCGAAACTGGGCTTTCTAGCGGTCAGCCACTACAAGGGCACCGACTATGCCGTCTTCTTCGGCGCCCAGACGAACCAGAAGCCCAAGAAGTACGACCGACCCGACGCGACTGCGAACGCGGCAATATCGGCGCGGCTACCCTATATGATGGCCAGTTCGCGGATCGCCCATTACCTGAAGATCATCGCCCGCGACAAGATCGGCTCGTTCAAGGAAGCCAGCGACGTCGAAGCCTGGCTGAAGCGGTGGATCGAGCGGTACACCAACTCCAATCCGAGCCCGAGCGAGGAGGCGAAGGCGAAGTATCCGCTGCGCGAGGCGCGCATCAGGTCGAGGAGATCCCGGGCAAGCCGGGCTCCTACAACGCGGTGGCGCATATGCGGCCGTGGCTGCAGATGGAGGAGTTGACGACATCGCTGCGCATGGTGGCTCGCATCCCGACGCTGCAGCGGTGAGCGGAGACCTCTTCCGCCCGGGAAACTCCCCTTGAGTGCCGCGGCGCTGCGACTCGACGCGCTCGAGGTCGCGCCGGGAGCGGAAGCGGCGGGCGGCCAGCGCCTCGGCACGGTCCGTGCCGCGCTCGACGAGACCGCGTTCGGTCTGCTGGTCGACCGGCTGATCGCCGGCATCGACGAGTTGCTGACCGAGCAGCTGAACGCCGTCATTCACCATCCCCGCTTCCAGGCGGTGGAGGCCTCGTGGCGAAGCCTCCACCGTCTCGTCCACACCGCCGGACGCAATCCGCGCATCAAGGTGCGTGTTCTCGATATCCGCTGGGCAGAGCTCTGCCGGGATGTCGAGCGGGCGATCGAATTCGATCAGAGCCAGCTGTTCAGGAAGATCTACGAGGAGGAATTCGGCTCGCCTGGCGGCCAACCCTACGGCCTCTTGATCGGCGATTATCAGGTTCTGCACCGCCGCGCGCCTGGGCATCCGACAGACGACGTCGCGGCGCTGCGGGAGCTGTCGCGGATCGCCGCCGCCGCCTTTGCGCCGCTGCTCGTCGGCGTCGCCCCGGAGGTGTTCGGTCTCGACAGCTTTGCCGAATTGTCATTGCCGCGCGACCTCGGCAGCGTTTTCCGGCTGCCGGAATACCAGCGCTGGACCGCCTTTCAAGAGGGCGAGGATGCCCGCTTCGTCGGGCTCGTGCTGCCGCGCGTCTTGGCGCGCCAGGCCTACCGCGACGACGACACGCGCGTCGACGGCTTCCGTTTCGAGGAGCGCTGCGGCAGGCACGAGACTGTCCTCTGGGGCTGCGGCGCCTACGCCTTTGCAGCGGTGGTGATGCGCGCCTTCGCCGAATCCGGCTGGTTTACGCAGATCCGCGGCGGCGTGCTCGGGGTGGAAGAGGGCGGGCTCGTCCCCGATCTCGAGATCCCGTGGTTCGAAACCGATCGGCGCGACGTCGCGACGATCTTTCCGGCCGAAGCAATGATCGAGGACGGGCGGGAGAGCGAGCTGTCCGAGCTCGGCTTCATCCCGATGGTGCGGGCCAACGGCACGCCGCTCGGCGTCTTCTGCAGCAACGCATCGGCGCAGCGTCCGCGCAGCTACGACCGGCTGGCGGCGAACGTCAATGCGCGTCTGTCCTCGATGCTGCAATATATTCTCTGCGTGTCGCGCTTCGCCCATTACATCAAGATCATCGGCCGCAACACCGTCGGCTCGGTCAGATCGCCTGCCGAGATCGAGACCAGGCTGCAATCCTGGATTACCGAATACGTCAGCATCAATGATCACGCGACGCTCGATGCGCTGGCGCGCTACCCGTTGCGCGAGGCCCGGATCGAGGTCAAGGAGCTTCCGGGGAAGCCGGGTTCCTACTACTGTACGGCGCATCTGAAACCGCATTTCCAGATCGAGCGCGTCGAAACCAGCTTCAGGCTCGTCACCGAGCTGGCGCCGGCTTGATCCAGTGGAGGCGCCGATGGCCCCGAAGACCGCAGAGGAGCTGTTTCGGGAGGGGCGGCTCGCGGATGCGATCGCCGCCCAATCGGCGGTCGTCAGAGCCGCCTCGGCGGTTGCCAATCGGCGCTGGTTTCTCGCGGAGCTGTTGTGCTTCGCCGAGGATTGGGAGCGCGCCGACCGGTCGCTCGACATCGTCGCCTCGCAGGCCAGTGAGCTGGCGACGGCGGTCAACGCGTTCCGGCAGCTGCTGCGCGGCGAGGAGACGCGCCGGCAGGTCATGCGCGACGGCCGCGCGCCGCAAATCCTTGGCGTCGGAGCCGCCCGTCTGCAGCCGGCGGTCGCCGCGCTGCTGTGCCTCCGCGAGGGCAAGCCGGCGGAGGCCCTCGCCCTGATCGAAGAAATCGAGGCGGCGGCGCCGGCGGCGGTCGGAACCCGCAACGACGAGCAGCGCTTCGACACGTTCCGCGATCTCGACGACGTCTGTTCCCCCTTCGTCGAGTTCATCACGCAAGCGGGTGAATATCACTGGGTCGCACCGGCCGATCTCGTGGCGTTGGAGACGAAGCCGCTGTCGTGCGCCCGCGACCTGCTCTGGCGCCCGGCCCGGCTGGCGGTGCGAGACGGTCCCGCCGGCGACGTCTACCTGCCGGCGATCTATGTGCCGGATGCATCGCAAGCGCCGGGCAGCGAGGACGCGCTGCGTCTGGGGCGGCGGACGGAATGGCGCGAAGCGCCGGGAGCGCCGGTCTGCGGCCTCGGTCAGCGCAGTTTTCTGGTCGGCGAGGATGACGTGCCGATCCACGAGCTCGGCCGCCTCGAATTCCTGGCCGGCGCGCGGGGCGGCTGAACGATGCCGCGCGCGGCTGATGACGGGCCGGTCGTGATGTCGGTCTTCGACCGGCTGCTCGACGACGATCCCGGCAGCACGCAGGAGGCGCGCAAGCCGCGCGGCAAGGCGCTTGGCGAGTTGCGCGACGCGCTGCGGCGAGATCTCGAGGCGCTGCTCAACGCGCGGCCGTGCAGCACGACCTGGTCCCCCTCCTTCGCGGAACTCGACAGCTCGATCCTCAACTACGGCGTGACCACCGTCACCAGCGCCGATTTGAGCACCGATGACAATCGCGAGCGCTTCCGCGCCGCCGTCGAACGGACGATACAGCGCTTCGAGCCGCGGTTTCTGCGGGTCAGCGTCAGCCTGATCGACGATGCCGAACGGGTCGATCGCACGCTGCGCTTTCGCATCGAGGCGCTCGTGCAGGCAAAGCCGGCGCCGGAGCCGATCGTCTTCGACTCGATTCTCGATCCCTCGACCCAGGGCGTGACCGTGCTGGCGCCGCGCGATGTTTGACGAGCTGCACGCCTACTACAACCGCGAGCTCGGCTATTTGCGCAAGCTGGCCGGCGAATTCGCCGAGCAGCATCCGAAGATCGCCGGCCGGCTGCGCCTTTCCGGCGAAGCCGCCGACGATCCGCACGTCGAGCGCCTGCTGCAAGGCTTCGCCTTCATCGCCGCCCGCATCCACCGCAAGCTCGACGACGATTTCCCGGAGCTGACGCAAGGCCTGCTGGAAATCCTCTACCCGCATTATCTGGCGCCGATCCCGTCGATGGCGGTCGTCGAATTGGCGGCCCGCCCCGACCTCGCCTCGCCGCTCGAGGTAAAGCCGGGAACCTTGATCGACGCGGGTCCGGTGCAGGGCGACACCTGCCGCTTCCGCACCGCCTACCCGGTGACGCTGTGGCCGATCCAGATCGAGGCGGTCTCGCTGCGCGGTCGGCCGATCGTCGCGCCGGCCAACCCGGCCGCGGCCGGTGCCGCCGGGGTGCTGCGGTTGAGCTTGCGGTGCGCCGCCGAGGGGATGACGCTGTCGCAGCTTGCACCCGAGCGCCTGCGGTTTTTCATCCGCCCGCAATCGCCGCATGCTTACAAGCTCTACGAGACCATCCTCAATCATTCGGTCTCGATCGCCCTCGCCGACCACCCGGCCGACCCGGCGCCGGTCATATGCTCCGCCGACAGTATTCGCGCCGTCGGGTTTGACGCGGCGGAGTCTCTGCTGCCGTATCCGATGCGGTCGTTCTTGGGTTATCGATTGCTGACTGAATACTTCGCGTTTCCGGAGAAATTCCTGTTCTTCGACTTGACCGGATTGGCGGCGAAGGGCCTGGTGTCGGATGCGGACCATCTCGAAGTATTCATTTATCTGAACCGCACGAACGTCGAGCTGGAGCGCGCGGTGTCGGCGGAAAGTCTGGCCTTGGGGTGCACCCCGATCGTCAATCTGTTCCGCCAGCGGGCCGAGCCGATCCGCCTCGACAACCTGGCGGCCGAATACCGGGTGGTGGCGGATGCGCGCCGAGTCGGCGCGACCGAGGTGTATGCGATCGAGTTGGTCACCGCCTCCGCGCCAGACGGACAGGCTCGTACCTTCGAGCCGTTTTTCGGCCTGCGCTCGGCGAGCGAGGACGTGGTCGCCTATTGGCACGCGGCGCGCCGCATCGCCGAGAGCGCCGACGGCGGCACCGAGGTGTTCCTGTCCTTTGTCGACGGCGATTTCGACCCGGCGGCGCCGGTCGATTACACGGTTTCCGTCGAGACGCTGTGCCTCAATCGCGACCGGCCGTCGCTGCTGCCGTTCGGCGGCGGGAACCCGCGGCTCGAGCTGGTCGAGGCATCGCCGGCGATAGCGCGGATCCAATGCATCACGCCGCCGACGCCAACCTTGCGGCCGCCACTCGGGCGCGGCACGCGATGGCGGCTGATCTCGCATCTGGTTCTCAATCACCTGTCGATCACCGGCGGAGAGGATGGCGCCGATGCGCTGCGCGCTATCCTGAGACTCTATGATTTTCACGATTCGGCCCAGACCAGGGCGCTGATCGACAGTCTGCTGCGCGTCACCTCGCGCCCCGGCGTCGCGCGCGTGCCGGGCGGCGGCAATGGCGGTCTGTGCCGCGGGCTGGAAATCCAGGCCGAGTTCGAGCCCGCTCCGTTCGACAGCGGTCAGGGTTTCCTCTTTGCCTCGGTGATCGACCGTTTTCTCGGGCTTTACGCCTCGATAAACTCGTTTACTCGAACGACCGCGCTGGTGCGCGGCCGCACTGATACGGTACGGACATGGCCAGCCCGCGCCGGATCCCGAACGCTTCTCTGATCACTCGGCTGGCGGCGGAACCCTGGCGGTTTCGCTTTTTCCAGGCGGTGCGGATCCTCGAGCGGCAGCGCGCCCGGCAAGCGCGGTCGTTGCGTTTCGACGGGATTGCAGCGGTCGGCGAGGAAGCGGAGCCGCGGCAGCGGACCGTCCGCTTTCGTGCGGCGACACAGCTGTCGTTTCCCGCCAGCGAGATCGACGAGGTTGCCGAAGAGGCCGCCGGACCGCCGTCGATGACCGCGACCTTTCTCGGCCTCAGCGGTCCGTCCTCGGTGTTGCCGCAGCACTACAGCGTTGCGCTGCGGCGCGAGCTGCGCAATCACAACGCGGCGCTGAAGGATTTCTTCGACCTATTCACCGACCGCTTGACCGCGTTCTTCTACCGGGCGTGGGCGAAATACCGGGTACCGATCGCCGTTGAACGCAGCGTCGCGAAAGGCCAGGACGGCGCCAGCGGAGCTTTGCGCGGGCTGATCGGCTTTGCCACCGATCATCTGGTCGGCCGGACCGAGATCGCCGAACACTCGTTGCTGCACTATTCCGGCCTGCTCGGGCATTTTCCGCGCAACGCCGCGAGCCTGACGGCCTTGCTGTGCGACTATTTTCGATTGCCGGTCGGGGTCGAGCCGTTCGATGGCCGCTGGCTCACGCTGCCGGCCGGCGAGCGCACGCGCCTCGGCGGCGCCTTCGCCGGCCTCTCGACGGACGCCGTGGTCGGCGAGAGCTATTGGGACGTCGAGAGCAGCTTCCTGATCGAGATCGGTCCGATCGATTACGCCGTCTTTGTCAGCTTCATGCCGAACGGCGGCAATCTTCGCCGGCTCGCCAGCCTGACCCGGCTCTATGTCAACCCGGAGATGGGCTTCAGGATCGAGCTTTGTCTGCAACGCGATGAGGTGCCGCCGCTCCGCCTCGACCCGGAGGACCCGGTCGGCCCGCTGCTCGGTTGGAATACCTGGTTGAGCCATTATCCGATGCCGCATGACCCGCGCGATGCGACGTATCGATTGTGACCCGAGGCCGACTGCGGATTGAACATGCCGGAAACCGAGGCGCCAACCGGCAATGCTCCGGGATTTTTCGGCAAGCTTCCAAGCCACGGCGACTTCATCAGCCGGAGGCTGCCGACGGAGCTGCTGGCGGCGTGGGAAGCTTGGCTCGACGCCGGGCTGCAGCACAGCCGTGACAGCCTCGGCGATGCCTGGCTGCAGACGTATTTGTCGAGCCCGATCTGGTGCTTTTCCGCATCGGCGGACTGCTGCGGCGCGCAGCCTTTCGCCGGCGTGCTGATGCCCAGCCTCGACCGGGTCGGCCGCTACTACCCGCTGTCGATCGTGGCGCCCTTCGACGCGGAACGATCGGCGGCCGAGATCGCCTCGGGGGAAACCGATTGGTTCGCGCGGATGGAGGAGATCGCGCTGTCGTGCCTGGGCGACGATTTCGACTTCGCCGCGTTCGATGTGGCGCTCGCCGCCGAGCTCCTGCCGAGAGCCGACAGCAAGAAAGCGGGTTTGGAGATGCCGTGCCCGGCGAGCGGTCCGGCAGGGGCGTTGCCGATCCTGCTCGGCAGGCTGTTGCAGCAGGGCGCTGCGCGATACAGCCTCTGGTGGACATCCGGATCGAAGACGATGGCGGCTTGCTGCCGCGCTTTTCCCGGACTGCCGCCGGTTGAAGAGTTCTGCAGGCTGTTGCGATGACGCCGCCGGCGGCGGGTGCCGCTTGACGGGGTCGCGAGGGTTGTCGATAGCGTCGCGATGTTCGCCTATTCCAGGAGGGGGAACAGCGATGCGACACGCGCTTTCGATTTCGACGATCGCGCTGATCGGCGGCTTGGCATTCGCCGCGGCCGGCTACGCGCAAATCGAGAAGACGCCGACCGGCTGCACCGCCAGCTGCCAAACGGTCGGATCGACCTATTCCTGCAATGCGGAGGGCGCGAGCGCGGAGTGCAAGCTCGACCGGGCGAAAAACCAGGCGATCTGCACCGACGGGACAAAGACCACGACCTGCGAGTGCGCCGGCGCCACTGCCGGGTGCACGACCAAGTAGACGGGGAGCGGCGCGCCGCGCCAGATAGCCGCCGAGGGGAGCTTTAGGGACCGATCGCGAGAGCGGCGCCAGCGCCGTCCGGGATCGGCGCCGCATCGACGTGCCACACGACGCAAGGGAGAGCGCAATGAAATTATTCGCTGCAGTGATCCTGTCGGTGTTGCTCGCCAGCATGCCGCCGGCCTTTGCCAGGACCGTGGGCGTGCACGTCTTCAATGACGACAGCCAGGACCTCGACGTGACCGTCACCGACCAGAACCAGTCGGGGCAGGTCGTTTACAATCAAAGGCTTGCCCAGAAGACCGAGGTCTTTCTGGAGTTGCAGGCCGACCCCGGCGGCGAGGCGAGCCTCGACTGGAAAGCCGTGACGACCGGCACGCCGCCGGCCGCGGCCTGCGGCCGCAAGTCGGGACTGAGGCTCGGCGACATCATCAAGGTGACGAGCAACACGGGCTTTGGAACGAGCGCGTCGATCGGCTCGACGCGGCCCCAGTCGGCCGCGATTTCCAATCCAGTCCCATAGGCACTGGAGAGATGCACATGAATCAGCTGAAGATCGCCCTCGTCGCCGCAATCGCTATCCTGGCCGGTATTGCATTGAGGCAGCCCGCGGCTGCCAACACCCCGGTTCCGTGCAGTGGCGATGATAGCGCCTGCCAGCTTCTGGTTGTCGAGCAGCGGGGAACCGACCCCAATAGCGGCGCAGATCCACCTGCAATTCACCAATCCGCTGCGATTTGTGCCGCAATCGATGATGCTGACGTTGTAGATCGCCTCCTCCAGCGACAGTTGCGACTCGGCAACAGACACCTTCGCCAATCCAATTCGAACGACCCTCGAGAAATCGACGGCTATCTTTGCCAGCTCAGAGCCACTTGGATCGCCGCTAACGCCTGTATTGAACCCCGCGATCACCCGGCAGATCGCCTCCGCTTCGCAGCAGTCCACGCTGCCGGGACCGCGCGGGAGAGGAAGGTTGGCCTATTATAGGGCCGATCCTCGGAGGGAGGTAGTTGTCACGGCAATCGTCCGGTTGGTGGCCGGCATCTGCGCCCTGTTGCTTTTCTTCACGGCGGGAACTGCCGATGCGGGGAGTTGGCAGGTCGTCCTCGCAGCCGGAGACGATACGCAGCCGGTCTTCGACAATGCAACGCGGGCATTCGAGCGTCTGCTGCTCGCCGAGGGCGTGCCCTCGCCTAACATTCACCGATTGAGCGCGGCGCCTGACGCCGCCGACCCGGCCTCGCTTTGCCGGTGCGTGGACCAACGTTTTACGCAACTCTCCAGGAGGCCGACGGGCGGCGCGGCCGGCCGCCTCGAGCCAGCAGGTCCCGCCGCCCTGCGGTGGCCGATAGCCGGTGGGCAGCCGGCGCCGGGGTGCGGCCGCGTCTGGTTGGTTGACAGCGGCAGCCCGCCTCCGCACAATCACAGCCACGAGCTCGCGCGGGAATTTCCGCGCTCCGACGCGGCTGTTGTGCAGCCGTACGGGTGACGTTTCGATGGCACCAATACTGAAGCTGATCGTCGTCGGCTATGCCGGCGAACCGCGAACCGGGCTGTCAAAACGCTTCGGCGAAGGCCGCTCGACGATCGGCCGCGGCCTCGACAATGACTGGGTCCTGCCGGATCCGGAAAAATACCTGTCGAACCACCACTGCCTGATCGAGCACCGCGACGGCCGGTACGTGATCTGCGACACCAGCAGCAACGGGGTCTTTCTCAACGGCAACGAGGCGCCGCTCGGCAATGGGCGTTCCTCGGTCCTTTCGCACGGCGATCGCGTCGTGATCGGGGATTATGAAATCCGCGTTGAGATCGAGGGCTCGGCGCGCGGCTCGACGCCGTTCTCGCCGGCCTTCACCGAGCGCAGCGCCGCGCTTGCCGCCGGGGTCGAGCCGGCGACCCCGCCTTTCGGCGTGCGCGACGACCCTTTCGCGCCGCTGCCGATCGGCGAACCCTTCGCGCCGCCATCCGGCGGCGGGCCCTTCGCGCCGCTGGCCAGGAGCGAGCCGTTTGCGCCATTGCCCGGTGGCGACCCCGGGTGGCCCGACCTTGCCGCCGCTCTCCCGCAGGGCTCCGGGGCGCCCCCGAGCGCCGCGACGCCGGACTTGGCAAAGCCGGTCGGCGGCGGCCGCGCCGGCGCTCCCGACCCCAACCATGTCGCCGCGATCGATACCTTTTTTCGCGCTCCCAAAGTCAAGTCGCCGATCATCCCGCCGGATTGGAACCCGCTCGCACCGGAGGCGCCGCCCGGCTTGCCGGAAACCCCGGACCTGGCCTCCTTCGACCCGCCGGCGCCGCCGGCCGCTTCGCCGGTCCCGAGGCCGTCGCCGCCGATCCGCGCCTTTCATGTTCCCGAGACGACAGCCGGAGCGCCGGGGTTGGCGGCCGAGATGCTGCGGGCGTTTCTCGACGGCGCCGGTCTGTCGGGTGCGGCGGTCGAGCCGGCCGACCCGGCGGCGAGCCTGCACCACTACGGCGAGATCCTTCGAGAACTGATCTCGGGGGTTCGCGAACTGATGGCGACGCGGGCTCTGATGAAATCCGAGTTCCGCATCGAGCAGACGATCATCCGCGCGCGCGACAACAACGCGCTCAAATTCAGCGTCGACCTCGAGCAGGCGCTGCGGGCGATGCTGCTGCCGCAAGGCGCCGGCTACGCCGAGCCGCTGGCCGCGGCGCGCGAGGCCGTCGCCGATCTGAAGGCGCACGAGATCGCGTTGATCGCCGGGCTGGAGAAGGCGGTGGCGCACTTGCTGGAGGCGCTTGCGCCGGCCGAGTTAGAGCGCAGCATCGAGGCGGCCGGGATGCTCGCCAGCGTGCTGCCGGCGGCCCGCAAGGCGCGCTACTGGGACGCCTACGGCACACTCTACAAGAAGCTTGCCGAGCAAATCCGGGAAGACGTGCACGGCGTCTTCCGTCAATCGTTCGCGGAAGCCTATTCCGAGCAGGTCAAGAAGCTTTAGGACACACGCGGTAGGGGCCGGGAACAGCAAGGGACGGCAGGCGCTCCGGGGCTTTCCGCTGCGGCGGGGCGGTCGCCGGGTCGGCTGGGTTTTCCGGAGCAGGTGGCCGGCGCGGCAGCCGGATCGGGGTGGCGAAGCCGGGACTGAGGCAAGCAGGCTGAAAGAATGTCTTGGGACAGCAAGATCATCTGGTCGGAGGGCATGTTCCTTCGCACCCAGCACTTTCAACAGCAGGACCGCTATGTCGAACGGTTGGTGCGCAGCCGCACGGCGCACCTGCGGCCGCATCCCTGGGGGGTGGCAAAGCTGGCGATCGACCGCAGTCTACTGACCACCGGCCGGTTTGCGATTGCCGAAGGCGTCGGCACGTTCCAGGACGGGACGCCGTTCGCGATCCCCGAGGACACCGACCACCCGCCGCCGCTCGAATTGCCCGAAAACACCCGCAACGCCGTCGTCTACCTGACCTTGCCGGTACGCCAACCGGGCGGTCGGGAATTCGGCGACCGGGCGAGCGAGGACATGATCACCCGCTACGAAGCCAACGAGTTCGAAGCCACCGATGCGGTCGCCGGAGCCGAGAACCGCGCCCAATTGCGGGTCGGCAAGCTGCGCCTGCGCTACGCCCTCGAGCACGCCGATCGCTCGGGCTACCACTCGATCGGGCTGGCTCGCATCGTCGAGGTTCGTCCGGACAAGAATGTTCTGCTCGATGACGGCTATATCGCTCCCTGCCTGAACTGCGACTGCCAGCCGCCGCTGAAGGGCTTCCTCGAAGAGCTTTGCGGGCTCCTGCACGCCCGCGGTGAAGCCTTGGCGGCTCGCCTCGTGCAGCCCGGCGACAAGGGGGTCGCCGATTTCGCCGATTTCGTGCTGCTGCAGGCGATCAACCGCTACGAGCCGATGCTGGCGCATTTCGCCGCCGACGCCGGGCAGCTGCATCCCGAAGACTTTTATCGCCGTGCGATCGAGATCGCGGGCGAGATTGCGACCTTCGCCAGCCGCACCAAACGCGCGACGCAGTTTCCGCCGTATCGTCACGACGACCTCGAGCACAGCTTCGCGCCGGTTATCGCCGATTTGCGGCAGCTGCTGAGCGCCGTTCTCGACCAGAACGCCGTCCGCATCCCGTTGCAGCAGCGGCCCTACGGCATCCGCGTCGCTGTCATCCAGGATCGCGACCTGATCACCTTCGCCAGCTTCGTTCTGGCGGCGCGCGCCGAGATGCCGATCGAAAGCCTGCAGCGCACCTTTCCGCAACACGTCAAGATCGGGCCTGTCGAGCAGATCGCCCAGCTCGTGAATTCGGCGCTGCCGGGGATCACCGTGCGCGCGCTCTCGGTGGTGCCCCGGCAGCTGCCGTACAAGGCCAGCACCTGCTACTTCGAGCTCGACCGCGCGGGGCCGTTCTGGCGGCAATTGCAGCGACCCGGCGGCACCGGCGGCCTGGCGATCCATGTCGGCCGCGAACTCCCCGAGGTCGATCTCGAATTGTGGGCGATCAAGGGCTGAGGCGATGCCGGAAGAGGATCCGTTCCGCGAGGCGACGATCATCCGCCCCAATCCCGGCGGCAGGCTCGCCCCCGCAGCAGCCGCGCCGCCGGAAGCCGGCGCCGTCGAGGAGGCCGGACCGGCCGCCGCGATCCTCGACATCAGCCCGGGGATCAGCCCGCTGGTCGACGCCGCATCGCCGATCCTCGCTCTCATTTCGCGGCTCGCGGCGACGATCACGCAGAACGACGTCGAAGAACTGCGCCGGCGGGTCAGACAGGAATTCGCCGTCTTCGAGAGGCGCGCCGCCGCGGCGGGCCTACGGCCGGAGATCCTGCGGGCCTGCCACTACGCGCTCTGCGCGACGGTCGACGATGTCGCCAGCAACATGCCTTGGGGCTCGCAGAACGTCTGGGCCGACCAGAGCATGGCCCGCGTCTTTCACAACGACACTTCGGGCGGCGAACGGTTTTTCCATCTGCTCGGCAGTTTCGAGCGCGACCCCGAGAGCTATGGCGAGGTCCTAGAATTGTTCTACCTGTGCCTGTCGCTCGGGTTTCAGGGGCGCTTCCGGTTGTTGCCGGAAGGAGCGGCTGAGTTGGCCGCGTTGCGCGCTCGGCTCTATCGCCTGATCCGCCGCCGGCGCGGCGAGGTGGCGGCCGAGCTGTCGCCGCACTGGCGCGGCATCGCGGCGCCGCACCGGCCGTTGACCGACTATGTTCCGCTATGGGTGATCGGGCTCGCCGCCGCCGTCATCCTGCTCTTCGTCTTCATCGGGTTTCGCGTCGCCCTGGCGACCGGCTCCGATGCGCTCTACGCCAGCCTCGCTTCGCTGCCGAAGGTCGCCAAGCCGCAGATCGAAGGCTGGACGCGGCCGCTGCCGCCGCCGCCGCCACCACCGCCGCAAGTCGCCCCGACACTGGCACAGGAGCTCACTTCGGGGTGCATCGCGGTCCAGGAGAGCGTGCAGACGGTGACCGTCAAGCTGCACTGCGCCGGTCTTTTCGCGCCCGGCAGCGCCGATCTCGCCGAGCGTTACCTGCCGACCATCGACCACATCGCCGAGGCACTGAAGAAGTTGCCGGGGTCGCTGACGGTAATCGGCCATACCGACAATCAGCCGATCCACAATCTGCGCTTCCCGTCGAATTTCGAGCTGTCCTTGGCGCGCGCCGAGACCGTGCGCGACCGCATCGGGCAGATCCTCGGCGCCGCCGACCGCATCCGCGTCGACGGACGCGGCGACAAGGAGCCGGTCGCCGACAACCACACCCCCGAGGGTCGCGAGATGAACCGCCGCATCGAGTTCGTCCTGCTGCGCTCGGCCGCCCCGCAATGAGAGAGCTGCTTCGCTATCTGCCGCTGCCGCCGCGTTGGGCGGCGACGCTGTTGGGCGCGCTCGCGCTCGGAACCCTGATCTGGTACCTCGGGCCGACATTGGGTTTCGGGACTTTCCGGCCGCTGGCGAGCAGCACGACGCGGCTCGTCGTGGTCGGCGTCGTGGTGCTCCTCTGGCTGGCGGCGACCCTGGTCATGCAGCTCCGCCAGGCCGCCGACGACAAGAAGCTGATGGCCGGCGCCGCCGGCGGCGAAGCGAAGGGCGCCGCCCCGGCCGGCGCCGAGGTCGCAGCGCTGCGCCAGCACCTGGAGGAGGCGCAGCGCTATCTGAAGCGGCTGCACGGTCCCGACCGGCGCGGCAAGAAATATCTCTACGAATTGCCGTGGTACATCCTGATCGGCCCGCCGGGAGCCGGCAAGACGACCGCGCTGACCAATTGCGGCCTCAAATTCCCGCTGGCCGAGCGGCACGGCAACCGGCCGGTGAAGGGCGCCGCCGGGACCCGCAATTGCGACTGGTTTCTGACCGACGAGGCGGTGTTGCTGGATACCGCCGGGCGGTACACGACGCAGGACAGCGACGAGAAGGCCGACCAGACGGCGTGGCTCGGCTTTCTCGACCTGCTGAAGGAATACCGCCCGCGGCAGCCGATCAACGGCGTCCTCGTCGCGATCAGCCAGAGCGATCTGATGACGCTGCCGGAAGAGCAGCGGATGGCGCATGCGCGCGCGATCCGCGCCCGGCTTGCGGAGTTGCTGGATCGTTTCTCGGTCAGGTTCCCGGTCTATGTCCTGTTCACCAAATCCGACCTGATCGCCGGCTTTGTCGAGAGCTGGGATTCGCTGACGCGGGAGGAGCGCGAGCAGGTCTGGGGAATGACCTTTCCGCTCGATCCGGGCGGCGAGGCGGATGCCGCCGTCGAGCAATTCGACGAGGAATTCCGGTTGCTGCTCGCCCGCCTCGACGAGCGCATGCTCGACCGCGTGCAGCAGGAAGCGGACATCCGCCGACGCGGCCTGATCTTCGGGCTGCCGACCCAGCTGGCGTCGCAACTGGAGATGATGTGCGAGTTTCTCGAGGAGGTCTTCCTCGCGAGCCGCTTCGAGACGCGGCCGCTGCTGCGCGGCGTCTATTTCACCAGCGGCACCCAGGAGGGGACGCCGATCGACCGGCTGATGGGCGCCATCGCCCAGCGCTTCGGTCTCGAACGACAGCGCCTGATCGCCTTCACCGGCGCCGGCCGCAGCTATTTCCTGACGCAACTCTTGCGCGAGGTGGTGTTCGCGGAGGCGAGCATCGTCAGCGCCGATCCGCGGGTCGAGCGCCGACACCGGCTGATCCGCTGGGGCACTTACAGTGCCGTCGCCCTGGTGTTTCTGCTGGCCTGCGGCGCCTGGACCGTCAGCTACCTTCAGAACAAGCGTCTCGAGACGCAGGTGCAGGCCGCGTCGAATGCCGTTCTCGGCGAAACCGCGCGTCTCGACACGCCGGTATTGCACGACGACGACCCCTCGCAGGTCCTTGCCGCGCTGGACGGGCTGCGCCGCCTGCCCGGCGGCTTTCAGACGACGAGCGCGTCGGTGCCCCTCTCGATGACCTTCGGGCTCTATCAGGGCGGCCGACTGCACTCCGAGGAAATCGCCGCCTACCAGCGCGGGCTCAACCTGCTGCTGCTGCCGAGGCTGCTGTCGCGCCTGCAGAAGCAGCTGGCTGCCAACCTGGAGAAGCCGGAGTTTCTCTATGACGGGCTGCGGATATACCTGATGCTGGGAGGGCGTCATCCGGTCGATCACGGGCTCGTCAAGGAATGGATGAGCCTCGACTGGGAAAACGCGTTGCCCGGTGCCGAGAACGCGGCAAAACGCGCGGCGCTGCAGAACCATCTCGATGCGCTGCTGTCAGCGCAGCTCGACGAATACCCGCTCGATGCCGCCGTTGTCGCCGAGGCGCGGCGTCGGCTGCTGCAGGTCCCGGTCGCCAGCCGTGCCTACCTGATGCTGAAGGAGCGGCCGGCGGCGTCATCCACGCCGGACTGGCACATCATCGATTATGCCGGTCCCGGCGCCGACCGGGTGCTCGTGCGGCCCTCGGGCAAGCTGCTGTCGGACGGGGTTCCCGCGCTCTACACGCGGGCCGGCTTCTACCATGACGTGCTGCCGCGCCTCCCCGGTCTGGTCAAGTCGGTCGAGCAGGACAGCTGGGTACTGGCGGACCAGGCCGGGACGACCCGGCCGGTCGGCGGCGACGCCCTGACGCGAGACATTCTCGCGCTCTACTACAACGACTACACGAAGCAGTGGGAAAGCCTGATCGCCGACATCGCGGTGCAGCCGGTGCGCACGCTGACGCAGGCGGCCGACATGCTCAACTTCGCCTCGGGCCCAAACTCGCCGCTGAAGCTGGTGTGGCAGGCGATCGCCTCGGAAACGCGGTTGAGCCTGTCGCCGGACCCGCCGCCGGCGGCGCCGGCGTCGAGCCTGCCGAAATCGAATGACGCCGGGGCGCGCAATCGCCACCGTCCTCGCCCGCCCTGCCGCACGGCCGAACTACGGTCAGCCGGTCGAGGAAAAATTCGCGCAGTTTTACAATTTCGTCGCGGCGATCGGCGGCGGCCCGGCGACGGTCGAACTATTCCTGCAGGACCTGGCAACGCTCTACCGGACGACCAGCCGCCTCGCCGCGGCAACGCCCGGCGGCTCCGGCGCAGCGGGATTGGTGGCGGATGCGAACGAGGCGGTGCACAAGATCGAGGAATGGGCGCCGCGGTTGCCGGCGCCGACCGGCGACGTCGCCAAATCGGTGGCGCGAAACATCGGCGCCGTCGTCAAGGGCGAGGCGCGCAGCGACATCGGCCGCGAATGGCAATCAAAAGTGCTGCCGTTCTGCACGCAGGCGCTCGACGGCCGATACCCGTTGCGCCGGGGCTCGAGCGTCGACGTCACCCCGGACGACTTCGCCCGCCTGTTCGCGCCGAACGGTTTGATCGACGCGTTCTTCAAGGCCTCGCTGCAGCCCTATGTCGATACGAGCCAAAACCCTTGGAAACCGCAATCCTCGGAGCTCGGCAGCGTCAGCCTGTCGGCGGCCGCGCTGGAGCAGTTTCAGAGGGCCTCGCGGATCCGCGACATGTTCTTCGCCGGCGGCACGACGCCGGCGTTGCATTTCGAGGTGACGCCGCGCTTCGTCGATCCCGGCGCGGGGCGGGCCGTCCTCAACATCGAGGGCCAGGAAATCGCGTTTGACGGCACCTCCGGCCGCCCCGTCGTCGTGCAGTGGCCGGGCGCGGCGGGAGTGCACCAGTCGAGCATCGTTTTCGAACCGAAGCCGTTGCCGCCGACGCCCCTTGCGGCAGCGGCAAGCAAGGACGCGGCGCCGGGACGGCGAGGCGCCGGCCCCGGTTCAGCCGCTGGCGACGATCGCGAGGACGGGCGCATGGTCATGGCTCCGGCTGCTCGACGCGGGCCGGCTGGAACGGCTGGGCGGGCCCGATCGCTGGCGGGTGACGTTCGCGGCCGGCGGGCATACCGCCGTTTATGAGATCCATACCGGAAGCGTCGTCAATCCGCTGGCATCGCACGATTTGGCGGATTTCAAATGCCCGGCAACCTTGTAGCAGTGGGGGGCACGTCAGCGTGGAAAACACGGTCCAGCACCCGCGGCCAAGCCTGACCCCCGGCCCCAACGCCCGCCTCAGCTTCGACGCCTGCGCCGGAACGAATGTCGGGCTCGTGCGAACCGTCAACGAAGACGCGGTGCTCGATTTCAGCGAGATCGGCCTGTGGGCGGTGGCCGACGGGGTCGGCGGCGCCGACGCCGGCGACCACGCCAGCCGGCTGATCGTCGACACCCTTGGCGCCACCCCGGCGCCGGTCAGCGGCGCCGGCTTTCTGCTCGGGGTGCGGCGATCGCTGGAAATGGTGAACCGGCAATTGCGCATCGAAGCGACCGCCGGCGGGCGCGATCGCGTCATCGCCAGCACGGTCGTTTGCCTGCTCTTCTTCGAGCGCTGGTTTTGCTGCCTCTGGGCCGGCGACAGCCGCCTCTACCGTGTGCGCGACGGCCGCATCGCGCAGATGACGCGCGACCACTCCGAGGTCCAGTTGCTGGTCGATCACGGGGTCATCCTCGGCGAGGAGGCGCGGCGGCATCCGCGCGCCAATGTCATCACCCGCGCGGTCGGCGCCGAGGATGTCTTGCAGCTCGAGGCGCTCGAAGACATGCTGCGGCCCGGTGATGCCTTTCTTCTCTGCACCGATGGATTGACCAAGGTGGTCGACGACCGGGAGATCGAGGCGGCGCTGTCGACCCTGTCACCGGCAGAAACCGTCCGCGGTCTCATCCAGATGACGCTCGATCGTGGAGCTCCGGACAACGTCTCGGTCGCGGCGATTAAGACCGGGCCCGCATCGGTCGATTGACATGATCGCGCCGGCCAGCGGTCCCGGTCGATGACGCGCGCGCCCGGACGGCGCTTCGCCGGAGCCGCGGCCGCTGCGGGCGATGTTGCGCCGCGGCCATGACAAAGTCGGTGCCGCCATCTGATGCCGCGCCGGCCGACGAGCGGACGGTGATCGTCCGCCGCGACCGGCACTTCAGGCTCGCGCCGGGAACTCTGCTCGGCAACACCTACCGGATCGACGCGCTGCTGGCGCGCGGCGGCATGGGCGAGGTGTGCCGGGCGACGCATCTCGAACTGGCGACGACGCATGCCATCAAGGTCATCCTGCCGAGCCTGGCGAACGACCCGGCGATGGTCCAAATGCTCGTCGAGGAGGCGCGCAAGCTGGCTCGCCTGCGCAACGACGCGATCGTCGCCTACGAGGGGCTCTTCCGCAGCGAAAATGGGCTGCGCTACCTCGTCATGGAGTACATCGAAGGCAAATCGCTGGCCGAGCTGTTGCGGCATCGCCGGCTGGAACCGGCTGAAGTCCTGCGGCTTTGCGCGCGGCTCGCCGGGGGGCTGGCGATCGCCCACAGCCAGGGGATCATCCATCGCGACATTTCGCCCGAGAACATCCTGGTGCCGCAGGGCGATGTCGGCCGCGCGAAGCTGATCGATTTCGGCATCTCGCGCTTAAGCAGGCGTCAGGCGCTCCGTCATCATGATGCCGCGCTTCACCGCCGGCTGTCTCGAAACGCTGGAGGAGATCGGCGTCGAGGACTCGGGCTATTTCCGCGGAGCGGGCGGTCTCCCGCGTCACTTCGTCAGCCCGACTGACTATCGACGCAAACAACTTCAGCACCGCCAAGGCGGCGTTGGGTCGCGGATCAGGGGAACAGCATTGCCCAAAACAATATCGGTGGCCTCTACCAGGCCGGTCATGGCGTCGCGCAAGACTACACGCGGGCGATGATCTGGTGCCGCAAGGCCGGCAGATCAGGGGAACTCTGCCGCTCAGTTCAATGTCGGGCTACTCTACGAAACGGGGGGCAAGGGTCTTCAACGCAATTTGGGCGAAGCACGCAACTGGATGTTGAAAGCAGCTGCCGGGGAAACGTGTCCGCAAAGAACTGGTTGGCACACCATTAGAACGACCACGTTGAGTGACTGACGGACGCACGGGCATGCCCCGGCATCCCCAGCCCTGCGTCATTCGAGGCGTCAGTTTTTGGTCCTGCTGCGGGAGCGCTCCATAGCAGCTGCGCCACCACCGCCTCTGGCTCAGCGTCCAGCGCAGCCCAGCGGCGCAGACCCCCATTCGCGGCGGGCAGCGCCTCGTCGCGCGCTTTCCGCTCGGCCCGTCAAGCCCGTAGGCCGAGCTGCTGCCGCACATCGCTGATTCCGGTCGCCGCACTTCCATGGCACGTGCGCTGGACGCCCGCCGAGGCCGCAGAATCCGGCGCCTCGTAGACCCAGCATCGGGCCGCGCGGCGTGCGGCGAGAACCGGGTTCTTCGCGCGGAGGCTGCCGGGCGATCCCGTCACGGGCAGGGGTCTCCGCCGAGATAGACGAGCGCCGGGTTGCTGTAGGGCGGGTTGTCGCGATAGGGCCGCCCGTCGCCGCACTTCCAGGCGTACGAGTCACTGGAGTCGATGTTGAATGTGCAGGGGGAAGAGAACTGTACCTGTGCGCCGGTGGGGTCAGTCGCGCTGCACGCGGCGTGGCAGTTGAAGTGCGGGATGCCGTTCGAAGTCGCGAAAAGCGAAAAATTGGAGACGCCCGGTGGGCCGAGATCGCAAGTCAGCGAGTAGTCGGCAGCAAGTGCCGGCGCGGCGCCAAGGCCGACGAACAGCGCGAGGCAAAGCCGGTTCATCGATGTCCTCTTCGTTCCGACGGCGTGGGAGGCGTGCCTTCGGGGACTCGGCGAAGCCACGATTTCCTTTGGGCGCGTTAGCACGCAACATGGCTTCGATGCAACGTGTTTCGAACACTGAACACGCTATATGAGTTCTTGACGGTCCCGGGTGCGCTTTGCCTCACCATTTCCTCGCCGCGTGAAATGGTGTCTTTCTGGTGAAATGCGCGCACGGCTCCAAGACAGCTGGCACAGGACTTACAAAATAGACATCTAGCGCACCCTGGACTTTAGGGATTCACTCGTACGTACACCCCGGCAGAACCCGGTGCATGCGTCATGGCCTGCCGCATGCGCGGCGAATTGGGTGAGGAATTGCTCCTTCCACTCCGGGCTCTCGGACACGGCTGTACTGGCAAATTCGTAGACCGTGCTGTAGCCGCTGGTACCCTCGAGAACCCTAACGACGAGCGTAGATCACCCCCGGCACCTTGCGGTAGCCTGGCACATTCCTCACTGTACCAGGCGTTCCACTCCGATACGAGATCGCTTTAGTTGCTGCGGAACATTGAATATTTGGCAACGTCCGGCCGCGTTCTGACCGCATCGCCTACGCCAGGTATCCGTCCCGGGAGAAAACTCCCTGCATAGCTGATTTCAGCATATCCCGGACCAACAGCCTTTCGTCGGGAGCAGCCGGCTGCAGTTCGTCGTCCTTGATTTATCAGTGCGCAAGGGTGGCCGTGCTGAATCTGACATCCTTCCAACGCTACCTCGGCCGCGACGTCGGCGGTGGACCAATCCCACGACGCCCAGTATGCCGGAGGCTCAAAAGAAACCGCTTGGGCCTTATGAACCCGGCATTGGCATATTCGCGAACCGCGGCCGCTCGCGCTTGAGCGCTTAGTTCCGGCACGGCGCTGGCTATTCGATCGGATAGGATTTGGAGCAATGACGCGGGAGCAACGCTAGAGGTAAATAAAGACGGTGAGGCGCCCGCGACCTCTTGCGGCGGTAACCGGTATCGTGGCCAGGATACCCAAATCATAGCTGCAACCGTCGCGATCACGAGGATCAACACACCGACCAGTGTCGGTACAAACAGGGGCGGCGGCCCACGGCCTGGCGCGCAGTTGCGGTTGCTGGCGCTACCTCATCGGTGCCGCCGTCGATACGCAAAAGGTAAGCACGCACCGGTCGCGGGATGTTTTTGACCGATTGCTCACCAATATCGACATAGCCGATTGACAACTTGCCATTGATGTGCGCCCACACCGAGGCGCTGATACAGATGCCGCTCGGGTCGGCGATCCCTCGAGACAAGCCGCGACGTTCACCCCATCTCCAAGGAGATCGTCATCGCTGACTACGACATCGCCGAGATTGATGCCGATGCGGTAGCGCAGCTGGCGATCGCGCGGCTGTAGCGGGTTGCGTGACCGCGAAGCCTGCTGGAAATCGACCGCGCAGCGCACCGCCTCAACCGGGCTCGCGAACTCCACCAGTACGCTGTCGCCCCCGGTATTGAAGTGCCCCGCCATGCGTTCGATGATTTTGTCTACGATCTTTCGGAAGTCGTCGAGCGTGCGTACCGTCCAATCTTCGTCCCGCGCCGCGAGCCGGCTATAAGCGACGATACCGCGACCATTATGGTGCAGCGCGCGGCTTTGTTGGTGGTCAGCCGATCGACAGCAGCACGCCGTCGCGAATCCAGCCGGTGTGTAGCGCCGAAAATACCGGACGGGCCACGACGAAAGTCAGCCTCGATGAGGTCGAGCGGATCGTGATTTGATCAACCGCACTAGCGGTGGCGGCGTTACCCTGCCGTGGGCAACGAGCGTGCCCGGTCGAGGCTTAATAGTCGCGGCAGATACCATGCTGGTGCCTGGTGTACTAGTACTAAATAACCGAATGTCGATATTGGCTAAATCCGGAAAACGCCGTCGACACCTCATCAGCCGCGACCAACGCCGCCACTCGCACTTGAATTTAATTATTCCGTAAGGTCCAATAATTCTTTGCACTCGTTTGGCTGTAACGCGTTACCAGTCTCCAACAATTGCTTTGCTTCGCCACGGTTGATTGATCCGCACAATTGCTGGGAAAGCAGAGCCAGCTAAGCGTTTAAAATATTTCTCGCATTCTCGGCGCTGAGAAAGTCGCACTGAATGTCTAAATGCAGGAGTCCACACGCAACGCGCTTCAGGAACTCGTAAGCGGGCAAGTCGTCGGCTTCAGCGCGCATCGCCATAATGGGCAGGAACACTGCAACAGCCATAACCAAAATAAACCTCGATCTGTACCCGGCGAATCGAATGATCATTACTTTCCTCCCTTGAAACGACATTCCAATCAAATTGCTCTCCAAACGTCACCTGAGGTGATCAACGTTGCTTATGGCGGCGCCTGCCGTCATTAATCAGACGCGAAATCGTGCTGTGGCTGACATTGTAGCTGCGAACGATCTCGCACCGGCTCGCCATCGCGGTCGCGCCGCCGGATCGCCTCGATGCTGCGTGCCTTGGCGCGCTCGCTCGTAAGATCGGCGTCGTCCTCCATCGGATGTGGATCGGGTCGGGCGCTTTTTCTTGTCCGCAACGGCTCTCGATAAACGGGATATCACGCAGATAGACAGTCCATGCCGATGTCTCGCTGGTTCAGCCGACCGACAGTAGCCGTCAAGGACCAGCCCGTTCGGTAGCGCCCGAAGAACTTCACCCCGGCGACCAACTCGGGGCACACCGGGACAAGGCCGAACGGATCTCGGGGCCGGCGCGCAGCCGCTCGAGAAGCGCCCATAGATCCTTGAGATAGAGCAAGACGACATCGCGCCCGCCAACAGGGACCGTGATCTCGGGGAAATCCGCGGATCGATGAGCTTGCTGATCCAGTACTGGACTAGCCTTCGGTGAGCGGCCAGAGCGCACGCGCGCTTATTATTTCGTTGTCCCCGAACCGTTATCATCATCTTTCTTGCAATAGTCATAGGGTTCTGATCCCTTCGCGTACACCGTTTTGTCCTTGCAGACGGTGTCGCATTGACCGGTGAGGTCTCCCCCGTTGCTGTCGCAGCCCTGGCACGTGCACTTCGTGTTTGGGAAATCTTGACCGTTGCCGGCCTCAGCGGGGATCGGAGAGCTCCACGATGCTCGTGGTTAACGCGGCTGCGGCCAATAGGTGCCTCAGGGTCTTCAACTGGTATCCTCCCAAAAAATGTGGCGCGGTCACTTGGGCGAAATCAACCTAATACCGTTTTCCGGGGAACGTTCAAGCAGAGTGGACTCGGAACATGCCTGCCCGTACATGGACTAATTTCCGCAGCAAAGGTCAACCCGGAATCCATGGAAAGCTACTGGCAACGGTAGCATTGAGCACGCTGAAGCGGGAAATGTCAGTGAGGGGTAACAAATTTGCTGGCGTTTCCAATCCCCGCGTTTGAACAAAATGACGCTCGCAACCGCGATCGCCCCCTCGGCGATTACGACGGCAATG
>CAWFVS010000069.1:0-97407 GCA_963819255.1 uncultured Alphaproteobacteria bacterium
GAGCGGACATTGAGCCACTCATGCGACGCCGCCTCCGCCGGGCTGTTGCAAGTATGGCATTTTATGCCGCACTGGATCTAGACTAATCCTAGGGAGTATTACAGATTTAGCAGGTCAGAAGTCGCCGATGTCTTCGATCTGATCAACTTACGTGCAAGCAACTAGGCGCAGCATCAGCAGCACCCTCATGACGCAGGAAATCGCAGAACTCCAAGTCTTTTCCGAAGTAAACTCACCGTGTTCAATTAAGGCTAAAGGAGTGGGCAATCGAGAGTATTGCGCTTGGCAAGGTCGTAGCGGGCACAGCGACCTTCCCAATTCCACACTTCAGCAGGTGTTGCCCGGTGGAAGGCGTGCACGATCCGGTAAGGAGCGCACGTACGTCAACGGATCGAGTTGTGCCGACTGTTGGTCGAAAAGACATATCAAGCAAGTGCATGACGTCGTCAAATGCACCCCCCTCCTCAAGTCCTAGTTCAAGATGACCGAGATCCTGATAGGTCTCGATGGCTTCCCTGGGCAACAGAAATAGTCTTCTGGCGATCTCTGGAAGATCGATGAGCAGCTTGCCCATACCCTGGAAAATGCGTTCGTGAAAAAATAAGGAAAGCTCTTATGGCGTTAGCTATTGGTATATGGTAGGCTTCCTCGCAGGTTCCGAGGAGGCATGCATGGACGTCGCGGATTTCGCGGAATGGGTGGCTGGAACAGCGAGGCTGACGTCATCGCAGCGGCGGGAGGCGTTCCGGTCGCTGGCCTTGGCCGAGGCGATGGCCAGCCTTGATGACGAGGCGTTCGAATATTGGGGCTGCGCCATTGAGGCGGCGGTCACGGATCGGAACTCCACGATCATGCCGGAGTTGGAGGGCTCAGTGGAGCCCCCTGCACCGCCGAACCCAAGCCGTTCCCGGTTGGGTTCCGTGGCTGAAGTCGGCCACCGTCGGGTCGTCGGCATGGGGTGTCCACACTGCGCAAATCGGGACGTGATTTTGTGGGGCAAGGCGAATGGATTGCCCCGGTATCGCTGCCGCGGCTGCGGCCGCACATTCAATGGCTTGACCAAGACGCCGTTGGCGAGATTGCGCAAGAGAGAAAAGTGGCGGGAGCAGGCCCAATCCATGATCGATGGAGTAACCACCTCGAAAGCTGCGGAACGCTGCGAAGTCGACTATAAAACAGCATTTCGATGGAGGCATCGATTTCTTAATCTATCGTCCGACAAACCCAAGACCCTGTCTGGAATTGTGGAAGGGGATGAGACGTTTATTCTGGAGTCATTCAAGGGGAAACGATCTGATCTTCCTCGCAAGGCACGCAAGAGGGGCGGCAAGGCGGCAAAGCGCGGCTTGTCCGCCGAACAGATCCCGGTGATCGTTGCGCGAGACCGCGCTGGCGCCACCATTGACGCCGTCCTGCCCAAGCTCGACCGGGCGTCCATCACAGGAGCATTGGGCGGCGTTGTCACTCCCGCCAACCAGTTCTGCTGCGACGGCGGCAGGGCCATCGTCGCCTTCGCCAAGAAAGCGGGCATTCCGCATCACGTCTTGCCCGCTCCAGGAAAGCCGAGCCCGGACGCCCCCGACCTCCACATCAATAATGTCAATGCCTACCATGGCCGGCTCAAAGAATGGATGCGCCGCTTCCATGGCGTCGCGACCAAGAATCTGCCGAACTATCTCGGCTGGCGCAGAGCGCTCGAAGCGCTCGGGCCGCAGGTCAAACCGGAGGACTGGATCCTCGGCGCCGCTGGCTTGGGGCCTTACCAACGGCTAACGCCATAAGAGCGATAAGGAATGTGGGGAGTCTATGACGCCGGCCAACGTAACATTCTTTGTCGAAGCAGAACCTCGACGTTGAGCTAGCTCGTTAGACCATTTTTGGAATAAGGCTATGTCACTCTGGTGAAAGACGTTTGCGATCGCGACCGCGAATTCAGAACCGGGACTTTTGCCGACCAATTGATCAATTGCGTCGTAGACCGCCGCGAGTTGCATAAACACGAAGTCTGGCTGGAGTACAAGGCTCCCTCGTCCATACAAACCGGCGCCCCGCGGACCAACGCGCTGCTCCCGTGGTATAGCTTCACCAACAATTACACAAACATCGTCCGCCTTAGCCTCGCGGACGAGGGCGACAATCGAATCGCTGATCAAGCGCGACGCCACGCTGAACGACTCACGGATGGCCGCTCTCTCTTCCGCCGCAATGCTTTGGAGGAGAGCCTGCATCCCGGCATTTTGGCGCAACAGGCACTCGATCGCTGAAATAACAATCTTTCGGCGCCCCCACGCGGCGGCTCGGCCCGCACTCTCGGCGTCTCGAACAACTGCGCCCACATCACCTGCAATCTGGTCTGCCCATGTGACCAAGGACGCCAGCTCGCCCGACATCCTAGGTTCGATGATTGGCGCGGTACCGGCCAGTACCTCGCCGGCAAATCCGTCGACAGTGATTGGAGCACCTGCTCGAAACTCGCGGTTCCCAACACTAAGCATCTGATCTTGCGGATTGCACTTTATTTCGTCAGCTTCGGTCACGCATGGAAGATTCAGACCGCGGGCGACTACTGCAGCGTGGCTAGTCATGCCGCCACGTGTCGCTACGATACCGTGGGATGCTTTGAGACCGGGGAGGTCCTCCGGGTTCAGCTGCGTAACGACAAGGATCACAGGCTCCCCAGGTGCAGCGAACTCCTCAGCGTCGGTGCTGGAGAGGCAAATCCGACCGCTGGCCGCCCCTGGAGATCCTGGTAGTCCCCTCGCGATCACGTCGCGTGGGAAACTGGGGTCGACGATCGGTCGCAGGAGCTGCTGGAGCGCGGATGGATGCACCCGCTTCACAGCCTCCTCTTTTGTAATGATGCCCTCGTCGGCGAGAGAAACCGCAATATTTAGGGCCGCCTTAGCGGTCCGCTCTCCGTTGACGCTCTGGAGTACATAGAGGCGACCCTGCTCCACTGTAAACTCGATAGCTTGCATGTCTTTATAATGCTTCTCCAGCAGCTTCGTCGCCGCGACAAACTGGTGGAACACTTCTGGCATCAAGGACTCGAGCGAGGGCTTGTCGGAGCTGGCGGCCTTGCGCGCCGTCTCGGTGATGTTCTGCGGCGTACGGATGCCGGCCACCACGTCCTCGCCCTGGGCGTTGACCAGGAACTCGCCGTAGAGCGCGTTCTCGCCGGTCGACGGGTTGCGGGTGAAAGCGACGCCGGTCACCGAGGTCTCGCCCATGTTGCCGAACACCATAGCCTGGACGTTGACGGCGGTACCCCAGTCGGCAGGGATGTTGTTGAGCCGGCGATACGTAATCGCGCGCTGGTTCATCCAGGACGAAAACACGGCGCCGATCGCGCCCCAGAGCTGATCCTTCGGCTCCTGCGGGAAGGGCTTTCCGGTCGCCTCCTCAACCTTGGCCTTGTATTCGACGATGACCGCGCGCCAGTCGTCGGCCTTGAGGTCGGTGTCGAGGATGTAGCCCTTGGCGTCCTTGTAGTGCTCGAGACTGTCCTCGAAGTTGTAGCTGTCGACGTCGAGCACGACGTTCGAATACATCTGAATGACGCGGCGATAGCTGTCGTAAGCGAAGCGCTCGTCGCCGGAGCTCTTGGCGAGCGTGACGACCGAACGGTCGTTGAGGCCGAGGTTGAGGACAGTGTCCATCAGGCCGGGCATTGAGGCGCGCGCGCCGGAACGCACCGAGAGCAGCAACGGGTTCTCTGCGTCGCCGAACTTGCGCCCCGTCTGGCGCTCGACCTCCGCGACGGCCGCGTCAACTTGCGTCGCGAGATCGGGCGGATAGGTCTTTCCGTTGGCGTAGAAGTAAGTGCACACCTCTGTGGTGATGGTGAAGCCCGGCGGCACCGCGAGCCCCAGGGCCGCCATCTCGGCAAGATTGCATCCCTTTCGTCCTAGGAGGTGCAAGTCGTACGGCTTCGCGGGGAGTGATCGGCCGCCGAATTCATAGATCCACCCGACCACCACCGCCCCCTCACTGGTTCAGTCTATATAAGGAAACGGCCCACGCCGCGTCACCAGGAGGCATACAGTGCCCAAAATCCTTTTAGCTCTTATGGCGTTAGCTGTTGGTATATGGTAGGCTTCCTCGCAGGTTCCGAGGAGGCATGCATGGACGTTGCGGATTTCGCGGAATGGGTGGTTGGAACAGCGAGGCTGACGCCATCGCAGCGGCGGGAGGCGTTCCGGTCGCTGGCCTTGGCCGAGGCGATGGCCAGCCTTGATGACGAGGCGTGCGAATATTGGGGCTGCGCCATTGAGGCGGCGGTCACGGATCGGAACTCCACGATCATGCCGGAATTGGAGGGCTCAGTGGAGCCCCCTGCACCGCCGAACCCAAGCCGTTCCGGGTTAGGTTCCGTGGCTGAAGTCGGCCACCGTCGGGTCGTCGGCATGGGGTGTCCACACTGCGCAAATCGGGACGTGATTTTGTGGGGCAAGGCGAATGGATTGCCCCGGTATCGCTGCCGCGGCTGCGGCCGCACATTCAATGGCTTGACCAAGACGCCGTTGGCGAGATTGCGCAAGAGAGAAAAGTGGCGGGAGCAGGCCCAATCCATGATCGATGGAGTAACCACCTCGAAAGCTGCGGAGCGCTGCGAAGTCGACTATAAAACAGCATTTCGATGGAGGCATCGATTTCTTGAGTCTCTTTCGTCCGACAAACCCAAGACCCTGTCTGGAATTGTGGAAGGGGATGAGACGTTTATTCTGGAGTCATTCAAGGGGAAACGATCTGATCTTCCTCGCAAGGCACGCAAGAGGGGCGGCAAGGCGGCAAAGCGCGGCTTGTCCGCCGAACAGATCCCGGTGATCGTTGCGCGAGACCGCGCTGGCGCCACCATTGACGCCGTCCTGCCCAAGCTCGACCGGGCGTCCATCACAGGAGCATTGGGCGGCGTTGTCACTCCCGCCAACCAGTTCTGCTGCGACGGCGGCAGGGCCATCGTCGCCTTCGCCAAGAAAGCGGGCATTCCGCATCACGTCTTGCCCGCTCCAGGAAAGCCGAGCCCGGACGCCCCCGACCTCCACATCAATAATGTCAATGCCTACCATGGCCGGCTCAAAGAATGGATGCGCCGCTTCCATGGCGTCGCGACCAAGAATCTGCCGAACTATCTCGGCTGGCGCAGAGCGCTCGAAGCGCTCGGGCCGCAGGTCAAACCGGAGGACTGGATCCTCGGCGCCGCTGGCTTGGGGCCTTACCAACGGCTAACGCCATAAGAGCGATCCTTTTTGTAGAGGATGACCCATATTTCGCGGAATCCTGCCGCTCGGCTTTGCAAGAGGTGGGCTTCGAAGTCGAATATAGGATGGACGCGACTGCCGGGCTCCTCGCCTTCGAGCAGGACCCTGATGGTTTTGCGGCTATTGTCGTCGATATGGCAATGTCGCCAGGTCCACGCTTTTCCCAACTAGAAGCAAGGAGCGGTTTTCATGCCGGCTTGGCGCTAACACGATGGATTTTGCGGCTCAAGCACGATGCCCGAGTGATCGGGCTGACTGGGGTTCCCGACGATCAGATCGTTCGATGGTTTAAAGACAAACGTCTTCCCCTTCTCCTTAAGCACAATTCAACAACGAAGCAGTTGATCGACCAAGTGACCCCAGTGTCACCGCCTAGTCTACGTGTTCCCCGGAATTGTTTCATTGTGCATGGCCACGACGCGTCGGCACTCGATGAACTGAAGAACTTTATCTCTAGCGCGCTTAGCGGTTATACACCCGTTGTTCTCTCGGAATCGAGATCAGGTGGACTTACAGTAATGGAAAAATTTGAGGAATATGCTGAAGGTACGTTTATTGTTTTTTGTTTTAATGACACCAGATGATCAAGTAGTGGACAGCAATGGTCGAACAATTGCGCGCCGTGCCCGTCAGAATGTCGTCTTTGAGCTGGGTTACTTCTTTGGCCGCCTCCGCCGATCGATGGGCCGCATTTGATTCTAACAAAGGGAGACGTTGAAATACCGTCGGATATAGCGGGCATCGTAAGGATCGATATCTCAGCAGGAGTGTCCAACAGAGCGACCGAAATTCTTCGTGAGCTAGAAGTTTGGTGACCGATGTCTGCAATATGTAGCGGCGAGGTTAAAAAAGGAGTTGGTGCAAGTGCAGCTAAATCTACTAAGTCACAACCGAATTTTGCGATTCGTCGAGTGTAAGGCTCTGATATTCTGCCAATTCGTTTTGTTGGCGGAGGCGGCGAAAGTGGACGGGGCGGGGCGGGAGAGCGAGGCGCGGTTTGCGGCTTACGTGGAAAGTCTGGCGGGCGTGCTCGGGCACGCGGACCGAGCGGGCCCTTTGCTGGATTATTGCACCGGTTTGCTGATGCCCTGCGAGCGCAAGAGCGTCGAGCCGATCGCTTCGATGGTGTCTCCAGCGCGCGCCGCGGCGGCGCATCAGTCGCTGTTGCACTTTGTTGGGCAGTCGGCGTGGTCGGACGAGGCGATGCTGGCGAAGGTTCGCGAACTTGCAGCGCCGGCGTTTGCGGCGCAAGGAGGCGTCGAAGCCTGGGTCGTCGACGACACGGGGTTTCAGAAGAAGGGTTCGCATTCGGTCGGCGTGGCGCGGCAATATTGCGGGCGGCTGGGCAAGACGGACAACTGCCAGATCGCGGTGACGCTATCGATCGCCAATCATCATGCAAGTCTGCCGATCGCCTATCGGCTCTATCTGCCCGAAATCTGGGCGAACGACGCCGAGCGCCGAGAAAAGGCGCATGTTCCCGAGGACGTGGAGTTTAGGACCAAGCCGCAGATCGCGCTCGCCCAGATCGAGGCCGCGGTGAAGGACGGCGTGGCCAGGGGCGTCGTGCTGACCGACGCCGCCTACGGCTGCGACCGGGCCTTCCGCGCCGGCGTCACAGCGCTGGGGCTGACCTATGCGGTGGGCGTGCAATCGACGCTGTCGGTCTGGCCTCCCGGCGAAGAGCCGTTGCTGCCCAAACCCTGGAGCGGCCGGGGCCGCAAAGCTTCGCGCCTACGACACGACGCCGATCATCGGCCGATTTCGGCCAAAGAGCTTGCGATGCGCCTGCCCGCCGAGGCCTGGAGCGAAATCGACTGGCGCGAAGGCTCCAACCAGCCTTTGTCTTCGCGCTTCGCCGCCGCCCGGGTCAGGCCGGCGTCGCGCGACCACAAAATGGTTGCGCCGCATCCCGTCGAATGGCTCGTCGTCGAATGGCCAGAGGGTGAGGCGGAGCCGACCAAATACTGGCTCTCGACTTTGCCCGAGGACATGCCGCTCGCGGTTCTCGTCGACGTCATCAAGCTGCGATGGCGCATCGAACGCGACTACGAGGAATTGAAGAGCGAACTCGGCCTTGCTCACTTCGAGGGGCGAGGCTGGCGGGGATTCCATCATCACGCCAGCCTCTGCATCGCAGCCTACGGATTCCTGATCCTCGAGAGATAGGCTTTTCCCCCCTCAGCGCGCGGCGCCGCAAAAAACCTGCCCTTTCCGGCCGTTCTCGATCCCCACTCGCCCCCGATCCGTCCCGAACGCCACGTGGCCAACTCAATCGCAACGATGCGCAAGCAATTGACGATCGCCCTGGCAAAATCCCTCTATCGATGCCCATGCTGTCAATCCGTCTCAAGGACGCGGAACTTCAACCAACACTGGGGGCGGCCTTTTCGCGTCGCGGGCGATCTCTCAAAAGCCCCGGGATTTTGGGCCTAGAATCGGGCCGGGTGTTCGCGGTAGGGACGCCCGTTTCCGAGCGCCCCCCGCACGGATCCGGACGAGCGGAATTCCCGGCTCCTACCTCGGGTGATTGACGGCGAAACGAACACTTGGCCAGGGATGAAGGATCTTCGGTTTTGGGAGAAACGCGTCGGCGATCTCCGCCATCCGCTCCCATAGCACCCACGCCCGTTGGCTGCGTCGGCACAGCTGCCGGCGCCAAAGGACGGTGACGTGATATCGAAATGCGGACAATGCCGAACCGTTGGTTGGCACGGCGTGGTAGGCGAAATAGCCGCCGACGACTTGCGCCAGCCATTTTCCCGTCTCCGGGATTGGCCGATGCTTGCGCCGTCTCAGCGCCTCCTTGATTCTCGCGAGATTCGTGCGCATGCGATCCCCGCGTGACTTCCTCCTGATGCGGAAATCGCCACGACGGGTCTTGTCGCAAATGAGCACGAAGCCAAGGAACTTGAAGGTTTCCGGCTTCGAAGTCCGCGCTTCTCGCAGTTCTGCGCCGCGAAGCGGCCGAACTCGATCAGGCGCGTCTTGTCCGGATGCAGCGACAGCGAGAACTCCTGCAACCTTTCGCGCATCGCGTCCCAGAAGCGGCGGGCGTCGCTCGGCGCTGGAAGCCGACGACGATATCGTCGGCATACCGCACCATGATCATGTCGCCCGTGGCCTCGCGCCGTCGCCAGCGCTCGGCCCAGAGATCGAAGACGTAGTGGAGATAGATGTTGGCGAGCAGCGGCGAAATCACCGAACCCTGACCCGTCCCTTTCTCCTCGATCGTCACGATCCCGTCCTCGAGAACGCCGGCCCGCAGCCATTTCTGGACGAGCCGGAGGATGCGCTTGTCGCCGATCCGGTGTTCGAGGAAGCGGACAACCCATTGCTGGGAAACTTCCGTGAAGAACGACCGGATATCGGCGTCGAGTATGAAGTTCACCTTCTTGCTGCTGATTCCGACGATCAGCGCGTCCAGCGCATCGTGCTGGCTGCGCTCCGGTCGGAAGCCATACGAGAACCCGAGGAAATCTTCCTCGTAGATCGCGCTCAGCACCTCAGCCGTCGCCCGCTGGACGATCTTGTCTTCCAACGCGGCGACCGCGAGCGGGCGTCGGCTGCCGTCTTCTTTCGGAATATAGGTCCGACGTGACGGCGACGCCCGATACGCTCCTCGTTCGACCCGCGCGTGCAAGTCCTCGATCCTGCGATCGAGGTCCCGTTCGTAGGTCTCCCATGTCATGCCGTCCACGCCGGACGCAGCGTCACGCTTGATCGCGTAAAACGCCGTTCTCAACAGGGCGGGGTCGATATGGTGGAAGAGCGAAGTGAACCTCTCCTTCTTCCTTCGCCTTGCGGCTTGCCGTACGCGTTCCAGTTCCTGTGACACGCTTTCCCGGTCCTGCGCCCGGCGCGTGCTTCGCTGATCCGCGTTCCCCTCGGTCTCCACCCTTGGCTGCACCGGCTCCGCGACGGATGGCTCCGCCTTGTTCGTCGGCTTCTCCCGGCGAACGCCAAAAGCGTTCGTCCGGATCGCTACTATGGCGGAGTCAGACTTCTCGGGCTCGTGCATCGCCGGTTACGGCTCCTCGCCTTTCCGACGCGGGCATGCGGTGTCCAGCCGCAAGCCAAACCCAAGACCTCCCGGTTCCCGTGCAAGGAGCTTCCGCACATGCCAGGTTCTTCGACCACGCCGGGCTGAGCGAGCGCTCGCAAATATCGCGCTCACCATGTCGCCTTCCGTGATTCTGACCACGTCGGCGCCCGGGACTATCAAGCTTTCGCGGCTCAATGGCTGGCCTGTACGCTCCCCTGCCGACGCTTCGCCGACACCCTCGCGGAGGCCGACGCACGGCTCGGGGCCGATGCGGATTGCTAAACCTTCACCGCAGTGGACTTGCACCACCTACTCCTTGCCGGTTTCTACCGGCGCACCGGAATTCTTGATTTTCGCACAGCCTACAACTCTCGCCTTCGATTGGAATTTGGATTATGCTTATACAAATTGGGCACTTGCTTCGGATGGTTCCGATATGGCCATTCTGAAATTCTGCATCGTAGTGGCTTCCGTCATTGTAGGTGTCGTTTTTTTGGCTTTTGGGCTGGGCACGGTGATTCCGGTCTTGAAGTACAATGACTTTGCAATTTGGAATTTTCCCATCGGATTGGTCTTTCTGGTTTTGGCCGTTGCTGTCGCGCACTACTGGGTCATCAGGCGTGAAGACGCGGAGCTAAGCCGAGCTGAACTCGAGTCTGAACTCGAGTTTGCCATAGGAGCCCGTGCCCAGGACCTGTGGGTTGAGGCCGGGAGGCCAGCTAACCGGAAGCCAGACGAATTCCGGATCCATAAGGAGGAATGCTACCTTTTCAAAAACGACAAGGGGTGGGTCTTCGTTTATCGGAGGGATCCGACCGCGAATACCAAGGAAGCACTCTCGTTCTTGAAGGACTGGGTTACATCGCTCATCCAACTCGAAACAGGAGCACTTGCTGCTTTCGGGCTCGCTGCCGGGTTCAAGGAGATTTTTACGTCGACAGGGACGTCACCCCACAGCGGTGAAGCGGCGGCTGCAATTCCCGTCTTTGCCAAGCGTTTCGCCTCTCTTGAACTCCTTCTCATCATTTTCTCGGGCGCATCAATTCTCGTGTCGATGTTTTTCGGCCTCTCCCTCTTGATCTCCTTGCCAGGAGCAGCTCAACGACTTCCTGTGAGCGCTATTGCACGTCAATCCGATATATTTGCGATTAGGAATGAACGCGGCTACTCGAGCCTCTACGAAACGGCCGAAAGGTTCCGATTTTGGTTCTTTTTGGGGGCGGTTCTTTTTGCGATGTTTGTACTTGCGCGACTGTCGGAGCAATTCTACAGAATAATCTCCGGCTAGCAATTGCCATGCCAATGTTCAAAATTACAGCCGGAAGGGCCCCTAGTTAGCCCATGCCAGACTGGGCGGGCGCTCGCAGTAACGCATCCGTCCATGTTGCCTTCCGTGTATGCCGTCGCGCAAGAGAATACCGCCACACTCACCTGTCAGGCCATCGGCTGGGGCAACGGGCCGCCCGAGCCGCTCGGAGATCGCGAAGGCCATGGGATCTCGGTTGGCGAGTATAGTTGTCGCGTCAATTCGGGCCCGATGAGCGGCGGCGTCTCGACCGGCACGATTATTTGGGAATGGGACGGAACCAACGCCGTGCTGCTCTCGGAGAGCGGCGTCATCCGCAAGCCGGGCTCCGCTCTGGTGTATCGGGGCACAGAGGGGAAACTTGCGCTGACGATGGCCGACGGCAAAGTGACCGGCTTTACCGCCTCTCTAAAGGGCCAACAGCAGCTGGCGACCGGCAGTGCGGCGTCGCTGGCCGGCAAGCCATACACCTTGACGTCAAAGTCCACCGGCCCGTCGCAGTGGACGGTTGAAGTCAAGTGGTAATAGCACAGAGAGGCCGCCGCATTTGCACGCGGTAAGCCGCCTCTCGAGCGGCGGCCGCCGGGCGGTTCCGGCGGCCATCGGGCAAATTGGGAAGCAGTGGTTGAAATCGATCGGTCGAAATCGGTCAGTTGGCGCCGGGATCGTCGAACAAATCCCGACCTGCGCAAGATTACTTGAGGTCGCTGACATAAGCGGCGACCGCGGCGATCTGCTCTTTGGTCAGCTTCTCGGCGATCGGGCCCATGATCGCCGAATTGTCCGGATTCTTCGGGTCTTGCCCACGCTCCTTGGACCAGTTCGTCAGCTTGGCGATCACGTAGCCGTCGAGCTGGCCGGCCAGGCGCGGAAACTGGGCCATGCCGTGGGCGTCCTGGCCGTGGCACGACTCGCAGGCCGGAACCTCCGCGCTGGGAACGCCTTCATGGTAGATCTTTTCCCCTTCGGACATGAGGTCTCTCGGAGCGCCGCCATAGGGCGGCGGGTCGAGATCCTTGAAATGTGTGGCCAGGGCGTCGACCATCGCGGGGCTGAGGACATGGGCCACATTGCCCATCACGGGGTTCAGCCGCCGGCGATCGATGAAGGCCTGCAATTGGTTCTTTATATAGTCCGGCCGCTGGCCCGCGAGTCTGGGCATGGGATTTGTCCCTATGAAGCCGCGCGCCGACAGCCCATGACAAGTTTCACAATAGCCCGCCTTGGCATTAAATTCTTTCGCTGGAACGCCTTCGGGCTGCGCAGGGCCGCTCGTCTTGCTGTCTTCGGCGCCGGCCCCGACGCAGAAGATAACGGCGAACAGCGCAGCCGGCGCGAGAGCCTTGACAACCTTCATGACCTTCCTCCCAAAATTTTTCGCACCGCGACGCAACGAGCGCCCCTCCGGCTCGCCATAACCGGACGACAACGCCGATTACGAACGGGATGAGCGCTTACCGCGGCGCCACGATTCGGCGTCGCATCTCTCCGTCGCCGAAACCGCCCGCCAAATGGTGCTGCGCGCGTTTGGGCTTCATTCGACTGCGCCGCCGGAACTTTTCCTTCTGTCTCTCCTCCCGGGCGCGGCCGACACCGCCGCCGCGAGTCTATACATTATTCGACAATTTTCCACTCGTCCTCCGAAACGCGTAAGCTTCCCGTTGTCCGAATCGGAGGGCGACATCGTCATGTGCGACATTTTGGCACAGAATGCCCATCTCCGGAACGCGGCAGCGCAATTCGCGCTTTCATTCGCAACGAGGCCGTGTCAGCATTAGGCGAAGGATTCTCGCTACGCGCGATCGTAACGCGCGCTATGTAGTTCAGCGGAGCGAAAGGAGGCAGACGCTTGAACAACGTGGGCCGACATTGAGGAAGCGGTCGCCGAGCAGGAGCAGGATTTACGTTGCAAAATGTCGCCGCTTCAGGCGCAAAGCGACGGAAAAGCCTTGGAGTATCCGGATTCCAAAGCTATTCGCGGCTCCGGAAACACATGCGATGAGATTATGCCTTCGCTCGCTTCGGGCGGCGAACAGCGGAGCGCGCGGAGAGGAAAGCCGGTAGAGTCCGGGAAGTAATCCACCGCTCGCGAGCAGATTCCGGGCGGCAAAAAAAGGAAGAGGCTGGGAGGAGAGGAATATGAAAGCTGTTCGTTTGCGCGCGGCGTTGACATCGGCCCTGGCGGTTTTTTTGGCGGCTACGGCCGGTCAGGCCCAGGCGGGCGCCCGAGAGGTCCACGCGACGGCCGGCGGCATTGAAGCGAAATTCGAATATTGCACCACCTGTCATGGTCCGTCGGCGCAAGGTTTTCGCGGTTACTACATCATGCCGCGCCTCGCGGGGCAGCAGACGCAATATATTGAAAATCAGCTGCACGCCTTCATCGACCAGCGGAGGCTCAATGCTGTGATGAAAAATGTAGCCCACGGCATAACGCCTGACATGATCCCCGCTTTGGCCGCGCGTATGCACGCCTTAAATCCCCCGCCCCTTGGCGGCGCGCCCACGGGCGACTTTGCTTTGGGTAGAGAGATCTTTGCAAATGGATTGCCCGATCAGAACGTTCCGGCCTGTTCCGCTTGCCATGGCCCCGACGCCAAGGGACAGCGCGAAATTCCACGTCTCGCGGGCCAGCTCTATTGGTACGTGGTCTATACCCTGTCGATCTGGAGCAGCGAGCGCGGCCAGGGCGGGCGTCAGGACATATCATGGATCATGCGGCCGACCGTGGCGGATCTGACCCCGAAACAGGTGCAGGCGCTGGCCGAATATGTCAGCGTGCTCAAGTAAAATCATGGCGTTCTGTTGCGTCAACCGGGCTGAATTCGTCACGCAAGAGACCTTGGATTCATGAAGCACTTCCGTACGAAAATGGCGGTCCTTGCGATTTCCCTCGACCACAACTGGATCGCTTCTGGCGGATGATCTGGCGGTTCGCAATTGTACTTGGTGTCATGGAACGTCCGCGCAGGGCTATTCCAAGGCGCCCCGACTGGCCGGCCAGAGGGTAGACTATCTGGTAAATCAGCTTCAAGCCTTTGCGACCCATAAGCGGGATGAGTTCCTTTCGACCAAGTATATGTGGTACGCTACCGCGCATCTTGATCCATTGACCGCACGAAATCTGGCCGCATATTTTTCCGCGCTTCCGCTCGAGGCCGCGAAGGATGGCGACAGCGAACTCGCCGCCGAGGGCAGAACCATATTTGAAGACGGCGTTCCCAACGAGAACATTGCAGCTTGCCAGGCATGCCATGGCCCCGAAGCTCAGGGCGTCCGCGAATTCCGCGCCTCGGCGGGCTCTCTTACAGCTATCTCAAGCGTCGGCTCGAGGAGTGGGGCGAGGGCCACGATACTTGGGGGACACCTATGCCGAAAGTCGCGCGGTCTTTGTCGCCGAATCAAATCGCCGCCCTGGCGTCGTATTTGAGCTTTGTCGAAGGCGGCTCTCGACGACCTTGAGCGCATCCAAGGCTGAGCCTCATCCTTTTCTTTCGCGTCGGCGGCGCTGCGGACACCCGTCGTGCAACGTCCTTGAAACTGCTTTTCCTCCTTGTCCGTGTTCAGAACGCAATCCACGCATAGGCGAAGACCGAATTGTTGCCCTGTGCGTTATGCGTGCCGCCGAGATACGACCCGTCGAAATTGTTGGTTCCGCCGTAGAGGTGCAGATACTCCGTGAACTGGATGCCGAGGCGGACGTTCGCGGTCGAGTAGGGGAACGGCGCGCCGTGACTGAAGGGGATGTAGGCGAGGTCGAGGATCAGGCCATCGCCGAGCGGACTGGCTTTATAGCTGTTGGGAACGCGCCGAGCCCGTCCGGCAAGCAGGGGGCGGCCGGCGAGCCGTACTCGTTGCAGTCGCTCGAGCCGTTGATGTTGAAGTAGCCGAAGCCGATGCTGTAGGTGTGATCCCAGACGAACGACGCGTTGGCCTTGAAGCTGTTGAGCGTATTGCCGATGTTCGACGAGCCGCCGAGCCCGTAGGTCGCATTCAGCTTCTGCCATTCCATGATGTCGGTGAGCTTCACCGTCACGCTGTATTGGTCGCCGTCGTACTGGTATTGCGAGTCGAGGCCGACATCGAGATAGTTGTCGGTGCCGAAACCGTACTGGCGGCCGGGCGTGATCTGTCCGTACATTCCGAACGTGCCGACCATCAGGTAATGGTCGCCCCAGTGCGGCTCGAACGCGACGCGCCAGTAGGGCGCGACGTTGGACAGCGCGTCGGTCGTCGAGTTGCCGTCATCGAACGCTTGAAGGGCAGGCACGGGAAGACCCTTGTAGGCCGTGAAGTCGGCGTACAGCATGTCGTTCCAGAACACATAGGCGCCGGCGCCGCCGACGATCGTCGTGTAGCCGTCTTCGATGTGGGTCACGGCGGGCCGAAGGCGGGCGCGATGGTCGAGGAGATCTGCGGCCAGCCCCAGGACGGGGTCGTGTTCCAGGGGTCTTCCACGGTCGGCGTATTGTTGGCGTCGAGGCCCCAGATCGTCTCCTTGCCGAACAGCTTGAGCGTGTCGGCATAGCGGACGTCGGAAGCGTCAAGCCCGATCGTGCCGCCGACCGGATCGCCGGTGATCTGGATGAACGAGCCGAGGTTGCCGTAAAGGCGGCCGGCGACAAAGCCGGAAACCTGCTGGGAGACGAGGTTGTCGTTGGTGTGCAGTCCTGCGGGTTGCGACCCCGGATCGAATGGCGACTGCGTGTGGGTGAAGCCGGCCATGTACATCGCCGCGATCGGCGGGCCCTGCCAGTCGCCGCCGCCCACGGTGTAGCCCATGATCTTGAACCGCCGGCCGTAAGGCGTGAGTTCCGGAAAGGCGGTGTGACAGGTCGCGCATGGCTGTCCGGTCTGGCGCGCGTAGCTCGGCAAGGCTTCGGCGGGGCCGACGCCTAGGGCGAGGAACGCCGCCGCACCCGCGGCGAGCGCGACCAGGGCGACAGCGACGAGTTTGGCATACGTCTTGGACAACGTTGCCGCGTGGGCCCAAATCGCCGCTCTATCCATTCCGCCCCCCTGCGGGTAGCCGCGCCGTCGCTTATTGTTTTTTCAAAAATCTGCGGCGCCCGCCCGACGGACAGGCGGCGCAGTCGAATTCGCATTTTTTCGAACCCTGCCATGCGGTTTTCAGCGGGTCCAGTCGCATATGCGGCTTATTAGATGCGATGGCTTATATGTGACTTATATGTGACATTTCATGCAGCCGCAGGTTGGTCCCGAGCCAGCTTGTCAGCCGGCCTTCTTGACCCAGAGGGCGCACCAGCCCTTGGGGGAAATCGTGCCCGCGACGCTCTTGCAGGCGTTCGGCGGAAGAAAGAGGTTGCAGTTGCTGCACTGATGGCCGTCCTTCGGCAAGTCCTGGTAGCGGACCGCGCTCTGCGAAAGCTTGGCCGCCTGAGCGCCGGTTGCGCCGAGCACGAGCAGCGGGGCGGCGCCCGCGGCGCCGATCAGGATCGTGCGGCGGCTCACGCACGGCGACCTGGTTTCTGGTTGGCTCATCATACTCTTCTCAAAATGCGCTTCTGACGCATTGCTTCCGATATGCGCGTCGTAACCTTCCGGCCTTCCGCGTCGCCGAGTTTCGGCGCTGCTTCCGTCCAGGAAAGAACGCTCGCCCTCCGGACGCGAGCGTCAGAATTGCCTCGGATCTGGTCTGGATCAATAGGCTCGCTCCGCGACCAATGAGCGCAGCGCTTTGGTTGAGTGTTCCGGCCTCCCCTCCGATGTCCAAGGCTGTGCAGGGAGCCCACGCGACCCGTTGCGACTGCGCCGCCACGGCATGGCGGAAAAGGGGCCGCCGCTATAATTTTTGGTAATGTTCGCGCTCGAGGCGGGCAGGCTAAGATCCTGTTCACCGGTCCGTTCCAGCGTGCGGACGACCGGCGGACTGTCGCCTCAGACGGCGCAGAGGCATGACGCCGCTTTCCCCGGTCGGTCGATTTTCGACATGTCTCCTCGCCACCACGGAGGGCGCAATGGCGCGCGCGATAGCGAGCATGCCGGGTCGCCTCCATTCAAGTCGGAGAACCATCGATGTCCGTTGCATCCATTTCGGCTCCCGCTACGTCGGGCGCCGCTCCGCCTGTCGCGGCGCCCGCCGCTCGCGCCGCAGACGGGGACTACAAGTCCGCCAGCGTGCGGACCTCGCAGACGAAGGACTCGGACGGCGACTACAAGCCGCTCTCGAGCTCGCCCGCGGCGCAAAGCTCCGCCGAGGTGCAGACGTCGCTTTCGTCGCTGAAGCTTGGCGGATAAGCCCGGCGGCGCGTTGCGGACGGGCGCGGCGCTCGCCCGTCCGGCGGTCCCCCGACATTGGCGATCGGTAATCTCAGAGCCGCAAAACCGGCCGATTGGGTCGCGAAATCGACGTATCGAAACGTGCAAGCGCACTCGCGCCGAACGTTCTCGACATCGCAATTCGGAGACCCAGATGAAGTTGCTCAGCGCCCTCGCCATCCTCGCTGTCGCCGCCGCCGGCCCAGCCTTCGCCGAAAGCAAGTGCTCGAGCGCGCCGCAGTCGCAGTGGCGGTCCAAGTCCATCCTCGCGTCGCTGTTGCAGGCGGACGGCTACAAGGTGCGCCGCATCAAGGTCGAGAGCGGCTGCTACGAGGTCTATGCGATCGACAAGGACGGCAAGCGCGCCAACATGGCCTACAACGCCGAGACGCTCGAGAAGCTCGACAACCCCGAAGCCGGCGAGAACTGATCGACCTTGAACGCCGCGGCAGCGTCATGATCCGCGTCTGGGATCCGTTCGTCCGCGCCTTCCATTGGGCGCTCGCGCTGAGCTTTGCAGTCGCATGGCTCAGCGCGGAGAGGATGGAGCTCGTGCACAACGCGGCCGGCGCTGTCGCCGGCGCGCTGGTCGCGGCGCGTATCGTCTGGGGCCTCGTCGGCCCGCGTTACGCGCGGTTCTCCCAGTTCGTGCGCTCTCCGGCGACGGTCCTCGCCTATCTCGGGGCGATCGCGGAGGGGTCGGAGCCAAGGTTCATTGGCCATAATCCGGCCGGCGGAGCAATGATCGTCGCGCTGCTGGCGGCGATGGCGGCGGCCGTCGCGACCGGCTGGCTCCTGACGACTGACGCCTTCTGGGGCTCGGAAGGAGCGCAGCAGGTTCATTCGATCGTGGCGCACGGCGTCATGCTGCTCGTGCTCGCGCACCTGGGCGGCGTCGTGTGGGCCAGCGTCCGGCACAAGGAGAATCTCGTCGGCGCGATGATCGTCGGCGCGAAGCGCGCGGCGGCGCCGGGCGACGTGATGTGAAAACTGGAGGAAGGGCATGATGTGTGAAACCCGCGAGGACGGCGCGCCGTTCTTCTTCGCCACCCGCGAGCCGCCGTCCGCGACCGCGATCGACGACGACATCTACCTGACCGTGACGACGGCCATGCCGGCCTTTCCCGGCGAGGTCGAGACGATCGACATCATCCTGTCTCTCGACTTCGCGAAGCACGTGATCGCGCAGCTCTCCGGCGCCGTCGCGGAGGCGGCGGAGAACGAGACCTACTGAAGCCGCAACGGGCTTCATTCCTCCTCGGCGCTCGCCAGCGTCACGCGCAGACCGGGGCGATTGTCCGAGGCGACGCATTCGAGTCCATGCAACTCGGCGATCGCCGCGACGAGGCTGAGGCCGAGCCCCGTTCCGGGCGACGTCCGCGCCGCATCGGCCCGGTAGAGGGGCTGAAAGATCGCCGCGAGCTCGGCTGCCGCCACGCCCGGGCCGTCGTCGGCGACCGCAAGTGAGACGCCGCGCGCGGTGCGCTGTCCGCTGACCTCGACGCGGACGCCGGCTTGCGTATGGCGCAGGGCGTTGTCGAGCAGGTTGGCGATCATCTGGACGAGGAGCTCCCTGTCTCCCGACATCGGAAGCGGCTCCTCGAGACGGGCGACGAGAGTCTTCCCCTCTTCCTCGGCGGCGGGCTCATAGGCCTCGACGACCTCGTGCGCGACCTCGGCCAGATCGAGCGGACGGAAGGCCGCCCTCCTCGCGCCGGCCTCGATCTGGCCGACGCGCAGAAGCGCGTTGAAGGTTTCGAGCAGGCCGCCGATGTCGGCGATCGCCCCATCGATTGCGGCGCTGACGGTTTCCGGCGAAGCATCGCCGGCTCGCGCCGCCTCGAGCCGCCGCAGCATGGCCGCCAGCGGCTTGCGGAGGTCATGGGCAATATCGGCGCTGACGTGCTTGTTGGCGATCAGCAGCTTCTCGATGCGGTCGAACAGCCGGTTGAAGGCGCGCGCGAGCGAAGTGAGATCGTCGTCCGCCGGGGAGAGCGGAATCCGGCCGCTCCAATCTCCGGCCATGAGCCGCCGGGCGGTCAGCGTCATCGAATCGATGCGGCGCAGAAACTCAGCGCTGAGCCACAGTCCGCCGAGGGTTCCGAGCACGAGCGTCGCCGCGACGGCCCAGCCGAAGGCGGAGAGAACGCCGCGCAGGATGTCGTCCAGACGGCGCTTCTCGTCGCCGACGACAAGCCTCCACCCGTCGGGCAGCGGCGTGACCAGCGCCCGGATGATTTCCGGCTCCGCTGCGGGCGGCTCGTCTTGCTCCGTCTCGCGCGCCTCGTACTCTTCCGACTCGCGCGCCTCGATCCAACCGCTTGCCGGAAACCGCGGAGCGCTGATATCGCCGACCAGCCGCCGGCCGTCGGGGCTCACGATCTCGTAGGTGAAGGAGGAATTCGGGCCGCGCGCTGCGATCGCCTGCGCCAGGCGCTCGCGATCGCCGTCCGCGAAGGCGCCACGCAGCGAATTGGTTTCCTCGACGATCCGGTCGTCGAAGTCGGCCAGGATTTCGTGGCGCACCGAGACATAGACGAACGCGCCGAGCGCAAGCGCGGAGGCCGTGAACAGCGCCAGATAGATCGTCGCCAGTCGGAAGCTGGTCGACCTAAGCAGCCGGATTCGGGACACGCAACGTGTATCCGGCGCCGCGCACGGTCTGGATCAGCGAGACTTCCCGGCCGCGATCGATCTTCGTCCTGAGACGGCTGATGTGCGTCTCGACGATGTTCGTCTTCGGGTCGAAATGGAACTCCCACACCTGCTCGAGCAGCATCTTACGCGTAATCAGCCTGCCCTCGCTGCGCAGCAGGAATTCGAGCAGCCGGAATTCGCGCGGCTGCAGGTCGATCGTCTCGCCCCCGCGCCTGACCGTGCGAGCGACGAGATCCATTTCGAGATCGGCGGCCTTCAGCACGGTCGCCGCCGATCCGAGCGTCGGGCGCCGCGCGAGGGCGCTCAGCCGCGCCATCAGCTCCTCGAAGGCGAACGGCTTGACCAGGTAATCGTCGCCGCCAGCCTCGAGCCCGTCGACCCGATCGTCGATGCCGGAGAGATTGGTCAGGAACAGGACCGGGGTCGAAACGCCCTCGCGCCGCATCAGCGCGACGACGCTCAGCCCGTCGAGCTCAGGCAGCATGCGGTCGAGGACGATCACGTCGAAACGATCGGCGACCGCCCGCAGATATCCCGCGCGGCCGTCGCGCGCGACCGTCGCCTCGTGTCCGCGAGCGGCAAGCCCCGCTGCGATGAAGTCGGCGGCCCCTTCATCGTCCTCGACGACCAGAATCTTCATTCCAACCGCATTAACAGAACGCCCGGACGCCGCAATCGGCCTCTGGCTGTTCTCATTGGCGGGCGCGGTTTGCGGAGCGATCTCCGGGGACGGCTGGAGGCGACTTCCGGGAGATTTGAGGGCGCCAATCTCGCAAAATCGTAATTCTCGCGCCACAAATATGACTGTCCTCTCTGCCGAATGGACGTTGTCGAAGCGCTCGCCCGAAATCGGCGCCGCGGACGCCCCGTTCAGCCAAAGGAGAAATCATGCCGGCGAGGACAACGCGATTGGGGTCGGCTCTCGCCGCAATGCTGCTCGGGCTGAGCGCGGCCGCGCCTGCGGCGACGCAGCCGCCGACGGTCGTGCATGTCGACCTGATGGATCCGTCGACCGGCCCTGAGGTCAAGGCCATGGGTATCAAAGCGGAGCCGCGGAGCGTCAAAGCCGGGCCGGTGGTCTTCGACGTATCGAACGATTCGAAGACTTCTGGTTCACGAGATGATTGTCGTCGCGGTTGCAAGGCCGAACTCGCCGTTGCCCTATGACCAGAAAACGCAGCGGGTGATCGAATCGAAGATCCGCGACCTCGGCGAAGCGTCCGATCTTAAGCCCGGCGAGAAGAAAACCCTGCGAACTCGACTTGAAACCGGGAAATTACCTTCTCATTTGCAACCAGCCGGATCACTACAAGTCCGGGATGAGGACAAATCTCCTCGTCACGCCGTGACTGTCAGGCGTCGCGCAAGTCCCGCCTCGCGCCCAAAAAGATTGGTCCCTTCCAGCTTGGCCCTGTCAAGCCGGCCGGATCGGAAACGCCCTAGTGCCGAATATGGAGCTGTTCTCCCGCGTTAGGCCTCTGTTACAGCGATTGTGCGCATTGATAAGAACCCGCCTGAGCTGATTGAATTTTCCCCGATCGACCGTACCTGGCGCACGGCTCCCGCAGCGCCTTGGGCCGCTTTCTTGCACATTCCTTCCGCTGCCGGAGCGAACGGGAACGCGCGCTCTGGGTCGGTTCCGGCCGTCTAACTGCGGCTCGAGTCGCGGCGGCGCGCCGGTTCGCCGGAGCCAAGGAGTGACCCAGAGAGATCGCTTGCGGCGGAGCATGTTTCTTGCTCTCTCATGATCGGGGCGCACGCGCTCTTGCGCGTCGAAACCACGACGAACACAAGGAGGAGGACTGTGGGTTTGATCACTCGCCGCAATGTCATGCAGACGGCCGCCGCAGGCCTCGCCCTGCCGGCGCTCGGACGGCGCGCCTTCGCTGCCGAGCCGCTCAAGGTCGGGTTCGTTTATCTCGGGCCGATCGGCGACTACGGCTGGACCTGGGCGCATGACAAAGGCCGCAAGGCGATGGTCGAGGCGCTGAAGGGCCAGGTCGTCGCCGACTATGTCGAGAACGTGAAGGAGGACGCCGGCGCCACGCCGGTCATCAAGGACCTCGCGCAGCAGGGCCACAAGCTCATCTTCGCGACGACCTTCGGCTACATGGACCAGACGGTCGAGGCCGCCAAGCAGTTCCCGGATGTCATGTTCGAGCACTGCACCGGCTACAAGCACGCCCCCAATCTCGGCACCTACAATTCGCGCTTCTATCAGGGTCGCGCCGTCGAAGGCGCGATCGCCGGACTGATGACGAAGTCGAATACGATCGGCTATCTCGGCTCCTACAAGGTGCCGGAAGTGGTGCAGGGCGTGAACGCCTTCACCCTCGCCGCGCAGGCCGCGAATCCGAAGGTCGTGACCAAGCTCATCATGATCAATTCCTGGTTCGATCCGGCCAAGGAGGCCGCCGCCGCCGTGCAGACGCTGGCGAACCTCGGCTGCGACGTCGTCGCCCAGCACACCGACAGCCCTGCGGGCCTGCAGGTCTGCGAGCAGCGCAAGGTCTGGTGCTTCGGCAACGCCGCGGACATGTCGCGCTTCGCGCCGAAGACGCAGCTCACCGCGATCGAGGACATCTGGGGTCCCTACTACATCTCGCGCGCCAAGGCGATGCTCGACGGGACGTGGAAGTCGGACGACGCCTGGTGGGGCATGAAAGAAGGCGCCGTCGTCATGGCGCCCTACAACAAGGCGACGCCCGACAACGTGAAGGCCGCCGCCGACAAGATCGTCGCCGGCTGGAAGGACGGCGCCTACGACGTCTTCACCGGGCCGATCTCGGACCAGTCCGGCAAGCAGCGCGTGCCGGCGGGCGAGCGAACGAAGGACGCCGACCTCGCGGTGATCGACTGGTTCGTCAAGGGCGTGCAGAGCTCCTGAGGGGCGGAGCCACCCTTCTCCGCGAAGCGGGGACCCGAAGGGCCGGATGGGGTGGGTGGCGAGCAGGTCTGGCTCGAGTAAGTTTCGGGCTGCCGTTCGCGCAAGCCGACTCCGCTCGAAGCTGGGGGCCATACCCCATCCGGCGCTACGCGCCACCTTCCCCAGCAAAGCTGGGGAAGGATTACGCCAGCTCGTGCACCTTCGCCTCGGGGCAGACGCGCTGCGCGATCTCTGCGAGATGCAGGTGGTGGGTCAGGTAGATGACCTGACCGACGCGTCCCATGTCGGCGAAGAGGCGCAGCGCCTCCTCGGCGCGGAAATGGTCGAAGGTCTCCATGATGTCGTCGGCCACGAAAGGCGCGGGCGGGCGCGACCTGGCGAGCTCGTGATAGCCGGCGACCCGCAAGGCGAGGTAAAGCTGGAAGCGGGCCCCCTTCGACAATTGCTCGGCCGCCTTCGAGCCGCCGTCGGCGCCGAGCGCGATCAGCGTCTCGCTCTGCCCGTTCGGCAGCGCGGTCAGGCCGCGATAGGCGCCGCGGCTGATCTCGGAAAAGGCCTTTGACGCGCGCTCCATCATCGCGCCGCGATGACGGTCGCGATAGAGCCTCAGCGCCTCGTCCGCCGCCGCGACGCCCGCGCGCAGGACGAGATAGCGTCGCGCGCCGTCCTTGACGGCTTCGAGGAGGGTGCGCCGGCTCTCCTCGATCCGAACGACGGCGTCGTCGCCGCCGACGGCGTCGAGCCGGCTCTCCGCCTCGCGGAAGGCGGCATAGCGCTCGGCGTGCTCCGCCTCGTCCGCCGCTGCGCGGGTCTCGAGGCCGCTGAGCTCCCCCTCCAGCGCGGCGCGGTCGGCGGCTTCGAGCGAAGCGCGCGCGGCGTCGAACGAGCTCGCGACGTTCATGGCGAGGATGGCGCGCGTCTCCTTCGCGACCTCGTCGCGCAACGCGTCCCGCCGCTTGCAGTCGTCGAGCCTGCCCGCCACCTCGGCGAGGCTCGCGACGGCGAAAAAGCCGGTCATCGCCGTAGCGAGCCCGGCGTTGACCGCGAGCGCCTCGACGACGCGGGCAAGCGCGTCGCGCGCCGTTTCCAGCGCTTTCGCCTTCTCGCGGCGGCGGCGCTCGTTCTCGCGCGCCCGCGCCACGCGCGCCTCGATCGCGTCAGCGCACGCGCCGGGCTCGTCGTCGCCTTCGTCGAGGCCGAGCGCCTCGACGACGTTTGCGACTTCCGCCGCGAACAGGCGCTTGTCGCGCTCCATCGCTTCGATCCGGTGCGCGAGCTCAACGCCCTCCTTCAGCGCGACGCGCAGTTCCTCGAGCGCCTTCATCGCCTGTCGCACCGCATTCAGCGGCGGCTCTGGCTCGACCTCGCCGAGCCAGGTTCCGGCGCAGGCCTCGCGCCATGCGGCGCGCCAGCGCGCGTCCTCGCCGAGCGCCGACTTGAGCCTGGTTTCGGCGCGATCCGTTTCGGCGCGGCGCTGCTTGATGGTCCGGCGTTGCGCCTCCGCTTTCGCCGCCTCCGCCACCACCGCTTCCGCCGCCTCGACCAGCGACCCGAGCGCGCCGTCCGGGTCGTGCGCGACCCGCGCGCCCCGCATCGCCTCGCTCAGCACAAGGCGCGCCTGCTCGCCCTCCTCATAGGCCTGGCGCGCCGCGTGCTTGTGCTCGCCGACCGCCCTGATGATCTCCATCGCCGCCTCGCGGCCGGCTCTCCATGCGTCGAGGAAGCTCAAGGGATCGCGCCCGCGAGGCGGCGCCGCTGGCATCAGCGCGGCGATCTCGTGGTCCAGCGCGCCAAGGGCCTTGTCCGCCGCTTCGAGATCCGCCCTTGCGCGAGCGCATTCCGCCTCGACGCCGGCGAACTTGATCGCGCGCTCCCGTGCGGCCGCGACCTCCCGCGCATTGGCCAGCCGCGCCGCGCCCGCCGCGTCGTCGCGACGCATCGCGGCCTCGAACGCATCGGCGCTCGACGCGCTGAGCACGGCGCGGTGGGCGGACCAGGACGCCTCGCGCGCCGAGCGAAGATCCGCGGCGACGTCGTCGCCGACAATTTCCGACGCCCGGGAGGCGACCGCCGCCTCGGCCCGCAATCGTTCCGCTTCGCCGCTCTTGTCGGCCAGCCGCTGGACATGGGTTTGCCGCTCCACGGCCGCCTGCGACCGCCGCTGACGCAGCGCCGCCGTCTCCGCTTCGCCCGGAACGAAAACGCCAGCCAGCTCCTCCGGCTGTCCTTGCCAGGGCTTAAGGCCTGCGAACACGTCGGCAAGCTTCCGCGCCTGTTTCTCCATTTCAGAGCGGGCGGCGCGAAGCCGAGAGGAGGAGTCGTCTCGCCGCGTCGCCTGAAGACGCGCCTTCAACGCTTCGAACGCCGCGCCGCCGCTGTCGGAGTCGGGCGCTTCGGCGAGCGCCGCGGCGAGCGCGCTCTTCGCGTCGTCGAGCGCGGCCCGCGCGGTCTCGAGCTTCGCCAGCACCCCAGAGCGCTGGGCGACGAGCTCCTCGAGCCCGCCGATCGTCCTGACCGAAAGGATGAGCTTCTGCGGCTCGGCTTCGCCTGGCCTGCCGAGCCGGCGCAGGATTTCGGCGACCGCCTCGCGTTTGCCGTCGAGCTCGCCCTGGCGAACGGGAATGTCCCTCGCCGTATCATAACGGCTGCGCAGCTCGCGCCAGGCGTCCACCCGGCCGGCCACTCGCAGGGCGGCCGCGTCGTCGGCAATTCGCTCCAGCTCGCCGCGGAGCCCTTCGACGGCGCTCTCCGCGCTTTCTCTTTGCGCATCGAGCCGAATCGCCTCGGCCTGCAGCCTCGCGGCCTCCTCGCCCCATCCTTCGGGCGGCGTCGGCAGGCCAGCGAGCGGCTTGAGATTGGCTTCCGCCTCGCTGAGCGCGGAGAGGTGCGGAAGCGCCGCGAGCGTCCGCCGGACGGCCTCGGCGCGGGCCCGCCGCTTCGACAGGCCCTCGCCCGCGGCCTCGTAAGCCACCATCGCCTCGTCGCGCCGGCGGACGAGCTCGGCGTAGGTCGAGGCGAGCGTGTCGGCCTTGTCGCGCTCGTCCTTCAGCTCCTTGAGCGCGCGCGTCGCCTCGGCCAGTTCCGTCTTCGAGGCGCGCGGCCGATAGAACTTTTCCGCCTTCTCTCTCAAGGCGTCGAGCCGCCCGCTGAACTCGGCGAGGCCCGCGCTCGCCGAAAATAGCAGCTCGCCGAGATCGCCGCGGCTGGCGAGAATCGCCTCCCCGCCCTTCTCCAGGCTCTCGTCGTCGAGCGAGAACATCATGCGGAACGCGCCGCGATCGACGCCGGCCAGCTCCGCCCTCAGGAAGGTTTCGTCGATCGGCCGGTTGTCCGCGTCGACGAGGCTGTTCTTGTCGCGCTTGAGGCGCGCAATCTCGCGCGGGGCGCCGCCGATCTCGATCCGCGCGCCGACCCGCATGGCGCCATAGGAGTGCCAGCTCGCTCTCGCCTCCGCCGTTCCGTACGGCGACTGCTTTTCGATGCCGAACAGGAGGTCGAGGATCGACGCCGCCGCCGTCGATTTGCCCGCCTCGTTGAGCCCGTAGACGATATGAAAGTCCGGCGCGCCCCGATGCGCCGCGCCGAAGTCGATCGTATGGTCGCTGAAGCGCCCGTAGCGGGTGAGATCGAGGCGGGCGATCCTCACCGAGCAGCATCCCGCTCGACCGCGCGCAGGTGGGCCAGCACGTCCTCGGCGCCCTCCTCGGCGACCGAGCGCAGGATGTCGGCGAACGCCTGCGCGTCGGCGCCGAACAGGTCCTCGCGAGAGCTCGGCGGCAGGTGGCCGCGAAGATCCTCGGCGATCGCCTGCAGCTCGTCACGGAACGCTTTCGACCGGACGACTTCGTCTTCCATCAACGCGCGCAACTCCGCGATCGGATCGCTCGAGGCCTGCGCGACGCGCGGCTCCTCGCAGGCGATCTCGATCTTGTCGATCCAGGTCGCGCCAACTCCGGCGCCGATCGCGCCCGCCTCCTCCGCGAGCCTGTCTGCGTCGCAGCGCAGGCGCCAGGCGAGGGTCGTTTCGCCCGAGAGCGTCAGGCGGGCGACGAGATGCTCGCTCGCCGCGGCCGCGCGCGCCTCTTCCAGCGCCGCCTCGATCCGCTTCAGCGCCGGCCGCCAGTCATCGATCGCGGCGAGGTCGACGGCGACGCGCGCGAACTGGGCGACGCTCGTCGGCCGCTCTGCGACGGAAATCGCCCGATCATCGGCGATCGTCACGAGCGTGGCCGACTTCGGCCCCGCCTCGTTGATGTCGCGCCCTTGCGGATTGCCCGGCATCACGATCGTCGATGTGCCCTTTTCGACGAAGCGCTGATGAATGTGGCCGAGCGCCCAGTACTGGAAGCCGTGGTCGTGCAGCTCCCCCGGCGAGCAGGGCGCATAGCGGTCGTGCGAGGGCGAGCCGCCGAGGCTCGTGTGCAGCATGCCGATATTGACCGCGCCGTCGTGGGGGCCGCGGAACTTTTGCAGGAGACTCTCCGGCGCGTACTTCTGGGCGAAGCTCACCCCGTGCACGACGACGTCGAGCCCGCCGCGCGCAAGCTCGATTGACTCCGCGCGCCCGGTGAACACTTTCACCAACTCCGGCAGCGTCAGCTTGATGGGGGACATGGCGTCGTGGTTGCCGCGAATGACGAAGGTCGGGATCCCTGCCTCGTGCAGGCGCCTCAGCTCATCGGCGAGGAAGCGCGCGGTCTTCATCGAGGTCTGCTCGCCATCGTATAGGTCGCCGGCGATCAGGAGCGCGTCGACCTGCTCGGCGAGGCAGAGCTCGATGACGGCGGCGAAGGCCTTGCGCGTCGCGCCGCCGATGAGCTCGGCGAGCGCGGGGTCGCGCAGCGCGAGCGTGCGCAGCGGCGAATCGAGGTGGATGTCGGCGGTGTGGACGAATCGGAACGCCATGAGCGAATCGAGCGGTAGCGTCCAATTCGGCCGAAGTCACCGCTCCGGCCGAGAAGGCGGTGGATAAGCCCGCTTGCCGCGGCCCGCGCTCTGGGGCAAAGGACGCCGACGCCGTCATTGCGAGGAGCTGTTAAGTGCGGTCCACGACCGCGCCCGGCGCGCTCAGCGAGCGCGCTCTACAGCGGCTCAATGACGGCGCGGGAGACGTTCGGCCCACGCCCGGACTTCAGCACAGGATTCCTGCTTGCGCTACGGCCGGCCGACTTCTGCGACTTTAAACAGCGTCGAGAACGCGACCCGCATGCGCGTCAGCCGGTCGCTGCACGGGCTGTGGGGCAAGGCCGTGCGAATGCCGCTCAAGGTTCTCCGGCGCCGGCTGCGCGGCGCGATGCTGGCCCGATCGGGGCCCGGAATCCCGGTCGCGGTCGACTGGACGACCGAGCTCGCGACCGTTCCGTTCGACGGCCGCTTTCCACCGCCGCTCGCGCAATGCACCGTCGTCGAGCCCTGCGCGTATCGCACGAAGCTCAATCCGCTGAGCGTCAATTCGACGACCACCGAGGCGATGCACTACGCGGACCATGACGTGGACGCGCCGCCGCTGACGCTCGAGCACCTCGTCGATCAATACTGGTTTCCCAAGCTCGGGCTCCTCGTCTCGAAGCAGGGCCTCGTCTGGCGCCACTCTTTCCTCGGGCCGTTCCAGGAGGGCTTCCTCTCCTCGGTCGAGGCGATCGTCGAAAAGGCGCAAGCCGACGGCGGGCGAGAGCATCGACTCTACCCCGAACGGCTGAGAGGCGCGCCGACGATGCCTGGCGAGCGTCTGCTGATCGCCAATTCCGAGCAGCCGAACTATGGCCACTATCTCCTCGACATCGTCCCGCTGATCCATCTCGGCGCGCGGATACGCGCTCCGATGCTGACCTGGACGCTAAAACCCTGGCAGCGGGCGCTCGTCGCGCGACTCGACGTTCCCGGCGGACTCATTCGCGAAATCCGGCCGCGGCCGGTCCTTCTTCGGCACGCCGTGGTCAGCAACCGGATGAGCGGCGTCGCCAGCCAGAACGCCCATCCGCAGCACAGGGAAGCCTTCGCCGCAATTCTCGCCAACGTCCGGAAAGCGGCGCCGGCGGGGGCGACGCCCAAGCGCGTGGCGGTCTGCCGCGGTCTCGCCAACAGCCGCAACCTGACCAACCGGGCAGAGATGATCGAGGCCCTGAAGCCGCTCGGCTTCGTCGCCATCCAACCGGAGAAGCTGTCGTTCGACGAGCAGGCTCTCGTCTTCGCCGGGGCGGAGGTCGTCGTCACCGAATTCGGCGCCGCGATGGCGAACGTGATGTTCTGCTCTTCCGGAACGAAAGTTGTCGAGATCATCGCCGAGGGCCAGCACGACCCGTGGTCGTCGCACTTGTGCGCCATGCTGGGGCTCGAGCACGTCGTGCTCTTCCAGCGCCAGTCGGCGGAGGCGCTCGAGAGCATGCCGCGGCACGTGAAGGATTCGACCTTTTCCTACGCGGTCGACGTGCCGAAGCTCATCGAGACGGTGAGGGCGCTCTCGGGGTGAGGGGTCGCCCGCGAGACCGCGTGAGCCTTCAGGAGAAGGCGATCTGGACCTTCATCGACTGCGACCGGTCGCCCGCAAGCTCGAAGGCCTCGCGCGCCTTTTCGAGCGGCGCCGTCGCGGTGATGAGCGGTTTGACGTCGATGAGACGCTTGCCGATGAACTCGAGCGCCAGCGCGAATTCCTCATGAAAGCGGAAGGTCCCGCGCAGTTCGAGCTCCTTGGCGGTGATCAGGTTGATCGGGATCGTCATGTCGCCGCCGAGGCCCAGCTGCACGATCACGCCGCGCGGACGCATGACCTCGATTCCGGAACGAAGCGCGGCCTCGGCTCCCGACGCCTCGAAATGGGCGTCGAAACGACCCTTGTCCGCGCCGTAGGCCGCGAGAGCCTCCGGCGACCTCGCGACATTGATCGTGTGGTCGGCCCCGAGGCGCTTCGCGAACGCCAAAACGCCGTCGGCGATGTCCGTCACGACGATCTCGGCCGCGCCCGCGCGCCGGGCGGCGGCGACCGTCAAGGCGCCGATCGGCCCGCTGCCGCTGACGAGAACCCGCCGGCCCATGAGCGAGCCCGCGCGGCGCGAGGCGTGCAGCGCGACCGCGAGCGGCTCGGCCATCGCCGCCTCCTGGAGCGTGATCCCCTCGGCGACGGGATGGGCCTGGCTCTCGCGGCAGACCAACGACTCCCGGAACGCGCCCTGCACATGCGCGAAGCGCATCGCGCTGCCATAGAAGCGCATGTCGAGGCACTGGTTTTGGAGCCCTTCGAGACAGTAGCGGCAATGATTGCAGGGCACGCTCGGGCTGACGGCGACGCGCTCGCCGACCTTGATCCGGCGGGCCTCCGCGCCGACCGCCTCGACCACGCCCGCAATCTCGTGGCCGAGGATCATCGGCTCGCGCAGCCTGACCGCGCCGAAGCCGCCGTGGTTATAGTAGTGCAAGTCCGAGCCGCAGATGCCACCGAAGGCGACGCGGACGCGGATGTCCTCGGGACCGAGCGCCGGAACTCCGGCCTCCTCGATGCGCAGGTCCTTGGCGGCGTGGGCGACGATGGCGCGCATTTATCCACTCTCCTTCACACGACCGGCGTCAGCAACCGGCGTCCGGCGAAGCTCGCCTCGAGATGTCACCGATAGCATCAGATGCGTGCAAGGGGCGGGACAACGATAATCGCTTGACGCCGGCCAGGCATTGTCGATGACAGTCGCTCAAATTCAGGGGGAAGCGTCCATGAGCCGCCTCATCGATCGTCTGTTCGGCCTCGCGGGCGTCGTCGCCCTGGTGACCGGCTCCTCGGGCGGGATCGGGCTGGCGCTCGCCCGCGGGCTGGCCGGCGCCGGCGCTCGCGTCGTCCTTAACGGCCGGACACAGGCTACGGTCGACGCGGCGGTCGACGCCTCGCGCGGCGAAGGCGCCGAGGCGGCGCCTGCGGTCTTCGACGTGACGGAGCCTGCTCAAATCGCGGACGCGGTTCGGCGGATCGAGTCCGACATCGGGCCGATCGACGTCCTGGTCAACAACGCCGGCATCCAGCGTCGCACGCCGCTGGAGGATTATCCGGAAGAGACGTGGCGCGAGCTCATGCGCGCCAATCTCGACAGCGTGTTCTACGTTTCCAAGGCGGTCGCGCGCGGCATGATCGCGCGCAAGCGCGGCCGGATCATCAACATCGCCTCGGTCCAGTCCGAATTGGCGCGCCCGAACATCGCGCCCTATACGGCCTCGAAAGGCGGCGTGAAAATGCTGACCAAAGGCATGGCCACCGACTGGGGCAAGCACGGCCTCACGGTGAACGCCATCGCGCCCGGCTACTTCAAGACCGAGCTCAACAAGGCTCTGGTCGAAGACGAGAAATTCTCCGCCTGGCTGAGCGGGCGCACGCCGATGGGCCGATGGGGCGAGGTCGACGAGCTCGTCGGCGCCGCAATCTTCTTCGCTTCCGAAGCGTCGAGTTTCGTCAATGGCCACATCCTCTATGTCGACGGCGGCGTCACCGCCTGCCTCTGATGGGCTCGCGGTCGTCGCGGTGGGGCCTCCGGCTCGGACAAGACGACGGCGGAAAGGTCCTCGCAGGGCGGCGACAGGTCTTCGATCCCGACAACGGCTATCGCGACGAGTACAAGAAAATCTGAGGCATGCGGGAGCGCGACAATATTCCGGTGCCGGTGACGAACACGCAGAACCTCAATAGCCTATATTGGAGAAGAATTGGACAGGAGGAGCAACCGCTGCATCGAGCCGAAGGCATCGTGAGACGGACGAATTTACAAGTGTTCTGCAAACCGCTCCTTAAAGTGTGAACTCCTGTTCGCTCCTGATATGCTCTCGCCAGAATTGATGGTTGCGGTTCTAATGGGATCTGTTACCGTTCTCTGGGTAAGTGTAGGAAGAGAGCCGCAGCAATGGACCGAGCTGCGGCAAAGGAAATTGCGCGTATACTTTAGCGTGTGAACCATTTTAGCGCAATGACTGGCGGATGATACGAAAGTACGACCGTACAAGCTCAAGACGACTGGATTCTCAGCTGCGTAAAATCCTCCATTGCGCCGTTCAACCTGAGATGTGACGACGTCGGTCCCGGCGGCCGGCGGGGAGCGAACGCGAAATGAGCACGGTCGAGAAATTCGAGCGAGACTGCGCCTATTGCCGCCAGCCGATCAGGCTGAAGTGGAAGAAGGGGCTCATCCTGGCAGAAGGCGTGTGCCTGATCGCTGATCAGGTCTTCCATGACGAATGCTGGGATACGTACCGGGCCAAATGCTATAGGAAGCGAACGCGTGGCCAAGCCATGCAGAACCGGCGCTCGCTCCCGCCCGTTCATTTTGCCGCGACATCCCGGACGCCCCTGAGCGGCTTTTTCAGCCGGGACGGAAAGCGGCGCCGGTCGTAGCATGCGAGGGGAGCAACGCCGAGGTCGAATCATGCTCAGCGTGACGGCCCTTGGCTCGGAAAGGGACCGCTTTCTCGCCATCGCAGCGAGCATAGCGGCCGCGCTGACCCTGGACGGGCGCCCGGACGGCGACGACCATGCCGCCGGCCGACACCGCCGTCGACCGCTCTTTGCGACCGCGCGCAACCCATTTGGCGCCTTCAATCGATGGGGAATCGCACCCCTCCCGCTTGTTCGTTCGTATTTTGATCTCACCAAGTCTGGTGATTGCTTTTCGCACAGTGTGAACTTAGAGAGCAAAAGCCATTTGTAAAGAAAGCGTCGCAAGAAAGGAAGGGGGCGAAGATGAATGATCTCATTGACTTAGAACTGATTGATCTAGAACTGACCAAGGCGCGTATCATAGCTAAGAAAGCCAATTTTGAATTCTTAGTTTATCTAATTGACATCGCGATTATAGAGGCGAGAGCGAAAATCTGCACGAACGAAAGCCTGGAAACACTCATCTCAATGTCGCTGAACGACAACGGCGAGACGCAGCTACAGGTTCCGCATGTTTGATTGCGTTGCCGGGTCATCTCCGCCGATTGTCTCGACGCGGCGACCCGCATAGCAAAGATGGATGCCGCCAACAAGGACGGCCTGCTCCGAGCGGCGCGACGGAATTGCGCTCGGGCTGGCGCGGGAGACGCACCCCCTCTCCGCGTTCCCCGGGTCCAAGCCGGGGAGGGGAAGGTGTCGCCGAAGGCGACGGATGGGTGTGGAAAGCAGGAATGCGACGACGAAAGTCCGCGGTGACCGTCGTCCAACGCTCCGCCGCCGGTGGCGGTGGACCATACCTCATCCGGCCGGCTTCGCCGGCCACCTTCCCCAGCAAAGCTGGGGAGGGACCGACGCCCGGCCTCCGGATGCGATTGTCGCCGCCGGCATCGAGGGCGACCAGGTCGCCGTCGCGCATCCGCTTGAAGCCTGCGACCGGCAAAATCCCCGCCTGCGCAGCGCTCTGAATTCGATTGAGGCTCGCATGACCGACGAGCCGTGGCGGCCCACTCCCGACGGGATCGTCGTCGCCTGCCGTCTGACGCCCAAAGGCGGGCGCGAGGCGATCGAGGGCGTGGAGAGGCTCTCCGACGGAACGAGCGTGCTCATTGCCCGCGTGCGCGCCCGCCCGAGGACGGCCGGGCCAACGAAGCGCTCCGCGCCCTCATCGCCGCGAAGCTCAGCGCCCCCATCTCTCGGGTTCGAATTGCACAGGCGCAAAAAGCAGGCTGAAGCAGATCGCGGCGACCGGCGACCCGAACGCTGTCATCGCGCGATTGAGAGCGCTGTAAATCGGCCGTTTCGCCTTGCCCACGAAAACCAGGCGCGAGCAGGCGGCGGAGGCGCTGGCGACCCCTCCTACATTGCTCAGTTGGCTCTCAGAAGCTGTAATCGGCTGGCGCGACCATATTGAGCGACTTGCCCTACATATCGACGGAAGTGAGCTTCGGCAGGTTACTGTCCTGTCTCTGCCCATTGCGCGTTCGCCAGCCTCTTAAGTTCTAGCGCGTCAGCCAAGATCGCCAATGCCCGTTCAAGCTCGTCGAGCAGGTCGCTGCCCATCGCACGGTCGATCCTGACGATTTGGCGGGAGGCTTCCCTCATCGCGGAGACCGTGATTTTAACCATGGAAGCGATGTCCAGTTCATTAGGCATGATTTGCGTTCCCGCGCGCCACGGACCAAGAACGATAATAACGCCGCGATTTAAGGGACGGCGAGAGAGGCAAAGTGTCGCGGGGCGCTCTCCGGTAACTTGTCTATCACCCGCCATGTTGATGCATGAGCCCCGGGTTCCTTGATCCAGCGGACGATCTGCTTCTCGCGCTTCCCGCCCGTTCATAGGGCCGACCTCAATGGACGGCAAAGGGTCGAGTTCCGGCCATTCGGCAGTGCGCTGAAGATTTCGAAATGGTCGACTTCCAGCCGTTCCGGCGCCCGCCCTCGAGAGGGATTAAAGCGCGTCGAACGGCTTTGCCCTCCCGCGCGTCGCGTGCGACCTTCACAAATCCCTCCTGAACCCGATGCGCAACAGGAACGGCGCGTCCTCTCGCTCGGCTTCGACCAGCGGTCTCGCACGAGGTAAGAGCAGTTGGTCGGCCCGATGAGCACATGGCTCATGCCTTCCGGCGAAGGAGGCAACCGTGCGTTCGGGCCTCGGGCCCCATGGCTGTCGGTAAAACTCGATCCAGGCCTCCGCCCCCGTCTTCGGACGCTTCGCCCAGGCGAGCGCCTGGGAGGTCGATTCGACCTGGTCGTCGTGGCGGCCCATGGGGAAGGCGGTGAGCTCGGCGAGGTAGTCGGCGAGCCAGGGCGCCTCGTCCGGCAGAAAGACAAAGCCGTTCTCGAACACCGCCGTCTGGGCATGAAGGCGCATGACTTGTCGCCGTCCGGGGCGGAGCGCGTGACGTGCGACAAACCCGGCGTCAATCAGGTCCTGGATGAGCTGGGTTCCCGACGCCTTGTCCTCGATCAGGATGGTCTCGGTGAAAAAGGCCGGTCTGCTCGACGACGGCGCGCCTGAGCTCCGGGTAGGAGAGTTTTTTGCGCGGGACGTTGAGGAGGTAGAAGTTTTGCCCCTCGAGGCCCCAGGTGGCGCAGACGGGAATAGTCGGCGAGCTCCGAGGGCTTGTTCGCGGTGTCCCAGCTCTGCACGATGCGGTCGAACGCCGGGCGCTCGTTCGTCCGATAGCATGCCGCCCCCGGCGGGCGCGGGCGGCCTGCTGGTATTGGCCGGCGAAATTGTATTCGCCCGATCGTCGCGCGAATCCGGGCGGGCGTCGCGAGCGGCTCGCGCTCGTCATGCAGCGCTGCGCCGGCCTTGCGGCGGAACTCCTGCGGGCCCTTCAGCGTGTCGACGACATGGATCTCGTCGGTCTCGGCGATGGCCGGAAACGACAGCACTTCCCAGCCCTCGCGCTTCATGACGTGGCCGACGAGATCGTCCTCATGCAGGCGCTGCATGACGATGACGATCGCCCCCTTCATCTTATCGTTGAGGCGCGAGTAGAGCGTCAATCGAACCATTCATTGGCGGCGGAGCGGCGGCCCTCCGACATGGCGTCGGAGAGTTTCAGCGGATCGTTGATGACGTCGCCCCCGGCCGGTCAGCGCGCCGCCGACCGAGGTCGCAGGCCGAAGGCCGCCGGCCGTAGCGTCGCGAGCTCCTGGAACGGCGGCCGTTCCGACGAAAGGCGCGCCGCGAACAGGGTCGGGTAGGATTCCGAGGTCATGATCGACCGGCAGTCCCGGGCGAATTTGTCGGAGAGGTCCTGCCCGTATTTGGGGCGGCCCGGAAGAACCACCCTCTCGAGCCTTGATAGATCTCATCCACATCGACGCTTCGTATTAAGATCAACTGTAGAACATAAATGATCAATAATGCTTCTCAGAGAGATACGCCAATTTCTTCGCGTGAAGCCGGGCGATCGTGCTCGGCGGCGGACACGACCGGCGCCTCCTCCCCCTGTTCCGCCGCCAGTTCCCTTCGCCGCCGATTTATCCCCCTGTTAAGGCCCTGTTTTCACGCAGATCGCAGATCAACGTGTCGGCGCAATCATTTGAACGGACAGGACTTTCAGAATTCGCGCGCGGGCAAGAGGCAGAAAATTGCCTGTATTCCGCCAACAACGACGGGGGAAACAGAGGGCGTCGCGCCCGGCAAACCCTAATCCTTCGCCATCCGCGGCGAGAGCTGGCCGACCTGCGGCGGGTCCTCGTCGAAGCGCTGGCGGTAGACGCCGAGGTTCTCGCTGACCCGCTGCACGTAGTCGCGCGTCTCGTCGAACGGGATGCGCTCGACCCAGTCGACCGGATCGGCGTCCGTTGCGCGGATCGCCGTAGGCGGCGATCCATTGCGCCACCCGCCCGGGGCCGGCGTTGTAGGCGGCGAAGGCCATTTCGCGCGAGCCGCCGACGTCCTCCATCACCTGGCCGAGGAAGGCCGCGCCGAGCTGGGTGTTGAAGGCGGGATCGACGAGGAGCCGGGCGTAGTCGTAGGCGACGCCGGCGCGCCTCGCGGTCGACGCCGCGGTCGAAGGCAGGATCTGCATGAGCCCCTTGGCGCCCGCGCCGGACGCCGCACGCCAGACGAATTCGCTCTCCTGCCGCGCGACCGCGTAGATGCTGGCGAGGTCGGCCGAATGGGCGAGCGGCAGGAAGGCCGGCACGCCGGACGGACGGGAACGCCATCGCGTCGAAGGCGTAGCCGCGCAGCGTCGCGATCTTGCCGAACTGGACCTGCGTCGCGGCGTCGGCGTGGCGCTTCACCACCTCCGCCATCGCCGCCATCTGCGCCTCGTCGCGCCATCGCGCGCGCCGCCTCGAAGGCGAGCGCGGTCGCGAGGTCGTCGAGCCCGTCGGCGTAGAGCGCTTCCGCCGCCCGCACCGCCTCGTCGCGCTCGGCGCCCTCGGCGACCGCGCTCGGCGCGCGCAGCTCGAGCCGCTTCGCGCCGAGACGCTGGGCGGCGAGCTGTCCGTAATAGGCGATCGGCTCGCTCGCGGCGCTCTCGTAATGGAGCCTCGCCTCGTCCGCGTCGCCCATCGCCTCGGCGGCGCGGCCGCGCCAGTAGGCGGCGCGCGCGATCGACAGAGGCGTCTCGGCGGCCTCGGCGGCGAGAGCGAAGCGCTTGGCGGCCTCGCGGGCGTCGCCGAGGAAGCGCAGCGCGATCCAGCCGGCGTGGAAATCGCAGATCGACCTCGTCGGCGGACGTCGTCCGGGCGTCGCCGCCTTGTCGCAGAGCTCGAAGGCGAGCTTCGGCTCGTCGAGGTCGAGCAGCTCGCGCGCGACCATCCGCCGCTCGGACCACCATTTGTCCGGATTGATGAGGGAGTCGCGATCGCTTCGGCGCGAGACTGAGCAGCATCGCCGCCTCGTAGGCGCGGTTCGACGCGCCGCGCGTCCTGGACGCGGGCGAACAGGAGGCCAGGATCGTCCTTGAGCGCCGGCGGCACGGCCTTGACCAGCGCGGCGGTCAGCGGCCCGCGCGCGGCGGCGGCGCGCGCCTGGGCGAGCGCGATCTCGTCGGGCCCCGCAAGCGCCGCGGCGCGGAAGGCGGCGGCGTAGTTTTCGGCGTAGAGCAGGCGGTCGGCGCGATATTTGTGATCCGACTTCAAGAGCACGACGCCGAAGTCGCGCAGGATCGACGCTCTCGGTCCAGGCGTCGAAATTGCCGTCGCGCCAGAGCTCGCGGACGATCCGGATCGCCTCGTCGGTGCGGCCCTTCGCCGCTGCCGCGCGCGCGAGCGCGAGCTTCCCGCGCTCGACTGCGGCGGATCGGCGGCGAAGAAGTCCGACACGGCCGAGGGGGACGGGGGATGAACGAGGAGTTCGGCCTCCTGCCGGTAGCGCAGATAGCCGAGCCCCGGCCAGGTCGGATGGGCCTTGGCGAAGGCCTCGAGCGCGGCGAAGGCCGGATGAGGATCGGCGCGCAAGGCCGCCCACTCCAGCGCCAGGCGCTCGTCCGGGTCGCCGGCGGCCTCGGCGAGCGCCGCGAGGGCCGCGACGTCGCCTTTGCGGTAGGCCTGCGCGGCCGGAGAGAGAGGGGGGCCGGCGGCGAGGCGGGCCTTGCGCAGCGAGGTCCGGCCTGGCGCCGAAGAGGCGGCTTCAGAGGCGAATCTCGGCGAAAGGCGCGGCGACTCGGCCGCCGCGCCGGGACTCGGCCAGCGAATCGCGCCGGCGAACGAGCGCGGCCATGTCGTCCGCCGGCGGCCATCGGGCGCCGAGCCGTTGCGGCCTGTCCTCGAGGCGGCGCGGACGCCGCGGCGAACGAAGCGCGGCCATGTCCTGCGCCGGCGTTTCACGGCCCGTCGCGCCGCGGGCGGAAGCGCGGCGCGGCGGCCGGCGACGGCGCGCGGGCGATGCGGGAAAGACCTTGCCGCTCGGAGATTCCGTCGTGGGAGAACGGAATGAGGGCGATCACGAGGGCTGCCGCCGAGGCCCCCAGCAGCGCCGCGGCGCGCCATTTGGTCATGCGTCCAATCCTTGCGCGCGAAGATGGACCGACTGTTCTAACGAAGCGTTAACCTTGCGTTCCGGCGCGGGTTTGCCCTTTCGCGCGCGCTCCGCCGGGGCTATGTGTCCGAGCGCGGACGCGAGCGCGAACGCCGAACGGCCGCAGAACCAACGGAATGCGCGAAATGAGAGAGCGGGCGAAGTTTCACGGCTCGATGCCGGCCCTGGTGACGCCGTTCAAGGACGGCGAGATCGACGAGCAGGCGTTCCGCGCGCTGATCGACTGGCAGATCACGTCCGGCTCGCACGGGCTGGTGCCGGTCGGCACCACCGGCGAGAGCCCGACGCTGACGCCACGAGGAGCACCGCCGCGTCGTCGACATCTGCATCGACGAGGCGCGCGGCCGCGTTCCGGTCATCGCCGGAGCGGGCTCGAACAACACGGCCGAGGCGATGGCGCTTGCGATGCCACGCCGAACGCGCCGGCGCGGACGCCGTCCTCGTCGTGACCCCCTATTACAACAAGCCGACGCAGGAAGGGCTCTACCAGCACTTCAAGGCCGTCAACGACGCGATCGGGATTCCGATCATCATTTACAACATCCCTCCCCGCAGCGTCGTCGACATGTCGGTCGACACGATGAAACGCCTGAGCGAGCTTCCCAACATTGTCGGCGTCAAGGACGCGACCGGCGACGTCGGCCGCGTGTCGCGCCAGCGACACGCTATGGGGGCGGACTTTATCCAACTTTCTGGCGAAGACATGACCGCGCTCGCCGCAATGGCGGCGGGCGGACACGGCTGCATCTCGGTCACGGCCAATATCGCGCCGGAGCTCTGCGCGGAACTGATGGAGGCGGTGTTCAAGGGCGACTGGGACCATGCGCTGAAGATCCAGGACCGGCTGACGCCGCTGCACGCGGCGATCTTCGCCGAACCCGGCGTCAACGGGACGAAATACGCGCTGAGCCTGCTCGGCCGGGTGCGCAACGAGACCCGCCTGCCGCTCATTCCGGTGAGCCAGACGACCGAGGCGCTGATCCGCCGCGCGATGGTGCACGCCGGCCTGTTGAACGCCTGAGACGTCCATGCGAAACATGATCGTTCGTCGCATTAGGGCGCGTGCAGGCAGAAAAGGCTTCGGGGGTCATCGCAAGCGAATTGCGGCGCAATTGCGGCGGGAACCGCCTGTCAAGCCGGAGGCGGTCGCCGCGGCCGGGAGGCCCGACGCATGGCCGATAAGGACAAGCCCAACTTCAAGGTCGTGGCCGACAACCGCCGCGCCCGCTTCGACTATGAGATCGGCGAGACGTTCGAGGCCGGCCTGATGCTGACCGGCACCGAGGTCAAATCGCTCCGGACCGGCAAGGCGACGGTCGGCGAGAGCTACGCCGCCGTCGACCGCAACGGCGAAGTGATCCTCTACAACGCCAACATCCCCGAATATCTGCAGGCGAACCGCTTCAACCACGAGCCGAAGAGACCGCGCAAACTCCTTCTGCACGCGAAGGAAATCGCCAAGCTCGCCAAGGGCGTCGAGCGCGAGGGCATGACGATCGTGCCGCTGCAGAATCTACTTCAACGCGAAAGGCCGCGCCAAGATCGCCATTGCGCTCGGGCGCGGCAAGAAGCTGCACGACAAGCGCGAGAGCGAGAAGGCGCGCGACTGGAACCGCGACAAGTCGCGGCTCATGCGCGAGCGGCGGTGAGGGCGTAAGGCGCGTGCCTCGAGCCAGGGCCAAACGGCGCAAACCCCGCGCGGCTGCGGCGCCGACCCCAAGGGAATGCGGCGCCGACCCCACATCCATGCCAACTCCTGACAAGAGCCGCCCATTGCCATTTTAAGCTTTTTCAACGACTGGCCGTCGCAAGGCGGAAAAAACAGGAGAAGTCCGCCGGGGTTAATAGCGATGGACATACCAAAAACGTTATACTTCCTCTGTTCGAAACTGGCGCCCGAGGTCCAGGTACCTGTTCTTGATTTGTACCAAATCTTTTCGATAATCGGCAAGCTGACAGCGCAGAAAATTTCGCCGGCGCACGAGTCCCTCGGGCCGCCCAGCGAGCGATCCAACCAGCGGACGCGCCGCCACTGCGGCAACGGGACGCAATGCCGACGGGGTGTTCCGAGCCTCGCTGCCCTCATCGCAGCAACAGAAAACAGGGATTTGCCGCGACGGAACAGCGAATTAATTCGAAGGAACAGGGACTTTTCCTGATGGAACTGCCGAGAGTTTACGAAGGAACAGGGAGTTTACGTCTTTGCCGACAACGCGTTTGCCCGCACCTTGTCCTGACGCAGCGAACATCGCGATTGGAGCGGCGATGTGCCCGCCCCGCGCGTGGAGCACATCCTCGCCATCCTTGATTGATGCGTATGCTGAACCGACCGGCTTGGGGCGGCCGCTTTTCCCGTCTCGGGGGAGTGCGGCGGACTCAAGCCCGCCAGATCAGGATCTAGCCGCTCAAAATCTCCCCGAACAGCTCCCAGCTCTCGCCGTTGAACGTCGCGAGGGCCTCCTGTCGGATCGGGCTGAAATTGTCGGGCGAGGTGTTGACCTTGATGCCCGGCAGCAGCATCGGCAATTCGAGGTCCTTGAGGTTCGCCGCCTGCCGCATGACGTTCTCGCGCGAGAGATCGTTGCCGCATTGCTTGAGCACCTGGATCATCGTCGCCGCGGCCCCGAAACCATAGGCGGCGTTGGCGTCGATCAAATCTTTGGGCGACATGTATTTCGCGACGAACGCGCTGTATTCCTTGAAGCCCGGCATCGTCCTTCCAGCGGGCGTCGGTCGGATCCTTGCCGTAAATGGCGGTGATCACGCCCTTCGATTTCTCCAAGCCCGCCGGCTTCATCACCGTGGCGATCGATTGCGAGACGTCGGTCATGTAGCGCACGGCGATTCCAGCCGATGTCGAAGGACTTGCGGATCGCCTGGGCGGCGAATTTCGGCGTCGCGGCGATGAGGAACACGTCGGCGCCCGACGCCTTGCAGCGTGACGATCTGCGAGTCGACCGTCGGCTCGGACGTCTCGTAGGAGACTTCCTTGATCACCATGCCGGCATGGTCCGCCCCTAGCCCGTCCTTGAGCCCGATCAGATAGTCCTTGCCGAAGCCGTCGTTCTGATAGAGCACGCCGATCTTCGCGTCTGGCTTGGTCTGCAGGATGTGCTTGGCGAAGATGCTGGCTTCGGTCTGGTAGTTGGGCTGGTAGCCCATCGTCCAGGGAAAATGCTTCGGGTCGCTGAACACGGCGGCGCCGGTGGCGACGAACAGTTGCGGTACCTTGTTGTCGTTGCAATAATGCCGGATCGCCAAGTTCGGCGGGGTGCCGAGAGTGTTGAACAGGAAGGCGACCTTCTCGTCCTCGACCAGTCGGCGCACCTGCTCGACGGTCTTCGGCGGACTGTAGCCGTCGTCGAGGCTGATAAGGTTGATCTTGCGCCCGTTGATCCCGCCCATTTCGTTGATCATCTTGAAATAGGCGGCTTCCGCGCGGCCGATCACGCCATAGGCCGAGGCGGGACCGCTATAGGGCATCGTCTGGCCGATCTTGATCTCCGTATCGGTGATTCCGGGCGTATCCGCGCGGGCCGAGCTGACGGTCGCCGCGACGGCGGCGGCGGCGGCGCCGGATTGCAGGAACGAGCGTCGTGTGAGCATGAGCGATCCTCCTGGCTGTTGCTACCGCGACGGCTTCCGCGCGTCGCCGCCTTCAATGCGGACAGATGATGCAGCAAGATTCCGTCTGGCGAAAGCGAATCCGGCTCTCAGAGCGCCCGCGACCCCCATCGGCATGGCGGCCATGATCAGGATCAACAGGACGCCGTAGATCGCGCCCGGCAGCGCCTTGGCGCTTTCGCCGAAATTGACCGAAAGCTGGTCGGCGAGATTGGGCACGAACTCGATGAAGAGGGCGCCGAACAGGACGCCGCCGAGCGAGGCGAGGCCGCCGACGACGATGCCGACCAGAAACGAGAGCGACAGCGACAGGCCAAAGCTTTCCGGCGAGACGAAGCCGACCGCGATCGAGCTCAAGCCCCCGGCGACGCCGGCGTAGAGCGCGCTGACCCCGAAACAGGTCGTCTTGTAGAGCGCGGCGTTGACGCCCATGCTCTCCGCGGCGATCGGCTGATCGCGGATGGCGATCAAGGCGCGGCCGACGCGGCCGGAAACGAGGTTCCTCGCCGCCCAGTAAAGGACCGTCCCGCAGAAGAGGCAGACCAGATAGAGCCACTGGTCGGCGCTCAGGGGAAGGCCGAAGGGCGCGTGCGGCTTCGCCAGAGAGAGACCTTGCGAGCCGCCGGTGATCGCGTCGAACCCCTTGTAGGAGAGGATCTGCGGCGTCGCGACGGCGAGCGCGAAGGTGGCGAGCGCCAGATACAGGCCGCCGAACCGCAACGCCGGAAAACCGAACAGGAATCCGGCGCCGAAGCAGACGGGGCTCGCGATCGGGATCGCGAGCCAATAAGGCAATCCGAGCTTGGCGACGAGGATTGCCGCGCCGTAGCCGCCGATCGCAAAGAAGGCGCCGTGGCCGAGCGAGATCTGGCCGTTGACGCCGGTCAGCAGATTGAGGCCGAGCAGCGCGATGCCGAGGATCAACACCTGCGCGCCCTGATAGATGTGGTAGCCCGACGCCAGAAACGGGTAGGCCAGCGCGCAGGCGAACACCGCCACGGTCGCGACGCGCCTCGAGGCGTCCGGCTCCGCCATCGTCAGACCCTCGCCACGAGCCGCCGTCCGAACAGGCCGGACGGCCGCCAGACCAGCACGCCGATAATGATCGCCAGCGCGACCGAGAGCTTGACCTCGTCGCCCACCACGTAAGCGCCGACCAGATTCTCGAGGACGCCGACGGCAAAGCCGCCGAACGCCGCGCCGAATGGATTGTCGATGCCGCCGAGCACCGCGCCGGCGAAGGCATAGATCAGGACGCCGCCCATCATGTTGGGGTCGAGATAGACGATCGGCGCCGCCATCATGCCCGCGATTGCGCCGATCGCCGCCGCAAGCCCCCAGCCGATCGCCAGCATCCAGCCGACCCGGATGCCGACGAGCCGGCTCGACGTCGGATTTTGCGCGGCCGCGCGCATCGCGAGGCCGAGCGGCGTGAAGCGGAAAAAGGCGTAGACGAGGGCGAGCACGCAGAGGCTCACGACGACGGCGCCCAATTCGTGCGCGGACATGTAGCCGTTCCCGAACCATGGCTTGCCGGAAAACGGGGTGTCGAACGACGTGACCGAATAGCCGTACAGCCATCCGGCGAGCGCGTTGAAGATCAGCGCAAGCCCGATGAATACGATCACCGAGGCGAGCACGGGCGCCTTGGCGAAGGGCCGCACCACGAGGCGCTCGATCACGACACCGCCGGCGAAGGAAACGACGACCGTCGCGACGAAGGCGCGCCAGTAGGGCCAACCCATGTCCATCAGCTTCCAGGCGAAATAAGTCGAAAACATCGCCATTTCGCCCTGGGCGAAATTCACCAGCTGTGTCGCCTGGTAGATCATCACCAGCGCCAGCGCCATGATCGCGTAGACGCCGCCGAGCGCCAGTCCGGAAGCCAATTGGTGAAGGAATTCGCTCACGCGCGCCCCCTCAATAGCCGAGGTAGGCGCGGCGGAGGGAGTCGTCGGCGCGAAGGGCTTTCGATGTCCCGCTGACCGCGGCGCGCCCCGTCTCGATCAGCACCGCGCGGTCGGCGAGGTCGAGAGCGAGCGAAGCGTTCTGCTCGACGATGAGCATGCTGACGCCGTCATCCCGGTTGATCGCCGAAAGGATGCGAAAGATCTCCTCCACCACGAGAGGCGCGAGGCCGAACGACGGCTCGTCCAGCATCAAAAGGCTCGGGCGCATGAGGAGCGCGCGGCTGATGGCGAGCATCTGCTGCTCGCCGCCGCTCAATGTGCCTGCCTGCTGGCGCCGCCGCTCGGCGAGACGCGGAAAATAGGCGAACACCCGATCGAAATCCCTTCGGACCTCCGCTTTGTCGGACCGAACATAGGCCCCGAGGCGCAGGTTCTCCTCGACGGTCAGATCGGTGAACGTTCCGCGTCCGTCGGGCACATGCGCGACGCCGAGGCGAGCGATCGCTTCCGTCGACAGCGCACCGATCGGCTTGCCGCGCAGCCGGATCTCGCCTTCGCGCCTGATGAGGCCGGACAGAGCCCGCAGCGTCGTGGTCTTGCCGGCGCCGTTCGCGCCGAGGAACGCGGTCACACCTCCGTCCTCGACGTCGAGGTCGAGTCCGAACAGGGCCTGGATCGGCCCGTAGAAGGCCGTGAGGCTCCTCACCTCGAGGATCGGGCCGCTCACGCCGCCGTCCCCAGATAGGCGCGCACGACGTCAGGATTCGCCCTCACGTCTTCCGGGCGCCCGTCGGCGATGATCCTGCCGAAATCGAGCGCCACGACCTGGTCGGAAACCCGCATGACGAGGTTCATGTGATGTTCGACGAGCAGGATCGCGACCTTGCGGCGGTCGCGGATGGCGCGGATTTCCTCGCCCAGCGCGTCGACTTCCTCATGATTGAGCCCGGCGGCGGGTTCGTCGAGCAGAAGCAGCTTCGGGCCGATCGCGAGCGCGCGCGCAAGCTCCACCCGCTTGCGCACGCCGAACGGCAGTTCGCCGACCGGGCGGTCCGCAACATTGTGGAGTCCGAATTCCTCGATCAGCGCCTCCGCCCGCTCGGCGAGCCGGCGCTCCTCTCGCCTCGCAAGAGGAAGCGCAAGGGCGTTGGCGAGAAAGCCGCCCCTCGCCAGCGCATGGGCGCCGACGCGCACGTTGTCGCGAGTCGACATCGTGGCGAACAGCGCCACGTTCTGGAACGTGCGCGCGATGCCGAGCGCGGCGATCGCGTGCCGGGGCACGCCCGAAAGCGAGCGGCCGTCGAACCGGATCGAACCGGCGTGCGGGTCGTAGAGGCGCGAGATGCAGTTGAACAGCGTGGTCTTGCCGGCGCCGTTGGGGCCGATCAGGCCGCAGATCGCGCCGGGAGCGACCCTGAAGGTGACGTCGTCGAGGGCGGTTACGCCGCCGAAGCGGAGCGAGACGTTCTCGACCGACAGCAGCGCGGATCCGGAACGGTCGGCTTCAGCAGTCCCGGCTCTCGCCTCGGCCAGCTCCATGGACTTTCCGTTTCCTCGCGACGCCGGTCTCGAGCCGACACCCCGATCCAAGATTGATGTTTCCGGCAAGTTTGTCACGTGCTTTGTTGGCCGGGGCGTTTGAAACTCGAATTGCGGCGGCATGCAGTCCGCCCGATGGTCTCTCACTTGCCTTGATTCCAGGAAGGCCAGCACGCCGGCCTTGTAGACCTTGTCGCCGACCGCGACATTGTGGTCGCGCCCCGGAATGTCGAGCGCGGCGGCGTTGGGCATCATCGCCGCGAGCTTCGCCGCGTCTCCCGCCACCACGTCGCGCGTCCCGACCGCCACCAGCGTCGGCTGGGCGATCCGCGCGACGCCGGCTTGCGTCAGGCTCTGGCGCGAGCCGCGGATGCAGGCGGCGAGCGCGGCGCGGTCGCTTTTCGTCTGATCGGCGAAGGCGCGGAACATGCGCTGCGTCGGGTCGGAAAGGTCGCCGACGGACGGCGCCTCCATCGCCTCCGCGATGCCGGCCGGCAGGCCGGCGCCGTGCACCAGCCGGTCGCCGAGGCCGCCGAGGATCAGCGAGCGGACGAGGTCGGGCCGGCCGAGCGCCAGGAAGGCGGAGATGCGCGCGCCCATCGAATAGCCCATCACGTCGGCGCGCCCGATCCTCAGGTGCGCGAGCAGGTTCGCCGCATCGCGCGCCATGAGGTCGGAGCGATAGTCGTGCGGCGCGTAGAGCTTCTGGCTCTCCCCATGGCCGCGATTGTCGAAGGCGACGACCCGCCGCCCCGCGCGCGAAAGAGTCTCGACCCAGCGGGGACCCACCCAGTTGACGCGATGGTTCGAGGCGAAGCCGTGAACGAGCAGGATCGGCTCGCCGCGGTCGAAACCCTCGGGCGGGACGTCGATATAGGCGATGTGGACGCCGTCGGAGGAGAATTGCCGCAACATGTCGGACTCTCGATGGCGCCAGGCATAAGGGGTCCCGCTTCGCCTGAAAAGGCTCGGCCGCTCCGAGCCTCGCGGACGAGCCGCTTTCCGCTCCGGTTTCGAGCGATTCAGAGGGGTTGCCGCGTCAGTTTCCGGGCGACCGACCGGGGCGAATTCCCGAGTGGGTCGCATGTGGCCCGAAATCGATGGAGTCCGACACGATCAGCGACGGTTCCTCCTGGAATTCACCACGAAGTTCACCAAGGACCACGAAGAGCACAATGGCCGAGAGTTTGCCTTGGTGCTTCTTTGTGTTCTTGGTGGTGAAAAGACATCGCCGAAAGGGCGCTGTGAGCCGAGGCCGTCTATGTACGAGCACCTCCAAACCGTCGCTTGGGAATCCGCCTTGCTTTACCGACTCGGGGGACTTCGGGCAGAAAAAAACCTTCGACCCTTTCCCGCAACGGGTGGCGAATTCCCGGAGACGAGCAAGGGATGAAAGCGTCGGGGGCTTTTACACTGCACAAGCCAACTTTGTTTTCTCTCAACCCAACGCTTTGGGGGCCCTCGGGCGCTCGCGCCAAAACTCCTCGCGAAGGCTCGCCTTGAGCCCCCGAGGACGTTGGGGCACTGTGTGCTTTAAGGCGAATAGCGCCGCGGCCATCCTCCAAGTCGGGGGATCGAGTGAACTTCTCGCCCTGATCGCCGGCGCGCAGAACGAGCGGGACGCAGACATGCGCATCGGCGATGGCGAGCGGGCTCGAAGAATCGAAACGATCGCCCGCGAGGCGTTCGAGCTGTTCGGCACCGGGCGGCAGGTCGAGCCGTTCGCGTCGCGCTATCCTGGCTTCAATCTCGGCGAAGCCTATGCGGTCGCCGCCCGGGTTCGCGAGCTTCGCGAGGACCGGGGCGAGAGAGCGGTCGGCCGCAAGATCGGCTTCACCAACGCGACCGTCCAGCGCATCTATGGCGTCCACGGACCGATCTGGAACTTCATGTTCGACAGCACCGTCCGCGAACTTGCATCGGTCGGTGGTCGCTTTGACCTCGCTGGCCTCACAGAGCCCCGCATCGAACCGGAAATCGCCCTTCATATCGCGGCGACGCCGCGGCCGGAGATGAGCGACGACGAGCTCATAGGCTGCATCGACTGGATCGCGCACGGCTTCGAGATCGTGCAATCGATCTTCCCGGGCTGGCGCTTCGCCGCAGCCGACTCGGTCGCCGGCTACGGCCTCCACGGCGCCTATCTCATCGGCGAGAAGCAGCCGATCTCCGACAGGCCCGAGGAATGGCGCGACGCTCTTTCCTCGTTCGCCATTGAGCTCTCGAACGGAGACGGCGCCGTCCTGAAGGGGCGCGGCGCGAACGTCCTCGGGGGTCCGCTCGAGGCGCTTCGTCATCTTTTGCGTGAGCTCGAGGCCTCGGGAGGCGATCCCCTTCGGGCGGGCGAGCTCGTGACCACGGGAACGCTGACCGACGCACCGGCCGTCGCCACGGGTGAGACCTGGTCGACGAAGCTCGCCGGAATTCGACTCAACGGCTTGAGATTGAGCTTCGGCCCGGCCCGTTGACCTAGATGGCGCGGCCGACCTCTCATTCCGCCATCGCGATCGGGCGCAGACTACCCAAGCAGATTTGCATGGGTAGATCCGCTCGTGATGCAGCTGACCATGAGCGGCGCCAAGCATATTTTCACCACCAAGGGCGCGAAGTCTGCACAAAGGGCACGTTGAGTTGGTGCGCTTTGTGCCTCCTTGGTGTTCTTTGTGGTGAACAGATTTGATCCGTCGCCGGACGCGACCCCGCACGGGCCGCTCCACCGCTGGTTCTATTTCGCGAACAGTTCAGCGGATTGTGACGAATGCGCGCTTCGATCGGGCGCTAGGGGTTTCTCTCGCGGCGCCCGTCATATATCTGTAGTTGCCGGAGCCTAACGTAAGGTCGCGCTGCATGCACAATGCGGCCAAGCGGAGGACTTGCGGCTGGGAGCCTCGGTCAGTCGAAGCCAGGGCCGGGCATGATTTTTCAAAACGGTCAGAAGGAACACTGTCATGGCAAAAGACGAGCATCCGGCTAGTGAGCATCACCATCAAGCGGCCGCACATCATCACGCTGCGGCCCACCATCATCACCAGGCCGCCCATCTCCACGACATGGGCGAGCACGAAGAGGCCCAGTCGCACGCCGAAGCCGCTCACGAGCACAGTGAGCAGGGGCACAAGCACTCGACGACCGCCAAAGAGCATTCGGACGACGCCGCCTGACGGCAGGAGGGGACGACGGCGCCGTCGTCCCCTCCTCTTTTCTCGGCTCGCGACGTCGAGAATGATCCGCGCGTCCAACCTCTGATACGACAAGTTGTACAGCGGCGAGAGCCGAGAAACCGGTCACGCTTAGATCTCGATCTCGCGCCCGATCTCGACCACCTGATCGCGGGGCAATTGAAGATAGTCGCTCAAGCGGGCCGCGTTCCGGCCCATGGCGGCGAACAGGGCCTCCTGCCAGCGCGGAAGGCCCTTGCCGTCCTCGGCCGGCACGATGGTTTCCGAGCCTACGTAATAGGTCACGTCGTCGATGTCGATCTGCGCCCCCTTGGCCTTGCAGCTCGACAGAATGGCCGGAATGTCGGGGTGCTCCATGAAGCCGAGCTTGACGTCCGCGCGCCAGAAATGGTCGCCCTCGCGCTCAAGCGTCAATTGCTCGTCCGGGTCGACGCGTGGGGCCGAGACCACCGTCATCGTCAAAGCAAGCACCTGCTCGTGAAGCGAGCGGTTGTGGCGCACGTGCCAGGACATGACGGGCGGCGTCTCATTCTTTGCGCGGGTGAAGAAGACCGCCGAGCCCGGCACCCGGGCGATCTTGCCGGCGTCCAGCTGCGCGATGAGATCGGACACCGGCGTCAGCTCCGCCTCGACCCGACTTTGGACCGCGGTTGCGCCGCGGTGCCATATCCACATGACGCCGTAGACGACGGAGGCGAGCAGCAGCGGAACCCAGCCGCCCTGGAGGACTTTGGCCATGTTGGCGGCGAAGAAGCTCGCGTCGATCAAGATGAAACAGGCCGCGACCGCGCCGGCTGCGGCGACCGGCCATTTCCAAATCTCGCGCATGGCGATGAAGAGCAGCACGCTCGTCATCAGCATGGTCGCCGAGACGGCGATGCCGTAGGCGGCCGCGAGATTGTCCGACTTGCCGAATCCAATCGTCAGCGCGAGCGTGACGATCATCAGGATCCAGTTCACCGTGCCGACATAGATTTGCCCGTAGCCCTCTTCCGAGGTCTGCTTGACGTTCATGCGCGGCAGCCAGCCGAGCTGGATCGCCTGGCGGGTCATCGAATAAGCGCCGGTGATGATCGACTGGCTGGCGATGACGGTTGCGATCGTGGCGAGCACGATGAGGGGCGTCAGCAGCGCCTCCGGGCAGAGCCGGTAGAAGATGTTGCCTTCGGTCGTCGCACCCGCTAGTACGATCGCCGCTTGCCCGGCGTAGTTGAGGATCAGCGCGGGAAAGACGACCAGGCTCCAGGCGAAACGGATCGGCCGGGGGCCGAAGTGGCCCATATCGGCATAGAGCGCCTCGGCGCCGGTCACGCACAGGAACACGCCGCCGAGCACGAGAAAGCCCTGGAAGCCGCCGCGCGACAGGTAGTCGAGTTCGAAGCGCGGATCGATGGCGATGTAGACCTGCGGATGCCGGAGAATCCCGTAGACTCCGAGCATGGCGATGACGATGAACCAGGCGAGCATGATCGGGCCGAAGGCGCGGCCGATCGCCGCCGTGCCGAACGGCTGCACCGCAAAGAGCGCGAGCAGGACGACGGTCGCCGCCGGCAGCACGTAGGTTTGCAGCGCCGGCGCGACCTGCTCGATGCCCTCGAGCGCAGACAGCACCGAAATCGCTGGCGTGATCGCGCCGTCGCCGTAGATGAGCGCCGCGCCGAACAGGCCGACCGCGATAATGATCGGCCGCTGATGCTTCTTGACCCCGAGCAAGGTCATCAGCGCGATGACGCCGCCCTCTCCGTCATTGTCGACCCGCATGGCGAAATTGACGTATTTGACGGCAACGATGAGGACGAGCGTCCAGAGGATCAGCGACAGGGCGCCGAGCACCGCGGTCGGATCGGGATGGGGACCCGTGTAGTCGAGCACCGTTTTCAGCGTGTAGAGCGGGCTGGTGCCGATGTCGCCGAACACCACGCCGAGGGCGGTGAGCCCTGTGAGCGCAAGGCGCGCCCCCGACCGCGGCGGAACCGATGCATCGCTCGACATGCTACACTCCCCAGGCGGTCCGTGTGGCCGCGTCCACGATAAACGCTGCGCAATACAATGGATTGACGCAATCGCGCCCTAAAGCAGACGTTCTAAGATCCGGTCAACGGATCGAAGCCGTTCACCACAAAGAACACCACGGATGCACAAGCGCGCCAGCCGACCGTGCGCTTCGTGCTCTTTGTGGTGCAGACCTTGCGCGGCTGATAGTCAGGTCGAGATTGACCCATGCCCATGATAATCCCCTGCACCCCGGCGCCGTCGTTTTGCGGCAATGCATAAAGCCTTTGGGCTTGAGCATTACGGATGCGGCCGCCCTCGGGGTGACGCGCAACACGCTCTCCGAGCTGGTGAACGGCAAGCGCGGCGTTTCGCCGGAAATGGCCATGCGCCTCGAAAAGGCCTTTGACGGCGGCGCCGAAAGCTGGCTTGTGCAGCAGGCGCAATACGACCTTGTGCATGTTCAGCGCGACCGGATCAGCGGTCACCTGAAAGACCAAGGGTTGAGCGGCGCGTCGATCTTCCGGCAGCGAATGGACAGCACGATCCGCGCTGCGCGCTCTTCCATCCTGTGCTTGCGGAAGCACGTCCCGGGAGATCTTCGGCGATGGCCGGACAAGCTAGAGGCATTCGCTATTCGCACGGCGACGGACGCCCTCTGAGGGCGTCATCGCCCGACCGCCGCGGCACCGAGGCCTCGCTGAGCCTTCTCCCGACCTTCTCCCGTCGCGCCCGTTCTCATTTTGTGATAAGAGGGGTTTGGATGAACCTCGCCTCGCCCAAACCCATGACGCTTGCCGAATTCCTCGCCTGGGAGGAGCGGCAGCCCCTACGCTACGAATTCGACGGGATCGGCCCCGTGGCGATGACGGGCGGAACATTCGCCCACGCGGTGATCCAGCGCAACCTCGCGCTCGCTATCGGTGCACGCCTTCGGGGCAAGCCCTGTCAGTTCCTCGGTAGCGACCTTAAGATCCAGGTCGGCGATGGTCACATCCGCTATCCCGACGGCATGGTCGTGTGCTCCCCCGTCGATCGAACCGCGACCGTAGTTTCCGACCCCGTCGTCGTCTTCGAGGTTCTGAGCCCAAGCACGGCGGCGAAAGATAGAATCGTCAAGGCCCGCGAATATCAGGCGACGCCGTCCATTCGCCATTACGTCATGCTCGAACAGGACAGCGTCGGCGCGACCGTCTACGCCCGCGCCGGCGATTTATGGACGCACGAGATCCTGATTGCGGACTCCGCGCTGGCCCTTCCAGAGATCGGCGTCGAACTCCCGCTTGCCGAGCTCTACGAAGGGATCGTCTTCGACGACGGGCAGGATGAGGACCAGCCGCCGGCCGAAGAGCCCGCCTGACTGATCCGGTCCGCTCCCGCTGTTCCCACCCCCGTTGGCGGCATGAGGCGAGCCGCCCAAGCCTACCGCGACTCGATCGCCTTGAGGAACCGGTCGCGGTAGGCGTCGAGCACGACCGCCCCGACGATCACCGTGCCGATGACGATCGGCTTCACGTTGTCGCCGACGCCGAAGAGTTGCAGGCCGGTCGAGAGCACCTGGATGATGCAGGCGCCGACCAGCGTGCCGATGATCGAGCCCTTGCCGCCCATGAGGCTGGTGCCGCCGATGATGACGGCGGCGATGGCGTTGAGCTCGTAGCCGACCCCGGCGATCGGGCTGCCGACGTTGAGGCGCAGGAGATAGACCATGGCGGCGACGCCGGCGGTGAGCCCGCTGATGGTGAAGGCGGCGACCTTGGTGATGCGCGGCGAATGGCCGGAGAGCCTGACCGCCTCCTCGTTCGTGCCGATCGCGTAGATGAACCGGCCGAACACGGTGAAACGCAGGATGAACCACCCGATAAGAATCACCCCGACCGCGATCAGGAAGATCGAGGGGAACACGCCGAACACGATGAGGTTGCCGAAATCGACGAAGGGTTGCGGCAGGCCGGTGATCGTCGAGTTGTTGCTCACCACCCGCGCCGCGCCGCTCGCGACGTTCAGCATTCCGAGCGTGACGATGAACGAGGGGATCCTCCATTGCTCGACGACGAAGCCGTTGATCGCGCCGCAGAGCGCGCCTACGCCCATGCAGCCGAGGAGCGCCAGCGGCACCGAGAGCGCGACGGGAAGATCCTTGTCGGTCATGATGAGCGCGCCCACCACCGTGCACAGAGCCAGCACCGACCCCACCGAAAGGTCGATGCCGCCGGTCAGGATGACGAAGGTCATGCCCGAGGCGAGCACCGTGTTGATCGCGATCTGGACGAAGATTTTCAAAAAGTTCTCGGGCGTGGCGAAATAGGGGGCGGTCAGCGAGAAGAAGAGCACGATCAGCACGAGCGCAACCGCGACGCCCGCCTCGCGCAATCCGAAGCGGAGGATGTCGTTCCAGACGGCGGCGGCGCGCCTGCCGCCGGCGGCCTCAGCGGCTTCGCTCATGTTCGATACAGTCTCCGGCTCCAGAGCACGCGATCAGGGTTGCCCTCCCCCTTCGCGGGCTACCGGATTCACACAACCTGGATCGCCAGGGCTTTCCTTCCCCAGCTCCGCTGGGGAAGGTGGCGCGGAGCGCCGGATGGGGTGTGGCCCGCTGGACCGAGCACGAGTTGCGTTGCACGAACAGCGGCCCGAACCTGCATCGATTTAGACCTGCTTTCCACACCCCATCCGGCCCTTCGGGCCACCTTTCCCGCTGCGCGGAGAAGGGGGCAACGCGCCGACCACGGGCCCCGCTCACGTCGCAAATTCCTCGTAGGCCATCGACAGGATGCGGTGCTGGTCGAAGGCGCTTCGCTCGACCTCGCCGACCACCCGACCCTTGGCGAACACGATGATGCGGTGGCAGATCGCGATCAGCTCGGGCAGGTCGGAAGAGATGAAGAGGATGCCGCGCCCCTCCGAGGCGAGATCCCACAGCAGGTCGTAGATCTCGGCGCGCGCGCCGACGTCGATGCCGCGCGTCGGCTCGTCGCAGACGAGCACCTTCGAGCCGCGGAACAGCCATTTGGCGATCACCACTTTCTGCTGGTTGCCGCCGGAGAAGTTGCGCACCGTCTGGTCGATCGAAGGCGTCTTGATGCGAAGGTCCCCGACCAGTTTTTTCGCGGCGGCGCGCTCGGCGGCGGGTTCGAGAACGCCATGTCTCGAGATTTTTTTGAGATCGGTGATGGTGATGTTCTCCGCGCAGGACATGCCGAGCAGGAGGCCCTGCGCCTTGCGGTCCTCGGTCATCAGGCAGAGGCCGCGCTTGACCGCGTCGCGCGGGGTGTCGATCGTCACGCGCTCGCCCTCCACGAAGATGTCGCCCGAAAGCTTCGGGTCGGCGCCGAAGATGGCGCGCGCAGTCTCCGTGCGTCCGCTGCCGACGAGCCCGGCGAGGCCGACGATCTCGCCCCTGGCGACGGAAAACGACACGGGCGGGCTTTTCGCGTTGCGCCGCAGGCCTTCGACGCGCAGCGCCTCGCCAAAAGCTTTCACCTCGTCGCGGAAGGCGTGCTCGTCGTGGATGCTTCTGCCCACCATCATGCGCACGATGTCGGGAATTGCGAGGCCCGCGAGCGGGCGCGTCGCGACGAGCTGGCCGTCGCGCAGCACGGTCACGCGGTCGCCGATCTCGCCGATCTCCTGGAGACGGTGGGAGATGTAGAGAATCGTGACGCCGCGCGCCTTCAGCCTGCGCAGGATGTCGAACAGCCGGTCGACCTCCTTCGCGGTGAGCGTCGCGGTCGGCTCGTCGAGAATGAGGAGCTTGCTCTCGTGAGCCAGCGTCTTGGCGATTTCGACGAGCTGCATCTGCGCGACGCCGAGGCGCGACACGAGCGTCGTCGGCGCGACATCGAGGCCGACCTCCTCCAGGAGCTCGGCCGCGCGCCGGTTCGTCGCGTGGTAGTTCACGACACCCCACCGCTGCGGCAGGCGTTCGAACATGAGGTTCTCGGCCACCGTCATCTGCGTCATCATGGAGAGCTCCTGATGGACGACGCGGATGCCGGCCCGATAGGCGTCGGTCGGCGTGCGCGGAGAATAGGGCTCGCCGTCGAACACGATCTCGCCCTCGTCCGCCGGATAGACTCCCGCAAGCAGGTTGATCAGCGTCGACTTTCCCGCCCCGTTCTCCCCGAGCAGGACGTGGCCCTCCGCGCGCCCGACTTCGAGCGAGACCCCGCGTAGCGCGACGACGCCCGGGAATCGCTTGCCCACCCCGTTCATGATCAGAATCGGATTGGCCATCGCGCTCCTCCCTTCTCCCTTTCGGAGAAGGTGGCGGCCGAAGGCCGCCAGATGAGGGTCCGCGCTTACGACGCTCGGCTTGGTGTCGCGACCCCTCACCGCCGGCCCCTTTCCCGCAAGCGGGAGAGGGGAGATGACCTACGTGAGGTCTTTGGCCTCGATCAGCTTGATCGGCGTCTTGACCCAGCCGGTGAATTGCTCGCCAGCCCTCTCGCGCATCCCGTATTTGATGCCGAGCACGGCCATATCGGCGCCGTATTGCTCGACGGTCGCGAGCATCTTGCCGCTCTTGACCAGGGGCTGCACCGCCGGAATGTTGTCGAAGCCCACCACCTGGACCTTGCCGCTCAAGCCCGCCGCGTCGAGCGCCTTGACGACGCCGAGCGCCATCGAGTCGTTCGCCGCCATCACGCCCTGGATGTCGTGATACTGAGTGAGGAAGTTGGTCATCAGCGTGTTGGCCTCCTCGGTCTCCCAATGCGCGGTCTTGCTGTCGAGCAGTTGCAGCTTGCCTTCCTTGACCGAATCCATGAAGCCCAGCTTGCGCTGCACGGCGTTGTCGGCCTCGGGGTTGCCCTCGAGAATGACGACCTTGCCGCCCGGCCCGAGCTTTTGGGCGAGCGCGTCGCCGGCGAGCTTCGCCCCGGCGCGGTTGTCGGGCCCGAAGAAGGCGAGATCGACGCCCGCCGCCTTCTTGGCGTCCTTGTCGAGCTCGACGTCGATGTTGATCACCTTGACGCCGTCCTTGACCGCCTTGGCGATCGGCGTGACCATCGCCTTGGAGTTGGCCGGCGCGACGACGATGATGTCGTATTTCTGGGTGACGAAGTTCTCGATCGCGTCGACCTGGGCGGCGAAATCGCGCTCGTCCTTCATGCCGACCGCCTTGAACTCGAACTTGTCGGCGTTGGCGGCCGCGTATTTCTCCGCGCCGGCCTCCATCTGCTTGAAGAACTCGTTGGCGAGCGACTTCATCACCAGGCCCACCTTCGGCTTGTCGGCGGCGAACGCAGGGCGCAGGCTTCCGGTCAGGATCGCCGCCGAGCCGGCGGCGCCGGCTGCGACGAAGCCGCGGCGGGTGAGGCCTTCGGCGGCCAAAATCGATGTCTTGCGTGACTGGGTCATTTGCTCCTCCCTACGGGGCTCATGAGGGCCGCCTCGAGCGTGATCCGCCTCGGACGGATCTGCGATTGACGGACGTTGGATCATCCTGCGGGAGCCCGATCCGGCGCCCGCGGCGCCATCATAGCGCTTTTCGCCCGGCTGCGTTCAAGGGGCGAGATGGCGCCTTTTGTCGCATATGGGTTGAAGCGGTTTCGGACGGCGCGGGGACCGCCGGACGGAGTGCTTCCGGCGGCGCGCCCCGACCCTTTGCAAAGAAGGGGCTGGGTTTTTCCGCGCCGCCGCATGTCGGCCCGGCCGGCGAGCCCGTCAATTGACGCGGTTGCGGAACATGCAGCCTGCCGAGCGGCGCCGCAACCGATTGCGAATTTCGCCGGCCCCGCAGATAGTTCCGGTCGGCCGTGGCGCAGGCTTTCGCGAAGCGGGCGACCCTATCGGCCGCGGGCCATGTTCGGATCTGCGGGACAGGCCGGCGGCGAGCCGGCTCGGGAGGGGATGCAATGAGCTGGAAGGGTCGCTTCAGGAACGGGCTGTTTGCGCTTGCGCTTGCGGGACTGATCGCGCCCCAGGCGAACGCCATCGAGATTGTCACGGGAGCGAATGCGGCAGGCCACTTGGGCAATGGCCTCATCACTTATGCGCAGGTCAGGACGCGCGGCGGCGGGCCGCGTCACGGCGGCGCACACCGCGGCGGCATGCGCACGGGCGCAACGCACGGCGGCGCGCGCTACCCCGGCGGAGCCCATCGCGGCGCGGCGCATGTCAATGTCAATCGCAATATCAGCCGGAACGCGACCCATACCGTCAATCGGAACGTGCGTCGCTACGGCTATCGTGGCGGTTACGGGCGTCGAGCGGCCGTGCTCTGGGCGGGGCGTCCGGGCTACAGCTGGGCGCCGGGCGGCGCCGTCGCGGCCGGCGAGGCGCTCGGCTTCGTCACCGCGGCGACCGCGGCCGCCTGGGCCGGCGCGCCGCCCGAGCCCGGCCTCTGCTGGTACTACACCGACCCCAGCCGCCGGCAGGGTTTTTGGGACGTCTGCTTCTAAGTCCCGTTCCCCTTCAGCGCAGTCCGGCGCCGCCGCTCCTACGGCCGCTCATCGAGAAGCGAAGCACGCCGCAGATCAGGGCGAAGCGTCAGCCGCGGCTCAGGCGCCGTCCGGCGCCGGCGATTTGCTCTTGCCGGCCGCGGCAAAAGCGGCTAGACGCCCGCATCCGCCTCCGGGCGCGCCTTCGCCGCCGCGGATGACGGCTTGCGCGCCCGTAGCTCAGCTGGATAGAGCACCAGACTACGAATTTGGGGGTCAGGAGTTCGAATCTCTTCGGGCGCGCCACTTCTATAGCATTGACTCTTATTCGTTATTTTTCTCGATACCAGACGAGATTGGGAACTGCTGCTTCCGATTCATTGACATCACGGCACGGCGCCCCGGCGCGATGGCGGGGGAATGCCCAAGGAGAGGTCGAAAGGATTACGAAGCGGTTGAGGCCGGAGGCGGATCGTCATTATCCTCATCAAAGCCCACCGGCAGGAGAATCTCGTTGTCGCGGAACGGGTTCGTCATTGCCCCGTAGAAGAGCTCTCCGACCGCCTCGCCCACATCTCGGTTTCTAAGCCAAGACGTCCCGGATGTGGCGTCTCCCGATGTGCCAATGATCCCGAGTTCCTTGAGCAACTGCACAGATGCCGGTCCATCAGCCCACTCGGAGTTCGGAGCCATCGGATTGATGAGCGCGAAGTTGATGAACCGCGCCGTCCAGGCCGCGAGTTTCTCGAGGCTCTCCTTGGCGGCCGGGTCAAGAGCGCCGATCACTCCAAGCAAGCGAGCCTTTTCTTCGCTCCTGCCGGAGCGCTCCGCCACCACAGAAGGAGCAAACGAGCGGTGCAGGTATTCCGTGATGACCATCTGGGTTGCTCGCTCAAACCAGCCGAACGATGGGACCGTTCTGTCAGCGTCCCGGTCCAGAAGCGGAGCCACGACACGGAGCGGCACCCGGTCTGAGGTCCCGAACTCCGTGTGCGCCGGAAACGACGATCCGGAGTGCGTGCCTCCCGACCGGGCGCGATAGACAGCCACCAGCCGTTTGTCCAATTCACCTTTGCGAATTTCCTCCGCAAGTGACGCGCTCTGCCGCAGCTCGTCCGGGGAGGTCCAGAACTCGTCCGGCAAGAACTCGGCCACGAACATTCTGAACTTCCGTCCGACCGATGATTCAAGGTTCGCAAGCTTCTGCTCAAGCTCGCTAACGAGCTCGTTCGCCCCCTCCAGGTTCTGGAGCTTGTCGAGTATCGACCGAATGGAGTCGAACTTTCTCAACTCAGAAAATGGGAAACGCCTTCCGGAGTAGTGGTGAGCAGCGAGCGTCTCCAGAGCAGCGACCAGCGAGCCATACGCGCCGGACGGGTTGAAGTGCGCGGAGCTGATAGCCGAGTAGTAGAAGTCTCATCGCAGCGAAGGCCGCGTTGATCCGCTCACCGTTCTCTGACCTGCCGATCCCCTCGATGATGGCGTTCATCTCCGCGGTGTTGACTGCACAATCTGGCGGCCGCTGCATCGGCAGCGGTGGTCGCGGCACGTCGCAGTGGTAGTCGAGGATATTTGGCCGGTCGTCGAGGCGACGCATGCCGAGGAGGGCGATTGGATGGCGCGCAAGAAGCGACAGGAGGACGGCAAAGTCGAACGCAACTTCGTCCACCGGCGGGCCATAGGAAGAGAATCCCGGCGCCTCGACCTTTCTCGTGTGACACGTGAAGGATAGGCAGAGTTGTTGTGGAAGGGTATAGGTGGGCCGCGTCAAGACGGACACTGCGTACGGTCCGGCGCGCACCACCCACTCGCCAGCCGAAGAGTGGTCAAGATCGGGAGAGATGATTGCGCCGTCTCGAAGCCTGCGCCCGGAGAGGAGGTGGTACTCTACCTTCTGGCCGGTGGGCTCCTCCATTAGGCGCTTCGTGTTCCAGGCAAGACTCATCCGTGCAATTCTCCCCGCATCGGCTCGCACCTCTACGAAGGCGGCATTCCCTTGAGGTACACGTCCAGGTAAGCGGGTAGACCGAGAAGTTTTGCTGGCCTTTCAGGATCGAAGAATACAAGGAGAGTAGAGCGCTGCCCTCTTCTCCGAACAACTCGGCAGGGTTCCGGTAGGCCTTCCTCCCAGCGAACCAATCATTCTCTAGTACGGCGACGCCGTGGACGTGGTCGTCGTGCTCATCGAGGCAGGCCCTCAGCGTTTGGCAAAAGGCTTCGTAGGTCTTGCCCAGTCCGCGCTGGCTGAATGCGACAACATAGGAACGAGGAGGTATTGTCAGGGTCACCCGTCGCGTCTCCATCGTCGACCTCCCTTGCGCGGTGACTGCGACCGCTGGGACAGCGTAGTGCTTCTTGCTGCCCATCTTCCTTATCTTGCGGATAGCGCTCAGCGAGTTTTTCAACGCGCGCTTCGTCAGGACTGACTTCACCTCGATCGTCGCGTAGACGATTTCGACCGGGTACACCCCGACACCAAACTCCGCGAGCAGCGGCGAATTGTGAAAATTGTCGAAGATGACGATGTCGGTCTGCGAGCTGACCTCTCCCGACGCGGAGATTAGGACGCCTGTGCCCACCGCGAATTGCTTCGGCAGCGTACGCAGCAGGACGCCACGAATGATTTCCTCAGCAATCCGCCCTCGCTCCCCAAGGTGCGGCATGAGCGTAGCGAGCTCCCGCTTGGACAGATCCGCAATGAGCTGGAGAGCCCTCAAGTACGTCAGGTGCTGCGGAGCGGGCGGTGCCTTCGGAGCCATGAAACAGAACGGAGACTTCTGCGTCCCGTTCTGTCAAGCCGGACTCTCATCGCTGTCAGTGGGCTGATCGCGTGCCTTTCTCATGCGTCCGGCGCCTCGCGTGCCGCGCGGAGTCGTCGCATGATTGGTGGCGACTCGGTTGCCGCGCGTTGTTATAGCGACGCCTCGCCGGCGCTTCTAAGCAAATTACATGGCGGCTTCAATCACATAGGAGTTCCCAGTTTCATCCTGTCGGGCGCGCCGGCATTTTTCAACGTGTTAAGGTTTCTCTGCCGTACTCAGGGCCTCGAATTAGTACGGCAAAAGTTCGAGAGCGATCTCGTTTGTCACCGCTCACCAGGCACGCGCTTACCAAGCTTGGAGCTGAGGGACCGAATCCCTTCGCCCGTTCCAACTTTCCGCAAGTAAGTCACTAGTTTACGAGATGGCCGCCGCGAGCGGCCTTCGTTTCCGGCGCATCTATAGCGATATCGAACCCTCCCTGCGGGAGACCGAGCGGACCTCGCCATTCTCCGCCCGGCCACCGCGCGCCACGCCGACTGCGTCGAGGCGGTCATTTCGCTCGGCGTCGAGAGAGCTCGGACGCTCGGGCTTCGCTGGCGGGTCGAGAGCCGCGAGGTCTGCCGTGCAACGAGGGCGTCGCCGACGCTCAGAACCGTCGCCGCCTCGACGATCCCAACGACTTCGTTCGCGTCGATACCCTTGGGATGTATCACTCGCCTATCGTCTCGAGGCCCCGGCTCGCTGGTCATCCTCAACGTCAGCTCATGGTATCAGGACTTGATTCAGGGGCTGGTCATCGTCGGCGCGGTTGCGCTCTACAAGCAAAGACGACGGTAAACGAATGTCAGAGAGGTATCTGAACTCGCTCTCAGTTTTGGCAATGGCCCGATGGGCGGGGTCGCGATCGCGCGACCCAAATCCATCATGACGATGGAGCCGCTGGGCACGGGAATCCTCGGCACGGCCTTGCGGTATGGCTCGCACGCGGGTGTCGAGATTCAAAAGCAGGCCACCGGTGGATCTGAAGCCGCTTCGGTCAGACCCCATCGATGCGATACACTCGCCGTGCATTGTCGTGGAAAAGCGCAGACTGCTCCGCTTCGGACAAATCGCGGACGATTGCTTTGAAGCCGTTGAAGATCGCGTCGAAGCGTGTCCATAAGCGGCCGACGGGGAAGTCGCTGCCGAACATCGACCTTTCAACGCCAAAGCGGTCAATACAATGCAGGACGACTTCGCCGAGACTCTCCTGGGTTGGGCTGGGATCGTAGGCAGTCAGCGCCGAAATCTTGATGCTCACGTTGGGGAGCGATCCCAGCAACCTGAGCCCCCGCTTCCAGTGCGCCATGCCGTCGCGATCACGGTCGATCGGGCTGCCGCAATGGTCGACGATGAAGAGTTGATCGGGGAAATCGCGTGCGAGCCTCGCCAGCTCTTCGGCCTGATAGGGATAGAGCATCAGCTCGAGCAGCAGTCCATGGCGGGCAAGCCGCGAGACCCCCCGACGCCAATCTGGTTCGTCGACAATTTCCGGCCGCGGGGCGAAGCATTTGCTCGGTTTGGTCGGATGCCAGCTCAGAATCTGCCGGACGCCGACGCAGCGATCCACATCGGCGAGGCGACCAAGCGCCTCTGCGGCGTTCGGAGCCGCAAGGTCGGCGAAGCCGACATAGCGAACAGCTACGCCTGACGACTTGTCGAGCGTTTCGAGCCAGTGGATTTCGGCGAGCGGATCGTCGCTGTGGTCCCAGCCGGCTTCCACATGCACGGTGGCGACGACATTCTGGTTTGCAGCGTCGCGGCGATAGTCGCCGACGAGGTAGCTCTGACGGATGCGAGAGAGATCGCCGAGCGCCTGGACTGCGCCTTCCGGGCGCAACCAGGGATGTCGATCGATACCGAGGTCCCAGAGATGGTGGTGCGCGTCGATGATTGGTCCACGGTATAGTCCAGTCACAGCGGAATCTCCTGGCTCAGTCGGCGCGGATCAACCCGTCCGAACCGGCGCGGCAAACCAATCCGCACACGCGCTCACCGGGCTTTGGACGCACACGGCCGGATCGGAGCGCCGCCACGGCGGCGGCGCCGCTGAGATCTGCGGCGATCCCGAACTCGAACCAAAGCCAGCGCGCCGCGTCGAGCATATCCTCATCTTCAACCAGGACGACGTCGTCGACGGTCCTCCGCGCGATCTCGAAAATCGCTTCCTCGGTCCGACCGCAGGCCATGGTCGCGACACCGGTCGTGACCTCGCGGAGGCGGACGACATGTCCCGCCGTTAACGAGGCTTGCAGGGTCGGCGAGCCGACCGGCTCGATGCCGACGATGCGGACGGCCGGCTTCTTCGCTTTGGCCGCCGTAGCGATACCGGAGATGAGGCCTCCTCCGCCGATTGCAACGAGCAGCGTCTCGACATCGGGAAGCTGGTCGAGGATCTCGATCCCCAACGTGCCCTGGCCGGCCACGACCGCCGGATCGGCGAAGGGATGGAAATAGACCGCGCCCGCGCGTTGAGCAAACTCGATCGCTTCACGGTTCAACTCGTCCCAAAGCGCGCCGACCGTGCGCACTTCGGCGCCCCATTTGCGCAGCTTGTCGACCTTCTCGAGGGTGACCCCGGTCGGCACGAAGACGATTGCCGGCACTCCGGCAAGATGAGCGGCGCGCGCCGTCGCAAGTCCATGATTTCCGCCCGAGGCGGTGACGATTCCCTTGGCGATGTCCGCGCGCGCCGTCGTCAGGAGCTTGTTGGTGGCTCCGCGCACCTTGAACGAGCCGGTGGGTTGCAGGCACTCCAGCTTCAGCCACAGGTCCGCCTCACCGGCGGGCTCGACACATTGATCCGCATGCAACAAGGGGGTCCGTCGAATATGACCCTTGATCCGGTTGGCGGCGGCTTCCACGTCGCCGATGCTGATCATTGCTTGCTTCCGCCCTCTCTTCCGCTTTCGGTTCGGCGCGATCGCTCTCGCTACGCAAAGGCGCGATCGTGTTTGCGCCTATACCGCTAACATATGCCCAAATTTGTTGACATCGCGATAGGGGCGTCGCTAACGTCTTCACTTATACCAATGCCCAAGCGAAATCGATCGGCGAGCCACGATACTTGGTTTTTCAAGATTAGGCGCGGGCTGCTTATCCGCTGTCGCGGCGAGACCTGATGTCACAAAAGGGAGGACGCTGACATGAAGAAGAAAACATTCCCGTGCCTTGCCTTCGCGGCCAGTCTGGCGTTCTTGCTTCTCACGGGCGCAAGCCCCGCGCTTGCGGCAGCCAACTGCGTCAAGGGCGAGCACAAGCCGCCCTACAAAATCGGCTGGGCCAATATCTATTCGATCCCGACGTGGATGAAGGAGACCACGGGGACCATCGAAGATATGGCGAATAAGCTCAAGAAGGAGGACCTCGTCGAAAGCCTGACGATCACCGACGCCCAGGGCAACGCCAACACCCAGATCCAGCAGATCCAGTCGATGATCGACGCCAAGCTCGACGCGATCATCGTCGATGCGGGCTCAGCAACAGCGCTCGACCGCGTTATCGCGGACGCCTGCTCCAAGGGTATCGCCGTCACGAATTTCGACAGCCTGGTCGACACCAACGACCTGACGACCAAGATCGACACGGACCAAATCCTTTGTGGCAAGCTGGCCGCGGAGTGGCTTGTCAAGCAGCTGAACGGCAAGGGCGACATCGTCGTCCTCAACGGTCCGGCCGGGGTCTCGGTCAGCGACGACCGCCGCAAGGGCGCGGAGCCCGTGTTCAAGGCCAATCCCGGCATCAAGATCCTCGCGGAAACCCACACCGCCTACAATGCCGCGCCGGCGCAGGAGGCCGTCACCAACCTCCTCTTCAGCAATCCCCAGATCGACGGAATCTGGAGCCAGGGCGGCGCGCTTTCGGCCGGGGCTGTCACCGCGTTCGAGAAGCAAGGGCGCAAGCTCGTTCCGATCACCGGGGAGAACTACCGCCCGTTCCTCGAGATGTGGAAGAAGAAGAAGCTCACCGCCTGGGCGACACAGCAACCAAACTGGCTGGCGGCCTTCGCCGTCTACGCGGCCGTGAAGGCGCTTCAGGGTGACAACATCCCAGCCTACATCAACGTGCCGCTGCCCATCATCACCGACGCCAATCTCGACAGCTACCTCGCCCGGGCCAAGGACTTCCCGGCCGACGGCTACATCTACTCCCCCTACGACACCGAGCTGTTCGACGAGCTGATCGCCAAGAGCTCGAAGAAGTAGGCTTACTGGGCGCCGCATGGCGACGCAGCGCGGACCATGAGCGGCCAGCAGACAATTCTGGGAGCGCGCAGGGTTTCGAAAGCTTTCTTCGGCAATCAGGCGTTGCGCGACGTCTCGATCGATCTCGTTTCCGGCCGCATCCATGCCCTGCTCGGTGAAAATGGGGCGGGCAAGAGCACGCTGATCAACGTGCTGTCGGGCACGCTCACGCCCGACAGCGGCCAGGTTCTGGTCGACGGCCGTTCGGTCGCAGCGTTGGCGCCGCGCGACGCGCACCGGCTCGGCATCGCCGTCGTGCAACAGGAGCTGAGCCTCGCTCCCCACCTCTCCATTGCGGAGAACATCGTCCTTGGCGCGTACCCGCGGCGGTGGGGGCTGCTTGACTACGGCCGCGTCGCCGGCGCGGTCGCGGAAATTGGCCGGGAGTTAGGCCTCACCAAATCGGCGGACACACCGGTCGGCAAATTACCCCTCGGCCGCAGGCAGATCGTCGAGATCGCCAAGGCGCTGTTCATCAAGCCGCGGGTCCTTATCTTCGACGAGCCGACGTCATCGCTGGCTGCCCCGGACGTCGCGATGCTGATGGGCCTTGTCCGGCGCTTGCGGGACCAGGGCGTGGCGATCCTTTATATCTCGCATCGGCTAAACGAGATCATGGACTTCTGCGATCACGTGACGGTGCTGAAGGACGGGACGGTGGCCGCCGATCGCCCTCTCGCGGGCCTCGACCCCGCGGGCCTGGTCCGTCTGATGGTAGGCCGCGATCCCCAAAACCTGTTTCCAGCATACGCCTCGCACGCGCTCGACGAGCTTGTCATCGAGGCGAGGAATTTTCGCAGCGGCTCCGCGGCCGGCGTCGATTTCCAACTCCGTCGTGGCGAACTTTTGGGAATCGGGGGCCTCGTCGGTCATGGCCAGGAAGACTTCATGCTTGGCCTCTATGGCGCAGCGCCAGCCAAAGCCGATCAGTTTCGAGCCGTTGGCAAAGGCGGCGCCGAGCGGACCGCGCCGTTCGCCAATGTCGCCGAGGCCAATGCCGTCGGCGTCGCCTATGTTCCGGCTGACCGCCGCAAGGAAGGCCTCCTCCTGCCCCATTCCATTGATTTCAACCTGCTCTTGCCCTTCTTCGCGAGCCACGGGGCAGGGCGGCGTCGGAGCGCAGAGGAGGAGGCGATCACTGAGAGCCTTGCAACGCGTCTCAATATACGCGGCGATCGACGCCGGCCGGTTCAGACCTTGTCGGGAGGCAACCAGCAGAAGGTCGCCGTGTCCAAGTGGCTGCCACAGGAACCTTCGGTGCTCCTTCTGAACGACCCGACCCGAGGCGTCGACGTCGAGACCAAGCGTGAGATCTACCTCGCGCTGCGGGCAATGGCGGCCGAAGGCAGAGCCGTGGTCCTCTTGAGCACGGACACGCCCGAGCTCGTTCATCTTTGCGATCGCGTGATGGTGTTCCACAACGGCGGCGTTGCCGCCACCCTGGCGCACGCCGAGGCGTCCGAGGAGGCGATCGTCGCGGCCGCGATGGGCGTGCGGCATGGACCGGCCTTGCAGGGAGCGATAGTCTGATGCTCGGCGCGGGCGCCCGCCTCTATTCGATCATCCAGTGGCGGCGCAATGAGGGCCTCGGGGCGCTGTTCCTGGTCCTCGCCGTGTTCGCGGCAATCTACGCGATCCTCTTTCCGGGGATCTTCGCGATCGGCGCAGCCTCGACATTCGTTCAGGGCTGGTTCCCCACAGCGACGGTCGCGGCGGCCGAAACGATCGTCATGCTCACCGGCGGCATTGATCTTTCCGTCGGCCCGATGGTCAGCCTCGGCTCGGTGGTGGCGGCGTCCACCATGCAAGGGCCGCTCGGGACTTTCGGAGGCGTCCTGGCGATGCTCGCGCTCGGCGCCGGGGTCGGCGCGATCGTGGGCGCCTTCGTGGCGATCGGCCGATATCCGGCGATCATCGTGACGCTTGCGCTCTCCTTCGTCCTGCGCGGCGTCGCGCTACTCATTCTGTCGCGGCCGGGCGGCTATGTGCCTCCCTCACTCTCCGATTTTCTCGCCGGCGGCCATCCGACCCCGGCGGTTCTGCTCGTGCTGCTCGTCATCCTATGGAAGCTCTATCAGGCGACGCCGCTAGGGGTCGGCCTGATCGCGGTCGGCGACAACGCCGAGGGCGCCTATCGTTCCGGCGTCAACGTTACGGCTGTGCGCTTGTGCGCCTATATCGTGAGCGCTATTCTTCAGGCCTTCACCGGCCTCTATGTCGCAGCGCAAACCGGCTCGGGCGATCCGGTCATCGGCGAGCCACTGACGCTCGCCGCGATCGCGGCTGCGGTCCTTGGCGGAGTCGGCTTCCTCGGAGGCCTGGGTACGATGCGCGGCGCCCTCGCCGGCAGCCTGCTGATGAGCATCCTGATCAATGTCATGTTCTTCATGCACCTGCCTTTGGTGGCGCAATATGTCGTCCAGGGGCTGATCATCGTCGTGACCGTCGCGCTGCCGCTGATCCGCGCGTCGTTGGCGAGAGCGATATGATGGCCGCTCTGGGCCGATTCGCCATCGCCTACGCCCGCTCGCTGGTCGCTTATGGCGTGGTCGCCGCCCTCTGGATCGCGGCGTCCCTGCTGATCACGGGATTCGGCGCGTACGCACACCTGCGCTACATCGTAGAGCTCGCCGCAGTGATCGGCCTCGTCGGGGTCGGCCAGACAATCGCGGTGATCGGCGGCGGGATCGATCTCTCGGTCAGCGCGGTGATCACGGTCACTGCGATCATTCTTCCGCTTGTGTCTTTCGATGCGGATACGACCGGCCTGGGCGCGATCGGGCTCGCGCTCATCGTGGCTGCGGGCATCGGCGCGGTGAACGGACTTGGCATCGGGTATCTCGGCCTTCCGCCGCTCATCATGACGCTCGCCATGGCGACAATCCTGCAGGGTCTGCTGGTGCTGATCGCCGGAGGCAGCGCCATTTCGGTCAGCAACGTCGCGCTAGACTGGCTCGGCTCGGCCCATGTGCTGACGATCTCCGTCAGCATCCTCATGTGGCTGCTGGTGGCGGCGGTCTGCCTTTTTTGGCTGCATGGAACGCGTAGCGGCTCGCTCGTCTTTGCGATCGGCACGAACCCGGTGGTGAGCAAGCTGTCCGGCGTGCCGATCCGGCGACTTACGCTGGCGACGTACGTGATTTCCGGCCTTTGCGCCGGCCTCGCCGGCCTTCTGCTGCTGTCCATGAATGGGCAGGGCTACGTCGGCATCGGCGATCCTTATCTTCTGTCGTCCATCGCGGCGGTGGTGCTGGGAGGCACGTCGATTCTCGGCGGACGGGGCAGCTACCTGGGCACGATCGCCGGCGCAATCCTGCTGGTGACGATGACCGCGCTGATTACGGTCGTGAACGCTTCGGAGGGCTGGCGCAGCGTTATTCTCGGCTGCCTGATTCTCGGCATGCTGCCCTTGTCGGGTCGGGATCAGTCGCGCTGAATGGATCGCCAAGAGCGGACGAAGGAGACAACAAGATGTTGGTCCAGGATTTCGACACTCCCTGCGCGGTTGTCGATCTCGACATCATGGAGAACAACCTGCGGCGTTGTCAGACCTATCTCGATCGCCACGGGCTGCGTCTGCGCCCTCACATCAAGACCCACAAAATTCCCGCCTTCGCTCACTCACAGATCAGGCTGGGCGCGAAGGGCGTCAACTGCCAGAAGCGGGGCGAGGCCGAGGTCATGGCCGACGCCGGCATCGCCGACATCCTTCTAGAGAGCAGATCCCGTTTGGTTGGAATCGTCATCGCGAGGAGCTATGGCGCTCGCAATGCGAACGCGGGGGTCCGACTCCAAGCTTCTGCGCCTGCGGGGCTTGGCGTCCCGCATTGCGCCAATTTCTGTCGCACGAAGGCTTGATAGCGAGGCTCTCGAACATAAGTAGAACATACAATGTCGGAGAAGCGGGTCACACACCCCTGGCATGCTGTTTGAAAGCTAATCGTTGCGCGGCCTTGGATCCCGCTCGCCCGAGCGTCGCGTCCGGGGCAAGGCCTGCGAGTGGGTTGGAAATGCCGTGGCAAATGGGCGGACTCTGCAGGGAGGATCGGGCCGCGAGCGCGAGCAGGGGGCGCGATGGAAATGGCGCCGCAAGCTCCTGGAAAGATTGATTGTGCGCCACAGGCAAGCTGGCGCGATCCAGCCGGTGGAAGCCCGGCGCAGGTAAGGGGTAGCGCCCGCCTGCTAGCGAGTGTTGCGCGTCTGTCGGCGACGGCAGGGGCGAAGCGTACACAGCAATCGTGTGGGGTGTGGGATTGAGCCACGAAACCTTTTACGTCGCAGGGGCCGAGCCGGTAATCAACGTCGAAGGCAACATGTGCGGCGCCGTCATGCGAGGCGCTGTCGCCCTGCCGGGGTCGAAGGCCACATCACGTACGAAAGGATCACGTCGGAACCTGGGAGGCTGTTCGCGCGTCGCCCGGTTCCGAAGAGCCGCGGATCGGCGAGCTCGTCATTCCCAACCACGCCTGCGTGGTCACCAACCTGCACGATCGGATTCTACGCCGCCCGGCAAGGCAGGAGTGAGACGTTCTATGAAGTCGCGGCGCGAGGAAAGGTGCTGTGAAGTGAATCCCGCGAATTCATCCAGAGCCGGACGCCGGCAGAATTGTCGACCTGCTCGAGCGGCTCGTCGCGATCGACACCCAGAATCCGCCGGGGCGAGAGGCCGAAGCTGCGGCGCTTCTCGCGACGGAGCTCGACGGCATGGGCTTCGCAACAGAGATCAGGCCACTCGCGGAAGGGCGGGCGAATATCGTCGCGCGGCTCGACAATGGCCCTGGCCCCTGTTTCGCCTTCAATTCCCATATGGATACCGTTCCGGTCGGGGTCGGATGGACCAGTGGTCCCCTCCGCCTCACCGAGCGCGACGGCCGGCTGTTTGCCCGGGGCGCATGCGACGCCAAGGGGCCGATCGCGTCCATGGTCGAGGCCGGGCGCCTGTTGTCCGCGCAGCGTGACTCCTGGCGTGGCGCGTTGCTCCTGGCGTTCGTCGCCGACGAGGAGATCGACGGCGGCGGCTCCAAGGCGCTGGTGAAGCAGCAGCCAAAAGCGGACCTGATCGTCGTCGGCGAGCCTACCAACAATGCTGTCTGCGCAGCGCACAAGGGCTGCCTCCGGCCGCTCATCCGCGCCAAGGGCCACGCGGCGCATTCCGGCCGCCCCGAGCTCGGCGTAAACGCAATCATGGCTGCCGGCCATTTGATGTCTTTGTTCGATGAACACGATCGGGAGCTCAGGACCCGGAACCATCCCCTCGTTGGGCATGCCAGCCTGACAGTCACCCGCATCGCCGGTGGGATCGGCGACAACATCGTTCCGGACAATTGCGAAATGGTGCTCGACCAGCGTCTCCTGCCGGGGGAAACCCTCGACGACGCATTGAGCAAGCTGCACGCGCTGCTGGCGCGGGCAAAGCGCGACTATGGCGTCGAAGCGGAGCTTGCGGAGATCCGCGCCATGGCGGGGCCCGCGGAAACCTCAGTCACTGATCCACTCGTCCTCGAAGCGGTGGCCATCTCCCGGCGGCATGGCGTGACATTTCCACAGCCGGGCGGACTGACGGGCGGATGCGACCTCGTCCACTTCCGCGACGCCGGCGCTGTCGGAATCGTTCTCGGGCCCGGCTCGCTCGACGTCGCCCATCAACCCGACGAATATGTCCCCAAGGACGATCTTGTCCGAGCCGTGCTCATCTATCGCGACCTCGCCGCCCGCAATGATGCGGCCCTGACATCGTTCGCCGGCGGCGGCGCTCAGGATGGCACCAGAAGAATGCGTTCGCCGCCTTGACGGGAGAAAGACCGGTCAGCGGCGATCGATCGCCATTTCGTGGCGCATGGGGTCGCTCCATGAAATTCGCGTGAGTTCAGCGGGCGTCATGCCGCCTACTCGAGCCGCTTGCCGCTCTCCTGGTCGAACAGGTGGACGGCGCCGAAGTTCGGCGACACCGACAGGATTTCCCCGGCCGCCCGGATATCCGTTCGCGAAAGACGCCGACGACGTGATGGGCTCCGAGCTTGGCGATGACCTGGGTTTCCGAGCCGGTCGACTCGACAACGGCAATCTCGGCCCGCACCTCGCCGCCAAGCGTCAGGCGCTCCGGTCGATCCCACAGGCGCATGGACGACCATCGAGCCCATTCGGCGCCGATTTCAGCGGCAATTCCACCCCGGTCTCGGTCACGAAGATTGGAACCTGGCCCGAAAGAAACAGCAGATTCTCAGCCCACCGAAAAGGAACGCATTTGGCGACGGAAGCCGGCGCCGTGGCGTCAAGGTCCGTCAAGAATTTGCGGAGCGGTCGACGTGTCAGCCCGCCCACCAGCGTCCGCCGATCACCACGCCGCTCGCGATCAGGCGATGCTCGCCGGTCAAACGCTCGCCAGTCGAGTTCGACATAGTCGAACGTCCCCCGCTTCAGCGCAAGAACCGACGCTTCGCCGACGCTGCCGGGCCTGAGACTGCCGAGATCGTCGCGCCGAAGCGCTTTGGCAGGCGCCTCGGTCGCCGCTCGCACCACATCGCCGAGATCGACCCCGAGGCAGAGGAACTTCGACATCGTCGTGAGGAGATCGAACGCTGGCCCATCGATGCAGAGCGCGTGGACGTCGCTCGATATGCAGTCGGGCAGGAAACCGTTGGCCAGCATCGCCTTCGCCGTCTTGAACGCGAAGGAGCCCATACCGTGGCCGATATCGAAGATCACGCCTCGCGCCCGCGCCTCGATCACGGCCTCGCGTACGGCGCCGTCCGGTGTGGTAGGGTTGTTGGGGAAGGGACGGAAGGAGTGGGTGAGGATGTCGCCCCTGCGCATGCGCGCGAGAACGTCCTCGATCGTGGGCGGCGGATGGTCAATATGAACCATCATCGGCAGGCCGAGCTCCTCCGCCGTTTGACGCGCGATGTCGAGGGGGACGACGCCGGAATTCTGCGAAGCATGGAAGCCCACGCGCACCTTGATCCCGACGATCGTGTCCGGGTTGCTCCGGGCGACCTCGATCGCGTCGAACGGCGCCATGAGCCTGAGGTCGCCGCCCTCGCCGACCATCACCCGCGTCGAGAAGCCGAATATGCCAGCGAATGAAACATTGAGATAAGCGAGGATTTGGACTGGGGAAGGGCGAATCACGTGGTCCAGGAAGCCCCGGAAATTGCCTGGTCCTGCGCTTCCTGTGTCGACCAGCGTCGTGCATCCGCCTCGCGCGAGCCGAAGCGGATCGACGCCCAAGGACGTGCCGCCAAAATAGACGTGGGTGTGAAGGTCAATAAGTCCGGGCGCGACAATATGCCCGGACACGTCGCGAACGTCGGCCCCGGTGAGCTCTCGTCCGATGTTGGCGACCCTGCCGCCCTCGAAGCCGACATCCATGACGGCGTCGAGCCCTTGCGACGGATCGATGACCCGTCCTCCGCGAAGCACCAGATCGAGGCCCATCCCTCGCCTCCCCAGCGGCCGCTCCGTTCAGAGCGCCACCACCTGTCCTGTCTGGATCGACGTGTCGGCGGCGATCACGATCTTCAGACTCTTGACCGCGTCGTTCATGTGGTCGGTGAGATCGATGTCTTCGTCGATCGCCTTGAGAAGATAGCGCTGCTCGCGTTCGCAGAGCGCGTCGTGGTCAGGCTCGTCGCTCATATCGATGCGTTCGTCGGGCCTCGACATGTCGGCGTGGTGCCACAGAATCTGGTTGGTCTTGGTGTGGGCGTTGATGTCGTCCGACTTCACCTTGCCTGCGGTCTCGGCCATGACAATCGAGACCGATCCTTTGGGACCGACCACGTCTTTGACGAAGAAAGCGGTCTCGCTCATCATCGGCCCCCAGCCGGCTTCATACCAACCGACCGAGCCATCATCGAAGACGACTTGGAGCATTCCGTAGTTGTTGAGCTTCACTTCGTCGGTCAACCTGACGCCGATGGCGTGAACCCTGATCGGCTTGGCCTTCGTCATCTGGCACATCACGTCGACGTAATGGACCCCGCAGTCGACGATCGGCGGGAAGCTGTCCATCAGGCGCTTGTGCCATTTCCAGGTTTCGCCGTTGGATTGCTGGTTCAGATTCATGCGGAAGACGAGCGGGGAGCCGAGCTGCCGGGCGATTTCGATGAACTTGATCCAGGAAGGATGCTGGCGAAGAATATAGCCGACGACGAGCTTGCGCTTCGTGCGAGCCGCAGTCGCGACGACCTTCTCGGCGTTCGCGACGTTGTCGGCCAGCGGCTTTTCGACGAAAACGTGCGCCCCGGCTTCCATCGCCTTGATCGCGAAATCCGCGTGGGTGTCGGGGAGCGTGTTGATCGACACGACGTCCGGCTTCAATTCCGCCAGAGCCTTGTCGAAGTTGTCGAATTTCTTCGCGCCGGCGAGGGCTGGCGGCAGTGTGCGGCCCGCGATGCGCCGTTCGCACACGCCGGCCACCTCAAAGCCCGGGATGCGCGTGTACGCCAGCGCGTGGCTCATCCCCATATTGCCGAGGCCGACGACGAGGACACTCTTGGCCATCCTTTGACCCTCCACTCAGCTGTCTAGTTTTCGATCCGAATCACTTGGCCTGTCCGGGCGGAATCCTCGGCGGCGAGTGCGGCCTCGAGCGCCGCAGCCGCGTCCTCTGGCCGGCCGATCGCCGGCGCCTCGCCTTTCAGCGCGCAAGCCGCAAAGTAAGCAAGCTCTTCGCGAAGCGCGCCGCCGCGCACGCCGTCGAATTCCGGCCAGTAGGTGGTGTCCGGGCTGTGAAGCTTGTCGCTCGATACGATGCCGAGATTCGGGAACGTGTCCTGAATATGAATGATGCCCTGGTCGCCGATGATCGACATGCGTTCGTCGATGTCGAACGGCGTCTTGGCCGGCATGCACCATACCGTTTCCAGCATCGCCGTCGCGCCGCCAGCGAAGCGATACATCGTCTGGCCGATGTCCGGATACTTGAGGCCGCGGACGTCGACCGTCTGGGCGTAGGCGCTGACGATACGATCGCCGGTGAACCATAACATGAGGTCGGTGTCGTGAATGGCGTCGCCGACGATGGGTCCGATCTTGTTGAGGATCTCAGGCGTCCAGGCCGCGGGAATATTCCGCCGCGAGCTCATGGCGACGATCCTTCCGATCTTGCCCGCTGCGATTGCCTGCTTCGCCATCCGGTAGCGCGGGTTGAAACGGCAGATGTGCCCGACTTGGAGGATACCCCTCGACCGCTTGGAGGCGGCGATGATCTTGCGAGCGTCTTCAACTGTCGAAGCGATCGGCTTCTCGAGAAACACGTGCTTCCCGGCCTCGAGCGCGGCGACTGCCGGATCGGCGTGCTGGTCCCACATCGTGACGATCGAGACGGCGTCGATGTCGGGGTCGGCGAGCAGCTCGCGATAGTCTCTCGTCGCCTTCGTCACGCGGAATTTCCCAGCCATCGCCTCGAGGCGCTTGGGGGTCCGCGTGCAGAGCGCGGCAAGCTCGAGGTTGGGAATGCCGACGATCGCGTCGCAATGGATCTCGCCGAACCACCCGAGGCCAATCACGCCGATGCGAAGCCTGCCCATCACTGCTCCTAGAGGTCCTCGAGCGTGAGCTCGCGCGCCATGACGATGTTGCCGGCCGTAAGACCGCAGTCGACCGGCAGCGCGACACCGGTGATCGCGGCCGCTTGGTCCGAGGCGAGGAAGGCGACCGCGCGGGCCACGTCGTCAGGCTCGACAATGCGCCGAAGCGGATACCAGCGCTCGAGCGTCGTAAGCACCTTTGGATCCTTCTTCGTTCGCTCTGTCCAGATCGGCGTACGCACCGTGCCGGGCAAAACGATGTTCACCCGCACCCCATAGCGGCCGTATTCCAGCGCGAGCGACCGCGTGAGCGAAATCATCCCCGCCTTGGCGGCGCTGTAGGCGGGATCGCCGAGCGCCGCCAAACCGTTGACCGAGTCTATGTTGACGATGGCGCCGGCGCGCCTGTCGCGCATGCCGGGCAGGACGGCGTAGGCGCAATTGTAGGCGCCGTTGAGGTTGCCGTTGACGTCGTCGCGCCATCCTGCGGGATCGGTGCGAGCCATCGTTGGATGGTTCGAGAAGCCGGCGTTGTTGATGAGAACGTCGACCGGACCAAGCGAGCCGCTGAACCGCCCGAAAGCGCGGGCAACCGCGTCGGGATCGCCGACGTCCGCGATCTCTGCGTCGGCGGCGATCCCCTCTTTCGCTAGAGCCGCTGCCAGGTCGCGAACCGCAGGACTGCGGTCGATCGCGCCAATCTTGGCGCCCTCGAAGCCGAAATATCGGCAGAGCGCCTGGCCGATGCCGCCTGCCGCGCCGGTTATTGCGACGAGCTTGCCGTGGAACGTCATAAAGCACGCTCCAGCTCCGCGAGACCCTCCGGGATCCAGTCGAGATTCGGATCGCGAATGTGCCCCCAATTGTAGAAGGCGACCTCGCGCACGCCCGCGGCGCCGAGGGAGCGCATCGCAGCCAGAAATTCGCCCTTCGCTTCAAGATCGGGATAGGCCGGACGCAGGATGCCGCGCAACGTCCCGGCGCCTCGCAGCCGTCGCTGGACGTCATGGAGATCGGCTCTGATCCGCGCCGCGCCCGGCTCATAGAAACAGGCCTCGATGATACCGGCGGCCTCGGCGAGCGCGTTGAGATCGCTCCCTTCGTACCAGGCGCCGGCGGTCGGCCGGGCGACGGACGGAATCACGGCGACCGTCGCGCTCTTGCGCACGACGTCTCGGATTTCCCGCACCAGCGAGGTCACCACCGCGCAGCGCCAGTCGAGAAACGCCGACAGTTCCCGGTCGGTGCGCGCGTCAGCCAGCCAGAACGCCTCCGCCATGTCGTCGGGAAAGTCGACGTCGCTCGCGAGATAGGCCTCGATGTCGGAGGCCACCTGTCGCCGCAAGGCGCCGATCTCGAGGCCAGCCCGCTTGGCGCCGCGCGGAGCAATGCTCGCAGAAGCAGAGGCCGAGCAGGGAATCGAGCCAGCGGTTCGGGCGATTGAGCGCGAACTCGTGATGGTAGCCGTGCGCGTAGGGCAGGAATCCGGGCGTCTCGAGGGACACCCCGGCGACCGGATAGGATTCGGTGAGATCGAGCGCCAGACCGACCGCGTAGGCGCGCGCTTCGGGCGCCGAGGGACAGAGGCTGTAGACGTAGCGGTCGCCGAACGCGTTGGCGACAGTCGACTTCGGGATGCGCTTCGCCTAGCCGGCGTGTTGTGCAGAAGCACCAGCCAGACGTTCGTCGCCAACTGATTCTGGCCCGCCAGCTCGCGCATGACGTCCTCGCCGGCGGCGACCATCGAATGCGGAACAGGCTTGATCGCGCCATAGCGCTTCGGGTCGGGCTTGAAATAGACGACGCCGTCCTCCGGGAAGTAGACCTTTCCCGTCTTCCCATGCGGGACGAAGGAACTTGCCGGCGTGATAGCTGCCCGCAATCGTCACGGTGTCGAGGCCAAGCGGAGCGAAACCGATCGATGGCCTCGGCGACGCCGATCTCGGCGATGTCCCAGGCGTAGGCGTAGATGGCCTTGTAGCCCATCTCAGAAACTCAGGCGCCGAACCAGCCGTCGTTGAGGTATTGCATGTACTCAAACATCATTCCGTATTTTCGCACGAAGACGACCCGCACAAAGTCGGCGACGACGAACGGCGGGATGACGATTTCCTGCCCTTCCATGTGCGGCTCCAGAGACTCGACCCGGAAGGCGACATGCGGATTGTCTCGCACGACTTCAGGGACCGTCGTGCCCTCCGCGTAGCGCAGGAACTCGATATGCTCGGGGTGCTTGCGCGGGTTGGTCACCCAGCAGCGGCTCTGTTCGATCCAGTTTTCGTCCGGCTGCGGCTCGGTCGTCGTCAGCCGACGTGATCAAACTCGAGCATCTATTCTCCCCAGCTTTTTCATTGGTCGTGATGGAGGGGCGGCGGAAGCCCGCCGCCCCGCACTGTCAGCCTAGAGGGCCGCCTGGATCGCCTTCACGTCCACGCTCTGATAGTCCGGCGACAGCGCGAAGCCTTGCGCGTCCGCCTGCACCTTGGCCTTGTCGAAAGCATTCGCCTCGTCGATCAGGTCGTTCTTGCAGACGTCCTCGAACTTGATCGGATGAGTGATCTGCCCAATCTTTAGGGCCGTGGCGAAGAAAAGCTCCCAGCTCGACGGCAGGTGGTAGCCCCACTTCTTGCGCTCGTCCATGCGCCCGGCGAAGACGTTGGCCAATTGCATCATCGATTCGGTCGCGACCGTCGGGTTCATCTGCGACGCGAGGCCCGGGAACTGCATCATGACGATCTGCGTCGCGGCGCGAGGGTTCTGCTTCCCGAATTCGAGGCCCGCCGCCCAGCCTTGCAGATAGCGGGCATAGAGCTGCTTCTTCGCCGGATCCTCGAAATCCGCCTTGCGGATGATGAAGCTGTTGGCCGGCAGCTTCGAGAAGTCCTTGCCGAGGAAGTAGTCGAAATCGAGGCCCTGGCCCTTCCACTGCGCTCGCAAGCCTTCCCAGCATCAAGCGCCGAGTCTCCCTTGCCGGCCTTCAGCGCCGTCCCCCAGGTGGGCCAGCCCGGCTTCGACATATTTGATCTTCTTGATGTCGACGCCAGCTGCAAAGAGCATCGGATCGCAAATCGACTGCCAGCCGGCGCTGCCCAAGAGCACGTCTTGCCTTCGAGGTCGTTGAGGTCCTTTGGCTTCTCTCCCTTCCGGAAGGCGAAGTCGAACACGTCGGAGCCGCCCATATGAAAGACGGAGACGATCGGGTATCCCCTGTTCGAGCCCGAGCGAGAAGACGCCGGGGGACGGATAGCCCATATCCGCCTGCTTCTGGTCGACGAGCTTGACCGACGCGGTCGCGTCCGACGGCCCAGGCTCGAGCGTCGTCTGGATGTCGCCGAAATAGCCATATTTCTTGGCGACCCAGTAGGGGTAGTCGTCGAGCACCTCGATCGTGCCGCGCGGCGAGACCCAGCGGACCGTGTTGTCCGCTGCGAAGGCCGCGCGTCGAGCGCGCGACGCCGAACAAAGCGGTGGCGGTGACGCCGCCCGCGGTCAGCGTCAGAAGCCGGCGCCGATCGATGGATCAGGCCCTGTCCATCCTGCTTAGACATTGCACTCTCCTTGTCGCTTCCTCGTTGATTGCACGCTTGCTACTTTCGCGGAGCGCTTACGCCTCCCAACTGGCCCATTTCTTTCCGAGCCAGTAGAAGAAGATGTAGATGGAAATGCCGATGATCGCGAGAATGAGAATGATCGCGAAAAACTGCGGCATGCGGATTAGGGCGGAATAGTACGTCAGCCGGTTGCCGAGGCCCTCCGCGCCGCCGACCATTTCCGCGCCGATCGCGGTCAAGAGCCCGAAGATGGAGCCGACCATCAGGCCGACGATGATCATCGGCATCGCCATCGGAATGCGAATCTTGGTGAAGATCTGCAGAGTGCTGGCGCCGAACGAGCGCGCGAGCGCGATCTTGGCGAGATCGACCCGCCGGAAGCCGGTCGCGGAATTGATCATGACCATCGGGCCGCTCGCAAGCGCCACCGCGATGATGCGAGGCTCGCTGCCGAAGCCGAAGCGCAAAATGAGCAGCGGCACCAATGCCAGCATGGGCGTCGTCACGAGCAGCAGAATGTAAGGGGTGACGATCTTCTCGACGAACGGAAACTGGGTGATGACAGCGGCCATCACGAACCCGATCGCGCCGCCGATCGCGAAGCCGGCGAACAGTTCGTAAAGCGTGATCACGAAGATGCGGCCAGAGAAAAGGCCATTCGGTGATACAGCGCCATGACGATCTGGCTGGGCTTCGGCATGATGTACTGGGGCACATTGAAGACGCGCAGCAACACTTCCGCGCCGCCGATGATCACCACGGCGACCAGCGCGATGACCGCCGTCTCCAGGTGCGTGCGGGTTTCGCCCAGCCCAAACGACGCCAATCGCCGCGATGCCCGGCTCGTCGGCCTCCGCCTTACGGTTGAATTCGGGGATCTTGTCGCCCAACACCTTGTCCACGACTCGTCTCCGAAAACTTGAGCCTGAGGCGGCGGTTAGCCTTAGGCGAACTCCAGGCCGGGCGCTTTCGTTCGGCCGCGGTCGATTCTCGCCTTGATCTCGAGCACGCGGGCGATGAAATCGGGCTTCGTCTGAATCTCTACCGACCGCGGCCGCGGAATGTCGATATCGCAGGATCGCGGAGATGCGTCCGGGCCGCGCCGACATCACAACCACCCGGTCGGCGAGAAAGATCGCCTCCGCGATCGAGTGGGTGACGAAGGCGATCGTCTTGCCGGTCTCCATCCAGATTTCCTGGATCAACATATTCATCTCGTCGCGGGTGAAAGCGTCCAGCGCCCCGAAGGGCTCGTCCATCAGCAGCACCGAGGGATCAACCGCCAAACTCCTGACGATCGAAGCGCGCTGCTGCATTCCACCCGAGAGCTCGCGCGGAAATTTGTGCTCGAAGCCGTTCAGATTGACCCGTTCGAGCAGATGCTGGATACGCTGCATGTCCGGCCGGCGCCGCTTCAGCTCGAACGGAAGCGCGACGTTCTTGAGCAGGTTGCGCCACGGCAAGAGATTGGCGTCCTGAAAGATCACCGCGATTTGGGGATGCGGCCTGGTTGGCAAGACGACTTTGCTATGGTCGATGGCGGGATTGCACGATCTGACCGACGCCAACGCATTGATGCCAACCGCTTCCCGGTACGCCCATTTGGCGGTGATTGACACGATCGCGACCGGCGTCGCCTCCGAGATGGGAATGCGCTCGCGCGAGTCGCTTCGCCGCGTGCGTTACACGTTGGCGAATATTGGCGTCGCCATTCCCTCGCCGTCTTCGGATCCGACGCCGTTGATGAAGAAGTGGAAGCCGAACGAATAGCGCAACGCTTGGAGGGCAGGGATGGTCGAATATCGCCCGCGCGGAGACGACGCCAGGTCATGGCTCGCCGCGTTCAGTTCAGCGCTCGCCTCGGGCGACGCCGAAAGGGCGTCTTTGCTGTTCGGCGAGGAATGTTTCTGGAGGGATCTCGTCGCCTTCACCTGGAACGTCAAGACGCTGGAGGGGCGGGAGGCGATCGCGGCCATGCTCGACGCCCAGCTTGCTGAGGCAAGCCCGACGGCTTGGCGCATCGAGGGCGAGCCGACGCTCGCCGATGGCCTGATCGAGGCGTGGATCGCTTTTGAAAAAAGTCTCGCTCGCGGGCGCGGCATTCTGCGTCTCAGGGATGGCCGCTGCTGGACCCTCCTCACGGCCATCGAGGAGCTCAAAGGCTTCGAGGAGCGCAAGGGACTGTTGCGCCCCGCGGGCGTGACCCATGGCCTCTATCGGCGCGACAAGAATTGGCTCGAGGCGAAACGGGCGGAAGAGGATGCGCTCGGAAAGGACAAGCAGCCCTATTGCGTTGTCGTCGGCGGAGGACAAGGCGGCATCGCGCTCGGAGCGCGTCTGAAGCAGCTCGGCGTCCCCGCAATCGTCTTGGAGAAGAACGCGCGAGCGGGCAATTCCTGGCGCAACCGCTATCGTTCGCTCGTGTTGCATGATCCTGTCTGGTACGACCACCTGCCATACATCTCGTTCCCCGAGAACTGGCTTCGACGACGCGCGGCGCGAAGCCAGGGCGGCCGAAGCCGCAATCATGAGCGGCGCCCCGATCGGCCCGCTGCACGGGGTCCCCTCGGCCATCAAAGATCTCTTTGACTTCAAGCCGGGTTGGCCATTCACCTTCGGCGGCGTCAGGGCCATGCGAGGCTGCGTCGCCCATTGGCATTGCGTGTTCGCCGAACGCATCGAGAAAGCGGGCGCCATCCTGCTCGGGAAGACCAACAGCCCGACTATGGGTCTGCGCGGGACCTGCGACAACTACCTGTTCGGCCCGTCGCGCAACCCGGTCGATATGCGAAAGAATACCGGCGGCTCTTCGGGCGGCAGCGCGGCCGCCGTCGCGGACGGGCTCGTTCCGTTCGCGGAGGGGACTGACGCAGGCGGTTCGATCCGCATTCCGGCGGCCTGGTGCAATGTCGTCGGTTACAAGGCGTCGTTCGGTCGCGTGCCGGTCGTCATGCGCCCCAACGCCTTCGCCGGCGCCACGCCCTTCGTCTTCGAGGGCCCGATCAGCCGCACGGTGGAGGACGCCGCGCTGGCGCTCAACGCCCTCGCCGGCTACGACCCCCGCGACCCGTTCGCGATCGAGACGACGGAGGATTTCCTCGCCGCGGCCCGCCGGTCGATCAGGGGCTGGAAGATCGCCTACAGTCCGAACCTCGACGTCTTTCCGATCGACCCTGCAATCCGCAGGACGGTCGACGAAGCGGTCCGCTGTTTCGCTGACGCCGGCGCGGTCGTTGAGGAGGTTCGGCTCGGCCTGAAACGCAGCCACCGGGAGCTGACTGATGCTTGGATGAGACTGATGATCCCGCTCAATATCGGCGCCCTGGAGGGCATGAAGGCGTTCGGAATCGATCTGATGGGCGACCATCGTCACGATTTCAATCGTCGGGCCGAGGCCCCTTATCCTCGACCGCTATTTGCGCCAGCGGAGGCCTGTGACGACGTTAAGCTGCCGTTCGCGTTGACGCCCACGCATGGCCTTCGCGCCGGCGGCGCATCTAGCGTAAGAGAGACGCAGAACGATAGTACGACTTACGGTTTGCTTATGGACCCGCCGGCAAATCCGGCTTGGCGATGGGCGTAGCGGCGGGAGAAGCGGCGCGGTCTATCCTGGCGGAAATGTCGAGAACGCCGCCTATCCTGAAGGCGTCTGCGCCGAGACGAGCGCAGTCTCCGCCCTGGCTCAGGCCGCGAGCGCCGCATCGCCGAAATCTGCGTCATCGGCGACGGCGAAGACCTCTGCACCTTGCGGCGGCTGCCGCCAGCGGATCCGTGAATTCGCCGACGCGGAAACCGCGTCGCCGGGCGCGAAGGCGTGCGTGCGAGATTCACCCTCTGCCGGAATCCTTTGGCCCCGGCCATCTTCGGACCGCGTGAAGGGCGGCGCGCACCAGCGCGAATAGGCGTATAACTGCCGCGCCACTTCTATTGAGGATTGGCCCGTGCAACCGGAAACTCGCTACGCCGACAGCGGCGGGGTAAACATCGCCTACCAGGTCCTGGGCGACGGACCGCGAACTTCGTGTTCGTGATGGGATGGGTCTCGAACATTGAGGTGTTTTGGGAAGAACCGACGCTGGCGCGCTTTCTGACGCGGCTCGCTTCGTTTTCACGCCTTATCCTGTTCGACAAGCGCGGCACTGGCCTTTCCGATCGGGTGACGGACATGCCCAGCCTCGAGGTGCGCATGGACGACGTGCGAGCCGTGATGGACGCGGTGGGTTCGGAACGGGCGGCGCTTTTCGGCGTGTCGGAGGGAGGTCCGATGTGCGCGCTTTTCAGCGCCACCTATCCCTCACGCGTATCGGCGCTGATCATGCACGGCGGCTTTCCGCGGAGGATTAAGACGCCCGACTTCCCTTGGGGGCCGACTAAAGAAGAGCGCCAGGCGTGGATCGAGCAGATGCGACGCGAATGGGGCGGAACCTTCGGCCTCGCCGCGCGCGCGCCTAGCATGGTCGGGGACGAACGATTCTCGCAGTGGTGGGGCCGGCTGCTCAGAATGGGCGCGAGTCCCGCCGCGGTGATGGCGCTCGTCGCAATGAACGACGAAATTGATATTCGGCACATCCTTCCCGCGATCCGTGTCCCGACATTGCTGCTCCATAGCGTGCGCGATGCGACAATACCCATCGGCGCGAGCCGATATATGGCGGAGCGGATTCCGGGGGCGCGGCTCGTCGAATTGCCTGGGGAGGACCACCTTCCATGGCTGAGTGACTCGGACGCGATCCTCGGAGAGATCGAGGAGTTTCTGACGGGCGTCCGTCACACCGTCGAGCCCGACCGCGTTCTCGCTACAGTGCTCTTTACGGACATCGTTGGCGCGACGGAAAAAGCGGCCGCGCTTGGCGACCGCCGTTGGCGCGATCTTCTCGATGGCCACAACGGAGTGGTTCGGCGCGAAGTCGCTCGATTTCGCGCCGCCAGCCCCGGCGCAGCGACCCCACAGACCATTGCGCGATAGCGCAGGACCGGCAGGTCGAAGGCGGTCCCGTTGAAAGTGACCAGCTGAGGGGTGAGATCCGCAATTCGGTTGACGAACGCGGAAATGATCTCCTTTTCGGAGCGCTCGCCGATATTCGGAGCCCCAAGAGCGGAGACCGTCCAGTGTTCTTCCTGACGCTGGGCGACGAGCGCGCCTATGCCGACGATCGAATGATAGATGAGCTTGGGGAACTTCTCGCCCATCTCCGCGCGCACTTCGTCGTCAGGTCTACCCGTCAAAGCGTTGGCGGCTGCGAAGCCGCGCAGGTCGGGCACGGTCTCGATATCCCAGACGATGACGCTGGCTGGCATCGGTCGATCTCCGGAGCTACGAGTTGGCGCTTTGAGATCAACAGTTTACGATCGAACAAACTGTATCTCAGCAGCTGGCGCGAGGCTACCGATTGCGACGCGGGTGATTGTGACAGGGCGACGCTGTAAATCGGCATTCCGAGCGCGGTTCGGCGCCGTTGGATTCGCCGAGACTGGGCTCAAGTTAAACTCAGGCGCTGTTCGCGAACTGCAAAGAAAAGAAACGCTCTTATGGCGTTAGCCGTTGGTAAGGCCCCAAGCCAGCGGCGCCGAGGATCCAGTCCTCCGGTTTGACCTGCGGCCCGAGCGCTTCGAGCGCTCTGCGCCAGCCGAGATAGTTCGGCAGATTCTTGGTCGCGACGCCATGGAAGCGGCGCATCCATTCTTTGAGCCGGCCATGGTAGGCATTGACATTATTGATGTGGAGGTCGGGGGCGTCCGGGCTCGGCTTTCCTGGAGCGGGCAAGACGTGATGCGGAATGCCCGCTTTCTTGGCGAAGGCGACGATGGCCCTGCCGCCGTCGCAGCAGAACTGGTTGGCGGGAGTGACAACGCCGCCCAATGCTCCTGTGATGGACGCCCGGTCGAGCTTGGGCAGGACGGCGTCAATGGTGGCGCCAGCGCGGTCTCGCGCAACGATCACCGGGATCTGTTCGGCGGACAAGCCGCGCTTTGCCGCCTTGCCGCCCCTCTTGCGTGCCTTGCGAGGAAGATCAGATCGTTTCCCCTTGAATGACTCCAGAATAAACGTCTCATCCCCTTCCACAATTCCAGACAGGGTCTTGGGTTTGTCGGACGATAGAGACTGAAGAAATCGATGCCTCCATCGAAATGCTGTTTTATAGTCGACTTCGCAGCGTTCCGCAGCTTTCGAGGTGGTTACTCCATCGATCATGGATTGGGCCTGCTCCCGCCACTTTTCTCTCTTGCGCAATCTCGCCAACGGCGTCTTGGTCAAGCCATTGAATGTGCGGCCGCAGCCGCGGCAGCGATACCGGGGCAATCCATTCGCCTTGCCCCACAAAATCACGTCCCGATTTGCGCAGTGTGGACACCCCATGCCGACGACCCGACGGTGGCCGACTTCAGCCACGGAACCCAACCGGGAACGGCTTGGGTTCGGCGGTGCAGGGGGCTCCACTGAGCCCTCCAACTCCGGCATGATCGTGGAGTTCCGATCCGTGACCGCCGCCTCAATGGCGCAGCCCCAATATTCGAACGCCTCGTCATCAAGGCTGGCCATCGCCTCGGCCAAGGCCAGCGACCGGAACGCCTCCCGCCGCTGCGATGACGTCAGCCTCGCTGTTCCAGCCACCCATTCCGCGAAATCCGCGACGTCCATGCATGCCTCCTCGGAACCTGCGAGGAAGCCTACCATATACCAATAGCTAACGCCATAAGAGCTAAAGAAATGCTCAGAACGAGTGACACCCATCCGCTTCAGATCGCCGCCGTCGACGCCGGCGCGGATCGGGGGAAAATCGGCGTTACCTTCGCGCCCGGGAAGAATGATCGGTTCGCGACCGGCGGGCCTTGGGCGAGGGATCTCGATAAGGACCTCGACGCGATCGGCGCCTGGGGCGCCAGGACGATCGTCACGCTCCTCGAGTCGCACGAGATGGCCCACCTCGCCATCACGAGGCTCGGCATGGAAGTTCAGCGTCGCGGGATCGAATGGCTGCACCTGCCCATCCCCGATGTGAGCACGCCAGGCCCGGAGTTCGAAGCCGGATGGCCGGCCGTCAGCGATCACCTTCGGTCTCGTCTTGATGCGGGCGAAAACATCCTTATTCATTGTCGTGGCGGCGTCGGACGCTCGGGCATGATAGCGGCGCGATTGCTGGCGGAATCCGGCGTCGACGCCGAGGAGGCGATCGCGCGCGTTCGCGCCGTTCGACCTGGGGCGATCGAGACATTGGAACAAGAGCAATGGGCGAGGTGGGGGCCGCGACGATCGCGGGTTCCATGACGGGCTTTGACCTGACGCCCTGCTGAAGTTGAGGCGGCGCGAAGGCTCTCCCGGTCAAGTTGCGAAATTGTCGCCGCTCATCGCGCTGCCAATTTGGGTTCTTCGAGCTCAGCGGAGCTCGGCTGCCCTTCGTCGATACCGGATCTCCACGCTTCGCTCCGGGGCCGCATCGCGGCGGCCCCGGGTTTCGATATTCCAGGCGATCAATAGTCCATGCCGCCCATACCGCCGCCTGGCATGGCTGGGGCCTCCTTCTTGATGCTCCGCCACCATGGCCTCTGTCGTGATCATGAGACCGGCAACCGATGCGGCGTCCTGAAGAGCAACGCGCACAAACTTCGCCGGGTCGACGATGCCGGCGCTCAGCATGTCGACATATTGTTCGGTCTGGGCGTCGTAGCCGTAAGTCTGGGACTTGTTCTCGGTGATCTTGCCGACCACGATCGAGCCTTCAACTCCGCCGGCTGCTCAGGTATCCCGGCCCCGTGTCAACCGATGCGATAGACTTGGCCGCTCCCAAGATCCCGGCACAAATCGACACGCGCGCCGTCCCAATGGTAGTCGAGGCGCCGACCTTCGACGGGATTCTTGGCCCCATCAGGGTAGAAGAGTCCGACGCACTCCCCACCCGGACAGCGAAGGCTGGGATAGGCGACGCCGTCCGACCCGCGAGCGCGCAGGCCCGCTCCAAGCGCTTGGCTTTGCGAGTAATTGTCGGGATCGAGCGCCGGCAGAAAGGCCGGGTCGCCACCTCGGATGTCGTGGACCCGCGCGTCGATGCTCAGGGCGATTTCGCGGAATTGCGAGGTCCACCCAGCGGGTTCATTGGTGCTGGCCATGAACCGGCTGTGATGAAAAATGGTCTCGAAGAGCGCGACCTCGAAGGAATTGCCGGCATAGAGAACGCCGTACGACCCGTCGCTGAAACGGCTGGGTCGGTCGACGCTAATATGAGTGAACGGCGCCATCAGGTAACTCGCGCCGGGCCCCGCCGCCCGCCTGCCAGGCGGAACCAGATCAAGGTTGCCGATCGTCTCCATCAGCCGGGGATTGGTTTTCCTCTCGGCGGAGATGATGAGCGGCCAATCCGCGGGATCCGCTATATCTTCAAAGATGTCGATCGGCGGGTGGAGGCTGCGTATGATTCGGACTGCGCTCGGCCATTTGACCTCGGCGAGCGGCACAGCGGCGAAGTCGATCACCAGCCTCCGCGCTCGCTCTCCAGATATCGGCGAACCCGCATGAGGTCGGTAAGTTCTCCGCCGAGCATGACCTCCAAGGCGGTCCGATCCGCGAACGCGGCGTTCGGCGCCCGAATCCAGGCGTAGCCGCGCTGCTGGTCGCGAAAGATGATTCTGAGCGCCTTATGGATTCCCAAAAGGTTGGAAAGACGCGCCTTGCGGTCGCGATCGAAGCGGCCAATCTCTCCGGCCTTCCACCGTCGATAGGAGCGCACCGGCAGATCGAGCAAGATGGCCGCCTGTTCATCGGTAACCGACCATAGGCGAAAGAGATTGACTGTCGCGCGGAACATGGCGCCGGCCTCATCGTCTGTGATGGGCGCCGGCGTGAAGTCTCGGACGGCGGTGTCGACGGGAAGCAATTCGGTCATGGCCCTATCCCATGTGGCGCACAATACCGCGTTTACTGCCAAATGGCAACACCGATCTGGAGGCCCCACCGCTCCAAGGCCTTCTCCACGCAGCCTTTTCGTGCTTCGCCCGGTCTGGCGAAAGCCGCGATCTTCGCTCACAATCCGCGCCGCGTAGGCCGCGCCAGCCGGGCCCTGCACAATATTATCATCGATGGCGAGCCTTATGAAATTCATGCCAGGGTCCGGCGACAGGCTCGGCTTCGCATTCGAAACCGACTTGCCGGTCGGCGCGGTCACGCGTGCGATGAAGGCGCTGGCGGGTTCGCGGTTCGATGACCTCGAGCGCGAGAGCGTTGGCGCGTTGCGCGAGTTCGAGTGTCACGCTGGGCATCGCCGGAGCGGCGCGGTGCTCGACGGTCAGGGTGATATCGCCGTTTTCGCGGGGATCGCGGTTGCGGCGGAGGTAGAGGTTGGAATTGCCCCAGGCATGGAACTCGGAGGAGCCTCGCAAGGCTTGGCCCGCGCGGACGTGGCCGGCGCCCTTCTTGGCATGGTGGACGACGATGACGGAGATGGCGTGGCCAACGAGCGAATGGGTGAAGTTCCCCATCTGGCCGCTGAGGCCGTGGATCAGGACAACGGGGCGCCCCACGCCTTTGTCGAGCACATGGAGGCGTTCGCCGTCGAGGTCGAGAAAGCCGCCCTGCGGCGGCACGGCCTTCTCGATCCGCCTCGCCATGGCGAGGGAGAATGAGGCAAGCCCTCCGAAGGCGAGCACAACCGCCAGCAAAACAATGAGAAAAGTCGTCATGCCTATCCGAAAATCCTCTTGAGGGCGGTCATGTGGAGAGTCACGGCCCGCCGCGACGCCTGCAGGGTGGTTTGCAACAAACTTTTGCACAGCGCGACGCCTTGATTTTCAAGGCTTCGGCGATTGTTGCGAAAGTCTTGACTTCTGGTGCGCCGGTAGAAACCGGCAAGGAGTAGGTGGTGCAAGTCCACTGCGGTGAAGGTTTAGCAATCCGCATCGGCCCCGAGCCGTGCGTCGGCCTCCGCGAGGGTGTCGGCGAAGCGTCGGCAGGGGAGCGTACAGGCCAGCCATTGAGCCGCGAAAGCTTGATAGTCCCGGGCGCCGACGTGGTCAGAATCACGGAAGGCGACATGGTGAGCGCGATATTTGCGAGCGCTCGCTCAGCCCGGCGTGGTCGAAGAACCTGGCATGTGCGGAAGCTCCTTGCACGGGAACCGGGAGGTCTTGGGTTTGGCTTGCGGCTGGACACCGCATGCCCGCGTCGGAAAGGCGAGGAGCCGTAACCGGCGATGCACGAGCCCGAGAAGTCTGACTCCGCCATAGTAGCGATCCGGACGAACGCTTTTGGCGTTCGCCGGGAGAAGCCGACGAACAAGGCGGAGCCATCCGTCGCGGAGCCGGTGCAGCCAAGGGTGGAGACCGAGGGGAACGCGGATCAGCGAAGCACGCGCCGGGCGCAGGACCGGGAAAGCGTGTCACAGGAACTGGAACGCGTACGGCAAGCCGCAAGGCGAAGGAAGAAGGAGAGGTTCACTTCGCTCTTCCACCATATCGACCCCGCCCTGTTGAGAACGGCGTTTTACGCGATCAAGCGTGACGCTGCGTCCGGCGTGGACGGCATGACATGGGAGACCTACGAACGGGACCTCGATCGCAGGATCGAGGACTTGCACGCGCGGGTCGAACGAGGAGCGTATCGGGCGTCGCCGTCACGTCGGACTTATATTCCGAAAGAAGACGGCAGCCGACGCCCGCTCGCGGTCGCCGCGTTGGAAGACAAGATCGTCCAGCGGGCGACGGCTGAGGTGCTGAGCGCGATCTACGAGGAAGATTTCCTCGGGTTCTCGTATGGCTTCCGACCGGAGCGCAGCCAGCACGATGCGCTGGACGCGTTGATTGTCGGAATCAGCAGCAAGAAGGTGAACTTCATACTCGACGCTGATATCCGGTCGTTCTTCACGGAAGTTTCCCAGCAATGGGTTGTCCGCTTCCTCGAACACCGGATCGGCGACAAGCGCATCCTCCGGCTCGTCCAGAAATGGCTGCGGGCCGGCGTTCTCGAGGACGGGGTCGTGACGATCGAGGAGAAAGGGACGGGTCAGGGCTCGGTGATTTCGCCGCTGCTCGCCAACATCTATCTCCACTACGTCTTCGATCTCTGGGCTAAGCGCTGGCGACGGCGCGAGGCCACGGGCGACATGATCATGGTGCGGTACGCCGACGATATCGTCGTCGGCTTCCAGCGCCGAGATGACGCCCGCCGTTTCTGGGACGCGATGCGCGAAAGGTTGCAGGAGTTCTCGCTGTCGCTGCATCCGGACAAGACGCGCCTTATCGAGTTCGGCCGCTTCGCGGCGCAGAACTGCGAGAAGCGCGGACGGTCGAAGCCGGAAACCTTCAAGTTCCTCGGCTTCGTGCTCATTTGCGACAAGACCCGTCGTGGCGATTTCCGCATCAGGAGGAAGTCACGCGGGGATCGCATGCGCACGACTCTCGCGAGAATCAAGGAGGCGCTGAGACGGCGCAAGCATCGGCCAATCCCGGAGACGGGAAAATGGCTGGCGCAAGTCGTCGGCGGCTATTTCGCCTACCACGCCGTGCCAACCAATGGTTTGGCATTGTCCGCATTTCGATATCACGTCACCGTCCTTTGGCGCCGGCAGCTGTGCCGACGCAGCCAACGGGCGTGGGTGCTATGGGAGCGGATGGCGGAGATCGCCGACGCGTTTCTCCCAAAACCGAAGATCCTTCATCCCTGGCCAAGCGTTCGTTTCGCCGTCAATCACCCGAGGTAGGAGCCGGATGCGGGAATTCCGCTCGTCCGGATCTGTGCGGGGGGCGCTCGGAAACGGGCGTCCCTACCGCGAACACAGGTCCGGCACGCTAGCACCGATTTTCAAAGGCAGCCTTCACGACCCCACAGACTTCTAAAGCTTCAGTCAGAAGATGCTCTGGACGACCTGTAGATAGGCGAGTCCGCTCGCGTCAGATCAAAAAAGCCTAATCCACACCAAAACTAGGTAGTGTAGTGCCACGCCAGCGGCACAGCGCGCTTTTGCACCCGATATCAAAGCCTTTAGTTTTTCCAACTGTTGAAGATCCTGATCCGCGACCATGGCGGCGAGGCCTATGGGGAGGCCCGCCAGCGCGAGCGTGACGTGATCCTAAAGGCGCGGCCGTCGCGTGAGTAGATTCCGAGGGTTGCCCAGGAGCGCCACTGTCCCGTATTTCGCAACCGTCTAGGCGGAACTGTCTCCGCGGAACTGTCTAAGACTTCGGCTGGCGACTCCGCGATCTTCAATAGGTCGATGCGCCGGCGAGGACCTGCGGTGATGGGGAAGCCCAGTCTGCCCCGCGCCGCAGGTGGTCCACGGTTATCACCGCGGTCGTATCCGGAAAGGCAGCGAGTGACCCTCTATCACTACTCTTGTTGGTACTGGCCTTTCGCCTGGGTCTACTATGGCCCTACGGCGGCCCTAGGGCTCAACGCCCTCGGTGCTCCACGTCGCTTGTACGAACCAAGCAACGACAACAGTAAAAGTAAAAAAGCGCGAGCGTGACGTGATCCTGCCCGACGGGAAAACTCATGCCGGCCGGACGTGGGCGCACTGGCGGCGCGTTGCGCTGATTGTCGCGAAGCGGACTGGACGCAAGGTGGGACTCGATCCCGCCGCGCGGATGGCGGCGGACGCCGACTAGTGTCGATGGGCGAGGAAGGGGACGACTTCGCCCCTCCTCCTCTCTAAAATCATTTGCTCGAATGCTCGTGAGCAGTCGTAGTGTGTTTGTGTCCCTGCTCGCTATGTTCGTGAGCGGCTGCGGCGTGCTCCTTCGCCTCTTCGTGCTCGCCGAGGTCATGATGATGGGCGGCTTGATGGTAATGATGGGCCGCAGCGTGGTGATGAGCGGCGGCCTGATGATGATGCTCACTTGCCGGAGGCTTCGGGGCCTTAGCCATGGCATATTCCTCCCAACCAGTCCTTGAAAATTGGATGCCGGTTGGCCGGTTGTAGCTTTTACATTGACAGCATTGTCCCGACGAAATTGTGAGGTCCCTCTCCGCCAGTTCAATGTCGACGCGACGACATCGGATCACTGAGCGTGCAATACCGAATCCAATTCCTCGACAGCTCGGCCAACATCATTCGTGAATGGAGCGCCGGCGCCCAAAGCGTCCTCGGGGCGATCAAGCTTGTCGTGGATGCAGATTGGCCGCCTCGCGCCGTCACCATGCGCGTACTCGACGCCTACGGTCGCGAGGTTCATTCCGCGACCAGGGGCGACGTCACCAAGCGTTAAGCTGCGGCTAGACGGCCGCGACGGCGGGCCCGTCCTCCCGCTCGCCCTTCGCCACGATCGTGAGCATGCCATCCGCCAGAGGTCGTTGCAGCGCGAGCGCTTCCGCCGCCTCCGCCTCGAGCCACATGTCGACCTCGGCCGCCGTCGTCAGAATGACCGGCATGGCCTTGGGATGGATCGGCGCGACGATCGCGTTGGCCTCTGTCGTCAGAAAGCCGAAGAGTTCATGCTCACCGTCGACGGGCGCACTCTTGGGGCATCTCATGCCCCGCCAGGGCGTCCATAAACCGGCGAACGCGAAGAGCGGCCGGTCGTTGCCGAGCGCGAACCAGATGGGCGTCTTTGCGCGGCTTTGTGTCCGCGTATTCGCAAAAGGACGTCGCCGGGACAACGCAGCGGTTTCTCTTGCCGAGCCATCCGCGCCAGTGAGGGCTTTTCACGTTGCGGATATTGGTTACCGGCTGGCCGCCGTACTGCGGCGGCCCGGCATGCCCCAGCGCGCCATGACGAGTTCGCGCTCGCCGTCGAGGGCGAATCGGATGATCGGGGCCATCTGATCGGAAAGATCGCCGGCAGAGGCGGTAGATTGCCGGCGCGATCATGCCTCACGCTGAAGAGATCGCGGATGGCCGATTGGCCCTTGGTGACGCTGTAGAGGTTGCACATCGTCTGCAACTATGCAGCGATGAGGCGAGAGGGCAATGATGCCGAAATCTGCTATCCACACTGCGCTCGCTCGCCAAGGCGATCCTGGGGAAGACCGGCAAGCCGGATCGCGTCGATACCGCGACCCGCATTGGCGCTGGAGGCAGATTTCAGCGGCACGGGCCAGCCCTCAACGCCAAAGCGGCAGTCGGCAGAGAAGGTCGACCCGATTGACGAACTCAAGCGGATCATCCGCGAGCAAGACACAGGGCCGCGGACTCCGCACCGAACTAAGGCGACCACGCTCTCCGACCATCGCCGACGCCCCTCCGACCATCGCCGACGCCCCAAAGGGGGCAGATAGCCTTACGGATGGCGCTCGTTCTTCGCGGCGCGGTTGCCGGCCGACTGAGCGTCTGCCTCGCACAATTAGGCGACCTGCTTGGTGTGACCACAATCCCGCGTGCCGTGGAAGTGATAAATGTGCGAGGAGCTACAGCTATAGGTCCAGCCTTAGTCGCTTCCACTTCATGAAGGAAACAGCAAAAGGCTTCCGGGACGAAAGCCGATCGCAAGCGATGATCCTTCCGGCGTTTTTGCTAGCGGTAATCTGGCTTCCCGCTGGCAGTCCCGAGGCCCCTTGCGCCACGGCCGCCGACAGCGCCGGCGCACTGGGTCAGGGCACCCCCGTGGGCGAGGGAATCACTACGCCGTCATCATAACGGGGATCTATTTCGCGCAGACTGGGCTTCTCTTTCCGACCGCGCTCGCTGGAGAGGCTCGAGTTCGACTTCCCGCATCGACCCAGCGTCTTCGAGATCCAGATCCCCGAGGATGAAAGGCTCGTTGGAGTGCAAAATCCCGTCTGAGGGAGCGCCGGCGAATGGCGGGCCGACGCTTTTGGACTTTGGCGGGAACGCCCGGAACGCCGAAGCACGCGCTCTTTCCACACCGCAATGCCGTCGCTTTCCACTACTGCGGCTATGGCGGAGCAGCCGCAGGCCGAGCGAGCGGGCGCACTTCTCGGACTCGCTCGTAATATTCGATCGCCTGGTGCGAAGGAGTGTCGGCGGGCCCATCCTTCCGGTCGGCTTCAGCCTCGTCGATGCGGTCGCCGCCTATATAACCAAGCATCGGCCTCTCTCAGACTTGATTCTGGTCACGCCTTTCGACTCGCGCAAGGCCGTGGCCCGCGATCTCTTTTGGTCGGCTCCTGTCGGCTCGCTCCTCGGCAATCGCATGCCCACTATCGAGGTTGTCTGCGGCTCGTCCCTACAGCCCTGATCGCGGCGAGGCGCGACACGATCGTCCCGAACCGGTGCAGCGCTCGCCTTCGCGCGGCGATCAAGAACTCGGTGTTCTCCTCCATCGACGTGGGGCATATCGATCTCTATGACCATCTCGATTTCGCGAAGGCGGCGCGAGAGGCGCTTAGGGTCGAGGCGACATCGGACGAGACGTCTTGACGCTCATGGATCGAATCTCACGTTGGTGCTCATCCGCGTCGTTGACGGCCGCAATCAACCCCAGTTCTGCCGTTTCTTGTACAGTGTGATTGCGCCAGGACCGACCGCTTCGGAAGCGAACTGCGAACGCGTCAAATCGACCCATTGCCGACCTTCAGGATCGGCCATATGAACGGGCGCGAAGCGCGAGAAAGCGGGCTTAGACTGAACGCGTAGATTGCGCCACGACTGACCGTTCCTGAAAGAAGCTTCGAACGCGTCAGCTCGACCCGGTGCGCAACATTCGTTCCAAGCAATCGAATGTCGCGAATCGGTAAAGTCGAGGTGTGGCGCGGTGGCGTTAGGGCGAGCATGTCTGTTTCCGCCCCTTTCGTCTGGCGGTGCCTTAGTGGCTCAGCCGTAGCTCCGTTTCCACACCGGCTTGCGCCAGCACGCGCCGCACCACGCTGTGGTGCACATGCAACTGACGGGCGATGGTGCCCACCGTCCATTTCTCAGCGTGATGGTAGCGCAGGATCTGGGCCTCGATGTCAGAGGCAATCACCATGTTCGGGTCCTGTCCGGTCGTGTCTCAGCAGGAGGACTCGACGACGGAAGCGGCGGCCCAGGAACCCATGGCGGACCAGATCCGGGAGCCGGCGACCGCACCAGTGACAATGCGAGGCCGCTCGCCGAGGTCGGTCATCCGAGGAAGCTGTGCCGCTCGCAATCGTCAGCGAGCCGAGCGACAGAAAATCATCCGATGACGGCGCGGGTGAACCCTGATGCGTCACTTTATTGCAGCGCGCCCCGGTAACGACGCGCCCGCTCGGCCTATACGTGACCGGCTACACCGAAGGCTTCAGCCATTTCGTCACCTCCATGACTGCTCCGGTTGCTTCCGGCCGGAGCGTTCGCCGGGTGGGGCTCGCACCCACTGGAAAGCGCCGCCTTGTCACGGCGCACACGTGAAGCGGACGTTGCGGATCGCGGCCGTAGAGGTGACACTGGATAATTACGGTCGTCAAATGGTGATGACTGTGCGTCTTCGTCCTCGTAGAGTTGTGCGAAAGGAAACCCGAGGCCGGCCGTCGCGCCATTGTGTCCACAGTCTTACCGTTTAGCCAGGCTCTTTTGGTTTGAAGGTCATTTCGTCGAGAACCTTTCCCTCCGCATCCTCGACCCATGCCTTGCGCCCCAATTTGCGTTGATCCTCCAGGTTCTCGAAGACCTGACGCGGTTCAAAGCAAGGGATACAATTGAGCGATCCATCCGCGAACTCGCTTTTCACGTAGAATGTCATTGCCGTGGCAGTCATCAGCCAAGCCCTCCGGACAAAACACGCGACCCCGCCAAGGAACTTCGAAGCGGTCGCAACGCTCCTGTGGCCGGCCTGCACGCGCGGGTGATGTGACTGCGCTGTGGAAACCCTCGTGTCATCACGATCTTCGAGCCGGCTGGAGTGGCCGGGCCGGCGTGAGTGCCGATGGGTAGCGATGACAGCATGCTACAGGGCGAGAAGCTTGATCAGCTTCGACCGAGCACGGCTCAGGCGACTCTTGAGCGTTCCCACCTCCACCTCGCAGATTGCGGCCGCTTCTTCATATGTATGACCGCTCGCGCCCACGAGTATGAGGACTTCCCGCTGCTCCGCCGGAAGCTTGGCCAATGCTTTGCGAAAGTCCTGCAGATCGAGATGCCCTTCCTGGTCGCCCGAGACCGTGAGACGACGCGCATTCAGGCCGTCATCGTCCTGCACCTCGCGGGCGCGCTTGCGGTGTTCCGCAAGATCCTTAGCAACCAAGCCCTCAGATTTGTCCCGACTCGAAACTGATCTGATTTGCTCCATGCGCGCAGAAGCGTTTCTTGCACGAGGTCGTCGCCGGCCGATACCGACCCGGAGAGAGAAATCGCAAATGCCCGCAAATGCTTTATTTCGGCGATGAGGCCGTCCCGGAAATCATCCGACGGCGGTGCTTCCGCCATTCGGCTTGCGGCGCTTCTCGACTGGAAAACGATCGTGGAATTCGCGTCCATGACATGCCCTCCTTCAACATCGGCGGCGTGCGGTCCCGGCTCGCTGCCAGCGAGGGGCGAACCTAGTCGGACGGAATCGTGAAGGGGAGGATCGGAAACTACTCAGAACGGCTGTCGGGCGATGCTGACTTCGAACCGCGGACAGCCAGGGGACTTGCTGGACGAAAAGCTGGCCAAGCGTCATTTCGTCGAGAACCTTCCCCTCCGCATCCTCGACATGACGATCTGCGCCAGACTACCGGCGCCAGGCGACGCCGATCAGAAAGCCGAGCCCGAACGCCAGAGCGAGGGTGGCGATCGGCCGCTCCTCGATCACGTCCGTCAGCGTGTCGCCGACCGAAGACGCGGCGTCGTGCGCGGCGTTCGCGATCGTGCCGGCTCGATCGGGTGCGTCGGATTTCATGGATTCAACATTCGCGCGGGCGTTCCTCAGTCCACGCCGCGCCTGGCTTTGCGCCACCGCGCCGAGGGCGTTCACTGCTTCACAAACCTGTTGGGAGAGATGGGCGATATCGTTCTTCACGGCCGTCAAATCCTTCTCAAGACGAGCGTAGGCTTTGTCGTCGGCTTCGCTTTTTTCGTTCATTTCTGCCTCCGCAATACCAAAGGCGGCTTTGTCAGAGTAACGGCAGGTCGTCAGCGCGTGGCGCAACACGCCCACCCTCAAGCGACATTCAAGCCGCGAGGGCGCGCCACTCGGCCAATGTGGCAGAGCGTCTCTGCTTGTAGACTTGGCGGGTGATCAGATGGCGCTCATGATTGAAATGGTTGTGGACCTGGGCGTGAATTGAGCTGAACTTCTGCAGCGTCATGGTACTTCGAAACCGCTGCATCGCCCGTTCTCGTCGTCGAAACGGCTGATGCGAATTCTCGGCGCGATTGTTGAGCCCGCGGCCGACCTCCTGGCGATCGGCGTTGCCGACCTCTCTCATCGCCGCAGAGTAAGCGCGAAGCCCGTCGGTCACGATCTTCCGCGGTCGGCCGTATTTCTTCATGATCCGCTTGAGAAACTTCACCGCTGCCGCCTTGTCTCGCTTCGCAGTGACGACCGATTCCAAGACCTCGCCTTCATGGTCGACAGCGCGCCAGAGATAGCAGAGCTTTCCATTGACCTTCACAAACACCTCGTCCAAATGCCACCGCCACTGAGGATAGCCGTGCATGTGCGCGACCCGCTTCTTGCGGATCTCGGCGGCGAACATCGGGCCAAACCGGTTCCACCAAAACCGGACCGTCTCATGGCTGATGTCGATCCCGCGCTCGGCCAGGAGATCCTCGACGTTGCGTAGCGACAGCGGGTATCTCACGTACATCATCACGACAAGACGGATGACCTCCGGCGAGCTGTTAAAATATCGGAACGGATTGCTCATGACCCAAGCCTACCACGGTCGGAGGCGCCGCGAGCATTTGGTCTGACAGAGCCTGTGAAACACCAGGACGCCTTGCGCCGTCGTCGTGTCGATCGCCTCCGTGAGGCTCCGAAAGCCGATGTTGCGCAAGCGCAGCTTCTCGATCGTCTCGATGAGCTGCTTCATGGATCGCGCCAAGCGGTCGAGCTTCCAGACAATCAGCGTGTCGCCGCTGCGGGCGTAGTCGAGCGCTTCGCGTAGGGCAGGGCGATCGGTGACCGCGCCCGACATCTGCTCGATGAAAATCTTCTCGCACCCCGCCTCTTTGAGCGCGTCCTGTTGCAAACCAAAATTCTGGTCGAGGGTCGAAACACGGGCGTAGCCGATCTTGTACCCCGGCCCGTGAATCTCGCCCTCCTGTCGCGTCCATGCGTGGTGCTTCGGCTTGCCGCTCGGGGCCGGCTTCCGCATTTTTCGGGGCGCGGCCCGCCTGGCCTTGGTCGGCTTTGTCGCCATTGCTCAATCTCTCACAACTCGTCTGGATAATGAGCTTTTGAGAGACAGGAATCAAGAGAGACTTTTGAGAGACGATTTCGCGGGTTTCGAGGGCGTTGCCGGCGTCCGGTCGCCCGTCTCTCAAAAAGGATCGTTTTTGAGGGGGGTGACTTATAGCGCTCGTGATGGAGCGCGACGCCGACTTATTCCGTGCCTCGCATCCGCTGTCGTGATCCCCACCAGGAAGAACGGCGGGAGGCCGGAAAAGGCAGCCTGCAAGAAGTTTAAGGGCGCTTTGGGTTCCACAACGCCTCATCCGCGAACAGGCCGAACGCGCGCCGGCCCGCGCGAAAAATCTGCTGCTGTCGCAGCCGGCGCGGGGCTCGGCCCGGGTACGGAAGGAATGCGCAGGGAAGCCGTCATAGGCTCGACGGGGGAAGTGCGCCAGGAGCGTGCGTTGTCCTGTGAAGGCGGGCGCCGCAGGGGCGGCGGCCATCAATTCGGGCGCACTGCGACTGCGATGAAAATAGCCGCACGGGCGCTGGCGCCGCGCCGCCACCATCTTCATCCATAGTGGCGCGCCGCAGGCGCTGGTTGGCTGCCAAGCGATTTCATAGGGAGCGACAGTCAACCGCGATCCATCTTGATGGCCTGTGTGGTTTTTGGGCCGTAGCCATCGTAAATTTGTGATCGCGTCCGTTCGTGGAAAGGCCACATGAAACAGGAGAAAGCAGTCGCCGCGACCTCGCCCTCTCTTGAGGCGCCCTTGGCGAAGCGGTTTCATATTCCGGGAGCGCCGACGCTCGTCTCTCCCGCTCGCGGTCAAGGCGCTGCGATGGATCGCGGGCGGCGGCATGATCCCGCCGCGGTCGATGAAGGCGCGGAAGCGGCCCGAAAGGTTGAGGCAGGCGAAGATCGTGTCGCGTGCGGCGGCCACAACTCTGCTCGTCGGCATGATGACCGAGCCGAGGCGCCGCGACAGCTCGACCATCTTGGTCACGACCGGCGCGCGCTCGATCTCATAGGTGTCGAGAATGTCCTCCGAGGCCTGTCCCCCGAGGACCGCGGCGAGCTTTCCACGACAGATTGACCGCATCCTTCATGCCCCCGTTCATTCCCTGCCCGGCGAACAGCGGCATCAGATGGGCGGCGTCGCCCGCCAGGAACACGCGGCCCACGCGCCAACGATCGGCGACGCGGGCATGGAAGGTATAGACGGCCTTGCGCTCGATCTCGAAGGCGTCGATCCCGGCCTTTGCGCTTGATGAGCGCGCGGACGGCGGCCTCGTTCTTGAGCTCAACCTCGCTCTCGCCCGGCAGCTGCATGAACTCCCAGCGGACCCGGTCGCCGACCGCCGGGAGCTCGACGGTTGGACGGCGCGGATCGCAGGTGAAGGTGATTCCCTTGACGTTGTGGTTCTTAACGACGGCGTCGACGACCAGCCAGCGCTCCGCGTAGGTCGAGCCCTTAAGCTTGACGCCGAGCCGTTCCCGGACGCCGCTCGTTCCCCCATCGCAGGCGACCACGTAGGCCGCCCTGGCCTTGCGCTCTCCCTCGGGGGTCGAGATCGTGATCGTGACGCCGCGCTCGTTCTGTTCGCTTCAGCGCGCCGACGATGCGGCGCGAGGCGCAGGTCCCGG